>CAWBGK010000017.1:2500-5000 GCA_963788305.1 uncultured Chloroflexia bacterium
AGGGTCGGTCCCCTTTCAGTTCCCTACCACTTGCATGTCAAACCCAGGTAAGGTTCTTCGTGTAACATCGAATTAAACCACACGCTCCGCTGCTTGTGCGGGCCCCCGTCAATTCCTTTGAGTTTTAACCTTGCGGCCGTAGTCCCCAGGCGGTAGACTTATCGCGTTAGCTTCGGCACAGATAGCTTTTACACCACCTACACCAAGTCTACATCGTTTACGGCTAGGACTACCGGGGTTTCTAATCCCGTTCGCTCCCCTAGCTTTCGCGTCTGAGCGTCAGTAACGGCCCAGAAGGCCGCCTTCGCCACTGGTGTTCCTTCCGATATCTACGCATTTCACCACTACACCGGGAATTCCACCTCCCTCTGCCGTCCTCTAGCTCGACAGTATTGAACGTCCTCTCCCAGTTGAGCCAGGAGCTTTCACATCCAACTTATCGTGCCGCCTGCACGCGCTTTACGCCCAGTGAATTCGGATAACGCTTGGCTCCTACGTGTTACCGCGGCTGCTGGCACGTAGTTAGCCGAGCCTTATTCCGGGGATACTGTCCTTCCTCATCTCCCCGAAAAGCGCTTTACGACCCGAAGGCCTTCTTCGCGCACGCGGCGTTGCTGCATCAGGCTTTCGCCCATTGTGCAATATTCCCTACTGCTGCCACCCGTAGGTGTCTGGCCCGTGTTTCAGTGCCAGTGTGGGGGGTCACCCTCTCAGGCCCCCTACCCGTCTTCGCCTTGGTAGGCCTTTACCCTACCAACTAGCTGATGGGACGCAGGTCCCTCCCAAAGCGGATTTCTCCTTTTCATCTCGGCTCTCTAACTACCAAGATATTATGCGGTATTAGCAGTCCTTTCGAACTGTTATCCCTCTCTTCGGGGCAGGTCACCAACGCGTTACTCACCCGTTCGCCACTAAAAACTATTTCTAGTCTCCCGTTCGACTTGCATGTATTAAGCACGCCGCCAGCGTTCATCCTGAGCCAGGATCAAACTCTCCGCTAATTCTTTTTCATATGCATTCCTGCATACGTAACGGTTCTTACTCTGTTTTTCCTTACCAGGCTTCCTATCACTCTTCAATTGTTAAGGTGCTGCTGCCTTGATTTAAGCAGGCTGGATTTTACCCGTCCTGGCTTGCAGTGTCAAGGGTCTGCGAGACAAGAAAAGTCTCTTGGCGATGACCTACTCTCCCGGGGGGTCGCCCCCCAAGTACCATCGGCGCTGACGGCCTTAACGACCGGGTTCGGGATGTGTCCGGGTGTACTTCCGTCGCTCCAATCACCAAGAGACTTCTTCTCACTTGTTATGCTTACTCCCAAATAATGTGTGTCCGTATTCCAGCGCTTCCTTTTTCCCACGAAAAGTCCCGAGTTCTCCGCACCACGGGGAAGCCCTCGGCCATTAGTACGGCTTAGCTCAATGCATTACTGCACTTACACTTGCCGCCTATCTAGCAGGTAGTCTCCCTGCGGCCTTACTCCCTTCCGGGACGAGGGATCTAATCTTGAGGCAAGTTTCCCACTTAGATGCTTTCAGCGGTTATCTCTGCCGAACTTAGCTACCCAGCTATGCCGTTGGCACGACAACTGGCACACCAGCGGTCCGTCCACCCCGGTCCTCTCGTACTAGGGGCAGCTCCTCTCAAATCCCTTTCGCCCACAGCGGATAGAGACCGACCTGTCTCACGACGGTCTGAACCCAGCTCGCGTACCGCTTTAACGGGCGAACAGCCCGACCCTTGGGACCTTATCCAGCCCCAGGATGCGATGAGCCGACATCGAGGTGCCGAGCGAAGTCGTCGATGTGAACTCTTGGACTTCACCAGCCTGTTATCCCCGGGGTAGCTTTTATCCGTAGAGCCACGGCCCTTCCACTCGGTACCGTGGGATCACTAAGCCCTACTTTCGTATCTGCTCGACGCGTTGGTCTTGCAGTCAAGCTCCCTTATGCCTTTACACTCTCCGGTTGGTTTCCATTCAACCTGAGGGAACCTTTGGGCGCCTCCGTTACTCTTTGGGAGGCGACCGCCCCAGTCAAACTGCCTACCTGGCACGGTCCCCCACCCGGTTTACGGTGTGGGGTTAGGGTCTAGACACGATCAGGGTGGTATTTCACCGTCGGCTCCACCGAGGCTTGCGCCCCAGCTTCTCTGCCTCCCACCTATCCTACACAGATCGTCCCCAAACTCAATGCCAAGCTACAGTAAAGCTCCACGGGGTCTTTTTGTCCTGCTGCGGGTAAGACGCATCTTCACGCCTATTTCAATTTCACCGGGTCCTTCGTTGAGACAGTGCTCTAGTTGTTACACCGTTCGTGCGGGTCGGAACTTACCCGACAAGGAATTTCGCTACCTTAGGACCGTTATAGTTACGGCCGCCGTTCACCGGGGCTTCGGTTCAAAGCTTCGGCTTGCGCCTAACCTCTCCCCTTAACCTTCCGGCACCGGGCAGGTGTCAGCCCCTATACGTCGCCTTTCGGCTTCGCAGAGACCTGTGGTTTTG
>CAWBGK010000017.1:10000-341702 GCA_963788305.1 uncultured Chloroflexia bacterium
GAAGTGAGTTCTTTCGCGATGGTCCTGGCGGCATAGCCCCCCTTTGAAACAATAAATCGCAATGCACCAGATTCTATGGTCCGGAGATCAATCCGGGTATCAAATGCTGCAGCGTTCAAATCTTGAACTT
Organism: uncultured Chloroflexia bacterium; assembly: GCA_963788305.1. Lineage (GTDB taxonomy): Bacteria > Chloroflexota > Anaerolineae > Anaerolineales > UBA4823 > UTCFX2. The sequence goes on from CAWBGK010000017.1 coordinate 10,131, forward strand.
GTTCCTTAGACAAGGACTTCAAAAAACGGGTTATCGCTTCAGTTGGGCGAAAACTACGCGTTGGTGAGCCGATAACGAGCAGTTTTACTCCATAAAGGTTATCCAAAAGGACTTTTGAGACAGGGATCGCCTCGGTTTGAACGACAGAATTGAGCACTCCAGATATAGCCAGGGCAATTTTTTCGGTATTTCCAAAGACTGAATCGTAAACGATTATACATTTTTGATCTTTTTGTATTGAGGGTTCCATGAAATCTCCGAAGATCAGAAAAAGAAGGAGCCACGCATTTCGTACATTATTTCACTCAACTGCTCAGATATGGCATCAAGTTCAGCGCCCAGGTGTGGATAGCATCCCAATCCCGGTGGTCTCCTTCTTTCCACACTCCGGTGAGAACGCTGATCCGAAATTTCAGACGGTCGCTGATTTTAGGGATCTTTTTGATGTCCAAAACACCAGCAAAATAAGCTTCGCTCGCCGGTTTTACCAGCACCCGGATCGGATTCATAAAACCTTTTACTTGATCCAGATATTTTCCATCCGAGATTGCCAGCGTCAAACACACAAGAAATGCAGCGAATGGTTTCTGATTTAAGATGACCTGATTCGCTCTAACAAATTCCATGGCTTCTGGCAACAGCTCTCCACCCCGGATCGCACTACCAACAATAACGGCCCGATAGTTGGAGAGATCCTGGACGAATTTGATTTCCATCACTTCCACCTGTTCACCCAATTCGGTCAGTGTCTTTCCGACGGCTTCTGCAACACCGGCAGTTGCACCGAGCCGGGTTGCATAGGCAATCAAGATTTTTTCGTTCATTGAACATCCTTGGAATGAGTTTTTTGGTTCACGTTCGAAGAATTCGAACATGAACCTGACAGTATCTCGGTATCATATCATAGTTAAATTGACCCTATCCGAATATCCTTTTGATAAAGCTGTTTGTGAAGAAAATATGCAGCTCTATAATTTTTAGGAAAGATCCTTTGAAAGTCTGCAATTATCCTATTCATTTTTATTTCTTTTGGATGACTACTTGTACCTGCTGAGGTTTGTTTCTAAACCGGGCAAATTCAAATGATTTTGAAGCTAATTCTTGCCATCCTTCCCGGATAACCGGTTTTTTGCCAAACAGCACTAGAAAGTCCGAATTATCCAGGACATATTCAAACCGGCGATTGATCACTTCTGATGAGATTTCACGCGGCGGCCAACCTTTCCGGATTTCTCGCTCACCGATAACAATCGCTCGACAGCTCGACTCGATCAGCCATGCATCTGGACTGCAGGTAGAAATGCAAGGCGGGAGCATTCCAATTGTCATTCTCACCATACATCACCAGTTTTATCTCATCCTTCCTGCTGGGTTCCACAGTCTCAGATATAAATTTATAGGCCTGGTCTACACCGGCATTCATGTTCTCATAAGCAAAACCCAGGCGATTGGGAAGTGTGAACAGATTTTTTATACCCAGGAACGCGAGCAGGATTAAACATGCGACGAAAGCTGCATTTCGCCATTGAGACCTCTTGACTGCGTCGAATAACTGAGCCGCGCCGCCAACGGCCAGTATCCATAGGGGCGGAAAGAGCACCATCCCAAAACGGGCGATATTATACGAACGCAGCGACAGGGCAAGCAGTCCGACTGTAAAGAATGCCAAATAGGATACGTTCGCCAGAGGTATAAACCGCCTCCGGATCCATGAGATTATCAAGATTAAAAAGAAAAGCAGCGGCAGCCAACCGGAAGATTCCAGGAGCAGCTGGCGAGGATAGAAAAGGTACCCTTTCAGCGTGGAGACAACAGTAGATCCACCCTGGACTTCGGAATAAGCCAGCAGCCACTTCCAATGTCCCAGCACGGCCAACCAGAGGATGGTAAAACCCAAAGCCGGCGCCCAGGCCAGTCCTATCTGCCAAACACGACCTTTGAATCTCGTCGATAATAAAACTGCATAGCAGACACCCAGGCTGCCGAGGAGGATCAATCCATGGCTGTATCGTGTCATGAAGCAAAGCATCGAAAAGACCGAGGTGACGAAAAACTTTGAGGTGGAAGGTTTTTCGAGGGAATAGTTCAGCGAAAGGAACGCTGCCATCGCCAGCAGGATAGCCGGCAGCTCCAGCATGACTAGAGAGGCGTGGATGACGTGTTGATTATCAGAAACCAAGAACAGCGGTGGAAGCAGGTACAAAAATGGGTTCGCCTCAGGAAAGGCTTTTCTGGCAGAGAGCCATAGGACGATCCCCAATAAAAAATAGGCAAAAGAGGGCGAACATCCTTGCTGCCGGCAAACTAAAACCGAACAGCATCATCCACCCCCCAAGCAGATATCCATATGCCGGGGGATACCACTCTGGCTTGACAGTTTCGGTCCATAAAGCAGAAGGAGAGCCGCGCAGCAAAGCCGAGGCGATATCCAGTCCACGATTTGCATGAACAGCTTCGTCCAGGTCCATCTGGTATGCTTTGAAGGCCTGGATTTGGATACCGATCCAAATCGAAGCTGCCGTCATAATAACGACAACCAGGCAAAACGATAAATGGTGTTGACGCTGATTAGCAGAAAATTTCATTGATTTTCGACCGGGGTATCAAATTATCGAAATGTTAGTTTCCACGATTGGGGATTGCGTTAGGGAGTACCTTTTGTTACGGAACGATATATTTAATTACAGCAAAGACCGAATTGCCTCGTCCGATCGAGAAAACCTGGTTTGCGTCAGGAAAAAGGCTTTGATCTTTATTGTGGCGGGTGAGAATAACAGCATAAAAAGGATCGGGTAAAGGCTTTTGGGTTCTTCGCCGAATATTCTTCGATTCGCAAATCCGGGCGAGCGTAGCGTTCAACTATATGACTTGGACCTACCACAACTACCGTCGAACCACCAGGTGCTGTTTTATTGAGGAAATCAGCTGCCTCTTGGTATGAGGTCGCCCAATAATCCATTTCAAACTTCCGGAAGGCGCCCTGCTGACCACCAACCAGGCGGTTATAGTAGGTGTACTGGTAAGGGTGCAGCTGGACCAAGGTTACAACATTTGGAAGGACAAATACTACCAGCAAGAGGGAGATAAGAACAGGGCTACGAACACGACCAAAAATCCAATCCAAGCCGGCGCCGATAAAAAGAAAGGCAGCCGGAAGGATAAAGAAGAACTGGCGAAAATTGTCATACATGGTGGGATTCAGCACAACCACTGCAAGCAACGGGACAAAAAACCACAGCAACGGGATCAGCCACTTTCGCCAATCAAGAGATCGAGATTTGATCCCCATTGCAGTAGTAAATAATCCTAGAAAAAACAGGATCAGCGTCAGCTCAGGGGTTTGGAGGGCAAGCAGAACCGGCATATAGCTGCGCGGCAGGTTTGATGGAGCATATTCGACTCCGTTAAAAAGGACCTTCCCCTCCCAGGGGAACTCGGAGGCGACAGATAGGCTCTGTAGAATATTTCGGAGCGGAGCTCCCCACAGGTAAGGCCAGGTTAGAACCATTGTGAGCGCGCCAACGGCGGCATAAACGACGAGCGCGGGTAGAGCCTTCCATTTGCATTTGAGGAGAAAGTACAGGCTTACCAGCACTGCAGAAGCCGGGCCTAGTATGCGAATGGAAGAGCACAGACCCAAAAAAACTCCGGCAGTCCAAAGGCGCAGATTTCCCAGCTGAACTCGCACTTGAAGTAAAAATGGGTGCAAATATCCTTCGCCAGAGTTTCGAGATGGAGTGTGGGAACAGGCGATGTGCCAGGAAGACGAGTAGCACCAACAGGCATCCCAGGTAAACCATGACAAACCGAGAGTAGAGAATTTGTGCCTTCTGGATGTATAAGTCAATCGAGATGGCAGATCGGTTTTCTGCCAGCCGGGAAAATAACCAACCTAATAGTCCCGTAGCAGAGGGGTCAGCTGCAGCCCGAATCCACGCAGCCACCAAATCCCGTATGCCCTCGGCAAATATGATCAAGACGAGAAGTCCAACAATTGCGCTCCCACCTAAGATCAGTGGGACAAACCTCTGGAGGAGGGACTGGCTCTGCCAATCAGCATGCAGGGCAGCTTTGAAGTCTGAAAATCCCCAATGGGCAGAATCATATTGGGAATCGGGCACGGTGGAAAAATTTTCAACCAACTCAAAACCCAGGGCAATACTCCCAAGGAAAAACGCCATAAAGGGGATATCTTTCGGATTGATGAAGGCATGCCCCCAAAGCAGAGGTTGGGTGTTGAACAGCAGCACTGTCCCGAACGCCGCAGTTTTGCTCAAGAAATTCAGGCACAGCTTGTACAGAAAGAAAAGGCCGAGAACAAACGATAGGAAATGGATGTAATGCCAGGCTTCGATTGGATTCAGGCTGCTGTCAATTCTCTGCAGCAGCTCGGATCCCAGCTTTGCGATCATCACATAGAATGCGCCTTTCTCGTCGATCAAGCTCTTGTCTGCACCGGTGTAAGCCATCAGAGAGCGCTCTGCATAATTATATCGAAGCTGTTCGTCCCAAGATTCCCCATAATCCTTAAATAGAAAAACTCCGATCCCAAGATTGATGATGATCAAGACCGCGATCGGGAAGTTTTCACTCACGAGGAGCTTCCGCATTATGGTTTTATATTTTCCCGTTTGACCCAAATATCGTGTCCTTTTCAATCCTAGGGTAGTGTTTTTTTCAGCGCTGTACGAAGATCAGGAATTTTCTATCCTGGATGATTTGGTAAATCTTTCCGATGTTAAATTTGAACCCGCCAGGGCTAGGAACTATCTCTTCTATATGACGACCGGAGGAGGACCATGAGCAACTTCGTAGGCTGCCAGCGGTATAAAAGGGATCAACCAAACCATGTATGTGGAAAAGAACACCGAGTTGAAACCAACAAAGACTGCCATAACCAGCAAGGCTGCAGTCAATGGCTTAACCCTGCAGCTCCAAAAATGAAAATAGATCAAAAGCATCAACAGCAACATGGGCAGCTTGCCCAGCAGCCCACCCCAGTCCAGCAGGGCATCCAGCGACGGCGTCTTGTTCGCTGCATAAGCTAATCGGGTCGCAGAAAACAGAATCGATTTAGTAAACGCCTCAATATTCCAGATGAGGAAGGGCAGGGAGGTAATGAACGGGATGATTGCTATCCAGACTGCCGCTTTAAGCAAATATTTGCTGCGGTCCAACTCGGCAGACTGCCAGGCCCAGATAAGAAATATAGGAAGAATAAATATCGAGATTTGTTTGATCGCCAGCGAAAGCCCAAAAAAAAGGTAAGCCAGGCGGTCGTTGTCGAGGAAGCAGGATCAACGAAGCAATGAGAAAGAAAATTGGGACGAAATCGATATCCGCGTCGACAATCATCAGTATAGTCCAGCGGTTGAACAGCCAGAAGAAAGCCCCAAATAGCGCGAGCGAGGTGTAACCTTTTTTGTAAGCCAACCAGAACAGCATCATTGCAATGCCGACATATGCAAACAGGAAGATCACTTTCCAAAAACTCAACCAGGCAAGAAAATCATGCAGTCCAAGCAGCTGCACCCCAGCTGAGAGCTCATAAAAGAGGGGAAATAATGTTGCAAATTTCTCGTTATTAAGCATATCCCCCCGCAAAACCCGGATATATGGGTTTTTAAGCTCGAGCAGCCGTTTGCCTTCACGATGCATGAAGAAGATATCTTTGAACATCGCACTTTGGGAATTCCATAAATAAGCGTACAGGGCAATCCCTGCACCAGCCACAAGCAAGACGAGCACAATTGTCTTGATAGAAATCTGCGGCCGCCTACCCTCCCAAACCATCAACGAGACCAGCAGCAATAAGGTTGTCAGAGCAAACCACAAGGCAATCGGGAGAAGACGCACAAATATATAAGCATAAAAACTGTCCCTTGTCAGGAAGAGCAGGAAAACGAACAGTATGCTGCATACAAAGGTGGTTATGATGAGAGCCAACCATCGTGGTTTTTGTTTCGGTCGGTCCAGGGTCTCCTCAATAGATTGAATTAATTTCTCGGATGAGGATCTGCGGAACGCCAGGATTGCCAATCCGACGCTTGCAACCAGCGCAAATAAGAGCAGACAGAGAATTGCTATCTGGACTAGAGAATACTCGAAGAGAAAGGAATGATCTGCAGTGCCGGTCGTCTCTAGCATCAAAACCAGCGCCGCAGCACTGATCATCATTTCAATAATCAGAAAACTGCGGATGATGCGGCGGCGATTGATCCCGTGACTCATTGTGCTGGATTGAACCATTTTATTTATTTTTTCGACCCGTCTTTTGCGAGCCAATCGGAACGAAAAAATAGAACAATCATTCCTGGGCACCAGGCAGGGATCTTCGAAATCCATTGCCTAGCAGCGCCCCCACTCCTGCGGAATAGAGAGCCAGGCGAGTGCAGTACATTATCACAATAAAACCTGGCAAAATGGCCAAGATCGATAAAAGACCATTCGCTTTCTCCTTTGCAAAATGATTGATTCCAGATCGATTCCATAGAATTATCAAATCCAACTAATTTGTTGCAACCTACCTGAAATTTCACGGTCTCAGCAGGATGTAATCTCTGGAAGTATACAGAAAGAAGCCGGGAATCGCAAGGATAAAAAGATCGGGTAAACCATGAAATAACTATCACTGTTAAGGAAACTCTGGAAACCATTGTTCGAAATACATGCCCGGATGGGTGGAAATTTTGCCTCAATAAAAGCGCGACCAGGTGAATTTACCACTTTTCATTATCAAGATGTAGTAACGAATGAGATTCCAGGTAGCGGACGCTTTGATGACCCTGAACTGCGATCTCCCGAGGAGGCTGTTCCCACTTTCCCGAATACCAGACTGCCCATTTTGCCCAAGCAGGAAACTCTAAAGACCTTGCAATATCCTCAGAATCTACCGCTTTTAAAAAAGATATTTTTGCTCGACCTACAATTTTTCCTTGAAAAATCAAATAGATGAAATCTCCTGCCTGTGCTTTTGTCGGCTTGAAGGAAAGGGGAACATAATAGTCTTCCCGAGAAAGCACGGCGCAAAGGTCGTCTTTCGTTTTATAAGCTGGGATCGTGCGCGTGAAGCTTGACATCATTCTCACCTATTATTCAACAGGTTAATGCTTTAACCAGTTGATCGTAGTTACAATCTTCGGACCCAACTCTCAATTAAGAAATAGAAATTCATTTCAGTGATATTACCTTCACCCTTGAGTTGATTTCACATTATGGACTCTTCTTAAGATCGAGGTGGCTCCAGATTCATTTAAATCTAAGAAATAATGAGAAAAATCAAATTGTACCTCAGACCTACGACAAATCTCGCGGCATCAAATTGCAGTCAAATTGTCCTATCTAAATTGTGCGCTATAATCAATACCTGTCAACATTCAACCTATAAAATGATATCGATTGGGTGATAATTCACAGCGGATTTGATGGAATTCCCCTAATGCAACTGCGAGCTATGCTGGTTTATGAATGCCAAACAGCTCAATACATTATTTAATCCCAAATCCATCGCTGTAATCGGGGCATCCGATACACCTGGACGTGTCGGGTACTCACTTTTTAGAAATCTGATCACAAACGGTTTTTCCGGATCTGTCTATCCGGTAAATCCGAACCGTGATCTGGTTCAGGGCGAGAAAGCTTATCCGAATATCGCCGCCATCCCTCAAAAGGTTGATTTGGCCATTATTGCCACGCGGGCTGCAACTGTTCCGGATATGGTGAACGAGTGCATTGCAAGTGGAGTCCTGTCGGCTGTTGTGATATCCGCAGGTTTTTCCGAAACAGGAGAAGAAGGCCAAAAGCTGTCAGATCAAATAAAGCAGACGGTTGAATCAAACGGCATGGCGCTTCTCGGCCCCAACTGTCTGGGTTTTATCCGCCCTAAATTGAACCTGAACGCCAGTTTTTCCCGCAAAATGCCGCATAAGGGCGGGATAGCATTTATTTCTCAGAGCGGTGCTCTGTGCAGCGCAGTTCTTGATTGGTCGGTAAAGGAAAATGTTGGCTTTTCCTATTTTGTCTCCGTTGGGGAGATGGTTGATATTGGATTTCATGACCTGATCGATTATTTCGGAAATGATCCGGAAACCAAAGCCATTCTTATCTATATGGAGACCCTGACACAGGCTCGCAGGTTTATGAGCGCGGCCAGGAGTTTTGCCCGTACCAAGCCGATTATCGTACTCAAAGTTGGCAGGAGCCAGGAAGGCGCCAAAGCCGCACTGTTCCATACAGGTAGCATTACCGGCAATAATCAGATATTTGATGCCGCATTCAAACGCGCCGGTATCCTTCGCGTCGGCAGTATTGCCGAACTATTTGATTGCGCCAAGAACCTGTCCATGCAAAGACGACCAACCGGGAACAGATTGGCTATCGTCACCAATGCCGGCGGACCGGGAGTCATCGCCACCGATGCCCTCATCGATCAGAAGGGCAATCTGGCAGACCTGTCCCCTGAAACGATGGAATACCTGAATGAAAATATGCCCCCGTTCTGGAGCCGGGGCAATCCGATAGATATTCTCGCGTGATGCTGATCCGCTCCGCTACAGGATAGCTCTGAAAGCCTGTCTGCGCGACCAGAATGTTGATGGCATCCTGGCAATTCTGACTCCCCAGGCGATGACGGACGCAGCCGCCGTGGCCAGGGATTTGGTGGAAATCGCCAAAGGATTCATATAAAACCGTTGCTGGCTTCGTTTATGGGCGAAGATGATGTCGCAGAAGGCCGGCGTATTCTTGCGCAAGGCAAAATACCGGCCTATGAGAAACCTGAAGATGCGGTCAAGTCATTTCTGAATATGGTTGAGTATCAGCGCAACTTGAAACTTCTCACCGAGACACCAGCAACCATCCCGCATGCATTTACTCCCAATACCGCCAAGAACAGGAAAATAATCAGCGATATCGCCTCGCTCTGGCAGGATCATTTTGACAGCGCCAGAAGTCAAGGAGATCCTGACCAATTACGATATTCCGGTTCCGAAAGGTGGGCTGGTCAGAAATCCACGCAGAAGCCAGGGCATTGGCTGCGCACATCGGGTTTCCGGTCGTTATGAAGATCGTATCGCCAGACATTATCTATGAAAGGGACATTGGAGGGGTTGTCTCGGATATTCAGACGGAAGAGGAAATTGACCCGGCATATGACAGGATCATGGATGCCGTGCGATCAAGTGCTCCTGATGCCCGCATATTCGGGATGTATGTCGAGGAAATGATCGAAAAACGATACGAGCTCCTGATCGGATCAAAGAAAGATCCGATTTTCGGACCGGTTATCGTTTTCGGTATGGGCGGGGTGGCGGTGGATGTTTTCAAAGATACGAATATTGGCATTCCACCGCTGAATATGTCCCTTGCCCAGAAGCTCATCGACGGAACGAAAATATCGACCCTGCTAAAAGGATACCGGGGTACGGCGGCTGTGGATGTGGCTGCAATTCAATTTCTTTTGTACAAATTTGCTTACCTGGTCATGGATTTTCCTGAAATCAAGGAAATGGACATCAATCCGTTTGTCGTTGATGAACACGGAGGCATCGTTCTGGATGCCAAGATTATCCTGGATGAAAAAATAGCCGGAAAAACCGTCAAGCCGTTCTCTCATATGGTGATATGTCCGTACCCCAAAGAGTACGAGACGACCGTCCAGATGAAGGAGTGGAAAATCAGTGTTGCTTAGACCCATTCGACCGGAAGATGAGCCAATGGAGGAGGAAATGTTCAGCGACATTTTCTGCTGAAACGAAGCGATTCCGCTTTTTCGGTCCGATCAAAGAACCAACCCATGAAATGCTGATCCGTTATACCCAGATAGATTACGACCGGGAGATGGCAATTATTGCCGAGCTTACCGAAGAAGGCAAGAAAAAAATGGCTGGCGTTGTCAGGATCATCGCCGATCCCTATAACGAAACAGCCGAGTACGCCATTGTCATTGGTGATCCGTGGCAGGGACAGGGTTTGGGTACCATCATGACTCACTACATTTTGGAAATTGCCCGGAACCGCGGCATAAAGAAAGTGTATGCGTATGTTCTCGAGGACAACGAGGACATGCTTCGCTTGTTCGAAAAATTTAAATTTACCCCCCGAAGGGAAGAAGACTTATACCGGGTGGAGCTGATATTGGAAGCTGCGGTTGTCAATTCAGAAATATAATGATTACGCAGTCAAAGAAAAAATTCTTCAGTTTTTAGCTCACTCTCTTCTTGCGAGCGCCGGGCAGATGGTCTGCCAATCGTTGAAACGTCGACCCTTCGAAAGAGCAACCTAGCAAGACTAAGCTTCGACCGGCAGTCACCTAAATCACGAGAAAGAATTGTCGCTATAGGAACGACCCTGCGAAGACCGCTTTCGCATTAGTTCGTTTTCAGGTTCTGCCGCTTTACATCAATAATAACTGGTTTAAAAAGAAAAGAACCGCTCAACAATATCGTTGACCGGTTCATCAAGTTTTATTCCGTGACCACACTGTTTTATCTGATTGCTAAGGATAAATCACCCGAACAAGCCCGAGTTACGTTGACCAGTTTATTGCAGTTTCTCAAAATCGCGCCGGTTGACCAAAATACGATTGAACAAGCCCTAAACCTACCTTTTCGAGATTTTGAAGATGCAGTTCAAATGATGACTGCGCTCCAGATTCATGCAGACTATTTATTGACGCAGGAATGTGCGCGACTTTCAACCAGAGCCAATGGAGGTTGTGCAACCGGTGGAACTACTGGCAATTCTGAATGAATAACCTTTCAGGCTGTTACTACTCAAAAAAAACACCATCGGTGTTAACCGGCGGTGTTTTTGCTTTGTGCCCCCACAGAGATTCGAACTCTGGTTTTAGCCTTGAAAGGGCTGCGTCCTGGTCCCCTAGACGATGGGGGCAAAATCAATTGAGCGACGGGATTTTACCATCGCCTTTCTGTCTGGTCAAGCGACAATCAAGATTACTTCGGGTTTATCGTGACTTTCCGGCGAGGGTCTTCACCGACGCTCTCTGTGGTTACATCTGGATGGTCGCGCAACTCGATATGGACCAGCCGGCGCTCATTGGCAGGCATCGGTTCAAGAACCTGACGGCGACCCGTTCGAACTGCCTGGTCTGCCATCCGACGTGCTAAAGATCGGATTTGCTGGGATCGGCGGGCTCGATACCCTTCAACATCTACAACCAGCGCGACTGAATGTCCAACTTCCTTACCAATGATTAATCCGGCAATGTACTGGAGAGCATTAAGCGTTTCTGCTTTCGGTCCAATCAAAATGCTTAGATCGTTACCGTGAATATCAACTATCAGCGGTGTTCTATCCTTTGGATCCTCTGGCTCCCCAAAGCGCACTTTGAGCATACCTTTTACATTCATCTTATCCAATAATTCTTGGACGACCTCGCGACCGATGACCAGCAGCTGCTCGTCCTGTTCATTTTTCTCGTCTTCTGCTGTTGATTTATTTAACGCAGTAAGCGGCGTTTTGGCAGGCGCGGTCTCTGGCTTCGGGGACGGCTGGTTGGTGAACTCTGCGTCCATGGGACGAACTATAGTGGCGACGCTTTCTTCAGGTTGAACCTTCAGATAGGGGTCTTCAGACTCGACTTTCGGAATGGGCAGATGTTTAATGGTCAAGCGAACGCGTGCCTGGCGAAATCCAAGTCCAAAAAGCCCCTTACTCCCAGAATCAAGGACTTCGATCTCGACACGATCTTCTGGCAATCCTAATTCTGACAATCCTTTTGCTACTGCTTCTTCAACCGATGGAGCAATGATCTCTAAACTGGTTCGTTTTTCTTCCATCTCTGCCTCACGATTACCCATTTCTATCTCGGCAATCAGGATTTCTCCGATTACATTTTCTTTCCAGGGAGCAAATTCTTCCAGTTCACTTTTCCCATCGCAGCATATTGAACGATGGAGGCAACGTTACTGGTGATGAAATATAAAGACAATCCGGATGCGAAGGTCAATGCCAGGTATCCCATGAACAAGGGCATGTAAAGGTTCATCGCCTGGGTCATCTGGGCACCCTGTTCGCCTGGCTGCGAAGGAGGTGTCATGAGCTTCGACTGCATATAGGTGGTTATGACCACGATGATGGCCAGCAGTGGAATCCCAAACCCAAAAATATAGATCCGTTCCGGCTGATTCAAGTTCATCCACAAGAATTGATTATTTACAGGCAGCAACCTGGAAATATCGATAAATGGATAGAGATTAGTAAAGAGCTGTGATTGCTGAAGCGGAGTCGCTGCTAAAAGGCGGATTATCGCTTGATACAAACCAATAATGATCGGAAATTGGATCAGCATCGGCAGGCAGGAGCCTAAGGGGTTGATCTTCATCTCCTGATAAAGCTTCATTTGTTCTTGTTGAAGCTTTTGTTTGTCATCTTTATATTTTTTTTGGATCGCCTGATATTCTTTAGATTTCTGCATCTCCTGCATTTTCTGCGTACCGCGGATCTGCTGCACCGTAAGCGGGTGCGTGATCAAGCGGATCAGCAAGGTGAACAGGATGATGGCGATCCCAAAATTTCCAATCAAGTTGTAAATAAACGAGAGCGTGTTCACCATTGGATTGATGATGATTGTTTCCCACATAACGATTATCCTTTTTTAGCTTACTTTACCGGCGCATAAGTCCATCGAGTATTACCCTGAAGGTCGACTGCGATCAGCGCGTGGTCGAATTCATTCGGGGCGACGAGGATTGTGTCCTCAACCAGAATCAGATCTGAATAAATCTTGCCGCCGATGGTTTTGCTCCATTTTGCGCTACCATTCAGTGGATCAACAGCATACAGGATCCCTGCTTCTGTAGCAAAATAGAGGGTATCGTTCGCAATCACGGCTGTCGAGAGGATCGAACGCGTTTCGGTCAGGTCGGGCTGGATTTGCCAGAGGATTTCGCCATTCTGGCTGTCTATCGCGTAAAAATTCCCGTCCTGATCGCCCAGGAACAAAGTCCCATCCAGCAGGACGGCTTTTGCCCAAATCCAGCCTTTCAGATCGGTTTGCCAGAGCGTCTTCCCGTCCAGAGCGTTCACCGCAGAGAACTTACCTCCCAGGACACCAACGTACAGGACGCCTTTCGGATCATATACAAAGGAGGTCGTGATTGCACCGCCCATGCCTTCAGATTTCCAGACTTGCTCGCCAGAGGAGGAACTTAGAGCATAGATGGAATGGTCCATCGAAGCAGCAAAGACTTGATCTTCTATGCTGATCGGGCTGGCCCAAAAAGAATGTTCTGCTTCAAATTTCCACCGCAAACTACCACTCGAATTTAATGCATACAGGAAATAGTCCGAATTTGGTGCATAAATCCCGCTTTCAACAGCTAAAACGGGTCCGATGTATTTATCCTTCGCTTCGGAGAATGCCCACGACTGCTGACCGTTTTGGGGATTCAGGCTGTAAAGGCTGTAGTCGTAACTTCCAACTATGAGCTGACCATCGGATGCCAGAACAGGCGCAGCATAAAATGATTTCTTGTTATCAGCTTTTGCAGGGAAGCGCCATTTTTCTGAACCGTTGGTCAGATTGACTGCATAGACATGGTTGTTCAAAGCCATGAAAACAGTCTCTAGAGGCGCTGTCCACATAATAAACCCGGCCAGCTTGTTGCAACGCCTGCGCCGCCAGTGCAGCCAGTGATCAGACTGGCAGCGATAATTAGGGTAAGGGAAAGGGAAATTAGATTTCTATTTTTCATTTGCTGCGCTTTTCTTGATTTGATCAATCCTCGGATTGTTGCAGTTAGGCTCGCTCTAAAAGTCTTCAAGGGACCGGATCAAAACCGCCTCGATTGAAAGGATTACACCTTAACACTCTCCAGGCAGCCATCAAGCCTCCCTTGAGAGCACCGTATTTATAGATAGCCTGATAACCATAATGGGAACAGCTCGGGTAAAATCTGCAGGAATCAGTCGGCATAGCCCTGGAAAATGTCATCTGGTAGAGACGGATGAGTCCAAGCAGGAAGATGCGAGGAACATTTTCAATCCGAAGAGGAAGATCACGCAAACGCGGATCTGTATCCAGCTTCGGCTGAGCTTCTATCAGACTTTGAGCTCATTCGTTTCAGACAGCAATTCTGACCGGCGGAGGAGTGAGTTCAGCGCTTCCTGGACCTGGCAAAAAGACGATTCTGGCAAAGGTTTTCGAGCAATGAACAGAATGTCCCAACCCACAGGAATTGAAGCGAGAAGCGGCTGTAAAGCGTTTCGGATCAAACGTTTCGCCCGATTACGCTGGACAGCCTTTCCAACAGTTTTTCCAGCAACAACGCCGATCCGAAAGGTCTGTAATTCGTTCGGCAAAACTATCATCACCAGAAGCGGATGGCGAACCACCTTTCCGGATCGCCGTAGTCGTTGGAAGCTGGAGGAACCATGTAAACGAAATCTGCGCTTCAACCTTAAGTGCCAAACTATGGTTTTTCTGCATTCCCAGGCGACCTACCTGAAATAAGTCTCCGCAAACGCACCCTTCCGCTCGGATTTAGCTCTTCCAGTTGATTTTCTTGACGTGATTGTTCATCAGAACAGTCAGACGATACCGGCCTTTTGCGCGCCGTGCCTTTAGCACCTTGCGTCCATCCGGTGTAGACATGCGCTGCCGAAAACCATGCACACGCATACGACGGCGAATTTTTGGTTGATATGTTCTCTTAACCATACGGTTTTCTTCACAACCCTTTCAAGGAAAAATTCTCATATTATTATCCATGCGGTTCTCATGAGCGACCGCACAGACGAACGATGATTATACCTTAACCTCTATTTTTATGATAGTCGGGTTGGATAATTATAAATTCGAATTGAAAAGCCCTGGCGAAACTTTGTTTTTTTTACAGTCCACCAGGGCTCCAATAAACAATATTTTCTGGTTTATGGATTCTGAAGGATCGAAGCGCGGACCGTGTTCCGAAGCAGCATTGCGATGGTCATTGGACCAACACCACCAGGAACCGGGGTGATCGCGCTGGCGACTTCTTTGACTTCGTCGAAATGCACGTCACCAACCAGGCGAGATCCTTTTGGATGGGTCGGATCATCAATTCGGTTAATTCCGACATCAATCACTACGGCCCCAGGCTTCACCCAGTCTCCGCGCACCATCCGAGCACGGCCTACAGCTGCAATCAGCACATCCGCCTGTCGAACAACACCCGGAAGGTCTTTTGTTCGGGAATGGCAGATTGTCACAGTCGCATCGCGACGGACGAGAAGCAAGGCTACTGGCATCCCAACAATATTCGAACGTCCCAGCACCACCGCATTTGCGCCCTTCAGGGGGACATTCAGCTTATCCAGCATCATGATGCAGCCTGCAGGTGTGCATGGCACGAACAAAGGCTCGCGTCCTTTTTGAGCCAGCCGGCCAATATTTACAGGGTGAAAACCATCCACGTCCTTATTTAGATCGATCAGGCTGAGGACTCGCTCTTCATCCAGGTGGCCGGGGAGAGGCAGCTGTACAAGGATACCGTTTACAAGCGGATCTGCGTTCAATTCTTTGACAAGCTGTTCGACTTCCGCCTGGGAGGCGGTCTCCGGAAGAGTCCGGCCGAAGGATGCGATTCCCGCTTCAGCACAGGCTTTCTGTTTGGATCCCACATAGGATTTTGAAGCCGGATTGTCTCCAACTAAAACAGTCGCCAAACCTGGTTGGGGTTTCCCAGCAGCAACCAATCGGGCAGTCTCTTCAGCCGCTTCGTGCCGTACCTGTTCAGCCAACAGTTTTCCATCAATAATTTCAGCAACCATAATATGCTCCTTCGTTTTAGCTTTTTCACTTTTTTATGAATAATATATTATCCACGATTCCCATTTGTTTGACAATTGACATTTGTCACATCCGTTCATTATTGTCAGGAATTTATCCATCCGCCTCTGACAAGAGCAAACACTCACCCTTTCCCTGCTCACCCATCATATTCAAAAAATCCGCAGTCAGTCGCTCGGCGATCGCATCAGCTGATTGGTCCTTAATTCGGATCTGGCCACCAGCCATCGTTCCATGACCACCTGCTTTCCCGTCTGGTGAAATGATTCGCTGAACTAATAACCCGGCATCTCCAACCGATCCTTGGATTCGAAGAGATATGTAAAAGACATTTCTATGATGACCCATGCAGAGTACAGCCAGGCTATTTTCCAGGCGAATCAACGTATCGGCCATTTCTGCAACAAAATCGGGCCGGTGCAAAGCGCCCAAATATGCGACAACTGTGCGACCATATATTCGCGCCGCCCGCAATCCATCGCTAAAGCCCTGAAAATATTCGCGCGGCAGCCCCGCCTGGATCACTTTACTCAGTTTTTCTCGATCGATCTTTGCTAATAGTTTAAAGTAAATTTCCTGGTCCTGAGCTGACCCGCCACGAGAAAGACCCTGCGTGTCTGTCTGGATTCCATAAAAAATTGCTGTTGCGAGATCAGAATCTAACACCAGCCCTGCGGCTTCTAAATATTGATAGACAATGCTGGACGTTGCAGCGATTTCCGTCCGGATATCCAAAAATGATACGGCGTCTAATCCATCTCGGATCGGATGATGGTGGTCAAAGACAATCTGCGGGATGAAATCCACTGCCAGGCTGTTATTGCCAGCATTTGGTTGAGTATCCACCAAAGCGTGAACAGGAAAACTATCAGGATCGCCAATCTCATCCAATCGCCTCCAGGATGGCGTCAGCAACTCCAACATCGCCTTGTTTTCTGCCCTGGCAATCAAACCGGAATAACCCAATCTAACCGGTATATTCCAGCAGGTTTCTAATAGCTTTCCTAATGAGACTCCAGATGCAAGGGCATCCGGATCTGGATTATCGTGGGTCAGGATCAGCACGGGACCAACGCCTGCAGCGGTTTTCAACTTCAGAAGCCGCGCCTCAGATATTTGCGGATATGTGTTTGAAGGTAGATTATTCATCATCGCACACTTTTCGACCCATCACTCGATTATGACCTGGACTTCTTTTGGAAAGAGCTGAACTTGCAGACCAGAAGGCGCCTGGACTTGAGGAATTATTTGATAAATTCCAGGAGATGTATCCGTTAACATATGCTTTTACTACAACTAAATTGCTGTCTTTTTCAACCTCATTAAGCAGGAACTGCGGTCCAGTTAATAATACTGAGACCCATCCTGGATTAACTGTAATTCCAGCATCATCTGTTGGGCTTGAGATTAACACTTCTCGATCCACTACCAGATAACCGTTGATCAGGAGATATCGACACCTGAACTTCAACGCTTCGAATGGGCATCCCGGTTTCATTGATTACAGAAATGCCCTCCGGGATCAAAATTGGTGCATCTGTTATAAAATCGGATGTTTTCTCGTCCAACAGGATTGGAGCGGTGAGCAGAAAAGAATCAACTTCATCCAGGACGCTTTGAGGACCAGCAAGGGTTACTGTCGAAGGGTTGACATCAATACCTGCTACTTCATAACCTGGAGTCAAATTGCTTTCGTCGATCTGAGCCTGGACACCGACTTCGCGCGTGAAGAACGTTTTACGGATGTAAATTGTCGCGACCAGCTGGTCAGGCTCAGGGATGATTTCATCTACAACTTTCCCTTCGCTATCGACCATAATCGGAGTCACCTGTTCTTGAAATACTGCGCGTCGGTCTCCGATCGTGATTTCAATCCGGGCTGAAGCAACCTGATCCAGCTTTGACTGCGGTCCAGAAACGCTTATCTGCGACGGAGAAAGGCTGACATCTTCAACAACATACCCTGTCGGCAATAATGACAGATCAGTGATTGTCACATTGGGTGCTACATTTTTAGTCAAAATTTGTTCCAAGGTCGTATCGACGCTCTTGGGTTTGACAGAAAGCGTTTGAACGTAGGGATCAGTAAAAGTCACTTCAACCGGAATTGAATAGACACCTGGAGCCAGCCCAGTCAGATCTAATTCGGCTGTGGCGCTCGATATCGATAGGTCCCCTATCCGATCATCTGTGGTTTGGACCTGAACGTTTACAGAATCTGGCAAATCGCTAGTCACAATCGAATTTATCGGCGTACCAACCACGCTGAGGGGAATACCCTGAAGCGTGATTTGGGCGGGAGGGTTCGTCTGATATATGACGATAAGCCAGGCTATAACAGCAAGGAAAACCGAAATCATCACGTTGACGAAGCTTGAACGCAACCCCCCGCCTCTCAGCCAATCCCATTGAAACCGGACAGGATTTTCAAGCTGGGCTCCAAAGCGATTGATCCACTCATCTAATTCAATTTGTGAAAGATCCAGATACAACCGCCCACCGTAGGCAATCGAGATCCAACCTGTCTCTTCTGAAACAATAATTACTAATGTGTCCGGGACCTTTGTTGAAAGCCCAAGAGCTGCGCGATGGCGGGTTCCAAGCTGAGAATCCCCCAGATCGTCGGTCCGGATTGGCAGTAAACAGCTCGCAGCAATCAATCGATCGCCTCGCATTATGACTGCACCATCATGGAGTGGGGTTTTGGGAGTGAAAATCGTCATCAGAAGTTCAGGACTGAGCACCTCCGCTCCTAAGCGGATGCCAGTTTCTGCGATATCTTCGAGTAATGTTTGACCTTCAAGGACGATTAATGCCCCAATTTGACGCTGTGAAAGCTGTCTTACTCCAGATTCCAACGAATCTTTAAATCGATCAAAATTTGAGATCGTTCCCCTGCCCTGACCAATCCGACCCAATTTAACCAGGATGCTTCGCAGCTCATCCTGGAAGAGGATAGGTAAAGCAATTACACCGGCCAATAATCCATATCGGACCAACCAATTCAGCGTGTTCAAGGGCAGTAAAACAAGTAAACCTCCTCCGAGTATCGCCGCGATGATTACACCACGCAGCAGCTGCAAAGCACGCGTTTGGTATAGCGCCTGAAAGACGATAAAAAATACCACCGCAACCAGGGCCATATCGATCAAATTACTGACCGTGATATGATCGAAAAGATAGGAAAACTGTAGGGAAAATCCTAAGAGAGATTCAGCCATTCAAAATGCTATGGATAATCTTTTTTACAGAAGGATTGCTCTGTTATGATTGAGAGGTCCTTTTTGACCGTAATTCAGAAATGATAACATCTTTCCGAAACGGAATCGGGGTGGATTTGCATGTTGTGAAAATAATCTCCATTCTTGGTAAAATTACTGCCGCAGTCGATCTTCGTTAATCAGAAAAGGTACAGGATGAAAAATGGTAAAAGACTTCTATTCACAGCACTCATTTTTGGGGTATCCGTCCTGAGCTCATGCTCGAGCTCATCATCGATAAGGGCGTCTGAGGCAGTCGAAGAATATCTGCAAGCGCTCGTCGATCGCGACCTCAACCGGATGATCACAGCGTCTTGCCCCGAATGGGAGGCACAGGCTAAAGTCGAATTCGATTCGTTTGCCGCAGTAAAACTGACATTGGAAAACCTGGATTGTAAGACATTCAGCGAGGACCAAGATGGGTTCATAGTCTCATGTTCTGGCTCAATCACGGCGAATTATGGCGCAGAAGATCTCGTGATCGATATCGCCGACCGGAAATTCCTTGTTGTCAGCGAACAAGGCGAGGCAAAGATGTGCGGTTATTCTTCGAAGTGAGGAAGAGAGATTCATGCGAAAATTCACAAGAAAAATATTTTCCCGAGAGAATCTCTATGCTATGCTTTTATGCCTGATAATTATCGCAATCCTGATTTTCACCGCGGACAAAGCACCGCAGTGGATTTATCAAGGATTTTAGAATGAGCCTTCTTTACGTTTTCGCATTCAGCCTGGCAGGGCTACTGGTTGGTTGGTCCAGGCCGCGCAAATATACAACGGGGATCCTGCTCGCCTTGAGTGTTCTTTCTGTATATTGGCTCCAACCGCTTACCCCGCTGCGTTATTTGGATTTTTGGTTTCCAACTGCCTCTATTGCGCTGACAATTCTTGTTTGGGCGCTTACATATTCTGGAGAAGACAGGAGCTTCCGACAGATGGCTCCTGGAATTGCGATCATTTTCTCGATGATCATATTTGTCGCAGGGCTACGATACCTGACGCCAATCTGCTGTCTGACTCCTGCAAGACCTCCCAGCCTGGTGCCTGTTTTAGTTGGGTTAAGCATTCTTATTGGATTATCGTTACTATGCTTTCGATTTAACACAAGAACAATGCTGTCTTCAAATATTATTGTTGCTGGATTGCTCATATTATTTGTCCTCCAAAAAAACGGTACCATTTCAGAATGGACAAGCGCCGGCCTTCGAATTCTGACCGGTCAGGCTCCAGAGTTAGCGTCTCCCAGCGACTTATCCTGGTTAGGTTTTTCTTTTATCGCTTTCCGCCTGATTCATACCGCGCTTGATCGAAAAGCGAAACGACTTCCGGCGTTCTCGTTGGATGAATTTGCTGCATACGTCTTGTTTTTTCCGGCAATCCTGGCAGGTCCGATCGACCGCAGCCAGCATTTTATGCAGGAGCTTCACCGGGCGCGAAGCGATCAAGATTCTCCCGAATGCAGACGGAAATCCTTCGAAAATACGATCACCGGAATGCAGCGGATATTGATAGGAGTATTTAAGAAAGTAGTCCTGGCCGACAGCCTCGCATATTTTGCGCTCAATTCACAAAACGCCTTACAAACCGACTCCGGCAGCTGGCTGTGGATCTTGCTACTCAGTTATTCTCTGCGGATCTACTTCGATTTTTCGGGATACACGGACATTGCAATTGGTGTCAGCAGTACTGATGGGGATCAAATTACCGGAGAATTTTAACTGGCCTTATACGAAAACAAACCTGACCGCCTTCTGGAACAGCTGGCATATATCCCTGGCACAATGGTTCCGCAGTTACGTATTTTTTCCAGTCACACGCAGCCTCCGAACCAGGAAAAATCCCCCACCCACATGGCTGGTGATTCTTCTCGGACAGATCATTACGATGAGCCTGATCGGTATATGGCATGGAATCACATGGAATTTCCTGATTTGGGGTCTCTGGCATGGTTTTGGTTTGTTCTTCCAAAACCGGTGGTCAGAATGGAGCCGCAATCGATTGGAGCCTATCCTTAAAATTACTGTGCTGAGATGGACAACCCAGGTGTGCGGCTGGTTGGCGACATTTGCCTTCGTAAGCCTGGGGTGGATTTGGTTCGCTCTCCCAACCCCTGAGCTCTCAATTTCAGTTTTCGCCAGGTTATTTGGAGGTTGGATTTAAATTGGCAGAAACCGGTCATCCGAACAATAACCCTGCCATGCCAGATTTGAATGAACGAGATTTGGCCTCTTCATATAAAACTGGATGGGCAAGATTCCCTTTCGCGTTACGCGTGTGTAATTAAAGCAATTGCATTATTCCTGTTGGTGAACTTATGCTTCGCCTGGCTAAACCCATTGGACTCGTTAGGCAAGATATCCGCGTACAATCATCTAATTCCAGGTCGGCTCCGCCTGCCGTACGCAGACGATCCTGATAAGGCTTATAGCCTGACGCTAGACAATGTAAACGCCATGTTCGCATCCCACGAGATTTCAGCCGAGAAAAAACCGGCTGATGAGTATCGCGTCCTGCTTATTGGAGACTCATCAACCTGGGGTTTTCTACTCAGACCTGATGAAACGCTTTCCGAAAACCTAAACGCAAGGGATCAGGCACTCCCCGATCAACGAAAATTACGGTTTTACAACCTTGGCTATCCGGTGATGTCACTGGCGAAAGATCTGCTGCTGCTTTCCCAGGCGCTAGCTTTCGAACCGGATATGATCGTCTGGCTTGTGACGCTTGAGTCTTTTCCTGAAGATAAACAGCTCTTTTCACCGCTCATCAAGAACAACTTCAATCTGCTTCAAATGTTGAATCAGCAATTTGATCTCAGACTTAACCTGGTCGATCAGGATCTCGATCAGAAAACACTCTGGGATAAGACATTGATTGGATCCAGGCGTGAGCTCGCGGATTTATTTCGCCTGCAGTTATATGGTCCTTCCTGGGCTGCAACAGGGATCGATCAAGATATCCCTGACTTTTTCACACCTCGCCAGGAGGATCTTGAAGAAGATACAAGCTTCCATTCGTTAAAACCTCCAGAATTGAATGAGAAAGAATCTTTTCTTTAATATCCTTGAAGCAGGAATCCAGATGGCTGGATCCATTCCTGTCGTGATTATCAACGAACCGATGTTCATAAGTCAGGGAAAAAACAGCGATATCCGTTACAATTTCTATTATCCACGTTGGGCGTACGACGATTACCGGGAGATGATGACAGAGAAAAGCATCAAAATATCATTGGCGTTATCGGGATTTTTGGAATGTCAGCCCAGCCTCTGAATTCTCCAATAGCGCTGTCCATCTGACCCCTGCTGGGAGCCGTGAGTTTGCTGGCTGGGTGCTTCAAGCTATCCTGGAAGAGGCAGCTGTTCTGTCGAAATAAGGATGCAGGCAGTCTATATTGTTCACAGGAACCAGATTGTAATTATGAATTCAATTAAATATCCTATCGAAATCATTGACAAAATTACGAGGAAGACATTTCTCACCTGTGCTTGAGATTATGTTTCTTTTTCTTTTTTCTGTTTCTAGCTGCATGCCAACTCCCGTAGCAACGCTAAAAAACTCAACAGTTCCCCCACAAAATGTTGGGACTCTCACCACCTTACCAAGAATCGAGCCACAACAACCAGTGAGCACACCCTTACCTGCAACTTTGGCTGCTATGGCCAAAGAATACACAAACTAACCAATCCACTCAAAAAGCAACTAGTATTCCGATGGGCGAATTGAAACCAGCTATTACAGCAAGCATGACAGCATCAGACAAGGCAACTGAAGTGGGTATCGAAGAAATTGACCCTGTCGACTGGAAGAAACTACCGGTTATCCCAAAGATCCAGGATCGAGTTTTAGAAATTTATCAGCGAGGGATTGAGCTCGGCAACAATCCAACCGCTTTTTCGAAAATCGGGGACTGCGGAAGCACGCCAGCCTGGTTTCTGGGAGATTTTGACCGCGGCTCTCGTTTCTACAGCCTGGGAGATCATACTGAGCTGTCAGCAATCATCGATTATTACCAGGGATCATTCGACCGCACAAGCCTTGCCGCCCGTTCGGGTTTCAATTCCTCGGCCCTTTTTGCCCCATTGTGGACAGACCGGACCTACTGTGAGGACAACGAATCACCGCTGGCATGTGAATATCGAAACCACAAGCCAGCGATTGCCTTCATCATGCTTGGAGCAAATGATGTCTGGCATACGCAAGAATTTGAGCCCCAGATGCGCAAGATCATCGAGTTCTCGATCGAGCAAGGCGTAATCCCCATTCTGGCGACCAAGCCAGATAATCAGGAAGGGGACGGTAGCATCAACGCAACAATCGCACGGTTGGCTGCTGAATATCGAAATCCCGCTGTGGAATTTCTGGAAAGCAACGAATTCACTTCCAAATCGCGGTTTGCAAGAGGACAAGGTTCACTTGACCTGGGGTCCGAATAATTTCGACAGCACTGAGGCGCTAAAAAACGCCTGGCCACTACGAAATCTGACCGCGCTTCAGGTCCTTTATGAGATTTGGAAGTTTTTGGGTAATTCTTGAACGGCTCAGTGAATTTGAATTGGCCGCCAGATGGGGTCAAAAGCCTGTGATGGATCGTCGGTGACCTGCTCAACGTTGATCCCGGTTGTGGTGATAATAAAAATATTATGTTTCTCCCCCATCTCCCATCCTTCAAACGCGATCCAATAGCTGTCAGGGGACATCACCGCGTCACGCATAGGTCGTTTCTCTTTTCCGATCTGGTATTCAATGTACTCATCAAATGAAAATGGTGCGATGACAACACGTGGAACGCTCGCTTCGGAGACGTACTGGGTGATCAATACGTTTTTTCCATCTGGGGACCAGGATGGAAGAATATCCAGCTGGGTCGGCGTTTTCGAAAAAAGACGTTGATTCGTGCCATCAGCGTTCATGCTCCAGACATCCTGGCGGTTTAAACGTTTTGTCACAAATAAAATTTTGCTTCCATCAGGTGACCAGGCGGGCTGGGAATCAAACATAAATTCGTCAGATAAGACTTTAACAACATTATCTTCGAGATTTATTGTATATATCTGAGATCGGTTATTATTCCGAAGCGACGTGAATGCGATCTTGGTGCCATCTGGAGACCAGGCAGGATCATAATCTCCTCCTACCATGGTTGGCAGCGGCAGCAAACCCGTACCATCGATATTCATGATGTACAAAGAAGACAAGGGGTAGTAGTCTACGTTTGAGTCGCAGGGGGAGACGAACACGATCCGGTTTCCATCGGGTGAGAAATCCGGTTGGCAAGCACCTTCTTTTATACTTGTGATCTGACTCAGTCCAGTACCGTCAGAATTGATCTGAAAAATCTGTGGGACCCCATTGAGCTTTGAAGCGAAGGCCAGCTGACCATGGGCACCGCCGATCGGGGTGGTAGAAGCAGTGGGCTTCTGTGCAGGGGTCGGTGGGAGGTCTGTGGGTGTAATCCTGATTGGTATAGCAGCTACTTTTGTTATGGGTAAAGTAGGAACTATTGAAGTGGAAGTGCTGGTAGGCTGCACCGAAATGGTAGGAGTCAAGGTTGCTCCGGGAGGAGACTGCCGAGTTCGCGATGAATGGTGGAGTGAGGTTGAAACTATAGCTGGATGCTTGAACATATAGCTGATCCAACAGCACCGGGTTTTGTTTGAAAAGGACTGCCGCCAAACCAGCAAGCACGAGGAACAAAATCGAGACGACCACGAAGCCGCCCTTTCGACCCTTACGCTTTCTGGACAATTCTGATGGATTCTTGATCGGATCGCTGACTCGTTCCTTGCGTTCCAGCTGGCTTTCGGGGGACTTCGAGGCGATCCCGTTTTGAGCGAGCGGTTCAGAAAGAGATTCCTTTGTATCAATCCACACAGGAGCAGGAGGGATGTAGTATTCGCGCGTCGATTTTCTGGCAGATGTACCACAGCTCAACAGGGCTTGTTTGAACGCCTCCGGAGTCTGGTAGCGGTTTTCCGGGAGCAGCTCAAGCGCCTTTTCTATCACTGAAGCCACTTTCCTTGAAACATGCGGGTTCAGGGTGCGGACCGAGGTCAGCTTTTCCTGGTTCATCGCCCTGGCAAGTGAATCTTCCGGAGTCATACCCGTCAGTGCGGCATATAACGTCGCACCAAGGGAGAATATATCCGTTCGCATGTCCGTGCGGGCTGTGCCATACTGTTCCGGTGGAGAAAAACCGGGCGTCATCGCACGCGCACCTGTGGTTGTTATCTGCGATCCCTGAATTGTCTTTGCCAGGCCAAAATCAACTAGATAGATCTCTCCATCGGGTGAAATTTTTACATTTCCTGGTTTGATGTCACGGTGGACCACAGCCGGATCGCACGAGCTGAGATAAACCAGTGCGTCACAAATAGCGGCTCCAATAACGATAACTTCGTTTTCGGGAAGGGTGCCGATTCGCTCCATCCGCTGGCGCAGATCCTCCCCCTCGATGAAGTCCATCACCAGGTATTGACCCTGACCTTCTATCATGAAATAGTCAGTCACCCTTGGTAATCCGGCGTGTTTTAACATCGCCAGGATCGTTGCTTCTCGCCTGAACTGGCGCGCATACTCGTCCGAGGTGAAAAGATTATCTTTAACCGCTACATCGATATCCAGACTCTCGTCCCTGGCTCGATAAATCGAACCCATCCCGCCCTGACCAAGAACTTCGATGATCCGGTAGCGGTTGTTCAAGAGTATCCCGGGTTCAAGGATCATAGCTGGAGTTGTTTGTTGAATCCTATCTGGTTTGCGATGGATATTTAGGAAGACAACTGGTTTAGAACTTAGATATCCAGGTTGCGTACTTCACGGGCATGAGTTTGAATAAACCTGCGCCGAGGTGGGACTTCTGATCCCATCAACATGTCAAAAGTTCGGTCGGACTCGGCTGCGTCTTCAACGGTAACCTGCAGTAAAGTACGCTTGACCGGATCCATGGTCGTCTCCCAGAGCTGTTCTGGATTCATTTCGCCGAGACCTTTATACCGCTGAAGGCCGATCTTTTCCACATCAACACCCAATTCCTTGATTATCTTATCTTTCTCTGCGTCCGAATAGATATAACGAGCCTGATTTTTATACGATAATCGATAGAGCGGAGGTTGAGCGATATACAGGTGGCCTTTTTCCACGAGTGATTGCATGTATCTAAAGAAGAAAGTCAGCAGCAGCGTGCGGATATGACTCCCATCCACATCTGCATCCGTCATGATGATCACACGACCATAGCGCAGTCCAGCTAGATCGAAGCTTTCGCCAATCCCAGTACCAAGCGCAGAGATTAACGCTTTCACTTCGTTGTTCGCAAGGATCTTATCCAGGCGGGCGCGCTCTGTGTTCAAGATCTTGCCTCGCAGCGGTAAAATCGCCTGGAAATGGCGGTCACGCCCCTGTTTGGCGCTCCCGCCTGCAGAATCACCTTCGACGATGTACAGCTCGGTCTTCTCAGGATCTCTGTCGGAACAATCGGCCAACTTGCCAGGGAGTGTCATACTTTCCAAAGCCGATTTACGGATGACCAGATCACGCGCCTTTCGAGCCGCATCCCGTGCCCTGTAGGAAGTCAAACACTTCGATACGATTGCTTTCCCTGCAGAAGGATTTTCTTCCAGAAAAGCGCTGAACGCCTCACCAATTATTTGCTGCGCAAGGGTTTGCACTTCAGGGTTCATAAGCTTGACCTTGGTCTGGCTTTCGAACTGCGGATCAGGATGCTTAATGCTGATAATCGCAGTCAACCCTTCGCGAGTGTCATCGCCAGAAAAATTCGGGTCAGCATCTTTTAACAATCCCGAACGCCTGGCATAGTCGTTTATTGTTCGGGTTAAAGCGGAGCGCAATCCAGTCAGGTGCGTTCCACCATCAATCGTATTGATTGTATTGGCGAAGGCATAGACAGATTCAGCATAAGCGTCCGTGTATTGAATGGAACCATCAATGGTGATCCCGTCTACTTCTTTTTCTACATGGACGACCGGGTGGAGGACCTGCCGGTTCCGGTTGAGGTAGCGAACAAATGAAGTGATCCCACCTTCAAAATGGAAAGTCATCTCCCTTTCGGATCGCTCGTCTAAAATAAATATCGTCACGCCGCGGGTGACAAAAGCCATTTCACGCAGGCGTTGAACAAGCGTGTCAAACCTAAAATCCATTTCACCTTTAAAGATCTCAGGATCGTAACGAAAAGTTGTTTTTGTTCCACTCGAATTTGGCGCTGCTTTTCCAATAACCCTCACCGGTCCTGTCGGATATCCCCGCTCATATCGCTGGAAGTGGACTTTTCCTTCGCGCTGGACTTCAACCTCGCACCAGGCTGATAGTGCATTAACTGCCGAAACTCCCACGCCATGCAGACCTCCGGAAACTTTATAGCTGCCTCCACCAAATTTTCCGCCTGCGTGAAGCGTCGTCATGACAACTTCCAGAGCTGGTTTGTTCATCTGCGGATGGAGATCGACGGGGATGCCGCGACCGTTATCCTTGACGGTCACGCTGCTGTCATCATGAATTACAACATCAATTCGGTCACAAGAGCCTGCGAGAGCTTCATCAATTGAATTATCGACCACTTCGTAGATCAAATGATGGAGTGCTTTAATATCCGTTCCACCAACATACATCCCAGGTCGACGGCGAACAGCCTCCAGGCCTTCCAGAACCTGGATATCTTTCGCATCATAAGTGTATGGTTGAGGTTTCACAATAAATCCTTTTTTCAATCACCCAAGCTGGCGAACTTCTCTCTGCCGTTTCAATTCCTTGAGATAAATATCTGCATCTTTGTAGTAGGCAAATGACGCCGCCAATAATGCTGCCGTAATAAATGCATGACCAAAGATCCCAATTATGAGGAACCAGGATTGATCTTCTGGAATATTCCAAAGGACATTCAGACCCTCGCTGATCAGCACAATTACAAGGATCAATAATCCGGTTGTTGGGAGAGTCGCCCTGCTCAGACGGATACTTTCCAAAGTTGATTCCCACATCGTTTTATGCAGCGCAATGATGCCATGCGGTGAGAAAAACAAGGGGATCATCATCCAGACGATAATCCCACCAAAAAAGATCGCAATCACCGAGGGGAGCTGGCCAAGACCTATCCCAAGTATCAAAAGAAAGGATAATAAACAAGCCATTGGCACTATAAAGGCAAGGATCAGCAAAAACCAAAAAAGGGTCAATAATAAAATTTGAACAAAATTTCGCGGCCAACTGGTAAGAGAATCCATCATATTCAGTCGACCGGAAAAAGCTGCCTGCGCCACAAAATTGAAGTATAAAGTGCCTGCCCCTATACCGACAAGAAATAGGCCCAACCAGATCGCGAATGCAACCCATGCTGAATTGATCTCGAAAACCAGCGGAGAACCCATAGGATTTGACTGTGCTGAACGACCTGCAATCAAGCTGGGCACTCCAATAGGAAAAGACCGCAGTGTGCTTAACAAACTGAATTGCTCGGTTCCCTGGCGTAAGATTTCTGTAGATCCGCTCATTTCGGAAAGGCTATCGGCCTGTTTAAGAAATGGCTCAAGAAGCCTGACCAGCTGAATTCTCGGTCCAAACCAAAGGAAAATATCTAGCAGGATAGAAAACAAAATAAGGCTTGCATGGTTGGAAATTACATCAAAACCAGCCATGAGAGATTTCGTCAGGCTGGGAGGTGAAAATATCGGTTTAGAGTTAGTTGTTTCCATATCAAACGCGTGAATTTTACCATACCGCACCCTCAAATCCCGGCGGGTAATTCATTGGGAAGTATGCAGGGCGAGATAAAACCTTCAGAATTATGAGATAGACGTTAATTGCTACTTGACCTATGTGCACCTTGCCATTACAATCATCGAATTAAGCGGATATTTACAGACGGAAACAGCAAGAGCAGACGATGAAATCCGTTTGACCGCCTTGTTTCAAATTCAGTTAAATAAAACGTTATCTGCAAGGAGGTGCAAATCCTGACAGCGATATAATATATACCTGCGGAAACAGCAAACGCTGCCCTCCCCATAAGGGAGCATTTCAACAGAAACAATCTAAACTAGGAGAGAAGAAGATGTCAAGAAAGATGTTCATCGTTTTATCACTGTTGGTCGTCGCCAGCATGACACTGTCTGCATGCGGTGGTGGAGCTAGCGGCGGGACGGTTAAAGTCGGCCTGCTATCACCCCTCAGCGGCGCAGTCCCAACGTTCGGCCTTTCTACAAAAGAAGGCGTCGAGATCGCCGTCAAGGAATGGAACGACAAGGGCGGAATCAACGGCAAGAAGATCGAACTGATCGTTGCCGACAGCCAGTGCTCTGCCGATCCTGCAGTAAACGCTGCGAATAAGCTGATCGACCAGGACGGCGTGAAATTCATCGTCGGCGAAGTCTGCTCGAGCGCTTCCATCCCCGTGTCGGAGATCACAAATCCGAAGGGTATCGTCCAGATCAGCCCAACCTCGACCAACGCCACGCTGACTATCGATAAAGACGGGAAAGCCAAGCAGTTCATCTTCCGCGCCTGCTTCATCGATCCCTTCCAGGGTCTGGTTATGGCGAAATTCGCCTCTGGAAAAGGCTTCAAGACCGCCTTCATTATGTTCGACCAGGGCAACGACTACGTTCGCGGTCTAGCCGAAGCCTTTGAAAAGTCCTTCACAGAAATGGGCGGACAGATCGTTGGTAAAGAGTCCTACGTCAAAGAGGACACTGATTTCTCGGCGATCCTGACCAAAGTGGCTGAAAGCAAAGCCGAAGTCCTTTACCTGCCGGATTACTACAACATCGTCAACCTCGTCGGCGCGCAGGCCAAGGATAAGGGTGTGACTGCTGTGATGATGGGTGGTGATGGTTGGGATTCATCCGACCTCGACCTTGCAGCTGCCGAAGGTGGTTTCTTCTCGAACCACTACTTCGCAGGCGACACTCGCCCGATCGTCGTCGATTGGCTGAAGCGATACGGCGAAGCCTACAAGGACGCTTCCGGCAACCCGAAGGTTCCGGATGCCCTGGCGACCCTGGGTTATGACGCTGCAAACCTCATGTTTGCTGCAATTCAGAAAGCCGGAACGGAAGACACCGCCAAGGTTGCTGAAGCCCTGGCAGGCATCTCCTGGGACGGTGTTTCAGGTACGATCACCTTCGATGCCCAACACAACCCGATCAAGTCCGCGGCTGTGATCGGTGTTGCAGGTGGTACAACGGTATTTGCCGAATCGATTGCTCCATAATTAACAGATCACCTGGGGGCGGTCTTACGACCGCCCCTTTTCCTATTCATTTCAGGAATAGCATTGGAGTGAAGCATGAATGCTTCTATCTCAAAAAAATCTTCCGTCTTCGAAACAATCATTCGTAAAGGTCTTTTGGGAAAAGCTTTCCTGGTAGCTCTAGCCGGGCTAGCTCTCTGGAAGCTTGTAATTTCTTTTCTTGATGGACCTACCATCTTCATACAGCAAGTTGTCAACGGGTTCCAGCTCGGATTCGTTTATGCCTTGATTGCGCTCGGGTACACGATGGTGTACGGCATCGTGCGTTTGATCAACTTTGCCCACGGCGATGTCTTTATGGTCGGCGCCTTTGCGAGCTATTACGCGATCGCCGCCTGGGGATTGAACGATTGGCCCACCAAAGTCATCCCCAGCATGCCGTTTTGGCTGAGCAACGTCATCGGTGTGATCACCGTCATCCTGCTCTCGATGGTGACGTGTGCGATCCTGGCGTTCGTGATCGAAAGAACAGCTTATAAGCCTTTGCGGAACGCTCCTCGAATTTCAGCGTTGATCACTGCGATCGGAGTTTCATTCTTCCTGGAATATTTTGGCGCCCTTCCTTTCGTTTTCACCCCGAATTTTGTGACCTACCAGCGACCAATAACGGTCATCAACTGGGTCATATCATCATCGGGTATTTACGTCCTTCCTCCAGGTCAGGCACCCCCTGATAACAGCATCATTTTTTCGAATATCTCCCTTTATATCATCCTGATCTCGCTATTACTCGTTTTCTTCTTAAACTTCCTTGTTCAGCGGACACGAACTGGAAAGGCCATGCGCGCTTCCGCCTTTGACAAACCCACTTCGCGCCTGATGGGGATAAATGTTGATGGGATCATCTCTGTGACTTTTGGTGTGGGTGCTGCACTGGCCGGCGCGGCGGGCGTCCTCTATGCGACCGCATTCCCTCAGGTCTATTTCGCAATGGGTATCATTCCGGGCCTCAAGGCTTTCGTCGCAGCCGTGCTCGGGGGAATTGGCTCGATACCTGGTGCGCTGATCGGATCGTTGATCATGGGTCAAGCGGAAGTGTTAAGCGCGGCGTATATCTCAACACCCATGCGCGACGCCGTCGCTTTCAGCATTCTGGTCGTGGTTCTCTTAGTCCGCCCGACAGGTATTTTCGGTGAACCGAGCCGAGAAAAGGCATAATCCTATGTTAAAGAAAATTCCACGTGAGAACCTGATCTTTTATGGTGGGGCATTCCTTTTCTTTATCATCATCCAGGTACTCATCAGCCTGGGTTTGTTGAATGCTTTTTGGAATACCATCCTGCGGATTGGGGCTGTGATGGCAATTGTTAGCCTCGGCCTGAACCTTATTTACGGCTTCAACGGCCAGTTTTCCCTGGGACAATGGGGGTTTTATGCGATTGGAGCCTATACTGCTGCTGACATCACCTACCGTTGGTACAACGATAAAAGCGCGCTGGGTTTGACGATCGTGGCAGTCGGTGTGCTGATGGTCGGTGCGGCAATCCTGCTAATCCGCAGGGTGTTGGGCCGAATCCGGGGATTGGATGCGCTTTCTGCGTTCACGATTTATTTTGTTGCTACATTGGCCCTTGGATTCATCGCAGTTTATGTCGGTCGTTGGATAGACCCTGCAGTCTCAGGATTGTTGAGTCTCCTGCCAGAGGCGATTGCGATGCAGGTGGTATACGTGCTGGCTGTCATTCTTGCTGCTCTGTTTGCCGCGATCATCAGCTTCCTTTTTGGACTCCCCATCCTGACGCTCGGATCGGATTATTTCGGGATCGCCACCCTCGGTTTTACGATCATTGTCAAAGTCTTATTTGATAATTCTGATACCATGCTCGGTTTCCAGGAGATGAAGGGCGCTCGCGGGATGATCGGCATTCCCAAGCTGACCACCTGGTTTTGGGTCTTTCTGGCGCTGCTGATCACCGTCATCATCCTTCGCAACATACTGCACTCGAGCTACGGCAGAGCGATCATGTCGGTTCGCGAAGATGAAATCGCCGGTAAGACGATGGGGATCGATGTCGCAGAATACAAAATCCTCTCTTTCGTGATCGGCAGCCTGTTCGCTGGATTGGCCGGCGGCCTGTACGCCCACATCAACGGATTTTTACACCCAAGCACGTTTAACTTCATCAAATCCTTCGACCCGATGATCATCATCGTCCTGGGTGGATTGGGAAGCATGACAGGAACACTCGCAGCAGCTTTTACCTGGGCTTTGCTATTGGAAGGAGTATTGCGCCTTGTCCTACCCCAGGGTTTTGAAATGTGGCGTTTTGTCGTTTATCCCCTTATCCTCCTTCTGACCATGCTGTTGAAACCCAACGGTTTGTTCGGTGATTTCGAAATGCCGTACCTGCGGCAGCTCCTTCCGCCTTTGAAGGTTTTCAACAAGAACTCAACTCCGGAGACCGCCGCCCTTTCAGCAGCAGGCGCCTCATCTTCCCAGGAGAGGTCCGAATGAGCGACAACTTCACTCCCCATTCCGATAAAAACGAACAAGTTATCCTGGATATCCAGGAACTCAGTATGCAGTTCGGCGGGCTTCGGGCGGTCAATAATTTCGACCTGAAGCTGATGCTCCACAACCTGCAGGGATTAATCGGTCCTAACGGTGCGGGAAAAACAACCGTCTTTAATATGATCACAGGAGTTTATCTACCAACTTCTGGCGATATCAGCTTCAGCGGACAATCGATTACTGGTTTGGCGCCGCATGAAATCAACCATCTTGGCATCGCCCGAACTTTCCAAAATATCCGCCTGTTTCCAAGCCTGACTGTTCTGGATAATGTCCGAATTGCTTATCACACTCATGCCGGCTACAGCCTAAAAGACGCCGTGCTCAATAATCGAAAATATATCCAAAAAGAGCGCGAATTAACCGAAAAAGCCCAGGAATTCCTGTCTGTCTTCAACTTGCAAGACCGACAGGGGACGATCGCCAAAAATCTGCCTTACGGTGAGCAGCGGCGATTGGAGATCGCCCGGGCGCTGGCTGCGGAACCGCAGCTTCTCCTGCTTGACGAACCAGCGGCAGGGATGAACCCGGCGGAAACCGTCTCATTGATGGAGCTGATCCATTTCATCCGCGATCGTTTTAACCTGACCATCCTGCTGATCGAGCACCAGATGCGGGTTGTGATGGGCATTTGCGAGCGGATCACCGTGATGGACTTTGGCGAAGTGATCGCGCGTGGAACACCGAACGAGATCCAATCAGACGTTAAGGTGATTGAGGCTTATCTGGGGCCAGGAGCAGCGGCGCTTTCCGAAAAATTCCGCCGCCGCAAAGGCTAGATTAGACTCTCAAGGAGAAGTGAATCGATGAATAACGGTTCCAAAAACATGTTGGAAGTGAAGAACCTTAATGTTTATTACGGCGCGATCCATGCCCTGAAAGGGATCGATTTCTCCTTAGAACAGGGAGAGATTGTAGCTCTGATTGGTGCGAACGGTGCTGGCAAAAGCACCACATTGAGCACAATTTCCGGCTTGCTGCGATCCAGGGCTGGCTCAATCCACTTTCTTGGCGAAGAAATTACTCAAACGCTTACCGAGCAAATTGTACGGAAAGGAATCATTCAGGTACCTGAAGGGCGAAAAATCTTTGCCACTCTCACGGTGAAGGAAAACCTGGAGATGGGTGCTTACACGTACACGAACAAAGAGATGATTGAGAAAAATATGGCAAATGCTTTTCAACTTTTTCCACGCTTAAACGAACGCCGTAATCAGCCCGGCGGCACGCTCTCGGGTGGTGAACAGCAGATGCTGGCAATCGCACGCGGATTGATGGCTAGACCAAAACTGATGCTTTTAGACGAGCCTTCGATGGGACTTTCCCCCCTGCTGGTGGAACAGATCTTCACGATCATCCGCGATATCAACGACCAGGGTACCAGTATTTTACTCGTCGAGCAGAACGCCCAGATGGCTCTCTCTATCGCAGACCGGGGATACGTGCTTGAAACCGGCAAGATCGTCCTTGAGGGTCCTGCCCAGGATCTGCTCCACAACGATATGGTCGTGGAAGCCTATCTGGGTGGGCATTAAACACGGGGTAGGTGCAAAGAATGAAAACATCCCAAAAAATCCTTTTTTTCTTCGTGCTTCCGATCATCACCCCCCTTCTGCTGCCGCTCAAGAACCTGACAGGCGCCTGGATTGGGATCATCTTTGTGGCTGCGCTGTTCGGTTCCTTGGGTTTCTTGCTTTTGCGGGGTAAATCCCGAGCGTTGACCCTGTGCATATTCCTGCTTGGCCTAAATGCGATCGTCCGCTTGATGACCTTCTTCCAGTGGTCAACCTTCCAGGATGGCACTTTTAATATCCCATTTATTATTACCAGCTTCCTGAGCATCGGGTTTTCGATCTATCTGCTCCTCCGCCTGGACCGGGTGGATGTTCGCACCTTGATGACTTCCTGAAGGATCAAGTCTGGAGTATCAAAGCAACAATGATCATTTTCAGCCCCCGCCCCCAGATGGGGCGGGGGTATTTTTGCAAAACAACTAATGGTTTCGAAATGGCGACTGCAGAGATCATTACTATCGGCACTGAAATATTATTAGGCGAAATCCTGGATTCAAACGCACGCTGGATCGCACGACAGCTTCGAGATATCGGGGTCGATCTCTTTCGACAGACAACAGTAGGAGATAATTCAAACCGGATCGCTAATGCTGTCTGCCAGGCGTTGGAGCAAAATGAGATCGTTCTGACGACTGGTGGGCTGGGGCCGACGGTTGACGACCCGACCCGTGAAGCCGTTGCCCAGGCACTCGATCGAGAGCTGGTGTTTCAGCCGGAACTTTGGGAGCAGATCCAGGAGCAATTCCGAAAGTTTGGCCGCCTGCCAACCGAAAACAACCGACGCCAGGCTTATATACCAGCTGGAGCACAGGCGATAGAGAATCCAGTCGGGACAGCTCCTTGTTTCAGGATAGAGATCGATGGGAAGGTGGTCATCTCACTGCCTGGTGTGCCACGCGAGATGGAGTATTTGATGATAAATTCGGTCATCCCCTGGCTGCGCATCCGGTTCAGGCTTACAGGGATCATCAAAGCCCGAATCCTGCACACAGTTGGAGCTGGGGAGTCTCAAATTGATGACCTGATTGGAGATTTTGAAACACTGAACAATCCGACCGTCGGATTGGCAGCCCATTCGGGCCAGGTGGATGTACGAATCACCGCTAAAGCCGACTCCGAGGAAAAAGCTGATGAGATGATAAAACCAGTTGAGCAGGAACTGCGCAACCGACTGGTTGAATGGATCTATGGAGCCGACATGGAGTCGCTCGAAGAAGCAGCCCTGCGCGCCCTCAAACTGCATTCCTGGACGTTGGCAGTCGTCGAGAAAGGATCGAGCGGAAGCATCATCACTCGGCTAGCAAGGGCCAATCAAGAGGCGTCAACCGATCTGAAAGGCATTTTCCTCGGCGGAGAAATTTTGCCCAGTTTAGGTACGATGGACCAGCTCACTGAAGCAGCCGAGGTTTTTCGAAGGACACTCCGGGCGGATGTATGCCTTGGCGCATGTCTGGATATAAACTCAGACCAGCGTGCGATCCATCTCGTGTTGATTACTCCAAACGGGGTGTCTAAGACAACCCGTCTCTTTGGAGGACATCCGGAATACACCGCCCGCTTCACAGCACATACTGGCCTGGACAAAATACGCAGGCTGGGGAACAAGTAATCTGCTTATTCAATCATGTTTCGCGTGAGGTGGAAATGAAAAAAACGGCAGCTGATATCCTGCTCATCAACGCAACTGTGCTTTGCATGGATGAAGATTTCCATCAGTATCATCCAGGTGCAATTGCTGTAAAAGGTAACACTATCCTTGCGGTCGGGGAGGAAAAGAATATCCAGGAGCACTTTGAAGCCACCGAGATCTTTGATTGCAATGATAAGCTCGTCATGCCCGGACTGGTCAATGCCCACACCCATGTTCCAATGACACTCTTGCGCGGGTTGGCAGATGATTTGCGCCTCGACGTCTGGTTGCTTGGATACATGATGCCAGTCGAGCGAGAATTCGTTTCGCCCGAATTTGTTGAGCTGGGGACGAGGATCGGCTGCATCGAGATGATCCGCTCGGGTATTACCTGTTTTGCAGATATGTATTATTACGAAGATCACGTAGCTCGTGCGACCGCGGAAATTGGGCTTCGGGCGGTCTGTTCTCAAACTGTCCTTAAATTTCCTTCTCCGGATGCACGTTTCTATGAAGAATCGCTCGCGGCCGCGCGGGATTATATTATCAATTGGAAAGACCATGCTTTGATCACTCCATCCGTGGCGCCACATGCGCCTTATACATGCACGGACGAAATCCTTCGGCTCACCGCCCAGCTTGCCGCCGAATTTGATGTTCCACTCCACACTCATATTGCAGAAACTGCCCAGGAAGTAGAGAATTCACGCGAGACTTTTGGAATGCCCGTTGTACCTTATGCGAAGAAGAACGGGTTATTCGAGGCAAAAGTCCTGGCAGCCCACTGCGTCCACATCGACGAAGGTGAGATGAAAACCCTTCTTCACCATCGCGCAGGAGTCGCCCACAATCCATCATCCAACTTGAAGCTTGCCTCCGGATTTGCGCCTGTTAATAAGATGATCGAGCTGGGTTTGAAGGTGGGAATCGGCACGGATGGACCGGCTTCAAACAATGATCTGGACATGTTCGAGGAAATCCGGCTGGCGGCGTTTCTTGCAAAAAGCGTCTCGAACGACCCAACAGTGCTTCCTGCTAGAATGGCTCTGGCTATGGCAACAAGAATTGGAGCCGAAGCGCTTCATCTTGGAAAAATAACCGGATCACTGGAGCAGGGCAAGCGTGCAGATATTATCATCGTTGATAATTCAAGAATACATAACTCTCCTGTTTTCAAGCGTGATCCTAACGGCATCTACACACAGCTGGTTTATGCAACAAAGTCCACGGATGTCACGGACTTGATGGTCGAAGGGAAATGGTTAATGCGCTCCCGCCAATTAAGAGGTATCAATGAAGAGGAGCTGCTCGAACATGCCCAGGACTATGCAAAACGAATAGACTTATTTCTCTTTCAAAGAGAAAAATCTGTCCTGACGAAACTGATTACGATCGGAAAGGCAACCGAAGAAGAGAGTTTCGAGATCCAGACGAAGGTGCGCATACAAGACCCGGGACCGATCTTAGCGACGCTCGAAAGACCCGAGATTGAGATCCTTTACCGGCGGCTTTACCACGAGTTTGACACCTATTTCCTCTTTTCTGATGTCGATCAGGGCACACTACGTTATCGAGAAGATGAGTTCCTCGAGCCAGGTGGACAGGTGACGAAAGCCCGTTATCGATTGACCATGATCGGTCCGGCGAGCGAATATCAGTTTCCCAGCGATGTGCTGCTATCACGAAGCCGCTTTCTGGCGCCTGCATCCCACAGCCTGCGTTTTTATCGAGAATATTTCAAGCCAACCGAAGAAGTCAGCATCGAAAAACACCGCCAACGATGGCGCGTCCTTTTCCAAGGTACCGAATTCTACATCAATCTGGATCAGCTGGAAAAACCAGCTCTAGGTTACTTTTTAGAGATAAAAAGCCGCACATGGAGCAAACGCGATGCTGAGCACAAGGCTACCGTGCTTGGGCAATTTTTGGATTTCTTTGGGCAATCCACCACAGAGAAAGTTGTAAAAGACTATCTGGAACTGGCCAGGACTGAGGAAGCCGGAAAATAGCTGGAAGGTTGGGTCCTCGTTTACCAATAAATCTGTAACGTTATAGACTAATTTCTTCATCCATCAAGATGTTATAATGTGACAAGTATTTCTGTCAGATAATCTATTTCCTCAGCAAATAATGACATGAACCTTATGAATGATTTTCGAGAAAGAAAGGTTATCGAATGGAGTACCGCTTCTTAGGAAAATCAGGATTGAAAGTGTCTGCGCTATCTTTAGGGGCGTGGGTGACGTACGGTGGTCAGGTTGGAGAACAAGTCGCCAATGAATGTATGACCGCGGCGTATGAGGCAGGAGTAAATTTCTTTGACAATGCCGAAGCCTATGCGCACGGGAATGCGGAAATTGTAATGGGCAATGTGATCAAGAATGCTGGGTGGAAGCGTTCAGATCTGGTGGTCTCAACGAAGATCTTTTGGGGTGGGAAGGGGCCAAATTTCACCGGGCTCTCGAGAAAACACCTGATGGAAGGCACCCATGCTTCCTTAAAACGGCTCCAAATGGAATACGTCGATCTTCTATTTTGCCACCGTCCTGACCTTTATACACCGGTGGAAGAGGTAGTTTGGACGATGAACCTGCTCATCCAGCAGGGGAAGGCATTCTACTGGGGGACAAGCGAATGGCCGGCAACTGACCTGATGAACGCCTTTGGGATTGCCCGGCGCGAGCACCTGATCCCTCCATTGATGGAGCAACCTGAATATAACATGTTCTCCCGAGAGAAGGTGGAGACGGATTATGTCCCACTTTTTCGGGAATTTGGATTGGGGACCACAATCTGGAGTCCGCTTGCTAGCGGCTTGCTATCCGGGAAATATAATGAAGGGATTCCGGATGATTCGCGGGCCAGCCTTAAAAACTACGGGTGGTTGAGAGAGGAATTCGAATCTCCAGAAGGTCAGCGCAAAATCGAGAAAGTGAA
Organism: uncultured Chloroflexia bacterium; assembly: GCA_963788305.1. GTDB lineage: Bacteria > Chloroflexota > Anaerolineae > Anaerolineales > UBA4823 > UTCFX2. The sequence goes on from CAWBGK010000017.1 coordinate 49,100, forward strand.
GCAGCTTGTTCCCATCGCTAAAGGATTTGGTTGTACTCTGCCGCAGCTTGCTATCGCCTGGTGTCTAAAAAATCCGAATGTCAGCACAGTGATTACCGGCGCATCTCGGGCTTCTCAGGTACATGAGAATATGAAAGCACTCGAGCTGGTCAATAACCTGAACCCGGATGTGATGGACCAGATTGAGGCCGTCCTTCAAAATCGACCAGAACCACCAGAAGATTATCCGCTAGGAACATGGAGAGAATATAGTCAGGGCAAAACAGCGTACCTGGACTAATTCAGGAGTACCCATGATCGTAGACTCATCCCAATTAACCCAAAGCCTTAAAGCAGAGACGGATCAGGGGTTCACGGAGCAGCTTGCATTTGGAACAACACTCGCTGATCGGTATGTTATCCAGGGTTTTTTAGGCCTGGGTGGGATGAGTGCGGTTTATCGTGGCCGTGATATGCATTTCCCCCATGTGACAAAAATTGTCGCAGTCAAGGAAATGATCAATCGCATAAATGATCCGATCCTTCGCAGCACCATTGTACAAAATTTTGATCGTGAAGCCGACCTGCTGGCTTCTCTGGACCACAAAGCAATCCCGAAAATCTTTGATTATTTCACTATTCGCGAACGTTCATATCTTGTCATCGAGTTCATCAACGGGAATGACCTTGAATTTTTAATCAACCATTCAACCGAATTTCTTTCTGAAGATCGCGTACTGAAGTGGGCAATTGAATTGTGCGATGTATTAAGTTATTTGCACAATCACGATCCGGAAAAAATCGTATTCCGAGATATCAAACCTTCGAATGTGATGATAAATTCCCTGGATCAAGCAGTACTGGTTGACTTTGGAATCGCAAAACCGTTCCAGGTTGGGAAAAAAGGAACGATGATCGGCACCGAAGGTTATTCACCACCCGAACAGTATCGCGGCGAAGCAACCCCGATTGCAGACATCTACGCACTTGGCGCAACCCTGCATCATTGCTTGACCCGGCAGGATCCCCGCCTTGAGCCGCCGTTCTCGTTCACGGAGCGACCAATCAGGCAAATCAATTCGAGTGTTTCTCCATTATTTGAAAGTGTAATAAAACAAACCTTAGAATACGACCCCCAAAACCGCTACCAGAGTGCAGCTGAATTGAAAATCTGCACTCCTGGAAGTAAACTCGAACTCGAATGCACATTCGAATTTTCCAATAATTAAGCTAATATAATCAACAAGCATGTGAGTTAAGAAAACCTGTTTGGGAATTCCGAAGCGAAGACGAGATTCGAGGGAGCCCTACTCTGCATGAGAACGTAATATACTTCGGCAGTTATGATAAACACATCTATGCAGTCGATTCTTTAAACGGAAATTTTCAATGGAAATATTTGACCGATGGAGGGATTGTTAGCAAGCCGGTTATCTCGGAGGAAACTGTCTTTTTTGGCTCTGAAGACCACAGGCTGCATGCGGTCAATCGAAAGACAGGTAGGATAGAATGGACATACTTTACCAGAGGACCTGTTCGATCCTCCCCGGTACTTACCGAAGGACATCTTTTTTTTGGCTCGGACGACCAGTTTTTTCACGCAGTGAATGCCAAGAACAACTCAAATGGCATGGCAGTTTGACGCTGGGGCTCCAGTGAGATCGACTGCGGCGGTCTGCGAAGAGTGGATTTATTTTGGGACCGAAGCGGGCGACTTTTTCTGTCTGGATTTACATGGTGATATTAAATGGCGGTTCAAGGCTAAACGGGCGGTTACATCCTCGGCAGTCATTTCCAAAGGTGTAGTATACTTTGGTTCGGTTGATTCGACTGTCTATGCCTTAGACGCAAAAACAGGTTGGGTAATCTGGCGTTTTCGATTGGAAAAACCAACGATATCAACTCCATTCATCCATGGAAATTACCTCTACACTGGTTCGATCGATGGCCACATTTCTTGTATTGATTGCAATAACTCAAAGCAGCTCTGGGATTTTTCGACCCAGCATCAAGTGACAGGATCTCCGATCGTATATCAGGATTCACTTCTTTGTGGTTCTGTGGATGGTTATCTGTACTCTCTGGATGCTGGTTCTGGGCAGTTTCGCTGGAAACTCCAATCGAATGGACCTTTTACCGGTACACCTGCGGCTAACAATGATTTTATCTTTATCGGTTCAACAGACCATAATCTTTATGCTCTTCAGGCATAAATAAATTGCCAGTGACAGGCAGGTAAAAATTGTTGAAGAAAATAAGCAGTTACTTCGGATCAAAGAAAGAACCTGGCGAGGTCCAAGGGGCTGAAGACGATGCACCGACAAAACCTCTTGCAGCTGTAAATTTAATCGTACAAGAGCAGCAGAAAATTCCCGCTCACACAGTAATTCCTCAGTTGATTTTTGGATACGCCCAATCTGTTGGCGTGGTCCGTGATCATAATGAGGATTCGATTTTAATTTTTAACACAGTAATGCCTGACAACGATAAATATTACTCGCTTGGGCTTTTCATAGTTGCCGACGGAATGGGTGGGCATATGAATGGCGAGATTGCCAGCAACCTTGCCGTCCGGATTGTTGCCAGAGATATCCTGGCAAAGGTAATGGCAGGCTTGCTGAATATTCAACCTGCTCCGCCGGAAGCTGGAATCCAGGATATCCTCGAACAAAGCGTGATGGAAGCGCACAGGATAATCTCTTCAGAGGCGCCAGGCAGCGGAACTACATTAACAGCTGTGTTGATCGTCGGACAGCAAATGTCGATAGCACATGTCGGAGACAGTCGAGCCTATTCCATCAATCCATCCGGAAAAGCAGAAGTTTTAACTCGTGATCATTCTCTTGTAAAACGTATGATCGAGCTGGGACACCTGACTGAAAAAGAGGCTGCAGTCCACCCGCAACGTAACGTGCTTTATCGAGCCCTTGGGCAGGGAGAACCATTCTCCCCAGACATCAACACCTCCCTTCTACCAGCTCCAGGCTTTCTGCTGTTATGTTCTGACGGATTGTGGGGGGTAGTACCGCATGAAGAAATGGTTCAAATTATTCAATCAGCTCCATCACCTGAGATCGCCTGTCAAATGCTTGTGGATGCCGCAAATGCTGCTGGAGGTCCAGACAATATCTCTGCGATCTTGATTCAGCTGCCAGTTTTTGAAAATGTATCCAAACCAGAACAACCAACCTTGGTCTGATATTATTAAGAATATCCTGTACTTATTTCGGTCAGGTTTTTTTCCAGATCAATCGAAGGATAAATGGGGTTCATCATTCAAAAAATGATCATTTGAAATTAAGGAGATGCTGTTGGCATTCACACTCGTTCTGCACATCTTGAATTCAGAACCAATTGTTGGGGAGGTTGATGAATTGCCATCTAACTCCGATGTGATGATAAAAATTTCCGATCCAAGACGAACAGATGGAAAAGACGTCCATTATATTTCTGACAATGCAAATATCGTTTACTGGCCAATTGAGCGGATCAATTTTATTGAAGTGCTCGGAACAGACATTGAGGAAGAGATCATCGGTTTCGTGCGGGAGTAATCGAAATGCCTGACAGTCAGTTTAGAGATCGAAAAATCCTCGTGGTGGATGACGAAGAACGGATGGTCCGATTTATTCGGTTAAACCTTGAGCATGATGGATTCCGTGTGATAGAAGCCTTCAACGGGACACAGGCGATCAATAAAGTTCGCAGCAACCTTCCTGATGTTGTTCTGCTGGATGTAATGATGCCTGATATTGATGGTTTTGAAGTTTTAAGGCTGATCCGTGAAACAAGTACCGTCCCCGTAATCATGTTGACTGCCAAGGGCGAAGAAGATGACCGGGTGCGAGGGCTTGAGCTTGGGGCGGATGATTACGTAACAAAACCCTTCAGCCCAAGAGAACTGGTAAGCAGGGTAAGGGCTGTGCTGCGAAGGACCGAGATGACTTCTGGCGGCACGCATGGTTTGATCGAAGTTGATGATCGATTAAAGATGGACTTTGACCGTCGTGAGGTCTGGGTTGAAGGTAAACTTGTCAACCTCCGACCGACCGAATATCGACTTTTGTATCACCTGGTGCAGAATGCAGGTTGGGTTATCTCTCATGACCAGATCCTCGCGAAGGTCTGGGGATACGAATACCAGGATGAACCGCATTACGTCCGGCTGTATATCAACTATCTCCGCAAGAAGCTTGAGGAAGATCCGACCAATCCTAAATATATCCTGACTGAACGCGGGGTTGGGTATCGCTTCGTGGATTACCGCCGGAAGGAGCTCGGTCCTGGAGTCAGTTGATTTTCTCCTGATTCAATGTTACCTTGTCAGTCCGAATACAATCGACTATACTGATCAGCATGGATGGGAATCAGATTGTAAAACAACGTATCTTACTGGTGGACGATCATGAGATCGTCCGCCTGGGATTAAAAGCACTTTTAGATCGACACCCGAATTTCGAGGTAGTCGCCGAGGCGAGCACTGCCCGCGAGGCAGTTGAAAAAGTTGAGTCTTCAAGCCCAGATGTCGTTGTCATGGATATCCGTTTGCCCGGAGGCTCGGGAATCGAGGCGTGCGAAGAGATCGCAGAACGGTTCCCGCAGTCTAAGGTGATCATGCTCACGTCCTATGCAGAAGATGAGATGCTTTTTTCTGCGATTCGTGCCGGTGCGGCGGGTTATGTCCTGAAACAGATCGGAGGGGAAGATCTGATCAAGGCAATAGAAGCGGTGGGTCGTGGTGAAGCACTCCTAGACCCAGCAGTCACACAGCGAATTTTCCAGGAAGTTCGAAAAGCCGCAAAAGAAGAAGAAGCTTCCGCCTTCTCAGCGCTTACGCAACAGGAAAAACACGTGCTTCTGTTGGTTTCCGAAGGGAAAACCAACCGGGAGATTGCGAAGGCGCTTTTCCTTGGCGAAGGAACCGTACGGAATTACGTCAGCAGCATTCTCTCGAAACTCGGGGTGAGCAACCGTGCAGAAGCTGCTGCTTATGCTGTCGAGCATAATCTACGCGATTATCTTTAACCTAAAATTCATAAAGGTCTGCAGATCAGACAGGGGCAAAGCTCCCTTAAGTAATGCCAATTATAAATTCCATAATGGTGGCCATCTTCCCACTCAATTGTGAGAGCGTAAGCACCCACTGCCTCGATATTCTTGATCCTGGTTGCCAGCGAATCGACCAGCTCCACTTCAAAAACAGCTTCATCTGGGGTTGAACGCATATTCGCGTGTCCACCACGACATTCTGCGCAAGGGCAGGCTGCCCGAACCAAAGAAAACGGGTACAGGCTTTCGTGTCCATCGCTCCACTCGATCTTCAATGTTGCTGATTGTCGGTCAGCTGTTACGCTTGTAGGTTTTGGTGAATTCATAAAATTTCCTGATCAAGGATTTTGCACGATTTCCAGGTAGTTTCCAACAACCCAACCCTGGCGAGTAGCATCAAAGGGTCCTTCCAGGCGCCACCAGCGATAACCGTCCATTTCAACCGGTCCTTCAACGACTTTGAATACTTCGGATTCGGCTGCGACTAAGAGAACCTTCCCTTCAAGACCAGGATTGTCCCTCATCCTCAGCCCATCCCCACCGGTTCCAAAAACCTGCACATAAGCATCCATCACGATCTCGCCCCCTGATGGGGACGAAGGAGTCTGCTCGCCATCCGGAGGAAGCTGTCCATCGTTGATCGGAACCGTAGCAGTTGCACTGGCTGCAGGAATGATCACCAGGATCGCTGTGGAAGGAGGTTTATCTGCATTCCTTCCGGATCCATACCAGAAAATTCCCAGGGTGACCGATAACAGAAAACAAGCAAGAATCAGCGCTCCGAGCAAGACCCATAGGGTCAAGATTCGAACTGAACTTGTTCGTCTTCTCTGGGTGATGGGCCGATCATCCATGAATCCGACCTTTAGACTGGGAGGAGAAAAAATGCAAGGGTGAGGATCACATATACAGCTAACAGCTCAAGACCTTCCAGCCAGCTGGACTCGCCATCTTGCGAAATGAACACGGCAATTAAAACCCCAACAACCAATGCCAGCAGTTCAAACTGGTTGAATATCAACTGCAAAGGATTTCCCATCATCAGGCTGATAAACACCAATAAAGGGGCGACAAATAGTGCGATCTGAAGGCTTGATGCAATCGCAATCTCTACACTCAAATCCATTTTGTTTTCCATCGCCACTTTCACAGAAACCATATGTTCTGCAACATTTCCAATAATTGGGATCAAGATGATACCGAGGAAGAATTCCGATACTCCCAGGTTTTCAACAACATGTTCAATCCCACCGACCAGCAACTCGCTTAGATATGCGACACCTGCTGTGGAAATTGCCAGGATAATCAACGATGTGCGTAATGACCATCCCTTATGTTCAGATTTGTGGGAAAGTTTTTCCGGGTCATTTCTGGCAGCGTCAGTGCCCTGCATCTTGGGCGTCAAGGGACCATCATCAGACTTAAAGCTATAAACCAGACCGGCGCCATAAAGGGCAATCATAATTACCGCAACACCCACACTGAGCGCTTCGACTCGAACGCTTTTCGAATCTCCGATAGATCCACTCAGTAAAGATGGGATTACCAAAGCGATTACTGCGAGCAGAAGCAAGATCGAGTTTCTTCCAGCATGACCGCGGTGGAAATGTTGAACACCATGCTTGAGACCTCCAAGAAAGAACGAGAAACCCATCACTAAAAGGATATTACCAAGAATTGAACCGGTGATGGAAGCTTTCACCAATTCCAGCAACCCTTCTTGGATGGCGACAATCGTAATGATTAGCTCGGCAGCATTTCCCAGGGTAGCGTTGAGAAGTCCTCCGATCCTTGGACCTGTGTAAGCGGTCAATGCTTCCGTCGCTTCACCAATTAATCCAGCCAGCGGTACAATCGCCAGCGCAGACAACGCAAAGGTGGCAAAATCACCCCAACCTAAAGGTTCAGAGAGCGCTGCGAAGGGGATTACCAGGAGAAGCAGCTTAAATGGTTCCTGACGGAAATATTTATATATTTTATTTACCATGGATAGGTTCTCTCTCGTGGATGATTTTTTACTTTCTTACCCAACCCTGACAAATAATGAAGTTATCCTCAGAATTAAGTTGGAAGAGATTTTACTCGATTTTTCAGCCATGTCACTGGTTTCAAATTATTCCATGCAGGTTGGTTTATAATTAGGGTTCTAATAGGAACATGAAAAATCTCTTATTAATGCTGGCGAAATGATCGATAATTCAAACCTCCTCAATCATCGTTACAGGCTGATCGAGCGTTTGGGCTCCGGGGGAATGGCGGAGGTATTTCGCGCTGAGGATTTAACCCTCGAGCGAACGGTAGCGATCAAGCTGCTCAGAAAGGATTATTCGCAAAGCGCAGACTTTCGAGCCCGTTTTCATCACGAAGCCAAAGCGGCTGCGAATTTATCCCACCCAAACATTGTCACGGTGCATGATTTTGGCTATTCTGCAGACCAGCTCTTTATCGTGATGGAATACGTCCCGGGAGAGGATTTAAAAACGCTTTGTAAATCCAGGGATAAGTTCACAATACCCGATGCGATTGCGTTGATCACCCAGGCGTGCTTGGGGTTGGGATATGCACATCGTGCTGGCCTGGTACACTGCGATGTCAAACCACAAAACCTGCTGGTTACCCCGGATTCGCGTGTGAAAGTTGTGGATTTTGGGATAGCACGCGCACTTGAAACGATCTCACCGGATGAAAAAACCGATGTTGTTTGGGGCTCTCCCCAATATTTTTCACCAGAGCAAGCTGCTGGCAGCGCCCCGTCTCCGGCATCAGATGTTTATTCCCTGGGCATCATTCTGTTTGAGATGTTAACTGGTCGATTACCATTTAACGCAACCAACCCTCAAGAACTGGCACGCCTACACCGCGAAGCTCTGCCCCCTTCTCCACGACGCTTCAATCCGCAGATCCCCCCTGCCTTAGAGCTGATTATTTTAAAGATCCTTTCCAAGGAACCTTCTTCCCGATACAGGACTGCTGAACAGCTTGGGCGCGTCCTGAAGAATTTTTCAGATCAACCGCCGGCAATAAAAAACAATTCCAAACAACCAACCCAGGCTACCCAAGCGACAACAGTAGCTCCGGTCATGGTGCAGACTTACGCACGTCCAGTTTCAAATTCACCGAACAATCAACGACAACCGAGCTCCACAGCAACCGTAGAGTATGAAGACCCTGACTCAGGGATGGTTTATGTTTCATCCTCCAAAAGAGACACGGGGTTCGATTGGATAACCTGGACATTAGCACTCCTGGTTTTCCTTACAGTCGGTGGATTAATCCCTTTTTGGTTGTGGGTCTATTACAACCTCAATCCACCCGTATAAGACCTTATTAAATTTATGAATAGATTTTAGCCATCTGATTAAAGAAAGAAATCACGCTGAAGCGTGATTTCCCATGTTGTCCAGAATAATTTTAAGTCTATTTAAAAATCGAAATAACTCAGGCCGGTTTTACAAGAGTGCGGATGCATTTTGCGCAAAGCACTTTCCTGACCATTCGACCATCCTCTAATACACTGATAGTCTGAAGGTTCGGTCGGAAAGTTCGCTGTGTGGCTTTTTTCGACCACGGACGATTGCGACCAAACATCGTTTTCTTACCGCAATGTGCACATTTTGCCATGATTAGGTTCCTTTCCGATACGATCCTGCTGTCTCGAAGTGCCGCTGTTAGACCGCATCCTTAATTACTGAGAGGCTCTTTCTGGATAATAGCCGCACAATATTACCACAAACCTGATCACTTATCAAGCAGAGTTTCTAATTTATAATGTATAATCAGCCCGTTCCTGAGGATAGATATGACAGACGATACGACATCCCTTGGCAGTATTCAAATAACCCCGCGCGCGATTGCGAGCATCGCCTATCATGCCACGCTTCAATCATACGGTGTAGTTGGCCTGACATCCAAGAACCTGGTGAATGGACTCACGCAGGTGATCGTTAAAGACCCCACCTATGGAGTGGAAGTCCGATACGACGATCAAAAGATCAATATTGACCTGTACATCATTGTAGAATACGGCACCCGAATCAAGTCCGTTGCCGATAGTGTCAGCCACACCGTCCGATTCCAGGTTGAAAAATCGCTTGGTATGCCAGTCAATGATGTGAATGTTCACGTGCGTGGCTTGAGAATCAGCAATTTTGATTAGCCATCGACTCTGATTATTATTACGCTCGATTAGGAGTTCGATTAATGTTGGTAGACTCAGAAAAAGTACTGAGGCGCGAGTCTAAGCTGTCCAGACCTATTAATGGACAGACTTTAAAGCGCATCATAGAAGCCAGTCTGATGTGGCTGCGAACGAATCAACAGATCGTCAATTCACTTAACGTTTTCCCTGTCCCCGACGGCGATACAGGTACTAACATGGTTTTAACCATGCAGGCTGCTTATAATGAAATCGCTGGATCATCAGAAAAGAATTTTGGAAAAACTGCTCACGCAGTTGCTCATGGCGCCCTGATGGGCGCCCGAGGAAATTCAGGCGTCATTTTGTCACAGCTTTGGCGTGGTTTTGCGCGTGCCGTCGACAACAGCCCGAACCTCGATATTCCGCTCCTGGTGCAAGCCTTGGAAGCAGCCAGAGATACGGCTTATAAAGGGGTTGTTCGCCCTGTCGAAGGAACAATTCTCACTGTGGCGAAAGATATCGCCGCAGCTGCTGTTGAATTTCAAGGGAGAGCAAAAGATCCAATCGAGCTGCTTGTGGTCGTGGTACAGGCTGCCGACCTTTCCGTACAGCGCACCCCCGAGCTGCTCCCTGTCCTTAAAGAAGCCGGAGTGGTTGATTCTGGTGGAAAGGGTTTATTTTTTATTTTAGAAGGCATACTTCGTTACATCGATGGGCAGCCATTGGATATCGTCTCAAGCGCAGTGGTGCCCCTCTCGCAAGTTTCGCTGGAACACACGTTGGAAGCGATCGAACCCGGTCAGGATTTTGAGGTCATCGTTGATTTTAAGCCGCAGAATCCGCTGAACCTTGCCAGTTTTTACGATAATCTGGAAAAAATGGGGACGTCCATTCAGGTGGGTGAAGGTGATGGTATTTTTCGACTGCATATCCATGTGCCAACTCAAAACCTTTATTCGCCCATCGATTACACCCGAACACTGGGTGTTGTCACAAAAATTGGCATAGAAAACCTGATCGATCAAATGAACCCAGCAAACAGCAAGCATGAAAATGCAATGACATTGGCTCCGGTTGAATTTGGTCAAAATGCAGTTGTGGCTGTCTCCCCTGGAATGGGGATTGCGCGAGTTTTCGCAAGCCTGGGAGCTGCAGCAATTGTCGAAGGTGGACAGACGATGAACCCCAGCACTCAGGAAATCGTTCATGCCTTCGAACACCTGCCGACTGAAAATATCATTGTTCTTCCCAACAATAAAAACATCATCTTATCCGCGACTGCAGCTTCTGAGCTGACGACTAAAAGAGTGGCTGTCATCCCGACAAGATCAGTCCCCCAGGGCTTAGCCGCCATGATGCGCCTGATACCTGACGGAAATTTTGATGAGGTTGTAGAAGAGATGACGCAGGCGATCAGCGATGTTGAGACCGGAGAAATCACAATCGCCACCAGGACTGTCGAAATTGACGGTGTTCAAGTGCATGAGGGCGAGATCATCGGTCTGCATAATGGCAAGCTCTTGCTGGCTTCTCAAACCGTTGAAGAAGCTTGCCTTGGATTCCTGGAAAAAATCCACGCTGAAAATTTTGAGTTGATCACCCTTTTCTATGGTGCAGTTATTGAAAAGGAGGAAGTCTCCAGGATCGCTGAACTCATTCGGCAGCATTATCCAGAACAGGTTGTCGAATTGCAAGAAGGTGGGCAACCCCATTATCATTTCATAATTTCTATAGAATAATCGCTTTAAGCTTTATATATATTAATCATCCAAGATTATCCAGGGAAGACCAAAAAGTGGACGAAATTTCCATAGTTGCTGACAGCACCGCTGATCTACCTGAGGAGATAACTCGAGAGTATGATATTCAAATCGTTCGGAATTTGATATACATGGATGGAAAAAGCTTGCAGGATGGAAAAGATATCTCTCGTGAGGAATATTATTCGATACTTCCAGATATATATCCTCCACCGACAACTGCGACAGCGTCTTCCGGGGTATACCAGCAAACTTATGAAACCCTCTTTCGGCGTGGAGCAAAGCAGATTTTATCCATCCACCCACCACTCAACCTGAGCGGTATTATTAATGCTGCAACGATTGCATCAAACGCGTTTGGGGATCGAGTTCAAATCTTCGACAGCGGTCAGTTATCCTTAGGGTCGGGATTTCAAATCCTGGCAGCCGCCGAGGCAGTCCGAAAAGGAGCGAACCTTGAAACTGTTACCCGAATAATGATGGGCATGCGTAAACGAGCCCGGATTATTGCGATGCTCGATACCCTTGAATATGTTCGCCGCAGCGGACGAGTCTCCTGGGCAAGAGCCCGTATCGGGAATCTGCTGCAAATAAAACCATTTATTGAATTAAAAGAGGGTGTTGTCACAAGCCTGGGGGAGTGTCGGACTCGCGGGAAAGGTTTTCAGCGATTGATGGAATTTCTGTCTCAATCCGGCAAACTGGAAAGATTGGCAATTTTGCACACAAATGCTGAAGAAGATGCTCTCCGATTTCAAAGAGAATTAAGTATCGACCTGCCCAATCCGCCATTAATCGTCAATGTCACCACGGTAATTGGGACACATGTTGGGCCGAACGGACTCGGGTTTGCAGTTATCAAACAATAAGGCAAATAGCAGAATTAATGAAACCTTCTCTTCAAAAACTCCAAAAATTTTTTAAACTCGAAGCCGAACGCGGTTATGATAATCGAGCTGTGCTGGGCGGACTTGATCGAATGCTTGATTTATGGGAATCAAGAGGCGCGCAGCGACGATGTCCCAGAAGAATTGATTCAAATCATCCGAGCCAGAATCCTGGATTATGGCCGATTAAGCGAAAAATCTCGCGGAGAGGCGCTGCAAGGGCTCTGGCGGCGTATGCAGCGAAATGAAAACGCAGAAATAAATGAACCGGCACCTGAAACCCAGGATTTGCCTGCTTCAAATCCGCAATCGCAAGAGATCATCGAAGAAAACGTCGAAAATGATTCTCAAGTCCAAGCTGAGTTAGAAGTGGAATCAACTCGAGCTGACGAAAGTCCACTCGTTACCAAAAGGGAAGATGCAACCGAACCAAAGCGACCTCAGGTCTCCAAGGCAATTGAACCGCAGCTTGAATCGGCTGCCTTGAATGTTCCAGTTACAGTTCTCCAGGGAATCGGTCCCCGAACTGCACAAAATTTAAGCCGCCTGGGATTGTTCACTCTCCGCGATATGCTTTATTTCTTCCCACGGCGCTACAATGATTACACAAAACTTACACCCATCAACCGTTTAAGATATGGTGAGATTGTCACCGTTATTGGGACTGTGAAAAGCATCAATACGCGTCCTGTCCGAAGTGGAAAAGCCACGCTTGTGGAGGCGTTGGTTAGTGACGGGAGTGGAACCCTGAGAGTCAACTGGTTTAACAGCAAGTATTTCGCCAGGCGACTGCACGAGGGCATGCAGGTTTCCTTATCCGGAAAAGTAGACCAGTACCTGGGCAGGCACGTCATGACTAACCCAGAAATGGAGCCTCTTGAAGAACAGCATCTGAGCACGAGCAGGATTGTCCCAGTTTATCCGCTGACTTCGCAGGTCACACAAAACTGGCTCCGCAAACAGATGAGTCAGGTGACGTCTTATTGGGCGCCGCGCATCCTTGATCCAATTCCGGAGGAAATCTGTCATTCAGCTGGCTTGATGGATCTTCCGACTGCTCTGCTGGAAGTTCATTTTCCAGAAAGTTGGGACCAGCTTGAGTCTGCTCAAGACCGGCTATCATTCGATGAAATTTTCATGCTCCAATTAGGTGTCCTGCGACAGAAACGCGCCTGGCAGGACCGGTCAGCAGATCGTTTCATCCCGGAACCCGAATGGCTTCAATCCCAGTTAAGCCGGCTTCCATTCCCTCTGACAACGGCGCAGAATCGCGCCCTAGAAGACATATTACATGACCTGGCTTCTGGGCGGCCGATGAATCGATTGATTCAAGGGGACGTCGGCTCAGGAAAAACCGTCGTGGCAGCCTTATCGATTGCCTCTGTAACTATTCAAGGCGCACAATCCAGCCTGATGGCGCCGACCAGCATCCTGGCTGAACAGCACTACCGCAGCATGCTGCAGTTATTGGCTAATGAATCAGAGCAAAACGAAGCTGAGCCACCTAACTCTCGGCTGCCTTTGCAGTCACATGAGATCCGGCTGATGTTGGGTTCCACATCCGATGCTGAAAAACAGGAAATCCGCTCAGGACTGGCTGACGGGTCGATTAAACTTGTAATTGGCACTCACGCACTGATTGAGGATCCGATCGAGTTTTCCAACCTTCAGTTAGTGATCATTGATGAACAACACCGTTTTGGAGTTGACCAGCGCGCGCAAGCTGCGTGCCAAAGGTGCCAACCCGCACTTGATCGTGATGACTGCCACTCCGATCCCGCGCTCGCTTGCATTAACTGTATACGGGGATTTGGATGTCACATTAATCGATGAAATGCCGCCAGGTCGCCAGACCGTGGGAACACATATTTTGATGCCCCGTGAGCGAGAGCGGGCTTATACATTAATCCGCAGCCAGGTTGAACAAGGTCGGCAGGCTTTTATCATATACCCGTTGGTTGAAGAGAGTGAGAAAAGTGAAGCTCTCGCCGCAGTCGAAGAGCAGCTGCGGCTGCAGGAGCAAATCTTTCAAAATCACAAGGTCGGATTACTGCATGGGCGGATGAAACCTGAAGAAAAAGAGAGTGTGATGGAGAGTTTCCGCAGGGGGGATTTTCCAATCCTGGTTTCCACAACAGTTATCGAGGTCGGCGTGGATGTCCCGAACGCCACTGTTATGTTGATCGAAGGTGCAAATCGATATGGGTTAGCTCAGCTCCATCAACTTCGTGGACGGGTTGGGCGCGGCGAAGAAAAATCCTACTGCCTGTTAATCCCCGATCAACCCGATGAGATTGAAAATGAGCGGCTTCAGGTGATGGTTAGCACCAATGACGGATTTATTCTGGCCGAGCGCGACCTTGAACAACGGGGGCCTGGTCAATTCCTGGGAGTACGCCAGTCTGGTTTTGGTGAATTGAACATGGCTAACCTCATGGATATTCACTTGATTGAAAAAGCCCGGCGGCATGCGATTTCACTGTTTGATGTTGATCCTGAGCTCAAACAGCCGCGCCATCAGCTGCTGGCATCGTACTTGCAACAATTCTGGGATGGGAGCCAGAGCGATATCAGCTAAGGAAAAGAAAGAGAAGCCGATCCATATGGTACGCGCAGTTTATCCAGGTACGTTCGACCCCATCCATTTTGGTCACATCAACATTGCTGAAAGGGCGGCGCGGATATTCGACGAAGTCGTGGTCGCGGTATATGATCGTCCGCTAAAATCACTCCTTTTCGCTCCTGATTACCGGATTAGTCTGGTAGAAGTTGCATTTTAAGGACAATCCAAAAATAAAAGTACAGGGGTACAGCGGATTGACCGTAGAGTTTTGTCGAGCGATTGATGCCCAGGTGATTGTTCGTGGGCTGCGGGTGTTTTCGGATTTTGAGTTCGAATTTCGCATGGCACTTGCCAACCACCGATTAGCGCCTGAGATCGAAGTGATCGCGTTAATCACAGATGAAGAGCATACTTTCTTATCATCTACAACTGTTCGGGAGATTGCATCTCTGGGCGGAGACGTAAGCAGTATGGTCCCCGCTCACGTGCAAGACGCCCTTCGGATGCAGATTTCACTCCTTGGCGAAGCACAGACGATCGTACCGAACACTTCGCTGCGCGACTGACACGGACACTGATAACCGTTGACGAAACCGGAATTTGGAAGTAATCTGATATCATGCTGCATGTTCTGAAATACCGATATCTAACTCAATTTTCTCCCGGGAGGGGCTTATGGACATCTTAAATCTGGTCGATCGATTGGAAGAGCTTTTAAATAAGAGCCGCCCTCTCTTGTTCACCCATAACGTCATGATCGATGAAGATAGAATGCTGGATATCATCGACCAGATGCGGGTTGCTGTTCCAGACGAAGTCAAGAAAGCCCAGCAGCTTCTCGCACAGCGCGAACAGAATTTTGGCGCAGGCTCAAGAAGAAGCAAACCGGACGATCGCGATCGCGCGGGAAAAAAGCGATCAGCTTGTTGAACGCGATGCCATTGTCCAGGCTTCTCAAGCCAGAGCAGAACAAATCATTGCACAAGCGCGAATTGATGCGGAAAAAAACCGCCAGGAGGCGGACCAATATGTTGTGGATTCATTGACAAAACTTGAAGTCGAGCTGGAACGGATCCTCAACCAGGTACGCAATGGAATAAACACACTCCAGCGTGAAAATACCAGGATAGAATAGTAAATCCTTAGGCATAAATAAAAATGCTGGATCTTCGATCCAGCATTTTTATTTAGAGGGTGTTGAAGAAACTACATTATCAGCTGAAGCTGGCCTAAGAAGATGATTTTTGCCAGCGATCAATGCGGTATTTGCATCTTATCGACTAGAAATTGACCTTTTATTGGCTCCTTATTGTCTGCTTTCGGGCAACACTGACAATTCACCCTGGGCTAAGCGATAGATGACGCCCGAACTTTCAGACCTACCCCTGTCAACAACTTAATGATCCGTTTGAGATTGAGCATAATGGCAGTCAGAAAAGCCTGCACCGCAAATCCTGCTTTCCCCACATAGCGACAGCGTCCCAAGCCATGCCCCTGCTTGGCTTCACCAAACTTACGTTCAATCTTGTAACGCTCCTTCAATCCCTGCCGATATTGCGGCGTTCGCTCCAGGTCCAGCCAGACCTGCTTGTTATGATCTTTCTTGTGCGTACGAGTCTTCTTAAGCCGGATCGCTGAATGCAGCTGGTGTACTTCCAGATAGTAGTGATTGGCGCCATCATCATAACCTTTATCCGCTGTGTAGGTCTCTAGCGGGAGATTCTGTTCGAGATCATGATCCACCAGCGAACAGAAGTGATGACCATCGTAAACTTCGCCGGAGCTGGTCTCCAGGCTGGTGATCAAACCATTTTCGGCATTCAGGCTAACATGGGCTTTGTAGCCGTAGAAATACTGGGTTTGCTCTTCTTCTTTCCCTTCTCCATTTGTGACTTTACGCTTGTGCTTCACACCCCACTGGGCATCCGGATCGTGCGGGCCCTTCCCTTTCTTCTTTCGCCGGTGCTCTTTATCCGTGTTGACATTTGCAGCGCTGTGGACACTATCTACGATCTGGATTGAGCCAAACTTGATCCCGCTTTCAAGCGCAATCTGTACAATTTCATCCAACAGCTCTTGGAACACTTTCAGCTTGCCGCGCTGCAGCAGCCGTTCTCGAAAAACAGTCAGCGTCGAATGGTCTGGTGATTTCTGATCTACCGCTAATCCTACAAAGTATTTTGCTGGCAGGTTCTCATTGATGTACGCTTCCACCTGTCGTTCAGACAGGTTGTACAGATAGGCAATCAATTCAACCTTCAGAACCAGTGCCGGGTCGAATGGCGGTCTGCCTACCAGGCCTTCCCCTTTGTACAGCCTGATCAGCCTGCGAGTAAATCGTCCCCAATCGATATCTTGTTTCAGCTTGCGCAGAAAATGATCTTGAGGGACCACCTGGTCATATAAATAATCACCGAAGAAGGAATCTCGACCTGTTTCTACAAACCGCTTCTTCTCCATGAGCTGCTCCTTGTCGAAGTATGCTGCGATTGTATTAAACTTCTGCCTAAAGGTCAATTCCTAATTTGTTTTTCAACACTCTCTTATTTATGCCTTTGACAGTTAGAATTGCAAGAGGTATAATCCACCTTCGCGGATAGACCTATATGGATTTAATACTTACCACCTTAGGGTGGATGTAACTTTAATATGATCGGAGAAAGCGTAATGGAAACCAACGACGCCGAAATTCAGGAAATTCCTCCTGTTCAAGTAATGAATGAGATCAAGCGAAAACAGCACTTTTCAGGTAAAGTCGTAAAAACCACCCTGGCTGGAGCACTAATAGATATTGGATTAGAAACCCCTGGTGTTGTTCACATCTCTCAGCTTCAAACGGATCCGGTCAATCGGGTTGAGGACATTGTACAACCAGGTCAAACTGTAGACGTCTGGGTTCAGCGGGTGGTTCCGAAGAAAAACCGGATCGAACTCACCATGATTAAACCACTCGAGCTCGAATGGCGCGAAATTGAAGCGGACATGGTAATAAAGGGGAAAGTGACGCGGCTGGAGAAATTCGGCGCATTCGTTGATATTGGTGCAGAAAGACCCGGCCTGGTTCACATAAGCGAGATGACCCACGATTACATCAAGGACCCAAGCGAAGTTGTCAAGGTAGGTGATGAAATTGAAGTGAAAGTGCTCAGCGTCAACAGGCAGAAACGACAGATCAAACTGAGTATGCGCGCTCTTGAGGAACCTCCAGTGAAGGAGATCAAAGAAACCCGACCTACCAAAGAATCCTGAACAGGTAGCTCAGGTAAAGGAAGAAGAGAAAGAAGAAGCGGTTCCGACGGCTATGGAGATCGCACTGCGAGAGGCGATGGAGCGCTCTCAGGATAAACGGGTCGATAAAATTTCTGAAAAAGGGAAGCGAAAGCCGAAAGGTACGACAGACGAGCTTGAACTGATTCTTGCTCGAACATTACAACATAAAGTGAAGACGAAATAGTAGCTATCTGACTGCAGGTTTGCTATTTTTACAGGTAAGAATACGCCCCGCCTGAATTTTGGCGGGGCTTTGCTTTCAGCTATATATCAAGAATCAGGTCGCGCCCGATGTGTCACTCTGGGAGAATACGTCAGCGATGAAATTTGATGTGATGAAAGACGTATTCTGGTGGCCAGAATCGAGCGCGACTTGGATTGTTTCGCCCGGCAATGTGAACGGTGATGAATAAAGGCGATTAAAATAATTATACGCGATTTCTTCTGTACTTTCATGAGAACGAATGCACAGATTTGTTAGCCCTGTGCGAAAGGAGGAATCAGGTTGAATGGTTATCATTTTTCACGCATCCCTGATTTTAAGCGGTTCGCGAATCGATTAGAGAATTTACGTGAGGAGTTCAGCCTGAAGGAGCCGGTCTCTATGGCTTCAGCAACGGGTTCAATCTGGCATCCGGCTGATGGTACTTCCGGACAGTTCCATTTATCTTTATGGCATGAGTCGATGGTGGTGGATTTTCCCAGCGGAGAAGCTCACAAAGGTTCAACGGGTAAGATAGCCTCTCCTATGGAACAAACCTTGCTTTTATACTATTTCACATCCGCCGATGGCGAACCGATGTCAAATGAATGGATCTCATTTTCTGATCTCCCGGACGGCAGGTTTTATAATCAAGCTTTCCAGGGGTATTCAGGAGCAGAAATCGCCCGAGCGTTTGGATTACAAATCCTGGCATTCAGGGAGGCAGCCGGGAATCTGGGAGGCGTTCCGGAAAGCCTTGGTGATTCGGCATTCCGATTTCATGCACTTCCGAATATTCCGATTCTAGTCGTTTACTGGCTTGGAGATGAGGAATTCGCAAGCTCAGCGCAGGTGCTTTTCGATCGCTCCGCAAGCCATTATCTACCAACCGATGCGTACGCAATCCTTGGAAGCACAATCACTCGAAAAATACTCACAGCATTAAACTGATGAGTTTATAGGAGAAAAGTTGATGCCTAGCGTGATGGATCCTGAGACACTCAATGTGGATACTCTGCCTGGAATCTGGTCCCCTGTTCAATGGGACCTTTCGGAGGAGGAACGATTAAATGAGCTTGAGCAGCAGGCGACAGCCAGCTTGCTGCATGCCGTGGATGCGCCTGAAGCGATCTTGCGTCTCCTATTGAATGAGATTGATATCATTCGGGTTCTTAATCCCCCTGCTGGATATGATTCTGAACAGCAAGGCGAGTGGGATCATGAGCTGGTCACCTTTGCATTCAAAAGGCCTATTCATCTAATTGATCAGAAGCGGGAACCAGATTATCTTGCGATCGAATACGAATTTGAGGATCTGGGCCACTGGCTTTTTGAAATCGAGCCAGAACAGGTTAACCTTAGAAGGATTTAAGACAATCTTCTGATTGTTATACCCTTCTTATCTCCATGCATTCAAGATTCTTGAGGTCAGACAGATTCTCGAAAGCTGTTACAGATTTACAGCCGGATTCAATTTTCAGGAAGGTATTTTTGCTGCCATTCATACAATTTATTCAGCGCCTCAATGGGCGAAAGCGAGTTGATGTCAAGCGCATCTAATTCATCCAACAATGGATTCGTCTCAGGGAAGAGGGCCAGCTGTTGGGCTGCCTGAGGGTTGATTTTTACAGCTTTTCCTGATGATGCTTCCAATGCGCGCAGGATTTCACCTGCTCGAACGACTACAGGTTTTGGTAAGCCGGCCAGCTGGCCGACATGGATACCGTATGAGCGGTCAGCGCCTCCAGGGACGATTTTGTGCAAGAAGACCACCTGACCATCCGCCTCGCTGACGGCAACATTATAATTTCGAACGCCCGGGAGCAACTCGGCCAGCTGGGTTAACTCGTGATAATGTGTGGCGAAGAGCGTCCTGGAGCGCAGGCGCGGATGATTGTGGATATATTCCACGACAGCCCACGCAATCGATACACCGTCATACGTGCTTGTCCCACGACCGATTTCATCGAGAACCAGTAAGCTGCGTGGTGTTGCATGGTGAAGAATATTAGCTGTCTCCACCATCTCGACCATAAACGTGGATTGACCGGCATGAATTTCATCTTGCGCCCCTATTCGGGTAAATATTCGGTCTACTACCCCCAGGTGCGCCGAATCAGCCGGGACAAAACTGCCGATTTGAGCCATCAACGCAATCAAGGCAACCTGACGGATCAGAGTGGATTTTCCCGACATGTTCGGCCCGGTGATGATCCGGAGTCGTTCTCCAGATTCAAAAATCACATCATTTGGGACAAACCGTTCACCGCTTAACATCTGTTCAACAACCGGATGACGACCATCGATGATTTCTAAGCACATCGTCATCTTCAACTCGAGGGCAGGTGTACCCACCTGAAGCAGCAGCTTCTGAAAGCGCAGCGAGGACATCTAATTGGGCAATGGCACGCGCGGTTTCAAGTTGGAGTGCAGCCGTCTCAGTTAAACGAGTACAAACCTCCTTAAATATCCGAACTTCAATTTCACGGATGCGTTCCTCCGCGTTGAGAACCAGCGTCTCGTATTCTTTCATCTCTGGTGTGATGTAACGTTCTGCATTGACCAGGGTCTGCTTTCGGATATATTCGTCCGGAATCATCGCCGTATTAGAATGAGTAACTTCAATAAAGTACCCAAACACTTTGTTGTAGCCGACTTTAAGCGATTTGATCCCAGTGCGCTCACGCTCGATGGTCTCCAGATTTGCGATCCATTCGCACGCGTGCCTGGATCGCTCGACCACCCCATCGAGCTCTGAGGAAAAGCCAGGGCGAATTACACCGATGTTCTGGAGTGTATTTGGTGATTCTTCCGCCAGAGCCTGGTCGAGCAAGCTCAATTCATCAGAGCATGGTGAAAGACCTGCAATGAAATGCTCAAGCGAAGGGGAAGTTTCTTCCAGCATGATAAGCAGTGCCGGTAAACGCTGGAAAATCTCTCGTGCGGCCGCAAGATCCCTTGGCTGCGCGGTACCTCCAATGATCCGGTTGACCAATCGCTCCAGGTCGCCGACAGGTTTCAATGCGTCGCGGACTTCTGACCGAAGAAGCCCATTCTGATGGAAATATGCAACCCCTTGCTGACGTATGCGGATCAACTCAACATCTAACAGCGGTTTGCTGACCCACTGGCGAAGCAGGCGTTTTCCCATCGCAGTGACCGTTTGATCCAAAACACCTAAAAGCGAGCCTTTTATTGATCCGCCTCGGATCGTCTCGGTGAGCTCAAGGTTCCGGCGAGTTGCAGCATCCAAAACCATGAAATCGCTCACGTGATAAGTGCTCAGCCCGCTTGAAGGCCAGCGCAGCCGGCTGGGTCTGGTCCAGATACTGCAAGATCGCCCCAGCTGCGCTGGCGGCCAGACTTAATCCCCGCAAACCATATCCGTCTAATGAGCCTGCTTGAAAATGGTGAAGCAACGCTTCCTGGCACCGGCCAAACTCAAAGCGCCAGCCCGGCCAGGGAGTAAGATGGCTGCCGGATCCGTCATGCAGCTCGAGGGTATCCGGGAGGAGGATTTCCGCCGGGTGAAGGCGGGCAAGCTCAGCACGAACGACTGCCTGGATATTTGCGCCGACCATTTCCGTCGCTGCAAATTCACCCGTCGTGATATCGGCATAAGCAATCCCTGCTTTTCCCTCTCCACCAGCATCAGTCGCAACGACGACGCACGCCAGGTAATTATTTCCATCACTTGGAAGCAGACCCGGCTCAACAATGGTTCCAGGCGTCACGATGCGAGTGACCTGGCGCGGGAATAATCCCTTCACCGGCTGATCCCCGATCTGCTCGCAGATCGCCACATGAAAACCGCTTTCAATCAGCCGGGCAAGGTAGTTTTCAGCTGCGTGATGGGGAATGCCAGCCATTGGAACACGAACACCTTTCGCAACGCTTCGAGATGTCAGGACAATGTCCAGCTCTCGCGAAGTGATTTCGGCGTCCTGATCGAATGTCTCATAAAAATCACCAAGCCGAAAGAAAAGGATCGCATCTGGAACCTGGCGTTTTATTTCTAGATACTGCTTGCGAATTGGGCTGATGTCGTCGATGGACATTGGGAATCGGATTGGTTATTGGTAATTGGTTATTCGTTATTGGTTGTTGGTTGTTAGTAATTAGTTGAAAGAAGATGTCGGAATTATAATCAATCCAGGATTGAAATTTGATTCCAGATTGGAGGCAATATGCCAGGAACATCCCGAGCAGAAAAGATGGTCCAAAGAAAGGACGCATTAATTTCGGAGCTCGTGCGAATACGAGGCGAAATTCTGGCTGCATGCGAGACGCTTGAAGGAGATCAGCGCATGCAGGTGTTTATAGGAATTATGGTCGGCAAGGGAGCTCCTTGCGCATCTGGCCGGATGGGACGTGACGAACCTGGACTCCATCGCTGAAATCATGCAAGGATGCTTGCCGAGTTTCTATGCGTATGCAGACAAAGATTGGGCATCATATAATTCTCTTTTGGTGGAAAAATTTGGATGCAGCAAATTTCGATGAACAACTGGCGCTCGCACGAAATTCTCACGCTCAGCTGATTGCACGGCTTCAAAACCTCCCACCAGAAGACCTTTGGCTGGACCGCGGAATTCGATCCCACGGATGGGTCGTGACGATAGGCAGGCTGCTGGAAGTCGAAGCAAAAGACGAAGCTGAACATTTACGGCAAATCCGAGATTTTATGGGAGCATAACCAAGACAGCGAGCTCGCAGGGATTTTAACGAGCACGATCTTACGAGAAGTTAGATGTTGACTCGAGAAATGCCGCTCTTGAATTCATCTTTCTCTGGTAGCAGAAGATTGCGTTTTCTCTGATCTCAGACTATAATTAAATCACTATATTCCCCGAAAGCGACGAAAGGAGAAAAAAATATGGCAAGCGTAACTTTTGACCATGTCTTTAAGCGATTTGGTGATGTGGTCGCGGTCAATGATCTAAACATTGAGATCGCTGACAAGGAATTCCTGGTTTTGGTCGGCCCTTCTGGCTGCGGGAAAACCACCGCATTGCGCTGTCTCGCTGGATTGGAAGACATCAGCGAAGGAAAAATCAGAATTGGCGACCAGGTTGTCAATGATATCGCCCCAAAAGATCGCGATATCGCAATGGTGTTTCAATCTTATGCACTTTATCCGCACATGTCGGTTTATGACAATATGGCTTTTGGGTTGAAACTGCGCAAAACTCCAAAAGCGGATATCAAGCGGCGGGTAGAGCATGCAGCCGGAATCCTGGGAATTGAGCATCTGCTCGAACGCAAGCCTCGGCAGCTTTCAGGCGGTCAGCGCCAGCGAGTAGCCGTTGGGCGCGCGATCGTGCGAGAGCCAAAGGTTTTTCTCTTTGACGAACCGCTTTCGAACCTTGATGCCAAGCTGCGCGTCGAGACTCGCGCCAACATATCAAAACTTCACCAGGCTCTGCAGACGACTTTCATCTACGTCACGCATGATCAAGTTGAAGCGATGACAATGGCAACCCGGATTGCAGTGATTAACAAGGGTCTTGCTTCAGCAGATCGACACTCCGCAGACACTCTATGATTTTCCTGATAACCTGTTCGTGGCTGGCTTCATAGGCTCTCCAGCGATGAATTTCTTCCCGGCCTTCCTCCGCAAGGAAGGTGAACATATTTACGTGGAAGGCGGTTCTTTCAAAGTGAAAGTCCCAGATTCCCGTATTCCAGTTTATGCTAACCATCTGGACAAATCGGTCATCTTCGGAATTCGCCCTGAGAACATCCACAACCCGGATTTTGCACCTCCTGGGATCGAAGCACAACCAGTGGAATGTACCGTCGATGTGACAGAATTGATGGGAAATGAAATAACTGTCTACTTAAAAACGGGTGAAAATGTATTTGTCGCCCGTGTCGATCCGTGGGCGCGCTACCACGTCGGGGATAAAGTGCAAATGGTGTTCAATATGAACAATATGCATATTTTTGACCGCGATACAGAAGAAGCAATTCGCTAAGACGGAATTGAACAATTTTATTTCGAGGGTGTTTCGCACTGGAAATTCCAGCTTGAGACACCCTCGATTGCTTCCCCTGATATGAACCTGGAAACCTGTCATCGATTTGTACTGCTGCGCCATGGGCAAAGCCAATGGAACCTCGAGAACCGGTTCACAGGCTGGACAGACGTGGAGCTGACCAAAAAAGGCCTTTTCGAGGCGAAGGCAGGCTGCTCTGCAGTTAAATGCTGCAGGATTCAGCTTTGACATCGCTTTTACATCCGTACTTCGCCGGGCAAAGGATACGCTTAAAATCGTTTGAACAGAATTGGAGATAGAGTTCAATTCCCATTCACTGCGCCTGGCAGCTGAACGAGCGCCATTATGGGGCACTTCAGGGACTTAATAAGGCAGTAACAGCGGAAAGGTTGGGTCAGGCTCAGGTGATGGAATGGCGCAGGAGTTTTTCGGCTCAGCCACCACCGCTCGATCCAGATGATCCTCGCCACCCGCGTTTTGATCCGCTTTATGCTGGATTCCCGCAAGAATTTCTTACCGGATGGCGAATCCCTAGAAGATACAGAAGGGCGGGTTGCCCCTTATTGGGAGCGTTCAATACGTCCGATTATCCAGGCCGGGTTAAGCGTGCTTGTCGTCGCTCATGGAAACAGCCTGCGCGCCCTGGTAAGATATCTCGACCAGATACCTCCTGATCAAGTACCCAATCTCGATATTCCGACAGGTGTTCCGATTATCTATGATGCTAGATTACGATGCGAAACCGCTGCGCCGTCAGCTTTTATCCATCGATCAATCCAGAATCAAAGGTTGAATCGATCCAGGGGCTTTTTTGCTGACCGCCCAGACCAGGATACCCAGACCCGCAGATAATAACGCAACGTATAAGAAAATATCTCTCCAGAAACGCTCAGGGAAAAGCCGGATCAGCGTGTCACTCCATAAAAACATCCAGGTCCCAGGCTCAAAAAAGACATTGTGGAAGGCGACGAAAAATACCCCAAATCCAACGGCAACAAAAATGATCACCCCAATGACGAGAAAAATCGTCAGCCAGACTCCGCGGTTTACACCGTGCCAGTATTCAGCTAACCATGAGCCGCGCCACGCCCACAGGCCAAGCACGATCAGCAAACCGGTTGAGATGATCCAGACCCTCAGGGTATTCTGGATCGCTGCTTTTACATCAACCATATGCTGCAGCTCTCTTTCGTTGTAAACCGACGATCCATCTGCAAACCTCAAATCACCTAGAAACTCGATTCCTTCATCATTTACAAGATATTCCATCGCAATCCGGGACCAATAGAGGCGGTCTGATTTCGAAAAACCAAATCTATCTTCAGGAAATCCTGGCATCGAATACTCAAACGACAGGAACCAGGGGAAAAGCAGCATCCGAATCGAAGTCAATACGATAAAAACTGGAACAAGCAGGGTCGGTATCCAGGATAACCCGATAAAGAAATTAGTTTTGTGATTCCGATCTGAATTTTTCATTGTTGTGATCCTTCGGTTAATTGGTCGATATCGCCAGAAAACACATAATCCAGGACCATGTCATTCGTGATCCACTCGATCGGCGCAAGGTCGTCTGTATAGACCACCTGACTATCGGGAGTCGGCTGAAGATTGACAACAACCCTTTCCATCGAGCGAAGAAGGAGTGGATGAGCATTCGTCTGCGAGTAGAAGTGAAGCAGATTCGCGTAGAAATCCTCGATTCGAGTGGGTTTCGCTGTCGCATAGATGATTGAATTGAACGATCCAGGCACATCCATCACATAGATGCTGGGAAAAACCTGATCTATCGTCCCGACAAGCCCTTCAATTAAGCGCCGGTCGGTCGGAGAACGGCCGACATTGATCACCAGCACGCCATCGTCGGTTAGATGCTCGCGCACAGAAGCGAAAAACTCACGGGTAGTCAAATGCCAGGGGATATATGGCGGACGATATGCATCAACACCAATCACGTCGTAGCGCCGGCTGCTGCGTTCCAAACCCACACGCCCATCTTGCGGGATCGCATTCAAGTTAGGCTCGGTCATGTCAAAGAATTCACGACCGACCGAGATGATCTCGGGATCGATCTCAAAACCATCGATCTGGATCGGTCCAAAGACTTCGGTCGCCTGGCGAGCGACAGTGCCGGCTGCCAGGCCAATAATTGCCATGCTTTCTACACTTTTTGTATCTTTTGAACTGGAATAAAAAAAAGGCGCTGCCAGGAACTGCTCCCAGGGACCATAGAAATCCAGCTCTTCAGGGTGCCACATCGAGTGGATTCCCTGACCTTCATTCAACCGCAGCAGACGGTAGCCATCCTGCTCTAAGACCTGGATGTAGTTGTAGGCAGATTCGGTCTCATAAATCTGACCAGTGGAATTTTTTATCGGTCGGTTTGCGAGAATCACGCCCAACGCCAAGCAGAACGATCGGCATCCAGACCAGGCGGAGCGCTGCTTTCCAACCCTGACTTATCCAGGCACCCGACAGAGCAACGATCAGAAGCAGCTCGCTGAACAGGATAAAGGTCCACGTCGTCCCTATCAGCGGGATCGTGACTAAGCACAGCCAGAAAAGTACCCAGGAAGGAGCCCAGTGTTGACACCGCGTAAATTCTTCCTGATATCGTTCCGGCATGTTGAGGATCATCGATCGCGAGGCGGATTGCGAAGGGTGATATCGTACCTAATAGTGTCACCGGGATGCTGAACAGGATAAGGACGGCGGTGAAAGACCCAAAAAGCACACCGATTTGAAGCTGATCAAATGCACCTGCAGCCAGCCTCAGCACCGGCCTGGAAACCAGAGGGATAATCCCAGAGAAAAACGCACCCCACGCCAGGATGCGATACATCGTCCTGGGGTACGGTGAACGGTCTGCCCAGACGCCGCCAAGAAAATAGCCGACCGTCAGGTAGATCAGAATCAAGCCGATGATGCTCGCCCAGACCAGATTGCTCGTACCAAACACGCTGCCCAACAGGCGCGAGGCGGCAAATTCCATCGCCAGAGTTGTCATCCCTGAAAAGAAGACCGTGATATACAGGTGTCGTCTCAAATTAACCATAAATCTGGGTAACCTTCAATTATTTGGATGATCTTACCAGAAACTAACATTTCAACCATGCCCGCTTTCCAGGTATTTTATACTAAGATCACTCTTCCTTGGTTAGCTTCCTTTCATCTTAGGGGGTCAATCGTTTCTCTTCAACGTTGGTATAATTAGCGGATTAGATCGCAATTTCCCCATTGGATATTGGAGTTGGTATGACTTCTGAAAAAAACACCGGTGCGAAAGTCCGTCAGGATTTCATCGACTTCTTTGTGGAACACAACCACACATTCGTGCCGTCATCGTCACTAGTGCCTGGCGGCGACCAGACGCTGCTGTTTACGAATGCCGGGATGGTCCAGTTTAAAGATGTATTCTTAGGGACCGATCGAAGGCCATATGCTCGCGCCGCGAATTCGCAAAAGTGCCTGCGTGTGGCAGGTAAACACAACGACCTGGATGATGTCGGCCGGGACAACACCCATCACACCTTTTTCGAGATGCTTGGCAACTGGTCCTTTGGGGATTACTACAAGAAAGAAGCGATTACCTGGGCCTGGCAGCTGCTCACGGACGTTTGGAGACTTCCAAAGGAAAATCTTTGGGCGACTTGCTTCAAAGACGAAAAAGGCGAGATTCCCTCAGACGACGAGGCGATGAATGAGTGGATCCATCAACCCGGATTTATTAAAGACCATGCGTTGTACTTTGGTCGTAAAGATAATTTTTGGGAAATGGCCGATATTGGCCCATGCGGTCCCTGCAGCGAGATTCACATCGATCGGGGTATTCAATATTGCGACAAACAAAATATACCCGGGCACGTCTGCAGTGTGAACGGCGACTGCCAGCGATTTCTCGAGCTATGGAACCTGGTTTTTATCCAATACAACCGGCTTGGGCCGTCAAGCCTTGAGCCGTTGGCTGCAAAACATGTCGACACCGGGATGGGTTTGGAGAGGATCGTATCCGTCCTCCAGGATCAAGACTCCAATTATAAAACCGACCTGCTCCAACCCCTTCTGTATGCTGTCAGAGAGATGACTGGCGACAGCGAAGCTGAGATGGATGCAAATTTAACCCCCTACCGGGCTATCGCAGATCATGCCAGGGCTGCGTCTTTTCTGATTGCGGACGGCGTCGTACCCGGGAATATCGGCCGAAACTATGTGTGCAGGATGATCATCCGCCGTGCGGCTCGGTTTGGAACGATTATCGGGCTCCATGATCCTTTTCTGGCCCGAGTTGCAGAAAAAGTCATTCAGGATTACGGCGATTTTTACCCCGAGCTCCGCCGCAATCGAACTGCAATCCTGACCAACCTCACACGAGAAGAAGAGCGCTTCCAACGCACGGTGGAGAGCGGCGTCGCAAAATTGGAAAACCTGCTAACCCGATTGGAGGCGTCTTCCAGCAAAATTCTGCCTGGGGAGCAGGCATTCGATTTATATGCAACCTATGGTCTTCCTGTTGAAATCACCCGTGATATCGCCCGCGAACGTGGCCTGGATGTTGATGAGCCCGGTTTTGTAGAAGCGATGGAAAAACACCGCCTCGCCTCCGGAGCCGGAGACGCGTTCGGACCGCTTGGCGGGGAAGATGTTGATATCTATCGTGGCCTGTTCAAGACCCTGGTTGAGCTGGGCCAGCTCTCCTCGGAAGGTGTGCACTACGACCCATATGAGAAGGTCAAGTAGAAGGAAGCTTGCTGGGGATGGTACGCGGCGATCAGGTCGTCGAAAAAGCCAATCCAGGCGATCGAGTAGAAGTGCTTCTTCCAGAGACCGGTTTTTACGTTGAATCCGGTGGTCAGGTCTCGGACACGGGCACGATCGTCCATGCCGATGGAGATCCATGGGAAATCCACATCACCGAGATGCGAAAACCAGCAGCTGGAATTATCGTCCATGTCGGTGAAGTCATTTCCGGTAGGCCGCAGATAGGCGACCATGCAATCGCAGCCGTCGACTTCCAGAGGCGGCGAGATATCATGAGAAACCACACCGCCACACACCTGCTGCATGCAGAGCTCCACAAAATTCTGGGAGATCACGCACACCAGGCTGGTTCGTTGGTAGGCCCAGATCATCTGCGGTTCGATTTCAACCATCCGCAGGCGGTTACACCTGAGCAGATCGAATTAATCGAGGCAGGAGTCAACCGGAATATCCTGGGCGATTATTCTCTGGCAATCCAATTCAAGCCGCTCCAGCAGGCGATCTCTGAAGGAGCGATGGCTTTATTTGGCGAGAAATACGGCGAGGTTGTCCGGAACATCACCATCGGCAAGCCGGAGGCATTTTCAAATGAGCTTTGCGGCGGCACGCATGTGGGTGAGACCGGCGATATCGGTTTATTTTTAATCACAAGCGAAGGGAGCGCCGCGGCAGGGATCAGGCGAATCGAGGCCGTAACAGGTCGGGCCGCCTATGAGCTTGTCCAACAGCGATTTCGCGCTCTTAAGCAATCCGCCGCATTATTGGACGCCTCTCCAGATGAAGTTCCTTTGCGTACACGACAGGTGGTCGAAGAAGCCGCAGAGCTTCGCCGCCAAATCACCGAGCTCCGCAAGAGTCAGGCATTGGCGAACTTCCACATTCTTTTAGACAAAACCGTTCTGACGGATGATTTCCCCCTGCTGACTGCGAATATCCCAGATGCAGATGCAGATACTTTACGGATGCTGACCGATCAATTCAGACAGCGCTTCCCACACGGAGTTGCGGTGCTCAGCTCTGCTTCAGAGGGTAGGCCGGTTGTTGTTGCTTCGGTCGACGAAGATTTTGTGAAGCGGGGAGTCAATGCCGTTGACCTGGTTAAATATCTGGGTGGATTTCTCGGAGGCGGAGGCGGAGGCCGACCTACTTTAGCTCAGGCAGGCGGAAAAGATGCCAGCAAGCTGAATGAGACGCTTGCGAAAGTTAAGGAGTGGTTGGATTCAAAAGTATCCTGAGTTATCGCCTGCAATCCACAATTCAGGATATCTGCTGACTTCTATCCGCTCTTCGATATGGGAAGCTTCCCGTTTTGAATGATATGAAACGTTTTCTGCAATCTCGCCTTTGGATCATTCCAATCGCATTACTGGCATTGGTTGGGATCAGCTACGGTGTGCTTGCTTCCAAATTGGGCTTTTATTGGGACGATTGGACGATCGCCTGGTATATTCACTTCCTAGGACCATCGAGCTTTATCAAGGCATTTTCTTTCGACCGGCCTCTGCTATCTCTGGTTTATCTCCTGACAACCCCCATTTTTGGCGAATCTCCAGCAGCCTGGCAATTTTTTGCGATTGGAGCTCGCTGGTCGGCTTGCTACGCCTTGTGGTGGGTACTGCACGGACTCTGGCCTAGCCGGATTGTCCAGACGACTATGATTTCACTCCTGTTTGCGGTTTACCCGGGTTTCCTCCAACAGCACATCGCGATCACCTATGGAAACGCATTCCTCGTATTATCCGGATACCTCGCATCCTTCGCAATGATGGTTTGGGCAGTTCGCGGGTCGCGTTGGAAAACCTTCCTCTATGCAGGCTCAATTCCACTGGCTGCGTATTCGGTTTTCACAGCCGAACATTTTTTTGGGCTGGAGCTGCTCCGGCCAATTTTTATATGGATCGTCCTGAGCGACGCCATTATCGACCTCAAACCTCGCCTGAAACGCACCGTACTGTTATGGATTCCCTACCTCGTTATTGACCTGCTCTTCTTGATCTGGCGGATATCCACCCCAACGCCAAGGGCTGAAATCACGCTTCTAAAGAGCCTGAACGAAAACCCTGTTCAAGTTGTCGCGGCATTGGCGAATACAATCGTCGCAGATCTATATACATCAGCAATTGCTGCCCTACAGCCTATCGTTGACCTTACCTGGCTCGAAGCCTACCCTCCAGCTGTGCGCTACCAGTGGATAATTATTGTCATCGCAGCTTCAGCGGTCGTAGGAGCAGCCTTATTGCTTGTTCGCCCCAGGTTAATTAACCGCAGCATGAAGGTTCCGGATCGAAGGTGGGCGTTGGGGGCGATTGGCCTCGGAATCTTTGCGCTGCTGGCGGCTGGGATCCCCATCTGGCCGACCAACCTTCGGATCGCACTCGATTTTCCATGGGACCGTTTCACTCTACCGATGATGTTCGGTGCAGCCGTGCTCTGGGTGGGATTGATCGAACTGACGACATTCCTGCCATATCAAAACATAGTACTTGTGGCTTTGCTTGCCGGACTTTCTTCAGGATTTCATTATCAGAATGCATTAAAGTTCCGAATGGACTGGCTTGCCCAGCGGGATTATTTTTGGCAGCTAACCTGGCGAGCTCCCGGAATCAAGCCTGGGACGATCCTGCTGACCTCAGAGATGCCTTTTGAGTACGATTGGGACAACTCGCTCACTGCACCCCTTAATTGGACGTATGCACCCTGATCTCAAGAAGCTCGAGCTTCCGTATTTGATGTACAATGCCGAGTCCAGATTAAGCAGCGGGCTGCCAGATCTGGAGAAATCAACTGAAATCAATGAGACCCTTCGGATCACCCCTTTCAACGGCTCAATATCTCAAACTCTTCTGGCATTTTTCCGTCCACCTGGATCTTGTTTCAAATTAATCGATCCCAAAATTGACATATTTCTGCCCGATAAGCCGCGCTACTTTAAGGAGATCGTCGAGTTTTCTGATCCGACCTTGATCCAGGCCGATGCGGTACCACAGGCGAAGCCTCCATTACAGTTCTTTGGTCCGGAACCCGAACCAGATTGGTGTTATTATTTTGAGAAAGCTGAACTGGCTCGCCAGGAGCGTGATTGGAATCTTATTGTCCAGCTCGCCGAAAAGGCATTCCAGGAAGAGAAGACATTCTTTCGAAAAAATGCTTTTGAGCTTCTCCCTTTTATCGAAGGGTACGTTCGAATGGGAATGTGGGATCAAGCCGCGGATTTGAGCTCACAGGCTTTTTTCGCCTGGGAAAATATGAATACATCCGTCTGCAAAATTTGGGAGAACGCACGGCTGGATAAAGTCCTGGATCAGCGTGGGATGAATGTTTTTAAGAACTTGAAGGAAACCATCCATTGCCCAAATCGATAAGCTCTGCATCCATTAAGAATTTCTTTCTCAAACCGTGGGTGATATTTACAGGCCTTCTGTTGCTTTGTGCCATCAGCTATGCACCGCTGGCCTCGGCGCTTGGTTTATATTGGGACGATTGGCCTTCGCTGTGGTTTCTACATTTCTACGGACCTGAAGTCTTCCCTCAAGCATTTTCGATCGATCGACCTGTCCAAGGCTGGTTGTTCGCTGCGACCACAAGACTGCTCGGAGATTCGCTCCTGGCATGGCAGGTTTTTGGGATATTCGCTCGAACGCTAAGCGCTGTCACATTTGGGTGGGTGCTTCTGTCTCTCTGGCCAAAACGGAAAGTCCAGGTGCTGAGCATCACAATCCTTTTCATGCTTTACCCGGGATTTGCCCAGCAGTACATCGCTGTCACATATGGGCACCAGTTCCTGATCATGTCTGCTTTCTTCATTTCGCTTGGATTGATGATTTGGTCTGCTCGGCGGCGAACAAAAGCATGGATTTTAACCGGTTTCTCGCTGCTGGTAGGGCTGCTCAGCATGTTCGCCCTGGAATATTACTTCGGATTGGAGCTGCTGCGTCCGGCGCTGCTCTGGATTATCGTGGGAGAGACGATTCGCGATCCTGAAAAGAGGTTGTTCAGGACCATTCGATTATGGCTCCCTTTTCTCGTCATGGATGGTCTCTTCCTGGTCTGGCGCCTGACCCACAGCACGCCGCGCGGCGAAGTAACCATCTTCAGCAATCTGGCGGCAGATTCGATCGGAACTATTCAGCGCTTAATTCAAACGATGGCGGTAGACATCTACGAATCTACAGGTTTAGCATGGGCTAAAGTCTTCGGATATTTCAACGCGATTGGGATCAAGCAAAGCGTCATGACAGCTTATTTCATGATTATGATTGCGGCTGGTCTGCTTGCCTTTGGGCTTTTGTTAATCGTTCGATCCCCTCCACCAATGCTTGAGGAGAAAAATCGAAAAGATCACTGGTGGCGCTCCGCCGTGCTGCTGGGTCTGATTGCCTTGCTGGTCGGAGGTTGGCCTGTCTGGGTGACCGATCTCCGGTTGGAGTTAAATATGCCGTGGGATCGATTTACTCAACCCATGATGGTTGGGACCAGCCTGGTGCTGGTCGGCTTGATCGACCTCCTGCGCCGTCCGCGGATTGCAAAACTGCTCATCGTTGCAGCTCTGGCCGGCCTGGCTGCAGGCAACCATTTCCATGATGCGGTGAAATATCGTCAGGAATGGAGCGAACAACGATTTTTTTTCTGGCAGCTAGCATGGCGTGCACCGGCTATCCAATCCGGGACTGCTTTCATGACTGCCGGATTACCATTCTTCAGCTCGACGGATAACTCCCTCTCCGCTCCGTTAAACTGGATTTATGCTCCAGATTTAAAAACCCGTGAAATGCCTTTCGCCATGTACGATGTCGAAGCGAGGCTTGGCAATACGCTCCCTGGTCTTGAACCGGACATCCCACTTCACATGGATTACCGCGCAACAACTTTTGATGGAAACACATCCCAGGCTCTGGTACTACATTACAATCCACCCCGGTGTCTAAAGATCCTTGATTTGAAAACGGACCGTCATTATCCAAACAAAGGAGGGTATATCGTCCTGGCGATGCCGCTCTCAAAGTTAAATTTGATCCAGAGAATCAGGTCCAAACAGTGCGGTACTGCCCGATTTTTTGGGTCCAGAACCGAACCACAGCTGGTGTTACTATTTTGAAAAAGTAGAGCTGGCAGTACAGCTCGGACAATGGGAAAAGGCCAGCAAGCTTGCCCAGCAGGCGCTTGGCGTCAAGCCAGAGCTGACTTCGGACAACGCACCTGAGCTGATTCCATTGATCTATGCTTTTGCCAGGTCGGGTGATTACACCAGAGCAAAAGAGCTTTCGCTGCAGGCAGGCTCGCTTTCCAAAAAAATGCATTATTACACCTGCGACACCTGGTATTATCTAAATCAAGAAATCCAGGATGATCCGGGTTTTCAGCAAAATTTTTCAGAAATAAACCAGAAGTTCGATTGTGATAATCCGTGATCTGATGCGAAGCTGGCTCAAACTCCCGAAGTATTCTCCCTGGATGGCGCCGATCGCACTGCTGCTCATTTGTGGTGTGGTTTATATCCCCCTGATATCTCGCCTGGGATTTTACTGGGATGACTGGCCATCCATGTGGTTCCTGCACTTCTGGGGGCCGGAAGGATTTACCGAGAGCTTCGCCAGCGATCGACCTCTGCTCGCCTGGATCTTCATGCTGACGACCCCAATCTTTGGGGAGAATGCAGCCGCCTGGCAGTTCTTCAGCGCCTTGACACGGTATCTGACCAGCCTAGCTCTGTGGTGGACTTTTAGTGGGTTGTGGCCGGGAAAACCGCGCATGGCTTTTATCGCTTCTGTGTTGTTTGCAGTGTACCCAGGGTTCGGGCAGCAGACCATCGCCGTGACATACGGAAATGCATTTCTGGTATTTTTCTTGTTCGTTTTCTCATTAGGATCCATGATCTGGGCGCTCAGATCCAGGCGAATGTTCTGGCCATTGATGATCCTCTCTGTGATCACATCCGCATTGAGCATGCTCATTACAGAATATTTTTATACGCTTGAGCTGCTAAGGCCTGTATTGCTCTGGATTGTGATGGATGATCGAGGCATCGATCGAAGGGAAAAGATCCGGAAGGTCGGCTTGTACTGGGCTCCTTACTTCACGATCCTGTTGTTGGTCGTCGCGTCTCGCATATTCTATAATCCTAGCCCGAGGGCTGAGGTTTTATTATTCAGCAACCTGGCAGGCTCGCCTTTTTCAACAATCGTTGAGCTGGCGCGAACTATTTTTCAGGATTTCTTCGAAGTCAATTTTTTTGCCTGGTTTCAAGGATTGGATCTTCGGTACCTGAAAGATTTCGAACCAAACGTAATCGCGCTCATGATCGCTTCAATCCTCACCAGCGTGCTGATCACGCTTGTTTTTCTGCAGTACTTGAATACCAATAATCCTGATCCTGAGCAGAAAAAAGGTGTCTTAAATCGAAAATGGGCGTGGCAGGCTGTGATTCTGGGTGCTTCGGCTTTTATCGTATCAGGTTGGACGATCTGGATCACCGACCTGCATTTTGAGCTGCTTTTCCCTTTTGACCGGTTTACAATAATTACAATGGTGGGGACAGCGCTCCTGATCGCCGGCTTGATTGGGATTGCAGATCGAAACAGACTCCTCAGCAATGTCCTGATTGCAATATTAGTAGGATTCTCGGCTGGGGCTCTTTTCCAGCTAAGGCTCGAATACCGCCAGGAATGGCTGTCGCAGAAATCATTTTTCTGGCAGCTCGCCTGGCGCGCCCCGGGCATCCAGCCTGGGACCCTGCTGATGACGTCCGAAATCCCTTTCAAATATTTCAGCGACAATTCGCTCACTGCTCCATTGAACTGGACCTATGCACCCGAGCTGAAATCCGCCGAAATGCCTTACCTGCTCTATGACATCGAAGCTCGACTTGGCCAAGGATTATCTGCCCTGGAACCTGCCCAAACCATTCGGATGCCGTACAGGGCGGCGTCATTTAAAGGAACCACCTCTCAAGCAATCGTACTCTTCTTTGATCCCCCTCGCTGTCTAAAAGTAATGAATCCATCGCTGGACCGTTTCCTGCCGGTCAAACCGCTATATATAAGAGAAGCCGCGCTCTCTCTCAACCAGACTTGATCGATTCAGATATCGATCCAGGCGCCTCTCCTCCGTCGCATATTTTTGGATCAGAACCGGCCCACACCTGGTGTTATTACTTTGAAAAAGCCGAGCTCTATGCAACTTCTGGTGAATGGGAAAAGGCCGCCGAGATGGCGGACCAGGCGTTAAAAATCACCAAGCATTTTACTGAAAAGAACGTCTCTGAATTAATCCCGTTTATATTGGGATACGCACACGTCGGAAAATGGGAAAAGGCAGTAGAATTATCCAAGCAGGCGTATTCAATCTGGGATAAAACCCAGTACCCGCTTTGTGACGCCTGGCAGACCATCCGAAAGGATATGCCAGATAGCGCATTCAGGCAATCTGCTTTGGAAGAAATTAAAAAAATCCTGAGCTGTCAATTTCCGTGAACCCAATGAATCTTATTCCGATTTCACAAGGCATTTCTATTGTAGTTCCAGTATATAACAGCAGCTTGCTTTTAAAAGACCTTATCCTCCGCCTCGAAAAAGCGTTTCAGGATACTTCAAAGTTTTCTAAAGAACAAGGTTTTGAAGTAATCCTGGTAAACGATGGGAGTCGGGATAACAGCTGGGAGCAAATAAGCCAGCTCTCTAAGGAATACAGATGGGTGCGCGGGCTGAATTTAATGAGAAATTATGGCCAGCACAACGCACTCCTGTGCGGTTTGCGAGCAGCTCAATTCGAAATTACCGTCACAATCGATGACGACCTGCAGCACCCACCCGAGGAAATTCACAAGCTGGTCGATAAACTGAGCGACGGTTATGATGTCGTTTATGGCACACCGATCCACCAGAGCCACAGCCTCTGGCGAAATTTCGCATCTTACATCACTCGATTAACGCTCCAAAGTACGATGGGGATTGAGAATGCACGAAAAGTAAGCGCCTTTCGAGCGATTCGAACGAAAGTGCGAGAAGCATTCCAGCATTACCAAAGCCCTTATGTCGTATTGGATGTGCTTTTATCGTGGGGGACGACTCGTTTTGTCGCACTGCCTACCAGACATGAACCGCGCGCCGGAGGCACTTCTAATTACACCTTGTCCAAGCTGATTCTTCACGCTGTGAATATGCTGACTGGATTCACGGTACTGCCGCTTCAAATGGCGAGCCTGCTTGGTTTTGGTTTTGCCCTGTTTGGAATCCTTGTTCTGCTTTACGTGATCGGACGCTACTTGATCGCAGGCGGAAGCGTTCCAGGATTTCCATTTCTTGCTTCAATCATCGCTATCTTTTCAGGTGTCCAGCTCTTTGCGCTTGGGATCATAGGTGAATATCTGGCGCGAATGCATTTCAGGATCATGGAAAAACCCAGCTATGTGGTTCGAGAGGAGACCGGTAAGGGGATTTGATGAACGACAATATTAATCCATGCCGGTTCCTGGAATGGGATACCTCATTCTTTGGAAAGAGGATCGCCCAGGTGCAAGGATCCAGCTTAACTCTTGAATTTATCCGTTCGGTGATCGATTGGTGCGGAAAAAATTCGATCGATTGTCTCTATTTCCTATCTACCGCAGATGATCCAGAGACGGTTCGGATTGCAGAAGATCACGGTTTCAGGCTTGTAGAGATACGCTACACGCTGGAACGATCGCTTAAAGATTGGGATCCTGAAACCCGACCGCGATCTACAGAGAATATTCTGATTCGACCGGTAGCCTTCGAGGATATCCCCTTCCTGCAGGATATTGCCAGACAAAGCTACGTGGATTCGCGGTTCTATTTCGATAAGAACTTTTCATCGAAGTTATGGGGGGATTATTATGCAACCTGGGTAAAGAAAAGCTGCGAGGGTGGCGCAGACCTTGCACTGGCTGCGTTTATGGAAAACCAAACAGTAGGATACATCACGGGTTTGATAGATCAGCAGACCAAACAGGGAGTTTATGAGCTGACCGGGGTGCTTGAATCTGCTCGCAGGGCAGGAGTCGGACAAGAGCTTTTCCGCAGCGGTCTGGATTGGTACGTCCAGCATGGGATCGAATCCATCTGGGTTGCCACACAAGGAAGAAATATAACCACTCAGAGGATGATCCAGCGCCATGGATTTTTGTCCAAATCATGCCAGATTTATTACCACAAGTGGTTTGATAAAACGTGAAGACGTTTATCTTGCGGCTTGAATCCCATGATGATATCGTCTCAATTCGCGATAAGATGGGTTGGGCGAAAGACAGCCGCATTTTAATCGTCTGGCCTGAGAAGGGTGAATTTGTACAGCGCAGGCTCGATCTGCTCTTGATCAAGCGTACTGCCCATAACCTTGGCTCACAAATTGCTTTTATTACCCAAGATAAAGAAATCCGTTATCACGCCCCCAGATTAGGGATCCCGGTTTACAAATCTATCCAAAAGGCTCAGGTTCAAAACTGGCGTCTCCCAAAAAGGTATCGGAAGAACCTGCAGCTGGACGCTGCGGTCAAACAAAATCCACCCTTCGTGAGAATCAAAATCGCATCATTTCAATCCCCAAAGATATTACCGCGTGAATTATCTTTTCCTGTTCGATTGATTGTATTTGCTTGCGGAGTTTTTGCTGTGATTGCACTGGCGGCGGTGTTGGCTCCCAGCGCCAGGCTCTCTTTAGAACCCAGAACGCTTGTTCAAGATGTATTGATCAATGCTTCAACCAGTCCAGACGTGAAGAGCATCTCACTTTCAGGATCGGTCCCTTCGGAACTGGTCGAAGTGGAAATTGAGGGTCGCGATTCGAAGGCTGTAAGCGGTTCTATCGTTTTACCCGATCAGGCTTCGAAAGGCGCGGCGCTTTTCACCAACCTGACTGATCAATCTGTCATGATACCTAAAAAAACGGTTGTCCGTCCAGCAGGTATCACCGCCCAACGATATGAGACAATTCGGGAGGCGGAAGTTCCATCCGGTCCTGGTGAAGGCGTTGAAGTTCCCATTCAAAGTGTGGAATCAGGGGAAAAAAGCAATCTCCCGGCCGGAGAGTTAGAAGTCCTGGAAGGGTTGCTGGGTACACAGCTGAGCGTAACCAATCCTGAGCCGATCGTTGGCGGCAGCAACCGCATAGAGCCTGCCCCCACAGATGCGGATCGGAAAGTATTGGCGTCCAGGCTGATGAAATCGCTTGAAAAGACGGCACTGCTGGAATTCGAGCGAGTGCTAAATCCAGGAGACATCGTGATCCCATCGAGCCTGAAGCTGGTTCGAACGATCGATGAGCTGTATCAACCAGACGCAGGTCTGCCAGCAGATTTGCTCTACTTAACCGAAAGGTTAAGGTATGAAGTGCGGATTATTCGGGCAGAATCGCTTGAGAAATTGGCCGAATCTGTTTTTGCCGCCAATATGCCTGACGGTTTTACCCCGATTCAAGATAGTCTTCAGCTGGAGATTATCGAAGAACCGGGGTTCAGCAGTTCGAATACAATCTCCTGGAAAATCCACGCCGTCCGCAGGATTCAGGCTCAAATCAACCCTGCCCTAGCAATCCAGCTGAGCCTGGGTCTCAAACCAGCGGAAGCGATCAACCGACTGCAATCGGCGCTTCCATTGGATCAGGTTCCGCAGATCTCGGTTAAACCCAGGTGGTGGCCGCGGATGCCATTCTTGCCTTTCAGGATTGATGTGATTGATTCATCAGATTTAAGCCGGAACGTTGGTGGATCTGATCAGCATCGTGAAGATAATGTCCGGTCCGCCAACCGCATTTTTCTGGCCGCTGACCGACTCATTCTAACCTTCAGATGGTTCAATCACGTATGAGAGTTCTTGGAGTAGATCCTGGGGAAAAAAGGATCGGTTTGGCAATCAGCGATTTAAGCGCAACAATCGCAAACCCGCTGATCGTATTGAATCATGTATCACGCCCGCAGGATGCCGCTGCGATCGCCCAGATCGCCCAGCTTCATGGCGTCGGATTAATCGTCATGGGCCAATCGCTCGACGAAGATAATCGCCCGACTCCCCAAAGCCGGCGGGCTGGTAGGTTAGCAGAAGCGATTCGCGAGCAGATTAACCTGCCCGTCGAGTTCTGGGACGAAACAAGCAGCACCCAGACCGCGCGTCAGGCTCGGATTGCGATGGGAAGCCCCCGTCGGAAACGAAGCGGGCATCTTGACGATCTTGCCGCCACAGTCATCCTGCAATCTTATCTGGATGCCCGTCAGGATTAGTTTAATAAATCAGGATTTATGTAATAATGACAAATTCAAAATCCTGCATTCGCCTGCTGTTGACCCTGGCTTTGATTGCAGTATGCATCTTCACAATCGTATTTGGGTGGATCCTGATTGGTCTGCCGAAGACAGCGGAAAAAAGCTTCGGAAAACCATCAAAGAGCCTGAGTTTTCTCGATCGAGTCGAGCTCTCTGGGCAACTTTTACTCCAGAAAGCAGCGCTGAAGACGCCAGTGGATGCTCACGGAAGCTCGATCCCATTTATGATCAGATCAGGCGAATCGACTTTTTCAATCACCACCAGGCTTGAGGAAGCAGGCATCATCCTTTCTTCCCAGGCACTTAGAAATTATCTCCAATATTCAGGATTGGATAGGAGTCTACAGGCAGGAGAATACCAGCTAAGCCCCAGGCAAAATGCGCTGGAAGTTGCCTGGGCGATGCAGGATGCTACGCCCAGCCATGTGAGATTTCGGATTCTGCCTGGTTGGAGGCTGGAGGAAATCGCTTCAGCTTTGCCAACCTCCGGATTGGAAATCTCACCACAGAGTTTTCTATCTGCTGCTGACCAATCTCGGATTAATCCACCCTTAGCAGAACAGCTTCCTGATGGAGCATCTCTGGAAGGTTTCTTGTACCCAGACAGCTACAGAATGCCCCGAAAGATAGATGCCGAGACATTTATTGAGACATTATTGGCAAATTTTGAGCTAAAGGTTGGAGATGACTTGCAGGAAGGCTTTCAAAGTCAGGGGTTAAGCCTGTTTGAGGCAGTAACCCTGGCTTCGATCGTTCAACGCGAATCTGTCCTCGAAGAAGAGATGCCTATGATTGCTTCGGTATTCCTCAACCGACTGGCGGCAGGAATGAGATTGGAGACAGATCCAACTGTCCAATATGCGTTGGGTTACGACTATAAGAAGAAGACATGGTGGAAGAATCCTCTCAGTCTGGAGGACCTTCGGGTAAATTCGCCTTACAATACTTACCTGAATTTAGGCTTTCCCCCAGGTCCAATTTCAAATCCCGGGATTAAAGCCCTGGAGGCGGTTGCTTTTCCTTCCCAAACCTCATATTTCTACTTTCGTTCTGCGTGCGATGGATCCGGAAAGCATAAGTTTTCGGAAACATTCGAAGAGCACCTATTGAACGCCTGCCCGGAGTAAATGATGCTCTTCGCGATCAATTACTCGACTCAGGCGGTTGTGCTCATTAACCAGGAGAGGCTGAAAGCAGATTACTTAAAATGCCCGGATTGGCCAGAGTTAATTGCAGAAGCAGAATTGACGCGACCTGCTGCGGTTCATTTCACTTTAAACGCTGGTCGGGGAAAGCTGAAATCAAAAAAACTTGATTTAATGGATGAGATTGCAGATCGGACTCACACACCCTTTATTAACCTTCACCTGGAAGTTAGGAGCAGCGATCTGCCGAACCTCCCCCTTGAGACAGATGAATTTAGACATCGCCAGTTCATATTTGGACGGATGATTAAGGATGTGGAAATCGCAGTCAAGCGATTTGGAAACAAGCGCGTGATCGTGGAAAATGTCCCATTCAGGAGGGTTGGGCATGTCTTGCAACCCTGCGTCGACCCAGATATCATTTCAAGAATTGTTTACGAAACCGGATGCGGTCTGTTGTTAGATATTCCACATGCCAGGATCAGTGCTTTAACCCTGGGCATCGACGAGCGCGAATATATGCAGCGTTTACCCATTCAGCGATTAACTGAACTTCACTTCACTGGCGTTTTGAACCTGGATGGCTGGCTGCAGGATCACCTGCCTGCTCAGCAAGCGGATTGGGAGGCGCTGGATTGGGTATTGAGCAAAATCCAGGCAAGAGAATGGGCAAAACCGTGGATGCTGGCATTTGAATATGGTGGTGTAGGGGGTAAATTCTCCTGGAAAAGCTCTGCTCAGACGATCGAACAGCAAGGGAGCAGGCTCTATCAGCTCGTCAGTAAGATTTGATTTTATTATATTGCAAGCCTGCTCATCTTGAATAGAAAAGGCTGAGATAATATTGACATGCTCCCAGCCTTTTTCGTTGAAGAATGGATCTGGCTTGATTATTCTCCTGGTTTCTCCGATCCGGGCACGCTATTTGCCTCCTCGGATGCAAGAGGAGTTTGCTTCTTTCGTCTTGGCCGAGGCGGTTTTTGTTCTGCAGGGGCAGGCGCCAGGGCAACACCCAATACTTCATCCATGTGGTCTATCGGGACAATATTGAGTTCATTTCTAGCTCGCTTTGGGACATCGATGAGGTCCTTCAAATTCTTGCGAGGCATGATGACCGTCTTAATTCCTGCTCGATGAGCTGCCAGGACTTTTTCACGAACTCCACCAACGGGTAAGACCTTTCCGCGCAGCGTAATTTCTCCGGTCATACCAACTTCGCGCAAGACTTCTCTTCCGGTAAAAGCGGAAGTTAATGCGGTGCAGATCGTGATTCCAGCGCTGGGTCCATCTTTGGGGATCGCTCCTTCCGGGATATGAATGTGGATATCCACTTGATCGAAAAGACTGCTTTCAATACCAAGCTGCGGAGCTCGTGATTTCAAGAAAGACAGCGCAGCCTGAGCGGATTCCTGCATCACATTCCCGATCTGACCGGTGATCTGAAGGTTGCCTTTACCTTCCATAAGCAGCACTTCTACCGGCATGATCTCTCCCCCATTCTCAGTCCATGCAACCGCAGTGGCAACTCCAATTTCATTTTGCCGTTCTGCTTCCAGGTTAAAAAATTGTGGAGGACCAAGAAAACGCTCGACCGATGCGACGCTGATTTGAGTTGGATAGCGTCGTTTTTCTGCTTTTAATCGAACAACCTTTCTTGCGACTTTGCCGATTTCGCGTTCCAGGTTTCGAACACCAGCTTCATAGGTATATTCACGGATAATCCTCAGGACGGCAGGATCGACAAAACGAAGCTCACCGATCTGCAGCCCGTTTTCTTCAAGCTGGCGGGGGAGAAGGAACTGGCGGGAAATCTCGAGTTTTTCTTCTTCAATGTATCCTGGAAACTCGATCAGCTCCATGCGATCCAACAAAGCTGCAGGGATTGTCCCCGTAGTGTTTGCTGTAGTGATGAACATTACTTTAGAAAGGTCGAATGGCAGTTCCAGGTAGTGGTCGGAAAACGAGAAGTTCTGCTCAGGGTCAAGAACCTCCAGCAATGCGGAAGCCGGATCGCCTCGAAAGTCCAGGCCCAGTTTGTCAATCTCATCCAACATAAACAGGGGGTTGGCGGAACCGGCTCTCCGCATAGTCTGAAGGATTCGACCAGGTAGTGCGCCAATATAGGTCCTGCGGTGGCCGCGGATTTCCGCCTCGTCTCTTACGCCGCCAAGCGAAAGGCGAACAAATTTCCTCCCCAGGGCTTCTGCGATCGAGCGACCCAGCGATGTTTTTCCTGTTCCGGGAGGTCCGACAAAACACAAGATCGGCTGCCGCAGCCGTTTCGGCTTCAAGCTGCGAACAGCGATATATTCCAGGATGCGCTCTTTCGCACGCGGAAGCCCATAATGGTCTCGTTCCAGGACATTGGCTGCATGACGGACATCCAGATTATCTTCTGTCTCAACCTTCCATGGCAAATCCAAGATCCACTCAATATAGGTACGGATGATCCCAACTTCTGGCGCCATTGGCGGCATCTGGCTCAGGCGTTCGACTTCTTTCAAAGCCCTAACGTTTACTTCTTCGGGCAATCCAGCAGATTCCACGCGCGTCTGAAGCTCGAGGATTTCGCGAACCCAGGGGTCTCCTTCGCCCAGCTCGGTTTGGATAACCTTCAGCTGTTCACGTAAGTAAAACTCTCGCTGCGTCCGATCGACTTCACTCTGAGCCCGTGAATGAATCTCATCCTCCAGCTCCAATACATCGGCTTCTTTTGCAAGCAATCCAATCACCTTCTGAAGGCGTTCCATCGGATCCAAAATACCCAGTAGATCCTGGCGCGATTGGAACGGTGGGGAGATTGTTGTCACGATCATATCCGCCAGCCAACCTGGTTCTTCGATGTTCAAAGCGAATAGATAAGCCTCTTCTGGTAAGCTCCGGTCCAGCTGAACACACTTGTGAAACATCTCGCGAGCTGTCCGCATGGTCGCGTCAGTTTGACGGTCGATTTCCGAATGTTCATAGATAGGTCTTGCACGAACGACTATATAAGGCTCGACCTGGACGTATTCAACCACTTCAACCCTTCGCCGTCCCTGGACCAAAGCAGAGCTGGAATTATCCGGCATGCTCAGCATCCGACCTACAGCCATTTCTACACCGGTAGGGAGGAAATCTTCAGGCGATGGATCATCAATATCCGGGTCGCGTTGTGTCAAGGCAATGACTGTCTGATCATTTAATTGAGCTTCTTCAATTGCAAGCAGAGCTGTCTCCTGCGAAAGAAATACAGGAGAGATCATGTGGGGGAAGACAATCAAGTCATGCAGCGGTAAAACCGGACATTCGATCAAACCATCTTCATTTTGAACAGCGTCCGGGATATTGTAAAGCTCTTCTGTTCGACGGTGCA
The DNA here is from genome assembly GCA_963788305.1 of uncultured Chloroflexia bacterium. Classification (GTDB taxonomy): domain Bacteria; phylum Chloroflexota; class Anaerolineae; order Anaerolineales; family UBA4823; genus UTCFX2. Next base: position 93,477 of record CAWBGK010000017.1, read on the forward strand.
TAGCATCGCCGAAATCTTCGTCTTCGTCACGAATATACCAATCATCATTTCTCATTTAATCATCCAAATTGAGTGAAATTTTCCGATTATCTTATGAAGAATGTTTACTTTTTCGATTGTACCAGGAATGACGCGCCCCAGCCGCGATAAAAATACTCCCAGCCACAAGAATTAACGAATCATCCCCCGCCTGTCTTATCGCTTCTTCCAGGGCGTCTTCTACAGCAGAAATGACGATAGCGTGCTTTTCGTAAACTTCGACCATCTTAATTAACTGATTAGGATCTGCCGCACGCGGGTGGTAAGAACGCGTAAAAATCACAAGCTTCACCCTTTTGATCAGAACAGCAAGCATACCTTGAATATCCTTGTCTTCAGATGCTCCAAAAACCATGATGACAGGATAATCAGGAAAATATTCTTCAAGGGTCTGGTTCAGGCGTTGGGCCGAATCTGGATTGTGCGCCGAATCGATCACGACTGGAGGTTTCTTCCTCAGTACCTCAAATCGTCCCGGCCAGAAAACTTTATTGAATCCACCTTGGATCGATTTTTTCGAGATCGCCAGCCCACGAGCATTCGCAACGCTGAGAGCAGCAAATGCAGTCGCGGCGTTATCAATCTGGTGGGTGCCTAGTAATGGGACATTTAACCGTACCTTTTTTGGGATTCGGTTGTCATCGGACTTCCAAATCTGCATCGATTGCCCATCCAGTGATTTTTTTTGTTGAATATATTGGTAATCTTCCCCAACCTGGATCAATGGGGCGTTACGTTGCAGCGAAAGACGCTCAAAAACAATTTGTGCTTCTTCCGGCTGTGGAGCAACAACGACGGGAACGCCGGGCTTGATTATTCCACCTTTTTCCGCTGCAATTTCAGTCAATGTGCTGCCCAGAACCTGCATGTGATCGTATGAGATTGATGTGATTACCGAAACAACCGGATTGACTATGTTTGTAGCATCGAGCCTTCCACCCAGTCCGACTTCGGCAACGACAGCGGTCGCTTCCTTCCTTGAGAAGTAAAGAAATGCCAGAGCGGTAGTGATCTCAAAAGTGGTTAGCTTTGTGCCTTGATCCAGAAGCGGGCGGATTTCATTCACAAGGCTGATGAGCTCAGAATGTGCAATTGGCTGACCATCAATCTGAATCCGCTCCGCATAATCCTGCAGGTGAGGTGATGTGTAAAGGCCAGTTCGAAAACCAGCGGCCTGAAGCGCGCTGGCGCAGAAAGCACAAACAGATCCCTTGCCCTTTGTTCCGGCTATATGAATAATCGGGTAATTCTCATGAGGGTTTCCAAGATACCCCATGAATTGCCTCATCCGTTCAAGGTCGAATTTCTCCGGTAAATTTTGGAGATCGTGGGTGAGACTGTAATCGACAAAGGAGTAAAGATATTCTAATGTTTGTTCGTAATCCAGCTCAGTTTTCATGAGTTTAAGGATTTTAACCTTTGGATGGAAACCGTACAAGAGGAACGAATCAAATTGATGGTCTCCGCTTCAACAAATCAATGATGGTAAAATTTATTCATCCTGATGCTTATCATGATCAGCAATCATAACATTCCTGAAAGATCTCGGGGAAAATCTCTTGCCCAGAAATATTAATCCCATCGATGAGAAAGAAGCTGCAATTTCTGAACTCTTATCTCGGATAATCCTGGTCAAATTATAGCATTTTCAATCCTTACTTGAGATGGGAGATAATTTTTGAACGTGGATGAAAATATTTCCAAGGTCGTAGCATCCAATGCTTAATATCCCCAGGAAATTTGAAGTCCTCCTTCCATTTTTTACTTTGCTGGTCGGAATTATTTTCCTTTTCCCCGAGGTGTTTTTAAAGAATCATGTGCTGGTTCCATGGGATAATTTTTATCAAGATCCCGTTTTCAAGGAATCAGCTCCCCCCGGTTTTGCTCAATCCAATAATTCTTGGTCCTCAGACCATAATCAACAATTATTTGTCTGGCATACCATTGCTTCAAAATACGAACAGACAGTTGGTCGGGTTCCATTATGGAATCCATATCTTCTTGCCGGCCAACCTCTTGTCGCAAATGGTCAACCGGGATTATATTATCCACCCAATTTGCTATTGTTTTTGTTCAGCGCAGGTTATGTAGCTACCCTTCGAGCACTGATGAATATCTTGATCGGAGGCATGTTCACCTTTTTATTTGCCCGGGAATTGAGAATCGGGATATACGGGGCGTGGCTTGCATCAATCTCTTTCGCTTTCTCTGTTGCCATTTTATGGGGTCCAGGACATGCAGCCGTTTCTTCGTTTGTCTGGCTTCCGATGATGATGTGGGCTGGAGCGAAAATCCTGTCGGGTTCCAAAGCTGCTTTTTGGTCTGGATTGGCAGGATTAGCATTAGGCATGTCATTCCTCGGCGGTCATCCGGAGACAACTTTTGGTAACCTTTTGTTATTCACATTGTATTTTGGAGGGCGAATTATATCTTCCTCCAAGACAAAACGTTTGAAAATGAGGATGGTGTCTTATTATCTTTTGGCTATCTGGATTGGTTTTCTTATCGGCTCAATCCAATGGATTCCTACAGCAAATTTTATTCGCCAAAGCAACTTAACTAGCAGAAGTCGATCAACTTTTGATCAAGCCGTCAATCCTGGACAATCATTTTTTTATTCCGAAGAATGGATCAAGAACCTTGGCTATCTTTCTGCTTTGATAATGCCTAATTTTTTTGGAAATCCAACTGATGAAACATATTTGAATATGACGGAGTTGGCGAAATTTTATCCGATAATATTCTTTGGTTTCATTCCATTTATTCTTGCCTGCGGTGCAGGATATAAAAGTATCCTGGATAAATCCGAAAATAGATGGTTGACAGCCGCTGCGCTCTTTCTCCTTGCTCTGGTTGTGCGTTTTCCTGGCGTAGAGATCATAAATAACTTCCCCATATTCAACAGTGTAAATACGGATTGGTTTAGATTGCATTTTTGTTTCCTTGGTGCGATCCTTTCAGGGATAGGATTGGATTATTGGAGAGCTTCTTTCAACTCCCAACAAAAAGCTGATCTGCACTTTCGCAGACTGATGATATTGATTACAAGCGTCGTTGTATTCTTCTTAGTGGCGGTCAGTATACATAAATGGTTCATAATTCCATCAAAGGGTATTGCTTTAAGTGGAATTGTCGACGAATGGTTTACTTATATCTTAACGCCGCAACAGCCTCGTACAATTATTTCTCTCGTGATTATCCCGTTAACGCTTATCATCCTCTGGATCGTTCATAAAAAAAATCAATTTGCTCATTCGAGCCTAATTGTGTTTATTGCTCTCACTTTCATAGAACTATTGATTGTTTCGCGTGGTTTTAATACAACGGTCCCTAATCAGGTCTTAATCCCAGAAATTCGGTTGTCAAAGCGACTCGCCAAAGATAATGATCTGTTTCGCATTTTATCGATCCCACCTACTTTTTGGCCTAATGTGGGTGCACTCTACGGTCATTACGACCTAGGAGGGTATGATCTCCCAATCTATCGCTGGTATATGCAGATATATGCGGCTCAAGGTGGAAATGGTTATCGCCAGATGTGGCAGCCTGATTGGCCGTTAGTTGATTATATGAATGTTAAATACATTATCAGTCCTTGGCCACTTTCACAAGAGAATTTGGAACCATTTATGACCAGGGATGGATTCTATGTCTACCTTAATAAATCATCTCTGCCACGAGCGATGATGGTTTTTAATTCGGTAATTGAGACCGATCAAGAATCAGCACTTGAGAAATTAACGAGCGGAAAGTTCGATTTCCGAAACTCGGTGCTTTTTGAAGATCCGCTTCCATTGGAGCAAAATCCGACCTTTTTAGAAAAGAAAGTCAAGAATAAGACTGGACCTGCCTCCGTTATTGAGTGGAAGCGATTTGAAAATGACGATCTTGAATTAGAGATCCAGACAAAATATTCCGGATTCCTGGTTCTCAGCGAAGTTTATGCTCCGGGTTGGAAAGCATTTCTGGACGGAAAAGAGACAAACGTCTATCGCGCTAACCATGCCTTTCGAAGTGTATACATCCCTTCGGGAACTCATCATCTTAGCCTGTCTTACCAACCTTTGGATTCCAAGATCGGCACTGGTTTAACGATTGTCGGGTTGCTGGTCTTCGGAATAATAACCGTTCGTCAATTTGGGGTATCCTTACGAAGACGATCGCAATTCAATCTGATAAAATCTAATTTATGATTATGAGAGTGTTGAGGATGTTACTTTGGATTATTTTCCTGGCAATTTTAGCCTTCCTGAGCGCAATTGTGTTACCGCGGGTTGTCACCTGGCACTACAGCGCCTCAAAGATTTATACGGTTGAGAATGTCTCATCCAGAAAAGTTGCAATCGTCTTTGGCGCCGGATTGTGGTGGGATGGCAGCCCTACGCCTGTTTTGAGAGACCGTGTGAAAACGGCGGCTGAACTGTATTTCACAGGAAAAGTCGAAAAGCTGTTAATGAGCGGAGATAACAGCCATCTCGATTACAATGAACCTGGAGCGATGCGTGAATACGCAACTGCATTAGGCGTGCCCGACGAAGATATCGTGCTCGATTACGCCGGTCGGCGCACCTACGATACCTGTTATCGTGCCCGTGAAATATTTGGCTTAAGCGAGGCAATTCTGGTCACTCAAAAATTCCATCTGCCTCGTGCCGTGTATGTGTGCAATAAGCTTGGGCTTTCCAGTGTCGGCGTTCAAGCCGACCAACGCAGCTATACTCGCCGATCTTTGGTCTGGTGGAACCTGCGCGAAACTCCTGCGAACTCTTAACGCACTTTGGGAAGTCCATATATCCCACCCAGAACCGATCCTGGGCGAAAAGGAACCTATTTTTCCATTGGAGGCTCAATGATCCGGTCGGATGCATATGCTATCGTAAAAGAATACATCAAGAATGAGAACCTATTCAGGCATATGCTCGCCGTGGAGGCAGCGATGCGTTTTTATGCCGAGAAATTGAACGAGGATATTGAGAAATGGGGAATTACCGGGCTTCTTCATGATTTTGATTGGGAAATTCATCCAACCCTTGAGGATCATCCCCAGGCTGGAGCGGTCATTTTACGTGAGCGCGCGGTTCCGGAAGACATCATCCGAGCAGTCCTCAGTCATGCTGACCACACCGGAGTATCCAGACAATCGAAGATGGAAAAGGCATTGGCTGCTTGTGATGAAATCACTGGATTGATCACTGCTGTCGCCCTGGTTCGTCCATCGAGATCGCTTGAAGATTTGACTTATTCATCCGTAAAGAAGAAATGGAAAGACCGCGCCTTTGCAGCAGGAGCAAACAGGACCGAAATTGAAGCCAGCACAGCCGATTTTGGTGTCCCACTATGGGAACATGTAGACAATGTCATCCTGGCGATGCGACCGATCGCCAGAGAATTAGGGCTGGAAGGAAATTCATCTCCAACCCAGATATCTATTCCGTAGCTACGCGAATATCTTTACACGGGTCTCCGCAGGCTTGAATCAACTTCAAGATTTCATCTATGGCAGGTTCTACTGTCATTATGGTGCGACCGTCTTTTAAGGTTAGATAAACTTTTAGGTCGTGAGTTTGCTGCACCTTTTCCACCTGACCGGATTCAAGTGGACCATACACCCTCGTCCAATCAAACGTATCACCATCTTTAAGCTCTGGATAAACCATGTCAGCTCCGATGGGTTGGCTCTGTGGTCCGGGATATTCATTCGGATTGATTTCTACAGCTGGATATTCCACAGGGTATGCGTTCACTTCAGCCGTTGTGACTGCCGCGCCTGGAGTCTGTGGCGCTTCGGTTGATTTCGATAAAATCTGGCAGCTAATTAATGTGAACACCGCTCCCACGAATAAAACAAAATGTCTCGTTCTTAGCATTCTTCCACCTTTCCGTCATTCAATCATGACGAAGTTGTTATTATTGTTGAGTAATATTAGATGATTTTTCATGGCTCGATGTTTTGAACGCGGCAATTATAACCCATCTATTTCATAGGGACTTACTTCATCCGTTGACAATCCCGCAATTTTCAGTTAAACTGGAGTATATCGACTATACGAAAGAATATAGGGATAAAAATGTCACCTGAAACTAAATCTTCTATGAGCGATCTGATTTCCAACGCCCATATCAATTCGTCCAGCTTGCTTGGTCCAACCATCAAATCCTGGCGGTTCTTCCTTGAGGATCAGGGAGTTTCCATCCATACCGTCAAGGCTTTCATGTCTGACCTGAACCTTCTGGCATCTTACCTTCCGCCTGACCGCAACATCGGTCAAATTTCTACTGGAGACCTCAATCAATTTCTAGATTGGATGCAGTCCGGAAGAGGCGTTCCATGCAGTCCAAAAACCCTGGCTCGCAGAATCACATCGCTTAAAGCATTTTTTCGCTGGTTGACTCAATATGGGGTTCTCATGGTTGACCCCGCCGAAAAAGTCCCTCAAAAAAGCGCAATCAGCCCATTGGCAACTGTATTAAGTGAAGCAGAAGTCCAGCTGGTCCTTGAGACAGCTGAGAAGCGCCGCCGGGCTTCGAAACCCGATGCAAGACCTCTCGCTCTGGTGTCTTTGTTATTAAGCACAGGAATCAAGAAGGGGGAATGCCTGGGCTTGACGTTAAACCACCTCGAGCTAGAAGCCCCTGGCGGCCCTCTGCTTTTTGTTCGATATCCTGGCTCGCAGAATCGCTATAAAGAAAGAAAAATTGGACTTCAAGAGAGCTGGCGAGAAATCTACCAGGAGTATGCTGCTCAATACAATCTGAGAGATCGCCTTTTCCCGTGGTCACAGCGCCGGTTGGAATACCTTTTGGAAGATTTAAGCACAGAATCAGGGTTGGAGAAACACTTATCCTTCGACATGTGCCGCTGGACATCCGCGCTGAACGATTGGAAAGCTGAAATGGATCATGAAAAAATCCGTCAGAAGCTGGGCGTATCAAAAATTCAATGGCGGGAAATCCATATGAAATTGCAGAGATTGGGAACCGTTTAGCCGCCGATCTGGCTCATCACCCGGTTAAGGGGGACAAATCCAGCAGCAAGTTGATGTCCCCACGGTTTCACCCAAATCCCTTCGCGGATTAATTCAGTCAGCTCACTGTCGCTGGCACCCATCCGCATCGGTGTTAGGATATCAAGCTCTAATTCCCTGAGCAGGCACATTCTCAACCGGCCGTCCGCCGTTAACCTTGCACGTGTGCAGCTTGCGCAGAAGGGATCAGAAACAGTGGAAATAAAACCGAGCATCCCGCTGCTTCCTTTTATCTTATACATCTGAGCTTCGCCATCCAGCTTCCCCCCATTCAACAATTCCAACGCCCCATAACGGGCTTCGATCCAGGATCGAATTTCACCCGCGCTGACCGCCTGAGATTGCTGAAAGTCAGTCGCTCCACCGAATGGCATCATTTCGATATATCGAACCTGCCAGGGACGATTAATCGTAAGATCCGCCAGATCGACAACATCTTTTTCATTATAGTTGCGTACAACAACTGCATTGATTTTTATTGGAGTGAGCCCCGCTTCTTCTGCAGCCTGAATGCCGGACCAAACGTTCGAAAAGTCCCCATTGCGGGTCAGACATTTGAATTTCTCAGGATCCAGCGTGTCCAGGCTGAAGTTAACGCGCTTGAGGCCGGCTTCTGCTAATGGTTTCGCAAGACGCGAAAATAGCACTCCATTGGTTGTCATCGAGAGTGAACGGACACCAGGTGTTTGAGCAATATTGCGTACGAGATCGACGACCCCAGATCGCACCGTTGGCTCTCCACCCGTCAATCGAAATTTCTCAAAGCCTAAAGAGGAAAATATTCTAACCAATCGAAGAATTTCATCATCTTGAAGCAATTCTTCATTTGGTTTAAATCGAACTTCATCCGGCATGCAATAAAGACAACGCAGATTGCAGTGATCAGTAAGGGAAATCCTTAAGTAATTGATAGTACGACCGTATCGATCTCTCGCCATTGCTACCAACAATCCTCAACCATTTCCGATATTATACAAAAGAAAGCGTTCATCGGGTATGCTAAAAATAAACTTAATATTGCACATCATGAAGGACAATGCTAATATTAAATTACAATTCAAATTGACGTTTCTAACCATATTACATCGACTTTGTACAATTAAGTATGGTAATTAATATTATGTAGGAAGAATTCAATTGATATTTAACCTGTCAAAAAATGTTGATGATCCAAACGCAAACTTTCAAACCTCCAACAAGACAAGTTATGACCAACGAGCAAAAAACAAGCAGAATCCGTGTGAACGTTTCATTATATGGCTCCCTGGCAAGATATCATGGAGGGAAACACGTAGCGAACGCAGAAGTCACTCTCGACGAAGGCTCAACGAAAGCAGATTTACTGGCATTTTTCGGAATCCCGGAACACGAGCGCGGTTATCTGTTCATCAATGCAGTGCTGTGCGATGTCCCTGGATTGATCACTGGAGAAGGTCAAATACTAAGTGAAGGAGATCACATTGGTATTTTTTCGGTCGATCGGATGTGGCCTTATCAATACCGCGACGGAGTAAGAATGTCCGATGATCTCACGGAAGCCATGAAAACACATGGCGCAATGCACCATACATACACACATCTAGAGGATTAATCAACTCCATCCCAATTTCAAATACAAGGAGAAAAAAATGACAAAGAAAATTTTGCGAATTAATATGAGTCGAATTAAAAGCAACATACGAAGATGTCCCAAAAAAATGGGCACGCTGGGGAGGAAGAGGCCTCACAACTGCAATTGTTTGCGATGAGGTTGATCCATCCTGCCATCCTTTGGGACCCAACAATAAACTGGTCATCGCTCCGGGATGGGTGACCGGCTCTCCTGCCGCGCCGAGCAGCGGACGAACGTCTTTTGGCGGCAAAAGCCCGCTGACAGGTGGGATCAAAGAATCGAATGCCGGCGGTCTCTCTGGACAGCATATTGCGAAATTGCGATTGCATGCGATTATCGTCGAAGGCCAGCCGGAAAAAGGTAAATGGTACACGGTAGTCGTTTCGAAAGATGGCGTCAAGTTCGAAGATGCCTCCGAGCTCGTCGGCAAGGGCATGTACAGCGTGGATGATCTCCTCTGGGAGAAATATCCAAAAACAGCTGTGATCGGGATTGGACCGGCCGGGGAAATGAAGCTATCGAATGCCGGGATTTCGATTAATGACATGGAGAACAAGCCCGGACGCTATGCTGGACGCGGTGGATTGGGCGCCGTGATGGGTGCACGCGGAATCAAGGCAATCGTGGTTGACGATAAAGGCGGCGAAGGGGTCGAGATCGCTGACCAGGAGACATTCAAGACAGGGCGCAAGAAACTGACTGAAGCGATCCAGGAGCATGCTCTCACGAAAAAAGCAGGCGGGCTGAATGCATTCGGTACGGCTGTCCTGATCAACATCTTGAATGAAGCCGGCGGTCTGCCCACCCGGAACTTCAGCGCCGGACAGTTCGAAGGTGCGGCAATGATTTCGGGCGAGCGGATTGCCGAAGTCATCGAGGAACGCTGCCCCGGCGGAAAAGGCGAGGGGACGACGGACCACGGCTGCCATCCTGGCTGCATTATTAAATGCTCCAGCATATACCCTGATGAGGAAGGCAACGCCCAGGTTTCCTGCCTGGAATATGAAACCGTCTGGTCCCTCGGGCGCGAACTGCGGCGTCAGCAACCTGGATTGGATCGCCGAGATGACGCATGAGTGCAATGACGTCGGATTGGACACCATTGAAGCTGGCAACACCCTCGCAATCGCGATGGAAGGCGGCGTGATACCCTGGGGAGACGGTGCTGCGGCGATGGACCTGCTCGCTGAAGTCCAGAAGGGTTCGCCGATGGGTCGGATCATCGGGCAAGGTGTGGAAGCGACGGCCAAGGCATTTGGCGTCCACCGCGTCCCAACCTGCAAAGGCCAGTCGATGCCGGCATACGAGCCGCGTGCTGTGAAAGGCATCGGCGTCACCTACGCAACAACTCCGATGGGCGCTGACCACACCGCCGGATACACGATCGCTCCTGAAATTGCTGGAGTAAGCGGCAAGCTTGACCCGCTTTCGGATGAAGGGAAAGCCGAGCTTTCGCTGACTTTCCAGGCTGCGACCGCATTCATCGACAGCACCGGATACTGCCTGTTCATCGCATTCCCCATCCTGGACATCGCCGAAGGGTTGGGAAGGGATGGCCGAGACCGTAGCTGGAGTGACAGGTCAGAATATCACCGGCGGCGATGTCGTCGCAATCGGCAAAGAAATCCTGAAGATGGAGCGGCTGTTCAACGAAGGCGCCGGCTTCACCGCTGAGGACGACCGCCCACCAGAGTTCATGCGCTATGAGAAGCTGCCCCCGCACAATGTCGTCTGGACGATAACCGACGAACAGCTTAACTCGGTCTACGCCTGGGTGCATGAAAGCGGCGATTAAACATTTGCAATTCAAAGGGATACGCCTTTGGGCGATCACAATTGGATTAGAATGGGGCAGCAGCTTCCCTGCTGCCCCAAATTTTATAAGCTGCTAACCAATTCTCTGAGGAAAAAACGATGAGTGTTTTTCAACATGTGCTCTGGGGATATGAGCTAACTTACCCTGATCCATGGCACCATCTCACCAAAGGGGAAGTGGAATGCTTTGCTGCTATCCCCGAAGCGCTTGACCCGGATTATCATGGAGCAAATTCCGGGCAAATACTGATCCGATGTGAATGGAACTCCGTCGGCAAGCCGATTGAACCCCTCTGGAATCGGCATATCGGGATGCTGGCGAGCTGGCTTGGCGCCAAAGAGGTCGGTTCTGCCCCCTGGAGATTAGGCGTCGCGAATGGCCTTGAAGCCGAGATCGTCATGCCTAAAAAGGATGACCGCCGATTATGGACAGGGATCCTCCAGAAAGATCTGACTGTGCTTCATTTTGTGGTCCTGCATTTGAAGCAAGAATATGAGATTTTCCAACATTTTGCGACGGAGATTATTTCCAGCCTGCGGTTTCCGGCAGAAGTAGCAGGTGTTTTTACAAACAGCGACGGACTGCCGCTGCCACCCAATTATGAGACTGTTCCAGCAGAGGATTTTCTGAGCGGCATCCTGGAGCCAGCACACTGGCGAGCGTATGACGGCGCAAGCAGCATCGAAGCCCTTCAAGCTTTTTATCTTCGCGAAGCCCCAAATTTCGGTTGGACGATTGTGGAATACGTCCCATTCCCCAGCCCATCCGACCTGGGTTTTGCGAGGATCAAGTTGGAAAAGAATGGGAAGCCTGTAACCTTGGGGCTCTTGCCTTTCGAAGGAGAGACGGACGGACCTTCGCGCCCGGCAAGAATTTTTCTAAGCTCGATCCTTCTGCCTGAAAGATTATCCCCCTCCAACCGCAGGAAAAACCCCGATCACATCCTGATCTTTGAGCTCTGTATCCATGGCATTTTCAAGAAAGGGGGCGTCGCGACCGTTTACGAATATGTGGACGTGCGAGTACAGCTCTCCATTTTCATTCAGCAGCTCATTTTTTAACGCGGGATAATCGATGGATCATCTCAGCAAGGAGATGCTGAACCGTTGCGCCTTCCGGCAGGTCAAATTCGACTGTTTTCTGTCCAACAACTCCACGCAGTGTTGCATAGAAATTTACTATCATCGATTGCCTCGCCAGCTATTTCACCAGAAGGGATATTACCATCGAAAGGATTACGATCAAACCGACCATAATAAATAACAATTGCTGGAACCTCAGATTCCGGATTTCGCGTTTTGAACGCGCAGTCTTCTTTGCCATTTCATCTCTCCAAATATCATCAAGCATCAATTGATTATTCTAACCCGCCTTTGATCGTTTCTGCCAGGGCGTGATTGATCCCATTGATCTCTGCGATTTCATCCAATGAGGCCTGAAGTATGCCATCTATCGAGCCAAATCGAGAGAGCAAGGCTTTTCGACGTGCCGGTCCAATCCCTGGGATCGAATCCAATCGTGACGCCAATCCCTTTGTTGAGCGCTGCTGCCGGTGAGCAGTGATCGCAAAACGATGCGCTTCATCACGGATCCGTTGGATCAAGAACAAGGCCTGAGAGCTGCGCGGCAGGATCAGTGGAAGTTCTCGGTCTGGAAAAAACAGCTCTTCATTTTGCTTTGCCAGCCCAGCTACCGGGAATTTTCCAATCAGTCCAAATTTTTCCAAGACCGAAAGTGCTCTACCAAGCTGTCCTTTCCCGCCATCCACAATCAGAAAATCCGGCAGGAGTGAAAATGACGGGTCTGTTTTCTTCCCAGGCGCCGGGTTTTCTTGAGCGGTTTTCCAGCGGTTGAATCGTCGAGTCAGCACTTCTTCCATGCTGGCAAAATCATCGGGACCGCTGACGCTGCGGATGTTAAATCGACGATAGAGACCCTTCTTTGGAATCCCTTGTTCAAAAACAACCATACTCCCAACCGCAGCCGTGCCCTGGATATTGGATATATCATAACATTCCACCCGGTTCAATGGCGTCTCTAATCCCAGAGCCGACTGCAGCTCTGCCATTGCCTGCTCCTGGCGGTGCCGGTCGGCGTGCCATTGAGCCTGCAGCGAGCGCAAGGTTTCGGCTGCATTCTCCGCTGCCAACTGGATCAATTCTTGTTGATGACCCTGGTGAGGAACAAGGATTTCCACTTTTTGATCCTCACGTCGCTGTCCCAGCCATTGCTTTATGATTTGAGCTTCTTCGACTTCGTTCGGCAGGAGCACCTGTGAAGGCACGATCGATGCCTGGCTGTAAAACTGCTTGATGAACTCAGCCATAACATTCGCATCTGTACTGTCCTCAGCTCCTTCCAGCAGGAAATAATCTCTCCCGATCAGTTTTCCACCGCGGATAAAGAACACTTGAACACAGGTGTCTCCATCGGATCGAGCAAGCGCAAGGACATCAGAATCGATAAAATCGCTCGAGATAATTTTCTGACGTTCCACAACGGTTTCAATTGCTCGAATTTGGTCACGGATTGAAGCAGCCTGTTCAAAACGCATCTCATCCGCAGCTTTTTCCATTTCTGAACGAAGACGTGAAACCACGCTCTCCGTCCGTCCTTCGAGGAACTGGCAGAAGATCCGAGATCATCAAGCGATATTCAGGCTGGCTTATTCTTCCGATGCAAGGTGCAGTGCAGAGCTTGATATCATAATACAAGCAAGCCCTTTCATCGCTTTCCAGTGATGTCTCGATCGCAGGTAAGAAAAGGAAAGATCCTACGCAGCAGGTCCAGAGTTTGATGTACAGCCCAAACGCTGGTATACGGCCCAAAATAACGCGAACCGTCCTGGATCATTTGGCGCGTTATTGTTACAGTCGGGTATGCATTCGCCCAATGGATTTTGATATAGGGATAACGTTTATCATCTTTCAACCGGACATTGTAGTTCGGACGGTATTTTTTGATCAGGTTCATCTCAAGGATGAGAGCTTCAAGCTCCGATCCAACCACAATCCACTCAATATCCCGAATATGAGAGACCATCTTCTGGATGCGACGATCGTGATTTGCATGGGTGTGAAAATAGGAGCGGACTCTGCTCCGTAAGTTGACTGCTTTGCCGACATAGATCACTTTCGCTTCGGCGTCTTTCATCAGATAGCAGCCCGATTTAACTGGCAGGCTGTCAAGAATATTTTTTATCTGCTCGTCCATTAACAAACTTATCCCTTGAGATGTCCCAAAGATTATACCGAAGACTGATGAGAATCACATCAGAAGAGACCTTCAGGTTGTTTGTACCTTCGCGTTTATTCACGACATTCTGTAAAAAGCACATCAAGCTAATCCTGTTAGTGCGGATACTCTGATTGACCACAGGGCAGGATTGGACTAAACTTGTCATTGGGAGAAATCATATGCAGCAAGAAATCACAAAATCCGGTCTACTGCTAGATCCAAGAGGCGAATTAAAACAGGTGGGTTGGGCGAGATCACCCCTTTTGATGGCAAATTTAGAGCGAGCGTCATTTTATCCCAGGTTATTTCGCCCCTTTCAGTCGTTTAGGATGAAAAAGTGGGATTATTATGCTGTTTTCACTCCGAAAATGTTTTTTTCTGCCACGATTGCTCATCTCGGTTATGCCGGAAATATTTTTGTTTATGTTTATGATTATGAAACCGGTAAGCTGCACGAAGAAGGAGTAGTACCCTTGTTTGGGCGAGGGGTTCAGCTTGCCGAGACCAGTATAAACGGCGAATCGGTTTATGAAGGTAAAGGGGTAAAACTGCATTTCCGAACAAATAACGACTGCCGCGAGGTTCTTGTCGACTGGCCGGCCTTTCATGAAGGGCGTGGAATCCAGGCAGCATTAAAACTCATCCCTCCACCGGGCCAGGAATCCATGACGATCGTTATACCTATTGAAAAACGACGTTTCTACTACAATCAAAAGATTAATTGCCTCCCAGTTGAAGGACGCCTGAAATATGGGGAGGATGAAGAAATTCTCGATCCTAGCAACAGCCTTGGCTCCCTGGATTGGGGGCGCGGAGTCTGGGCGTATCGCAGTTTTTGGAACTGGGCCAGCGCATCGGGCCGCCTGCAGGATGGGCGGCTTATCGGATTAAATTTTGGAAGCGGATTTGGTGATACATCCGCTGCTACGGAAAACTGCATCCTGGTAGATGGTCGTGTTCACAAGCTCGACCAGGTGCTTTTTAACTACAATCCTGGGGATTATCTACACCCCTGGATCTTTAAAGACAACCAGAGACGGATTGAGCTGAAGTTTGTCCCGATTAAAGAGAGGATCGCCCAAACCGACTTAAAAATTATCTTCAGCCAAGTGCATCAAATGTTCGGACATTATTCGGGACGAGTTCAGCTGGATGAAGGAGAAGAAATCCAAATTAATGATCTGTTTGGATTCGCTGAAGAGCACCACGCGCGCTGGTAAGCCAAGCCAGCCGTTTTATCTGCCTTCCTACTGGACTGGTTCTACATCAATCTGGAAAAGCTTCGGCCAAAATTTACCCGTCACAAAGATTCTGACCGCTCTTTTCGTCGAAGGCGATTCCATTTGGGACCTGGGCTGTGATCATTTCATCCCTCTCCAGCAGCCCAGAAAGGTCGATCCAGCCTGTAACCTTACCTGACTTTGGATCGATCCGGGCGATACAGGCGGTCTGATAAATATTCGCCCAGATTTCACCAGAGATATATTCCAGCTCATTAAGGCTTTGAACCGAAAAGGGACCTGAGCTAACCCGAATGTACCCTATCTCCTCCAGGCTGATAGGGTCCAGGAAGGTCAACCGATCTGTGCCATCGCTCATCACGAGCTTTTCTCGATCATCCGTTAAACCCCAACCTTCGCGTGGATAATAAAATCGTGCCAGTTCTTCTAAGTTTTCGTCGGAAGAAATAAATCCAGTCTTTTCCTGCCAGGTTAGCTGGTAGATTTTATCTTTCCACAAGGCGATCCCTTCCGCAAAGAAAGGTTCCGGTATGCTCTTCATCTGAAGCACTTTGCCGTCTTCCAGGTTGACGATGCGCAGCGAGGATTCTCCGCGTAAGCCTGTGCTTTCATACAAAAAATCATCTTCAAAGACCAGACCCTGTGTGTAGGCGCTCGGATCGTGCGGGTATTCTTCGATCGTCCTGAATGTATAGGTCGGCAGGTTTTCCGCTAAGATCGATCCAGGGACAAACATAAGACCGAATTGGCGGTTCTGCGGTTGTTTCCGGGTCGAGCAAAATCCAACCGGGTCCAAGAAAAGCTGGAGTTCGGGAGGATGGTTTCAACGCTTCCGCCTGGTTTTGAAGCAGCGGATGGAATACTCGTAATATCAGGCGCTTGCGTCGGAGAAAAAGGCGGAATGTGCAAACCAGAGGGTGCGGCAGTTAGGACAGGTAGCTGGGTTGAAAAGTCTGGAGGCTTCAGGATTGCTGTTCTTGCTGTCTTGACCTGGGCAGGATTTTCATACGGATTCTGTCCAGCTGCCCAACAGCCTGCAAGCAGCGTGGATATTGATATCAATATGATCAGAAATCTTCGGGCCCTGAACCTGGATTTTAACATCACAAATAGCGATTATACCAAGTCGATCTATTCCCCACCGCTAGAAAGAATAAGCGTTTTATAATATCTTCGTTCACCAATAACAAAAATTCTAATCTGGAGAATTAACCTTATGGCAATGCACGGCGGGGGATGGTGGAGTTATCTCAGCGCTTCTGAGGAAAAACCGAAGGTAACGCCGGCGCTGATGCGGCGAGTCCTGACCTATTCAAAGCCGTACCGCTGGCAAATTCTTTGGATGCTGATCTTGATTCTGGCAGGAACAGGTCTGACATTATTGACACCTCTTCTGTTGCGTACACTTATCGATACGACAATTCCAGGAGGGAGATGTCGATCAGCTGATCTTGATTTCGCTAGGTTTACTAATCATCCCGGCATTAGGAGGCGTGATCAGCGTATTTCAGAGAAGGTTGAATGCCAGTATTGGCGAGGGAGTGATTTATGACTTGCGAGTCTCCCTATTTGGACGGCTGCAAAGGATGTCGCTTCGCTTCTTCACAAACACCAGAGTGGGTGAATTAATGAGCCGTCTGAATAACGACGTAGTTGGAGCGCAAAACGCGATCAGCAACACAATTGTCGGGATCATCACCAACATCATTCAGGCTGCTGCAGTCTTGATCGTGATGCTCAGCCTGGAGTGGCGGTTGACGATCACCAGCATCCTGATTCTGCCGCTGTTCATCATCGCGGCAAGGAAGATGGGAAACCGTCTGCGGGACGTCGCCCGACAAGGGATGGACGCGAACGCAAAGTTGAGTGCGATGATGAACGAAACCCTGAATATCAGTGGGGTACTGCTCGTTAAGCTATTTGGACGCGCCAACCTCGAAACTGCTCGCTTTCAGGAGCGTGCAAAAGGGAGTACGGGATGTCGGAATCCAGCGTGCGGTCCTTGGGGCTTCTTTCTTTGTCATCATCGGGTTGTTGAGCGCGATAGGAACAGCATTGGTGTATGGATTTGGCGGATACCTCGTGATCAATCAAGTATTCACAATCGGGACAATCGTCGCATTTGGCGCATATCTGACCAGCCTTTATAGCTCTCTCTCAGGCCTGGCGAATGCGCCCGTTGAATTCGCTACTTCCGTCGTCAGTTTTGAGCGTGTCTTTGAAGTAATCGATTTACCTCTTGAGATTGAAGAAAAGCCCAATGCCATTTCAATCCAAAGGATGTCTAAATCGCTTATTTTCGACCATGTATCTTTCAGATATGACCCGGAAAAAGTCGCCTTGCTCAGCCAGGTTGAGCGCCACGGCTCCATGAGCAATGTGACTGCGGTTTTTTCAGGGAATGCGCCAGCACAAAAACCGGTTGATGGACAGAAGCGAACAAAAATTGCTGATTCTGCCAGACAGCGCAAAACCTCAAGAAGATTCTTATATCCAGGAATCCAACGATCAAGTCGAATCCGAATTGTACCGGAGCCAGGCTCGCCTGGATGCCTTAGATGACATCTCCTTCACCGTTCGAGCCGGGCAGCTGGTTGCGCTGGTTGGACCAAGCGGCGCAGGAAAGACAACACTCACTTATCTCATTCCACGCCTCTACGACCCAACCAGCGGACAGATCCTGATCGACGGGAATGATTTACGTCAGGTCAGCCTCAGATTCGCTGAGCGCACAGATCGGCATGGTCACGCAGGAGACCCATTTATTCCACGATACCATCCGTACCAACCTGGTCTATGCCAAACTTGATGCGACCCAGGAAGAGCTTGAATCTGCCTGCCGTTCGGCAAATATTCATGAATTCATTTCGGAGCTTCCTGAAGGGTACGACACGATCGTTGGGGAGCGCGGCTACAGGTTGAGCGGCGGGGAAAAACAGCGCATCGCGCTGGCGCGCGTGATCCTCAAGAATCCAGCCATCCTCGTCCTTGACGAAGCGACAAGCCACCTGGACAGCGAATCAGAAGCGCTGATTCAAACTGCGCTCAAACATGTGATGGCCGATCGTACAAGCATAGTGATTGCTCACCGCTTGAGCACCATTCTGGCAGCGGACCAGATCCTGGTGATGGACCGAGGCAGAATCGTCGAACAGGGCACACATGAGGAGCTGCTGAAGCTCAGCGGGCTTTATGCCGGGCTTTACCAGACCCAATTCAACCGCCAGGCAGGCGACCTGTCAATAAATGGATGAACCGATATGGAATCAATCGCAGTTAACCCAGATCGCCTGAAATCCAATTTTGAAGCGCTTTCCAAGATCGGCCTGAACGATTCGGGAGGGATCGACCGGCCTACCTTCAGCGAAGCCCATCTGCAGGCGCGACTCTGGTTTCGGGAGAAAGTCCAGGAAGCAGGGCTGGATTTTTTTATGGATGCTGCCGGGAATCACTCTGCGCTGTTAAAAAGCGGTCCAGAGGGTGCGCCAACCTTAATCCTTGGTTCTCACCTTGATTCGGTTCCAAATGGCGGAAAATATGACGGCGCATTGGGGGTGCTGGCTGCACTGGAATCTCTCAGGGTGGTAAAAGAAAACCATTTGAAGCTGGCTGTACACCTTGAAGCGATTGATTTCACAGACGAAGAAGGTACGCTCGTTGGGCTGCATGGGCAGCGCTGCCCTGGCTGGAGGCCTGGATCGAGAAGTCATCGAAAAACCGCGCGGCGGACGAGAGAATTTTATCCTCGGTCTGAAACGAGCCGGAGTGATTGAGGCAGATTTGATGAAAGCATGCCGCGATCCTCGATTCCCTGGCAGGCTACCTTGAGCTGCATATTGAGCAGGGGCCAAATCTTTCAAAAAACGGGATCAATATCGGAATCGTAACCGGGATTGTTGGAATTTGTTCGTACAGGATATCCTTCCTGGGGCAGGCAGATCACGCCGGGACGACGCCGATGCAAGATCGATTGGACGCCTTTCAAGGCGCTGCCGCCTTCGCTTTGGCGATGAAACAGTCTGATCATCCAGGATTTCCCAGGATGCGTTGCGAACATCGGCTGGATAAAATCATATCCAGGGGCGTTCAACATCGTTCCAGGGCGCGTGGAATCTTGGACTGGAACTTCGTTCTGCAGAAGAAAGAAATATATCGTGCGCTAGAGGCGAGGTTGATTGAGCTGGCCGGAGAAGCAGCCGCACGCATGGATTTGGGGCTTGAAACCGAGCTGCTCAGCCGGCATCGACCCACTCCTATGTCATCATCTTGCCAGCCAATCTATTGAAAAAGCCTGTTCTCTGCTTGGCTTGAGCAGCATCCCGATCGCTTCAGGCGCCGGTCATGACGCCCAGATGCCAGCCCGGATTTGTCCCGCCGGAATGATCTTTATCCCTTCCCAGGGCGGCAGCCACTCGCCTCGCGAATATGCTGATTGGCAGGATTGTATGAATGGAGCAAACGTGCTGCTCCATTCGACATTAATCATGGCTTCCGGTCAGATTAATTAAGGATTTTCTTCCAATCCATCTGCTGGGTCGTCTGAAATAAGCGGTGATCGTCTTCAACTTCAAGAAAAGTCAGTTGTAAAAAAACCTTTTCGGCGATCAACCGCGTCGATTCTAACGGCACAATCGTATCCAGGCTCCCGTGGACGATTATCGTAGGGATGTCGACAGGCTGAGGCAGATCATCTGAGAATTCAGGTAAAAATAGGGCTGGCGCAAGCAGGATCAGCTTCCGCACCTGGGTTGGCCGTTGAGTCGCAAATAGGGCAGCCATCAAACCTCCTAGGCTGGAGCCAACGATCGTCCAACCAGATTGATCGCCAAGCAGGGATTCAAGCAGCTCCATTCGCTCTGCTACCGTCCCGCTGAAATCAGGTGTGATCATTTCCGGAAATATACTTCTCAACAGCACAGCTTTATCTCCCTGGCTGCTGCCTTCCAATCCATGAATTAAAATGAGTTTCTTGGGGTCAAAATTATCCATAGAATTGATTTTAACTGATTTTCATCCCCGGGGGTATAATCGGGTCTGTTTTCCTGAGCCATGACCCAGTCCATACCTCTGCTCGTAATCGTCTTTTTTGCTGTCTTCACCCAAAGCTTGACTGGTTTTGGGTCCGGGCTGGTATCGATGGCTTTAATGCCCAATGTGCTGGATATCCAGAGTGCTGTCCCGTTGGTCGCAATGCTTACCGGGACGCTGGAATTGTTCCTGCTCATCCGTTATCGTGCCGCCTTTAACTATGAAAGCCGTTTGGAGGTTGAGCATCGCGTCGATCCTTGCGATCCCCATCGGCGTCTGGGCTTTACGGGAAATCAGTGCGCGTGTGCTGCTGCCTGTCCTCGGGTCGATCATGGTAGCTTATTCGATTTATGCGTTGCTCAATTTTAGACTACCTCGTCTCGAACACCCGCGCTGGGCATATCTCTTTGGTTTTTTCGCAGGACTGCTCTCTGGCGCTTACAGTGTCGGGGGACCTCCGGCGATCATATACGGCAATTGCAAAAGATGGGATCCGGATGAATTTAAGGGCAACCTTCAGGGTTTCTTCCTGGTCAACGACACTATTGCCATCATCAGTCACGGTTTCGCCGGCAATATCACGCCGCTGGTCTGGAAGAGCTATCATCTGGATCCTGCCGGCGATCGCGCTTGGATATTTTGTCGGGACAAGCCTTGACCGAACTATTGATCCCGCAAGTTTTCGTAAGATCGTCTTGATCCTGCTCGTCATCATGGGTCTGCGACTGATTATGTTTGCTTTCTAGGATTGTTCGGCTGGAAGATTGATAATAAAACCATCCATCGAGTTCAGCATCCAGATCTGAACTCAACGGATGGTTCATTTATTCATTTTTAAGCAATGGATTCAGTCGATTTTCTCGAAGCGTTTACCGGGGGTGTCACATACCGGACAGATATCCGGTCGTACACCGACATGCGTGTGACCGCACACAGGGCAAACCCAGATCTCCAGCTCACCTATCGAGGTCCCCATGGTTTCTAAAGCCTGCTTGAAAAGCACTTCATGCTCCTTTTCAACCTCCCAGGCCCATTTAAATGAATTGAGGGCTTTTTTTTGACCTTCGGCTTCGGCATCCGCGATGAATTCCGGGTACATTGTCATAATTTCATAATTCTCACCGGCCGCGGCGTCCTTGAGATTATCCTGCGTGGATCCAACCCCACCAAGGATTCGGAAATGATTATGGGCATGGACAGTCTCAGCCGCGGCGACTGCCCTGAAAAGCCTGGCTATTTGCGGTAATCCGTCTTTGTCGGCTTGCTTGGCATAAGCCAAGTATTTGCGGTTTGCCTGCGATTCTCCTGCAAATGCTGCTTTTAGATCATCGATCGTCTTAGCCATCGTTTTCCTCCGGATTAGATTTTTTAATTTTCAACAGTTTTATTAAATCTTGCTTGTTTCAAGGGTTATTAAAACACCTCCTCAGGAGGAAGAATATCCATTTCTATCCCATTTTCCAGGTGACAAACATCATGTTTAAAGATCGATAATGTTATAATCGATTTTAACAAATTTTGGGAGTAAAAAAGTGAATTTTTGCGGCCTGCTATAGTCTCCTATTTTCATGGGTAGCGCAGATCGGCACTCGTAGAACCGTATGTATCATTGTTTTTTTATAGAACCGAGGGCGTTTGCCCCCGGTTTTTTCTTGTGCTGAAATGAGGAATGATGCTTACCGCAAACGGAATTACGAAATGTTATGGGATTGAAACCATATTAGATCGAGTAACTTTTACTCTTAATCCTGGAGACCGGATTGGGCTGGTTGGGGCGAATGGATGCGGAAAAACTACCCTGCTCCGTATTCTTGCAGGCGAAGAAAAACCCGATAAAGGACATTTCCACTTTGATCCGCCGGATCTCCGCCTGGGCTACCTGCCCCAGGGATTCAATCCAACGTCCGATGATTCAATCAGCGGATATCTGGATCGCCTAACAGGTGATATCTCAGCCTTGAGCATGCAGTTAGAAGTGCTTGCTGGTCAGCTCGCAGCTGCACCAGATTCCATGAGCCTTCAATTCGCCTATGACCGCACCCTTTCATTTATCCAGATTACATCACTCGGTTTAAGCCAGCGCCCTGCGATCCTTGCGGCGATGAACCTGGATGCACTTCCACCGACCACGCCGCTCCATTATCTCAGCGGAGGGCAGAAGACTCGTCTGGCGCTGGCTGGTGTGCTGCTTTCTTCCCCTCAGCTGCTGCTGCTGGACGAGCCCACAAACCATCTGGACATCCAAATGCTCGAATGGTTAGAGGAATGGCTGGCCGGTTCTCCACTCATCCAACACAGCGCTGTGCTGATCGTTTCACATGACCGGGTATTTCTTGACCGGACTGTTACTGGCATCTTCGAACTGGATGCTGTCACCAGACGGCTGAAGATTTTTGAGGGTAATTACACAGATTATCTGGAATCGAAGATCACAGAAACAAACCGCCAATGGCAAGCGTTCTCAGATCAGCAAGAAGAAATTGCCAGGTTGAGACAAGCAGCCGGAATCATCCGAGGGCAGGCAACTTTCAAACGCGGCGGAAAAGCGGATACAGGCGACAAATTTGCCAAAGGTTTTTTCGCGAATCGTTCGAAGGAACATGTAGCCCGGGCAAAACACCTTGAACGAAGGCTGGATAAAATCCTTACTGAAGACCATATCGAAAAGCCTCGTCAAAGCTGGCAGATGAAGCTTGATTTTAAGGGGGCGGTAGAGAGCAGCCGTCAGGTTCTGGTGATGGAAGATCTAGTAATTGGCTATGGAGAAAAAAGTATCCTGCAGGATATCAACCTGCAGGTACAATTTGGACAGCGCGTCGCATTAACAGGCCCAAATGGAAGTGGAAAGACCACCCTGATCCGCACAATCTCCGGAGAACTGGCTCCGCTGAAGGGGAGTGCTCGACTCGGTCCCAGCGTCAAGCTTGGAACGATGTCTCAAGAGCAAGAAGCGCTTGACCACCAAAAATCAGCTTTTGACACAATCCGTGAATCTGCCGCGCTTTCAGAGACAGAAGCCCGTGCGTTCCTTCACCAGTTCCTTTTCAGTGGAGATGAAGTCTTCAGACCGATTGGCAAGCTCTCATACGGCGAGCGTTCTCGTTTAATGTTGGCAAGTCTGGTCATCAACGGCTGCAATTTTTTGCTTTTGGATGAGCCGATCAATCACCTGGATATCCCATCCAGGACCCGATTTGAACAGGCTTTATCAAGCTTCGAAGGCACAGTTATCGCCGTGGTTCACGACCGCTATTTCATTTCAGGATACGCTACTGTGTTATGGGAGATCAAAGAAAACTGTTTGATAGAGACACCCTGCGTTTGAGATAGCCAGTTAAAAAAATCGATTGCGAATCTCGGCCAATATGCGCTGTGACGCCAAACCATCCCAGAGCGGGATAGTGGATCCTTGTTTCCCAGCGGATTGAACCGCTTCATCAGCCGCTGCAACAATTGCAGCTCGCTCACTTTTTACAAGTCGATTAGTACCCGATTCGATTGTCACGGGGCGCTCAGTATTTGGACGCAACGTCAGGCAGGGTACCCCCAGGAATGTTGTCTCCTCCTGGATACCTCCGGAATCGGTCAGGACCATCGCCGCGGATCGAGTGAGTGCCAGAAAGTCCAGGTATCCTAAAGGCTCCATCAGCTTGACCGCATCTGCTTTTAACCCGAACTCATCAATTTGTTTGCGTGTGCGAGGATGAACCGGGAAAACCACTGGATAATCACCGGCGAGCTCCTGAAGAGCGCATAAAATTTCCGAAAATGGTCGCTTTTCATCGACATTTGAGGGTCGGTGCAGTGTTACCAGGATATATCCACCTGGCGGTAATCTAAGCTCGCTGACGACAGGTCTTTTTACAGCCTTAGGGAGCATCTGAACAAGGGTATCGATCATCACATTTCCGACCAGGCAAATCTTATGCGGATCCACTCCTTCGCGAATTAAGTTTTCATCTGCGTCTGTCGATGGAGTAAAAAGCAGGTCGGCGATCTGATCGGTTAGAAGCCGGTTGATCTCCTCCGGCATGGTGCGGTCGAAAGAGCGCAGACCGGCTTCAATATGCGAGACCGGGATGCCCAGCTTCGCAGAAACCAGCGAACAGGCCAGCGTCGAATTCACATCTCCAACTACAAAAACCCAATCCGGCTGAAAGCTAACGATCACCGGCTCAAAAGCGAGCATGATCCTTGCAGTCTGGTCTGCATGGCTTCCGGAGCCAACCTGCAGATATGCGTCCGGTGCAGGAATTCCAAGATCTTCGAAGAATACCTGCGACATCTCGTAATCGTAATGCTGCCCGGTATGGACTAAGATCTGTTCTATACGAGGTTCATCATAAAAAGCCTGCATCATGGGCGCGACCTTCATGAAGTTCGGCCGCGCCCCGACAATATGCATAATTTTCAATCAATTTCCTCCAGCCACCGCTGCCAGTATTTCCGATCGATTTCGTTTTCCGAGTTCAGCAATCCAGGATGTACATCTGGGATCATCCTCAGGTGGTGAGATTTCCACAACCCTGCTGCCAGCTTGCGCGGTTCTGATTCTACACCCTGGCGGGAGAAATAATCGCAAACGCGCTGCACATCTCGCTCAAATATCCTGAAGGAATTCCGGTTGATCTGAGGTTCAATAGACTGTGGGAAGTCAATCAGGGTGATCTCGCCTTCCCAGTAGAGAATATTGAACGCTGAGAGGTCTGCGTGGATGCGGTTATTTTTGAGCATCAACTCGATGTTCTGAATGGTACGGTCGAACAGCCGCCGAGCCTCTTTCTTTCCTAAGCGTACATGGTATAGCACCGGGGCTGCGAAATCTACATCACCAATATAGGACATCAAGATCGCGTTCTTCTCACTCGCAAAAACTCTAGGCACGTCGCCGCCGGCCTGATGGATGATTTGCATGGTTTGGACCTCATGCTCAATCCAGGACGTGTGCAGAAGCTGATTGCCAAAATCAGTCCTTTTCGCCATCGCCCGCTGCATGCGATCATCCTTGATGACGTTACCATCGCTATCCAGGTTGGATCTCCCTTCCCGATAAAGCTGGTCGTTCTTCAAGTTGCGGAAGCGGCGCGGGCGGTAGATTTTCGCTGCCAGGAATGGATTCTCCAGCTCGGTGACCGATTGATTCACCATACATTGGTAAACATTGGCTTCCTTTCCACCTTTCACCAACCGCAGGACATCATCCAACCATTTTTGCTCGAAGAATTCCCTCAGCAAATCAGCCATCCAACCTTGCTCATGGCGAGAGGCTTTGTATGAAAACTGGGATGATGATAGATCATCCACCTGGTCTGCCAACTGAAGGGCAAGATCGGTTGACGAAGGAGGATTTCCTTTTTTCTGCTTGTTACTTTCACGGCGAACAAGACGAGGGGATGAGTTCCGAATCGGATACAGACTTTCCAGCTCCTCATCTATAAATTCATTGTAGGTTTTATTACCAGACATTTTCCAACCTCATTATTGAACAAAGAAAAAACCACATGCCGCCGCCTCTGTGGTTGACCTTTGAGAACTGGTTGTGAATAGAAAAAAATCAACCACAGGGCTGAACGCACCTGTGGTCGAATGATTTAACAATTGGTATCGTTAAGAAACTAGGCCAGGAGGCGCGTCCAAATAGTACCATTTTTGGAAAGATCTTGTGATTTGCATAATTTGTCCGCCTCCTTTCATCCTCAAATTCGGTTTGGATTACCAGCTTGAATAGATTTCAAACTGGTTCAACTTCGGATCTTAAACACTAATATCCGAAATTAGGTGTTAGAAGCTTACCATCACTCATTTAGAAAGTCAAGTCCCGCTCAATCTGCGGATGATCAGGATCACCGCCAAAGTAAGCGCCCAGGCTGAATACCCCAAACCGATCAGCGAACCCAACTTGATCCCAAACCTGGTTCCGAGCCAGATAGCGATGACGAATGCCAGTGTGGGTACGATCCCACTCAGCATACCACTCGTGAACTGCATCATTGCCTGTTTCTCACCATGTGAGGATGAATACACAATCCATAAAGTTAACGGGATGGTCACAGGCATGGTTGCGGTCACTGCCGCGATGAGCTTGCTTTGTTTTTGGACGACTGCCACCAGGATGATGACGGATATCGAGATAACAACCGGTAGATACTCGGATAATTTCATATTCAGACAGTCCTCTTTATCATTTCTGTTTTGTTATTCTTGAAATGCATTTTATTGGAAAAAACTGACCATATTCTTTACAAACTGTTGACCCTGTGAAGAAGCACCAAGGATAGCCAACGCTTTAAGATATGTATTTTGAATGACAAGAATCAAAATGTCATCCAGACATTTCCCGACGAGTGAAAATTGTTTCGATTGCTCGATCTACCAAACCCGGAAACAGGAGAGTGAAAGCATAAGCCAGGCGGAAATAACCGGGGAGTACGATCATGCGTCGGGGACGACAGGCAAGAGACCAGACGCCACGAGCGACATCTTCATTCGATAAAGCAAGCCACTTTGGAGTATGGATGCCTGTTTTGCGTTTTCTTATATACTCTGAGGCAAAGTCATTCTTCACTCCACCAGGATAAACCCCCGAAACAAAAATATTGTGAATACGCACCTCACGGCGGAGGGCATCGCTAAAGCCGCGGACGCCAAATTTTGAAGCGGAATAGATCGTGTACAAAGGCGGGGCAATCAATCCAGCTACCGAAACCATGTTGATAATATGACCGGATTGTCTCTCGATCATCGCTGGCAGGACAGCGCGTGTCAACCAGATCGTCCCTAGCAGATTCACCGAAATCAGCTCCTGGATATCTGTTTGGAGATCCAGGCTCTCCAACCAATCGAGCCGCCCGATGCCAGCATTGTTGAAGAGGATGTCTATCTGACCATAATTTTCCAGAGCCTGCCGAGCTAATCGCTGACAATCGTCACAACATTTAACGTCTGACTGGATCGCCAGGGCTTTTCCGCCTTCAGATTCAATCTCATTCTTCAACTTTTCCAACAATTCCTGACGCCTGGCAGCCAACACGACCCGATAGCCTTCTCTACCGAATAATCGGGCGGCAGCCGCTCCTATTCCTGATGAGGCGCCAGTGATCAAAATGACCGGTTGGTCCACCATAATTTGTTACTCCATTACGCAAAGATTGAGAGACCTGGAATCTTCTTTCCAGGATGCACCATTGTATGGCTAATCAGGGACACCGTCAACGATTTGAGGAAAACCACCTTCCATTAGGATATCATCATGCCAAGGGTCAGGTGCGAGCGGTATAATGTCCTCCGTCATGCAAATGCTTCGAATAAAAATTAGGAACCTGGAGCCAGGTAGATGATTCTGGTGACCGGGGGGACTGGATTTATCGGCAGAGCTTTAATTCGGCACCTGGTGGATTTTGACCTGCCAGTGAGGACGCTCATTCGTCCTTCCAAGCGATCTCCTCGCCTGCCTTTTGGGGTTTCGGTTAATGTTGCTGTCAGCAGCCTGGATGATGAGCGCGGCTTACGAGCAGCGATGGTTGGCGTCGATACCATATTCCACCTTGCCAGTGGTGAATGGCACGGACCGCGCGCCAGCTTAATGGATATCGATATCCAGGGTACACGTGCGGTGATCCAGGCAGCAGAAGATGCCGGCGTCAAGCGGATTTTTTTTCTCTCCCATTTGGGGGCGGATCGAGCATCCGCGTATCCGGTGCTGAAAGCTAAGGGCATCGCGGAGGAGTTTGTCCGCCGGAGCAGCATCAATTACACTATTCTTCGAACCGCAATTGTCTACGGACCGAATGACGGCTTTACGACAGGGCTGGCAAGCATCATGGGAGGGCTGCCAGCATTCTTCATGGTCCCTGGCAATGGGAGCGTACTGCTGCAGCCGCTCTGGGTTGAAGACCTAGTCACCTGTTTGATTTGGAGTATGGACGATCGAGAAATGTTCAATAAAGCATTTGACATCGGCGGACCGGAGTACTTATCTTTTCGCCAAATTGCCGAATTGATCCTTACCGAGACTCAAATGCACCGGATCCTTTTGAACATCCCTTTTCCATACCTGCGCTGGATGACAATTGCCATAGAATATTTCTTCCCGAATTTGCCGGTCTCCGTTTATTGGCTGGATTATATGGCTGTCAATCGGACAACTGCTTTAGACACACTGCCGCGTTTCTTCAACCTGATGCCCGCCCGCATGTCCACTCATCTCGCTTATCTGAGGGGTCAGAACTGGCGGAGCTCATTCATGCGAACAGTAATGAAAAGATAGATATGACAGATATTATCTTGAAAATCCTGGAAAGCCCGAAGGAAATTGAGGCTGTGGAAGAGCTGCAACGACAGATATGGTCTGGGTCAGAGACGGACGTCGTGCCTGCACACATGCTCCTGGCAGCAATCCATGCGGGCGGTTTGATTATTGGAGCGTTTCTTCAAAACCAAGCTGACATTGAATCTTCCGGTTTCGAACAAAACCGAACCGGATCTGAGCCATCAAGTTCGGCCAAATTGACAATGATCGGATTTGTTTTCGGCTTCCCAGGTCTATATTTAACAGCCGATGGCCCCCGCCTGAAACATCACTCTCATATGCTTGGTGTATTACCTGATCACCGCGACAAAGGGGCGGGGTTTAAGTTGAAACGAGCCCAATGGCAGCTGGTCCGGAACCAAGGATTGGACCGGATCACATGGACTTACGACCCGCTGCTCAGCCGAAATGCCTATCTGAATATCACGCGTCTGGGAGCGGTCTGCAACACTTATTTGCCAGAATATTATGGAGAGATGCGAGATGAGCTTAACGCAGGCAATCCATCCGATCGGTTCCAGGTCGATTGGTGGGTTAATTCCAGCAGGGTTGCCCGACGGCTCAGCAAGCATCCACGCGCTTCGCTCGACCTCGCCCATTACCTGGCCGCGGATGTCCCTATCATCAACCCGACGCAGTTCGGAAAGGGAGGTTTTGCAATCCCAATACAAGATTTTGATCCAGGTGTTTCGATCAAAGAGAATGCCAGCAGCGGGCAATCGATGCTGTTGGTCGAGATTCCCGCAAACTTTCTGGATTTAAAAGAGTCCGATCCGGCTCTGGCATTGGATTGGCGGTTCCATTCGAGGGCTCTATTCGTTCAGCTATTTCAAGAAGGTTTCATTGCTACGGATTTTATCTATCTTCCTGGAAAATACCCGCGCAGTTTTTATGTGATGAGCGATGGAGACAGCACGTTATGAATAAATGGAGAAAGATATGAAACTCGACAAAGTGAAGCTTTATTATCTACGCATGTCCCTGCGCACACCATTTGAAACATCATTTGGCAGGATAAATAAGCGCGATTGTTTGCTGATCGAGGCGTATTCCGAAGGCATCCTCGGATATGGCGAATGCGTTGCAGACAGAGATCCTGGATATTCTTACGAAACCGCCCAAACTGCGTGGCACGTATTAAGTGATTTTGTCCTTCCAGAAGTGCTTGGGAAGGAACTTGCAAACCCTGAACACCTTCAGAAAATGATGGAATTTGTGCGCGGTCATCAGATGGCAAAAGCTGGCCTGGAGATGGCGCTTTGGGATTTGATAGGAAAATCTCAAAACCGCTCCCTACGCGAAATGCTTGGCGGTGTCAAAGCTAAAGTGGATGTTGGCGTATCTGTCGGCCTGCAGGGATCTCCTACGATGCTCGTCGAGGTCGTTGAAGGCTATCTGTCGCAGGGTTATCGCCGGATCAAGATAAAGATCAAACCCGGTCGAGACGTCGCGGATGCCAGAGCTGTCCGGAGTGCATTCCCCGACCTGCGATTGCAGGTCGATGCGAATTCCGCTTACCTCCTGGAAAATGCCGATGCGCTGCTGCCTTTAGACGAGCTGGGTCTGCTGCTGATCGAACAACCGCTTTCAGAAGATGACCTTTGGGACCACAGCAAGCTGCAGCGAAAATTCCAAACAGCGATCTGCCTGGATGAGAGCATCATCTCGGCCCGGCATGCCCGCCAGGCTCTTGAAATGGGGTCCTGCCGGGTGATCAATATTAAGACCGGTCGGGTCGGAGGTTTGCTGGAAGCTGCCGCCATTCACAAGCTTTGTCTGGATCAGAAGATTCCGGTCTGGTGCGGAGGGATGCTGGAAACTGGCGTCGGGCGCGCTGCGAACCTGGCGCTTGCCTCACTCCCGGGTTTCATCCTGCCAGGGGATATCTCTGCAACAGACAGGTATTATATTGAAGATATCACACAAGAGAAATTTGTGCTCAATTCAGACAGCACAATCGATGTCCCCCAATTACCAGGTCTCGGCGTTCAGATCAATCCGTCCGCGCTGGAACGGGTCACGCTAAAGTCAATTACAATCTAATCCTGATCTCGCCGGACAGGATAAGAAAAGCCGCCAGCTTTTCTCTGATCTAAAACCCAGAAAGCTGGCGGCGGTTAGAAATGCAATGTCAATTCACTTCAATGCGTTTGGATTCGAACGGTCGTACAGAAAATTAATCTCTCGCATCTGCTCCTGCAAATCAATTGACAGGTCCTCTTGGTTCATCCGCCATGACCAATTCCCGCTGGGATTACCAGGGTAGTTCATGCGGGCTTCATTTCCAAGAGCAAGGAAATCTTGCATTGGGGCGAGAGCAAAGACTGCGACCGACGCCCAGACCGCACGAATCATATCCCAGGAAACCCGGCTGCCATCTCGACCCATATAGCGTCGAAAGAAGGCTCTCTCACGTTCTTCCACACGACTATACCATCCAAGAGTCGTATCATTATCATGTGTGCCCGTATAAGCAACACAATGGACCGGGTAATTGTGAGGCAGAAAGGTATCATTCGGCTCACCACCAAATGCAAACAGGATGACTTTCATGCCTGGCAGATTAAAATGATCACGCAAATCATTTACATCCGGGGTAATCACCCCCAGGTCTTCGGCAATAAACGGCAGATCACCCAGGGTATTTTTCATACTTTGCAGGAAATCTTTCCCCGGCGCTTTTACCCATCGACCGTTTTCTGCAGTTTTGGCTTTTCCTGAAACCTGCCAGTAACCTGCGAAACCCCGAAAATGGTCCAGTCGAATCATGTCTACCAGATTCAAGGTGGATTGGACGCGCCCTTTCCACCAGGCATATCCATCCGCCCTGTGCTGGCGCCATCGATAAAGCGGATTTCCCCACAATTGGCCGGTCAAGGAGTAATAATCTGGCGGAACTCCCGCCTGGTATTTCGGCAAGCTGCGGACGTCAAGGTGGAAAAGCTCCGGGTGGGCCCAAACATCCGCGCTATCCTGGGCAACAAAGATTGGTAAATCACCAATAATCTTAATCCCATTTCGATGAGCTGAACTGCGTACTCTTTCCCACTGCATGAAGAATAGAAATTGCCAGAATGCCTGCCGCTCGACAGCGTCTGCCAGAACTCGAGTTGCTTTATTTAACTCTTCCTTGTCTCTTAGTCGCAATGAATTATCCCAACTGGACCATGAGGCTCCAGCATGATATTCTTTCAATGCCATGAAGAGGGCATAGTCGTTCAGCCAATCTGCATTTTCACTCCGAAATTGTTCGAAAGGTTTTCGGTATAGTCTTCCCGCTTCTCCCTGGTATTGCTGGAAGGCATTATTTAGAATTGTCAGCTTCCATTCGATGACAGGTCCGTATTCAACAGATTTTGATGGAAATTCAGGGTGATCCTCGATATCTTGTTTTCTTAACAAACCATCCTGAACCAGAGCTTCGGGGCTGATTAAATATGGGTTCCCAGCAAAAGCCGAAAAACACTGGTAAGGGGAATCGCCATAACCTGTAGGTCCTAGCGGCAGTACTTGCCATAAGGAAAATCCAGCCTGATAAAGAAAATCCACCCATTTTAGTGCAGACGGTCCAATGTCGCCGATTCCATAGGGCCCTGGGAGGCTTGTTGGATGGAGCAGAATCCCCGCAGATCGTTCATATTTCATAAGGTTGCCTCACAGTCTGAATATAATCGCTGCTACGGACAAAAAGCGCTTCGGGGTAATCGGATTCAACGACATCTGTTCCGATCACTGCGCCAGGCTCAACAGTCATACCAGATGGAATGATCGTGTTCTTGCCCACCATCGCGACCAGAATATCTATTCCAGATTGCACACCACCAATATGAGCACCATGTCGAACTGTTACGTGCTTATCCAGGATTGAGCGCTCAATGATGGCATCCGTTTCGATCATGGTGTCTGTCAGAATCACCGATTCGCGAATGACTGCGCCTGGAGCTACCCTCACTCCTGGAGAAAGGATAGAACGCTCGATTCGCGCTGAAGGTGAGATCTCACAGCCGTCCGTAATCATGCTGTCCAATACAACTGAGCCACTGGCAATCCAAACTGGCGGTCGTTCTTCTGTCCTGGTGTGAATAATCCAGCTGCGATCATTAAGATCAACTGGAGGAGGCGAAGCAAGCAGATCCATATGGGCTTCCCAATAAGACGATACGGTCCCGACATCCACCCAATAGCCATCGAAAGGATATGCGTAGATTTTTAAACCTTCAGCAACCAGCGTGGGTAATATATCCTTGCCAAAGTCGTGCGTCGAATCCTGACGCATATGGTCATCCCATAACGCTCGATCAAGGAGCTTACTATTAAAGAGATAAACACCCATGTTAGCCTGGTTTGACGGTGGATTTACAGGTTTTTCGATAAAAGAAACAACCCGGTTATCGGGGTCCAGACCGAGGATTCCAAATCTGGAAGCTTCTTCGATCTTCACACTGATCGTCGCTATCGTGAGATCAGCATCGACGCGTTCATGGAAGGCAATCATTCTTCCGTAATCCATCTTGTAAATGTGATCGCCAGATAAAATCAGGACACGTTCGGGATTTCCCCTTTTAATAAATAGGTAATTCTGCTGAACAGCATCCGCTGTCCCAAGATACCAATCCGAGCTGCCGCGGGCTTTATATGGTGTATGTACGCTTACACCTCCAGTAAAGTTGCGGTCCAAATCCCAGGGAACCCCTGAGCCGATATGCTCAATTAAGGATTGTGGGCGGTATTGAGCCAGCACCATTACATCAAATATCCCCGAATTGACACAATTAGAGAGAGTGAAGTCAAGGATTCTATATTTCCCGGCGAAGGGGACAGCTGGTTTTGTCCGTTTGGCTGTTAGAACACCGAGTTGGGAGCCCTCACCACCTGCTAAAATTACTGCTCTTGTTGACATGATTAAACCTCCATCCCTTTGGGTCATTGCCTTTCGACCTAGAAGAAGATTCTATGATCCTTATATAAAATGCTGCTTAATAATCAGTATCTCGATCAATCCTTTCAACCAAGGATATTTTATCCTATTCTACCCGATCAAACATTTGATAGATTTCAAGCGACATTTTGCTGAAAACCTAAATCAGGGTTATTGTGATCTTTCGTGATCATTTTCACAAAATTGGGATACCTGCGGGAAAAGATTGTCAAAGAGATCGATTCGGGATAAAATTCACAAGTTTATTCGCACGACGAGGCTTTATCTCAGCTTGAACGCATTTTCCATCCATGCCCATTTTTACCAACCGCCGCGCGAAGATCCTTTAACCGGTTTTATCCCTATCGAGCCCAGCGCCACTCCTTATTCTAATTGGAATGAGCGGATTCATGCCGAGTGTTACCGCCCAAATGCCTTGCTGAACAATTTTGAGCAGATAAGCTTCAATATTGGACCTACTCTTTTCAATTGGATGGAAAATTTTGATCCTATTACTTATCAGCAGATCCTGCTGCAGGACCGGAAGAACCTGCAATCGACTCAATCCGGCAACGCAGTTGCCCAGGCATATAATCACACCATCCTACCGCTTGGTTCTCACCAGGACAAAGTCACGCAGGTCTATTGGGGAATCGCCGATTTTTCACACCGATTTCGACGCCCACCGATTGGGATGTGGCTGCCGGAGACGGCTGTGGACTATGAAACCCTCGAAGTCATCGCCCGGTTTGGGATTCAATTCACCATTCTTGCACCCTGGCAGGCAAAGTCAGCTGATATAGATCCCAGCCAGCCTTACAAAATAGGGTTGCCTGAGAGACGCTTCATCAATGTATTTTTTTATCATGCTGATTTGAGCGCGCGCATCAGTTTTGATCCATCAGCAACCGAGAATGCGGATCAATTTGCTGCGGATATCCTTCGCTCAAACTATCAAGCTAATAAGTCCCAGCGCGGTCAGCCGCAGCTGATTCTACTGGCTTCTGATGGAGAGCTTTACGGCCATCATCAGAAGATGCGAGAGCACTTCCTTGCCAGGTTGATGGACGGCGCAAGCAGTCAACAGTCGATCCATCCGACTACCCCGGCACGCTGGTTAAGAAGCCACCCAGCCAAAGAATATGTCCAAATTCAAGAAAACACATCATGGAGCTGCCACCATGGAATCTCCCGCTGGACAGGCTGCTGCAGCTGCACACCAGGCGACCGCCAATGGAAGATCAACCTTCATGCTGCACTGAAGCGATTAGGTGAAGATCTGGATCGCATTTTTATTGAGACAACTTTGCCATTAATTGAGGATCCCTGGCAGCTAAGAAATCGATATATATATGTCCTTTTAGGCCAGTTAAGAATTGAAACGCTTCTCGCAGAATCAAGCTACAGAGTTTTATCCAGCGATGAAACCCGCCGCATCCATTTGCTCCTGGAAGCTCAGCGCGAACGCCAACGGATGTTCACATCATGTGGGGGATTCTTTGAAGATTTTGATCGGATTGAACCTCAATATAATGTCGCCTATGCAGCTCAAGCTGTAAAACTGGTCCTACTCGCCACAGGCATAGATCTGGAATCACAAACCGCTGCAGATCTTGCTAAGGTCTTCAGCCAATCGTCAGGACTCGGCGCAGATGCCGTCTTCAGACGGCACTTGCGAAGGGCAGACAGCTTCAGAGAAATCCGTGTTGGTTATGCCGATTGATTCCTGGCCAGATTGGTACTGAGCTCTTCCAGCCGATCAACCTGATAATTTGAATGTTTTTCAATATATTGGAGCATGTGCAGGACCTCGACGCAGAGCAGCAGCGATGTCCTGAAATCCTGCTCCTTTAAGTCCGAATCAACCCGAAGTCGAATTACCTGGAATGTGAATGTCCACCAGACCAGTTTAGTAAAAGATTCATGGTTGAACCAAACCGCATCGTTATAAGCATGAACCTGCAGCAAGCGACGGGCGGCATCGTCAGTCAGCCAGGATTTGATTAAGCTGGAACACAAATTGGCTGCGGTCTCTCTCGAATCGAACCAATCCTGATTGACAGTCAAAACGCGGCCAATCTCAACATTCTCCTGGACAATCTCCGGTTTTAATCCCAGCTCTTCCAGAGCACTTATGATTGTTTTGCCAAGAAGGAGCTCATCGATCCATTTTCGACTGATCCAAGCAGTTTTCTCGATGACCTGTCACTTCTCCTAATCTTGCGATGATCAAATCGCAGAAGAGCGGTCCCCAGATTTGGGGCGCACCGCCTCCCAATCCAATGTTTCCATCTAATCCAGATAGCAGATATTTCTGTGCCAGGTCTAATCCAGCTTCGCTTTCATCTGGCACTATTGTAAAGAAGTTGGGAATCAATAGTAGCGATTCAATATCTGCATGGACCGCATCCACAATAATCTTCTGATCACCATCAGATTCGGTAAAAAGGCTGATTGCTTCAAGAAGCAGATTCGTTTTCTGATCCAATTCCGCTAAAGCTGTAGAAAAAGTAACAGGGTCAAATGATTCAGAATCCGCCCTGTTGCGGATGATCCATTGGATCATCCCGGGGTTCACGAGCTCCTTGAATGGTTCGAGGATGCTGCGAAGTTCCAGCTCATGGGAGGCATCCATGACGCTCGCCACACCTTTCCCATCCAGGTACGCATAGATGTGGGCAAGGTTTTTTGACTCATCATCCTTGACCTCTCGAAAATCTAAGAACACCAGGCATTGATAAGCCTTCAACTCGATGTAAAGCCCTTCCTGCGATATCTTTGAGCTCTGCCGGATGTATTCTAATCCACTAATGTTTTCTCGAAATATGATGTAGTGATCCGCCTCATCATGAATACCAAGCGCTTCAGACAATGTTGTTTGGCTGAGGACTTTATCCTCCCCACCGGACGATTTTAATAAATACGCAGCAGACATCCGAATCCAGCCGCGGGTTTCAGCATATCGATTGTGGTAAATAATCAAACCACGCTGATTTCCTGCCTGATTCGAATATGCGAAAACGTCTTCATTGACAAAGCCTTCCGGCGTGAAAAAATCGTAAAGGCGGAAATTCACAGCTTCAGCAAAAATATAACGGCGGTGGAGAAGCGGGAAGATCTCGCGTTCATGTCTTCCCACAAGGACTGTATCGGCTTGTTCGTGCCACTTAGGATAGCGGAATTCCATCCCATATTTTTCCGCAAAACCCTCAATCTGACCGTGACCTATCATCGGCAGCCCAGGCAGTGTGGCAAGCAGAGTGCATGCCCCAAAATACTTGTCCCCATTTCCAAACTGGTCGAGTGCTGTGCGCTCATCAGGGTTATTCATGAAATTGACGTAACGTTTTAAGATTTCCGGATCAAATTCAATCGTATTCTTAATCGCCAGGCGATATTCCTGATTCTTTTCGTCTCGGAGCATATTCATGAAGGCGCTGTTGTAGACTCGATGCATGCCCAGGGTCCGGACAAAATAACCCTCCATAAGCCAAAAAGCTTCCGCAAGTAAAAGCGTATCCGGAGCTTCCTGCGCAACACGATCAACGACCGAACGCCAGAATTCCTCAGGAAACGCCTGGTCAAAATGATATTTCGACAGCCCATGCTCTGCACGGCTGGGGATATCTCCACCTGAACCGGGTTCGGGGAACCAGAGGCGCTGGTAATGACGCTTCGCCAGTGTCATCGCTGCATCAAAGCGGATGATCGGGAATTTTCGAGCTACATGCAATATCGTCTGGATAACAGCTTCGCGTACCTCGGGAAGTAAATAATTTAACTGAGCGGTATCATTCCAGGGCATGGATGTCCCGTCATTGCCATGGTAAACGTAGCGTTCTTGACCGGTCCAACGATCGGTTCGCTTGAAAACCACCGCGGCATCTGAGTTGTCAAAATAATGATCTTCGATCTGGATTCCAACACGTTCATCCCATGAGAGATCCGGACCGTTGAAGGTATAGGCAGGGAAAGGTGGGTAATCAAGCTGTATGAACCAATCAGGATGCTCAATCACCCAACGAGAGTCGATCCCCATGTGATTGGGCACCATATCAGAAGCCAGGCGGATGCCCCTCTTCCAGGCTTTTTCTCGCAATACCTGGAAAGCCTGTTCTCCCCCCAAATCTGCAGCAATATCGTAGCTGAAGAGAGAATAGGCCGAAGCGACTGCATCCTGATTTCCACGAAGCTGTTTAATCGTCTGGGAAGCTCTGCTGCGCTCCCACAATCCGATCAACCATAATCCTGTGATACCCCAGCGAGCAAGCATTTCCAATTCTTCATCGGGAACCTGATCCAGATGATTAATAGGCATATGGTATTTTCTCGACAGCTGGTCCAGCCATACATAGCTGTTTTTTGCCATCAGCACCAAATTGGGCATCCAAAAAACATCCTGGCTGAATCGCTCTGGCTCAATTTCGTATTCTGGCCCTTTGAAA
This sequence comes from uncultured Chloroflexia bacterium, assembly GCA_963788305.1. Lineage (GTDB taxonomy): Bacteria > Chloroflexota > Anaerolineae > Anaerolineales > UBA4823 > UTCFX2. Next base: position 131,146 of record CAWBGK010000017.1, read on the forward strand.
TCATAGACAATTATCTCAGGCTGTCCGCCCACACCAAAGACAGGCTTTTCTTCCTCCCGTATCAGATCCAGGCTGCTGAGAAGGCGAACCAGGATTATTGAGATGAATCCACCCCAGCGAGTGCGCATAAATTCAAGCTGGGCAGAGAGAGAATCCGGATGCAGACGGGAAGGCGCCAGGAGCATGTTCAACAAGCTTTCATTTTCAGGACCAAATTTGGGTTGGGCTTCAAAAAATGTGTGCAGCTCCGGGAGGATTTTTGAATAGATGGTTTTCTCTCGTAATTCTCGATCATCAAAAAGCTCTTTGAAGGGTGAGAATGCAGGATTTTCATTCGAAAGCCAGAGCATCAACATTTCTTCCAGCAGAAGCTCTCGATTTGAAACCTGTCTTCCATCTAAACGCAGTGAATAACCTTTGAGGTATTCGTCTGGAGTGTTCAAGCCCTTATAAACACTAAGCGGTGGAAATTGATCAGCAAAAACCAGCAGAGATTTATCTACTTCATCTTCACTAAACTGCTGGCATACCCAGGCTAAGGCTTTTTCAAGGATAGTGGGATCGATTTGCTTACGATATTCTTCAATCAATTGGTGGAGGATTTCATCAATCAATCCCATCGCATTGATCTGACCGGCGCGAACAGTCGTTTCCGGATGGGCAACCAGATCCCGGCGGGCATTCATAGCCTGGGCGAATTGACGAGCTGCTCGAAAGTTTGTGAGGATTACATTCCCATTGCTTGAAAATAATCCATCATCGAACTGGTACCTTTCGCGCGCCTGCCTTGAAATATGAAATTCAAGCTGATATTTATTGAATTTTCAGCGAACCAGGATTCATGACCGCCTCTTCCAACTTTTTCAATTATCTTGTTTTATTACCAGATTATCCCATAGAGACTTGGGGAGGTAAAGCCAATAATCGAATTCAATTTTGATATAATCAAAAAGGCGGATAATCCATGGATTATCGATTATTAATTTCAACTGACGAGCTTGCGAATCATGTAGACGAGCCTGACTGGATGGTTGTCGACTGTCGTTTTACATTATCAAAACCGGATGAAAAGGAGGCGCTCTATCAGCGGGCGCATATCCCCGGCGCAATCTATGCCCACCTAAACCGAGATCTTTCGGCTGAGATCATTCCTGGAAAAACTGGTCGGCACCCAATGCCTGCTCCAGAAGAGACAGCCCGTCGGTTTGGTGAGATGGGAATAGGTAATCACACTCAGGTTATTGCATACGATGATCAAGGCGGCTCGCTGGCTGCCGTGAGATTATGGTGGATGCTGCGCTGGCTTGGACACGATTCTGTGGCTGTGTTGGATGGGGGCTGGCAAAAATGGCTGAACGAAGACCGGCCTGTAAGGAATGGCTGGGAAATTCGCCAGCCGCAGGCTTTTAAAGCGAAATCCAATCCAATACAATTTGCGCTTGCTGATGAAGCAGATAGAATCCGACTGGACTCAAGCTATCGTCTTGTGGATGCACGCGCCCCCGAACGATATTCTGGCGCAGTTGAGCCAATAGATCCGATCGCCGGTCACATTCCTGGCGCGATCAATATCCCATATACAAAAAACTTAACCGAAGACGGGGTCTTTCGATCTGCTGACGAGCTGCGTGATTTCTACAGCAAAGAGCTGATGGGAGTCTCAAGCGATCGAGTTGTTTTTTACTGTGGATCGGGGGTTACTTCCATTCACAGTGTTTTAGCTTTAATGGCTGCAGGAATTGGAGAAGCAAAATTCTACGCTGGCTCATGGAGTGAATGGATCACCGATCGGAGCCGTCCGATTGCTATCGGACCCAACCCTTTTGAAATCTAGACCCCAGTTTATGTTTCGGGAACAGCCACCACATAGATTCGAGCCGACCAGGTGAATAGCACCTCCCCGCCGCAGGTGACCAATGTGAGCTGTTCTTTTTCAGTCGGCCAGAGATACTTTTGATGTTTCTGTAATTCGGCTGAGTTCTGCTTGCTCCATGGTATTTTCTTCACGATCTTGACAACATATCGGAATTCTCTTCCATCTTGGGCAGTGACCATAATCACGCTACCGGGATGCAGCTTCTGAAGGTTTACGAAGACACCAGCGGATGCGTTCCAACCGTTATTATAATTGTGTCCGACCAGGACGATATTCCCGCCATCTCCCGGATTGACCGAAGTAGCCATCTGTCCGACCAGATCCGAGCGATTATTATTCGCAAATAATGCATCGGTATTCCACTCCAGCTGGTTCCCATTCCCTCTCTTAAAATCCATCGGCACGACCGCCCGGTCAACATTGATGTCAGGGATAACCAGACGGACCACTGGTCCTGCTGAAGGACCCAGGACAGCAATCGGGTTGTCGACAGGTTCAATTACTGGTTCAACGACTTGCTGAGGCTCCATGTTCACAATCAACGGAAGAAAATTCTCTGAAACAATCAGCTCAGCATGGGCAGTGGATTGGGGTCGAACTCCCTCCATAATTACAGGGGGTGGGGTCTGATTCCCGCTCTCGGGGTATGGTTCAGGTGTGGAAAGGACAGCGATGGTAGGCTCTGGTGTCGTGCTTACGACAGCCGGTATTTCTACTGCTGTGGGGAGGAGGCTTTTCGTCACATCCGCGACAACCTGGGGGACGATTTCCGTGGCGATTACTGGAGGGTCCGCAATTATCGAGGACTGTTCAATTTCACTGTACGTTGGGAACGGAAGGTTAACCTGGGCAGAAGAAATCAGAAATGCCCCCGCAGACGAGGGCTGAGAGACCATGATCACCTTCACACCCATCAAAAAGACAACCGCAAGCATTAATCCCCCAATGAAAACCAGGATATCGCCTATCACATGTGATCGCTTTTTATGGGAATCAGTACCTTTTTTTGAAGCAGTCGAGGCATTCATTGAAATCTTGGTTTTCATTGTTGGGGATCGAATTGATTTCTATTGTAATCCTCGGTTGCTACTAGATTGCTTTCAATTTTGGGTCATCGCCCCCGCAGGAACGACTCTGCAGATCGTTCCTGCGGAAAGCGGTCACTGAAAACATGACTGTATCTGAGCTCAGCTCCTAAAAGAATCAGCTTGCCTGTGCCTTGCGGCGCAGTGTCAGCCCACCTAACAGAAGGACAGCGCCCACTGCACCAACACCAGCTAAAATCAATGGGAGCGGCAAATCTGGTCCTGTGTTTGGGGGGTAGCCCGGGTACTCAGCCGTGTAGGTAATTCTGCAGCCCTGCGCCCCAGGAACCCATTCAATCCGGTAGTACACATAACTACCAGAAAAAATCCGGTAGAGATGACCACCGCCGTAATCCTGGCATATGTAATCAAAGATTACAGTGTCCAGCTGGGCGTCTGTACTGCAAGCCCAGGGGTTGTGCCATGTCCCATTCCCGCCAGACGAGATCAACGCACTGCAGTAGAATGTTCCCGCCGCCATTACAGACATCGGGACCAGCAGGGTAATCAGGACAGTCACAATCATCAAAATACGAAACTTTTTCATCTGAAATCTCCTCTAGAACATGTTTTTCAATACTTCACAAATTAGGTCGCATGAATAACTATCCCAGACACCTCCTTTCGGCAACAAGCATTACTGCCTCGTTTCTTGTCTTAGGCTTTCCAAATGTGTCGTTGCCAGTTCAACCAACGCAGGATCTCGACTCAGCTTCAGGGCATGCTCAAATTCGACTTCTGCTCTGTCAGGTTGATTTAGCGACTCCAACGCCAAACCTAGGTATAGATAGGTAGCAGCCACCTGAGGGTCAGCCCTCTGCGCCGCTTCCAGGTTTACTAGCGCTGAAGCCACATCCCCACGCTCGAAGTCCAATACTCCTAACCCTTGGAGCGCCTGCGCGTTATTCGGAAATTCCTCTAAGATGGTATTCCAGGCCAGGCGGGCTTGGTCCAACTCACCCAACTGCATCAAACATGCTGCCCAATTCTCACCGGCTTCAATGAGCTCGGGATCCAACTGATAAGCCCGTTGATATGCGTAGGCCGCTGATAAATAATCACCTGCTCCAAGGCGAGCGTTCCCAAGGTTAAAGTAGATCCCACTATTTCCAGGATCCAGCTCGATTGCCTTGAGAAATTGGTCAAGCGAGAGATCGGCATTACCCTGTTCCAGCCACAATACCCCAAGATTGTTTCTAGCAGAAGCCAGATCAGGATCGAGTTGAACTGCTTTTTCAAAAGAAGCCAATGCGGCTTCATTCTCACCCTGAATATATTGCGTATATCCCAATAGATCATGTTCAAGGGACGAATCAGGCTTTATTCTTACGGCGAATTGCAGATAAGATTCTGCGAGGTCCGGTCGATCAGCACGCAGTAAGATTCCAGTTAACTTCTGATTGGAATAATGGTAAACGTCATTTGAAAGTATGATCCACGCAAGTACCAGAATTATCAATCCAAACAATATGGTCCGGATCGCATGCCGGCCGCTTTTCGCTTTGGTTTTATGTGGAACAGGTGATTGCAACCCAGCATTCAACCATTCCCGCCGAGTAAGTACCCACAATGTCAAATCTGTGCGTGCGACCGCTCGATATTTGCTGGGAGCATCGGACATCAGCATTTCTTCTCCGAACCAGTCGCCTGGCATCCGGATATATTCCGTGCCATCATCTGCTTGAAGCTCAAGCACTCCTTCACCGACAATCGCAAAGAACTGGCCGCGCTGATTACGCTCAATAATCAGCTGTTCTTCACTAAAATGAAATTTCCGAAGCCTTTTCTGAAGTGATCGCCGCGAAGATGCCGGCAACTTCGTGAATGGCGGGAAAATCCGAATATCTGGTGCAGTGGATTTCATCATACAGCCTCGTGAAGAAGAGATGCAATTGTTATACCAGTTGCACCAAATTCATCTGGTTGCAACTTGATTCGCCATAAAAATACGCCTGATTGTCTAATTAATCATCGTATATGAAAAGTTAGGAGGCTCTCCGAAGGTCGTATCAAGCAGGATTGAGCTGCCATCCGAGGTGCTCAATCGAATCTCGAATGCGCCTTCAACTTGCTTCCAGTATAGAAACTGGTTTTCGGTCACCCAGCTCAGATTCTGAATATTGAAAAAGTCTGCTCCCAGAGGTTGGGGGGAATCTAAAAAGCTGCCAATCCAGGATTCACCGTATTCACCCGAAGAGTAGGCAAACCGGTCCCCTGAAGGAGCCCAATCCTGGAAGCTGATTGCCCCATTTTGGGCAGCCAGCCACTCACCGTTTCCGCTAAAATCCGCCAGCAAGAGCTCTCGACGGTTTTGCTCCGGCAGCCCTACTTCTCTTGTAAATGCGATCCGCTGCAGATCAGGAGAAAACAGGACGGGTTGTTCAAAAAATGGGACTGCCGCTACGCTGCCGGTTTGAGTTGGAGGCGAACCGTCTGTTGGTATTTGCCAGAGCTCTGTGAGCTGGTCAGATCCTGCAAGCGGATCGATTGGGGGAATGGCGACCATTAAGAGGTCATTTTCTGCCGACCAGACAGGGACAGCATAATAACGGTATTCTGAATACGTCGTGACAGTATCGTAAGCCAGCACTGTCCGATAATTACTGCCGTCTGAATTCGAAAGGATGATCTTATCCGGCTGCGAGATGACCACCTGACTTCCATCCGGAGAAAATGCAAATTCACCACCCCAACCGGAAAGGAAAAGGTTCTGTACCTCAATCGTTGAGGAATCGACTAGATTGAGATCATTGAGCAGCTCCAAGCCTGGCCCCTGGAAGACTTGATGTGAATTAAACGCAAGGATGTTCGAATCGGGAAGCCATTCGAAATGATATGGGTTTATGGCGATGGATGCAGGGTCGCGCACACCTCCGCCAATCTTGTCCATGTCCGCTACACTGACCAGGCGGCGTTCTCCGGAGCCATCCGAATTGACCATCCAAATCTCGAGATGAAATTCGTCTGCAGTCCTTAGGAAGGCGATCCTGCTGCCGTCGGGAGAGATTTTTGGAGAAAAGGCATCACCTTCAAAGGAGAGCTGACGAACCTGACCTTGTTCCCAGAGGTAGAGCGTTTCACTGCTCGTGTATACCACCCTCAGCAGATTCATTGGCGAGCGCAGGTGGCATCGTCGCCTGGATGACCTCTGTTTTTTCTGCAGGTATGCTGCTACCTGTCGGGGTGGAATCCATGATGGCGGAAGGAGTCTGCTCTGCTCCAGAAGTTGGAGTCTCGATGGTAAGGTAACTACATGCCAGAATCATCAGGAGCAGGAAAACAAACGCTAACAGGAGCGGGAATTTGCGACTTATTGACATACGCAAAGCCTTTCATAATACATATTTCTGGAAGACCAGTTGTATTTATTGCCCTAAAAATGACTAGAAATTCTTTGATTTCTTCTTACTTTTAACGAGTATACACTGACTTTTGTTCTCGACGAACCAGTTGAAATCGGAAATCTGCTTACGACAGGCGATCCTGGTAGAATCATGGAAATGGCTTTTGAAGTCTTTTTTATTGGAATATATTTTAATCCCATGAAGGATTTTCTCACTCTTGTAATGAGACTGTTCCAGCAGACAAGAAATCGTGATCTCATCGGAAGCGGTAAAATGAAGGGGTGAGCGATGAGAACTGAACCTTATGGACCTGAGATGAAGAGCACCTCCCCCGCCACTGACCCAGCACAGCGATCCACTCTGATGGATCAATTTGGACGCGAACACGCTCCAACTCTTATGATCATCGCCCAGGCTTTGCTGAATGATCGCGTATCCGCCCGGGAGCTGGTTATCCAGGTCCTTGCAAAAGCCTTCCAGACATTTGAACACGATCATACTACTTCCAGACGCTAACAGGCTTCTTCAACAACTCATTAAAGCGGGCCGAAGCAGCGGTTTTCAATCCATCCCTGGCAGGGATTTGCCCATCCCAAAATCCGAAGCCGGTGTCCGGATCGTTCGATTGCTGGATACATTTGACCGCATAGAGCGAGTACTTTGTGCGCTTCATTATGGTTTAAGCTGGCCCGATTCTGCAATTTCGCATTTGTTCAATAAATCCGAAAAAACGATCAGCCTACAAATCTCGGTATTCGATCGGAAGTTTTCGAATGCCTTGAGCGATTTTCCTCAAAAAGATGGCGAACCTCAAGAAACAGCTGCTTCTATTGTTAAGGAGCGATACTCACCTCCGGATTGGAGCCTGGATGAGCTCATTCAAGCGGCGCACAAACAGGCGCAAATTAAGACACTCGAAAGCAGAATATCCCCGGTTGTGCGGTGGGCTGTAATTTTTATTGCCGCGTTTTCCATCTTCCTATTTGCTGCAATCGGCATTTTCATAGTCTCCCAAGTTTATGGACAGATCAGAAAATCTGTTCCAATTTCGACCCAGAACGGTACTCAGACGGTTCAGCAGACGCCTGCCCGTCCGTCAAAACCATTAACCTGGTTATCTGACTCGGATGAGATCGAAGCAAAATTGATGGAAAGCGCTGGCCTCTGGAACAATATCTGGGCTGATCTCCAATTTTTGGATTATGGTCCGCAGGGTTACATCGGTGCTCCAAGAATTTACCGGTATCAGGTCTGGGTTCGGCAACCCGACCAGGGCATCCAGGTCTTTGGATTATTATCCACAAATCCCAGCAGTGCTTATTTCCTTTCGAACAGCCATGCGTTCTATCTTAATCCAATGTTGAAGCAGGCTTATCATCAAACGGCAGATCCATCGCCAATAACCTTGATCCTGGATGATGACTTGAGGTCCATGATTTTTCCATCTACTTCTCCCTGGGCGGCTGGAGACGGATTCTTCCAGGTCCAGGATACAGCCGTTTTTCTGAGCAGGGACGCAATCGTCGTCGACTGGCATAATCCGTACGGTCAGCGGGAAGCCAGGTTGTGGATCGATTCTATGACCGGGGTCATTTTACGTCAGCAGGATTTTACCGGAGAGGCTTTTGAGCTGTTAACTGCCGATCGAATAGTCACCAACATTGCTTTCGATCAAAGCTTTCCTCCGGCAAGTTTGGCAGCCTCTGTTCGCATGGTCGGTCAATCAAGCTCAATCAGCGGATCTGGAACATATCCAGGTTCTCCATCCGACACCAACCGCAGCCTCAACGCTTGAACAGCGCACATCGGGACCAATTTCTTCGCCATCGACCAACTTCAGTTCAGCCGAGAGCCAGCTTGTTTTTCAGTTTTCTAATAATCTGGAAACATCCAGTCTCCAAATCGATACATCACAGGTTCCGATCCAGCTAATTTCAGATAACTACTTGATTGGGTCGACAACGTTTGGGCTGCCATGGATGCTGCGATGCGACCGATCTCCTGACGGGTATCGACTGGCTTTCAATACGGGCTCGGATGGGACCTCGATACCGGATGACAGCCTGCGCTGGCTAGATCTGCGGGAGCCAGATAAGGTTTATCAGCCTGCTCCAGATCTTAAGACCGAATCATTCGTTTTCTCCAACGACAGCCGGCAGATCGCTCTGTTTGCTGGTGGCGAAACCCCGGAGCAAACCGGGATTTACCTCTTAGATTTAGGTACGGCCGAATATCAGATGATTCTACCCATGGCTCACGCAGAAAGCTTAGTGTGGAGTCCAGATGGGGAGTTCCTGGCAATGATCACCCAAATTGAAGCCGGCGCGAACTCGCAGGCGATCACTGTGCATGTACGAAGCAGCCAAGTCGCATTCGAAGCACCGCTGCCCTCTAATGAAGAACCAATTCCAGCAGATTGGCCGATGGCGAATTGGGGGATCCCATTTCCACAGAAAATGGGCGGGGTTTTTGAATGTTCCATACCCGATTCGGGATGAAAGCGAGTCCGATGCTGCAGAATGTGGACTATCTTGGGAGAAAAATGGTAAAATCGTATGCTTTATCAGGCGACAATTGACTTGGATCCTGAGATAACCCCGATTAATATTTTGGGCTGTATGCACTCATAATCATACGAGGCGTAGGATGAATAAAGAAGAATATTTGGATCTTTACTACCAGATGGTATTGATACGGCGTGTTGAAGAAGCGGCTGCTCAACTCTACCAGGAAGGGAAAATTGGCGGCTTTCTGCATCTTTATATTGGGCAGGAAGCCGTAAGCACGGGGTTGATCTCAGCTCGTCTGCCTGGCGACCGGGTGATCACTGCATATCGCGATCACGGCGTGGCGATTAACTGCGGGATCTCAGCCAAAGTCGTGATCGCTGAGCTGCTTGGGAAATCAACCGGCAGCTCGAAGGGTAAAGGGGGATCTATGCACATCGCCGACGTCGAGAAGAATTTTTGGGGAGGGCATGCGATTGTTGGCGCCCACCTGCCTATTGCTGCCGGGTTGGCATTAGGCGACCAATATTCGAAAAACAATTCAGTGACTATCTGTATGTTCGGTGATGGCGCAACGAATATCGGGTACTTCCACGAAGCTCTCAATTTATCAAAAGTCTGGAAACTTCCTGTTTTATGGGTGTGTGAGAACAATCAATATGGGATGGGTACGTCTGTCGATCGGGCTTCAGCCGTTTCAGAGATGCGCCAAAAGGCCGAGGGATATGGAATCCCGAACAATTGTGTCGACGGGATGAATCCATTATATGTTCGTGAAGTGTCTCTGAAGGCAATCGATTTTATCCGATCTGGAGGCGGTCCATTTTTCTTAGAGATCGAGACGTATCGTTTTCGCGGCCATTCGATGGGGGATCCGGAACGCTACCGCCAGCAAGAGGAAGTGAAGAAATGGCAGGAAAACGATCCGATCGGGATCTACCGTGGTATTCTGCTCGAAGAAAATACTGCAAGCGAAGCGGAGTTAGACAGCCAGGATGCAAAAGCAGATAAAGAAGTCCTGGAAGCGGTCCAATTTGCTGAAAACAGTCCCGAGCCAGAACCAGGTGAGCTTTTCAAGGATATTTATGTCGAAGAATGACCCGGCAGTAAATCTTGTCTTATATTTGTCACTATTCCGGATAGAAGAACGAGGGAATCTGATATGGCGAGAATAACAATGCGCGAAGCAGTCTCTCAGGCGCTTTGGGAGGAGATGGAGCGCGATCCAGGTGTGTTCATTCTGGGTGAAGAAGTCGGCGTTTGGGGAGGCACTTATGCTGTCACCAAGGGCTTCTACGATCATTTTGGCGCGGAGCGCGTTCGCGACACACCGATTGCTGAGAATGCGATCATCGGCGCTGCGATCGGAGCCGCACTCACTGGATTGCGACCGGTCGCCGAATTGATGACGATCAATTTCGCGTTTTCTGCAATGGATCAAATTGTCAACCAGGCGGCGAAACTTCACTATATGTTTGGCGGTCAATTTGTTTTGCCGCTCGTCATCCGGGCAGTCGGGGGTGGCGGTCGGCAGCTCGGGGCAACCCACTCCCAAACGCCAGACGCCGTCTTTGCACATTTTCCCGGATTGAAAGTCATCGCACCAGGCACACCAGAAGATGCAAAAGGATTATTAAAAGCTGCGATTCGCTCTGATGATCCAATATTATTCATCGAACACGCCACGCTATACCAGACGCGCGGCGAAATCCCGGATGGCGATTTTACCGTTCCCATTGGCAGGTCCAAAGTTCAACGTCCAGGGCAGGATGTAACGATTGTAACTTACAGCAAAATGCTTGAGATTTCCCTCAAAGCCGCCGATCAGCTCTCTCAAGAAGGGATCGAGGCAGAGATCATCGACCTGCGAACGCTGCGGCCTCTGGACATGGATCCTGTGCTCGAATCTTTCAAAAAGACCAACCGCGCCGTAATCGTAGAAGAAGGATGGAGATCTTACGGCGTGGGTTCAGAAATCGCAGCTCGGATATACGAGGAAGCTTTTGACTACGTCGATGCGCCAATTCAGCGGGTAGCCCAAAAAGAAGTTCCTCTGCCATATAACCGGAACTTAGAACAGCTTGCATTGCCACAGGTCGAGGATGTGATCCAGGCCGTGAAAGAGGTGCTCTAATGGCAGAAACCGTGATCATGCCCAAGCTTGGTTTTGACATGGCCGAGGGAACGCTCGTACGATGGGTGATCCAGGAAGGTGAACCGGTTACTAAAGGCGCAGTTTTAGCTGAAATCGAAACGGATAAAGCCACGGTTGAAGTCGAATCGAGCTATTCCGGGATTGTCGCCCAACACCTGGTTCAATCCGGTGATATCGTCCCGGTGAATACCCCGATCGCGACGATCTCAGCTCCGGGTGAGACTTTCGAAAAAGCGGTAATTTCAAAACCATCGGATCAGGCGCCCAAAGAGAAGGCAGAAACGGTTATTTCGGAGGCTGAACCCATCATAGCAGAGCCAGAGTCTGGTATGCTCGATAAACCAGTCTCCGGCAGTGTGCGCGCCTCACCGCTTGCCAGGCGAATGGCCAGGACTATCGGAATCGACTTGAGCCGGGTGCAAGGCTCCGGACCACTTGGACGGGTCACGAAGCGGGATATAAAAGAGTTTATGATGGCGCCTGCGAAAACGGCGGAACATCCGACAGGCCTCGCTGTAGAGGCGATTCAAACTACACCTTCTACCATCCCAACCAGACCGCAATCCAAACCGCTCGCATTGCTTTCTCCACTGCCAACTATCGCACCAATCAAAGGACAAAACGGTCCCGCTAAATCGCCTCCGAAGTGCAATCGGCAGGCGGATGACGGAGGCAAAGCAGCAGCTTCCGCATTTTTATGTCTCTCATGAATATGACGTGGAAGCACTCCTGGATCTTCGTAAGGAAGTCAACGAATTTCTTCCCGACGATGAAAAGATTTCAGTCAATGATTTTATAATCAAAGCGATCGCGCTCGCACTGCAGCAGTACCCCAACCTCAACGCATCGTTGAAGGATAATCAAATCGTCCTTCACGGAGCGATCAACATCGGCGTGGCAGTAGCTGTCGAAGGCGGACTGCTGACCGTCGTCTGCCGAGAAGCCAATCGAAAACCGCTTCGACAGATAGCCATCGAGGTTCGAAGTATGGCAAACCGGGCTCGGGAAGGGAAAGTGCGTCCGGATGATATCGAAGGATCCACTTTTTCGATCAGTAATCTTGGGATGTTCGACGTTGAAAATTTTACAGCCATCATCAACCCACCAGAAGCAGCCATCCTGGCAGTGGGTTCGGCTCGCCAGGTCCCAATCATCCGAAACGATCAAGTTGCACCTGGATGGCGGATGAAGGCGACGATTTCGGTGGATCACCGGATCAGCGATGGCGCAGAAGCAGCTCGTTTTATGCAGCAGCTGGCGGCGTATCTCGAACAGCCACTCCGGATCATCCTCTAGGATAAAAAGCAGAATTGAGCTTTCTGGATAGCTTGGAAAATCCAGGGTCCAATCTCTGAAGCAATCGGGCAGATTTGACAAAACCTTTCCAAAGCCGCGAGGTCTCGAAAACCTTTCGGCTTTGGAGCTTTAGTAACAATAAGAATCAATAGGTAAGTCGTGGTTGCTGACCAAGGAACAAGAAATTGAGTACTGCAGATTATGAATTGAGATATCTTGAAGCAGGTTTAGAAATCCTGGAAAATTTCCTGCTCTCGAAAGACATCTACCGACCGATCGGCATCAAAGAAAAGAAAGGCGAGCCTGCTTATCCCCCTCTGTCGCTGGGATGGCTGCTGCTTTACCTTAGCAGGGCACAGTCCTGCCGACCAACTGGCGCACCGTTTGTCAAGCTGGAAACCATTCGAATAAAAATTGGAGAGTTCCATAATAACTGGCTTTCTGCCTGGCGGCAGAAGGCACAGTCTGAATTTCATTCCCGCCTTTCTCTCTGGCGAGATTACCTCGAGGAATATCGGGAAAATCCAGGTGGTAATAAAGACCGATATGCCTATGAAGTGACCCGACGAGTTATGCTTCAATTATTGAAATCCGAAGTCGACCAGCTGCCTGAGGCTGAAATTCAGGCTTTACTAGGACTCGATCAAATCCTTTTACAAATCATCAAGCCTGGAGAATTCATTTGGAATCCTCAATGGAAAGAGAGTTTTCCAAAAGCTGATTTTTGGTATCTTTACGGCAGCCCTGGCTCCATCCAAGCTGTCGAACGTGAAGACTGATCAATGATCCATTTCCTCAAGAGAATTCATTGGAGCGTGGCGCCAGCTGATACAACCCCACTCCAAAAAAAGAATTTCCTTTATGTTCAAATTGATGCGATTGGGATAGGCCTGGCAAGCGCTGCAAGCCCATTCTTGCCGGTATTCTTGACAAGATTGGGGGCGAGCAATTTTGAAGTCGGCCTCCTGACGGCAATGCCGGGGATCACTGGATTGATTCTGGCGATCTTTGTAGGCACTTTCCTTCAGACCCGACGGAACGTCGTGCCCTGGTTCAGCGCGGCTCGCTTGATGGTCGTTTCCGCTTACCTGGCAACCGGCCTGGCTCCCTTTCTAGTCCCGGAAGAATACCTGATTTGGACCATTTTGTTGATCTGGGCTGCAGCAACGATACCGCAGACGGCAGTTGCAGTTGGATTCTCGGTCGTGATGAACGCGGTTGCCGGCCCGGCTCACCGCTACGAGCTGATGAGCCGACGCTGGTCTGTCCTTGGCCTGACGACTGCGATCACTGTTGCGGTTGCCGGCCAGGTCCTTGAAAGATATGGATTTCCAGTCAACTATCAGTTTGTCTTTATCGGGCTTTCAGTCGGTGGGTTGATCAGCTACATTTTTTCCAGCCGGATTCAAATCCCCGACAGCCCAAAACGGATCAGCCCACCTGGACTTCCGTTATCGCAAAAGGTTCGCGACTACACGAACCTGGTCAAGAGCCACCCGGATTTCATCAGTTTTTCCATCAAACGATTTGTCTTCCTCTCCGGTCAGACGCTTGCTATACCGCTTTTCCCTCTTTATTTCGTTCGAGAAATCAATGCAGGCGACTCGGCGATCGGTTTTATCAACACCGCTCAAACTGCCGTCCTGCTGATTGGTTATGCCTTGTGGACACGCCAAAACCGGGCGCGCGGATCTCGATTCGTGCTCCTGGTCACAACCCTTGGTCTGAGCTTGTATCCCGCCCTGGTCAGCCAGACTGATAATATTACCCTGATCATCATTATGGCAGGTTTCGCAGGCATCTTCCAGGCCGGCATCGATCTGGTCTTTTTTGACGAGTTGATGAAGACAGTGCCGGTTGAATACAGCGCAACATTCATTTCTATTGCTCAAAGCTTGCAGTATACGTCCTCTGTTCTCTCTCCGCTTATTGGGACTTTCTTTGCCACAACGATTGGTTTAAGCGGTGCATTAATGGTCAGCGCCGGGATCAGGTTTATTGGATTCTTGCTCTTCGCATTCTGGACGCCAGAAAAAAATCATTCCTTGGTAGAATAATCCATCACTAATGGAGGTCAATTCATGTCGGTGTTCCTGCAATTGGCGCTTGCACTATCTATTTTGATCGCAGCTGCAAAGGCCGGCGGTCTGTTAAGTCTGCGTTTAGGTCAGCCTTCTGTGTTGGGAGAGCTCCTGGTGGGCATCCTACTGGGACCATCTTTGATTGATCTCCTCCATCTCCCGTTTTTTACAGATCCCCATCTATCAGAAGTAATCCATGAGCTGGCAGAACTAGGGGTTCTGCTCCTGATGTTCCTCGCTGGACTTGAATTGCATTTTAAAGATTTGATTAACTCCGGAAAAATATCCGCTATGGCCGGAAGTTTGGGTGTTTTATTCCCACTTCTCCTTGGAACAACGCTTTTCTTATACTTTCCAATCCCCGCCAAAGAAGCAGTTTTTCTCGGGTTAGTGTTGTCGGCAACCAGCGTAAGCATCTCCGCTCAAACGCTGATGGAACTTAAGGTACTGCGGAGCCGGGTAGGCATCAGCCTGCTTGGAGCGGCAGTGTTTGACGATATCCTGGTCGTTCTCGGATTATCTATCTTCACGGCGCTCGTGCTGTCAGAAAGCGGTGGATTTGGTGGCATAGCGATCATTTTACTCAAAATGCTGCTCTACCTGGCATTCGCAACTGCTCTGGGATTGTTAGTGATCCCAAAATTTACCCGAATAGTCGTTGAACAACCTATCAGCCAGGGATTGATCGCCTTCACAATGGTCTGTATTTTAATTTACGGATGGGCTGCTGAAGTATTCGGAAGCATGGCAGCAATCACAGGCGCTTTTTTGGCTGGCTTGATGTTTGCCCAGAGTCCATATAAAAACCGGATCGAAAGCGGGATTGTCCCGATTGCCTTTGGATTATTCGTTCCCATTTTCTTCATCGATGTCGGACTAAATGCGAATCTTCGCGAAATGGCTGGACCTGCGTTCTGGTTATTCGTAGTCATGACGATTATGGCCGTTGCAAGTAAAATCATCGGCGCAGGGACGGGCGCATTCATGGGAGGATTAAACAGGAGAGAAGCGCTGCAGCTTGGGATCGGAATGATATCGCGCGGTGAGGTTGGATTAATCGTCGCGACAGTTGGTATCACGCAAGGGATCATCGACCAAAGCGTTTTTTCGGCGGTCGTCGGAGTCGTCATCGTAACGACATTAATCACTCCTCCATTATTAAGGCTTTCATTTCAGAAAACTTCATCAGGACCGGCTGATAACGAGAAAATGAAAAGCAAAGATAATAGACCCGTAGATGCAAAAGGAGAAAGTGGATGAACTACCTGGTTGTAATGGTCGTTGACAATCCTGATCTTTGCCCGGCGATCCTGGAAGTCTGGGATGCTTTAGGTGTGACTGGTGTGACGATTATCAACAGCACCGGTCTTGGACGTCTGCGAAAGGCAGCATTACTGGAGGATATACCTCTGATGCCAAGCCTGCAAGATTTCCTTGAAGCCCCCGAAGTCCAGCATCGGACTTTGTTATCGGTTGTGAAAGATGAGGCAACCGTCGATAAAATGGTTGAAGAAGCTCAGAAAATCACAGGCGACCTTAATCTGCCCGATTCAGGAATCTTATTTGTCGTCCCTGTTGTCAAGGCTTACGGCCTGGATCGTATCTTTTGAGATGGATCTTTATTTCGATCAGGGGTGTTCATAACACCTGAAGACGTTTGAACACCCCTGATCGAACAGTTTTTTCAAACCGAAACAGCTACTTTGGGTAAGGTTTTCATCGCTTCTGCTATTGCGTGTTCCGGGTAATCATAATTTTGCAGGTTCCCACTGAAGTAAGCCTGGTATGCTGCCATATCCATATCCCCTCGACCGGATAGATTGAACAGGATCACGCGTTTCTCGCCTTTTGATTTCGCATCTAAAGCTTCATCGACTGCAGCTTTGATTGCGTGAGCGCTTTCCGGTGCAGGAATGATCCCTTCCGAGCGAGCAAATTGAACTGCCGCCTGGAAAGTTTCCAGCTGTGGAACCGCAACTGCCTGGATAAAGCCAGCATTATATAACGCACAGATGCTTGGAGCCATTCCATGATACCTCAAACCACCAGCGTGGATGGGTGCTGGGACAAAATCATGCCCTAAGGTATGCATCTTTACCACAGGAGCCATTCTGGCAGAATCCCCATAATCGAATGTATAAACCCCGCGGGTAAGCGACGGTGTCGCAGTTGGTTCTACTGCGACGAGGCGAGTGGTCTTTCCGTCCAATAAATTTTGTCGGAGAAACGGATATGCAATTCCGCCAAAATTCGATCCGCCGCCCACGCAGCCTAAGACGACATCCGGATATTCGCCAGCCATGTCCATCTGCTTGAGAGCCTCTTCTCCAATTATCGATTGGTGAAGGAGGACGTGGTTCAGAACAGACCCAAGGCTGTATTTTTTCGATCCACCAGAAGTTGCAGCCACCTCAACCGCTTCGGATATTGCAATCCCTAGCGATCCTGGATTTTCAGGGTCCTGTGCGAGCAAGGCCCGCCCAAATTCCGTCCGATCTGTAGGGCTGGCATATACTGATGCACCAAAGGTCTCCATCATATACCGACGATACGGTTTCTGGTTGTAAGACACTTTCACCATATATACTTCCAACGTCATGTTAAAGAAACTGCACGCCAAGGAGAGAGCAGCGCCCCATTGACCAGCGCCAGTTTCAGTTGTCAGAGCTTTTGTCCCACCGATTTTATTGAAGAAAGCCTGCGGTATGGCTGTATTTGGTTTATGGCTCCCAACGGGAGAGAGCCCCTCATGTTTGAAATAGATATGAGCCGGTGTTCCAAGCGCTTTCTCGAGCCGGCGCGCTCGAATCAAGGGGGTAGGTCGATAGAGGCGATAAATATCCCGAACTTCTTCTGGAATATCGATGTAGCGCTCCGTGCTGACTTCCTGCAAGATCAAATCCATAGGAAAAAGCACGGATAGGAAATCCGGTGTGACTGGCTCCAGCGTTTGTGGGTGGAGCACAGGCGTGGCGGGCACCGGGCTGTCGGCCATGATGTTGTACCAGGTTTTCGGCAGGTCGGACTCGCCGAGCAGAAATTGAGTTTGAGAAGAGCGGCTTTGAGACATGTGATTCCTCCAAATAGTTGGTCCAATCCTGGATATTTTTAAGGAATATCCGCCAATATTGATGAGCGCCATCCTTCCATTAGTTACCCTGGTTAAAAGAAAAGCGCCCATCCCATAGGGGACGAACGCTCAGTCCGTGGTGCCACCCCGGTTAGGCCAGTCGTTAACCAAAAATCCTGCCGGTGATGCGACAGGTTTGTGGTTGGAGGCCAGCCTCACTCATTTCGGGTACAATCATACCCTTTGCCATGATAACGGTGGCATCTCCGGCGCAAGCTAATCGAGCCTCGATGGCTTTTTCGCCCTGCAACTCTGAGGTCCATTCAACGTCGTTTTGCATGCGGTGCTTCCACCTTCCACCGCTCTCTGTGATGCCGTTCCGACGGGTACTCGTCCTCTTCACAGTTATTAATTTATGAATTTCCTGGATTATATGCAGAAATTCGAAACTGTCAAGCTAATTCAGGGTTTTTTCGAAGATATCTGAAGAACTCAAACGGAACTTCATTTTTTTCATCTGCCGGATGACAGCCATACTCCAAGAGAACCCATTCATTCCAATCGACCTGATGGAAAAAAGTATCGCAGCCGGCATCGATATCCACTCGCGTCAAGTAGACCTGTTCAACCGTAGGAAAAGCTGCTTTATAAACTTCAGCACCGCCAATGATGAAAAACTCGTCGATCGCGATAATTTTCCGCAATAGTGAATGCATCTTCAAGCGAATCCACGATCTCGCAGCCTGGAGCCTGGAAGTCGCTCTGATGAGTCAGGATCAACATTCTGCGCCCTGGCAGGTTTCGACCCATTGATTCATATGTCTTACGCCCAACCAACAGGGTATGACCCTGCGTAAGCCGCTTGAAGAGCTTCAGGTCTGCAGATAAACGCCATGGCACCTGCCCATTTTTTGCGATCCCCCCCCTTCTGTCCATTGCGACAATCAAAGAAACGATCAAACGGAAACCTCGGCTTTAATATGTGGGTGTGATTGATAATTTACTAAAGAAAAATCCTCAAATTGATAATCATAGATCGAATGAACATCTGGATTCAGCTTCATTTGAGGCAGAGGAAACGGTTGGCGAGTCAGCTGCAGCCTTGCCTGCTCAATATGATTGCGGTAGAGGTGCACATCTCCAAAAGTATGGATGAAATCACCTGGAATCAAATCGCATACCTGGGCTACCATCATCGTGAGAAGTGCATAGGAAGCAATGTTGAACGGCACCCCCAGAAAGACATCCGCTGACCGCTGGTACAGCTGGCAGGATAACTTGCTTTCGCTGACATAGAATTGGAAAAATGCATGGCAAGGCGGTAAAACCATTTGATCGATTTCTGCAGGATTCCAGGCGCTGATTATTAGCCTGCGCGAGTTCGGATTGTTCTTGATCTGACTGATGGTCTCTGTAATCTGATCGATGGTTCGACCATCCGGAGCAGCCCAACTTCGCCACTGCTTTCCATAAACCGGTCCCAGCTCCCCATTTTCATCCGCCCATTCATCCCAAATCCGGACACCATGCTCATTCAGGTATCGGATATTTGTGTCGCCTTGCAGGAACCAGAGCAGCTCATAGATGATCGAGCGAAGATGCAGCTTTTTGGTTGTCAGAAGCGGAAATCCAACCTGCAGATCAAAACGCATCTGATATCCGAATACCGAAAGGGTACCTGTCCCGGTGCGGTCATCTTTTATGGCGCCATTTTCAAGCAGATGCTGGAGCAGATCCAGGTACTGTTTCATGATCGGTTGCCTCCAAAAATGATCTGGCATGATCGATGTCGTTCGTGAACCTGATCGATTAAATCCTGAATGTGTGCAAACTTCTGTTCAGCGCGGAGCCTGACCAGAAATGATAGATTAATCTGTCGATGATACAAGTCCTGATCGAAATCAAGCAAATGGGCTTCCACATGTTGGATTGAAGATTGGTTCTCAAAAGTTGGGCGATACCCTACATTTGTAACCGCTGAAATTGCAGCGCCGTCTACTTCTGCCCAACCAGCATATACTCCAGGCGCTGGGATTGCGCGCTCAGACCAGACCTGAATGTTTGCAGTTGGGAATCCTAATGTTTTTCCACGCCCATCTCCATGAACGACTTCGCCCCTGAATTCGATACGGACGACCTAACAGCCGCTTGACCATCTCCATGTCGCCCTGGGAAAGCGCTTCACGGACCCAACTTGATGAGATAATCCGTCCGTCGAATTCTATCGGGCTTACCGTATTTACCTGGTAATGATATTCTTGTCCCAGCTGTTCAAGAACCTTCAAGTTCCCTTCACGATTGCGACCCAGGGAAAAATCGCTTCCTACACAAAGCCGCTGGAACTTGAGATGTTTGTAGAGCCTGTCAATGAATTCTCGTGCCGAAAGGCTTGCGACAGATAAATTGAATGGGTGAAATATGAGCGCATCGATCCCCAGGTCAGCAAGAATTCTAAGCTTTTCTTCCGGAGGCGTGAGATAGAATGCGCCCTGTCTCTTCCCTAAGTGGACACCTGGATGCGGGTGAAATGTGAGCACAACAGCAGGAAGCCCTTTCAGATCGAGATTCTCGGACGATATTTTTTAAGATCGCTTGATGACCCAGGTGGATGCCGTCAAATGATCCAATCGCAAGCAAGGATCCGTGGAAATCTACATTATCAAGCGACCAAAAGTGAAGCATAATCCACTGATAAGCGATTATTCGTCAGGGCAGGTTATGGTCAGATCAACGAGTCACAGTACCGGAAAAGCTCAGGACTGGAAAAAGACTTTTCGAGGCTGCCATTCCCGGGTTTCTTCATCGATTTCTAACAAAGCAACCAGATCCCCTTGCTGCGAAACGCCGCGCGCCAAACCTTTGTCTTCCGGCTCAGCAGAGATTCGATGCCCATGGCGAACCAATTCTACCTGGTCGGCATCCAGCTCGATCATCGGCCAATCGGCGAGTGCTTCAGCGGCAGGGATTAAAAATCGATACCAGTTTCCAGCATCAAAAGCCTCCTGAAGTCGCCGTAAAGGCGCTGCGTCTCGGAGGGTGAAACGACCGCTTTTCGTTCGGCGCAGTCCAACCAGGTGTGCTCCAGTCCCCAGCTCTTTTCCCAAGTCGTTCGCGAGGGATCGAACATACGTGCCCGACGAGCAATAAACATCAATTACAACCTCAGGAGGCGCCCATTCCAGAACTTCGAGGCTGTATACGTTGATCATACGTGGTGCGAGCTCAAATTCCTCACCATCGCGCGCCATGTCGTAGGCTTTTCTGCCCTGGACCTTCACTGCTGAATAAGGGGGTGGGGTCTGCTCGATTTCACCAATAAAATGTCCGAGCGTTTCGGTAAACTGATCTTCAGTGATATCTTCAAAAGCAGCAGAGCTGGTTATGATCCCTTCTGCATCATAGGTATCCGTCGAGCTGCCCAGGCGGACGGTCGCCTGGTAGCGTTTGTCGGAAGCCGAGACATATTCGCTCAACCGAACTGCCGGTCCAATCAAGATCACCAACACACCGGATGCGCGCGGATCTAATGTCCCAGTATGACCCGCTCTTCGAATCCCGGTGCCTCTGCGGATGATCTGGACGACATCGTGCGAGGTGAGACCAATCGGCTTGTCCACTACCAGGACACCCGAGACAACATTCTTAATATTATCCCGCTCATCCTTCTTTCCTTGAGATTCCTGAAGCGGGTTATTATTGAACATAAGGCCCTCCATTAAATAACAGGCGTGTTTTTTCCAGGACAACCGACATCACTTCAACAAGGCTTCCACTGATTTCAGCTCCAGAGGCTGCTGAATGTCCGCCTCCGCCATACTCTACCGCCAGTTTTGAAACATCGCAACCCGGTTGTGCACGCCAGCTAACTTTTATATTGCCATTCGGCTGCTCGATGAAAATTATTGCTATATCCGCGTTCTCTATCGAGGATAATATATTAATCAGGTCCGCATCATCACGCCCTGGATAATTTACATCCTTCCGATCTGCCATTGTTAAGGATGTCCAGACCAGACGGCCTTCACGCTCCATTTTAACCAAACCTGTCCCCCAAAATTTGATTGCCTCAAAAGTGTGGGAGGTCAGAGCACGGCGATATAAATCCGCCATATCCACACCGGTTTCTAACAGACAAGAAGCCAATTTAAGGGTTTTTGGTCTGACATTCGGGGTACGAAAACCGAGCGTGTCTGATAACATCCCAGAAAGCAACGCAGCCGCGACCGTCCTGGATAATTTTAACCCAAATCTTGGAAGAAAATCAGCTATCATTTCAGACGAAGCCGCCGCATCGATATCGACTAAATTTATCTCTGCATAGTTAAGATTGGTCAGATGGTGATCGATATTAATATTTGGGATTAGTCGTTCTTTCAGCACATTCCCAGTCCGATCCAGATCAGAACAATCCAATGTAATTATCAGGTCAAATTCCCCTTCTGGCCGGCGACAAATTCGGTCGCTGCCTTCAAGATGCCTTAAGCTCGGCGGAACTCCGTCTTCATTGACCATTTGAACAGTGCGACCCGATGCTTCTAATGCCAATCCCATTCCAAGGATCGAACCAATCGCATCACCATCCGGTCTTATATGCGAGACAAGAAGTACTTTTTCCGCATGCCGTATCCGTTCGGAAGCCCGATTTAATTCAGCTTCATCCAGCGGCATCGGCGGGCTCCGCATCTGCCTGATCTCCAGCCGGTCCATTTTCTTTGGAATGAAGTGAAGAAATGATCTCTTCAATCCTGGCAGCCCGTTCTGCGGTGGGATCCCAATGGAATCGGAGCCTCGGAAATGTCCGAAGGTCAATTCTCAGAGCCAGGCTCTTTCGAAGGAATCCCTGGGCGTGCTTCAATCCATCCAGGATCTCGACTGAACGATCTGCACCTTCCAGTGCCGAGACATGGATATCTGCGAAAGCCAACTCTCGATCCACTTTTACACCCGTGACATAAACGCCTTCCAGGCGAGGATCAGAGGTCTCTTGAAGTAAAATTTCAGACAGGTCGTCCTTTATCCGTTCATCAATTCGCTCGAGGCGAAGCTTAGAAACCATCAAACACCTCTAATTATTTACAGCGCAGTTTCTTCAAGGACAACTTTTTCGATGATAAAGCATTCAAGCTTATCGCCAGCTTGAAGTTCATCGAATCCCTTGATACCAATCCCGCATTCGAAACCGGAACGAACTTCTCTAACATCCTCCTGGAGGTGCTTCAAGGAAGAGATCGATCCTTCATGAATCATGCGCCCATTTCGAACCACACGAATGCGGCCGTTACGGCGGATTTCACCTTCCGTTACCTTGCAGCCGGCGATATTGCCGACCTTCGAGATATTGAAGACTACACGAACATCTGCATGCCCCGTCACCACTTCTTTCTGTTCCGGAGCCAACATCCCTTTCAAGGCTTTTTCCACATCTTCAGTCATTCGATAAATGATGTCATACAGGCGGATAGAAATTCCTTCCGCTTCTGCCATACGTCGAGCCGCTGCGTCCGCAGTTACGTTAAAACCGATCACGACCGCCTTGGAGGCTGATGCAAGCATCACATCGTTCTCAGAAATGTTGCCGGTTTCTGCATGGAGGATGTTGATGTTTATGTCCCCTTTACTCATATCGTTTAGAGTTGATACGATAGGTTCCAACGAGCCCTGAACGTCAGCCTTAATAATCAGTCGCAGCTCACGCACTTCACCTGCCTGAAATCGGTCGAACAGCTGCTCCAGAGTGACTACTGTCTTCGCTACAGTTGCAGATTTTTCTAGTTCTGACTGACGCTGCACGATTACCTCACGCGCTTCCCGTTCAGAGGCAACAACCCGGAAAGGCTCGCCTGCCATGGGAACTTCATTCAAACCCATTACCGCTACAGGTGTCGACGGCAGCGCCTTACTGATTTTGCGACCGTGATGGTCGAACATCGCCCGCAGGCGACCATAAGCCTTCCCAGCGAGAACTTCATCACCAACTTTCAGCGTGCCATTCTGAACTAACAGCGTCGCCAGGACACCTTTAGCACGATCCAGCTCGGCCTCGATGACGGTTCCGATGACTTTTCCCTTCGGATTGGCTTTGATGTCAATATTGTCTGCGACCAGAAGGATCGCTTCCAGCAAATCTTCAATTCCAACCTGCTTTTTAGCTGAGATTGGAACGACAATCGTATCCCCATCCCATTCATCCGGCACCAATCCTACTTCAGCGAGCTGCTGTTTCAAGCGATCCCGGTCTGCATTCGGCTTATCAATTTTGTTCATCGCTACAATAATTGGGACGCGGGCTGCCTTTGCATGTGCAATCGCCTCTTTTGTTTGAGGCATCACGCCATCATCGGCCGCTACCACGAGGATCACGATGTCAGCTCCTTGAGCGCCGCGGGCGCGCATTGCAGTAAATGCAGCATGGCCTGGGGTATCCAGGAAGGTGATGGTTCGCCCCTTCAGCTCAACCTGGTAGGCGCCGATATGCTGCGTGATTCCTCCGGCCTCACCAGCTGCAACATCCGTATGGCGGAGCGCATCTAATAAGGTTGTTTTTCCATGATCGACGTGTCCCAGGATCGTGACAACAGGTGGGCGTGGATGCAGCTCATCTGGATCTTCGTCCGCAATGATCTGACGCCAGAGCGGAATCTCACCAGATTGTTCTTCCTCAATTTCTTGAGCTTCCATGACAGCTTCAAAACCCATTTCTGCAGCAACGATCGCTGCAGTATCAAAATCGATCTGTTGATTAATATTCGCCATCACCCCATTCGCCATTAAGTTCTTAATTACTTCAATGGGGCTTGACTGGATCGTGGTCGCCAGTTCCCTTACAGTCATCGTTTGGGGAAGCTCGATTGTCTTGGTGCGACGGTCGTCATCGCTCATTTGGCACCTCCAAATACTATTTACGAGAACCCAGGTCCAGATGAGCGGGTCAAGCAATGCGATTATTGCTAGGCGTTCATCTCACCCTGGAGAATAATCCCGGCTGCAGCATTTCATAAGCTAACAACCCGGCGAGAGTACTACGACAGAATGTTTTGACTGGCTGAAAATAGCCGTCCTCAGCTGTCTTATCGGGTGGCATCTACCCGCCATCGACCTCTTCCTCAGAGCTTTGATCCGATTCGGGCAATAAAGCCATTGCATTCTTCAATACTTGTGTTCCTGCTTCGTCAAGCTCCACTTTCAAAGCATGAGCCAGTGAACCTTTCATCCCACGCTCCCAACAAGCCCGCTGGTTGTGGAGGTATGCACCCCGCCCGGCTTTTTTTCCAGTCGGGTCAATTTCAATTCCTTCGCTTGTTCGAACTATCCGAATTAATGTTCGTTTCGGCAGCACTTCGCGGCAGCCCACACAAGTCCGCTGAGGGATGTGTTTTCGTCTTTGAGGGGACTTCTTTTTGGGCACTGAGACCTCCGTGTGAAAAAGGGGGATTTACCAACCTTCTTCCCATTCAGCCCCACCGCGTTTATGCTTCCTTTTCGCGATGACGACATCTTTTTCCGGATCGTATTCAATCTCAACAAATTTCTTTTTCTTCTTGCCTTTCTTCTTCTTTTGGTCCCCGGACTCATCATCTTCGCTGTCAGATTCTTCTTCAGCGAGCGGGAAATCGAGCACCTCAGGTCTTAAGGCAAAAATCTCATCCAGCGTGCTTGGTTCTTCCTCACTAATCTCAGCTGGGAGCTCCACTGCGACTGCTTCCGAGACAAGCTCAACGGGAGCTGCTTCTGCTTCGATCTCCGATGGTACAGCCTCAAGAACATCAACTGTTTCTGCTGTTTTAGCAATTTCGGGCGCAGCTTCGATTTCTTTGACTTCCCCTGCAGGAACCGGTATTTCAATTTCCGTTGGTTCGATGATCTCGACAGGTTCCTGGACTGCAGCAGCCTGGATTTCAGGAGCAAGTTCAATAACGGCTCAGCTTCTACTTCTTCAACCAGAGGCTCAGCAGCAAGCTTTTCAGCCTCAAGTCGGGCTAAGATAGCATCCAGCGCTGATTTCAACTCCTGCATCGCTTTTGGACCCATTCCACTCAATTTCCAGATGGAATCCTCATCCAGGGCGATCTGGAGCATCAAATCACCAACGGTTTGCAAGCCAGTTTCGCTGATTACCGCATAAACGCGATCCGAGATATCAAATTCTTCAAGCGGGATTACGAATGTCTCTTCAGGAATATTCGCGCGCGCTTTCAAGATCGCAGCCTGCTCGGCTTGTTGCTCGCTCTCGCGTTGTCGAATTAATCCACGCTCAACCCGGTCGACAAATTGGGTGAGCAGATGATATTCTTCAGGTGTTACAGGGCGACCTTCACTCTTCTTCGCAAGAATCGCTTCAATCTGGACAACCGTGTTCTCTTCACCAGAAGCAATGCGGGCATAATCCGGGTCATTAAGCAGCTTATAAAGGGCATCCCCGGCAGCTTCAGGAAGACTCTTAATGTCTATCTTCCAGGCGGTTAGTTTTGCTGCCAAGCGAGCGTTTTGACCATCCCGTCCAATCGCCAGGCTGAGCTGGTCCTCAGGCACCACAACGGTAGCTGTCTTTGCACCGCGGGCTAATTCATTGAGGTAAACTCCCGAAACACGTGCTGGGCTGAGCGCCTTGGCGATATAAACTGCAGGATCGGAGCTCCATTCGATGACGTCGATTTTCTCATCATTTAATTCGCGAACGATGGCCTGAATCCGAACACCACGAATCCCAACACAAGCGCCAACAGGGTCAACACCTGTCTGGAGGGCTGCAACGGCTACTTTTGACCGCTGACCCGGTTCGCGGGCGATTGAGCGGATTTCGACCATGCCATGATAAATTTCTGGAACTTCATTTTCTAATAATCGGCGGAGAAAATTTCGGTGCGCCCGAGATAAGATGATCTGGGGACCACGCGGGGTTGTTTTTACTTCCAAGAGTAATGCCCGAATGCGATCATGAACTCGAAACCGCTCACCTGGGATTTGCTGAGCGCGAGGCATCTGTCCTTCGGCCTTCATCTCCAGACCCAGTGTCACCGCTTGAGAATTTACGGCCTGAATCACACCACTGAGGATTTCCCCCATCTGTTTGCTGAAGAATCCGAACTGGGACTCACGTTCAGCTTCGCGGATGCGCTGTTGAATCACCTGTCGGGCAGTTTGCGCAGCAACCCTTCCAAAATTATTGGGAGTTGATTCAACTATCACCATTTCTCCCAGGGCGGCATTTTCATCCACCTTTAGCGCATCCTGGAGGGCAACTTCTGTGCGTTCATCTTCAACATCATCAACCACTTCTTTTTCAGCATAGATGGTGACCTTACCAGTCTCAGGATCGATAGCCGCGTCTACTCGCTGGGCTGTCGAAGCATTGACATGCCGTCGATATGCAGAAGCCAGTGCAGCCTGAAGGGCATCAAGTACGATTTCCTTCGGCAACCCTTTTTCTTCCAGAACCTCATTGAACGCTAGAACGAACTCATTCTTCATTGCTTTTCTTTCTCCACCTGGAGCACGCACCTTGTGTTACATACAGAAAAGTGGGGGTTGCCCACTTTTCATCAATGCACCTATCAAGATCAATTACTAATTGCGTTGAAATTTTAACATAGATATTAATGAAAATCAAGGTACAACAAGCGTCATCCAAACAATCTGAGAAAATATTAACGTCTTATTGGATCTGTTTTTGCATCCGCCAGGCAGGTTCACTCACATGCTGGCGGTTTCCGAGATGGTCGATGTAAGACCACTGCCCGGGTTCCTCTCCAATCACCTGATATCCCAAGCGCTCATAAAAACGGAGCGCTTGAGGATTGTCAAAGCCAACGTTTAAAGTTGCCCACTGATATTTTCGAACCAGCAGGTCAGCCTCCACAATCTGGAGCAGCATCCGGCCTAATCCCTTCCCCCGAAAATTAGGTTTTATTCGGAATCCATAGATGTATGCCCGCTGCTTTCCATCCGCCAGCTCAAAACGACTGCTTTTCAACTGGACAAAAAGCTGTCCGATTAATCCAACCCCGGCCAATTCCGCCAGCCAGATTAGAGCCTTTCCATCGCACATGCTCTGAAAAACTTGACGATACAGCCTCCGAAAATGCACATACTCACCATCCCATTCCAACGAACTGAGATCATGTTCAGCTGCTGTTCGAAAAGCAACTTTAATTAACCAATCAGTCGAAGTCTGGGCTCATTCCCGGATCTTAACTAGAAGGTTATCAAGATAAAGCAGTTCTTCTTCTGGATTACCCACTCTGCCTTCTAGCCAGGCATCACGCAGTTCATCCAGGATGCGGCGATATATTGGCCCAGGTGGAAGACCCCTGCCTTTCAGGAAATGGCCGTCGATATTTGGTTGAACGAAACGCCATTTAGAAGCATGATTCCAAAGTGCAGATCTAAGCCCAGGATCAGATGCAGCCAGATAGACAGCATAACGAGCCAGCGGCGGCGAGTTTTCCAGCATATGAAAAACTTGACCTGGAGCAGCAGCTTGAAGAACCTGTCTGTCTTGCCATATCCGGCATGCAGACTGAATGATCAACGCAAGCTGGACCGGAAGCTTCAAGCGTTTGGTAAGATTTTCTACTTTTTGAAGCGGTAGCTGGATCATCCAAAGAATATAGCCTAATTTGGGCTTCAGTTGATTGTGCTCTTAGGTCAAATCCCATTCAGGTTCAGGTTGTAGGTTTTCCAATAATTCGATCCGGCCGTAGATCCAATCGTCCCAATTTAAATCTGGGTGAATGGCTTCTATGAGACCTAATGTATTCAACCTGCTCAAAATTTGCGGAGCAAAATCCGAAACCAGGATGTGATTGAGCTCATTACGAATTCGATCACCTGAAAGCCGGTCGATGAGCTGTTTTGCTTCTAACAAGAGCTCCATTGTTCGGTCTTCAATACTGAAGGCAAATCGTTGTTCAAATCGTACGGCTCGCAGGATCCGAGTCGGATCATCGACGAATGACAGCGAATGGAGAACCCTGACCAATCCGGCGTGCAAATCATTCAATCCACCCCAATAATCATGGAGCTCTCCATAGTGGCGGCCGTCAATTCTTAACGCGAGTGTGTTCATCGTAAAATCCCGCCTGTGAAGGTCAAGCTTAATGCTGCTGCGTTCAACTGTCGGCAAGGCGGTAGGATGTGTATAAAACTCAGTTCGTGCAGAAACTAGATCAACGGATTGAAGGCCGGCAACAGCTATCGAACAGGGTCGGTTTCTCTCTCCGGCGTAATCCATATGCCATTTTGCTGTACCAAAACGGGAATGACCGGTTACACGTCCTCCATAGCGTTCTGAAAGAGCCTGTGCTAATCCAATTGCATCACCTTCAACCACGAGATCAAAATCAAGGCTTGGTTTTTCAAGCAGCAAATCGCGTACAAATCCTCCCACCACAAAAAGCGCAGCGTGCTGTTCACGGGCGATCTCGGCAATGGCATGAAGCAGTGTAAGTCTATCTGCCGGCAATACAGATTCGAGCTTTGTAGCAAGGTTTAACTTACCGGGCACTGCCTGACCGGACGCCAGGTTCTTCAGAAGGTCCGTTCGCGTGACAATCCCAATAACTTCTGCGCTAGTTGGATCGACCACCGGCACCTGACCCCAACCCGTTTCAATGACAAGCTTCTGTAGCTGTTCGATTGAATCCCCTGGACTCACGCAATGGTCCCCCTTTTCCATCAATCGACCAACTGAAAAATCCAGTTTATGCGCGGTTGCCCGATCGACTGCACGCCGAGTCAGAAGCCCAACAACTTTTCCATTCTGCACTACCGGATAGCCTTCGTACCCGTATCGACGCATCCGCCGTGCGGCTTCCTGCACAGGTGTCTCTGGCGATAACACTTGTGGCCCACTAGACATGATCTGTGCGACAGTAACTGCCGGTATGATATGCCTGGGGAGCAGGTCGACCAGCTCAGCGTGGATGCTTTCCAGGTCTCTACCGCGAATCAATCCAGCAGAAGCGCGTTCATGCCCGCCGCCGCCGAAATTCGCCGCAAGAGCTGAAACGTCGATATTGTCGGTTGTTGATCGAGCGATTAATTGAATACCGCTGCGGGTCGTGACTAACAGAATGATCGCATCCGGATCCAGTAAATCTCGCAGTTTATGAGCGATGGAAGAAAGCTCCTCTTCCATCTCTAGCGCATGACCTGTAGCTATCACAATCTTGTAGCCATGGATTGTTAAATACTCTGCTTTAGAACGGAGGCGATCGTAGAGCGCCTGCTGGGCTTGAGAGAGTGGATGGTTCAGAAAATCATTTGCGATCGACAGGCTTGCACCTTGGTCGATGAGGGTCGCAGCGGCCCGCAAGTCACGTCCATTTGTCCTTGAGTAAGTCAGTGAACCTGTATCTTCATAGATGCCCATAAGCATTAAGGTGGCGTGGACTGGACTGATCGGCTCATTATGCTCAAGCAATTCTTCAACGATGATCGTAGTTGTTGCCCCGACATCCTGGATCATCAGGTTCCACTTGTCTTGGAGAGTTTCGCGTGGAGGATGATGATCAATTACGTCTACACTGGGTTCGGCTATTACACCTTTCAAGCTGACCATTGCCTGAGTATCGACCAGTGTGATCCTTTCAATCGCTTTGTTTGGGAGATCTCGGGGATCCACGAACGGCAGTTCTGCGCCGTAAAGCGATAAGAAAGCCCGGACATTGCGGTTCATGCGGCGCGGTAATACCGGGACGGCGTTTTCATTGATAAGAAAAGCTCCCAAAAGCGAAGCCAGGGCGTCAAAATCCGCCTGCTCGTGTGTCAGGATGATATGCATTGAAGATATTATGCCACAAAAGTAGGAAGGGAAAGATTGAGGGAGATTATCTTCCCGAATTTTGGTGCAAACGCGGGTTGAGCCAATCGTTTACTCCATCCCCAAGCAGGCTCCAACCAATCCCAAACAGCACAATCGCAAGCGTGATGGGCAGAAACACCCACCAATAAACGAGGGGATTCCCCTGCAATCCCGTCATCCATCTCCGACCGATAGCGAGCGAAGCCCCCCACACAGACCCTGCATCGATCCCTATAAAATTCAAACTTGCCTGCAGAAGCACCATCCCCCCAACTTGTGCTGTCGCAAGCACGATCGCCGGTGCAATCGAATTAGGAATCAGATGGCGAAAAATAATCCGTGAGGAACCTGCCCCTAAAGCTCTAGACGCTTCAACAAACTCTGTTTGTTTGATCCGGGTGATCATCGTGTGCGTTAAACGGGTAAACGGCATCCATGAGAAAAGGATTAATGCCAGCAGGACAGGGTCAACCGATTCAAAAAGCTTATAAAAAGCGGTTGATTCGGCCGATGAACCAATATCGCCGGCAAAATATGCACGTTCTTGCAGCAAGGAAAGCATTTGAACAAAGAGGATCACAGCTCCGAAAACCGGAAAAGCCAAAAATGCATCTGTGAACCGCATCGTGATAGCGTTGGTCCAGCCGCCAAAAAAGGCGCTGAATGCGCCGACCAAAACACCGATTATTGCGGTTGTAAATGCAGCTCCTACACCAAAGAGCAGCGCAGACCTCGTCCCCCAGATCAATGTATAATACACATCCAGCTGGCGTCCTGCGACGCCCAACGCAACGGTACCAAGCATCGCCTGCTCACCTGGCGGGACAGGAAGCCCAGATTTTAAGTCAGGAACAAGAAAGAGTGCCGAGGCCTTCCGGCCCTCTGGCAATGGCGCCAGCAGCGGCGCTGCAATCGCAATGACAATAAACAGCAGCACGATGCACAAGCCGATCAGGTTTTGCCAGCGCATTAGAAAACGACTCATCGATTTCATTCGGCAATAATCCCTTCGCGCACGCGGGGGTCCAGCGCTGCGATGATTAAATCCAGGATCAACATCATGAATAGCACAATGAAAACGCTGTAGATTGAGAAGCCCAAAAGCATAGGAGCGTCTGGAGCTGGGAGATTGTAATCGACGACCAGAGAGGCTACGCCTTTAAAATCAAAGATCAGCTCGACGATGAACAGGCTGGTAAGCAGAGATGCAGCGGACATGACGCTGCTCGTCAGGGAAGGAGTGAGCGCATTTCGGAATATATGCTTCCAGGTTAACGAGTGCTCTGAGACGCCGCGCGCTCGGGCGGCTGCAACGTGGTCTTTGTGTTTTTCTTCGATCACTGCGGATCTTGTAACCCGTCCTAGAATTGCCCAGTAACCGAGGCTGATCGTCACGACCGGAAGGATAAGATGTCGAAAAGCTTCCAGGCTGATGTCCGGACGATGGTTGAGAAAACCATCCATCGTGAGAAAGCCAGTGATCTGGCGAAATTCATCTGTATGGATAAACAGCATGCTCTTCGAGCCCAATCGCTGCGGCGGAAACCAATATAAACCGACATAAAAGATGGATAGAAGAACGATAGCCAAAACAAACGGCGGCAGAGAGACTCCTATGAAAGCCCCGGCTCGAAATCTGAGGTCTTTTGGTCGATCTTTATTGGCACCCGCACGAACGCCGCTGATCAATCCGAAGGGAATAAAAACCAGGATAGAATAGAATGCCAGTTCAGCAGTGACAGGAGTACGTCGAAGCAGGGCAGGAAGAACCTGCTCATGGCGAGAAGGGCTCCAACCCCAATCCCCCTGGATCAAATTGGAAGCCCAAATCGCATACTGCACCAGGTACGGATCATCCAGGTGATATTTCTTTATGAGTAAAAAGTTCACCCGGTTAAGCTCCTCATTCGTCAGGCGTTCCGTGTTCAAACCCATTGGATAATAGATCGTTGCTCGAACTTCGGGTGGAGTTAACATCACAAAGGCGTAAAGCATCATGGTGATGATCCACAAAGTAATTGGGATCGCAAGAAGCCGATATGTGAGAAAACGCAGCATTGGAGGCATAGTTGACTCTCTGAATAAGATACTATCATCCGATTAATTCGGTTCGAAAACTGCTTGAAATTTTCTTTGATTGTACCTCGTCTTAACTGAAACGATTGACTCTTCGACCTGCGGCTTATATAATCGTTTTGATGAATATCCAACAATTAACCGAAGAAATGAATCGTTTCGTGAAAGATCAGGGTTGGTACCGATCAGACACTCGCAGACCCCAAACTCTGCGCAACCTGGCAATCTCGCTTAGCCTGGAGTCTAATGAGGTGTTAGAGCATTTTCAATGGGGAGATTCTCTTATAGACGAGCAGGGATTTGCAGAAGAGCTGGCTGACGTCGCTTTATACCTTCTTCAAATCGCCAGTATCTCAGGAATCGACCTTGAGAAGGCCATTCTTGCCAAGCTCGAAAAGAATTACCACCGAAGGTGGGATGAAGGGGAAGCATAAGGATCATAGGACTGAACCTCAGTCTTGAAACCAAGCGAATTAGACCGGATCTTATTCAATATCTTCGCTTGCCTAATCATTCACCTCGTTGTACAATAGCTTCTCAATCTCAGGAATTCTTAAGGAATCGTATGTCGACAACCGATAAATTAACCTCTCGGAGCGAGAACTTTTCCGAATGGTACAATCAAATCGTCCTACGCGCCGAGCTTGCAGACTATGCCCCTGTGCGAGGCTGCATGGTCGTCCGGCCATACGGATGGGCCTTGTGGGAAAACATTCAACAAGCAATGGATTCTCGATTTAAAGCGACAGGCCATCAAAATGCAGCTTTTCCGCTGCTGATCCCGAAATCATTCCTGGAAAAAGAAAAAGAACATGTAGAAGGCTTTTCTCCAGAGCTGGCTGTGGTCACGGTGGGCGGGGGAGAAACTCTTGAAGAGCCGCTGATCGTTCGGCCCACATCTGAAACGATCATCGGGTATATGTACTCGAAATGGATCAAATCGTATCGTGATCTGCCGATTTTAATCAACCAATGGGGGAATGTGGTCCGTTGGGAGCTTAGAACCCGACTTTTTTTACGAACGCTGGAGTTTTACTGGCAGGAAGGTCACACCGCACATGCCAGGTCGGAAGAGGCCGAAGAAGAGACGATTGCGGATGTTGAACGTCTATGCAGATTTTGCAGTGAACGAGGCCGCAGTCCCGGTGGTACCGGGGTTAAGAAGTGATAAAGAGAAATTTGCAGGCGCAGTCCGATCCTATACGATCGAGGCTATGATGGGCGACACACGTGCCCTTCAATCCGGGACATCCCATTTCTTGGGCCAAAACTTTGCTAAGGCATTTGATATCCAATTCCTCGACTGGAACAACCAGATGCAGTATGCCTGGACAACCTCATGGGGCTTCTCAACACGGTTTATTGGCGCAATTATCATGACCCACGGTGACGATCAGGGGTTGATCCTACCTCCCAGGCTCGCACCAATTCAGGTAGTCATCGTCCCGATATACAGGGATGAAGCTGAGAAAGTGATCGTGATGGAAGCTGTTGACAGAGCCAGAAAAGAGCTTAGCTCGTTCAGGGTTAAAGTTGACGATCGCGACGAAGTCACCCCAGGATTTTAAATTTAATGAATGGGAACTTCGCGGTGTACCTGTGCGGATAGAAATCGGTCCCAGAGATATCGAAAAAGACAGCGTGGCTATCGCTCGAAGGGATATTCCGGGCAAAGCTGGGAAAATATTTATCCCCAATTCCAACCTGGATATCCAGATTGGAGAGTTGCTCGTAAAGATTCAGACCGCAATGCTGGAAAAGGCGCTTGCTTATCGATTGGCCAACACACACGAGCCTGTGGATTACCAAAATCTGGTCGAAATCGTCCAAAACGGATGGGCTGATTCATGGTGGTGTGAAGGAGCGGAATGCGAAGCGAAAGTTAAAGATGATACGAAAGCTACGACCCGCTGCATCCCGCTGGACCAACCTGACGACGGCGGCAATTGCATCGTATGCGGAAAGCCGGCCAAACGTAAAGTGATTTTTGCCCGAGCCTATTGAGCCCGTGCCTGCCATCCAACCAGCCCTCCTTCGAAAACAATCTGCCATGCTGGCAGAGCATTTTGATAATCCCACGGCGTATGTACGCAGTCTTCATTATCTCTTCGATTTCTACGCGGACAGGGCTAGCCACTCGGGGCAATCTGGCTCACCCGCTCCTATAACGCCTTCATATAATGTCCGTCCGCCCGTTTTGAGAACAATCCTTGTGGAGCTCGTTACCTCTTGCTCTGGAGAATCCTATTCAAGGTCTTGGAGCTTTGTGATGTGTTGTGGAGTGAACCCTATCTGGAATTTCAGCTCCTGGCAGCGATGCTACTCGGACAGATCGATCCGAACCCTACCAAATCCTATCATCCAGAGGCTGAATTCCTGGATAAATCCAAATCTGGAATTCTTCCTGATCGAGGCCGTGATGGAGAATTCTTTCAACCGAATCCGAAAAGAACAGCCCAGAGCAATGATCCGGTTAATCCAGGATTGGTTAGAGGTAAAGGACCAGTTTCACCTCCAGATCGGACTGCGGGCACTGCTGCCGTTCATCGCCGAGCCGGAATTCCAGAATATCCCGGTGTTCTTCCGCCTGATCCAACCCCTCGCTTGCAGCGTACCATCGGGATTACGGCCGGATTTACTTGACGTCCTGGCAGCGTTGGCAAAACGATCTCCAGACGAGACTGCATATTTTTTCAAACAAACGCTCGAGCTGCCTGATTCTCCAGATACGCCATGGCTCATTCGCCAATCTCTAAAGGAATTCCCTCCAGAAATCCAGGTGCAGTTTCCATGAAGCAGAGAAGCAAGCTGCTGCCCGTAAGAAGTAAAGCGTGAGATCAATTATCCGTTTGTTTCTGGTTAAGCAAAAGCTAAGTCTTCCAGATGAGCTTTACAATTATGGTATAATCCTTCCACCTTGACTAGACCAGTCGGTGGTTTAGTTTATTTCGCTGCCGATATGGAGACCTGCTGGGAAACCAAATCGAAAGGAGTTGCAGACGTCATGGCTCTTGAATAAAGAGACAAAGACGAAATTAATTGAGGAATTTGCCCGTCACGAAGGGGATACCGGATCCCCGGAGGTTCAAATCGCATTCTTAACAAGCCGGATTGGACAACTGACTGACCACTTGAGGGTGAATACACATGATGAATCATCAAGACGTGGTCTGTTAAAGCTGGTTGGACAACGGCGCCGGTTGCTGGCTTACATCAGGCGAAAAGACTTTCAGCGCTATATGGCGCTTACAGATCGACTAAGCATCCGCCGAAAGTAGTCAACATTGATGAGTAGATGGCGTGGCAGGTTCCCCATCTACTCTTATTTTTTTTAACCAGCCCGCAGGTTGGGAATTGAAAGGCGGTGACAAGCAGATTGTCGGCGGCTTTCAGTCCCTGACCAGGCGGGAACCAGACAGGAGAATAATTAGATATGCACCCAGAAAGACGAATTTTCAAGGCCACAATCGATGGCAAGAATTTTCAATTTGAAACAGGCCGCCTGGCAGCGCAAGCCGGCGGTGCAGTGACCGTTCAGCTTGGCGACACCATGATGTTTGCTGCGGCCACCATGAGCGACCAGGTTCGCACCGGGATCGATTTCTTCCCCCTTTCCGTTGATTACGAGGAAAGAATGTACGCAGGAGGCCGAATTCCAGGTTCTTTCTTCCGACGCGAAGGCAGACCAACCGAAGAGGCGATTCTGACCGCCCGACTGACGGACCGACCCATTCGACCGCTTTTTCCGAAAGATATGCGGAATGACGTCCAGGTCATCCTTTACTCCCTCTCTGTGGATGGGATCAACCCGATCGATATCCTCGCGATCAATGCTGCATCCGCAGCTTTGATGATTTCAGATATCCCATTTGGTGGACCGATCGGTGCGGTGCGAGTTGGATTGAGCGAAGGGAAATTTGTCATCAATCCAACCTTCACTGAGATGGCTAGCTCGACGCTGGACCTGCGCATCGCAGGCACACGAGATGCCATCCTGATGGTCGAATGCGGTGCAAATGAAGTCACTGAAGCGGTCATGGTCGAGGCTTTAGAATTTGGTCATAAGGCAATCCAACCCTTGATCGATCTGCAGGAAAAAATGACAGCGGAGGTCGGAAAATCCAAACGGAACTACCCGTCCTTCGTAAACGATCCAAAGCTTCAAGAAGCTGTTTTTGAGAAAGCAGAAACCCCGCTCATTTCCCTTTTCAACCAACCGTATGAAAAAGCAGCGAGATATGACGGGATTGATGAGATCAAAGCAAGCGTCATCGCTGAGCTTGCCGGTGAAGATGAAGGCCTCACATCCGATATAAAAAGCGCATTCGAAGAAGCTTTGAAGAAAGTGGTGCGCAGCCGGATCCTGGATCACGGCATCCGCCCCGACGGGCGAAGCGTGACAGAAATTCGACCGATCTGGTGCGAGGTTGATGTAGAGCCCGCGGGCCCACGGCTCAGGTTTGTTCACCCGCGGCGAAACGCAGGTGCTCACCATGGCAACACTGGGCACACCCCGCGAAGCACAGGAGCTGGATAATCTTTCCCCAGCTGAGAGCAAGCGCTACATGCATCATTATAATTTCCCGCCATTCTCGACAGGTGAAGTAAAGCCTCTGCGTGGAACTTCTCGCCGCGATGTTGGACATGGTGCTTTAGCGGAAAGAGCGCTGGTACCCGTCATTCCTTCAGAGAATGAGTTCCCATACGCGCGTGCGGTTGGTCTCAGAGGTCTTTTCCTCAAACGGCTCAAGCTCGATGGCTTCGGTCTGTGGTTCAACGCTCGCCTTGATGGATACCGGTGTTCCGATCAAAGCCCCAGTCGC
Source organism: uncultured Chloroflexia bacterium (assembly GCA_963788305.1). Taxonomy (GTDB): domain Bacteria; phylum Chloroflexota; class Anaerolineae; order Anaerolineales; family UBA4823; genus UTCFX2. Next base: position 168,261 of record CAWBGK010000017.1, read on the forward strand.
TGGAATTGCGATGGGTCTAATAAAAGAAGATACCCGATTCAGCATCCTGACCGACATCCTTGGTATGGAAGACCATCTTGGTGACATGGATTTCAAAGTGGCAGGAACCGATAAGGGAATTACCGCCCTGCAGATGGACATCAAGATCATAGGGATTACCCCGGAGATCATGACCCAGGCGCTTGAGCAGGCTCGGATTGCCAGGTTAGCGATCCTGGATAAAATGATGGCAGTAATCCCAGCCCCACGACCAACCCTGAAACCTCATGCGCCTCGCATCACGGTGATCCAGATCCGAACCGAGAAGATCGGCGCAGTCATTGGTCCAGGTGGAAAAATGATCCGCAGCATACAGGAAGAGACCGGCGCAAAGATCGATATCTCCGAGGATGGTTCAGTCTTCATCGCGACCGCCGATGGTGAAAGCGCCCGCATGGCTCGTGAGCGGATTGAAGCACTTACCGAAGCTGCTGTTGTAGGACGAATATATACCGGCAAAGTTGTCCGGGTTACCGATTTCGGCGCTTTTGTGGAAATCCTTCCCAACATGGATGGATTGGTGCATATCTCGCAGCTCGACAGCCAGCGCGTTAACAAGGTCGAAGATGTGGTCAGGCTTGGTGACGAGATCACTGTGATGGTGACCGACATCGACGAGCAGGGGAAAATCCGCCTTTCTCGCCAGGCGGTATTGGAAGGTTGGACGGTTGAAGAAGCTGCTGAGCATGACCGTCCTCGCGGTGGACGTCCTGGCGGCGGCCGTCCGGGCGGACACGGTGATGACCGCCGAAGCGGAAGAAAACCGCCGCATCGATAAATCCATCGTAAAATGCCTGAATCAAAGGGGAGGTTTATGAGTAACTTAAAGTCATAAATCTCCCCTTCTGCATTATAATTTTCTACATATTTGTTTTTATCGCCATCCTGGAGGAAAAAATGACAGCGAACAAGATGGGAATGCCAAGCAATTTTGGGGTTGAACTGCAGGGCATGCGCAACCTGAACATGAGCTATTGGAACCTTACCACTTCTGCACTCGTCGAACGGATCGTCTCACGCCGGGAAGGCTTTGTCGCCCATGAAGGCGCTGTCGTCGTACGGACCGGGAACCACACAGGACACGCCCCAAATGACAAATTTATCGTCTGCTGCCAGGAAGATCACGATCACATCTGGTGGGGGAAGGTGAACAAGAGAATTTCCTCCGGAAAAATTCGACCGGCTTTATACCTTGATGACATCCTATTATCAAGGTCGGGATATTTTCATCCAGGACACCACAGCTTGCGCCCACCCAGATTACAGGCTCCCGATCCGCGTGATCACTGAGACCGCCTGGCATAACCTGTTCGCACGCAATCTGTTTATTCGGCTCCAACCCGAAGAAATGGCAAATCACGTGCCCGAGTTCACGATCCTTCAAGCGCCCGGGTTCCACGCAGATCCAGAAGTAGACGGCACCAACTCAGAGGTTTTCATCATCCTCAACCTGGAAAAACGGGTTATTTTAATAGGCGGAACCAGCTACGCCGGGGAAATCAAGAAATCTATCTTCACAACGCTGAACTACCTGCTCCTCTCAAAGGTGTCCTTTCGATGCACTGTTCAGCCAATGTTGGGAAAACCGGAGATACGGCGCTTTTCTTTGGTCTTTCGGGGACAGGTAAGACGACCCTCTCCTCAGACCCGTACCGCGCCCTGATTGGAGATGACGAACATGGTTGGGGAGATGACGGTGTATTCAACTTCGAAGGCGGCTGTTATGCAAAAACGATCAGCCTACGCGAAGAGCTTGAGCCACTAATCTGGAAAGCGACCCGCCATTTTGGGACGATCCTTGAAAATGTGACCATCGATCAATACTCGCGCAGGGTCAATTTTGACGATGACAGTCTTACTGAAAATACTCGCGCAGCTTATCCGATTGGATTTCTGGATAACATTATCCCGGATGGTCGAGGTAAGCATCCTTCAAACATATTCTTCTTAACAGCAGATGCATTTGGGGTTTTGCCTCCGATTTCCCGGCTCACACCCGAACAGGCGATGTATTATTTCCTTTCTGGTTACACATCCAAGCTGGCTGGGACGGAAAAAGGGATCAAGGAGCCGCAAACTACCTTCTCCACCTGTTTTGGTGCACCATTTCTCCCCTTATTCCCGACTGTTTATGCGAACCTGTTGGGTGAAAAAATCGCCAGACACAAGGTCAATGTGTGGTTGATCAACACCGGATGGACAGGCGGCGCTTACGGTGTCGGATCGCGAATCCGGCTGCCTTTCACTCGAGCGATGATCCACGCCGTGCTCGAAGGGAAGTTGGAAGGTTCCCCCATGCGGATCGATCCATTCTTCGGCCTGGCTATCCCTGAACTGGTACCAGAAGTACCTGCGGAAGTCCTGAATCCGCGCCAGACCTGGGCTGATCCGTTTGATTATGATCGCCAGGCACGCTTGCTGGTCGGAAAGTTCCAGGAGAATTTCACCCTGTTCGCTGGTCAGGTTCCAGTCGAAGTAGCCAATTCAGGACCAATCATGCTCTGAGCGGATACTTCATGTAACTTTTCGACAGTATAATTCATCTTATTTAATAGTGCAAATTTCGAAAAAAAATTACAGGAGAACCGATGGAATTTTCCACCTCAAGCTATCAAAACCAGCCAGGCGATCTTACAGAAAAGCCAGTCAAAGTCCTGATTATGGGATCGGGACCGGCAGGATTGTCTGCAGCATTATATGCTGCCAGGGCTGACCTGAACCCGATCGTCCTGACGGGGATGTCGCACGGCGGTCAGGTTTCGTTAACTTTTGCGGTTGAAAATTATCCCGGCTTCCCTGAGGGTGTTACAGGTACCGAACTGGTCGAGCTGTTTCAAAAACAAGCCGAGCGGTTTGGAACAACTGTTGAATTCGATACCGCAACAAAAGTTGACCTATCCAACCGCCCGTTCCAGAATCGAGACGTACAGCGCAACTTATCTGGCAGATTCGTTGATAATCACCACCGGCGCGACCCCACGCCACCTGGATATCCCCGGCGAACGCGAATATACCGGCAAAGGGGTTTCCTATTGCGCTACGTGCGACGGCTGGTTCTTTAAGAATAAAAACGTAGTCGTGGTCGGTGGAGGTGATTCTGCAGTGGAAGAAGCGATTTTTCTAACTCGCTTCGCAGACAGCGTTACAATTGTCCACCGCCGAGATACGCTGCGCGCCGGATCAATCCTTCAATCCCGGGCTTTTGAGAATCCGAAGATCAAATTCGCCTGGAACAGCGTGTTGACTGAAATTTCTGGAAAAGATATCGTCCAATCCGTAGCTTTGAAGAATGTGGAAACTGACGAAATTTCTGAAATGCCGATCGATGGGGTCTTTATATTCATAGGTCATACTCCTAACACAGAGCTCTTCACCGGTCAGATCGCTACGGATTCAGAAGGATATATCATCACCGATAAGCTAATGCGAACGAATATCCCAGGAGTGTTTGCAGCAGGTGAAGCTTCCGATCCGATCTACCGCCAGGTGATTACATCCGCTGGGATGGGCGCTGCCGCCGCAATCCAGGCTAATCATTACCTTGATGATATTGAGATTGAAAATTTGACAGGCGAGCTTACCATCAACCCGGTAATGTGATTTTTTACTCGTTGGATATCTTCAGGATTTTTTGAACTAGTTCAGGAGAGGAAAATATGCGCAACAAAGTCTCTATCGTTGGAGCCGGAATGACTGGTTCAACCACAGCACACTGGCTGGCAGAGAAAGAAATTGCAGATATCGTCCTGGTGGATATTGTAGAAGGTATGCCCCAGGGGAAAGCCCTCGATCTTCAGGAAGCGCTCCCGATTGTTGGTAAAGATGTCCGCATAACAGGCAGCAACGATTACTCAGCGACAGCGGATTCCGATATCATCGTGATAACGGCTGGTCTTCCCAGGAAACCAGGGATGAGCAGAGATGATTTATTGATGGCGAATGCCGAGATTGTCCGCAAAGCCGTCCAGGAAACGATCCGGTATTCTCCTGAAGCGATCTTTATCATTTTGACCAATCCATTGGACGTGATGGCTCACCTCACGATGAAAACTGCCGGGGTCGATCCGAAGCAAGTCATTGGACAGGCCGGGATCCTTGATTCAGCCAGGATGCGCGCCTTTGTCTCGATGGAACTTGAGGTCAGCGTTGAAAACATAAATTGCTATGTATTGGGCGGCCATGGGGATGAAATGGTCCCGCTTACGCGAGCGTCAAATGTGGCAGGTATCCCCCTGGAAGATATCCTTCCTGCCGAACGACTTCAGGCAATCGTCGAGCGCACCCGAAAAGGTGGTGGTGAGATCGTGAATCTGTTGAAGACAGGCAGCGCTTATTACGCTCCAGCTGCCGCGATCACCCAGATGGTTGATGCGATCCTCAAGGATAAACATCTGATTGTGCCATGTGCAGCCTATCTCAACGGCGAATACGGCCTTAAGAACATCTTTTTCGGAGTTTCTGCTCAACTAGGTCGGCAGGGAGTGGAAAAGATATTTGAATACCAGCTGAACGAATTTGAAATGGCGGCCCTTCAGCAATCTGCGGCTGGCGTTGCCGAAAACATCGCAAAACTGAGATTGTAGTCGGAGGATTCAATGATATTGCAGGATAAACTGGCAGAACAAATCCCCGCCTGGCGGGAGCGGGTTAAGAAGCTGATTGCTGACTCGGGAGAAGTTAAGGTCGATGAGGTAACCATCAGCCAAATCTACGGTGGTATGCGAAACATAAAAAGCCTTGTGACGGATATATCCTATGTTGATCCTGCGGAAGGCATCCGTCTCCGCGGTTACACAATTCCTGAGCTGCTTGAGAAACTGCCCTGTTTGCCAGGGGCAGATATGCCAATGGTGGGAGGTCTGTATTATCTGTTGCTAGTCGGTGCAGATTCCTACAATGGAACAGGCTGAAGGTGTCGAGAGAGAATGGAAATCACACGCTGAGAGTCCCCGGTCATGTGTACGATGTCCTGCGCGCCATGCCCGTCGGTTCACCAGGAATGACCATGTTCTCCCAGGCGATCCTGGCGATGCAAATCGATTCTGTGTTCACCAACCTTTACAACAAAGGGCTTTCCAAGGACCAATATTGGCTCGCTACCCTGGAGGACAGTCTGAATCTGACCGCACGCCTCCCAACGATTGCTGCATTTATCTATAATTTAAAATATCGAAGTGGCAAAATCCCTTCTTCCGATCCAGCCAAAGATTGGGGTGGAGATTTCGCTCAAATGATGGAAGTCCAGGACCTAAAGTATGCTGACCTGGCGCGGCTGTTTTTTATCATCCACTCCGATCATGAGAGCGGAAATGCCAGCGCCCACGCAACCCACCTGGTCGGTTCGACCCTTTCGGACATCTACTATGCCGTCTCCGCCGGGATGAATGCTCTGGCAGGACCGCTGCACGGGCGTGCGAACCAGGAAGCTTTAAGCTGGTTATTGGAAGTTTACAGCAAATATGGTCGTCTGCCCTCGCGCCAGGAGCTGCACGATTTTGCATGGGAGACGCTTCGGACCGGTCAGGTCATTCCTGGCTACGGGCATGCTATCCTTCGAAAAACCGATCCGCGCTTCGAAGCCCAATTGGAATTTGGGAAAAAGTATTTTCCGGATGATCCAATCTTCAGTCTTGCCAATCTCGTGTATGAAGTCGTACCAGGTGTGCTTCAAGCGCAAGGCAAAGCGAAGGACCCATGGCCAAATGTGGATGCGATCAGCGGCTCGCTTCAATATCACTTTGGAGTTCAGGATTGCGATCCTTCAGGCGCATGTGGTTTCTATACAGTCATGTTTGGTGTGTCAAGAGCATTGGGGATCACGGCGAACGCGGTTTGGGCGAGAGCGCTTGGTCAACCCTTGGAGCGGCCGAAATCCCTCACGACGGCAATGCTGGAAAAAGCAGCAGGGAAATAATTGCTTTATTAGAATAAAAAAAGAGCGGGACTTATTCTCGCTCTTTTTGATTCTTGAATATTGGGTTGAAATACAATTTGATAATGTACACTCAAGGGGTAGGCGTTGTAACCAACCCAGTGCTCAACCAGCTGAAAACGCGCGGGTTGCTCACTGCTCCGGCAGGCTCCCAGACCGGATTGCCATCCGTATCTGTGCCGATCTGGCGTACCGGAACAACCCACCAGCGGATGACGTGCGGGACTCCATCATTCGGCAGGAAAGATCCGGGCACGTTAAATTTTGTGTCCGAAACATAATCCACCAGCCTGCGTCCGTCTTCCTGGGTCACATCTTCGAGCGTGACTGCATAAGCCTCGCTCGGGCGAAGCGCGCCAACTGCGGCCCACTGCAACGTGATCAGCGCATTATTCAAACCAAATGGTGCGCCGTCTGGAGGCAGCAGGAGATTCACGGCGGCATAAGGCGGCGGCAATGTCGGTGTAGGGCTCGGGCCAGGTGTCGCGTTACGGCGGCAGAGTGGGATTACCAATACCTGCCCGTAGCGAACCACATCGTTCACCAAACCGTTATAATCTCGAAGTGCATCTGAAGGGATGTTGTAATTCAAAGAAATTGCACTCAGGGTGTCATTTTCTTGAACTGTATATTCGAGCTTCTGGCAGGCTGCCTCCGTCGCGTCTGCGGGACTGAGCGTGGAGGTCGGTTGGGCAGTCGCAGTCGGAGTGGGCTGCGGGATCATCAGCTTCTGGTTTTCGTACAACGTGCTGCAATCGGCGGGCAGGTCGTTCTCGATAACAATACTTTGTATCGAAACGTTGAAGCTGTAAGCGATCGAGCCGCATGTGTCGCCAAGATTGACCGTATAGACGAACGGCGTTGGGCTGGGTTCTGGGGTCCAGGTTGCAGTAGGTGTGACCGGAGTTGGCGAAAGCGTCGGGGTCTCGGTGAGCGTTGCCGTTGGAGAAGCCGTCGCTTCAAGGGTCTGGGCAGCAGTTGAATTCAGCGCCAGATAGACAAGAATCGCGCCTGTCGCCAGGAATAGAGCCAATAAACCTATGATTGCCGGTAAGCTGAGCGTGAGCTCAGGCATGCGCGTACCTTGAATATGCTTCTGCGCACGCGAGCCGGTTTCTTTTCCTGTTCCTGTGAGGTCAGTCCCACAGACCAGACAGCGCGCCGCATCGATGCTTATGCGCGTACCGCAAGTTGGACAGATTTGTGTGGGAGTTGATTTTGATTCAGGACTCATAAAAATGTCTTTCGACCGTGGCGATTATACCAGCCTTTAGTCATTCGTCAATCAGACGATCTTAATCTAAATCCCATTGAAAAAGCCATCATTGGCTTGATGGTATACTCAAAATGACAATGACTCCAATCAGCATCTACTTGCATATCCCCTTCTGCACGCACCGCTGCGGATATTGTGACTTCAATACCTACGCCGGGATCGAATCGCTCATCCCGGATTACGCATCCGCCCTGTGTGTAGAAATTCAGTCGGTCGCCTCGGCCTCCCCTCCCGATCTGCAGGTTCAGACGGTATTCTTCGGCGGCGGCACCCCTTCCCTGCTGCCTTTAAAATCCGTCGAAGACATTATCGGTCAGCTTAACCGCTCGTTCAACATACTTTCTGACGCAGAAATCTCGCTCGAAGCTAATCCCGGCACGCTCTCGCACGAATACCTGTTCGGCCTGTTTGAATTGGGAGTGAACCGGATTTCTTTGGGTGTGCAGTCTGCCAATCCGGACGAGCTGCGCCTGTTGGAACGAATCCACGATTTCCCGGCGACCATCCAGAGCGCCGCCTGTGTGCGCAAGGCGGGCTTTCGACAGCTGAACCTGGATTTGATCTTCGGCCTGCCCGAACAATCCTTGGATGCCTGGCAGCATACCCTTAAGCATGCGCTGGCCCTCCTTCCTGAACACCTTTCGCTTTATGCGCTCAGCCTGGAGAGCGGTACCCCTTTTGGACGCTGGGCAGCTCGCGGGCTCATCTCGACTCCTGATCCCGACCTTTCTGCGGATATGTATGAATGGTCATCGGAAGTGTTAGCTAATAATGGCTATGCGCAATATGAGATTTCCAACTGGGCGAAGTTGTCCCCGAGCGAACAAATTTCCGCCACCGACTCTCCCGCTTTCGCCTGCCGTCACAACCTGCAGTACTGGCGAAATCTCCCTTACCTCGGTTTCGGCGCCGGCGCGCACGGATATGCGGCTGGAGTCCGCACGGCCAACCTGCTGGCGCCATCCGCATACATCAAACGACTCGGCACAATCCCAGAAGCGAGACCTCCATTTCCATTCTCACCAGCAAATGAGACCAGGACTTCGATCAATACCCAAACTGAGATTGGAGAGACGATGATGATGGGACTCCGATTAACCCGTGAAGGCATTTCGGAGGAGGTTTTTTATAACAGATTTCATTCCAACCTCGCTGAGATTTTCCCTGAACAGATCGACCGTTTGATCCAGTGGGATTTGCTCGAGTGGGCATCGAGCCATTCGAGGCGCATCCTGAGGCTGACAGGGCGCGGCCGGCTGCTCGGCAACCAAGTCTTCGCCGAATTCATCTGATCTTCGTATCCCAATCACATCTTGCGCTTAAGCAGCTTATTCGCCAGCTCAACCAGGGCATCGCCTGCCTCACCCTTCGGCTTGGCCTCTGCCAGGGCCTGCAGGGCATCGTGTGTCAACCGGTCTGACTGCTCCTGGACATACGCCAGGGACCCTTCTGCTTCAAGCTGCGCAGCCAGATCAACTACTTCATCGGGTTGGATGGGTCCTTGACTCCAGCGAGCCGCAAACGAGCCTCTGCGCCCCAAACCAAAAAGCACAGGCAGGGATTTCTTTCCGGAAACCAGGTCGCCTCCAGTTGATTTCCCGGTGAGCGCCGAGTCGCCCCAAATCCCCAATTGATCGTCCTGCACCTGGAAAGCCAATCCAAGCAGCTCGCCAAACCTGCGGTATGCCTCGCAGGCCTCCGGTTTCGCTTGCGCAGCCAGCGCACCAATTTTTGTGCAAGCAGATATCAGCGCCGCTGTTTTCCCTGCTACCATCGGCCAATAATCCGCCTCAGTCAGATCACGGCGCAGTTCATACGAGAGGTCAAGATATTGGCCCTGGGTCAGATGCAGGCAGGTTTCCTGTAATGTCCGGGCAGCTGCCAGTCCCGCATCCTCAGAGACTGTTTCCGCCAGCCCAAAAATCGCCAGCTGGGCCAACGAGAACAAGGTGTCACCAGCATTCAATGCTTGTGGGACTCCCCAGATGGACCAGACTGTTTGCCTGCCGCGGCGCATGGAGCTACAGTCTTCGATGTCATCATGGACGAGCGAGAAATTATGGACCAGCTCTACAGCTACAGCGCCTGGAATTGCCTTCCGCCAGTCTCCACCTGCAGAGTCTGCGCTCAGCAAAACTAAAAGCGGTCGGATGCGCTTTCCGCGTGCTTCTGGTCCGGCGCCAGGTCCCTCCCATCCCATATGGTAAGCCAGCATCTGGAGAAGGCCATCGAGATGCGGCTCGCGGTACTTGAATACGAAGCGCTTGAGCTCGTCTTCGAGCTCCGGAAGCATGGTCTCGGAAATTCGGTTCAGGCTCATTTTTTCATCCCTTTTTTTATCTTGAAGAGACGGGTATGGCTGTCTTATTGCGGGATTTTGATGAGCTGTGTCTGCTGAAGATGAGCCAGATTTGCTGCACCCGCTGCGAACATGCAGACCTGGATTTCACGTTCAACTTCACGGATCATCAGGATCGTTTCCTCAACGGATCTGGCGGCTGCTTTCAGGAATGGTCCAGCCATCCCGCCCAGCTGTGCACCCAAGGCAATGCATTTGGCGATATCCACACCCGAGCGCAGTCCTCCGGACGCAAATACCCTCAAATCCGGCGCGACCTTGCGCACGTTCAGGATTGCATCGCTGGTAGGGATCCCCCATTCAACGAACGCGGCAGCCAGACGCGCCTTGCTTGCGTCCTGCGCCCTGTGCATCTCGACCTGGGACCAGGATGTGCCGCCGGCGCCAGCAACATCGATAGCCGATACCCCTGAATTCGCCAACAACCGGACATCCGCCTCGGAAAAACCCCAGCCGACCTCTTTGGCGATGACCGGGACCTGAATTTCTCGGCAGATGCTTTCGATCTTCCCTGCCAATCCCGCGAAGCGGGTATCGCCGTCTTGCTGGACGGCTTCCTGGAGAGCATTCAGATGAAGGATCAACGCGTCGGCTTCTATCATCTCGACCGCTCTGCGGCACTGATCGATGCCGTAGCTGTAGTTGAGCTGCACGGCGCCCAGATTCGCAAACAGCAGGATTTCAGGTGCAAACGAGCGGACCTGGAATGAGCGTGCTGTCTCCGGGTATTCGATCGCCGAGCGCTGCGAGCCGACCCCCATGGCGATCCCGCACTGCTGAGCTGCCTGGGCAAGCGTCCGGTTGATCCCTTCTGCTTGATTGGTCCCCCCCGTCATCGAAGAGATCAGCAGCGGCAGGCGCAGCTGACGACCGAAAAGCTCCTGTCCAGGGTCAACTGCCTCCAGGTCCAATTCTGGGAGAGCCCGGTGGGCAAAGCGGTATCGCTCCAACCCAGTCGTGAGGCCAGAGGAGACGTCCTCATCGAGGTTGATCCGAATATGATCCGATTTTCGCGAACCGATCGGCGTAACTTCTGCCATGATCCAGTGTTCCTCGTATGGAAGTTATCTTACCAGCCTGAATCAGGCCTGTCAACCAGATCAATTGGCTTTGGGATTCCCAGCTGGTTAAATAACTTTGAAATTATCATTCAGGCAATCTAACCCATTGCAGCGGACGAAATCAGGCTTGACAGATTAGGCCGCATGGTTACAATTGGGGCTGATCGCCAAACCTATGTTCGATGGAGGATATTGTATGGCAGACACTCTTAGCGAGATCAAAGCAGTCATCGTTGAGCTGCTGAACGTTGATGAGACCAAGGTCACCCGAGAAGCCCGCTTCCGAGAAGAGCTGGAAGCCGATTCGCTCGACCTGGTTGAGCTGATTATGGCCTTTGAAGACAAGTTCGGTGGGGAAATTTCGGACGAGGACGCCCAGAAGATCGTCACAGTCGGTGATGCGGTCGATTACGTCGATTCCCACATGAAGTAAACACTCCACCAGATGATAAAGGTTTTTGGGTGGTTGCTGCCGCCCAAAAACCCTTATCTCTCATCCAAATGTCGGTGGATCTGCAGCGCTAGCGCTGCATTTTCGTTAACAGCACTTCAACAAATCGGGGATTTCTTCGGGGTGCCTGGCCACCTGCACGCCGGCTTCCTTCAGGGCGTTTATCTTCTCCTCCGCCGTCCCCGCACCGCCTTCGATGATCGCGCCGGCATGACCCATCCGCTTTCCTGGAGGCGCGGTCTGCCCGGCGATGAAGCTCACCACAGGTTTAGTCATCTTGTCGAGGATAAAATCTGCGGCGCGTTCTTCGTCGGTACCGCCAATCTCACCGATCATGACGATCTTCTCAGTCTGCGGATCTTCTTCGAACATCTGCAGGCAGTCTATAAAATTGGTCCCGTTGATTGGATCGCCGCCAATTCCCACGCATGTGCTCACTCCCATATTTACCAGCTTCAAAGCGTATAAAACCTCGTAGGTCAGTGTACCAGAGCGTGATACCACGCCGACATTCCCTGGGATCGAGATGTTGCCCGGAATGATCCCGACCTTGCATTCGCCGGGTGTCAGCAGACCAGGGCAGTTCGGGCCAACCATCCGAATCTGCTTCTGGTCCAGGTATTCGCGGACTCGCATCATGTCCTGGACCGGGACGCCTTCGGTGATGCAGACGATCAGCGGGATCCCCGCATCAGCAGCTTCGAAGACCGCATCGGGGGTAAATCGAGCCGGGACGAAGATCACGCTCGCGTTTGCGCCGGTCGCCTCGACCGCCATTTTGATAGAGTCAAAAACCGGGACCTTGCCTCCCAGCACCCATTCACCGCCTTTGCCGGGGGTAACACCGGCGACCACGTTGGTCCCATAAGCGACCATCTGCTCGGTGTGGAACAATCCTTCGTTTCCGGTGATCCCCTGCACCAACAAGCGTGTGTAATTGTTGATCAATATGCTCATGGGTTCAGCCTCCCGTCGCCACAGCGACCGATTTCCTGGCAGCATCCGCCAACGTTTCTGCTGTGATCATCTGGGCATCCGCCAGGATCTGGCGGCCCTCTTCGGCGTTCGTTCCGACCAGCCGAATCACCATCGGCACGCTGGTATGGACTTCATTCAAAGCCGCAAGGATACCCCGGGCAACCTCGTCTCCGCGCGTGATCCCTCCGAAGATGTTAAACAGGATCGCCTTGACATTCGGGTCGGCGAGGATGATCCTCAGCGCGGCTGCCACTTTGTCAGCAGAAGCACCTCCCCCGATGTCCAGGAAATTTGCCGGAGACCCGCCGAAAAGCTTGATGATGTCCATCGAAGTCATCGCCAGCCCGGCGCCGTTGACCATGCAACCGATATTCCCATCCAACTTGATAAATGAGAGCCCGTAGCGGCGCGCTTCGATTTCTGAAGGAGCTTCGACATCCAGGTCGCGCATCTCGGCCAGCGCAGGCTGCCGAAACAGGGCGTTATCGTCGATCAGCATTTTGCCGTCGACCGCCAGGAGCTGGTTATCACTGGTGATTACCAGCGGATTAATTTCCGCAAGCGTGGCGTCGCAGTCCAGGTAAGCCTGCCAAAGGCCGCGAGCGATCTGACCGAAGAGCCGCCAGTGCTCGCGCGGCAGGTCGATCCCGGCAGCGATATCGCGGGCCTGGTAGTCGCGCAGCCCCAGCAGCGGATCGATATGAACCCGGATGATTTTCTCGGGGTTTATCCGGGCGACTTCCTCGATGTCGATTCCGCCGGCAGCAGATGCGATCATCACCGGACGGCGAGCGTTGCGGTCGTTGGTGATCCCAAAATAGATCTCTTTCTCGATATTTGCCGCCTCGTCGACCAGCACCTTGCGCACTGGAAGCCCCTTGATCTCCATCGCCAGGATCTGGGAGGCCAGATCTGCGGCCTCATCCGGGCTTTTCGCCAGCCGGATCCCGCCGGCCTTGCCACGCCCGCCGACGAGCACCTGCGATTTAATCACGACGCGGCCGACCAGCTCTTTCGCAATTTGTTTCGCTTCATCTGCGGTCGCCGCCACCCGTCCCTTTGGGATCGGGATGCCGTACCTTGCAAAAATTTGTTTGGACTGATACTCATGCAGCTTCATGCAAGCAGTCTCTCCGTAGGATCAGGATGGGTCTGGTTTTTCTCCCTATAGGGTGATTATATCATTTTGGGTGGTGGCGGTTGGCTTTTACCTTTTAGAATTTAACAGTTAGCATTTTTCTACTGATGTTAGTCAGTTGAAAACCTTTCAGTCATGATGGTAAAGGTAAGCTCAAACTTTATATCTGAATAATTGAATTACATTATTTCCGCCTACCTTGTGTTTTCGTACCCTTCCAACTGGAATGTCCTGCTGCCTCTTCTCAGATCACCCCGATCGTTATAAAAATCCAGTTGGCATCCCACTGTCCAATCCCGATGATGCATACCACTCACCTTATCCCTCAATTAGGACGTTTTGCCTGGACAAATTGACTTCGCTGGGCTCTACCGGCAGATTCCTGGGCAGGCTAGTTTTTTCCGTATAGATTTTGTTGATGGGTTAAACGAGAAAAGGCACAGCTGCCGCTGTGCCTTCCCAGGCTGGGGATCGTGGATTCGAACCACGGCATACAGATTCAGAGTCTGCTGTCCTACCACTAGACGAATCCCCAACGTGCCGGGCATTTTACCACGAATGGGTCAGCCCGTCAAACCCGACCGGTTTTTCCCTTATCACCCTTGCTGCGGGTCAATCCTAACACGATCCCAAATACCAGCGTGGCGGTGAGCACGATCGCCGCTCCGGAGGCAATTCCCAGGTAATACGAAGCGTAGAGCCCAATCACTCCCGCAGAGCGCGGCAAAAACCGCCGCCAGGACCATCATCACCGGCAGCCGGTTGGTCAGCAAGTAAGCAGTTGCTGCGGGGGTAACAAGCATCGCCACGACGAGTGCAACCCCGACCGTCTGAAGCGAGACAGCGACTGTGACCGCGATCAACGCAAGCAGCAGGTTGTTCAGCAGACCGACCGGCAGGCGGAGCGTCGCAGCCAGGATTGGATCGAATGAGAGCACCAGAAATTCCTTATAGAATGCGAAGACCACCAGCAGAACAAGCAGACCAAAAATCCCTGTGCGTAGGACGTCTGTACCGGAAACGCCTAAGACATCTCCAAAGAGGAAGTGGCTCAGATCGACTGCATAGCTGCGAACGGTCGAGATGATCGCGATCCCCAAGCGCGAACATCCCGGCGAAGATGATCCCAATCGCGGTGTCCTCTTTGATTTCGGCCTTCTTGCTGATCGCGCTAATCCCAAAAGAACTGACCAGGGCAGCCCCCAGCGCCCACCAGAAAAGCGTATCCCTGCTTCCACCGGAAAAGAGATAGCCCAACGCTACCCCTGGCAGGATAGTATGGGCAAGGGCGTCGCCGAAGAAAGCCATCCCGCGCAGCACAACATAGGTGCCAACGACCGCGCAGACGATTCCGACGAGCACAGCGGCAGCCAGGCCGCGAAAATCATGAAAGCGTAGCCCAGCGGCTCGATCAGCCAGCTAATGAGCATGGTCATGCGCCTCCCCATCATCGCAGCAAGTATCCGCCACTGCGATCAGCTCGGCATCTGCTCCTACCCTCCGAAGCCGCCCACCGTAAGCCTGAAGCAGGGTCTCGTAGCGGAGCACATATTCTGCGTCCCCAATACCTAAGAGTTGTTTATTGAGCAGCATAACGCGATCGTAATATTGGGCTGCCTCTTCCAGGTCGTGGGTGGAAACCATCACAGTAACGCGCTGGGCTTTTAGCGTCTCCAGCAGCATCAGGATCCCTTCGCGCGAAGGCACATCCAATCCGCTCAGCGGCTCGTCCATCAGAATCAGCTCAGCTTCCTGGGCAAGCACCTGGGCGATGAACATGCGCTGCTGCTGCCCACCTGATAACTGGCTGAATCTGACGGGAGCCAAGCTCGGTAAGGCCAACGATCTCTAGGGCGGCTTGGACTTGAGCCCAATCTACTTTCTTCGGCCATTTCAACCAACCCAACCGGGCGATCCGACCCATCATTACAACGTCAGCTACCGTAACGGGAAAACTCCAATCCACCTGGCTGCGCTGCGGGACGTATCCGATGCAGACATGCCCCCTGGGGTCCCGTCCCGTAAACCTTGACCTCACCCTGGTCCGGAGAAAGAACACCGGCGATTACTTTAAAAAGCGTGCTCTTTCCTGCACCGTTCGGACCGACGACTGCGACCCTCTCGCCGGCATGAAGATGGAAGGTCAACCCTTCTAATGCAAACCGGCCTTCGAATGAGACGCTTAATTTTTTAACGTCAAGGATTGGCTGATCCTGGATGTGATGAACATGCGGAGACATTCCGTGATAACCTGCTCAGGTTGATGATTATTTCTTCATTTCAGATGCAATAATCCGGCTACGATCGCCTGGACATTATATCGCATGAAATTCAAATAAGAATCCGCCGGGCTGCCTTGCTCGCCCAACGAGCCCGTATAGATCGGGATCAGTTGGATCCCGGTGTCTTTTGCTACCTGCTCAGCCAGGTCAGGGTTGACCGTCATATCCACAAGCACTGCTGGGACTTGTTGGGAGCGAATGGCGTCTTCCAAAGCTGCCAGGTCCTGCGCTGATGGGGCTGCGTTCGTGCTGAAGGACGGCACCACCAGTCCGATCTGCTCAAAATCGTATTCTTCCGCAAAATAACCTAAGGTTGCATGGTCGGTGACCAGCATCCGGCGATCAGGCGGGATCAAAGCAACTTCGGAGCGAATCCAGGCATCCAGCTCCACCAGCTTCTCGATATATGCTTCCGCATTCTTGTGATAAACCGCAGCGTTCAATGGGTCTGCTTCGGCAAATGCGTCGGCGATATTGCGAGCCCAGACCATCACATTATTTGGATCCATCCAGGTGTGCGGATCACCGGAGGCATGCTCATCCTCGGTCTCGCCAGCCTTTTCAACAGCGTTTGCGTGCGGGTCTTTGAATGCTAAAATTTGGATGCCATCGGAAACCTCGATCAGCTCACCCTGTACATTGGATTCCAGCACTGGCATCAGCGCTTCTTCAAGCCCCAGACCGTTAATTAAAACAACCTTTGCGTCGGTCAGGGCTACGATATCCTGCGGGCGCGGCTCAAAAGTATGCGGGTCCGCACCGATCGGGGTGAGTACCGTCAGATCAATTAATTCGCCGCCAACCTGTTCCGCCGCATCCCCAATCAGCGTCGTCGAAGCCGCTACTTTGAGAGTATTTTGTTCATCCGCAGCTCCTCGACACCCGCCCAACACCAGGATGAATATTGCTGTGATCCAAAACCATTTATTATTAACCAATGAAAATCCTTCATTTCAATGATTAGACACGAAGGTCAGAAAGCGTAAGTTCCTGCTCGACAGATTTGACCGGATTTGAAGTATACCCCGAAACATCCCTGCATCCAATGAGCTGTCCCAGAACAGTAAGTCTGACTTCGCTGACTGATCGCTGATATAATTAACATTTAATCTTTGAAAGCGAGGTGACAAATCATGACCGAAACAGATCTCCCTTCTCCTACTGATTTCATCCGCGAGGCTGTCAAGCTGGATTTGCAGGATGGGCGGTTTGATCGCGTCCAAACCCGCTTTCCCCCGGAGCCAAACGGCTACCTGCACATTGGGCATGCGAAAGCAATTTCGATCGATTTTGGAATCACGCGTGACTTCGGCGGAAAATGCAACCTGCGTTTTGACGACACAAATCCAATCAAAGAAGATGTCGAATATGTCAATTCGATCAAAGAGGACATCCGCTGGCTTGGTTTCGATTGGGAGGACCGCGAATTTTATGCATCGGATTACTATGATCAGCTTTTCGATTACGCATTGAAGCTGATTAATAAGAATAAAGCCTATGTGGATGATCTCTCGGCAGATCAAATCCGCGAATATCGCGGAACGCTAACCGAACCCGGCCGAGAGAGCCCCTATCGTAATCGATCCATCGAAGAGAACCTCGATTTGTTCGAGAGGATGCGCCGGGGTGAATTTCCAGACGGGACCAGGGTCTTGCGAGCCAAAATCGACATGGCTGCCGGGAATATGAACATCCGCGACCCGGTGATGTATCGGATTATTCATGAACCGCCCCACCACCGTACGGGAGATAAATGGTGCATTTACCCGATGTACGATTTCGCCCACGGGCAGAGCGATTCGATCGAGGGGATAACGCATTCGCTCTGCTCACTTGAATATGAGGACCACCGCCCGCTGTACGAGTGGTTCCTCAAAGAATTGGAGATCTACGCCCCACGCCAGATCGAGTTTGCCCGCTTAAACATCAACTTTACGGTGATGAGCAAACGCAAGCTGGTGAAACTGGTCAGTGGTGGGTATGTAAATGGATGGGATGACCCGCGCTTATGGACGCTTTCCGGCCTTCGCCGGCGAGGTTACACCCCAGAATCGATCCATAACTTCATCAACCGTGCCGGGATCGCAAAGAATTACAGCGTCGTCGATATGGCTTTGCTGGAGCACTGCATCCGTGAAGATTTGAACCAACGCGCCCTCCGGAAAATGGCCGTGCTCCATCCCCTCAGGCTGACGATCATCAATTATCCTGAAAACCAGGTCGAAATGATAGATGCAATCAACAATCCAGAAAACCCGGAGGAAGGGACTCGCAAGGTGCCGTTTTCACGCACGCTGTACATCGAACAGGAAGATTTTCGCGAGGAGCCGCCGCCCAAATATTTCCGTCTCTCCCCCGGAAGGGAAGTCCGCCTGCGCTATGCCTATTTCGTGAAATGCGTGGATTGTGTAAAAGATGCTGAGGGGAATGTCACCGAAGTACACTGCACATACGACCCTGAGACCTACGGTGGAGATGCGCCGGATGGACGAAAAGTCAAATCAACCATTCATTGGCTTTCTGCTGAAAGCTCGATCTCGGCCGAAGTGCGGCTGTACGACCGTTTGTTCAACCGTCCGGATCCTGAAGGGGGTGAAGCTGACAGCTTCCTGGAATTCCTCAACCCTGACTCGCTTCAGGTGCTAAAAGACTGCCTGGTCGAGTCAAGCCTTGCTGATGCCCACCCCGGCGACCAAGTCCAATTTGAGCGGCAGGGCTACTTCTGCGTCGATCCAGATTCAGCCAGCGCCGGTCGGCTCATCTTCAACCGCACGGTTGCGTTGAAAGACACCTGGACAAAAATCCAAAACGCACTATAAAGTTCTCAGGGTTTACGATTTAACGCAAGAGAGTCTACCGTGTTTCTGGTAGACTCTCTTGCGTTGGATCACAGGTGTTCGAGGAGCTGGATCGCCCGACCTAATCGCTCGAGCACTTTTATTTTTCCAATAATTTCCATGCTCTCAAAAAGCGGCGGGCTGACTTTCTGACCGGTCACTGAAACGCGCAGGATCCCAAATAACTGTCCGGGACTCAAACCGAGCGCTTCGGCCAGCTGGCGCATCTGCGGTTCTGCGGCATCCTTCGTGAATGTTGGGAGGCCAGCGAGAAGCTCAAGCGCTCTGCGGATGGCTGCCATTGATTCGTCTGCAGTCATCTGCGAGCCAACAAGATCCTGCGTGTTTGGCTCAATCTGGTCTTTGAAGAAAAACCCGGCCATAGCAACCGCGTCATCCAGCGTAACCAACCGATTCTGGATGATTGGAGCGATCCGCATGAGCATTTCGTCGTCGGTCTGATAACCGGCGTTTTTAAAAAATGGTTTCAATCGTTCGGCCAGATCTGCTGACTTCAGGCTGCGAATATGCAGCCCATTAAAATGGTCGAGCTTGGTGAAATTAATCGCAGCTGGAGATGGATTCAGCTTTTCCAGGCTAAATTTCTCGATCAAATCGGACATCTCGAAAAACTCGGTCCGGTCGTCATAACTCCAGCCCATCAATGCGATCCAGTTTAGCACTCCCTCCGGCAAATATCCCAGGTCCTGCAGGTCTCCGACAAAGATAGAGTGCCCATCTTTCACCACCTCTGCCTTCTCCCGTTTGCTCATTTTGCCTTTCCCGCTTGGCTTGAGGAAAATGGAAAGATGGGCGAATTCAGGCACATCCCATCCAAAGGCGCGAATGATGTGCATATGCAGCGGGAAAGTAGGCAGCCATTCGTCGCCACGGATTACATGGGTAATCTTCATTAGATGATCGTCGACCATTGCCGCCAGGTGATAGAGTGCCAGGCCATCCGATTTGACCAGCACATAATCATCCAGGTTGCGGTTTTCCACCACAATCTCCCCGCGCAAGTAATCCCGGACCGTGATAACTCCTTCCCCAGGCATCTTGAATCGGATGACGTGCCGCTCTCCACGCCTCAGTCGTTCTTGAACTTCTGCATGTGCAAGCTCCCGGCAGGTACCATCATAATGAGCATTGATTTTTGCTTTGATCTGTTCTTGACGGATTCGTTCCAGCCGGTCTGGAGAGCAGAAACAATAAAAGGCATGGCCTTGTTCAACCAGCTCCGCCGCAAATTGCTGGTAAATCTCTTTCCGTTCCGATTGTCGGTATGGTCCATAAGGTCCGCCAACATCAGGACCTTCATCCCATTCCAGACCTAACCATCGGAGCGAGCGCATTAATTCTTCTTCGGCGCCAGGGACGTACCTTTTTTGGTCCGTGTCTTCGATCCGAAGGACGAATTCACCACCTGTCTGGCGGGCTAACAGGAAGGCGTAGAGAGCTGTTCGGCCGCTCCCAAGGTGGGTGCGTCCTGTTGGAGAGGGAGCAAAACGAGTGCGAGCGGGTTTGAGATTGGTCATTCTTGACTCCATTGAAGGATGTACAGTGTCTGGCTGGGAGAATCGATCGAAAAACATCTGCTCGCTGGATCAATATTCCAAAGATCGGTGGCGCAGGATAACGCTTTCAACAAGCCCAATACCTATTAATGTGGACAGAAGTGAGCTTCCTCCATAACTGACGAATGGTAAAGTTAATCCTGTTGCTGGCATAAGATTCAGGTTGACACCGATATTCACCACTGCCTGGAATGCGATCATTGTCGCGACGCCATAGGAAAGCAGTGCGCCGAAGGAATCTCTGGCCAGGCGGGCTGCTCTCAAACAGCGCAAAATGACAAAAACCAGCACAGCCAGCACGATCACGACCCCGATAAAGCCAAATTCCTGAGCCATCGCCGAGAAGATAAAATCTGACCAGCGCACTTTCAAGAACCTGAGCTGAACCTGGGTGCCGTGGCCGTAACCCTGTCCGAGAAGGCCTCCAGAGCCAATCGCGATCAGCGCTTGCTGAATATTATAAATCTCACCATGTCGCGCAGTAGGATCTGGAAACAGGAAATTGAGCACCCGCCTTTGCTGATAATCCACCAAAAAGGGGAAGCTGATGATCGGCACAATGAACGCTGAGACAATGAATACAATAAGATGTTTGATCTGCAGTCCACTCGCCCAAAGCATCGAAAACCAAAGCACGAGCATCACGATGGAAGTGCTGAGATTCGGCTGGAGCAGACTCCAGATCGTAATCGCCATAGTGAAGAGAAAGCTGCGAAAAATCCAGCGCATCTGGTGCATCTTGTCCATATTTCTGGTGAAGAAATCCGCGAGCACCATGATCAGGACGATTTTAGCAATCTCAGAGGGCTGGATTAAGTTCACACCGGTATCAAACCATCGGGCAGAGCCATATAAGGCAGAGCCGACGATTGTAAGCGTCGCGAGCCAGGATAATCGTGCCCACGTACATCGGTCTGCTGGATCGAAGCCCACAGGCGATAATCGATGGCAGCGACGACCAGCATCAAGACAGTCCCAGCCAGCGTAAAAATCAACTGGCGCTGAACCAAGTTCAATTCCACCAACTCGACATTGCCGGCCACTGCCGAGCGGATCATCGTAATCCCGAAGATCACCAATAAAGCGACCGCGCCCACCAGCCAGAAATCAAAATATAGCCAGGTTGCAGCGATCTGAAACTATTTTTGCATCGGGTCATTCCTCAGCCGGAGCGGCGCACTCTTTTGAGATCGAAGCGGGATATCTGCGATTAAGCGCTGTTCTCGACCATCCTGAGCAATCTCAATCCGCACAGCATCTGCATCAATATCGATATGCCTTGATATTGCGGCGATCAGCTCGTCCTTGCAACAAACCCAGCACATCCGGAGACAGGTTCGTGCGATCATGAAGACCAGAACCAGCTTCAGCCGTTCCTTCGCCAGAGATGCACTTTTCGGTTCTCGTCCTAGCAGGCGGTCCAATATGCTGGGCATATCAGCTACCTCCTGGTCGAATTATCCTGGAAATCCGGCTGAAAATTCCACCCGTTTCCTCCAAATTCATGAAAGGTACTGCTTCACCTTTAACCGCCTGGCGATATTACGAAACGCCAGTCCGGCTTTGCTCTTGCCATCCAGAGCGACCGGTATTCCGCCATTTGTACTCATCAGAACATTCTCGTCATCCGGAACCAAACCGATCAGCTCAACAGCTAACAATTCCATAATATCATCGACAGCCAGCATGTCACCACGTCGGATCATTTCCGGCTTGATCCGATTGATGACCCTTGGCAGGACCTTTTTCTCCGCTTCCACAAGCCCAATAATTCGATCGGCATCTCGGACAGCAGAAACTTCTGGATTTCTCACCACCATCACGATGTCAGCCGGTGCCACAGCGTTTCGGAAGCCACACTCAATCCCTGCCGGACAATCGATCAAAACCCGATGATGAGGACGCCATTCGCCAAAGCAACCATATCGCTTGGCGAAATCGCACTTTTCTGTACGAAGTCTCGCTGCGGGGATCAAGAAAGATCGCGTGGCTAACCACCCGGATCATAGCCTGCCGAAGCCTGCAGCGACCTTCAACAATATCGACCAGGTGAGTAGACAATTCTATTTTCGAGGCCAAGTACAACGTCCAGATTTCGCAAACCGATATCGGCATCAATACAGACTACCTTATGGCCAATACTGGCTAATGCTGCCCCCAGATTGGCACATACAGTTGTCTTGCCTACCCCACCTTTCCCAGAGGTCACTGTAATCACTTTAGCTGTCATAATTTCTTTCTTTCTTCGGATCCCAGACTTCCGCAATAACCTGGCCGTTTTTCAAGATGGCCATCTCGGGTTGAGGCTTGCCACGCCGCCTTGGTGCGACCGCAATCACACCAGCTATTCTTAATTGTGTTGGTGAAAGATCTAGCGCACAAACCACTGCATCTTCATTTCCCTGAGCTCCGGCGTGGACAAGTCCTAGCATTTTCCCCCAGACGATCACATCACCTGTGGCAATGAGCTGAGCGCCAGGGTTCACATCTCCAAATGACAATCACATGTCCAGCATACTGCAGGCTGAAACCAGAACGCAGAGTCCGCCTGACCAGCACAGCCGATTCCCCGACCTGGAGCGAGCCTTCAGATTGGGAGACCTGGTGGATCGAACCCGGTTTCGGAAGACGCGTGGCCAGACCAAAGGATTGTGCGCTGCGTGTGGTGATCGCTGATTCAGAAACAACCGCCCAAAGTGTCAATCCTAACTCTGAAAGCTCTTTGGTCAGCTGTCCCAGATCTGCAGCCTTTAGAGATGTCTCGCCAACATCCATCGCCAGGCACGCGCCGCGTAAAAAGTCAGCCTGGGCATTCAATTCATCGATCAGCACCTGGTGCAGTTCTTCCCAAGGACCCTTCCCCAATGAGACGAGCAGGCCGTCACGAGTTCCTTTTATCTGAATTTGACTGCCCATATCCGGCATGAATCCGTATAATTCTCGTCCAAGTTCGACCTTCAAGTTTGGTATTCTTTAAATCTATCCATTATTGAGCCTGGGATGGATTGTTCTCAATATTCTTTAGCTCGAAGTAAGCTTCCATCGTCCTCCGAATGACCGGTCCTGCAACACTTGCACCTTCACCGCCAGCATAGATATATGCAACTACCGCGATCTCTGGATCATCAAAAGGTGCATACCCGACCGTCCAGGCGTGAGTAGGCCAGCTGCCCGGGATGCAGCGGTTTTGGGCTGCGGCATATTTATCACAATATTCTGCAGTCCCTGTCTTTCCAGCTGCCAGAATTTTGGCCGTTGCAAACTGTTTTTCCAAGGTGCCATTTGTGACCGCCAGCCGCATCCCTTCCTGAATCACATCAAAAACCCAGGATTGCACAGTCTTTTTCTGACCCTCTATCGGCTCACAAGCCCCGAATCGTCGTTTCGCCAAATGATTGAATAATAGGATCCGTGGTAAGGTCCCACTTGATATGCGGTTGGAAAGGTGAGACTTGAAAGCCCCCTCTTCAGGTTCTTCAACCAGGTCACCATCCGGATTCCGCCACATCGGTACCACGTTTCCTTCACCGTCCAAAACCTCCCGGATTAAAGTCGGCTGAACAAATTTTCCGTCATTTGCGACAACCATTGCCGAATATAGGACCTGGACTGAAGTCGCAAGGACATACCCCTGACCAACGCTGGCAATGTAGGTGTCGCCGGAGGACCAGCTTTCAGCTTGATTGATGCGCTTCCAGGTCGGATCAGGCGAGCAACCCGTTTTCTTCATCCGGGAGGTAAATTCCAGCCGCTTCACCGTATCCCAAACCCGCTGCGTACGGTCCCAAGCCTGCAGATCCCCAGACCGCCGTTCGGCACTTCATCCTGGTAGCCGCCGCCAAGCTTGTAAAAGTAAACATTGCTGGAATTTGCCAAGACCGTGAACAAAATCCAGGTGACCGAAACCTGCTTTATTCCAATCAACAAATTCTCGGGCATTCCCGGGATCATTGGCATAATATTTCTCGGTCACTTCCAGTTTCGGCGGAGTGGCGATGATCTGGTCAGGTGTTACAACGCCTTCGTTCAGTGCCCCAACCCCAGTCGTGAGTTTGAATACCGAACCGGCAGGTAGTACATCGCCGACAGCATGATTTAGAAGCGGATTGAGGATCATTGATCAGCTGGTTGTAATAATATGCCGGAATAAATCGCGCCATACGATTGTTTTCATACGAAGGGTACGAAATCATCGCCAGGATTTCTCCGGTCTTTGGATTTGCCGCGACAACAACTCCGCTGGTGTAGCGCAGATCACCGAAGTAGCGATTCCATTGATCCATCTCGGTGCGTAAGATATCCTCTGCAGCCTGCTGCAGCCGTAAGTCGATCGTCAGTCGCAGGCTCAATCCAGGTTGAGAGGTTATCGGCGGCGCCACGTCGCGCAGCTCTTGACCTGCGACGTCTATCTGCACTTCTCGCCTACCGTTGATACCAGCCAGCAGGTCCTGGTACTGCAGCTCTATCCCCGCGTAGCCAACTTTATCGCGGTTGGGGATCAGCCCTTTCTCGATGTAATAGTCTTCGAGGGCCGCCGGTACAGGTCCAAGAAAACCCACCATGCTCGCGGTGAGCGATCCGGTTGGATATTCCCTCAACGGCTGGATCTAAATCCCTATTCCTGGCCAATCCATTCCTTTTTCTTTAATGATCATTGCGATCCGCCGGTCAACATCACATCTCACTTCAACTGGCTGAAAAGGGGTTGAGCTTTCTCCATATTCTGCAATCTGGGCAATTCCATGATCAGAGATGCAGGGCACGAATGGATTTTCCGGGCTGATTTCAGAGCGGTTTACCGGCACCCCGATAAGCTGGGAGAGCTGGCGGAAGACTTCCTGAATCGCACCATCATCATCGGGCAAATTTGCAGCAGTGACGACCACGTTGTAAGACGCAACATTCTGGGCAAGCACTGCCCCATTCCGATCGTAAATGATTCCACGCTGAGAAGCCAGGTTGATCTCTTCTGTGCTGTTCTCTGCTGCTTTGGCAGTCCAATCGTCAGTTTGGACCACCTGGAGAATGAAAAGCCTACCGATAAAAACAGCAAAAACGAGGATCAATACTCCCACAAAGGCAAGGATTCTCCAAATTTGCAGCTCATTTCGAATTGTTGGTTGCCCGTTCATCAATCTACCACTCCTGCTTTCAGATCGGCATAAAGCCGATTAAATTTCCAGGCTCTCGGGATGAAGAAAATTCGCGAGGTCGCTGAATAATGTGTAAAAAGGCAGCGCGAAAATCATATTGAGCAGTAAGCCTGGTAATATGATCAAATTTAAAGCGAGTCCAAGATCTAACGAAGTATCTGCAAGTCTTAATGCGATAATCGAAATGCCTTGCAAAACAAGAGTGCTTAGAAATGTAGCAAGATACATCGTTAACAAAGGTAAACTCCAAACACGCTGGCGGATTAAGAATCCGATTGCTACTGTAATTAAATACCCGATTAAATACACTCCCAAAGGTAACGCTGATACAAAACTTACCATTAAACCTGCGATAATCGCCCAAATCCAGGCTGAGCGGACATTCTTTTGGAGCGACCAAGCTACCAATGCCAAAAGGATCAAGTCAGCCGATCCTTGAAGCAGGGGGATCTGGTTGAGCACCGCTGTCTGGATAATCAACAGCAATATCAGAATCGGTACGGCGAGAAGAACCTCCATCTCGTTACGGCGCTGCAGCTGTGGGCACGAGCGGTCCAATATCAACTGGTCGGAAGTTCGTGATGATGAGCAGGATTTCTAAATTAGAAAAATCCACAACCGGCTGAACTGCTGCACTTTGAAAAAGATCTGTCTCACGCTTGCGTACACTGGTTACCTGACCAATTAAAATGTCTCCCGGGTAATTGCCTCCCAGACCTGAGGTCAACACCAAATCGCCAACCTGCACCGCAGCTGATTGAGGAATCATATCCAGGGTCAAATCACCAGTGACGCTTCCCAACAGCACAGCTTGCGCCCCAGATGGTTCCACACGAACATTTACAGAGGAAGCAGGATCTGTGATCAATTCGGTCCGCCCTGCTCCGGCAGTGACAGCTGCCACCCTGCCAACCAATCCCTGGGAAGTAACGACTGGCATCCCTCGGCGCAGCCCATCATCT
Organism: uncultured Chloroflexia bacterium; assembly: GCA_963788305.1. Taxonomy (GTDB): domain Bacteria; phylum Chloroflexota; class Anaerolineae; order Anaerolineales; family UBA4823; genus UTCFX2. Next base: position 194,306 of record CAWBGK010000017.1, read on the forward strand.
GAACCTCGATTAATTATTACATATTTGACAAATGGGCTGGGATCCCGTCCTATGATTGAGGCCGCAACATATCTGTTTTCTGGATGGACGCGAGCAAAATCAACCAACGCTGAAAGGATGTTCGTTTCTGAAAGCTGTTGTTCAAGGTTGATGATCTCAGCTTCCAGGCGCGCATTTTCTACTTCCAGGGACTGGTTTTGATTGCGCAGCTCTGCCAGGTCCTGTGGCGAATTTAAATAGTTATTAATCGCAGTAAACCGGGTCGATAGCCAGGTTTGGGCACTGATGACTGGAGCCATGACTATGCGCGTCAAAGGGGTCAAATAACCACCTAGAGCCAATGCAATCGTGCCGATAATTAAAAACGCCAGCACGGCTGTTTGCCATGTGCGAGAGGGAGACATATTCATTAGCGATGCCGAGTACTGCCCCGCTCTAATCCTACCAGTAAATTCCTTAAGACATCATATTGTTCCAGGATCATACCAGCGCCACGGGCTACACAGCTCATCGGATCATCCGCAACCCAGCAGCGGATATGCAGCTCTTCCATCAGCCTTTTATCCAACGCTTGAAGCATCGAAGTCCCCCCAGCCATACAGATGCCCGTTTCCATCAAATCGGCAATGATCTCCGGTGGTGCTTCGTCCAGCGCATCGCGAACTGTGTCAATTATCGTCTGCACCGAGCCGGAAATCGCTTCTCGAATCTCAACAGATGAGACTTCAATCGCTTCTGGAAGACCAGTCACTAAATTCCGTCCGCGCAAGAGCATCGTTTTTTCTTCAGGCAGATGATAAGCCGATCCGATAGAAATTTTTGCCTGTTCAGCCATTCGCTCACCGATCAGCAAGTTGTACTTCGATCGAACATACTGCACGATATCTTCATCCATCTCATCACCGGCGACACGCAATGAGCGGGAAACAACAACACCGCCCATGGAGATGATCGCCATCTCTGAAGTACCGCCTCCGATATCAATGATCATGGTCCCGCGTACTTCGTTAACGGGTAAACCCGCACCCAGCGCTGCCGCGACCGGTTCCTCGATCAACCCGACTTCACGTGCCCCGGCGGACATAGCAGCATCATAAACAGCGCGCTTTTCGACCTCCGTAACACCAGAAGGGATTCCAACAATCACCCTCGGACGGGGTACCGGAACAATACTTTGTTCGTGCGCTTTCCCAATAAAGTATTCCAGCATCGCCTGTGTGATCTCAAATTCTGATATAACTCCATCTCGCAGTGGTCGGATTGCAATGACATTTGCAGGTGTACGACCGACCATCTCCCTGGCTTCCGCTCCGATCGCCAGCGGCTGTCGAGTACGTTTATCAATCGCAACCCAGGAAGGCTCATTGATTGTGATACCCTTGCCGCGGACATTGACAAGGGTATTCGCCGTGCCTAAATCAATGCCGATATCGAGGGAGAAGAACCCTAGTAACCAGTCGAGCGGTTTAAATGCCAATTTGGCTTCCTCTAAGAAGTCATGCTAGCAAGTCGATGATAAAAGGTGAAAAGGGTCCACTTCCGTGCTACTCGAACATGCCGCCAGGGATTATACCATCGAACACTATCCCGCTTTGTACCCACAGCACAGGTTAAGTTCGAAAATATTAAGAGAATCTTCTTAGTATAAATTAATTTCAAACCAATCCAATCAGGAAGGGGTCAGTAAGGCCTGACCCCTCCTCTGGTTTATAGATCACTTGAAAAAGGTTTTTCGAAAGCTTAATCCTGCCCTTTTCCACTCAACATATTCCCCAGGGTGCTGATTAGAGTACTCGCAACCATATGTCCCGACTGGGAGTGATGAGGCGATGTGTTCATGTGGCTTCCTGCTAAAACAGCCTGAACCAGAGCCTCGCCAGTCGAAGCACCCTGCTGGTTGGCCTGCAAATAAGCCAAACCAGCTGTAAACAAGGTATTCAGGTTCAACCCCCCTTCAGATTGGCCTTCACTTGAATGCGAGGCAGATGGTTGAGATGTGTTCCCACCCATCAATGCACCCATTAAGCTGCTCAAAGGATCTGATGTTTGGGGAATGGGGGACTGTTCAGGTGCAGGATACTGTGTACTTCCTCCAAGCAGAGATCCCATCAAACCACTCAGCAAATCCGATGATCCTGTTCCAGCTGAATGTTCACTTTGTTGCGGTGAGGCTGCGCCACCTAACAGCGAGCCCAGCAATTCACCCAGCTGATCTTGTGGAGCTGACTCAATCTGCTGGGTAGATTGAGTCGTGGAAAAAGATGAATTTGTGAGGGAGCCTAAGATGCCTGCCATCAAGTCATCCTGAGCAGCTGGCTCCATCTCGGCAGTGGCGCCGCCTCCCAGGAGCGACTGTACCAGGCTCATCGCGTTCTTTGAAGTAATCGCATCCTGACCTTGGAGCTGATTCGCTGCCCGAGCCAAACCCTCTGCATACATTTGAGCAGAGCCTGATTGTGCCTTCTTTTTTAATTTCTGGCTGGCAAAGTCCAATTGTTTTGAAGGAGTCTCGCCTTCTGTTTCTGTCAGAGCCCTTGAAATTATCCTGAAGTTAGCAACCATATTGTCGCCATGGTTGTGGTTGAGCTCATCTGCAGCGTTGAGCGATTCCTGATTCTCTTTCAGAACTCTGCCTACAGTCTGAAACAGATTGGACAGCTGTGTTTCTGTTTCTTGCATCTCGCCCTTCATTTTTTCATTTCAGGAGGCAATACCGGGATTCTCAGCACAGTGCCAGGACGGACTTTATTAGGATTGCTACCGATCGCTTACTTGTTTGCCTCGTATATCACAGTCCAATATTTCTTGGTCGCATGTCCGTAATATTTGAGGGCAAGGTAACTCAAAAACTCATCATCTGCTAGAGTGTGCATCTCAAGCGTGCTGGCTGCTTCAGCAGCGGCAGCTGCGGTGTTCCCAGCCTTTCGAGCCTGTTCATCATCATACAATTTGGCTTTCCACTCGGTCTTTAAAAGACGCTGCTGAAGCTCAACTGCTTTTTCGCTGGCAACCTTTTTTTCAGATTGAGTTGTTGCCAATGCAGCTTCAAGCCCCGCGACTTTTTTCTGCAATTCGGCAATTTGCTTTTTTGCTTCCTCAAGTGCTGCCTTTTCATCGCGGCTTGAGACCATGTTTAACGCTGTGTCCAGAATACCTTTGGTCTTCGGATCTTCTGTCATGATAAACTCCTCTCCTAATTCTTTTTTTATTCACTCCATTTTTGGTTTTTCTGATGAAGTGATGACTACAAAATAGTATTTAGCTCAAACTATTCGCTGGTGCTGTATCTGTTCGTGCTGATCCAGCCATTTCTCCTAAAACATTAATCGGTTTACCATATCGATGCTCTCACGGGGCGGGCGCAGACGATCCGGAGCCAGCCTGTTGAGAGGTGTATCTGTAAGATTATAAATATCCATCAAGGATGGCTGATGAGGATTGATATAAATTAACCCCGTCAGAAGCCACTGTTTCGCATTGGCCTCCTCCAGCATCCGCATTGCCTCCGCCCGGTTAAAAGGGTCATAATCATGCTCAAGTTTCTTTAAGATCACCTTTGAGCCATCATGCATTGTGACTTCCTTGGCTTCTCCCTCTTCGTATTCCACGAGGATTTCTTCCGCCCGGGGGACAAAGGACAATTCATGCAAGGCGACTTCATGCTCCCTTCCCCCAGGCGTATGAGTGAACCGTGTCATCTTTATTATTAAACGTCACGCAAGGACTGATGATATCCAGCACCGCGATTCCATCATGGCTGAGGGCTGCTTTGATCAATTCCTTCACCTGCTTTGGATCGCCAGCAAACGAGCGTGCGACAAAAGTCGCATTTCCCACGAGCGCTTCCCAGGCGATATCGACCGGCATGTAGGGATTTGAACCCTGTCCCTTCAGATACAGACCGGTCTCGGCTGTTGCAGAAAACTGACCCTTCGTCAGACCATACACCCCGTTGTTCTCGACAATATATACCAGCCGTAAGTTTCGCCGAAGCACATGCTTGAATTGTCCCATCCCGATGCTGGCAAAATCACCGTCACCGCTGACTGCGAAACCTTTCAAGGTATGATCTGCAAATAGCGCACCGGTTGCCAGGGACGGCATGCGGCCATGCAGCCCGTTAAACCCGAATGAGCGATTCAAGAAATAAGTTGGACTCTCTTGAACAACCGATTCCACTGAACTTCACAATATTTTCCGGGATAATATCCAGCTCATAACAGGCTGCGATGATCTGGCTGGAAATTGAATTATGCCCGCAGCCCTGGCATAATGTACTCGGATTACCGCGATAATCAGATTTGCTCAGGCCTGCCGAATTAACCTGGCCTCTAGTCATGGTTGATTGATCAGTCATGATATTTTTATCTCCTCGGCAAAATTAAGTCCACAACAAAATGTGCTGTTAATGGCAAGCCATCTGTATAAGCAATTGATTTCAAAGACAGAGACTTGAGTCGGATTTTCCAACGACAATAATTGGTGGAGCTGACCATCCCGGTTCATTTCCACGACATAATTCCGTTTATGATCCTGCAGAAATTTTCTAACCTGGTCGGTAAAGGGAATTGCTCGAATCCGAAGGAAATCGGTTTTTATTCCCTGGTTGATAAGATCGAGCACGCGCCTCGGCTATTGCCGGTTCCGTCGATCCAAACGAGATCACGCCAATTTCTGCCCCTTCTGTTTCTTCAATATATGGTTCTGGGACAAATTGGCGGGCATATTCAAATTTCTTCTTCAGCCGCTCCAAGAGATCGTGCCAGACCAGGTTATCCTCCGAATAGCGAGCATCTTCATCATGCCCTGTTCCACGGGTGAAGTAAGGGGCACGAGGATGTCGATTTCCCGGCACCGTCCTGTATGGAACACCGTCTCCATCCACATCCAGATAGCGAGCCCACTTTCCTTTCCAGCCCTCCAGATCAAATTCCCAGAGCACCTTACCACGGTCCATCTCGGTATCAGGGTATTCGAACGGGCGCGTCATCCATTGGTTCATTCCAAAATCAAGATCGCTGAGCACAAATACAGGGGTTTGAAGCCGCTCGGCAATGTCGAAGGCTTTCCACCCGAACTCAAAACATTCAAACACAGACCCAGGCAATAACATCACCTGCTGAGTATCCCCATGACCAATAAAGTTGATGAAAGTCAGATCGCCTTGAGCGGTGCGCGTCGGCAAACCAGTGCTCGGACCAACCCGCTGTACGTCCCAAACAACGATCGGTACTTCGGCGAAATAGGCCAACCCTGCGTATTCTGCCATCAGGCTGAGTCCCGGACCAGAGGTTGATGTCATCGCGCGCAATCCAGCCCAGCCTGCACCGACCGTCATACCAATCGCAGCGAGCTCATCTTCTGCCTGGAGCACCGCAAAGCTGTTCTTCCCAGGCTCAATCGGATCTTTCCGGAGCAAAGGAAGATATTCAATCAAGGTCTCTGCCAGGCTGGATGCAGGTGTGATCGGATACCAGGCAGCAAATTGGACTCCGCCGTAGATGGAGCCTATCGCGGCTGCTGTATTTCCATCCGCCATAATATATCCATTTGTCGCATCCATCGGTTCGACGACAAAGGGATCCGTTTTGGTCAAGTTGTCTCCTGCCCATTCATAGGCCACCTGGATCACGCTGAAATTTAATTCAATCGGCTTCGGTTTTCCCTTAAAGTGGAAATCAAGCGCCTGCCGAATTGCATCTAGATCGATTTTCAGCATCTGCGCAATCACACCGACATAGACCATATTTGCTATATAATCACGAAGATTTGGCGCCGAGCCCGATTCTCGAACCAGACGCTTCACAGGCATGGGATATTTGACAATATCATTACGATCCATTGCTAAATTGACATCATCAGCATAGAAAAAGACTCCCCCGGGCGTTACACTCCGAAAATCTTCTGCAAATGTCGCAGGATTCATCGCAACGACAATCTCCCGTTCTTCTCGGCGGGCCAGGAAACCATCCTTGCTGAGGCGAATGGTATACCAGGTAGGAAGCCCTTGAATGTTCGAAGGAAACAGGTTCTTTCCTGAAACAGGAATACCCATTTTAAACAGTGCCCGCAGGATCGTCAGGTTAGAAGTTTGACTCCCGGAACCATTGACAGTCCCGACTGTGATTGAGAAATCATTTACTACTGGGCTTATTCCATTCATTCCGAAAAGGTTTTCACTGGCTTGTGGCAACGACATAAAATCTCCTTTATGAGATGAAACAAGTATTATCCGTAATTTTACTTAAGACGAAACATCTTCGGCTCTTCGAGGGATAGGAAGTTGATACAGCAAATCGCGATGCCGCACCAAAAGATCGTAGCCCATTTGATAATTTCCAGCACAAATCGCCTCAACCATTTGTTGGTGGTAGTTCCAAACTTCCTGGAGATAGCTTATGTCAGCATATAGGTTCAAACCTACCGCCTCGTATGCTTCCCAGTACCCTTCTAATAATCCGGTGACAAACGGATTATTCAATCGGCGGTAGATGCCAAGGTGCAAATGTTTGTGTTCATCATGTGGAATCTGGATCGGGGTGCCCCACAATTTCTCCCAGGCTCTCGCAACAAGGTTTTGGAGCATATCATGGTCTGGAGGGGTCAATAGGCGGGCTGCTTCATCCCAATAGGATGCTTCGAGATGATTACGCAGATCCGAATATGCCAAAAAATTGGATCGATCAATCTCGATCGCATAGGACAGACTTTGCCTTACTGCAGGTAGAAAAGCATAAGGGAGACGGCGAATCCCGGTCCGAGGCCGGATATCGACCAGACCAAGTGCCTTGGCTACTTCCAACTGTTCGCGAAGTAAAGATACGCTGACACCGAGCTCTTTGCTCATCTCACTCAGTGATGGGAGCTGATTCTGAACAGCGTTCACCCTTGTGTCCGTTTCTCCATTGGAGGGGTGGTTGACCAGGTAATTCAGGAAGTCAGACGATAATTTTGGCATTGACACTCTAAACTTATTGTATTAATCTGATAAATCAGACTAATCATATTATATCACTCGATCAAATTCGAAGTCAAGGACAATCGCTGGAGACAAGAGTGACAGAGGGAAATCAGATGCTTGCCATGCGGAAGGCTGCCTCAACAATTAAGGCAGCAGCATTAGGCAAGACAGTCTCATCGAAGTCAAATCGGGGGTGGTGGTGAGGGGCATTCAATTCTTTTTCTGCATTCGACGATCCAATAAAGAAGAAACAACCAGGCACTCTTTGGAGGAAACAAGCCATGTCTTCGGAACCCATGGTCATAAAATCAGACTCAATCTGAACATCTTTGGACACTTCCATGATCGTGTCCAGGACGGCTCTGGTGACGGTCGGATGATTGTTCAACGCTGGGGTTGAAGGATCATACTCGATTGTCGCTTCACAACCATAAACAGCAGCCGTACCATAGACGATTTGTTCGAATCTCTCCAGGACGGTTTCCCTTACGCCAGGATCGAAAGTCCGGATCGTCCCTTGAAGATAGACTATCGGTGGGATCACATTCGAAGTCTCTCCACCCTGGATCATTGTCACGCTGACAACTGCGGTTTGAAGCGGGGAGACATTCCGAGAAACGATGCTTTGCAGACCAACAACAAGCTGTGCTGAAGCAAGCAGCGGATCAACTGCAAAGTGCGGGAGTGCCCCATGACCACCTTTTCCACGAATTTCAATCTTATATGTCTCTGCAGCGGCCATCATAGGTCCTGATTTCAATCCTACCCACCCAGCAGGTTTCTCGTTCCATAGATGCAGACCAAGTGCATAATCGGGATTTGGTTTCTCCAAAATTCCTTCTTTGATCATCTGCTCTGCACCGCCCAAACCTTCTTCGGCAGGTTGAAAAACCAATTTGATCGTGCCGGAAAGAAGATGGCGATTCATAACCAATATACGAGCTCGCGGTCAATCCAATGGCTGTATGTCCATCGTGACCGCAGGCATGCATTACGCCTTGATTGAGCGAAGCGTACTCGACCTGATTTTCTTCATGGATTGGCAATGCGTCCATGTCGAATCGAAGCATCACAATGGGTCCTGGATGATCGCCCTCGATCAGTCGCTGAAATCCCTGTAGCGGCAATCCCGGTTTTTACTTGCAGACCCAGCGCTGACAATTCATTCGCGACAATCCCAGCCGTGCGGTTTTCATGGAATGCGAGCTCGGGGTGACGGTGGAAATCTCTTCGCAAACCGCGAGTATATTCAAACAGCTCCTGCGCCAAAGGCAAGATACCCGGGTTGTCCGTCTGACGGATCCTCATCTGGATTTTTACCTTTTTCGAAAATTCTAAGCGAGCCGGATCATTCGAAAGGTCTCTTCGTAGCGTGGGTTTTCAGGAGTGCTGTCTTCCGTATGGCGCTTGATCATTCGCTCCGTAAACGCTTCACGTTCACCGATCTGGCTGGCGTGTTCATACAGAGCTCGCAGCTTGGTTTGCCACTGTTCGGTCACATCGACGTGAATATTGGGTTCCTGAGTTCCGGATATCCAGACCTCACGGGGGGTATGCGGCTGCAATCCTTCATCCCAAAGGAGCTCTGGAAAGTAAAGCGGATTGCCAGCAGCCGGAAATACAGCATCCAGGACCACCTGACCGGCAGCACGATGGTCTGGGTGATTTATCCGGAAATCGCCAACATATAACGTTTTCGGATCGCATGTGACCAGGATGTCCGGACGAACTTTCCGGATGATTCGGGTGACTTCGCGGCGCATCTCCAGGTCTGGGACCAGATAACCATCCGGATACTCGAGAAAATTTACATCGCTGACACCCAGGACTGCAGCTGCAGCGTGTTGTTCTACACGCCGATCACTGCATAATTCCCCAGGAATCGTATCAGGCTCTGAGGCGCCTTTGTCACCACAAGTTAATAACCAATAGGTGACCTGATGCCCAGCAGTCGTCCATCGGGAAATCGTTGCTCCGCAGAAGAACTCTGGATCATCCGGATGAGCGAGAATCACAAGTATTTTCTGCGGCACGGACCAATCTTCAAACATGGCTACATTTTGCCCCTTTGTTTTCGGGATTTCTTCCCCCTTTGAGGGAAAGGACGAACTACGCCCTCGTTAGAGGGTTTTACCTGGATTTCTGGTTTTGTACCTGGCAAATCATCTTTTTGACAATCGCATTCACCATTCGGATGTTTGCTGCACGGTTGTTGGGCTTTGGAACGCAGCGCTTCGAGCTCATCGTATGGTTGAATATCCATCAGATCGAATTCACTGCGAGTCCCATTGTCAAGAATCACGACCACCGATTGTTTCAATGGGAAAACATCATCTACCTTGCCTTCTCCTGTCGGTGTGACCACTCGTTTTCCACGTTTCGGCATAATTTTACGCGCTTCGACATATTGTTCGTATTCATAGATCAGGCAGCACCGCAGCCGCCCGCACATCCCAGTGATTTCTGATGGCGTCAGGGAGATGCCCTGCTCTTTTGCCATTTTGATCGATATTGGACTGAACTCAGTCAAGAACATGGAACAGCAGCGATTATCCAGCCCGCAAGCACCCATCCCCCCAAGCATTTTTGCCACATCGCGCGGACCGATCTGTCGCATCTCAACCCGTGAGCGCGGGTACATGCGCTGCATGACTGTATTCAGTTTCCGTAAATCTATTTTACTTTCTGACTCTGTACTGTATAAAAATGACAACCGGGCACCATCAAAAGTGAATTCAGAGCCGACAATCTTCACCCCGGGGATCTTAATTTCCGCTAACTTAGCCCGGCAGTTGATCGTTGCTTCCAGTTCTTTCTTCTGCCAGATTTGGCGCAGCACCAGATCTCGGGCTGTCGCTTTTCGATGGATTGGCTTCCATGTCCCTTCCGGAGGAGGAACAGGGTCAGAGACGACCTGGATGATCTCACCTAATTGTCTACCCCGACTCGTTTCGACGATCGCAAAATCTCCCACCTGAATGTCGCTGCAGTGACTCGCGTTAAAATGATATACCTTCCCAACTTTTTGAAAACGGATACCAACAATATACGGTTCCATGATTAATTTACAGGGGTCTGATCAACAATCCGTCATAACCAGACTCCTTCAGCCTCTCTACCCAATTAAATTGATGGGGACAAAATTCGATCCCTTTACGGCTGAAACGCTGATTTTTGCTGCAACATTTTCAGCAACATTGATCAATGCTTTCGCGACCGGTGAGTCTGGGTTCGTGATCACGACTGGCTGTCCGGAATCGCCGCCCTGACGGACCATTGGATCGATCGGGATCGCGCCAATAAAGGATACACCGGCATTGTTCGCCAGGTCTCGGCCGCCTCCAGAACCAAAAATATCCATCCTGGTCCCATCTGGCAGTTCTAAGTAGCTCATATTTTCAACCACGCCAAGAATATCCACATTAAGCTGGCGGAACATCTCCAACCCGCGGCGCGCATCATCCTGTGAGACCTGTTGAGGCAGCGTCACGATTACGCCTCCGCTCAATGGCAGCGATTGCGCCAGGCTGAGTGCAGCATCTCCCGTGCCTGGCGGCAGGTCCACGATCAGGTAATCTAACTCACCCCATTCAACATCGGTTAAGAACTGTCGAATCGCCGAATGGAGCATCGGTCCACGCCAGATCAGCGGTTGGTCTGGCTTGACCAGGAAACCAATGGACATCAGTTTGACGCCGTAAGCTTCCGCCGGGACGAGTTTATCATGATTCGGTTCTGGTAGACTGTGCACCCCCATCATGGTTGGCACGTTTGGACCGTAAATGTCGGCATCCAGCAAGCCTACCCGCGCCCCGCTCTTTGCCAGAACAACAGCAATGTTCACTGCAATCGTACTTTTTCCAACCCCGCCCTTCCCAGAGGCAACTGCCACGGCATTTCGAATGGGCAGCTCGAGCAACCCTCGAGCCTTACCATCGCTGGGGACATTGGAATCAAATTTCACCTCGACTCGCTTGACACCAGGCAGTGCTGCAACTGCTTCGCGTGCTTCCCGCTCAATCCGATTTTTCATTGGGCAGGCCGGGGTAGTCAGGACAACAGTAAATCGAACAAGGTCATCAATAATTTCGATGTCACTGATCATATTCAATGCAACCAGATCGCTATGAAGCTCAGGTTCTTGGACTTTGCTGAGCGCATTCAACACTTGATTACGGGTAATTTCCATCGATCTTTTTACCTTCTTCTCAGTTTAATTGGCAGCAGCGCGACGGGCTGCTTTTGCGGCTTCCGCTTCCGCCCTGGCTTTTTCTTCACGCCCATAGTTTACCGGTCGGATCTGGGCATAATAGGAGACAGGCTTCGAAAGCATCTCTTTATCGCGAATATTCTTCGCGTGGCGATCATAAACAGACAATTCATAATCATGGTCCATTTTAATTGCATCAAATGGACAGAATTCTGCACAAAAACCACAATTCATGCAGATATCGATATCTATGAAAAACTCTTTTGGTTCTGGCACCGGACGGCCTGTCACAGGGTCATTTGTGCGGACAATCCAGATGCACTGCGGAGGGCAGACTTTTGAACAGATGCCGCAGGACGTACAGCGAAGCTGCTTCTCTCCATTTGTACCTTCGTCGTACACAAGGAAGGGAGTAAAACGGAATTCTTCTGGAACCGGGAGTTTTTCTTCCGGGTACTGGACTGTAAAAACTCCGCACGTCTCCGCACTACGCCTTCGATCAATCCCTTCTGGAGAATAGTAGCGTCTTCCGAACCAGCGGATATCGTCCAAGATAGGTATCGACGAACCGCTTCATCGTGACGCCTAAACCTTTCAGGATTCCCATACCATCCATGTCATCAGACTCCTATGGCTTGCGTTTCAATCTAACGATCCACTTCACCCAGCACAATATCTACCGAGCCGAGGATTGCTACCAGGTCAGCAACTTTATTCCCAACGCTCATCGCTTCATATCCTGTCAGGTTAATGAAGGATGGAGCACGGACATGGTATCGCCAGGGATTGGGTTTTCCATTCGAGACGACATAAAACCCTAATTCGCCTTTCGGACCATCCACACGTCCATAAGATTCTCCTGCAGGGACTCGCACCTGGTACTGCGGTTTTCCTTCCTGGATTGGTCCTTCAGGGATATCGCGGATCGCCTGTTGGATGATCCGGATGCTCTGGCGGATCTCATCTAACCGGATTAAATAGCGGTCATACGTGTCACCGTGATATCTGACTGCAACATCGAAATCAAAGCGATCGTAGATGCTGTAAGGATCTGCTCGCCGGATGTCGTATGGAACTCCAGATGCTCGCAAAACCGGACCAACTGCAGAGAACGCGATCGCCTGTTCAGCGGTGAACACACCGACACCTTCTGTTCGCGTCCGGATAAGCTCGTTATTCGTCAAGTATAGGTCTAACTCATCAATTTTTCTTGGCAGCCGTTCGTAGACTATTTTTGAAATTTTTTCTTTTGTGCCTTCTGGCAGATCACGCGCAACCCCTCCGAAGCGGTAGTAATTGCACATCATCCGCGATCCCGCTACAGCTTCGAAAATATCGAGGATCAGCTCACGCTCTTCAACTGCATAAAGCATCGGAGTAAAATAAGCGCCGAGATCGTTCAGGAATGTACCGATCGCAAAGAGGTGGTTGCTGATGCGAGCCAATTCGGCCATGATCACGCGCAGGTAATCGGCGCGTTCAGGAATTTTGATCCCCATCAACTTCTCGACCGTCAGCGCATACCCGAAATTATTACTCATTGAAGAGAGATAATCGAGCCTGTCCGTGTAAGGCATATTCTGGAGATAAGTATTCCGCTCTCCAATCTTTTCATGGTTTCGGTGCAGATAGCCCATCACAGGTTTTAGAGCAACGACCTGCTCTCCATCCAGCATGACAGCGATCCGAAATACGCCGTGGGTTGAAGGATGCTGCGGTCCCATGTTTACGATCATGACTTCTGTATCCATGGCGGAATCGCTCCGCTTCATCGATTTCTTCAGGCTTTCATAGAGACGAGCATCGTCATCTGCTTCCCAGGTATCTGGATCGAAACCGACTGGATATTCGATATTATTAGCGAAAGGATTTTTGTCCTCGATCCGCGCAGCACGCCCTTCCGGCCAGCGACTTTTAAATGGCTTTGACTTCATCTTCAAAGAAAGGCTCCTGCCAATCTTTTCTCAATGGGTGGCCCAGCAAAACCCTCCCATAGCAGTATCCGGCGCAAGTCAGGATGTCCTTCAAACCGAATGCCCAACAGGTCCCAGGCTTCGCGTTCCTGCAGGTCTGCCCCAGGATATACGGGTACCAGGGATGGAACAACCGGATTTTCCCTCGGAACCTGGGTCTTAAATACAAGCACCGGTCCGCCAGTAGTTTTGAATGCATGATAGACGACTTCCATGAATCCATCGGGCAGGTAATCGACGCCTGTCACCGAAGAGAGAAAATCAAAACCAAAATCGTCACGGATCGAAGTTGCAACATCGATCAGCTTCGCAGGGTCAACGAGGAATCCCTGGTATCCCTTGCGCGTATCTTGAGATACTGCATCCGGAAATCGAGCGGATAAATCCGTATAGTTCGATGTTTCTAAAGCTGGAGCAAGGGTCTGTTCGCTCATTGTGTCTCCTTTATCCCGCTGGTTCCGAAATCGTGGACGAATCAACCTGGGTTTCCAACTCGGACTTATGCAAAGCAGCAACTTCTTTGATCAAGGCATATTGACGCGGATCCATGACATCTGGTCCTAAAACAGGCACCGGAATTGCTTCGATTGGTTCTTTTCCATACCAGCGGGCAGTTTTTATTGATTGTGCATCAATCCTGCGCTGCAGTGTGATCAAGCCATGCAGCAGCGCCTGGGGCGTCGGCGGGCAGCCCGGCACATATACATCCACTGGCAGGTAACGGTCAATTCCCGAGACAACATTATAGCCTTCTTTGAAAGGGCCACCACCAGAAGCGCACGATCCCATCGCAAGCACATATTTCGGCTCGGGCATCTGGTTGTAAATTCGGACGATTAACGGGATCATTTTTTTTGTCACAGTCCCAGAAATAATCAACAAGTCAGATTGGCGGGGGCTCGGACGCATGATCTCCATCCCAAAACGAGCGATATCGTATCGGCTGGCAGCTGCACAGATCATCTCAATTGCGCAGCATGCCAGTCCAAACATCAGCGGCCAGACCGATGAACGCCGACCCCAGTTATAAATCTTATCCAGGGTCGTCACTGTCACCTGACCAGCCAGCTCAGGAGGAATGTCATATTTCGTTGAATTGATGTTTTCTCGCTTCATGTCAGTCATAGGGAATTAACCTCCTCAAACCATTCTCGATAAATCGATTCCAGGATTTCATCGTTTACAAGTTCTGGCTCATCCTCAAACCCACCAAGCTCTAAAACCCATTCGTAAATCATTGAGAGTGATACTTGATCAAGGTCTATGTCTTGATGTTGGAAACGCAGTGCCTGTGCAATGGCATATGAATCATCCCATGTGAGCATACCGTGCTTATTATACTCCCTTTAAAAATATGGTCAACCTCAATAAACGCAAATATTTATTGACGTATTTGACTTGAAAAGTTATAATAGCATAGTGAAGACTGTCCGGCAGCGAATTCTTGAATTCATCCAATCTCATCGCGCAGTTTCTGCAGCAGAGATCAGCCTGGCGTTTCGAATGACGAAAGCCAACTCGCGGTATCACCTCACCCAACTGCATGAGCAAGGCTTAATCGCCGTGGTTGATTATCGGAAGCGGCCTGGAAAAGGCCGTCCGGAACGAGTTTATTCATTATCAAACCAGGTCCTGGGAGACAATCTGCATACTCTGGCAGAAGCACTCCTTCAGCTCGTTTTTTTAATTCCAGGCGATAAACCATCATCTGATTTTATGAAAGAAATCGCCAGAAATATGGCGATGAGCATGGAAAAACCTGCGGGAAAATCCACAGAAAGCGGGGCAATTTCCTCAAAACTTTACTCGCAGGTTAAATCAATTGACCCAGACTTTGAACCAGTTTCATTATTATTCCCGCTGGGAGGCGCATATTGAAGCACCTCGAATAATCCTGGCGCACTGCCCGTATGCACAAGTCATAAAAAACCACCCGGAAATGTGTGATATTGATGGATTGATTATTGAAAAATTGCTGGGCGCTCCGATTGAACAGCAAGCGAAGCTTCTGAAAGACAAAGTCGGTCTGACTTATTGTCTATTCCAGCTTAGAAAGGAGCGGGTATAATTCTTCTTGACAATTTTTCGATTGGATTTCGATCCTTTCCTTATCATCGTCATATGACATCGTCTACTATCAGATAGCTGCAGGCTCGAGTAAACACCATTCTGATACCGATTTTAAGTCCAGCACTATGGTTCATCTATTAGAAAATGTCAGGACTGAAACATCTGAAAATAATGCTGGTGCATGAATCAGAAGGATTTTCTGAATGAAACCTTCAATCCGATTATCGATTTCAACCTATCGAATTTTTTCGATCGTCGTCACTTGTTTACTGGCAACAGTATTCGCAAGCTGCAATTTATTGCCGATCAACGCAGGCGAATCGGCGAAACAGACCGAGCTCAGAGGGACGGAACTGGAAGTCAGTGTCAAACAAACTCTTCTGGCTCAGCAGCTTCTGGAGCGAGACCTGGAGAAGACCCAGCAGGCATTCTCTAACGGCGCAGCAACTCCAATTCCAAACCCCACTCCCGCTGCTACCGTAAACTCACAAGTCGTTGTTGAGACACCAGTCAGCCCGGCAGTCTCAACCCCAACCACAGTTGCTCCTGTCGAACCTTCCCAACTGGATCCGGATAAACAAGCTGCATTTCAAAAATGGCTGCCTTCTGCGAAAATCTTGCTTTACGAAGATATGATCGCTCGACTGGACACGGTCCGTTATGTCAGTCCGACGCTGGATAAGATGGGGCTCAGCTATAAAGATGACGGCAGCGCTTTTGGTTGGCTTCTAGACGACCTGGAAAAAGGACCTGCTGATGGCGGGCAGTGGGATTTGATCATCATCGCCGCAGAAGATAAAGAGGGCATGAAAGTGAATGTGTACTCGGATGTTTTGGAAGCCATAGACCGGGGTACATCCATAATCATCGAAGAATGGTATCTGGATGGCACATACAATACTTCGGCGAGTGAATTACTATCACGCTGCGGAGTGGAATTTGAAAAAAATTGGGTTGGCATTCCCCCGGCTGGTGCAGTATTTTTCCCGCTATCCCCAGACCACCCAATTCTCAATAATCCAAACCGCCTTCTAAATTTTTCCTCCTCAACAGGTTTTTGGTGGGATTCTTCAGGAGTGAAACTTTACGATACCGGCGATCTTGTCAGATTAGCACCTGACAGCCAGGCTGAGCTGCTGCTTGGAACAACTGCCAACACACCGAGGCTCGCATGGAGTGTCAACTGTCTGCCTGGGTGGGCAGCTGATCATGCAGACATTCTCTTCTCATGTGCTAACTTATAATTCGTTGTCACCACTTTGGGAAAATTATATTACTCACGCCCTTCAAACGCGATTTTCGAAGATCAATTGATCTGGCTCGCTGAATCATTCGCAATATAAAACGGTAAAACCAGGGATGATTGGACATTTTTTAGGTGGGGTTGCCGGATTGATTTGGAAACCGGATACAGATCAATATCTGCTGCTGCGCAGATCAGATCAGCGAGATTTCAAAGCGGGAGACTGGGATTGTGTCACCGGTCGCGTCGACCAGGGCGAGGGCTTTGAAGCAGCTCTCCATCGTGAAGTCCGTGAAGAGCTTAGGGCAAAGGTCCAAATTGAGTTCATCGTTGCAATCACACATTTTTACCGCGGCGAAGCTAGTTCCAGAAAATGAGCTCCTCGGCGTCATTTTTGGATGCACCTTATTGCCGCAATCCGACCTACAATACAGCGAGGAACATTCGGAATTGCGTTGGGTGACAGTTGATGAATTGAACATGCTGCTGAATGAAGACCACTGGTTGAGAGCTGCGATCCATAAAGCGGAACGCTTGAAGCATTCATTACCAGAAGCTCTTCGAGCTGATTTTCGGGTTGAGGGATTCGAGCTCTAGACATTGGACCGATTAAACCTGATCCAATTCCACAAATATCAAGCTCTAGGAAATGACTATCTGGTGTTTGAACCAGAGTCATCGCTGGAGTTCTTTAAGTTCTCAACGAATCCACAGACTTTGCGACCGCCGCTACGGCATTGGCAGCGATGGGATATTGATTGGACCCCTTCCTTCGGAAAAAGCGGACTTCGGATTGAGGATTTTTAATCCCGACGGCAGCGAAGCAGAGAAGAGTGGAAACGGATTACGAATTTTTGCGCGCTTTCTCTGGGATCAAGAGAAGCTTGATGTTGAAAATATCAACGCTGAGCCACGGCGTTCAAAGTGTTTCAGCATTGAGACGATTGGGGGTGTCGTCCAAGCCCAAGTCATCGATAACGGAAAGTTGATCAGGATCAGCATTGGACGTGCCGTTTTTGACAGGCAGAAAATAGATAATATCCAGAATTCTAAATGCCGACCTGTTTGAGACCCTAGAATTGGAAGGCGAAATCCTTCATTTCTGCTCGTTGAGTCTGGGAAATCCACATTGCGTCGTGACCTGTCCAGATCCAACACCTGAAATTGCTCGAAAAATTGGCCCTTTGTTGGAGAATCACCCTCGTTTTCCCAACCGAACCAATGTCCAATTCCTCAAAGTACTCGATCCACATCATTTGCAGATCGAAATCTGGGAGCGCGGGGCAGGATACACGCTGGCATCCGGTAGCAGCAGCTGCGCCGCTGCCGCTGCAGCTTTCGCACAGGGGTTATGCGAAAGACGGATAGTTGTGCATAATCCTGGCGGTGACTTAAAGGTGGACATATCCGAGAATTTGGAATTACATCTAACAGGACCGGCTGAGAAAGTGTTCAGCGGCACGATCGAGGTCTGATGAAGCTCGAAAAAAGCCCAAAGAGTGCGGTTTTGCTCTCAGCGATCGCAGTGGGTTGTTTCACGATCACAGACGCTATCCTGAACCTGCTTATCCCTTACTATAAAGACCGGAGATATCCGATCGGTTGTTGCCGATCCTTCCAGCTTGCATGATCCGATCACAGCAGTTAGCTTTATTATTTTCCTGGGACTGGTGCTCGTCGTCCTAATTGCGATCGGCGCGTTCTGGCTTTTCCGCTTTTTTGGGAGTAAATATTACGGCGAAAGAAGCGGCTACCGTTGGGGCTTATTTGGACTTTTTTTCGCAATCCTGCTCAAAATTCCGGAATGGTTGCTGCCAGAAGGGTGGTGGATCGTACGATTAGTTCTCCAGGCAGCCAGCCTATTCGGTGCATTCTTTCATATCCAGATGGATCATACCCATTAATAGAAAATTAAAGCTGAGTATATTCAAATAAAAATACTGGGAAAACCGGCTGGTTTACTTCAGCTCTCCGTCGATCTCTTTAAGGGTTTCCAGCTCACGAATCAGGTTGCGCCTTCTTATGACAATACTGAGCCAATATAATCCCATCATCCCAAAAATAACCATATAACCAGCGATCATGTATTCGCTGGTCTGAGCGGGTCCATCCTGCAGCAAGTACATTTCGGTGATCCTCTCCAGCTTACTTATCAAGCTTCATCTTTAACTGTTCCACCCTGGCTTGCAGCCCTCCAAGCCGAATCCGGTGCCACAGTAGATCGACAAAGATGAATGTGAACGTCAACAGACTGAACAAGAAAGTCTGTAACATCTTCGGCGACATATCAAAAGCACCTGCAGAGCCGGGCTGATTTGAGCCGATTACGATCGGATGAATGGTTCGGAACAAACGGGCAGAAAAAAAGGTCAGCGGGACGCTTAAAAAGCCGACAATCGCGTAAATGGCTCCAAATCGCCCACGCCGATCTGGGTCGTCAATCCCAGACCTAAGCATTAAATATGCGGCATAAATCATCAGCATTATGGTGGCCGTGGTCAGGCGAGGATCCCAGGTCCACCACGTATTCCAGATCGGTCTGGCCCAAATCGATCCTGTAACAACGTTAATAAAGGCAAACACCAATCCAATCTCAACGGATGCCAATCCACTGATATCCCAACGCGGTTCGCCGGTTTTCAAGTAAAAAATTCCGGAGATCGCAGCGACCAAAAATGCCAGCATCCCAACCCAGCCAGCAGAGACGTGAAAATAAAAGACTTTCTGCACCTGACCCATTACAGCTTCGACAGGCGCAAAAAAGAAGACCATGGCTGATGCAGCCAGAAGCAATACAACCATGATCCCATCCAGGATCACTAGCAATCGCGGTTTAGGTTCCATAAATACTCCTCTCATCATCCGGCAGGTGGTAAATTCTTATTTTTTAGATCCACAATTGCGAATTGAAAAGGTTTATTCCTCAACGACAAAATCGAACACCATAAAAGCAACAGCTGTAAATATCAGATCATATACAACCAGCAGGTTTAACCAGGGTTTTATCTCAGAAAAGTCTCAGATTCTGAAGGAAACCACTACTTGCTTTGACCGCTGCAATGAACAGAGGGATCACAACCGGAAAAAGCAAGATCGGTAGAAGAACGTCGCGGGTCCAAGTCTGGACAGTCATGCTTGATAGCAGCGTACCGACAGAAACGTAGCCGATCGAGCCCAAAAGGATTACGACGATCAACCCAGGATTGAACAGATTAATATTATAGAGCAAGCTGTAAACAGGAAGCACAATTGCCTCGACGATTAACATGAAAACCAGATTGCTTAAAGCTTTACCAAGGAAGATCGCACTTCGATCAACAGGAGCCAGCAGTAAGCCATCGAGACAGCCACGGTCTTTTTCCATCGCCATCGAACGGTTGAGCCCTAAAGTTCCTGCAAATGCAAAAGTGACCCACAAAACACCTGATGTCACGCTGTAACGTGTCCTGGCATCCAGCTCCAGAGCAAAGTTAAAGATCATGATCACAAGCAGGGAAAAAACGAGCATCGCCGAAAGCAGCTCACGGCTGCGAAGTTCAGCTGCCAGGTCTTTCCAGAGGATCGCCCAGACTGAGCGAAAATAGTCTTGGGACGGTTGGCTCAAGGCTTGTAATCGGTTTCCTATTTCCGCAGATTGCTCGTCAATTTTCATGCTAGTTTTTCCCGCCGATGATGCGGAGGCAAGTTCCTCATCCCGGCGATTTTGTCCGTTGACAGCCTGGCGGTAAAACTTTAGGAGGTCCTCGGAAGGAATTTCTTCTCGTAATACGGAAGCGACAATTCTTCCTCTCGAAAGCACGTCAAAGCGAGTTGCCAGGTCCGCAGCGCGCGCTAAATCGTGCGATGTCATGACAACAGTTCGGCCGCGCGCAGCAACTTCACGCATCACATTATCCAGCATGACGCTGGCATCCTGATCCAGCCCAGTATGCGGTTCATCGAACAGCATCACTTCCGGATCGTGGAGAACCGCCCTGCCAATAGCCAGACGCTGCTGCATGCCGCGGGAAAATGTTCTTACCAGGTCCCGCCGTCGGGGCAGAAGGCCAACCAGCGATAATACTTCCTGCACACGATTCTCACGGTTCTGGATTCCATACATTCTGCCGTAAAAATGCAGGTTTTCCTCTGCGGTCAAATCTCCATAAAGGAGCGGCAGGTGCGATACTACTCCCAGACTATGTCGGACGGCAGCGGCCTGTTGAGGCAACCTATGAGCCAGAAATTCTGACTTCTCCCGAAGCTGGCCTGGATAACGAGGCAAGAATACGGAGGAAAGTCGTCTTACCTGCTCCATTAGGTCCTAATAATGCCACAAATTCTCCTGCTTCGACGTGGAAATCCAGGTCTTTGAGAATGGTTTTCAATCCAAACCGTTTGGCCAACCTGCGAACTTCGATCATCCTCAGATCAACCATTTTTTGCAATTAATTCAGACAGATGAGCCTTTAAGACCCCGCGACGCTGAATATAGGCTTCGTCTGGGAGCCGTCCTTCCTGGTAAAGATCATCCAGCGCAAGGATTGCGTCCATCATCGATTCGGCACTTTCGTCTTCATGATTGTCTGCCAGTTCATCTTTCGTCTGGATAGCTTTAATAGGACGATTTCTTTGATAAAGCCAAACACCCGCCAGGATTAAGACCATCCCCAGTGCACCTAATCCGACCATCAGGTTTTTTTTCGGATTTCCTGCCAGGGTTGTTCTTCCTGCGGATGGATGTCCGGTAATAGTCAGACGCAATCTATCATTTTTTTGGAAACGCCCCCCATTATACATATGATAGGGCACACCCTGGACATCTCGAGAGCCAGCATCCTGAATCCCTTTTCCTTTGACCTTTACGCTGTCCTCCGGGACAAGAATAACCACTGCGTTCGTATCCATCAGAAATTCTCGATCAAGGTCTAATTCCCGGTTAAAAGGCATCTGGTAAGTGACCATGACTTGATAAGCCCCCGAGCCAGGTCTTACGGGCAGTGTGTCTCCAAAACCAACATCCGTGAGCACAAACCGACCGCCACTTTCTCTATCATCAAATTCCACCCCGCTGGCGCCTTTGGGCAGAGAGAAATTAACCACAGGTTTTCCAATCTCTGAAGCAACCAGGGTTGACATCGAAGGATTCGAGATGACATACAGCTCAATAATCCGAACGGTCGAAGGGTCCAGGAACTCGAAGAAAAAGTGGAGGCGGTCCATCGATAATATCGAAGCATCACTGGTTGAATCGTAAACCTGGATTGGTAATTCAATCGAACTGGAAGGTTTTTCAGCAGTTAAGAATTCCGAGCTGTAAACAACTCCCTGGTAGTCTACCGTCGAAAGGAAACTTCGTCCTGAATTAATTAAGACATTATCGAACGCATATGTCCCATCCGACCGGGTTTGCGTGGTTGCTGTGTAGACAAGCTGCATCTGGTCAAAGCTATGCAGCATCACCTGTTGACCGGCCGAAATCGAGCCACCGGATGCATTCATCAACATCCCCGTCACAGAACCACTGCCTGGAGTATTTGAAAACGGTTCCGTAGTGGAAAGTTGGACAGCTTCTTCGGTGGCAACGCTCAAGAATGGCTCTGGTGTCCCCGCTGACTCTTCGACAAGACTTGTCTGTGAACCAAAGGATCGTACATAATTTGATAATGCCCAAATTTGGTCTTCAGAAAGAGTTTCAGAAAAAGCGGGCATACCCAGGCTCGAACCGGCAGCAATCGTTTGGAAGAAGTCGGTAAGCGAGCTGCCGGCAAAAAAATCTAAACGAGTAAAATCAGGCGGTACTAAATCTTTGGCATCAGGGCCCTTACCCTGACCGTCTTCGCCGTGGCAGCGAGCGCAGTTTGTCTGAAAAACCTCTTTGGTTTGTGCAGACGGAATTGGATTGCTTGACAGACTGAACATATATGCGACGACATCCCAACGTTCTCGATCCGTCAGGCTTGAAAATGGCGGCATGAAACGCTCAAGATTACCTTGAGTGGTGATTTTGAACCATTGACTTGGAACTGCTTTTTGGGCAACATCCAGAGATCCAATAGGTGTAACAGGGTTTGGCAAATCGCCGGCTCTCGGTCCGTCACCCAAACCTGTAGTCCCATGGCATGGTGCACATTTTTCGAGATAGATCGGTTTACCTGCTGATGCGTCAGGAGGGACCAGTGGATAAATTGGACCCGAAGTCGTAACTGCTGGGACAGCGGCAACCTGCTGTTGTTGAAAACCCGGCGGCGGCGTCACATCCGCTGCCATTGAGAAATTGCAGCTTGAAAGAAGTAAAGCGGTAAAAATCAAAAATACAGCAAGCGTGAGCTTCATAATTAATGATTTTCCAGAGCCGCATGGATTTCCATGACAAGGATCATCATGGCTGAATTCTCGCCCCACATTTAGGGCAAAAATGGTCGGATTTTTGCAGGGGGCGACCGCACTTCGGGCAGAATCCAGCAGATTTTTCCTTGCGGAGGCGCCTTCGATCCGATAGAAGGACTTCCATGTCATCATCCACCGCGGCGACCACTCCTGCTCCATTTCCAGGAGTTGTATGACCATTTCCTTTATTTGCATACGCACCAGAATTCGAATCCGGCTTTGGAGATCATGAACGCTTCCGTTTGGACTTCAACCAACAATCCTGTATCATCATTCAATTGGATATCGTCTAGCTTACGCAGCACCTCTGCGCCCTGCTCCAATAATCTTGCTCTTTGATTAGGATAATCTTCATCAGGTATTTTATGAAGAAGATTGTCAAATTCCAGCTCTTTGAGGGCAGTCACAAGCCTGTCTCGCTCGGCTAAAAGCGCTGATCGTTCGTGTTCCTGAATGTTAACGGCATAAGATTTAACCGGCTTCTCCTCCATGAACGGCCGACTGACAAATAAGCCCACCAGCAAAAGCAAGGCAATAATGAGAAAAATGGATCCGATCTCCATAGTTTTTATTGTTCCAGTGCTTCATCCACGACTTGTTTAATCTCAGCGACCGATTCGAAAGGGCTGATTTTAACATTTGCGAGATTGCCATTTTTATCGATTATATAAGTTTCAGGGACTCCTGTTGCCCGAAATGCCTGGTAGATGCGGGTGCCAAGGTCCGGTCCATTGGGATAGCTGATATCATATTTCTCCAGATATTGAAGTGATTTCTTATCCGTGTCTGTCCAGGCAACGCCCAGAAAAAGGACATCCCCGCGCGGTTGGTAATACCTCCAGGCTGTTTCCAGATCTGCGGCTTCCTGTTCGCATGGCTTACACCAGGATGCCCAGAGATTCAACAAAACTACTTTACCCTTCATATCTTCTGGTTGGATCAGCTCACCGTCGAAAGTAGTCAGGCTGAAACGTGGAGCTTTCTCGCCTACCTTCATTTGACCTTTTTGCGCCTTTAACAATCCCAGAAACAAGAGGATCAATAAAACTCCCAAGCCAAACCAGGCGAGAATTCGCCCCCATTGCGGTCGAGAATTCTTCATTGGCTCAAGGTCAGATTTATTTTCAATATCCAGGGACATTACTAATCCTTCTGATTCCGTAGTTCTTCTTCAAGTCGCTCTAAATAAGGGTCCAGATTGGTGTCTGGGCTTTCCTTGTCCACTTTTTGAGATAGAACAACGGGTTTTTGGAAGCTACGGAATGCCTTATAGAGCAAGAAAATCCCTGCCAGGAATGCTATTGGAGGAAATAAATACACCAGCCAATTTAACCCTCTTGCTGGCGGAGAGGCAAGCACCCGATCTCCAAATCGCTCCACAAAAAAATCCTTGATTTGCCTCTCGTCCCAGCCTTCGGACAACTTTTCTCGGATCAATTCTCGCCACTCAGCACAGGCTTGAGTTGGACAGACATCCAAAGGTGTATTTTCGCAGACCGGGCAGTACATTTGCCTGGCAATTGCATTGACCTCGTCGTCCGTGACTATAATTGTCGACGGCGGCGGTTCCTGAGCTCCAACGATCCGAAAAAACAAGACTGCGAAGATTAAGGCAAGGATTACCGAAAAAACATGTTCTTTATTCATCACAACAAATATCAAATGAGTTACGATGCTTCTGCGCTGGCGTAATCGCGCCAACGGACGCGTTCTGTTTCAAGCTCGCGTTCTCTGTCCGGCCAGGCAGCAACCAATGTCCCCAGGATAAAGATTAAACCGCCAAGCCAAAGCCAGTTCACTAAGGGATTTTGATAAATTTTGAAGGTCGCACCCTGGGAAGAAACCGGTAGCCAATCTACCAGGATGATATAAAGATCATCTTCCCAGGTAGTGCGTACGCCTGGAATAGTCATCGGCTGCTGTGATTCAAAATAAAAATCGCGGCGCGGATACAATTCACCGACAAACTTGCCGTCCTTTTCGATGCTCAGCACGGCTCGAGCCACATTCCGCCCATCTGGGGTATCGAATGTTGCGAGAGATTTGTAAGTGACGGAATAATCGCCCAGGGATAATGAGCCGCCTTGAGGAATCGAACCCTGGGTCTCCGTCTGGAAGATTTCGATCCCAATGATGCCGATTGCCATCAAGACTACCCCCAGGTGGATGATATATCCGCCATATCGGCGGCGGTTGCGTGTCGTCATCCGCCGCAGCGCAGTAAAATAGCTTTCATTTTGAGTTCTGTGTCTTGCAGCGATGCCTCGCCAAAACTCATACAGAGTCACAGAAATAACCAGAGCAGACAGGAAAAAACCTAAGAGAGCCGGCCAACTCCGAATGCCGAGAAAAAAAGGCGTAATGAGGCCGACTACGAGAGAAAACAGGGTTGGTTTCCAGATCGCACGTCCCAGGGTTTTCGCGGTGGAATGCCGCCAGGCTGAGAGAGGTGCTACACCCATAAGCAACAATAACCCGGCAAATAAGGGTCCTGTAGCCCTCTCATAGAAAGGTGGACCTACCGTCACTTTTTGACCGGTCACCAGCTCGGAGATCAAAGGAAAGATCACCCCCCAAAAACAGATCACCAAAATACTCATGAACAGCAGATTGTTTAACAGGAAAAGCGCCTCTCGCGAAAGAAGCGAGGTCATGTGACCTTCTGACTTCAAGCTTTCCCAACGCATGAGCAGCAAATAGAGCGAGGTGATAAAAGTAATTCCAATGAATAAGAAGAACATTGGCCCAATTGCACTCTGGGCAAACGCATGAACCGATGAGAGGACACCTGATCGGGTAAGAAAGGTGCCGAAGATCACCAGCGAATAAGTCAGGATGATCAACACCATGTTCCAATGTTTAAGCATGGCGCGTTTCTCCTGGATCATCACAGAATGTAGAAACGCAGTCCCAGTCAGCCAGGGCATAAAAGCCGAAATCTCGACCGGATCCCAACCCCAGTATCCACCCCATCCAAGAACATCATAAGCCCATCGACCTCCAAGGATTAAGCCCAGGGACAGAAATAACCAGGCTACCAGCGTCCAACGGCGTGTGATTCGGATCCAACGGTCATCCGTCCGTCCGGTCACCAAAGCAGCAATCGCAAAGGCGTATGGGATGACAAACGCAACAAATCCAAGGTACAACATAGGTGGATGGATAATCATCCCTGGATGGCGCAAGAGCGGATTCAACCCCTGTCCATCTCGCATGACTGCCAAAATGGCGCCAGCAGGCTTAAACATAGCGACAGTAAAATCACCTGCTGGCATCCGCCAGATGCGCATAAACGGGTTTTCAAAAAAGACGATCATACTGAGAAAAAAAGCAAGGGTGACCAGCGACACAACTACCACCCATGGCAAGAATTCTCGATCCCGATCCCATTTTCGAACTGTGACCGCAGTTGCAAAGGCTGCCATCAGCCACGACCAGAAGAGCAGCGAGCCAGATTGTCCCCCCCAAAGGGCTGTAACCCGCAAATACAAGGGCATGCTGTTGCTTGTAACCGATGTGACGTATTCGACATCATACTGACCAGTAACGAGCAACACGATAAGGCATAATGCAGATATCGTGATTAATGGGAACGTCAACAGCATCGCAAGCCGGGCGCTTTCCACCCATTCCGGCTTCGCAGATCTCACTCCATAGATTGCAGCGACGATCCCGTAAACCGCAACAAGGAGCGAGATAACCAGAGCGCCAAATCCGAAATCTGCCAACATTTAGGGTCTGCCTAAGCGATTAATTGGTCTGTTCCGGTACAGCATCTTCATATTTTGTGGGGCATTTTAAAAGCAGTTCATCTGCGTAGAAAATGCCATCTTCTCCCACTTTACCAGTGATGATCGCTTGAGCCTCGTTTCGCAGCAAATCCGGTTTCGGACCGTTGTACAGCACCATCAAATGTTGGCGGTCTGGATCCTCAACTGCCTCATGAAGCACCTGAGCCAATCCTCCTAACTCCTCAATCTCCTGGTTATCCCCCGGTATACTCGCAATCGTGAAAGTTAAATTCAGTGTCTGCGAATCGTATTGGATCGAGTCACCAATCACTGCTCCAGATATGCGCAGATCACGGTTTTGAACTTCCGCTCCTTTTGCAAAGACTTCATCCACCGTTAAAAAATACTGTGCATTCGCTTGAGTCGATGAGACAATCAAGTAGACGACCGCAGCTACAATCAACAATCCACCAAGTATAAATTTAAGGCGCCCTGCGGAACCTCTTTCTGCCTGGGTTGTCTGCTCCATAATCGTTCCTCCGTTTGTGTTTAAACAATAATATTGCGGGGAAAAGATACCCGATCATTCGCGCTACGGAATTCTGTCATATCAAGATTAACCTAGCCTGAGACTGTATAAATAAAAGCATGAGAATGTGTTAAGGGAATGTTATGGCAAATACTTGTGGGAATTGAGATATAAACCAAACAACATGAGCCGGATTTCCATAGGCTCTCAAGCACGATTCAGTCGGAATCGGATTTACATAATTTTGAGCACGCCCGTTCGGATGGCAAATTTGACCAGCTCTGCACACGAGTGAATATCCAATTTGGACATGATTCTTTCACGGTGGCGTGCAACGGTCTTGTGACTGATCCCTAACTTTTCGCCAATTTCGATGTTCGTCATCCCATCTGCCACCGACTGAAGGACCTGAATTTCCCTTTCTGATAGCAACTCAAGCCGAATTCCGTCGGATTCCGACAAATCCTGGCGTGATTTCGAAGTATCATTTTCCGCGAGTCGGCGATAATCTTCAAGAAGCCAGGATGCGAGTTCAGGTTGCAGGAAAACATGACCGGTTGAAACCGAGTGAATCGCTTCGACCAGCTCTTCTGCAGCGGCTTGCTTCGTCATGTAGCCATCCGCACCTGCTTGTAGCATTTCAAAGAAATATTGTTTATCCATGTGGACTGTCAGAGCCAGGACCTTGCACTCAGGCAGTACTTTGTTTTATCCGGCGCGTGGCTTCAAGTCCTCCTATCCCCGGCATAGTAATATCCATCACCACCAAATCAGGATGGGCTTCAAACACTCTTTCAACAGCGTTCTCTCCACTGTTTGCTTCAGCAACAACTTCCAGATCGCTTTTTGTTTGAAGATATGTTTTTAAACCAGTACGGACAACATCATGATCGTCAACCAACATTAATCGGATCTTGTTCAATTTTCTACTCCTCGATCAACTTTTGAAAAAGCCCAGATTGACTGTCTGTGGTAAATCTTATGGTGATTTCGGTTCCTTTCCCGACTTTCCGATCGAATCTGCAGATCCCCACCGCTTGCTTCTGCACGCTCGCGCATTCCTGCTAATCCCCACCGGCCATTGATAATCTGATCAGGGTTAAAACCTTTTCCTTGATCAGAAACCGACATGAATACACCATCATCCTTAAATTTGAATTGAATTTGTGCCTGTTTCACTCCGGAATGTCTTGCTGTATTGGTGAGCGATTCCTGAGTTATCCGATAAAGTGCTGTCTCTACAAGTGGATTCAACCGACGCTGATTTCCAAGGATTTTCAAACCGACTTTCAGACCCATTTGGCGTTCGGATTCATCGCAGAGAGACCTGAGTGCAGGAACCAGACCAAGATCGTCCAGCTGGGCTGGCCGCAAATCGTGAACCAAACGATAGATCTCAGATGACATTTTTCTGCTTAATCCCTGCAGGTTATTCAGCTGGATGATCGCTTCTCGATCCCCTTTCATGTTATTCTGCAATGCAGCAAGATGGAATGTGAATGCAGTCAACGTCTGTGAAGTATCATCATGCAGTTCACGCGCAATTCGGGCTCGTTCTTCTTCTTGAGCTAATACAATGTGACGCAGCATTTCTTTGCGCATCGCTTCTCGTTTGCTCGTTTCCTGTTCCAATTTCTCCAGCGCATCAATCCTGGCCTGGTGAGCTGATGCATATCTTTTCTGACGTTCCTCTTCGGCCAGGCGGGTTGCACGGATGAGGGCTATTGTGATAACGACTGCCATTGCTGCACGAATAACCTGGATTGGAAAACCGAAATAGTTTTCAAAGCTCAATGTGTTCAGCGAGCTTGCTGGAAACACATCGGCCGAGGTCACAACAATCTGAGTGAGTCCATAAATAAAAAAACTCCATGCGGCAATGCGCAAAGGATTCTGAAGCTGAACCAGATTCTCTCCTGGAGCACGATTTGCATCTCGGTGGAGGGCTATTCCTGCCAACAATGCTCCTGGAACTGCAATGAAATAGCGCACAGCGATATCAACGTGTGCAATCTGATCATTATGGGAACCCCATATTAATAATCCGAACAACATGACGACGAGAACATAAGCGACTATACCGAAAAACCACTTTATCCTCGCCTTCCCACTAAAAGCTCTATGAGGAAATAGCGCCTGCAGGCTAAAAATTAGCAAACAAATAAATGAAAAGATTAGTACACCAACCCTAAGCCAGCCCCAAAATATCGGGGATTGCATCGGAATCCAACCGCTTTTTTCAAGGAACATTTCCATCCATTCATGCATGCCGTGCACAAATCCAAAAATGAAGAGCGGGACCAAGATTCTCCGGTCGACCAGAATTGGTGATCGCCCGGATTCGGTATACATGGCCAAACCCATGCAAAAAAAAGCCAGGCCGTAGATAAAAAACACAAACGTAATACTCATAATTGCTATTAATTATATGCTAATCTTTGGGTATTTATAGTAGAATATCTATGGTAATTTACCCAATATTGTTGTTTTTTCTTTAAATAAAATCGAAGAATTTGGCTGATTAAAAATTGAGTTCCAAGCCGCTGCTACCTCCGGTTTTACCTGGCTCAATAAAAATAATCAAGTCAAAAGCATACACCGAAAATGAGGAGAAGATGGATTATGAAGAAACTTTTCCTTCTCGCAGTATTGATGATAATCACCATAACATTGGTCGCTTGTGCCGGCCCTGAAGGACCGCAGGGTTCCGTTGGACCTTCAGGACCTCCAGGACCCGAGGGACCTCAGGGTCCACCTGGATTGGAAGGACCAGAAGGCCCTGCAGGTAAGGACGCCTCGTTCACGGGTCCTGATTTTATTGGCGACCAGACATGCAGCGGCTGTCATCAAGAGCTTTATGATTCCTACATTCAATCTGGACACCCCTGGAAGCTGAACAAAGTCAGCGACGGCAAGGCGCCAATCTATCCATTCACGAAACTAGACAAGCTACCAGTCGGTTATACATGGAATGATATTTCCTACGTAATCGGCGGTTATCATTGGAAAGCTCGTTTCATCGATAAAGAAGGTTATATTATTACCGATGAACCCGGAAAATCCGGAAATGCCGAGTATCTGAACCAATGGAATTTCGCGAATGAAAACCTGGAGAAGGATGCAGGTTGGGTAATTTACAAATCAGGAACTGAAAAGCTTCCATACGACTGCGGAGCATGTCATACAACCGGTTACAGGCAGCAAGGCAATCATGATGGGCTTCCAGGTTTGATTGGCACCTGGGTCCAGGAAGGAATCAGATGTGAAGAGTGCCATGGACCGGGAAGCATGCATGCAGGCAATCCTCAAAGTTTCGAGATGAAAATAGACCGGGATGCTGAGGCTTGCGGGCAGTGCCACCGTCGGGAAGATGTCGAGAATGTGAACGCTAAAGATGGTTTTATCGAGCACCACGAACAATACGAAGAGCTCTTCCAGGGAAAACATGCCGTGCTGGATTGCGTCCAATGCCATGATCCCCACAAGGGTGTCGTCCAGCTTGCCCAGACCGAACAACCAACAACTCGAATCCAATGCGATCGATGTCACCAGGAACAAGCCAGGAACCAGAAGAACACCAAACATGAAGCAATGGGTGTCGCATGCATAGAATGCCATATGCCAAGGGTGATCAAGTCCGCCTGGGCGGATCCTGAAAAATATTCCGGGGATATTCGAACCCATTTAATGGCCATTAATCCAACTCAGATCGAACAATTCTCGGATGATGGGACTATTGCCTTGTCCGAGATTGGACTAAATTTTGCGTGTCGGCACTGTCACGGCGGAGGTTTAGGATCCACCAAAACGGATGAGGAGCTAATCGCCGCTGCAACTGATTACCATGTTGCGCTTCCCATCCCATGAATCGAATGCTGTTCCAGAATATTTGAGAAAACGGTGTGCCAGATCATTGGCACGCCGTTATTCCATTACTTCTATCCAATATGCAGGTGACATTTCTTACTAACGTTTAAAGGTAAAAGTCATAGAATTTATAGTGCAATCACCACAACATGTTGGAGAGCAATAGGGTTAATAGCCTAACGGACGGAGTGCAGATCGATGAAAATCATTGGTATTCAACCTGATAAATGGAGCGGATTCATTTTCGCTACCTTTTTTAGCCTGAGCCTGATCGTTGGAGCTGCGATAAACCTGTCTGATCCAGCTGCAGCTGCTCCGCCGCCCAATTTTCAACAACAAACCACCTCCTATGCTGGTCCTTCAACATGCTCAACCTGCCACAAGGATATTTATGAAAACTGGACCACAACACGACATGCTCAAGCTTTTTCTTCGCCCATTTTTCAGCGAGATTGGAGTGAACTGAGCCAACAAACCGCATGCCTGCAGTGTCACACCACTGGATTCAATGCACAGGACGGTACCTTCGCTCATGAAGGTGTAACGTGTGAATCATGCCATGGTCCTTTCCAACCCAATCATCCAGCGGAACCCATGGCGCTCAAGCCTGATGCAGACCTCTGCAGCACTTGCCACAAGACAACCACAGATGAATGGCATGCCAGTCCTCACAGCGACGCAGGAGTTCAATGCCAATCCTGCCATAATCCTCACAGCCAGACACCGATGGCCGATTCGATAACTGCTTTATGTGCAAATTGCCACAAAGACCGCGGCGATTCCTTCACTCACAGCACCCATGCAAATGCAGGTCTGGAATGCAGCAACTGCCACATGTACACACCACCTCGCACGGACAGCCCTATCGGAGGCCTGGTTCCCACTGGACACACCTTTTCGGTAGGTTCCGAAGCATGCATAGGGTGCCATCAGGAGACTGTTCACACTCGCGATGAGCTATTAAAACTTGGAGGAATTGTCCTGCCAACTCCTGAAGTCGATGTTGAAGTCTTGAAACAGCAAATCTCCGATAATGAACAACAAATAAACAATTTGGAGGTCGCCAGCCAATCACGACTGTACACTGGACTGATCCAGGGCGCGATCGTCGGTTTAGTGACCGGAGGTGCAGCAGCATGGATTGTCAGCCGGCGGATAAAAATTATTGAGGACGACGAAGATGAGTAAGAAAAAAACCAAAGTAACGGTTGAGATTACTCGTCGAGACGTCCTGACACTGGGTGGCGTGGCTGCTGGTTCTGCTATTGCTTCCGTGGTGCTCACGAGCGGCCCGTTGTCACCGTTCGCCGGATTACAGCGCGAGCAGGTGACTGGTGGTGAAGAGAGTGCCGGCCATGGCGCCACTGGCGAACACCACTGGGGGATGGTCATCGACCTTGACCGGTGCATCGGATGTGAATACTGTTTGCGATCTTGCTCAGCAGTGAATGACGTTCGACCTGACAAGCCCTGGAATATTGTCGTCCCTGAAGAGACATCGAACGGATATCCATTTTTCTTCTCTCGACCTTGCCTGCACTGTCAGGTAGCTCCATGTGTGGAGGTTTGCCCGGTCAAAGCCACTTTCGTGCGTGAGGATGGTCTAGTCGTGATGGACTACGATCGCTGCATCGGCTGCCGGTATTGTGAAGTCGCCTGTCCATACGATGCGCGTAAGTTCAATTGGGGATTTCCTACCTACGAAAATCCCTATATCCCGACCTGGGGGATAGCGGAAGTGGATCGCCGGCCACGCGGTGTGGTCGAAAAATGTACTTTTTGCATTCATCGGATCGATATGGGTCTTGAAAATGGGCTTATTCCAGGGGTAAATCCAGAAGCAACACCGGCTTGTGTCAACGCCTGTCCTGTCAATGCACGCACTTTTGGAGATTTAAAGGACCCGGAAAGCGATGTTGCCCAGTTGATAGCCAAAAAATCCACATTTGTCCTGCGTGAAGAGCTGGGCACCCGCCCGAGCGTGTATTACATTCCCCCGGAGGAGGGTCTTTGATGACTACAACTTCGATCGATCAAAAATCCTCCCGCTTGAGTCCTGGTTTATTGGCCTGGATGGGATTGATTGGCATCCTGCTGATTATCGGGCTGATATCGGCTTTTTTCGTTTTTTCCAATGGACTTGTCGTAACGAATATGAATGATGTCGTGCCCTGGGGGCTCTGGATAACGATCGACCTTTCTGCAATCGCATTAGGCGCTGGAGCGTTCACCCTTTCAGCCATCGTATATTTGCTCGGCTTGAAGCGCTTTCAACCAGTCATCCGGCTCGCTGTTTACATTGGATTTATCGGATATACCATAGCACTCTTAGCGCTGGTTATGGATATCGGCCGACCAGATCGATTCTGGCATCCGTGGGTGTATTGGAATATCCATTCAGTTTTATGGGAAATCACCTGGTGCATCACGATTTATCTGATGATCATGATCTTTGAATTCCTCCCCGTAGTGACTGAAATGGAGGTATTTGATCGCTGGCCGGTAGCTCGAAAAATCGCGGGGTCGCTTCACAACGCTGCTCCTGCCCTGGCGTTGATTGGGCTGCTCATTTCATTGCTCCACCAATCTTCGCTTGGAGCAACATACGGAGTTCTTAGGTCCCGACCAATCTGGTTCAAGCCCAGCATGCCGATCATGTTCATCCTATCGGCGATTGCAGTCGGCCCAGCACTGACCATGGCTGTAGCTTTCGTAATTGAGTGGATCACAGGCAAACGTACTATCCAGCATGATATCTTGTTCATGTTGGCGAAATTTAGCGGGTTTGCCCTTCTTATCTATGGTTATTTACGGTTTTGGGATACGATGGCAACATTGTATTACGGCCGGACACCTTCGGTTATTGAAGGTCTCTCCCTTTTAAGGCAGTCCACGCCGTACAATTTCAGTTTCTGGGTCCTCGAAATCATCCTTGGAGTGATTGTCCCGGCGATATTCTTTTTGGTCCCCAGGTTTAATCGCCGTCCGCTTTTCTTAGTCATTGGGGCTGGTTTGGCCGTGATGGGTGTGATTGTCAATCGATGGAATGTAACCGTCTCGGGTTTGACTGTTCCGCTGTCCTATTCTCCTGGCGTGTTGTATACCGGAAATGTGGGTTCCTATTTTCCCAATCTTCCGGAATGGGGTGTTGCCGTTGGAATCATCGGATATGCATTGTTGATGCTCACACTTGGAGTAATTTTCCTGCCGCTGTTTTCAACTTCAGAACATTCTTGAAATCACTTTTTCAAAGGATGACACAAACTTGAAAGATGCCCATTTGACTGAACGAGATTAAGCCAGACGATGGATTTTTCGGGAATCGGTTATACTCTTAATAATAAATGAATCACTAAATCATTTTTTTTTGAGGTTTTTAGAAAAATTTATTTACTGCAGCTGCAAGCGTAATTGCCGAACAGTCACTCAGAGCACTCAAGCCTCGGAGGACCCGGAATATGGAAAACACTCCTGTCAATCCATTCATAGTCACGATTTTTTTTATTGCTCGCTGTCTGGTGCCGCTTGTCATCATGTTAGGAATTTCATATTTGCTACAGAAGCTTGGTGTGATACGCCAGCCGCCAAAGAGACCTTCAAAACTTGAAGATAATACTAAACTTCAGGGAAATGGCAACAACGGAGGGATGGCGCATGGATGAAAAAAAGAAGGCTGCCAGGTCAGTTCTTTTTTGGGTAGGGCTGATTCTTATTATTGCCGCAGCAGTTCTATCTTTCGGCATTTTTACACCCACTTATGCTGGAGAGCTCCACCAGGAGACAGAAACATACTGCTTGAGCTGTCATTCAGATCCAGATCTAAAAATGATCTTTCCTGATGGCGAATCATTGTCCCTTAATATTTCAAATGAAATGCTGCAATCTTCTGTTCATCATCAGGCTGGGATTGAATGTCAAGCCTGTCACACTGAAATAAAAACCTACCCACATCCAACCACAAATTTTCAAACTCGCCGAGAGTTGTCCCGCGCTTACTACCAGGCTTGCCAGAAATGCCATCCATCCAATTATGAAAAAACAATGGACAGCATTCACGCCAATGCCGCAGAATCCGGCAATCTGGACGCCCCAATCTGTACCGACTGTCATGGTGCCCACGATGTGCAGCCGCCAGACGAACCACGCTCTCTGATATCCACTACTTGCGGAAAGTGTCACGACCAGATCCTGGCAACGTACAAGGACAGTATTCACGGAAATGCGCTTATACAGGAAGGCAATCCAGATGTCCCGGTTTGCACAGATTGCCACGGCGTTCATAATATCCAGGATCCACGCACCGCACAATTTCGAGTTGACGAACCGGATCTGTGTGCGAAATGCCATGCTGATCCGGAATTGATGACAAAATACGGCTTAGATTCGGATGTCTACAGCCTGTACAACTTATCCTGGCATGGTTTGGATATCTCAATGTATAAAGCGCGCTGGCCAAATACGTGGCACAACAGCGCAGTCTGTTCGGATTGCCACGGCATCCATGATATCCTTTCGGCAGATAATCCTGCTTCGATGGTCCACCCAGATAATTTGCTGGAAACCTGTAAAAAATGTCATCCTGATGCGGGACCGAATTGGACTGGAGCCTGGGTTGGCCACAATCGAATCGATCCAACAAGAACACCTTTTCTTTTTTACACAGAACAGTTCTATCAATCATTCGTTCCCGGTGTTCTCTGGCTGTCGCTGATTTATGTGGTTCTTCAAATCATCCGCAACCAGGTGGAACGTTTCAAACGGAGTCTGCCATGACCAATCCCGAGAATGAAACTGCGAAATCAATCGCCAATATCCGGGTCGAGCGGACTTTCTTGCGGTTTTCCATTGCTCAACGCTGGGAGCATCTGATTACTATTATCGCCATTTCCGTACTGCTTTTTACCGGTTTACCGCAGAAATTCCAGGACTTAAACTGGAGTCAATGGCTTATTGCAACACCAGAAAATCTCGACCTGCTGCAGCAAATTCACCACATCTTTGCGCTGCTCCTGATTGCGGAAGTGCTCTATCACCTTGGACGCGGAATTTATTTGAGTGCAAACCGCCGGCTTCAAGGAGATATTTTCCCTAATTGGAGAGATATTCAAGATGCTTTTCAGATGATCAAGTATCTGATATTTCTGACAAAAGAAAAACCGAAATATGGAAAATACAATTTTGAACAAAAGATAACTTATTGGTTCATATTCTTTGCAGTTGGGATCATGGTAATTTCAGGTATTATCTTATGGTTCCCGATTCAAATAACAATAGTTTTCCCGGGAGGAGTCATTCCTGCCGCATTTCTGGCGCACAGCAATGAGGCGCTCGCATTGGTCTTATTTATCATCATCTGGCATTTTTATCACGTCCATTTCCAAAGGTTGAATCTTAGTATGTTCACCGGACATCTAAGCGAGAAAGAGATGCGCACTTACCATCGCGATGAATTTGAACGCTTGATCGAGCAGGATGACCTCAATCCGGATGTTTAATGGGGAAGCCTATCATGGTGTGCAGAAAAAAAATTCTACTTGCTGTCGGGTGCCTGCTGCTTTTATCCTTATTATTTGCTGCATCCCCGATTTTACACGGATCCACGGCTCCATCCATTCAAGAGCCGCCAACTCCGGCTCCAACGTCGAATCCCACACCACAACCTGACGCGCAGAAAGCGCCTAAAACCTCAACCTCTAACTTATCCATCGCTGACGAGGTTTGCCTGGACTGCCACGGCGAACCTGGACAGACGATGACGCTGGCTAACGGAGAGGTGTTGGACCTCTATGTGCCTGCAGAACTTCATCAAAACTCAATTCACGGAAAACTAGGCTATGCCTGTGTACAATGCCATCGGGATGTAGGAGATTACCCTCATCCAGAGTTTTCCGCAGAAGATCGGCGTGCAGTCACTCTCCAGTTGAATCAAACTTGCAACCACTGCCACAGCCAGCAGAATGAACTATCGCAGGACAGCGTCCACGCAAAAGCACAGGTTGCTGGAGTGCGAGAAGCAGCAGTCTGCTCAGATTGCCACACCGCCCATGAGGTCCGCCAGCTAAATGATCCTGATACGGGCGAGCTCCTGCCAGATGCGAAAACCTGGATCCCAGAACGCTGCGCGTTGTGTCACAGCACAATCTATGAAGAATATCGAGAAAGCGTCCATGGGGCAGCGCTGAGCGAAGGCAGCACAGATGTGCCCACCTGCATTGATTGTCACGGGGTTCACAATATTCAGGATCCGCGCACATCAACATTCCGCCTGCAATCGCCAAAAATATGCGCGGAGTGCCACAGTGATCCTGCAATCACATCGAAGTACGGCCTCTCAACAGATGTTCTGCAAACATATGTCGCTGATTTTCATGGAACAACAGTAGCTATCTTTGAAAAGCAGTCACCGGACTCTGTTGTCAATCAGGCAGTCTGTTACGATTGTCATGGAGTCCATAATATAAGCCGTACGAATGATCCAGAAACTGGATTAGCAATGAAGGAAAATATCCTCAAACGCTGCCAGCTTTGCCATCCAGACGCGACGGCAAATTTCCCAACAGCCTGGATGTCTCACTACAATCCTTCTCCGGAACATTATCCTCTGGTCTATTATGTAAACTTGTTCTATAAAATCTTTATCCCTGTCGTATTGGGCGGGATGGCATTATTGGTAGTTTTAGATTCCAGCAGGACGCTGATCAACCGACGCCGGAAGTCACGCGAAACCACGTTGGAAGGGGAACAGACTGAAAGTGAGGTTGAATCAGAGGGGATAATATTGGAAGAAACGATCACTTCTGAGTCCGAACAGATGTCTTCTGTTGATTTAGATGTGAATATATCAATCGAGAGCGCTGAAACTGGTGAAAGCATTGCGATAACTGAAGAAATTTCGCCATCCGAAGAATATCTTTTTGAGAATAGTCACAGACAACCTGACGTAGATGAGTCGGAAGGAACTGATCCACAAACGTCCGAAAACAGTACCAACATATCTGAGGAACGGCATGAATAACGCTGCGAGTGATATTCACGAACCCCTGGAATTTCATACCCCTGAAAATCAAAAGGCTTTTGTTCGTTTCGGAATCTCGCAGCGGATCGAGCATATCATCTTTTTAACAGCTTTTTCAATTCTGGGGATCACGGGTCTGGTCCAGAAATTCATTGCTTCACCAATCAGCCAAACTATTGTCGATACTCTTGGCGGGATTGTCAGCACTCGCTTCATCCACCACATTGCCGCGTTTGTTCTGATGTGGGTATCAATCTATCACATTATCGCATTATTGTACCGGGTGATCGTGCTTAGGGTAGATTGGACGATGATGCCAGTGCTGGATGACTTCCGCCATCTCTTTACGGATCTTGGATACTACTTTGGGCTCAGGCAAACCAAAGCATACTATGGGCGGTATAACTATGCAGAGAAAGTAGAATATTTGGCGGTGGTTTGGGGGACCATTATCATGGCAATCACCGGGTTCATCATGTGGAATCCGATCACAACAACTCGCTTTATACCAGGTGAAGTAATTCCCGCAGCAAAAGCTGCGCACGGAGCAGAAGCTATCCTGGCAGTATTAGCGATCATCATCTGGCATTTTTACCACGTGCATATCAAGCGTTTGAATAAAAGCATGTTTACCGGGCAATTGACCTTGATCAGATGGAAGAGGAGCATCCTGCCGAGCTTGAGACATTTAAAGAGGGACGTGGCTGGCAGCGGCCGTCTGATGAAGTAATTCGACGCCGTCAACGCTCTTTCATTCCGGTAGCTGTAATCCTTGGTCTGGCATTATCCCTGGGAGTGATCTGGTTCATCACGGTTGAGCCTGCAACGGCGATTGCTACCGTCCCACAGGTTGAGACAGCAGTTGCGTTCGTCCCGGTCACACCAACACCACGCCCGACTCCTTCTGCCTCACCCACTCCATCTGCTTCAACAGAAGTAGGTGCAAACACGTGGGAAGGAACATATTTCGGACTCTTCTCCAATCGCTGCGGCACCTGCCACGTGAGAACTGCACTCAGCGGGTTCAGCATGGCTGACTATCAATCTACCTTAAAAGGGGGAAATAGTGGTCCGGGGATCGTGCCTGGCGATCCTGATGCAAGTCAGCTTGTCATCGTCCAGCAGGCGGGTGGACATCCAGGTCAATTAACACCGGAAGAGCTGCAAGCTGTAATCGAATGGATTGATGCAGGAGCACCGGAGAAATAGAACTCTCCAAGTAACCGAAATCCAAATTTCGATGTCAGAAATATTTATTCGAAATTACATCCTGATTTACTTCTTCTACGGCCTCTCATTTTTCTGCATGGGTCTCGCCGTGTTGATCGAAAAAGGCCACAGCTCTGAGCTTGATTTTGCCCAGGCACTGCTTCCTCTTGCTCTGTTTGGCTTGATTCACGGTAGCCATGAATGGTTTGAGATGGCTCTGCTGATCTATCCTGCTTTTGCTGGAAATCAAGCGAATCAATGGATCCCTGTATTCCAGAATCTTTATGCTGGCATTCTCATTCTTGATGCTCATCGCATTTGGCGCCAGGCTG
Organism: uncultured Chloroflexia bacterium; assembly: GCA_963788305.1. Lineage (GTDB taxonomy): Bacteria > Chloroflexota > Anaerolineae > Anaerolineales > UBA4823 > UTCFX2. Next base: position 233,815 of record CAWBGK010000017.1, read on the forward strand.
ATTTCGGGACCTACACGAACCTCACTCCGTTGGGGTATGTTGTTCGCAGTTGTATCAATCTGGTTGATCGGCTTGTTTGAGCTGATCATAGCGCCCATCCCGCCTACAGATCGAATGGTCGCAGCTGATGTTTATTCTCGCTATTCGCTGGCAATCCCTGGAGCAGCGCTTACTGTCTGGGGATTGCTAATTCAAAGAAGGAAATTTCTTGATGCGGGTATGCGAGTTTTTGCGTTCGATATGATGCTCGCAGCCCTCGCTATCGGGATTTATGGGGGGATTGGCCGAGCTGTTTGCTTCTCCCAGCATGATCTTTCCTTCGGGTATTCTCAATTCGGGAGTTTTCTTGAAATGGTTTGGGTTTCCAATCCAGCTTTTGCGTGCTGGGTCTGCAGCTTTTGTCGCTGTTTTCATCATACATTCCCTACGCGTGTTTGAAGTTGAAAACCGACGGCAAATCGCCGAGCTTCACGAAGCACAGCTGGCTGAAAGGCGCCGACTGGAGGCTACCCGCGCTGAGCTTCTCCATCGAACAGTTCAGGCATTAGAAGCCGAGCGCCAGCGTATAGCACGTGAACTTCATGACGAAACTGGTCAAACCTTGACAGCCTTAGGGATGGGATTACGAGGACTGGCAACTACAATTAATTTGAATCCTACGCGTGCGATACAACAAGCAAATCAGCTCGAAGGACTTGCTGTCTCAGGCATCGATGAACTACAACGCCTCGTCAGCGGTTTACATCCACCTCAATTAGATGACCTTGGTTTATTAGCTGCACTGCGCTGGTACACATCTGAGGTTCAAAAACGTATTGGAATAGAAATTCGGCTATCCAGCCATGGAAATCAGAGTTCAGCTGCCTTCCGAGATAAGGATCGTCCTCTTCCGAATCGCACAGGAAGGAATTACAAATACGATCCGACATGCTTCTGCATCGCTATTGGAAATCGAGCTGGACTTTTTTCCAGATTTCATCCATATGAAAATCCTCGATAATGGGAAAGGGTTTAATGTCCAAGAAGCGCTTCAATCGGCAGACAAACAACCTTGCTGGGGATTATTAGGGATGCAAGAGCGAGCTGAATTGGTCGGTGGAAATTGCCTAATTAAATCAAGATTGGGTGAAGGCACACAAATTATTGTCAGCGTTCCAAAAGAGCAGAAAGAAAATGGATGAAATCCGCCTCGTTTTAGTGGACGACCACGAGGTTGTCCGAACTGGACTGCGCATGCTGTTGGAGAGCCAATCCGACATGGAGATCGTTGGAGAAGCGAGCACAGGTAGAGAAGGGATCAGGCTGGTCGAGCAGAAGCAGCCTGATGTCGTCGTAATGGACATCACTTTACCGGATATTTCCGGCATCGAAGCCACCAGGAAGTTGAAAGAAAGATATCCACAAGTAGCTATCGTCGCCTTGACCATTCATGAAGATGAGCAGTATTTTTTCGAAATGCTTCAAGCTGGAGCGTCCGGTTATGTTCCTAAAAGAGCTGCACCAGAAGATTTAATTTCAGCGATCCGGGCGGCAAAGGCGGGGGAAATATTTCTCTATCCAACTCTTGCAAAAGCGCTGGTGAGTGATTATCTTGGACGCAGCCATACTGAACAAGAAACAGAGAAGCTTGATGCACTTACCCCCAGAGAACTTGAAGTACTTGAGCTGTTGGCGGAAGACCTCTCAAATGACGAAATCGCTGAGCGGCTCGTGATCAGCTGGCACACAGTCGCCCGTCATCGCGAGAACCTTATGCGCAAACTGGACCTTCACAACCGCAGCGAATTGGTCAAATACGCAATACGCAAAGGCCTGATCTCCGCTTAAGTTCGACACACAATCGTCTCAAATCACCCAAAATAGTAGTAATACCTATTAATGGGTCGTTGGAATCGGCGGGATGGAAGGTTATATCCGTCAGTATTACCCGAAATGTTGTACTGAGCAATGAATGCTAAACTTTCCCTATGAGAAAATACCGTGCACATCCTATTGAAATCCTGTACAGCTTAGGATATTCTTAAAACATAAGGATACATACATAGGAGGTTGAGATGCGAAAGGTACAAATAACTGCGGTATTTTGGACGCTTTTCCTGGCAATTCCAATGACGGCATTGGGACTATCACTTGCCGCTTATTTAACTGAACATATTGGTCAGATTCTGATGTCAGTTCGTTCGTTTGGTTATGCAACATCTGCAACCGGTCAGGGATGGCTGGTAGAGCTATCTGCTCGCTGGCCTGAAATTGCAGGAATGATCATCGGTCAGCTGGTCATCATGACGATCTTGCTGTTCACATGGCGATCGAAACAAGCCGAACAAAGACTTTAAGTTATTAAACCTGATTAAAAATTAACCGATGAGGATTTGCATTTATATTGATGCAAATCCTCTTTTTTAGGGTGCAATTGTCCTAATGTTTTATTAATTTTGGGGTATAATACCCACAAATATAGGTGGTTTTCCCCATCCTCTGTGCATATCCAACCATAGGAGATGCACCAAATTTTGATTTTTTGAAAGGAAGGTTGACCTCAACGATATATATTTTATTCTTCCCTCTACAGATGAAACACGAATAAACCAGATACTCTCGAAGAGGAGAATGTGCATGAAAATTAAATTAATCCTTGTTGCAGGCTTCATACTCTTACTGGCAGCATCCATTGCATCATGCCAACCAGCACCAGCACCCACTGCGGCGACGGTTGAAACAACACCTTGCCCGGCTGCTGAGCCTTGCCCAGAGTGTCCTGCCTGCCCTGCTCCAGCAGAACCAGTCGTAAAAGAGGTTCCAAACCAGGATTTATGGGCAGCTTCACCTCATAACGATGTCGAAGCCGAAGCCTTCAACCACTGGAATGAAGAATCTCCCGCCGAAATTCCGGTAGCCTGCGCGAACTGCCATTCGACGCAAGGATACCAGGAATTTGTCTCCACCGGAGCCGTCGCAAACCCTATCCCAGCTCCTGCCGGCACGATCCAATGTGTGGCGTGCCATAACGAGGCAGCAGCAGTTTTAAATACGGTTACTTTCCCGTCCGGATTGACCGTCACAGGCACAGGTCCGACATCACGCTGTATGACCTGCCACCAGGGTCGAGCATCAAAGAAAGCTGTGGACGAAGCTCTTGCTAACTTCGGGGTCACCGAAGATCCCGACAGCGTTCCTGCTGCAAAAGACGATAAAACCCTTGGTTTTATCAACATCCACTATTTCGCGGCTGGAGCCACGCTTTATGGAACTCAGGCTAAAGGCGGTTACGAATATGACGGCAAATCCTATGATGGGAAATTCCGCCACGTGACCGGGATCGACAACTGCATCGGCTGCCATGACTCCCACAGCCTAGAAGTGAAATTGGAGACCTGTCAGGAATGCCACACCGATGCGAAGGCCGTTGAAGACTTGAAGAATATCCGAATGGAGGGATCGCTTTCAGACTACGACGGCGATGGCGACATTCAGGAAGGGATCGCCAGCGAGCTTGCCGGAATGCAGGAAGTCCTCTTCAAAGGCATCCAGGAATACGCCACAAATGTTGCAGGAACACCTATTGCCTATAATGCTGCAGCCTATCCCTATTTCTTCATCGACACGAATGCAGATGGACAGGCAAGCGAAGATAAATCCCAGGCCGCGAATGGTTACAAATCCTGGACTGGGCGACTATTAAAAGCTGCCTACAACTACCAGACTGTTACAAAAGATCCAGGCGCTTTTGCTCATAACGCGAAATATATGGTCCAGTTAATGTACGATTCGACTGAAGATCTGAACGAAAACCTCGGAACAATCGACATGACTGCGATGCAGCGCCAAGATCCAGGCCACTTCGCCGGGAACACTGAACCATTCCGGCATTGGGATGAAGAAGGTGGAATGGTTCCAGGTGGTTGCGTCAAGTGCCATCAAGCAGAAGGCGTGCCGCAGTTCCTGGCAAACAATACAAATATATCCATGCCTGCCAGCAACGGCTTTATGTGCACAACATGCCACAACCCCGAAGAATGGCCAGCCAATCGGGTCGTTGCTGATGTGACCTTCCCATCTGGCGCAAAAGTGACCTTCGGAGGCCTCGATGCAGATGGGAAGCCGGTTGCAGATGAATCCAATTTGTGCTTGCTTTGCCACCAGGGTCGATCCTCGACCGGAACAGTAGACGAGGCTCTTGAGGGCAAGGATGCTGACACTCCCGATCCATCGATCCGCTTCACAAACATCCACTACTTTGCAGCCGGCGCGACATTGTTCGGAAGCGAAGTCCAGGGCGCGTACCAGTACGAAGGTAATGATTACGTCGGGATGAGTAAGCACCCGATAAATAAATGCCAGGATTGTCACGATGTCCACGCACTCGAAGTCAAAGTCGAAGCATGTGCAGCCTGCCACAGCACAGCCAGCGATCCAGAAGATCCTGCGACGTTCAGAATAGACGCAACTGACTATGACGGCGACGGCGACGTAACCGAAGGCATGAAAGCAGAAATTGATGCATTTGCCGAGGTGCTGTACTCCGCCATCCAGGCATATGCCAAGGACAAGGGCACTCCGATCGTCTACGATCCGTTGACCTATCCCTACTTCCTGGTTGACGCAGATGAAGATGGGGTAGGCGATGTTGGTGAGAATGGACCGGTAGGTTATAATGCATTCACACCGAACTTGCTCAAGGGTGCGTACAATTATCAGTACTATCAGAAGGATCCTGGAGCATTTACGCACAATCCTAAATACGTGCTACAGTTCCTGTTCGATTCAATCAAATCACTGGGCGGTGATGTGACTGGTCTTACAAGACCCACGACGCCAGCTGAGTAATTAGGAATTTGTTATAACAGAGAGCGGACGATGTGTCCGCTCTCTGTTTGTAATCTTGAAATCTTTAATGAACTCTCAGCGGAGTTCCGCAAGCACGGCAAAAGCGGTCCCCCGAAGATGCCCGTTTTCCACATTGATGACAATAAATCTGGCTGTTACCATCACCCTCGTCCGCTTCTGCTTTGGTAGGTTTCCTTCGGTGACTCCGGTCTACTGAGACTGGCTGGTTCTTCTGACGACCCGATTGCCAGTACCATAATCCGCCGCCCGCAATTAAACCAATCCCCAATATACCCAACACCCATGGCAGAACGTTAGTCATACTTGCTGTTCCTGCAGTCTCACCGCTGAGCGATGAACTTGGCTCAACCGGCATCTCACTGAAGCTAAGCTCATCGGATGTTTTTTGATATTCTAAAGAGATCTCGAAAAGCTGACCTTCAGAAAGCGGTCCGACATTCATTATATAATAGTTCAGTCCGTCATTGCCCTGCCGAGCTGTCACCATACCGGGTTTGATCTGCATATTTGAGGCGCCAGCAGGAAGTTGAACCTCAATTTTGAAAGATTTAACCGAGTATTCGCCCAGCCAAGTATAGAGATAGCTCCACGAATCCCCATTTTTCATTAAACTGGGATCATAGTATTCGAGCTGAATTTCTGGTGTCGTGGCCTGGAAAACGATTTGCGTCCAGTCTGCTCCTGGTTTTTGCTCGTATGGGAGAGTGACCAGAGATCCATTTGGTTGGCGAGCTGCCACTGCATGAGGAAATGCACCGCGCTTGGGATGCTCAAGCTCATCTGAAACGGTAAATTTGCCTGAGCCGAGAGCGTGATATGGTAAATCACCAGCATCGACGGTTGATCGTACTCCGGCCATAAATCTACGGCGACATCGGATAAATCCGGTTCGCTCTGGCTGAGTACGCCATAAGGAAACAGCAGTATCACAAACAATATCAGCAGGAAAAGCTTTTTTTTCATAAAGCTGAACATTCCCGTCACCCTTCTATTGAGAATCTCCAATTGCCTGCCGGACCTGCCGGACAAGTGTACCGAACTGAATTGTATATTGCATCGCCTCTTGACGAGGTCTGGGCAAACTTACCTGTAAATCCAGACAAATCTGGCCCGGATGTTGGCTAAGGACGAGTACTCGATCGGCAAGAAATAAAGCTTCACTAATCGAGTGGGTGACCATGACCACAGTCTTTTTCCTTATCTGCCAGATCCTCAACAATTCGTGTCCCATCCGTTCTCGGGTTAAGGCATCCAGGGACCCAAATGGCTCATCCAGGAGCATTAGATCAGGATCATGAACCAGAGCTCGGGCGATCGCAACCCTCTGCGCCATACCACCGGAAAGGTCTCTGGGGTAAGCATCTTCAAATCCAGCTAAACCTACCAATTCTACCATTTCAAGAGATTTTTCTGATAATACCGTGTTTGAATAACCGCTAATCTCGAGAGGAAGCGCAATGTTCTGCATTACAGTTCGCCATGGCATCAGGTTCGCTTTTTGAAATACGAACCCAACTCCGCGCCGGGGGCCGAGAATTATTTCACCATTTACCCGAATTTCACCGGTTGAGGGGAGCAGCAAGCCTGCCAGCAACCTTAAAAGCGTGCTTTTCCCACTCCCTGAAGGTCCCAGGATGCAGACAAATTCCTGGGGAAAAATCCTAAAACTGGTTTTTTCCAGGGCACGCAACCCTCCATTACCATTAGGGAAAACGGCACTGATGGAGTCTACTTGGATCAGCTCTTCCATATTATGATTTAAAGACACAGGACATCTTCAGAGTTTTCCATTGCCTTAGTACGATACCATAAGATGCAGCAGGTGCTATTCCCTACGGCTGATCCAAACCAATAAAACTGTTGTCATAAGCTTTTGAATAGTCAAGCGGTTGGTTGAGCATACCCATATCCAATAAAACCTCGTGCATATTTTCCCAGGCAACGGGGTTCGAATACCCCAGCTGGTCGGTTTTCCAAAACTCGATCGAGGCTTCAAGTACGGCTTTTTGGATTCCTTTTTCGTCCTGACTGAGCCCTTCGACATATTTCTTGCAGATCACAAATGCTTCATCCGGGTGTTCCAAAGTGAAAGTGATCCCTTTCATCACTGCCTGATTCATCCTGCGAATTAAATCGGGGTTGTTTTCAATCGTTGTTTCGTTCGTCAGCAGTCCGTTCGATGCCAGAGATACATAATCAGCAACGCGGATCACATCGACAGGATACCCTCGCTTTTCAAGCTGGATTGGTTCGTTGTTAGCGTAGACGACCACTGCTTCATCCTTGCCTGCAAGCATTGCCTCCACCTGAGTGTATCCGATTGAATCAAGCGTGACATCTTCTTCACTCAGACCACCAGCATCCAATAGAGCTCGCAAGCCAACATAACTGGCCCCGAATAAACCTGGCAGCCCGATTTTCTTTCCGCGCAGATCTTCAGGTTTAAAAATTCCGCCTCCCTGTAAGGAAGCGACAGCGACCGGATAGTCCTGCCACCAACCTAGAACATAAACAACAGGAATTCCCTGGGCACGTGCCAGCAGGACTTGCTCGCCAGAAGCAAGCGTAAACTGAAGCTCATTAACCCCTACGAGCGCAACCCCATCTGTTTCAGAGGAGTAATCAAAGGTCACATCCAGGCCAGACATGCGGAAATATCCCTTTTCAACCGCCACGTAGAATGGCGCATATTGGACGTTAGGGATATAACCCATCGGTAGGCGAATCGGCGTCAATGCTGCATCCGTTTCATTTGGCGATCCATTTACCTTGCATCCGGTGATCAGAATGCCCGCGAAAATCATCGAAGATATCAGGCGACGAAGCATCTCTCCTCCATGGTTATTGTGGTTCGTTGACCAATACATCAGGCTGCTCATTCCACGAGAGCAGCTTCTTTTCCAGGATAATGATGATCCCATATAATGAAACAGCAAGGAAAACCAGCGTCAGAACGGCAACAAACACCAGAGCTGTGTCATACTGCCCGCGAGCCCGATTAATCATGAAACCAAGCCCCCGGTCTGCCCCCACAAATTCACCTACGACTGCGCCAATCACAGACAGGGCTGCGCCAATCCGTAATCCTCCCAGGAAATATTGGCATTGCCGCACGGGATTTCCAACAGGCGGATCGTCTGTGAGCGACTCGCCTGGAGAGACCGCATAAGATCGCGCAAATCCTCAGGGACCGTTCTTAAGCCTACAATGGTATTAACCAAAACCGGAAAGAAAACGATTAATGCACATATCAATACTTTCGAGGAAATTCCTGAGCCAAACCAGATAATTAAAAGCGGAGCTATGGCTACTATCGGTACAGATTGACTGGCAACGATGTATGGGGAAAGGAGCTGTTCAACGATTGGGGATTTAGCCAGAAAATAACCAGTGATCGAGGCAATCATCACCCCGATGATTAATCCCAGTACCACTTCGGTGAGCGTGGTCAGAAGGTGACGGACCAGACTTCCGTCCATCAAGACTGATAGAAATCTATCCCAGACCAATGCTGGAGAAGGCAAAATAAAAGGCTCAACCGGCTTGATCCTGACAGCCAAATCCCATATCAGCAATCCAATCAATATCGAGATAGGAACCAATGCCACTCGCCATAGCTTCATTCCACGATGTTTATTTGTCCTGGATTTCATGCCAACATTTTTTCTGATTAAACAAAAAGTCCCGACCATGCAAAAATCGGGGCTGTGTGATCGACTGCGCGAAATCAATCCAGATCATACACGATATGGAAATGCGCCATCACCTTCTTTCATCCGGACTTTACCGTCGGCTCCGGAGTTTCACCGGATCATGCTCATGATCACCAGCGTTCGGTCTGCTGACCATTCATTTGCTCGCGGGCTTTACCGCCGATCGGGAATAGGTCTGAACGTAAATTCGCGTCCAAACTTTCACCCTGCCCCGAAGGTTGTCCGCATCTGGCTAAATCGTTCAGCCTCTGCGGATATATTTTTTCCAGGATTATTATAATCGATCGGTGATAACCTCGAGGTGTCGATTTTCCCAGCAGATAGGAACATATTCCGAACCACTTTCGTCCATTTAAAGTGTTCACGAAATCGGTTCTTTGAGCGACAACGAATCGAGCAGTTTGTTGTGAGGCAATCAGCAAAACACAAAAAGCCTACTGTTTATCGGCAATGCCAACATGAAATTGATCAAAAAAGCGTTATGATTCAAATATTGGATGATTAAATTTATCATTGGCGATTTTGACAATTACTTTCGGAATTCTTGAGTCCTGCTAGACGGAAGTTCCACGCAGAAGCAGGAATTTGGCGAATCTTTCGGAAGAAACCAGATTCATTGCAATAATTCGGATTATCAGATAGAAAGCATTAATCTTCTGGCTCAAACTGAGGTTGTCATGTTTAAAAAAATATCCTTTCGCATATCTTATAAATTCTTCGTTTTGATAACCATAAGTGCGCTGATTTTTAGCGCTTGTAAGTCTGATGTAGGGGGACCCGGGCAGACGCCTGTCACTCACGCAGGTCGAATCAACCCCATTAGCTTCAGGCCCAATCCACGACAGTGGCTTGGAAGTGATTGATGATGGTTCACCATTGCCTCCAATTGTGATAGAACAACAACCTCAAGGCGGGACGGAATTCCCGGTCGAAGGGCAAATTCTCCTGACCTTTGACCAACCAATGAAACCGACGGAAACTTCAAATGCCTGGGAAGTATCAAGTGTTAACGGCATTCGAGTGAATGGAAAGATCGATTGGCCTGAATCGTCCACGCTTCGTTTCACCCCTGCTGAACCGCTCGCTCGAGGGACCATCTACAACGCCAACCTGACCACCGATGCTGTCAGTGAATCGGGGATCAAGATTCAAGAACCATATCGTTTTCAATTCGCAACCGTCGGAGAGTTGGCTGTGAGCCAGGTCTTTCCGGCTGACAGGGCAAAGGAAGTATCAAGCAGTACAGTCATCACGGTGATTTTCAACCGACCCGTAGTTCAATTGGTGGTTGCAGAAGATCAATCCATACTTCCGCAGCCTCTACTGATCGATCCATATACTGCTGGCAAAGGGGAATGGGTAAATACGTCTGTATATACCTATCACCCGGAGAAGCCACTGCAGAGCGGAATCCAATACACAGCGACGATCAATGCTGGTTTGAAAGACGCATCATCCGAAACCCAGCTGGAAGAACCATTCATCTGGTCTTTCGTCACTGCCGAGCCTTCGATTGACACTCTTGAGCTTTCAACCGGCCAGGTCAATCCAGAAGATAATTTCCAGGGCTTCTTGCCGGACGCCTATTTCACGCTCCGTTTTTTACAGCCCATGGATCAAGAAAGCGTTGAATCGGCTCTTTCGCTAACCTCGGAAACTGAAAGCCTGTCTCAATTCATCCAGAAGTGGAATGAGAATTCGACGACCCTCATCTTTACACCGACCGAACAGTTAGCCTTCGGCTCTGATTACGCGCTTGAGCTTGGAAAGGAAGCTCAGGCTATTGGAGGCGGAGAGCTGAAAGCAGGATTAAGCTGGAAATTTAAAACCATCCCGCTTCCTGGCATTCTCTCAACAATTCCTTCCAATAATTCCATCCAGGACGAGTTTGGGGGCGATCTTTTAATCAAATTTGCGTCGCCAATGCGGATCGAAACCGTAAAAGAGCGAATCGTCATCACCCCGAAGCCAGATGAAGATGTCGAATGGTGGTACAACGAATGGGATTGGTCGATGTCAGGATTTTTCCTGGAACCCTCCCTGCGCTACACGATTCAATTCTTGCCAGGGATGGAAGATATTTACGGCAATGTGATCCAATCTGAAAAGACCATTCGATTCAGAACCGCCGACAGGCGACCTTCTGCCAGCCTTGCGCTGCCTTACGAGCTCCCGGTTTTTCGAGGATTTGGTCCAATAGAAGCACAGCAGTTTTATGCAACCTACACGAACGTAAATAGTACTAAATTTTCAGCTTGCTGCCCTGACCCCTGACCAGGTCGTCGGTTTTCTGACTGGAAGTCTGAATGCATATCAATATCAACCACCTGCCGAAACGGTCATTTGGGACCACAAAGAGCTTTCGAAAGGGGCACTCAACGAACGCGTGCTGGGCAAATACCAGCTCACTTCGGATGAAGGAAGCCTGCTTCCGCCCGGTTTCTATTTCCTGGGCATGGATTCTCCTGAAGTCAGGCACAGCGACACGCCATTCGTAGATTATCGGCTGCTGGTCGTCGCAGGTGCCAACCTTACTTTTAAATCCACCGCGACAGAAGCATTATTATGGCTGACAGATCTGGAAACCGGGGAACCGATCGAGAATGCAAAAGTGACGGTTTATGACCAAACATCAAAAGCGATCAATACTGGAACCACTTCTATTGACGGCAGTTTACGGCTCGAACTCACTGCTCCAGCAGATCCGTATGAAGCTCGGTTTGCAATCTCCGAAAATGGACGGGCTTTTGGATTTGCATCAAGCCAGTGGGGCAGCGGTATCAGCCTGTATGATTATGGGATCTGGAGCAGTTTTTACTCGCTTCCTGATCAGCCAACGGTTTATATCTATACAGAAAGACCGCTTTACCGTCCCGGACAACCGGTGTACTTCAAGGGTATCGTTCGTCAGGATGATGACCTTGATTTTTCCATCCCTGATCTGGAGGCTGCCAGCATCCGGATAAGCAGCTATAAAGATGTCGTTTATGATGAAGAGCTGGAACTCACCTCCTTTGGCAGCTTTTCCGGGAAGTTCCAGTTGGATCCCGAAGCGGTCCTTGGCTATTACACTTTGGAAGTCATGGTTCCAAAACAAGATCAGGTGATCGGATCGATCACATTCAACGTTGCCGAATACCGCAAACCGGAATTTCAAACAACCGTCAGCACAATCCCAATAAATGTCCTCAAAGGCGACCATTTTACAGCAACCGTCCAGGCGAATTACTATTCCGGTGGGAGCGTCTCTGAGGCAGAAGTAAACTGGAGCCTGATCTCAGAGCCTTTCAATTTCTCACCTCCTTCAGAATTCAGCAGTTATAGTTTTCAGGATATTGAAGATGATTCCGGTGTAAGTGAAGAAGATATTGAAACTAGCCAGGTGATTGCAGAAGGGCAAGGTATCACTGATTCTGGCGGCAGTTTTCAACTGGATTTGCTGGCGGACCTTAGCTCATTCAAAACAAGCCGCTCGTTTACTTTCGAAGCAAACGTCACGGATCTGGCTGGGACATTGGTCAGCGGACGGGATTCTGTTACCGTCCATAAAAGCGCGGTTTACCCTGGGATAAAACCTCAAATTTACATCGGGGAGCAAGACAAGCCCCTGCCGTTTGAGATCGTCGCGCTCGATTGGGGAGGCAGCCCTCTTGCCGGGCAATCCTTGAGTATAGATATTGTTGAGCGGCGTTGGTACAGCGTTCAGGAGCAAGATCCCAGCGGTCGGGTAACCTGGAAATCGTCGGTTGAAAACATCCCCATTGAGAGTTTTACGAAAATCCTCACCGACGAAAATGGTGAAGCTTCAGTCTCGTTCGTACCACCCAAAGGCGGCATTTACCAGGCCCGCGTGACTGCGCTGGACGAAAATCGCAATCCCGGAGTCGCCAGTGCAACGGTGTGGGTGGCGGGAACAGATTACATCCCGTGGCAGCAGACGAACGACCGCAGCTTCGATCTGGTAGCCGACAAGAAACAATATGATCCAGGCGAGACTGCCCAACTCTTGATCGCATCCCCCTTCGAAGGGGAGCCTTATGCGTTGGTTACAGTCGAGCGCGGCAGCATTCGGTTCGAAGAAGTAATTAAGCTGAACAGCAACAGCACAGTTTACGAGCTTCCGATAACACCGGACCTGGCTCCAAACGTTTTTATTTCTGTGCTGATTGTCAAAGGTGTGGATGCAGAAAATCCCCGACCTAATTTTAAGATGGGGATCAGCGAGATACAGGTGAATCCGAGCAAGCAGAGTTTGCAGGTAGAGCTGATTCCTGACCGGACATCTGCAGGTCCTGGTGAGCAGGTGAGCTATACGGTTCGAACGAAGGACTCATCAAACCATCCGATTCAAGCGGAGGTCTCATTAAGTCTGAGCGATCTGGCTACGCTATCTTTGCTTCCTCCTAATTCCCAACCAATTCTGGATTTCTTTTACTCAGAAAGAAGCCTGGGCGTTTGGACTTCTGTCCCAATGTCACTCAACATTGACGATTACAATGCAGAAATTGAAGACAACCTGCCCGCAGGCGACTTCCAGGGTTCAGGCGGCGGAAAAGGAGAAGGTGAGCTCGGAGTGGTTTCTGTCCGTCAGGACTTTCCTGACACGGCTTTTTGGGATGCCCATGTCGTAACTGGCGACAATGGAGAAGCTACGGTGGTTGTGAACCTTCCTGACAATCTGACAACCTGGCGGATGGACGCTCGTGCAGTCACAATGAATACGGAGGTTGGCCAGACTGAGCTGGATATCGTCAGCTCAAAACCGCTGCTCGTCAGACCGCAGACACCGCGTTTCTTTGTCGTGGGCGATCATGTCCAGATTGGCACAGCGGTTCACAACAATACGGACAGCTCGCTCAGCATCAGCGTTTCTGTCGAAGGTCAGGGTCTGGAATTCCAAAGCCCATCCAGCCAGGTTATCGAGATCGCTGCTCAGGATCAGGCTTATGTCTCATGGGACGCCGAAGTCTTGCCACAAGCCAGGCGGGTTGACCTCATATTCAGCGCAAGAGGAAAAGATTATGAGGACTGCCAGTCGTCCACCTCTGGGGACGTTGGATCAACAGGGTATCCCAGTCTATCGCTACGAAGCTCCTGAAACGATCGGCACTTCGGGGCAGCTCTCCAAAGAGGAGACGCGGATCGAAACGATCCTGCTCCCATCCGAGCCTGGAACCTACGAGCGGTGAATTAATCATTCGGTCTTCTCCTTCACTGGCAGCAGGGATGACTGACGGATTGAAGTATTTACAAACATTCCCATATGAATGCGTCGAAATGACAGTCTCATCCTTCCTTCCAAACGTCATCTCCACGCGCGCCTTGAATACCGCAGGGATTCAGGACCCGGTCCTGGAAAAAGAACTGGAAGAGCAGGTGAATACCTCCCTCCAGCGCATCTATAAATGGCAGAATCCAGATGGTGGTTGGGGATGGTGGAGCAGCGAAAAAAGCGATCCGCTGACATCAGCGTATTCGGTCCTTGGTTTAATCGAATCAAGAGAGGCTGGTTACACGGCGGATGAAGCCGTATTCATGCGAGGGCGCAATTACCTCCAAACCCAAATTTTAAAGATATCCGGGTTGAAAGACCCTCAGCTCATCAACCGGCAGGCTTTTTTACTTTATGTGTTAGCTAGAAGCGGAAAACCAGACGTGAGCAGCACGGTCCAATTGTACGACCAGCGCCAGCGTATGGCACTCTATGCCAGAGCTTTCCTCGGAGATGCGTTGAGCAGGATCGACCCGAATGACCCCCGATTGGATGCGCTGGTATCTGATTTAACCAGCGCTGCGATCCTTTCAGCTACAGGCAGCCATTGGGAGGAAAAGGAACCTGATCGATTGAATTGGAACAGCGATACGCGCACCACTGCCATCATCCTTTCCACCATCACTCTCCTGGATCCAGAAAATCCACTGGCAGTAAACGCAGTCCGCTGGCTGATGAGCAACCGGACGCAAGGGCATTGGATTGGGACTCAGGAGACTTCGTGGACTTTGATGGCTTTGACGAACTGGATGACCGCCAGCGGCGAGCTAAATCCTGACTTCGAATATGCTGTTGCCCTGAATAACGAACGCCTCGGCGGAGGAACTGCGACGAGCGAGAATCTGCGCGAGACATTAACTTTAAAGGCAGATATTTCAGAATTATTGAAAGACGAAGCGAACCGGCTTGCATTCGCCCACAACGGTGGGGCAGGAAACCTGTACTATACAGCTCACCTGGATTTGACGCTTCCGGTTGAGGAAATCCAACCGCTGGACCGCGGTGTGATCGTTTCTCGAAGCTACTACCGAACGGACGATCTTAACTCCCCTGTTACCGAAGCAAATTTGGGCGATCTGCTGCTTGCGAGGGTGACTGTAGTGGCTCCGTATGCTTTGCATAACCTCGTCGTGGATGATCCGCTCCCGGCTGGTATGGAAGCAGTTGACCAAAGTCTCAATACGAGCCCCCATAATCTTGAGGTGCCGGAGGAATATTCTTCCAATGATATCTTCTGGAAAGGGTGGGGCTGGTGGTATTTCAGCAGAATTCAGCGAAAAGATGAGAAAGTCGTGCTTTCAGCGACGTCCCTGCCTGCAGGAACCTATATCTACACTTACCTGATACGGGCTGGAACGGTTGGTGAATTTCATGTCATCCCGCCGACAGCCAGAGAATTCTACTTTCCTGAAGTATACGGGCGCGGTCAGGGGTCAAGCTTCACAGTGGATCCGTAGATGATATATAATTAGGCATCAAATCAATCGGGAGGTTAGCTATGGATTGGATAGTTCTTCTCATCTTTCTTATACTTGTTTTGGTCATCTGGTTTGCGCTGACGCGCAGTGCAAAAAAATATGAACCTGACTTCAAGACAGGATCCCACACAGAAGAAGCTATCGTTGAACAGGTCGAGGAGCCTGCAGCAGAATTTGTCGAATCTGCCAAAGCAGCCGAAATGCCTGAAGTCGCAGAGCAGTTCATAGTCCAGCCCGCAGAAATACCCGTCGAGACTATCAGGGCAGCCGAAATCGTTGTAGTCCCTGATGACCTGAAAATCATCGAAGGGATCGGTCCAAAAGTAAATTCACTTTTGAATGATGCGGGGATCTTCACATTTTCTCAGCTCGCCGAAACGGAAGAAAGCAAAATTCGAGAAATTCTTGACCAGGCAGGGCTGCGGCTTCTCAACCCAGCTACCTGGGCTGAACAGGCGCAGCTTGCGGCTGCTGGAAAAATGGATGATCTGAAGGTGCTTCAGGAACGTCTGACCGCCGGTCGGCGCTCCTGATCTTTGATTTGTAGTTAAGTTTTTTAATGCGAGGTCGCCCGACTATTTGAGGACTTCGAACTCAACCATCGCGCTCCGAAAAGCCTGGCCGTCTGAAGTTACTGCTTCAGCCCAGGCTTTGTGGGCACCGGGTTCTAAAATCCACCATGTTTCGCAGGAAACGGCATCAGAGCTTCCGACAAGGTTTCCATCAACAAATATCTGGAGGCTTCTTACTCCTGGCGCACCTGCTGCTTCGAGCCGGATTCGCTGAGATTCCATCACGAAGCCTTCAGCCAGCCTGAAAATGCTTCCTGACGAAGGGGAAACCAATTGGACGATTGAAAAATCTTGATCCCGGCTCGCATTAATCATTTTATGCTGGTCGACTGGAGCAGGTCTGTCAGTCTGATATTCAAAATTTTGAATTAATGGTAAGTCCTGGCTTTTCCCCCAGGATTGCGCCGGCTGCGGAAGATCCAGGACAATTTTGCTAATGCGCCGTTCTGCAGGGGTGCTCGGATCTGCCAACAGCCCGGTCGCAGAGTCCAGATAAACCTGGCGATAAATCGAATCCTGCTCTACTGGTTCGGTTCCCGGGATAAACCATTCCAGCTTCCGATATGGACATGCTTCGGTTGGAATACCTCCTGATAAGCTGCAGATTTCTGCTTGCTCCAACCCGGCTGGTCTTGTAAAAGGCAGATGCGGAGACCCAGCCAGGACTGTGCGCATGAATTCATGCCAGATAGGCGCCGCACCAGTCAACCCATTCACCTCGCGCATCGGCTGATAATCCGTATTTCCAGACCAGACCCCAACAACCAGGTTGGGCGTATATCCAATAGTCCAGTTGTCGTGAAAGTTGGAGGTCGTTCCAGTTTTTACGGCTGCAGGTCGATCCATCCGAAGTATGCTGTTTGCTCCAAAACCCAACCGACGAGCCTCAGGGTCGCTGAGGATATCACTGACCAACCAGGCAACTCGTTCATCGAGGACGCGAGTTCGAGCAGGGGGCGATGCTGAATAAACCGACCTGCCGTCTGGAGCGGCTGCATCAAGGATGAGCCGGGGTTCCAATCGAAATCCACCATTTGCGAACGCGCCATATGCTGCAGCCAGATCGATCAACCGTACTGTGCCGCCTCCAAGGGCAAGCGATAGATCATAATCCTTCGGATTTCCGAGCGAGTTGATCCCAAGGTTTTCCGCAAAAGAAAAAAGTCGATCTAAACCGACATGGTTCAAGGCTATGACTGCCGGTATATTTAATGAAGAAGCAAGTGCTTCTCGGAGCAGGATGGGGCCATGCTCATGTAAGTCATAGTTCTCAGGTGAATATGCTTTCCCATCCTGAGTCGTGAACGAAGTGCGTACATCAAGGAGCATTGTTGCGGCGCTCCAGGCACCTCCAGATCGGCCGGGATTCAATGCCGCAGCATAGACCAAAGGCTTTAGCGCCGAACCGGGCTGACGAGGGGAAATTGCCATGTTAACGGCCCCACCATGATATGGATCGAAATAATCCGGGCTCCCGACAAGAGCCAGTACATCTCCGGAGTCTGGATCCAGAGCAACCAGAGCAGCATTGTTGACATTATGCCCGATGTCCAGGTAGCTCCGACTCAGCGCGGTGAGCTGACGGTATACAGCTTTCTCTGCTGTGGTCTGCCAATCCAGATCCAGGGTGGTTCGGACAACCAATCCCCCCAGATCATGGATTTGGTCGCTTGTGAAGATCGTATCCAGCTGTCTGCGGACCATCATTACAAAATGAGGCGCTTCAATCGGGTAAGGTATCTCCGCAAAGACCAGCTGCTCTCTTTGAGCCAACATTACCTGTTCGTGAGTTATGAAACCAGCTTTCTCCATCAAACCAAGAACAGTACTCTGGCGATTTTCAGCTGCTTCGGAATCTGTGAATGGATTATATGCAGCCGGTGATTGTGGGAGACCAGCCAGCATTGCACATTCCGCTAAATCCAGCCGGTCAACCGGTTTGCCGAAGAATGTCTCCGAAGCAGATTCGATCCCATACGCCATGCCGCCGAAGTAGATCTGGTTCAGGTACAGGCCAAGGATCTGGTCCTTACTGTACTGGCGGGTAAGCTGCCAGGCAAGCAGACTTTCACGAAGCTTACGGCGCAGGCTTCGCTGGCTGCGTTCCCCGGCGTCGAGCAGCAAGTTTCTGGCTACTTGTTGGGTGATGGTGCTGCCGCCGGCAATCGTCTCTCCGCCGCTGAGATTGATCCAAACCGCTCTTGCCATCCCACGCAGATCGACCCCTGAGTTTGAATAGAAACTGCGGTCTTCAGTTGCAATCGCAGCTTGCTTGCAAACCAGGGGGATACGCTCCATTGGGACAACCGCATGCCTGCCGCCATTTTCGTCGATCACCTCATAAAGCAGGCGCCCATTCCGATCGACGATTTTGACATTCGGCACAGCCAGCTGATCAGGCAGCCGGTCCAATCCAGGCAATTCATACAGTACAACAAAACAGCTTGCTGCCCCTGATAAAGCTGTAAATATTAATAGGAATAAGAGGATTCCGCGGAAAGATTTCTGAATCATTGGGTGATATCCATCTAAATGACGGAATTTCTTCCAGATGTGTTCCCCAATGGTTCATGAAGATTAAAAAACGACTTCTTCACGTCCTGCAAGTTTCTCCTGAATGCGTTGGACAACAATGTCCAGGTGACCGGGTTTGTGGACAAAATCAAGATCGTCGGTGCGGATGGTGAGCACCGGGCAGACATCAAAAATATCCATCCAATCCTTATAATAAGATTCAAGCAAGCTCAAATATTCAGGTGTTATCCCGCTTTCGATTGCCCTGCCGCGGCTGAGGATGCGATGGTGGATGATAGGAACGGGTGCATTGAGGTAGATCAATAAATCCGGGGCTGGCAATCGCGAAACGACCAGATCGAAAACAGTTCGGTAAGAAAGATAATCCCTCTCTGAGAGGTTTCCCATTTGATTTAGCGCCCTGACAAAGATATAGGCATCTTCATAAATGCTTCGATCAAAAATGCACGACTGGGGAGCGCTCGTCAACGCCAGGTATTGTTTCGCCCTGTGTCCAAGAAAGAAAACCTGCAAATGGAAAGACCAGACGCTCATATTCGCATAAAAATCCGCCAGATAGGGATTATCCGAGACCGATTCAAAAGCCGTCTGCCAACCCAGACGGGCGCCAAGCTTTTCCGTTAAAGATGTCTTGCCTGCCCCAATATTCCCCGCGACAACAATCGTCCTCTTAACCATCCTGATCTCCTAACAATCTTTAGTTTGGTTTGTCTATGCTTTTTTCGATTAAGGCCAATGGTAAGAAATTCTTCATAATAATCCAACTGAACTATAGCACAACAGACTGCCTCAAACAAGATCGGATTGGTTTGCTCAATTCTCTGGGCGAATTCACTTAAATGGGAATACTTCAATTACTTCCTGTTCCTTAATCGAGAAGAAATTCTTGTATCCGTTTCTGAAGCCCGATTAAGACATGACCCGCATCCGGCAGCATCAGGACCTCTGAAGTTGGGAGCAGTGCTTTCAATCGCCCAGCAGTCTGTCTGGCATTTATGAGGATATCTTTTTCACCAACAATGAGCAGAACGGGACATGAGATCCGGCTGATCAACTCATCAGTCAGGATCGGGATGACCTCCATGCGGGGATTGAAGTTCTCAGAGATCAGCCTGGTGTAGGCTAGGGTGTCTTCCGCAATCGGCTGGTTTCCGTAAACCATCTTGATTAGCCTGTCGCGTCCTGCTTCTCCAAATGGCGTCAAGATTAGGGCTTTTACTAGAAAGGATATCCTTTGTTTAGCAATTCCCGCAGGACAAAGCAAGACCAATTTCGAGATTCGATTGGGGCTGGTCGTCGTAAATTTAAGAGCCAGAAAACCGCCTAAAGAAATTCCGATCATTGCTGTTTTGTTGATTTTGAGTTGATCTAGGATCTCAGCTAACCAATTCGAATATCCATCTCCACTCAGCTTCGGGTCTTTTCTCGGCACTTTTTCCGGGTTCGCCGGGGATGTCCAAGGCATAGACTCGATAATCCTGGCTGTATTCGAACACATCGCCTATCCACATCAGCGCATTCGAGCTCGATCCATGCAGCAAAACTAGCGGTGGTTTTTCTTCGCCTCCGCAGGCAATGATATGCGTCTGCCCGAGTCTCGTTGCAATCGAAAACTCTTCGTAAGGCAGGGGCCACCTTTTGAGGATCTTATCATAGGTATCCAGGATGGCGTCCCTGCCGTGAGACGATTTAAAGACTTTATATTCTTCCATACATTCTTCTTCTCTGCTTATGCTTTCCGGCTGCATTGCGCTTAAAACTCGCTGGGAGAAAATTCGGGTCCTTGGTTTATTCCAGCAGCCACGCTTCTGCTTGCGATCGATCAAAATAAATCCGAAATTGATTTCCCCGGTTTGTCTCAACAACCATCTCGGGGAATTTTCCGTGAGTCGCTCGCTCGGGGGGCAGCAAAGCCGCAGTCCGAATTCGATAATTGGTAAATTTCAACAAGATCATCCCAGCAAGCGTGGTGCTGAGGTCGAAGAATTCATCACTCAGATTCTCACTTCCAATCAGTAATCGATCTGTCCGGTTTTCTCCGCAGACCGCCACCCACTCTAACGCGTCTTGCTCCGTGGTGATCACCCCTGCCTGAGGCAGGCATTCAATAAAGCTGTTCATTTGACCGGTGATGAGCCGATAGTAATTTTGTGTAAACATATTTTCTCCAAAAATTACCCAAGATTCTGCAGGATCTGGCGAAGTGATCTCAGCCAGTTCAGCTCATTCTCATAAAACATAATGAGATTTTGAGAAACCAGCCTGTAAAATCGCAAAGCCTGGCTGTTTTGATCCTCGATTTCAGTTGTGCGTCGAATTTTTTCTTTGATCATCAGTCCCTGAACACGGACTTCTTCCTCATAATTATCCAGCAGAGTATTCAATTCCTCCTGCGTCAGCAAATCGGCCCAAGTGAGCCGAACCAGAAATGTGCTGTGCATCTCAGGCGGATCGATTGGAGAATTTAACCATTTCTTCAATTCCTCCAATCCCAATTGGGTGATGGAATAAACCTTTTTAGAAGGAACATCGATCTGTGTGATCACTTCGAAAGTTACCAGATCTTCTTTGTTGAGCTGAATCAGGGTGCTGTAGATCTGATTGTTGTTGCCCGACCAATATAGAGAAGCAGAATCGGCGATGATCTTTTTAAGATCATATCCCGAAAGCGGCTGGCGGCTCAACAGCCCAAGAATTGCAAATCGGATTGTCATCGTTATCTCCGAAGATAAAGATTTGAATTCGATTACTATCGTAACATATGTTATTTATAACATATGTTATGTATAGAATCAAGGTTTTCTTTTAAACAAATGCTCCTTGATAAAAAGAAAGGCAGGCTTGTAAGCCTGCCTGATGTGATAGTAAACGAGTATCCTGATCATAAAATCAATTCGAGATTAAACACCCTCAACATTCACTGAAACCACAGGCATAACATTTCCTGCAGCCCTCTTCATTCACGACCGCTGCCTGCCCGCATTCGGGGCACAAATCGCCAATCTGGCTGCCTTGCGATATCG
Organism: uncultured Chloroflexia bacterium; assembly: GCA_963788305.1. Classification (GTDB taxonomy): domain Bacteria; phylum Chloroflexota; class Anaerolineae; order Anaerolineales; family UBA4823; genus UTCFX2. The sequence continues at coordinate 255,256 of CAWBGK010000017.1, forward strand.
CTTGCCGAACCACTGGTGGTCTCCTGAAGTAAATTAAAGCCATTTCCGCCAGGTATATATTCATTTTGCTGATCTTCGATAACCTGCTCGCCCGTCTGGGAGAGGTACTCTCCTAATGCACGCGCAACTCCATCTGGTAAAGAACGAACACGGTTTGGACCAAATCCGAGCGGTCGGCCGCCGCCTATCCCGTTTAATTGATGCCAGACTTCTTTAAGGCGTTCACACGGCGCGACCGAAGACGGAAGCCGCAGGATGTAGGAGATTAAACGACCGATCGCCTCGGAAACCGCCGCCGTATCAGAGCCAGCTTTCGCTGTGTTAATGAAGACCTCAAACGGATGCTTGCCCCCATTTTCGTTTATCGTGATAAAAGCCTTCCCGAGCGGTGTTCCGACGCTGAAAGTATATCCAGGTAAAAGCTCTGGTCGCGGCTTTTTCTTATCATGCATATGCTGTAGCTGGTCCGGTTCTGATGCAGGTGAGATCAGGGTTGGCTGCTGTTTTTGCTTTGCGGTCGCTTTTGTCTCAAGCACTACCTTCTGGCGCGAACCTGTGACGTAGACTGTAATCCCTTTGCAACCGAGCTCCCAGGCAAGCTGATAAGCATAAGCAACCTCGCTCTCATTTGCAGTTTCAGGGAAGTTGATCGTCTTGCTGAGACTGTTGTCCACAAAGGTCTGCAGGGACGCTTGCATCAGCACATGTTCTTCTGCGCTGATATCCTGAGACACGACAAAATTCTTGCGGACTGATTCTGGAACTTCCTCCACCCCCTGACAAGTGCCGAGCTCCATCACATGATCAACTATTCGTGAACGAGTTGTCTCATCCAAGCCAGCCTGGATGAGAGCCTTATCAAAAAGCGGGCTGGCATAAGTCAGCTCAAGGTCACGCCCGTTGTCATTCACATGTCGGATATAAGCCAGCGCAAAAACGGGCTCACAGCCGTAGCCTTCGCATCCTGCTACTGTTGCGATGGTTCCAGTTGGAGCGATTGTCGTTTGGGCAGCGTTTCGAATCCCATGATTCCGAATATCCTGAACGAGCGAATCCCAGTCGAGATCAGGACGATTCCAATCCCGGATGTATTCTTTTTGCGGGCACGGCGGACTCCAGTGGTGAGCCTCTGGATCATAGATGCTGCTTTTTATCGCAGGGAATGGCCCGCGCTGCCTTGCCAGCTCCACGCTGGTCTTCATTGCATGGAACCGGACGAACTCCATCACCTGAGCGGCAAACTCCTGACCTTCATTCGACCCATAGCGCACACCGACATGGTACATTAAATCACCCAACCCCATGATGCCAAGACCTATCCGGCGAGCGTCACGGGCAGCCTTATTCAACTGCGGTACAGCCGGTACATATGCGTTAGCATCAACGACATCATCCAGAAATATCGTGGAGAGCTCAACACTGCGTTGGAGTTTTTCCCAATCAACCGCACCATCTGCACCGAAATGCTGTGCTAAATTGATCGAACCCAGGCAGCAGTTTTCGTATGGTCCTAAGAACTGCTCCCCACAAGGATTGGTGGCCTCCAGCTGATAAAGATGCGGAACAGGGTTCGACCGATTTGCTGCATCGAGAAAAAGCACACCTGGTTCGCCATTATGGTGCGCCTGGCGAACGATTTTTTCGAACAGTGCACGGGCGCGAACAGTACGATAAACCTTGACCGGAATTCCTGCTGCTTCAGCCTGTTCGATTGTCCCTTTAAACCCCTTATAAGCTTCGAAATTTACATCTGGAAATCGCAAATCCCAATCTGCGTCATCAACGACTGCTCGCATGAAAGCGTCTGTGATTCCGACAGAGATGTTGAAATTCGTAATTGCATTTTCGTCTGTTTTGCAAGAAATAAATTCCTCGATGTCTGGATGATCCACTCTCAAAACAGCCATGTTCGCACCACGACGCGTCCCCCCCTGAGCAATCTCACCGAAGGCGATATCATACACGCGCAAAAAACCGACAGGACCGGTCGCCTGTCCAGCAGATGTTTTAACCAGAGCACCTTTTGGACGTAAACGTGAAAAAGAAAAACCATTTCCCCCACCTGTCTGCTGGATTAAAGCAGCATCGCGCAAGGTCTGGAAAATCCCTGCAGGGTCACGTCCCATATCGTCACTGATTGGCAGGACAAAACAAGCAGCTAATTGTCCAAGAGGTGTCCCTGCCCCGGTGAAAGTTGGCGAGTTAGGAAAGAAACGCTTGGAGGAAAGCAGCTCATAGAAATCATAAGCCCTTTTTGTTACATCGTCGTCCCAAATTGTCTCGACTGGAAGCAACATGATAGGCGACGCGCCAGAACATTTCTTCGACGCTTTCGGCCGGCTGCTGGTCCTTCCCACGCCGAACATACCTGCGAACAAGCACCTGTCTGGCATTCTCCGTTAATTCAACTTCTGGTAGGTCCCCCGGTAAGTTGGGGGTGTAGAGCAAACCACTTGCACCATGCATAGGATCAGATCCATGATTCATCATTTTTTACCTCCAGTCCTGTCGCCTCGAACCGATAAGAACAAATCTGCGGAGAAAACTCGATCCAGGTCAGCTTTCCAATAAGCGGTCTATCTCGCCGCGGATGGATTTTAGATCATCCAGTCCAAGATAAACAATGGCATACCGAATATATGCAACATGGTCCAGCCCTTTCAGGCCTGAAATGACCATATCTCCAATCACACGTGATGACACTTCAGCTCTCCCCATTGCTTGAAGGGTGGATTCAATTTCACCAACGAGGCGTTCAATGTCCGCCGCAGACACCGGCCTTTTTGCACAGGATATTCGGATGCCGCGCATCAATTTCTCACGATCGAATTCTTCACGCGAACCATCCTGTTTGACGATCAGCGGGGTTGCAAGGATCGGACGTTCGTAGGTGCTGAAACGCTGCTTACAGCTTTCGCACTCACGCCTGCGGCGAACACCACCGCGTGAGTCGTGAGACGTGTCAATGACCCGAGAGCTCAGGTTTTTACAATATGGACATCGCATGGGACCCCTGATCCTATTTAGAACAAATGTAACCGCTATTGTTGGGGGTTGCCTTGCTCCTCACCCTTAGATATAGGTGGAGTGGGGAGAATTCTAGCATATTCATAATCAAATGGCAAGGGAATTTTTGCAGAAAAAAGATTAGAAATCCAGGGAATTGTGCAAGCGCCGCCATTATTGATCTCCATTCTACGCAAGAGTCTATAAAGAAACCAGATATCTATCTCTTCGTGATTGAGATTTAACCATCGGCAAACCAAGGCCAGGCGACGATGTAATTTTGAGTTGTGGACCCCGCTGCTCGAACCAACCTTCATCTTTTTCAAAACCAGTTGGGTAAGACCTGGCGACTATTCGCCAGGTCTTACCCGCTCCCGTTTGCTGCTCCACGCGAAGGCATACATGGAGCTGAATGTGACCTGCCTATCTGCAAACGGGCAAGATCTAATCTCCGGGAGGAGGATTCCGGTGATTTATTGTCATTACTTTCCAGAGCGACAAAATGCCGCCAAATAACATGATCGCCTAGCGGTTGTTCCGATTACGCAGGAAGGTCGGGATATCGATATCTTCCGTGCTGTAGGTCCGCGGTTGAAATTCTCGCACGGCTTGTTTGGTCTGCGCCTGCACGCTGACCGTTTCAGGTTCGGGCATCTTCCGCGGTTCATTTACTGGTGTCTCGATCATTCTGCGAGGGATACCAGCACGTTCGAAACCTGTGGCAATCACGGTGATGCGCACCTGATCCTTCATCGTCGGATCAATTACAGCGCCAAAGATCAAGTTGACTTCAGGATGAGCTGTCTCCTTGATGATCGCGGCTGCCTGATTGACATCGAACAAGCGTCAGCTCGGGACCGCCTGTGACATTGAACAGGATTCCGCGAGCTCCGTCAATCGTTATATCCAACAGCTGGCTGGAGATTGCCTGTTCGGCTGCGATTCGAGCCGCATCCTCACCCTTGGCCATTCCAACAGCCATTAAGGCCGCGCCCCCTTCCGACATGATCGTCCGAACATCTGCAAAGTCCAGATTGATGAGGCCCTGGGATCGTAATCAGCTCGGAGATCCCTTGAACACCCTGGCGCAAGACATCATCAGCTAATCGGAATGCGGTCTGCAGGTTGGCACGTTTGTCTACAATCTGGAGAAGCCGGTCGTTCGGGATCACGATCAACGTATCAGCCTGCTCTTTCAGACGGCTGATCCCACTCTCGGCAGATTGGATCCGCCGCGATCCCTCGAATGTGAACGGTCGCGTGACCACGCCAATAGTGAGCGAACCGACCTCCTTGGCAATCTGCGCCACGATTGGGGCTCCGCCAGTGCCGGTACCACCGCCCATACCAGCGGTGATAAAAACCATGTCAGAGTTTTTCAAGACCCCGTACAACTCCTCTGCTGATTCCTCGGTAGCCTTCAAGCCAACTTCCGGGTCCCCGCCGGATCCCAGCCCGCGAGTGAGCTTTTCTCCAATACGAACACGGGTGTTCGCCTTGGAGAGCAGCAGAGCCTGTGCGTCCGTGTTGACAGCGACGAAGTCCACACCTTGCAGACCTTCATCGATCATTCGGTCTACTGCATTGCAGCCGCCTCCGCCGACTCCAACAACCTTAATCCGGGCAAACGATTCTAACTGATTGGGTGTACTGATGAAATTTGACATTCTTCCTCCTCATTCAGGATGCATTCTTCTTTGCTTCTAATTAAGACCTGTCTCTCATAATTCTCGAATAATCAATTTTCTATTAATCGATATTCATCGTCGATGCTCGCAAAATGCAGGATTTTCGTCCGATTAAGGTAAGAGGCGCTTCAACCATTCTTTAACACGCTCCCAATCGATTAAAGAGTTGCTACCCGATCCCTGTCCGGTTCGGCTCCTGCTGCGCTTATGCCGGATTTCACCTTCTGGTGCAAATTCATTCATCAACATTCCCCAGCGCAGTAATCCGACACTGGTCGAAAAAGCAGGCGATTCGAGCCTGTCGGTCATTCCGATCAGGTGTTCCGGCTGGGCGATGCGGACTGGAACACCCAGAACCTGACTGGCTATCGTCCTGATCCCCGGCAGCGCGCTGCCTCCGCCGGTCAAGACAACACCCGCAGGAAGCAGTCCATCATAGCCGGATCTTTTTATCTCCTGAACAACCATCCCAAATATTTCTTCTACCCTGGCATGGATAATCTGGACTAATTCCATGTGACTGGCCTGGACTATTTCCTGGTCTCCAAAAGGACGCAGGTTGAAAAACTGCTGTGGATCGATTTCAGCTGGATTTGCATGACCGTGCTGAAGTTTGATCTCCTCTGCTTGAGTATTGGGTAGGTGCAACACTTGCGCAATATCTGAAGTGATATGATTGCCACCTACCGATAACACAGCTGTGTGCCAGACATCACCATCCACATAAATGGCCATGTCGGTTGTCCCACCCCCCACATCGCAAACAACTGCACCCATCTGTCGTTCTGCCTCAGTCAGGACGACTTCGGCCGAAGCAAGAGGATTAAGGACAAACTGCGCGACTTCTACACCTGCTGCAGACACGCACTGCCGCAAATTCTCAACACTGGCAGCGGTCGCAGTGATAATGTGCGTCTCAACTTCCAGCCTGTATCCATGCATACCCAACGGCATCCGAATACCGTCTTGACCATCGACATTAAATCCTCGCTGGATAACATGCACAACTTCTCGATTATGCGGGATCGCCACAGCCCTGGCGGCATCTACCGCTCGGGCGATATCATCTTGATCAATCACCCGACCTGAGACCCCTACAACCCCACGACTGTTGACAGAAGACACATTTGAGCCTGCAAGGCTGACCAAGGCTGAAAGGATCTCCACACCAGATATGCGTTCAGCCTTATCCACCGAGCGTGCGATCGCCTGTGCAGCAGCTTCCAAATCCACCACCACACCCTTGCGGAGACCCTGGGAAGGCTCAATTCCTACTCCCAAGATCCGGAGCTGACCTGGATTCTCTTCCCGAGCGACCAGGGAGCATATTTTTGTAGTTCCGATGTCAATTCCGATTAGGATTTGATCGTCCATCGATCTTCCCTCTAGAAATAGTACTCATATTTATTACCTGTCATCCTATCCGGCTACTCCATCCGATAATACGGAGCATGAACATATTCAACGCTGATCATGGTCGGCCTGTTTTCTGAAGCTTTCAGCTGGTCCATGATCACTCTGTAAGTCTGGAGCTTAACTTCAATTTCCTGTGCATCACCCAGATATACGTTCCATCCGCGCCGGTCTAGCCAGCCTATCCCATGCACCGGATCATAAACAAGCTTTGAGCCAGCAGGCGCCTTTTCAGAGACCAGCAGGATCGACCTGACCAATTCAGGTGGAAGCAACGGTTTGGCCTGCTCCTGCATTGAGAAACCAGGCAGGATCGAACCGGTAATCTTCTGGATTGTCGATTCACGCAATGACAGTCCATCCTCTTCTTCCTGCTGGAACACAGATGGAGGATCTCCTGCTGCTTCCACCACTGGGGTAGAGCCAACAGAAATTCCTTCTCGAAGAGGAAACCTGATCCCCTGGGAATCAACCAGAAAACTTTCGCCATCTCTGGTCCATGTCAGTACAGGGATTCTCTCAGTAACTGTGATCAAGACAGAATTCGGGAAACTAATTGCGACCTCTGCACTTGATAATTCAGGAAATGCGCTCAACAGATCGGACTGGATAGAATTGGCGTTCAATTCAATGATTCGCGCACCGATCAGACCGATTCCGGTGTTGATTTGATTACTGTTCAGGCTTTTCAAGCCATTAATTTTCGGGGCGTCAACACGAAATTCCGGTGACTCCCAAAGCTGGTAAAGTGCAAAACCAAGAAAACCAGCGATTAGTATTGAGACGAAACGCCAGCTCAGACCGATTCGAGGCAGTGCGGGTACTCGCATCTCTGAGCCATGAGCTGCATCCAGGTTGAGGTTGTATATCCGGCGATTTTTCTGGTTGCCTTTTTTCTGCGGACGTGAAGCCCCGGTCAGTGGAGTGCGTGTCATCACAGGTGGAGGCGCCGGTGTGATCACGCGGTCTTTCCTCTGCCTGGTCGTCTGCCGGGCTGTATGCGATTCGTCAAACCTGCGTTTTCGAATATCTTCAGATCGCTGTTTTGGCGGATTCGAGATTTTCATGGCTAAGTTCCCTTCCGATAACGCCGCTCAGTGCGATCACGGTCTTGTTTGCGGCGCAGCGCAAGGTCAATCAAACGGTCGATCAGCACTGGATAAGGCATCCCGCTTGCCTCCCAGAGCTTTGGGTACATACTGATTTTTGTAAATCCTGGAATCGTATTCAGCTCATTCAGGAACAGCTCGCCTGACTCTCCACCAGGAGACTCTCGCTCCAGCAAGAAATCTACACGAGCCATACCTGCACAGTCAATCGCCCTATAGGCACGTAGCGCCGTGTCTTGAACCCGGCGTGTTAATTCTTGGGAAATCGGTGCTGGAATGATTAAGTCGGATGTCTCATCAATGTATTTGGCTTCATAAGAATAAAATTCTCGACTTGGGACAACTTCTCCCGGAATTGAAGCTCGCGGCTCTTCATTACCCAGAACACTGACCTCGATCTCTCGCGCGTTTCGTACACCTCGTTCCACCATGACCCTCCGATCGTAGCGGGCTGCGTCGATCAACCCTTCAAGTAAATCGGAGCGTGAATTGCATTTCATAATACCAACAGATGACCCCAAATTTGCCGGTTTTACAAACAGTGGAAACTCCGCAAGGGAACGCGCCTTCTCAACGACCCGAGGTAGTTCCGCTTCAATCTCGCTTCGAGAGAAAACGATCGATTCAACAACCTGGATATCGTGGGCTCGCAGAACATCCTTACACACTCCTTTATCCATCCCCAGCGACGAGCCCAACACGCCTGCTCCGACGTAAGCAAGGTCAGCCATCTCCAATAAACCCTGAATTGTCCCATCTTCGCCAAATGTGCCGTGCAAAACAGGGAAAATGACATCCAGTTTCGAGAGGCTTTCGAGAATTTCGTTTTGATCATCTTTTCGCAGAATATAAAGGCCCGATCTTCCGGGATCCGCCAGGATGACTGCAGGAGAAAGACCAGATGTTTGTTCTTTCGTTAATCCAGCCAACACATCATTACCAACTACCCAGGCTCCGTCATGAGTGATGCCAATTTCGGTGACTAAATATTTATTGAGGTCCATCGCCCCAATCACAGATCGAGCCGACATCAATGAGACCTCATGTTCTCCCGAACGTCCACCGAAAATCACTCCTACCCGGATTTTTTGCCTTGAAGCCATGACCTCACCACTCACCTACCAGCTCGATTTCAAGCTCAAGCCGGACGCTAAATTTATCTTGAACAACTTTACTTGCATGCTCAATCAAAAGAAAGAAATCGTGTGCAGAGGCTTTGCCAACGTTAATGAAGAAGTTTGCATGGACAGGACTGATCTGGGCATCTCCAATCCGATAACCTTTTAAACCAGCTGCATCAATCAACCGGCCGGCATGGTCGCCGGGAGGATTTTTAAAAATAGAGCCCATGCTGGCACCTGGGGGCTGTGTTCGATGCCGAAATTCGACAAGCTCATTCATCCTGGTTTGAACGAAATCTACCGATGACCGCAGCAATTGAAGAGTTCGCTGCCAGGACTATTTGATTCCCTGGTTCTCGCTTTAGGACGCTGCTTCGATAACTGTATCCCAGCATTTTCGACGACCATTCTTCGCGTCGTGCATCTACTTTCCGATCTATCTCTATTCGATGCAAGATTTCAGCCAGCTGGAGATTTCCAGCCATATCGCCGCCATGAGCTCCAGCATTTCCGACAACCGCGCCACCAAGAGTACCAGGGATTCCAGCAGCCCACTCCAAGCCTGACAACCCATTATTTGCTGCTTTGCGAGCTAATAAACCAAAGTTAGCGCCAGATTCTGCCCAAACCATTGGAGGTTCTGACTCTAATTTCAAATCGCACTCTGCGAGCTCGGTTAACAATCACTAATCCGCGCACGCCCGCATCGCTGACCAGCAAATTCGATCCTCCTCCAATGATCTTGATGGGGATATTTGAATCCCAGCAAGCGATTACTACGCTTTCCAGATCATCAACCGACTCGACTTCAATCAGAGCTTCCGCCGAGCCGCCAAGCCTCGTCGACATGTAGCACGCCAGAGGAACATCGAAGCGCAATCGGCTGCCGATGGTTTCACTCAAATCTTTGATTACAGCGGGTTGATGATCCAATTCCAAAATCCTTACAATTCGCGTAATCTGCGAGCCAGGTCTGTACTATCAGATCTGCATCGCCAGCAGAGAGTACTAACACAATGTCATCCGGTTGAAGTACTTCGAGCAGAAAATCCGTCGTTTCAGACAATTGAGGTTTTAGGAAGACAGCCTCCGACCCATGTGGGAAATCCCTGGCAATCGCATCGGCCAATGCCCGGCTTGAGAATCCATCTTCAGGAAGCTGCTCGCGGGCTGCAAAAATTTCAGTGATGATTACCCGATCCGCATCCTCAAATGCACTGGCAAATCCATCCATCAGCTGCCTTGAGCGAGAAAACGTGTGCGGCTGCCAGACTGCCCAGATGGTTCTTCCAGGATAGCGGGACCGTGCTGCTGCAAGCGTCGCTCGAATCTCGGTGGGATGGTGGGCGTAATCATTGATGATCGTGATTCCTTTTTCAATTCCAGCCAGCTCAAAACGGCGGCCCGTCCCAGTATAAGCTTCGCAGGATCGAGCGGTGGATGCTAGCGGTAAGTCTAACAAATCAGCCGTACCAATTGCCGCCAATGCATTCAAAACGTTATGGACTCCCGGAACCTGCAGCTGGATGTGGTGTTTCAATCCGAGTCCCATGGGAATAAAAGTCAAAAGTGAAACCGCCGCTCGTGTTAGGATGATAATTTTTAGCGCAATAATCAGCGGTTTGGTCTTCAAGACTATAAGACGCCACCCTGCAACCCTTTGAGTGGGCATAGGCCATCAGATTACGTGCACCCGGATCATCCAGACAGGCGAGCAGTACTCCCTCAGGCCTGAGCCTGTCCACAAATGCCTGAAAAGCGCAGTAAAAATCAGCTGATGTCGGGAAGCAATCCGGGTGATCATGTTCCACGCTGGTCACAATCGCGATGTATGGTGACAGCCCCAGGAACATTCGATCGTATTCGTCTGCTTCGATCACAAAAATATCACCAGATCCAGCATGGGCGTTCCCGCCGAGGTTTTTCGAGACTCCACCGATAACAAAAGATGGATCCAACCCCTGCTGCTGAAGCACCCAAGCAATCATAGCGGTCGTAGTTGTTTTTCCATGCGTTCCTGCAATCGCGATTGTGCGTTTACCAGAAGTTAGCTGATCGAGGAAATCAACCCGCTTAAACACCGGTATGTTGGCTGAGTGGGCAGCCTGAACTTCGACGTTGTCATCGCGCACTGCCGATGACCGAACGACCAGATCTACACCGGCAATATTTTCAGCCTTGTGACCGATGTAAACTCTCACCCCGGCCTCCCGAAGCTTCTGTAAAGAGGGCGAATCCTGGCGGTCTGAACCACTGACAAAATCGCCGCGCTCAAGCATAACCGTCGCGATTGCCGAAAGCCCACTGCCACCAACTCCAATAAAATGCACGCGTTTTCCCATTCTATTCGGTTATAAGAAATAAATAATCGCAAAAATGAACGACACGACCACACTGATGAAAATCGTCACCGGTTCATCCAGCCACATCGGAGGCAGCAGGTTGAGGACTCGGTCTGTAATATCGCTCAACTCTGGAGGTACCGCCTGGACGTATTTGGCCAGCATAGGATACATAGCCTGACTTAGAAAAAGACCAGAGCGTACCCACGACAAAATAACCGCTGAAGATCCCAAAGAAGAAACCCAGGATATTGTCCTGGATCTTGCCTCGTTTTTCGATCGCTTTTTGCAATCGCGGCAGAGACGGCGATTGATAGCCAAATAAAACTAATAATCCGACAGTAAGGGTTCGAAACCAATACTGCAGGGTGGTATTCCCATTGAAAAGGATGGCTTCCAGATTGAGCAAATCCTCAAAGAGCGAGATGACTGCAAGCGCCAAAATCACAGAAATTATGACCAGTACTTCTTTCGCCCAACCTCGCACAGATCCGATAAATGCGAAGAGTAAAAGGAACATCCCAAAAACCGCAACCATTGCAATCATGGTCGATACCCTTTCAAGCGTTTCTGCCGGGCGACATCAACGAGTGAATGTGCGATATCGCCTGCAGCTTGCGGACGAGCAACACTGCGCATTGCCTTGCACATCTGATCCCGTTTAGCCTGATCGCGCATGAGCTCGAGCACGCAGGAAGCCAACTTTTGAGGTAGCTCTTCGTCTGCTAAAACAATCGCGGCATTCCGATTCGCCAGGAAATCCGCATTCACCTTCTGATAACGCCAGGCGTACGGGTACGGCACCAGAATAGCCGGTAAGCCAAAAAGAGGGAACTCGCCCAGCACAGACGCACCGGCGCGAGCGACTACGAGGTCAGCGGCAGATAGCGCTGCACCCATCTCGCTGTGAAGGTACGGAAATGCTTTATACCGATCGAGCAGGCAAGGATTTCTACCTGGCTGTTCCTGGATTCTGGCAATTTCAATTTCATTTTCAGCCCAATTTTGCCTGCCAGTCAGATGAATAATCTGCATTTCACCTAACAGTTTGGGTAATACAGCATATAAAGCCCTGTTGATCGAACGTGCTCCAATGCTGCCCCCAGTGACCAACAACACCGGTAGATCGCGATTCAGATTAAATACAGCCAAGGCTTTATTCTTCAGAATAGCATCCAATCCCGGGCGAGTGGGATAACCTGAGACCAGAATTTCTGAACGATTTGGGAAATATCCACGCGATTCTTCTGTTGTCACGGCTATATGGTCTGCAAAACGAGCCAGGACCTGCAGCGCTAATCCGGGCTCAATATCAGGGACATAGACTAACGAAGGAACTCTCCTGCCGGCCAATGCCATAGGTACAGCCACATATCCACCAGTAAACAGCATGGCATGGGGTTGATAGCGCCTGAGAATTTGGACAGAAGCCTGATATCCACGCGCGAGGCGGAGGATATTTCCAGGGAGTGACTTGATGCTGACCCCATGGACACCAGCTGCGGGAATGGCTTCAAATTCCAAACCAGCTCTTTTCACCAGCTCTGCCTCCATGCCTCCAACGCTGCCCACCCACAAGACTGAAAGAACGTCCTCCGGGTTAAAGGGCTGTTTTTGTGACCTATATTCGGGCTCATTTTGCAGTGCGTTCAGAATTGCGAGCGCCGGATACACTCCGCCGCCGGTTCCTCCGGCGCAGATCAATAACCGCATCGAAAAGCTTCCCTTTCTCTTCTTTCTTTCGAACCGAGACCCTTGATACGTTTAATATTAGTCCGACAGCGGCCATCGAAACGAGCAAATTCGAACCGCCAGCACTGATAAAAGGCAAGGCATTCCCTGCGAAAGGTAAAATATTGACCAGAACTGACATGTTGATGAAGGCTTCCAGGCAAATCCATGTCACCAATCCGGCCACAAGCAGAGCTCCCATCTGGTCAGGAGCATGTCTCGCAATCTTAATCCCACGGTAAAAGAACAGGCCATAGAGTCCGACTAAAGCAACCCCGCCAACCACGCCTGTCTCTTCACCGACTACCGCATATATGCTGTCTGTTGGTGGAACTGGCAAACCCGTTACTTTCCCCGTCGCATTTCCTATCCCAACCCCAAGCCAGCCACCACTTTCAAAGGCTTCAAGCGATCGTCTAACATGATAAGAGCCTTCAGTCGGATCTTTCAATCCCGATAAATAATCTCGGATTCTGCCTCTGCCTGTATCATGAAATTGAACAACCAGGGCACCGAATAGAAGAGTGGTCAGAAGCAGCAATCCGATTTGACGGAGGTCCCCCCCTGCCAGAAAGAACATGAGCCCACCCAGCGCAAGAATAGTGATTACCGCGCTCAAATCCGGTTGAATAATGATCAAACCGCCCAGCAGTCCTAATATTAACGCCAGCGGCACCAACCCAAATCCAAGCTCACCCAGCTGCTCGCGACGGGAAGTTAACCACACAGAAAGGTAAATCACTAAGACAAGTTTGGCGAGCTCAGATGGTTGAACTGAACCCTGATATATGGTTCTAGAAGCGCCATTCCTTACTTCGTTCGCAATAAGAACTGCGATCAACAGTAAGATTGTCCCAGCCATCGCCCAGACTGCATATCTCCCCAGGATGTGGTAATCTATAAAAGTCAATACAAGCATCCCCACCAGACCTATTCCCATCCAAATCAGCTGGCGTGTGAAAATCGTTGATGGATTGCCATACACCTTGAAAGAAAAGTCGTAGCTTGCGGAAAACACCATCAGCAACCCAAAGATAATCAGGGTCGAAAAGATCAGAATCATCGGGAGATCGACATGAAAACGGATCGCTCCCTTTTTAGTCTTTGGCCTAAAAACTGAATGATTTTCCTCTTCCGCCCGCGGAATTTGATGACCATAACCACCTGCAACAGATTGATATCTGCGCTGCCGATAAAGAGTTGTGTTTGATTTCATGGCAGTTCTCCGACCCATTTTGAGAAATATCTACCGCGTTCTTCAAAGTCTTTAAATTCGTCAAAACTCGTTCCACCAGGAGAGAGTAAGACGACATCTCCCGGTTTGACTATCTTCTCTGCTACTTCAACTGCCTCTCGAAGACCTTTGCAGCGAACAACTTTAACCCGATCCTGCTCGGTTAGCTCAAGCTTGCGAAAAATCAGTTCGGCAGATTCACCAAAAAGAATAAGATGGTCTACTCTGCCGCGAACAAGCCGAGCAAAATCATCCCATGGCAGATTCTTATCCCGCCCTCCTGCCAGAAGAACCAGCGGTTCATCGAACGAGCGGATCGCTGCGATCGCTCTTTCCGGAGCTGTGGCAATCGAGTCATTGTACCAATCCGCGCCACCCCAAGTTCGAACGAATTCCAACCTGTGCGGGACGCCATTGAAATTTTTTATCCCGGATTGCATAGCTTCAATTGGAAGGCCAGCCGCAGCGGCGATCGCACAAGCTGCCATTGCATTCAAGAGGTTGTGTTCTCCACGCAGCGCGATTTCCTTCATCGAGATCACTGTCTGATCAATCAATTCCATGTCCATGATAGATGCATGATTCACACCGGGCTGTTGATACTCGGCTCTTACGAATACGGTACCATCCCGCAGAAAAACGCCTCTTTGTTCAGCAGGCAACTCAGACAACCCGAACGAATAGATCTGTCCGCGTGCTTTTTTCACCAGCGCCCAGGATCCTGGGTCATCCCGACCTAATATCAAAATGTCAGATAGAGTTTGGTGGAGAAGAATTTGCTCCTTCGCGGAAATGTACGCTTCCATCGTGCTGTGACGGTCCAAATGATTAGGGGTAATATTCAAGACTGCAGCCACCTGCGGTGAGCGTGTCATAACCTCAAGCTGGAAGCTTGAAAGTTCCATTATTGCCAGGTCCTGCGGACACATCCTGTCGACATCAGTGATCAACGGCGAGCCGATATTTCCACCGACCCAGGCTGTGCGATCGCTTCCAGCCAAGGCTGCCTTGGCTATTCTGCCAACGAGCGTTGTCGTCGTGGTTTTTCCAGCCGACCCGGTAATTCCTATCACCAGGCATGGTGCTACATCTAGAAAAATCTGCGAATCATTAGATAATAAAATTCCGCGACGCTTTGCTTCGACCACCAATGGCAGGTCCAACGAGACACCTCCCGAAGGACAAACCAGGGTCGCTCTATCCAATAAACTGAGCGGGTGACCGCCGCAGACCCAATCCAACTTGACGGTAGCAGAATAATGAGAAAGAGATTGTTGAGCTTCCATTAATTTCTCTGACTGCAATCGGTCGGTGATCGTGACTTGCGCACCATGTTGGAGCAAATACCCCGCCAGCGATATTCCCTGGCGGGCTGCGCCGATAATCACTACATGCTCAGAGCTCCAATCTCTCATCTCATCAACTCACTTAAACCACAGACAACGCGACACCAATCATTGCAAACAGCAAACTGATCAGCCAAAACCTCTGGACAACCTGGGTTTCACTCCATCCAGAAAGCTCGAAATGGTGGTGGAGCGGCGCCATTTTAAACAATCGCTTTCCACCAGTCCATTTAAAATATGCCACTTGAAGCACTACGCTCAGCATCACGCTGGTTGGGATGATCGCAATCACCGGCAGCAGGACCCATTGACCGGTCATCAACGCCACAACCGCGAGAGTCGCACCCAAAGATAGCGAGCCAGTGTCACCCATAAAAAGAAGGGCTGGATGAACGTTAAACCAAAGAAATCCAAAGATCGCACCAACAACGGTAAAGCAGAATCGAGCCAGATAAGTCTGACCCTGCAGGAGAGCAATCCCGCCGTAAGTTGCAAATGCTGTGGCAGCAATTAATCCAGCTAGTCCATCCAGACCATCAGTAAGATTGATCGCATTCGAGTAAGCAACGATCACAAATGCAGCAATCGGAATATAAAGGACACCAAGATTGATGCTGAACGGCACACCCGGAATAAAAATATCCGGCGAACCAAGCAAATATTTGAGTGCAATCGCAATCACAACCGCAAATATTGTTTGAAAGAGGAATTTTGTCCGGGCTCTCATCCCTTTTGCTTTTCGTTCGCCTCGCAGACCGGCCCAATCATCAACTGCTCCTAACATGGCAAAGGCTATCATTGCACCCATCGGCAATATTACCGATCGTCCAAG
The DNA here is from genome assembly GCA_963788305.1 of uncultured Chloroflexia bacterium. Taxonomy (GTDB): domain Bacteria; phylum Chloroflexota; class Anaerolineae; order Anaerolineales; family UBA4823; genus UTCFX2. The sequence goes on from CAWBGK010000017.1 coordinate 271,078, forward strand.
AAAGGCAAAACCAAGGAGAGAGCTGGCGTTCATCAATACAGTGATTGTCACGACCGGGATAACAACCAGCACACCACCCATTGTTGGAGTTCCCAGTTTTGCAAAATGTCGTTCTGGGCCATCTACCCGGATTGCCTTGCCGACTTTAAAATAGCGGAGAACACGCAATAACGGCGGCCCCCAGATCATTGTCATCATGAAGCTGAGGCCTGCGAGCGCGACTGCCATCGAAGACTGGGTCATGAACGCGCCTCCAAGGCGGTTACAATCCGGTCCATGTGCATTCCGCGCGAGCCTTTCACAAGCACAACGTCTCCTGCATCCAGGCTTTGGAGTAAGTGCTCAACTGCATCAATCGCATCATCCACTTCGATAATCGCCAATGCAGGCAATCCTGCCTTTCGGGCAGCAGCTGCGATCATCCTCGCCCGCTCACCTACTGTGACTAGCATATCGACAACCTGCGCCGCTCGGAAGCCGGTCATTTCATGTCCCTGCTGCTCGTAGCGTCCGAGCTCTAGCATATCCCCAAGGACAGCAATCTTTCGGCCTTGAAGCTCGTCTAACAGATTCAAGGCTGCCAGGGTCGATTCAGGTGAAGCGTTGTAGGTATCGTCAAGCAGCAAGGCGCCGCTAGATGTACGGGAAGTTACCAACCTCAACTGCGCCTTACCAGATTGGAGCCCGCTCACAATTTCCTGCCAGGTCAGTCCATCCACCAATCCAACTGCAGCAGCTCTCAGCGCTGTATGGACGGAATGACGCCCGATCAAAGGGACGCGTAAATGGAGCACTTCATTCCGATAATGCATTCGAAAGCGAATCCCATCCAGCCCCTGACCTTCAACTTGATCGGCCCAAAGATCTGCTTGCTGATTCAAACCATAAAAGAACACCTCTGCCGAAGTTTGCTTAGCCATTTCTTTGACCAGCGGATCGTCAAAATTAAGAATTGCCACACCTTCCGGCGCAGGAGGAAGCGATTGGACGAGTTCAGACTTCCCCATGGCAATTTCGGCCTGGCTGCCCGCTCTTTCTGCATGGACGGTGCCGATGTTCGTCAACACACCGATCTGTGGCAAAGCCAGATCGCACAGCAAAGCAATCTCGCCCGGCACGTAGAAACCCATTTCCAAGACAGCGCGTTGGTGCGACTCATTGAGGGAAAGCATAGTCAGCGGTAGGCCGATCTCGTTGTTAAGATTGCCCTGGTTTTTAAGAGTACAAAACCGCTGTATAAGGATTTCTGCAATCAACTCTTTGGTTGTGGACTTTCCGACGCTACCGGTTACTCCGATTACTTTTAGGTTTAGCTTTCTCCGCCAGGATCGAGCGATTTGCTGCAATGCGGTGAGTGTGTTTTCGACTCTCAGGCAAAATGGCGGCTCAAACCCTTGGGATACAGCTGAGCCTGTTTGCCAGGTGCGGAGGTCAATCTGCTTGAATTCCTCACCCAGGTCATGTTGAATCAATGCAATTCCAGCGCCTTTTTCAAAGGCTTGACTGACATATTCATGCCCATCATGATGCTCGCCAGGCATTGCTACGAAAAGGCAACCTGGAAAAGCCTGGCGCGAATCCACAACGCCGCCGCTTACCATCTCGTCCCCCCAGTCAGGTCGAGAGCCGCAGAGTGCCTCAATAATGTCAGTAATCTTCAACATAGTTCGATAAAGTCTTTCGCAAACACGATCTATTTCGAGTTTTCCAACTTCATTCGGACGTCGTCCGGAGGCAAATTCAGCAAAATCACAAGTTTTTCGACTGCTTCCCTGAAGACGGGTGCAGCAACGACGGATCCCCAAGGAGAGGTCGTTGGTTTTTCCAGCCAGACATAAACCAGGAAGCGTGGGTCATCGACTGGACCCCATCCGACAAAAGAAGCATTTGTCTGGTTGGACGTATATCCATAGACAGTTGGGATTTCAGCTGTTCCTGTTTTTCCAGCAACTCGATAACCAGTGATCAGCGCATCCGAGGATTCAATCTCCAGAGAGCGAGCAAGCATTTCGGTCAAAGTCCTGGCAGTTTCCTTCTTTATTGGAACACCCAAAATACGCTGGTCTATCTGGTACTGGTAACCTTCACTTACGACAGACTTGACAATCTGGGGAGCCATCATAACTCCATCGTTCGCAGCTGCGGAGATAGCGACTGCCATCTGTACAGGCGTCACCGCCACGCCCTGACCAAAGGCGTTGGTGGCCAGATCGGCAGCGTACCAATCATTATCACCTGGTTCTTTTAACCTACCGGAAGCTTCACCGGCAAGGTCAATACCGGTCACATGACCAATTCCGAACGCCTTCATATATTCATAGAACTTTTCCGGGCCGACCTGAGTGGATACCCATGCGAGACAAACATTCAGGGAATGCTGCATACATCCCTGCATATCCTGAGGTCCCCATGCACCCTGGTTCCAGTTATAGATCACTGCCCCACCGACTTCGATAACTCCTGTATCGATAAACACCGTCTCAGGTTTCACAGCGCCAGAATCGAGCGCAAGAAGCATCGTAAGCACCTTGAAAACCGAACCCGGCTCGTAGGATTGCGAAATCGGTTGATTAAACGGAGAATCTTTGGGAAAAACCTGCGAATACTTCCAAAACTGATTGAGGTCTAATCGAGGTGTTGTTGCCATCGCAATGATTTCACCGGTCCGAGGGTCGATGACGACCAAAGAGCCCGAATCTGACCCGCTCTCTGCAACACTATCATCGATGATTTCTTCCATCGCCCGTTGGATTTCGCGATCTATGGAAAGGATCAGACTTGCTCCATCCGGAATTTTCGGCAGCTCTTTTGCCCGAGTAGGATCCACCGGAATTCGAACTTGCTTCGAGGCGCCCTTTAATAAATCGTTAAACCTCTCTTCCACTCCAAAAAAACCCTCGCCAACTGCGTTCACAAAACCGATAAGGTTTGAAGCCAATGATTTATTGGGATAAGTTCGCCCCAGATGGGGACTCCATACCAGCCCTTCCACATTCACCTGGTTTTTTCCGCGGCTGTCTGCATATTCCCCATTCAGACGATTGATCAAGGCATCCAGCTCTTCGATCTCCTCTGGAGGCACGTTGTCAATCAACCTCGAATATACCGCAGTGTCAGATGGCTCCAGGCTGGCGCTGACAAGCGCATCTTTATAATCCACTCCGAGCACGGCACTGACAACCTGGGCGACCATCTCGGGATTCTCTACATCTCGAAGTTCCACTCCAACTTCAAAAACCGTCCAATTCCCGGCAAGAAGTGAGCCATTGCGGTCAAAAATTCGTCCACGTGTAGGATATACTGTCACTAGGGGATTGATCGTTGATTCCCTTTTTTCCTGAAGCTTTTTTACCATTTCAGGATCAACCTGGATCCTGACGATTTGGACTAAGATGAGGACCGGGAGCACTGACATCAAAGCCCCAAGCAAAGAATAACGTCGGCTCACATCTTGTTCACTCATGGCATCTCCTCAATAAAACGGACGATCCAATCCTTTGTTTCTCGATAAAGCCAGTCGACCAATGATTCCGTATACTCAGGCGGAACAGAGACAGCATTCACTACATTTCGTTCATTTGAAGGCGCCAGGATGACGGCTCGGCGATCGGAGTAACCTGGTACTTTCAAATAGACAATTTGTTCCGGTGGTACTGGTTCAAAGCCTAAAACCTTAGCGCGGGATTCCATCTGAGAAGAAGATAGAATTTCAGCTAATTGGGATTGTAGGTCCTCATTCTCAAGATTCAAATCTTCGATTTCCGTCTGCATCGCCTGGATATCCCTGCCAACCGCAGTTGCCCTAGCACTGATGCTTAAATAAATCCCGGCAACAAGCGCGATCAAAACCAACAACAGGAGAAACAGCGCAATTAGCTGAAGCTGTTTTCTCCAGGGCGCTTGTGAGTAATTCCGGGCAAAGCTTTCCAGTTGGTCCATGTCCATTCATTTCGAAGATAGAAGTTGATATGTCAAGAAATTTGCAATAAGTGTGCCAATAAACCGTTAATTCTGTTTCGGTTGAATCCTCTTGTCAATTCGATGATCTTATAATCTATTAACTACACGCAATCGAGCGCTGCGAGCTCTCGGATTATTTCGAACTTCATCAGCCGTTGGAAAGATCGGACGGCGGTTTACTTCTTGCAGCGTTGCCCGGTGTCCGCATGTACACACTGGTTGTTTTGGAGGGCATATGCAATCCTTTGCCTTCTTGACGGAAGAATTGCTTGACTATTCGATCTTCAAGTGAATGGAACGAGATTACAGCCAATCGACCTCCGGACCTTAATAACCGGACTGTTTGGGGTAGCACGATTTCTAAAGAGTTGAGCTCATGATTTACAGCAATCCGCAGCGCCTGAAAAGTTAATGTCGCCGGGTGTATCCGCTGATGAAATTCTCCATCACGCGATCCACCTCCGCGCCGCCTTCCTGCTGCCTTTGAGATCAAGGCAGCCAATTCAACCGTTCGTGTGATTGGTCGAGAATTCACAATCATCTTAGCAATCCTGTTTGCCGAAGGTTCTTCGCCGTATCGAAATATCAAATCGGCAAGCTCACGCTCTGGCAGACCATTCACTAAATCAGCGGCAGTGATTGCTCCATCAGGATCGAAACGCATGTCTAAAGGGGCGTCGGACAAAAACGAAAAGCCCCTTTCAGGGGTATCCAATTGCATTGAAGAGATTCCAAGATCGAGCAGAATCCCATCCACCAACGGCCACCCCAGCATCTCAAGCTGCTTTTCCAGTGTCGCATAAGACGCCCGAACCAGAACTGCTCGTTCGCCAAAGGGTTCCAATCTCAGTCTGGCAAGCTCAAGAGCCTGTGGATCAATCTCCAATCCGAGCAGAATCCCATCGGGTGTGCTCGCATTCAATAATCCCCAGGCATGCCCCCCTGCTCCAAGCGTGCAGTCGACAAAGCGACCACTCTTGATGGGCTGGAAAGCGTGTATAATCTCCTGGTAAAGGACTGGACGGTGTGAGGTTCCGTCTACTTTTTGAAACATCGCAAACTTACCAATTTAGATCAGGTAAACGCCAGATCGAGGGCAGAAAATCGGTCAGGGTTTGCCTGGGCATCTTGCAGTTCTGCATTTTGACCGCTCCATGCCTCTGGGGACCAGATTTCGAAGAAATCGCCCATGCCAATCACGACTGATTCATCTTCCAAACCTGCAAAACTGCGCAGAAAATGAGGCAGAAGAATGCGTCCGGCTTTATCAACATCAACATGGTCGGCGGTTGAAAATACCTGCCTTTTTAAAAGGCGCGCTCTTGAATCAGTCAGGCTCATCTGGTTGACCCTGCGAGCAAGCTCTTGATACTTGTCAGACGGGAGCACCATCAAATTTTGGTCAAAGCCTTGCATGACAAAGGCGCCATCCGGGACTATTTGATCCCGGAAGCGGGCTGGAACCATCAACCTTCCTTTATCATCCAGATTATGACTGAACTGGCCCAAGAACACTTGTTCTACCTTTCTGTTATAAAGCCAGAACGCCGGATTGGCCGGCGTTCTACCATTTTTTCCCACTTCTTCCCACAAACACCCACAGTATAACGAATTTTCTTCGAAATTGCAAGCGGTTAACCTAACATTTAGGCAAATTAGCTCGATTATTAATAAAGTACAGCAACTCAAACCCCAATTTCTTCTCAACCTGAAAGGCTTCGTCATGACCAATAACCAAAATAATCAGTCGACGCAAGATTATTTCGTCGGAGTTGAGACAGAGGTCCCGCTGCTGGACGGTACCAAACGACGTTATGTTAACCTTGATAATGCTGCCTCAACCCCAGCGTTGAGATATGTAGAAGAGACTGTTGAAGCTTTCCTTCCCTATTACAGCAGCGTCCATCGCGGTACCGGATATAAAAGCCAGATATCAACCCATGCCTATGAAAAATCGCGGCATACATGTCATGAATTTTATTGGTGCAGATCCCAAGCTGCATACCTGTATTTTTTCCAAAAATACGACCGAAATCGATCAACAAACTATCCCGTCGGTTTCCTTTTTCGAATGGAAAGGATATCGTTCTCACCAGCGGAATGGAACATCACTCAAATGATCTTCCTTGGCGCAGTGTCGCGACAACAATTCATATAGAACTGACCACAGATGGCCGCCTCAATCTGGCGCAGCTCGAATCGCTTTTAATCCAATATGAGGGCAGGATAGCCCTGGTGGCAATTACCGGCGCCAGCAATGTGACAGGCTACATCAATCCTGTTCATGAGATCGCGCGTAAGTCCCATGCTGCAGGCGCCCAAATCCTTGTTGATTGCGCCCAGCTTGCCCCGCATCGAAAGATCCAGATGGGGTTCCCTGGCGATCCAGAAAGCCTGGACTATGTGGCAATCTCAGCTCATAAACTCTATGCTCCCTTTGGAACTGGGGCTCTGGTTGGTCTGCGAGAGACGTTCAGAACAGGCGATCCAGACATGACCGGTGGAGGCACGGTTGAGATCGTCACCCTAAAGGATGTCATCTGGTCAGAACCTCCTGATCGTGAAGAAGCGGGAAGCCCCAACACAATCGGCGCAGTCGCAATGGCAGCGGCAGTTATTAAACTCAGCGAGATTGGCATGGATTATGTCGCGAACCATGAAGCCGAATTGACCTCTTATGCACTCAAACGACTTTCAAAAATACCGGGTATTCAGATATTTGGGGATCGTGATCCAGGGAACGCTCAAAATCGTCTGGGAGTGATCCCATTCAGCCTTGACAAAATATCGCATTTCAAAATCGCTTCAATTTTGGGCTACGAATTCGGGATCGGAGTGCGCAGCGGCTGTTTTTGCGCCCACCCTTACATTCTTCATTTGCTGGGATTGAACGAAGATGAAGCAGGACAAGTTCGAAGTCGGATGTTAGCAGGAGATCGATCCGAAATGCCAGGTCTCATCAGGGCTTCATTCGGCCTTTACAATTCGTTAGAGGATGTCGACATTCTTGAAGATGCGCTCCAACGAATCGTCCGCAGCGAATACCGGGGTCGCTATGTCCAGGATCGGACCAGCGGGGAATTCGTTCCCGATGAATGGAATCCGAAATTTGAAGAGCACTTCGGCTTCCTTAGCGAGGTCTAACCTCAATCGAATCCAAACGATCTACTGCTAAAGTTGAAGGACGAATTGAATTTCAGAAGATGACCATAAATCCTGGGGTGATCTCGACTGGATCGTTGAAACTAGATATCGCTCTGCAGATTGGAGGGTATCCAAGCGGTTCAATCATCGAGATCAGTGGGCCAATGGGGAGCGGAAAAACTGTGCTTGCCCAGCATGCTGTCGCAGAAGCTCAACTGAGCGGCGGAAAATGTGGATGGATTGATGCAGATCAAATGTTCTGCATCCAAATGGCAAAATATATCGGAGTAAATCCAGACACGTTATATTACTCCAATTCCAACAACACCGAACAGGCGCTCGGAATTCTTCAAATTCTGGCAAAGTGCGGTTCTTTCTCTCTGGTTGTTTTAAATTCGATCCAAACACTTATCCCCAACAGTGAGACTCGGTTCGGAGAAAATCGACAACCGGCTGAAGATAATTACCGATTGATCAGCCTGGTGCTGGCGATGATTAAAAGGGATATTATGGATTCAAAAGCAACTGTGATTTTTACAAATTCCAGCGGCAAGCGCAGTAGTGCTGCCTACCATCTTCTTTCAAAACAGCTTGATCGCCTGGCACTTACTTTCTACTCTGGAATTCGAATAGGCTTACTGCATGACCATTTCATTCAGCATTCCGGATTGAACCCTGGGGTCAGGATTAAGGCTCAAATCTTGAAGAACCAGTTTGCACCCTGTTTATATAAGACGGATTTTGATATAATCAGTCCTGAAGGTATTAATAAGACTGGTGAAGTCTACAGCCTGGGCTGTGATCTACAGTTGATTTTAAGGCAGGAAGAAGGATTTATCTATCAAGATATCTGCCTTGGCAAGACTTCCTCTCAAATAATTCACAACCTGAATCAAAACAGAGCGATCAGGGATGAAATTGAGCAGGAAATTCGCCAGCGATTATTACCGGACGTTTATCCAGCCGCAGATTAAATATTCTTATGACGCGGCCAACGTGTAACCAGGCATAGCCTCTTTGAGGCGTTGCATAGAAAATGATCTCTATCGAACCGCATATTGGTTTTTTAAGGTCAACCTCTTTTCAATCGAAAAGAATTGACAGCGGATTGAATAAAATGATGAGCCGAACATTATGGACGCACACATGAAATTACGGCTGCGCTGTTCAGGAAGTTATTACAGTATCACTTAACTGTCTTTCCTTTTTCTTGCCAGCGTAGTTTTCGGACATCAATTCTGAGATCAATAATCCAAAGGGACACATTTGGCCGCGACCTGCTTGAACAGGAACGCGGTATTTTGTTTAATGAATAATAATGGTTCGAAAAATTACTGCTCTTACTCATCAGAAACGAAACCATCGGAGAGTAAATGTCTTTCTGGATGGTGAATTTGCATTTGGTTTAGCAAACATCGTTGCTGCATGGCTGAAGGTTGGTATAGATTTGAGCGAAGAGAAAATTACCGAGCTTCTGGCTGCAGATGAACGCGAAGTCTTGTACCAACGAGCTCTGCATCTTTTAAGCTACCCGACCGCGCACTAATGCGGAAATTCGAAAATTCTTTGAATCTAAGTCTGTGCGTGAAGAGATCATCGTTGAACTCTTGGAGCGCCTGAAGAGCAGCGGATTGATCGACGATTTTGTATTTGCTCAGAGTTGGGTTGAAAATCGGACTGAATTTCGCCCACGCAGCCGCCGGGCAATATCATATGAACTCATGAGGCGCGGGATTCAATCCGAACTCATCGAACAATCTGTCGCTCAGCTGGATGAAGACGAGCTGGCATTTCAGGCTGCCAGACGCCAGGCACGTAAAATAACCTATCTTGATCGAAAGGAATTTCGCCAGAAAATGCTCCGCCACCTCTCCCAACGCGGATTCAATTACGAAGTCAGCTCAACAGCGATCCGCAGAGTCTGGGAAGAGGATCTGGTATTAGAGGATAATCTTGACGAAGGGGACAACCTATGAATAATGGCATCTTGTTAATAGTAGGACTAATCATTGTAATTGTTGGGCTTGGTCTCGGTCTCACAATCGGCTATTTATACAAACAGAGCCGAGTGGAAAAAGCCAAACGCGAGCAGCTTGATGATGCAGAACGAATTCTGGAAGCTGCAAAAGAGGAAGCTCGACTGGTCGAAATTAAATCCCGCGACCAGGCTTTAGAAGTCTTGAAGAAGGCTGAGTTCGATACTGAAAGAAAGCGAAACGAGCTCGGTAAAGAAGAAGATCGCCTGCAGAAACGCCGGGAGGAACTGGATAACCGGGTTGACCGCCTCGAAAAGCGCGAACAGCTGATGAATAAGCGCCAGAGCACGATTGATAAACGCTATAATGAAATTGAAAAACTCCATGAACAAGAAATGGAAGAGCTGCAGCGAATCAGCCAGATGTCAACCGAAGAAGCCAGGGAAATCCTGCTAAAAGACGTCGAAAAAGAGTCTCGAAACGACATGGCTCGAGTTATTCGCCAGATCGAGATGGAAGCTCGTGAAGAAGGGGAAAATCGGGCTCGGAAGATCATCACTGCTGCTATTCAAAGAGTTGGATCTGATCACGTTGTTGAAACGACTACTTCAGTCGTGGAAATTCCTTCTGATGACATGAAAGGGCGCATCATTGGCAGGAACGGACGCAACATCCACGCATTTGAGCAGGCTGCAGGTGTGGATGTGATTGTTGACGACACACCCGAAGCGGTAACAATCTCCTGTTTTGATCCAGTCAGACGAGAAGTAGCCCGGCGTGCCCTTGGAAAATTGATCCAGGATGGCCGTATTCATCCCGCACATATCGAAAAGGTATTGAAGGCTGAACAAAAGGAAGTCGATCGTGCAATTATTGAGGCTGGTGAACAGGCTGTTTACGAAGCAGGTGTCCCCGGACTTCACCCTGAGATCGTAAAAATCCTGGGCCGGCTGAAATATAGGACATCTTACGGACAAATCAGCTAGGGCATGCAATTGAAACAGCCAAATTGGCTGCCGCGATCGCATCAGAATTAGGTGCAGATGTCGAAACCGCCGCGCGCAGCGGCCTTGCTCCACGATTTGGGAAAAGCTGTGGATCACAGCATGGAAGGCACCCACGCCCAGCTCGGCGCAGAAATCGCGAAACGATACGGGGTGTCAGCGAAAGTTGTGAATGCGATTGCTTCTCACCACCACGAGGTCGAACAAGAAACTGTTGAAGCCGCGATCGTCGAGTCAGCAGATGCGATATCCGGAGCACGGCCGGGTGCTCGAAGAGAAAGCTTGGAACAATATCTGAAGCGCGTCCGATCCCTGGAAGATATCGCCAATTCGCATAAAGGTGTCACCCAAAGTTATGCGCTCCAGGCAGGTCGGGAAATCCGAATTTTTGTAAAGCCGGATGATATTGACGATCTGGCTTCAGTCCAAATGGCACGCGATATCGCCAAGACAATCGAAGAGAATATGCAGTATCCAGGTCAGATTAAGGTGACCGTAATCCGAGAAACCCGGGTTGTTGATTACGCAAAATAGGAAATTCTAATCATCCAGCAACTGTGAGATCCGCGCCAATACCAGGGTGCGGATCTTTTCTCTCGGCTCACCAAGCTGGATCACCTGATCCAGGCACTGCGCTACCCTTATGATAAGGTCTCGCCCCGCTTCGGCTTTTCCAATCTCAGCAACATTCGAAAAATCCTGTAAGGTGAGGGGGTTTTCCGCCCAACGCGCCTGCCAGGTAGAAACTCGCTGCATCGCAACAGATTTTTCTGTTGTCTCGAAATGACCGATATCAATCCAAATTAATTCTGCCCCCAGATCAAGAAATTTCTTTTTTCCGCTTTCGCTATTGAACTGAGCGTAAATTTCTGCACGAGGATCGATCCCCTGGACGCGCGGGGCTGTCAGGTAATCGACATGATGCTGCCGGATGAAATCTGTGATGATCGTTTCGACGATGCTGTTTACGCCATCTTCCCACTTTACTAGACCTGAGCTGCTCTGCACACGGTTGTAAACCATACGGATGACGGCGTCTTCTGAATATTCGAATAGCTTTGCAGCCGCGGGTTGAGAATTTTCTCCTTGAGTCCGCTCACTTGCAATTCGATATCGGTAGCGAATATCCTTTGCATTTACTTCAATTCCATCTTTCGATCTGGCTGTTAGTTTTTCAACCGGGCGGTAGCGTTCATCCAGGGAAACCACTTCCTTAATCGTTTCCAAACGAGTGATGAGATGCGTTCCCGGTCCAAAAACTCGTACTGTTCCTGAATAATTTTCTATCAGAGCGACGTTGCCAGGCTGTATGATTAGTGAAGCTGGACCTCCAATCTTGAGGACGAGATTTTCCTCATGATCATCAACCAGAGCTTTTCCGTCTCCGATAGATAAAGTTGGGTATCTTAAGCCGAACAAGCAAGCGAGCAAATAGATCAAAGCCTGCGGCATGTTTTTGAGGTCGTAAACTTGATTGATATATCGGACGCCCAGCCACAACACAAAAAAGAAGACAATCGGCGGGATTAACAGGTAACGCCAACCAAATCCAGGGATAATTGTGAATTGATAAAACACCAGATTTACAAGCAACCAGATTAGTATCCAAAAAACTGCGAGGAAAAACCGGATCCGCGCCTTCATTATTGTTTTTCCTCCACGAAACCAGCACCCGATATTGGTGGAATAACTCATCTGGGAGCAGCCAAAGCCTTAATGAGAGAAATCTGATCAACGGTCTCTCGCGGGATCATTTGAGAGGCAATTGGATTCGAGGCAATAATTTCCAACTGTTCGAAGAGGTTCCTGGTCAGCTCTGCCTCCGAGAAGCTCGCCTGATTGAACAATTGCGAAAGCAATTCTAAAATTTCGCTCTGCCTGTTCAAGAAAGCCTGATTCTTTACATTCGCCAATTCTCGATCCCGATCTTCCTGAAACCGATTGACTTCCTGCTGCCAACGGGCTCTCCAATTATCCAAACGCTGTTGGTTTACCAGCGGATCTGTTGGGGTTGGATCACAAAAATCCGCATTCAGCACATTTATGCCACGCTGACGCAGGACTTTAGAAGTTTTCAACTCCTGTGCAGCAGAAATTCGAAAATTCCTGTGGTCGACTCGCTGGCCTAAATCAGGCGGTTCACCGTCCTGGCGCTGGATGAACTGAAACGAAACCGCTCCTAACATCCGAATATGTCTTGAAAACTCAGGCTTGAATCCACGCTGTAATGGAAAGCGTTCCGGGTCATCCGGCAAATACAGTTCATCCAGTGCATAATGGGCGACCATATTGCGGTACGTTTCAGCTGCAACCATCGCCGGCAGGTCAGTCCAATGGCTTGCCGATTGCTCATCACCGACATTCCTTGCTCTTGAATACACGCCCGACAGAATCCGGGGTTCATCGATCCAGATTGGTGGCAACCCTAGAAGGTCCTGATCGATGTGCAACGAAGAATTCTGCTTCATGAAAAAGAGGAAGTCTTTGGCAAAGCGGTGGATTTCTTCCTTTTCAAATTCGTCCAACTCGTTGATGATCGCATGGATTCTCCGCGTTTGCGGATCAATCTGCAGATTCTGGAGGTTTTCGACATCCTGGCTGCCATCATACGCCGCTTGAATTACTGCAGGACGACCTGCCAAACCGAATTCTGCACTCACATCTGTGGTTAATTCGATCCCATCACGCGTCTGGGCACGAACATCATTCAATCTTTCGCAGCTGTTTTTGCAAGCTGACAACATCCCGGAGCTTTTCTCCAGGTTTAATGAATTCAAGGCCCGGACCAGAGACTCTGGCAAGTGATAATCTTGGATCGCTCTCGGTAATCTTTTTAACCCTGCTCTTGCCCAACCCTCCGCGTTCAATAACTGCCGCGCTGGTCAAGTCGACAAGGATCAGATTGCTCGACTGTCTGCTGCTATGAGCCTTAAGGTTTCCTTCCCGGATCAGCAGGATTTCTGATGCACGACTAAACAATGAACGAAATAACTCCCCCATCAAATGGAGAGTCTGGCGATGGCTTTTTATCGGGAAAGCAGTCTCAGCTATCCAGAAAAAACCAAAACCCACGGTGATGAGGATGCCTAGAAAATTAAATCCAATTAACAAGGCGACGTAGAGAGCTTCCCGTGAAGGTAAAATGCTCTTAACTGAGCTGCCCTCAGCCAAAAACATAAAAATATTCTGCAGAAAAATCAATTCGAATTTAAATTGAGAAATGATCGCGCCACCGATCACGATCAGAACCACCCACATCAGACAACCAATCCGATTTTTTAACATATATTCGGTCGCTTCTACAACCAGTATATAATTAGAAGTCAATGTCTGTCAAGAAAGGATTGGAAGACCTTTCTTCAGCGACAGTCGTATCGGGTCCATGACCACAATACAGCCTGGTTTCGTCCGGGAGCGTCAGAACCTGGGTCTGAATGCTCTGCATGAGCGTGTGAAAATTACCACCTGGAAGGTCCGTACGCCCGATGGATCCAGCAAAAATTACATCCCCACAAAAAGCTGCTCCTGCTTCTTGAGAATAAAAAAGGACATGACCTGGAGTATGTCCGGGTACAGCTCTCACTTCAAAATCGAATTCGCCGATCTGCAGAAGCTGCCCATTATCAAGCATAATGGTGGGCTCTGGGAGGGGTTCGATATGAAAACCAAATAAGGATGCCCAGCCTCCTTGCTTCCATATGTACAAATCATCAGGATGGAGTGCAACGGAAGGCGCCGGTTGGATATTTCGGAATATTTCTGGGGTACCAGCAATGTGGTCAAAATGAGCGTGCGTCAATAATACCTGTCGAATCGTCCAACCTCGGCTGTCCGCAAATCGAACGAATGATCCCCCGTCCCAGGCAGGATCAATTACCGCTGCGTCGCCGCGCAGCAAATCAGCAACGAGATATGAATTAGTCTCTACTGGACCCTGGACGAACGGTATGACCTCGATCATGAAATCTTCTCCAATTCATCACTAAGGTTTCGCATCATCATACAATCCCTAAAGGTTCGGGGAAAATAACTTGATCAACCATTGAAAAAAAAGGTCCATCCCTAATACAGCTCCTGTTATAAAACCAATAATTCCTATGATCCGGGCTTCGCTTCCTCCCAATCCAAGAAAGCTGCATACCTTGATTTCGATCTGCTGGGCGCTGATCACCCTGCGAGCATCTTGAATAGGATTTCCTTCCAATTGATTAAGATTCAACCACACCTTGCCTTTAAAATACCCTTCAACTTTGGGGCGTAAATTCCAGATGAAGATAACTGGATGTTCGAAAGAGATGCGCTGGCTGATATCACCAGTCGGCGTATATTGAATTCCCTGCAGATCCAGATAAGCCTGAAAAACTTGGTCTTCTACCGAGATCGATTCTTGATATTTTTGAGGGGAGAACACAAGCCGGATGATTGCAGGATCACCCAACCTGACATTCTGAGGGATGGAGAGCTCAAGATCACCAGCGAGCGGCTCATGGGCTCCAGAAATCGGTTGATCTTCCGTAATCGCCGGAGGATTAATCGTGATCTCCGAAGCATATATCGGTGTGCTTCTCACATCCGATAGAACAGGTACGATACCCCAGGCAAACATTACCCCAAAGACCAGCATCAATCCGATTCCAAGGGACCGGCGGAGAATTCTCAGTTTCATGCGGCAATTATACATGAACGCTTCGGGTTATTTCCCATTAGTGTTTTTAAAAAAATCCTTCCTTGGTGATTCGACTAAATCGTGCTAAACTGGATGAAATAAAAAATCTCGTATGCGTTCTGACATCCAACAATTGCTGTAACAATATTAATTTATCCTCGAGGTATTTTTATGCCCATCCATCCACCTGAGCCCTTCCGAATCAAGATGGTTGAACCAATCCGGCTGATAGACCGCTCCGAGCGGACCAAAGCGCTTTCCGCAGCCGGATATAACGTCTTCGCGCTGAGAGCAGAGGATGTATTTATCGACCTGCTCACCAATTCTGGGACTGGAGCGATGAGTCATCATCAATGGGCGGCAATCATGGAGGGGGATGAATCGTATGCTGGCGCGCGATCATTTCAGCGCCTGACGAACGCAGTGAAAGATGTTTTTGGATTCAACTTTTTTGTCCCGACTCATCAAGGCAGGGCGGCAGAAAACATCCTCTGCCGCGCTCCTGGTCCGACCAGGAGCACGTGTGCCTTCCAACATGCATTTCGACACGACAGAAGCAAACATTCGCGCTCGAAAGGGAGTGCCAGCCAATCTGGTAATTGACGAAGCGAATGATCCAACCAATCGACACCCATTCAAAGGCAATATGGACATCCAAAAACTCCGCCGCTTTATTCAAGCGACTGGAGTCGAGAATATACCATTTGGGATGATAACAATCACAAACAACGCAGGCGGCGGTCAGCCAGTATCGATGGAGAATCTCCAGGCTGTCTCGCAGACTTATCACGAATATGGCATTCCATTTTTTATCGACGCCTGCCGTTTTGCAGAAAATTCATTTTTCATCAAAACTCGCGAGCCGGGATACGCCGATAAATCGGTTTTAGAGATCGCTCGTGAAACCTTTCAATTGGCAGATGGTGCAACAATGAGCGCCAAGAAAGATGCGATCGTCAATATCGGCGGTTTTTTTGCGATGAATGACAGGGAGCTTTATCAGCGTGCCTGCAACGAGCTGATCCTGCGAGAAGGCTTTCCTACTTACGGGGGATTGGCAGGACGCGACCTGGATGCGCTTGCGGCAGGTCTGTATGAAGGAATTGATGAGGACTATCTTCAATATCGAGTGGGACAAACCGCTTACTTAGCCGAACGACTTCTGGAAAATGGCATCCCGATCATCGAGCCTCCAGGTGGGCACGCAGTTTATCTTGATGCCGGACGGCTTTTCCCGCAGATCCCGCAGGCGGAATTTCCAGGACAGGCTTTATCGGTAGAGCTCTACCTGGAGGGCGGGATCAGGACCTCTGAGATAGGTTCCGTGATGTTTTCCCATCCCGATCCTCAGACCGGGGAGACCATCTTCCCGGCATTGGAGCTGGTTCGACTGGCGCTGCCTCGGCGAGTATATACCCAGAGCCATCTCGATTTTGTTGTGGACACGCTGGTGCAGATCGCCGGACGAAAATCTCAAGTACGCGGATACCGGTTCACGTACGCTCCGGAGCTTCTGCGCCATTTCACGGCACGCTTTGAACCCATTTATTCATAATTAACAATTTTCTTGGACTGATGCTGACTTCAAAACATGCGTTGGAATTTTTACCTTCATGCAGGTGGCTGATTAATAATGATCCATCGAGGCAGTTCAATCCGGCAAAACCAGGATGATCAAATCTTCAGCACCTTCAGCGAATGAAATAACCCTGCTTAAAACACATGGGTGGGAAGATTATCAGCTTCTCGACTCTGGGGAAGGCGCACGGCTCGAACGCTACGGGCCGTACATTTTTTCACGACCAGAACATCAAGCAGTCTGGAAGCGGACCCTGCCAGAGGAGAAGTGGAATTCGGCACACGCAGTTTTCCAACCAACCGGCGAGGAAAGCGGCGGGCGCTGGTTATTCAACAAACCGATTAAGACTCCCTGGAAACTTAAGTACAAAGGTCTGAGTTTTTTGGCTTTTACAGCCAATTCGCGCCATCTGGGGGTGTTCCCAGAACAAGCCTCCCATTGGGACTGGATATCCGATTTGATCGTTGAAAACAAAGCTCAAAGGGATGAGCCAATTAAAGGTACTCAACCTTTTCGGCTACACAGGTCTTGCCACCCTGGCAGCTGCTAAGGCAGGTGCTCAAGTCGCACATGTCGATGCTTCAAAAAAGTCGATCCTGCTCGCACGAGAGAACCAGGAGCTTTCGGGGTTAGGCAGCAAACCGATCCGCTGGCTGGTGGATGACGCGTTCAAGTTCGTGCGGAAGGAAGCGCGGCGCGGTTCCAGGTACGACGGGATTGTTCTCGATCCGCCGAAATTCGGCCGAGGCCCGCAGGGTCAGGTCTGGGAGTTTTTCGAGTCGCTCCCGGAGCTGCTTAATAACTGCCGGCTCTTGTTCAGCGATCGGCCAATTTTTGTCGTGCTGACCGCTTATGCTATCCGGGCATCCGCATTGAGCGTTGGTTATGGACTGCAAGAGATGGTAAATGGTCTGGGTGGGCAGCTGACGATGGGTGAGCTGACGCTGGTTGAGCAAAGTGCCGGGCGGCTGCTTTCCACCGCGATCTATGCTCGCTGGAGAGCCGATAGCTAACTTTCATAAAACAAATCTCTTCATTCAGCCTGAAGGATCGCCGAGTTATCCATGATCCAAAAATTAAAACATCTGCTCATCGGCTCACCCCTGCCAACTCATTTATTAGCAGAAAAGAGGCTGAATAAAATCCGGGCGCTCGCAGCGTTTTCTCCAGATGCGCTCTCCTCGATCGCCTATGCCAATCAAGAAATATATCTCGGGCTCGTTGTGGCCGGAACTGCGGGACTCAGCCTGGCCTGGCCAATCGGATTGGCGATCACAGGATTATTGGTGATCGTCACGATATCATACATCCAAACGATAGAAGGATATCCAAGCGGCGGCGGATCTTATGTCGTCGCCCGCGACAACCTGGGGAAAAAAGCCGGGCTTATCACAGCCGCTGCACTCTTGATGGATTATCTGCTTACTGCAGCTGTCAGCCTTACTGCCGGGGTTGAAGCGATTGCTTCTGCATTTCCCACCCTCTGGCCATTTCAGAGTTCAAATCGCGCTGGTATTCTTAGGCTTGATCATGATTGCTAACTTGCGCGGCCTGCGAGAGACCGGCACAGTGATGTCGATCCCGGTTTATTTTTTTCTCTTCACATACATACCCATGCTTGCGATTGGTTTGTACATACTGCTGACTCAAACCTCAAGTCAAGCAACTTATCCAGTACCCATTGCCACTCAGCCTTTGACACTCTTTCTCATCCTACATACTTTTGCTACAGGCTGTACAGCCCTGACCGGGATTGAAGCAATCAGCAACGGCGTGCCTGCATTTCAGCCTCCTGAAGCAAAAAATGCCCAAAAAACACTCGTTGTGATGGCAATCCTTATGGCAGTCCTTTTCATCGGCAGCATCGGACTTACGCAATTCTTGGGTGTCATCGCCGGTCCGCAAGAGACTATTCTCTCTGCTTTAGCCCGAAGTATTTTTGGAACCAACGCGATTTACTTCATAATACAATTCGCAACGATGGCAATCCTTGCCGTTGCTGCAAACACAAGTTTCGCGGGATTTCCTCGTCTGTCTGCCATCCTTGCGGGAGATGGCTTTTTGCCTCGCCAGCTTTCATCCTTGGGGGACCGGCTGGTCTTTGCCAACGGAATTGTCCTGCTTTCCGCTGCAACGGCGTTCTTAATTATCGTCTATCAAGGCGAAAGTCATTCGCTGATCCCACTCTTTGCAGTCGGTGTGTTTGTAGCTTTCACATTATCTCAACTTGGGATGGTCATCCACTGGTATCGAACCCGCACCTCAAACTGGCAATTTAAAGGCATGGATAAATGGCGTCGGCGCGCTGATCGACAGCCGGCACAGCTTTGATCATCGGATACAGCAAATTTACGGAAGGCGCCTGGATTACAGTTTTCGTAATTATTTTCCTGGTGTTTATGTTCTTGCAGATCCAACATCATTATGCAGAGGTTCGAAAACAGCTTTCGCTGCATGGTCTGCCGCCATCCTTACGACCTTTTCCACCACCGCGGATTGTTCTTCCAGTATCGGGTATCCACCGAGGGATGGTCGATGCTGTTGAATTTGCACGCTCGATTGCTAAGAATGTGACAGGGATATATATTGAATTGGATCCGGGTGCCGGCGTTCGAGTTAAGGACGAATGGGAACGATGGTTTCCGGACATCCCCCTGGAGATTCGACCATCTCCATATCGATCTATTGTTGGCCCCTTATTGGAATTTCTTGACGAAACCGATCAGCGATATAACGACGGACAGCTGGCTGTCGTGGTGCTCCCGGAGTTCATCCCCGCCCACTGGTGGCAGGGGCTGCTGCACAACCAGACTTCCTGGCTGATCAAGACGGCATTACTCTACCGCCGCCGGGATAAGGGCTATCAGCGGGTAATCATCGATGTCGCCCACCATCTGAAGAAATAAGCTCAGCCGCGTTTGGCTTCCTGCCAGAGCGCTTCCATCTCATCCAGGGATAAATCAGCGGTCGAGCGTCCACTCTTCCTGGCGGCAGCTTCGATATAGAGCAAAACGCTTGCGGAAACGGGCGTTTGCTTCGCGCAGAGCGCTCTCGGCGTCAACTTTATACCAGCGGGCAAGATTAACCACCGCGAATATCAGGTCACCAACTTCCATCGACCGATGAGCTTCATCTTCGGCAGCATGGACCTCTTCCAGCTCTTCTTTCATCTTATCTAACACCCCCTGGATATCCGGCCAGTCAAAACCAACCCTGGCGGCGCGCTTCTGGTAAATTTGAGCTTGAACCAGCGCCGGCAACGCCAGAGCAACCCCATCTAAAATGCTGCCTTCCCGATTTCCATTTTCCTGGCGCTCTGCTTCTTTCAGGCGTTCCCAATTCGCCAGGATTTCGCCCTGCTCATTCAGCTTTAGATCTCCAAAGACGTGCGGATGGCGGCGGACGATTTTGGTGTGGATGCCGCGCAGTACATCTGCAACCGTGAACTCGCCATCCTCGGCAGCGATCTGCGTATGCAGCAGAATTAATAAGATCATATCGCCTAATTCTTCCCGGATATGAACAGGGTCTCCCGTATCGAGCGCAGTTAGCGCTTCAAATGTCTCTTCCAGCAGGTCGGACCGAAGGGATTGATGAGTTTGTTCGCGGTCCCAGGGGCAACCTTCTGGAGAACGCAGATGCGCGACGACTTCCAGGAAATGCTTCAAAAGAAGTCGCTTTGCCAAGCGGTGGAAGATACAGCGCTGTGAGCAGCCCAATCCGCTCGCTGCGGTCGATCTGGTATAAAGCTAGGTCTTCGAGCGACTCTGCAGGTGTACCTGCCGCATGCACCAGGCGGACGGGATGCTCGTCAGGATACAGGCTCATTAGGTTGAGCTTGACATCGGAGGCGATTGCCTGGGAATGGATTTGTGCAATCAGCGCAGGGGCAGAGGTCGGGAATGGCGGTATATGCGTGGCTGCAAGCTCGAGCGCGTCGACCAACCCCGTCAGGGGAAAAGGGTCCAATCCCAGCAGGCGAAATACAGGCTCGATAAAGCTGATCCCATCGATAACCTGAACCGGGATCCCTAGCTGCCTTGCACGGCGCAGGATCTCGGGCGAAGTAGCCTCGGCGATCATTGGGTGGCCAGGAACAGCATAGACGACCCCTTGCGGACGCCGCCCCAACTCCAAAATCTTTGTGATAATGCTTTCATATAACATCTTCAAATGTCGTGCTGGTATTGTACAAGTCATCGAAGGAGTAAAGACTTAAATGCCGAGGCAGGCCATCTGCAGAAGGGTGCTGCCGGGTCCTCAAGTAGACTTCCTGAGATTTTTCCAGAATTTCCCATGCCTGGCGTGTTATCAGGTTGGGATCTCCAGGACCTAATCCAAGCAGATGTGATGCCAGAAGATTTCATTATTTTTTGCTTCCTTCAATTAAAAGGCAAAATGCGTAACCCGCAACGCGCTCTTGATGAGATGAGCGCATTCCGGAGTACGCATTCTTGATTAGAAGCCAGCGAAGATTAACGCTTGGTGTAAGTAGGCGCCTTTCGGGCTCGCTTCAATCCTGGTTTCTTGCGTTCCTTGATGCGCGCGTCTCGAGTTAGAAAACCGCCCTTACGCATCGTCGAGCGCATATCCGGATTCATTTTAAGGATCGCTCGCGCCACACCTAACTGGACAGCAGAGGTTTGCCCGGTTACACCGCCGCCTTTGACGACGACGCTGATATCCAGCAGGCTGGGGTTCTCGTTAGCTGCCTGCAAAGGCGCCATGATCGCCTGAATATCGCCCAGGCGTGGAAAATAATCTTCAGCGGGGCGTTCGTTGACCACAAACTTACCCGAACCGCTCATCAGGCGAACCCGTGCGGTGCTTTCTTTCCGGCGTCCAACGCCTTCATAATACTGTACTGCCATATTTTCTACTCCTTACCGAGCACCAAAGGCTTGGGTTGCTGAGCGGTATGGGGGTGGTCCGGCCCAGCATAGACTTTTAATTTCTTGATGATCTGGCGGCCGAACTTATTATGCGGGAGCATACCCCAGACTGCACTGGTGATCACTCGATCAGGGTGTTTCTTGAGCTGATCTTTCAGACTGGTAGCGGTCTGGCCGCTTGGATACAAGGAATGACGATAGTAGAACTTCTCTGTCAATTTATTGCCGGTTACCTGGATATGCTCGCAGTTGACAACAATTACAAAATCTCCAGTATCCATCCCAGGAGTGAAGTTCGGCTTATGTTTGCCGAGCAGTACTGTGGCAATCTGCGAAGCGAACCGGCCAAGATTCTGACCGTTTGCATCTGCCAGGAACCATTCCTGCTCGATCTCTTTTGCTTTCGGTATATACGTCTTATCCACGTTCTTCATCTCCGCTTGTTGACGAGGCCTGCGGCCGCATCTTAATTCAATACTTCATAATTCCCAGTTCCAA
The DNA here is from genome assembly GCA_963788305.1 of uncultured Chloroflexia bacterium. Lineage (GTDB taxonomy): Bacteria > Chloroflexota > Anaerolineae > Anaerolineales > UBA4823 > UTCFX2. The sequence continues at coordinate 292,797 of CAWBGK010000017.1, forward strand.
GCGTTCCATTGCTGGAACTCTCCACAGAGCTGAGATATTTGACTTCTACCAGGTTCAGACCTCGTGCAGGTGCGAGGCTTTTCACAAGTTCTTTCTTTCCAGTTTGCAGGCAGTCAGCGATCGATCCAACATCCAATCTGCCTTGTCCGATATCTACCTGGAAAGCAACCAATCTGCGCACCATCCGGTAGAGAAATGCATCTCCAAGGATATCGAAGATGACCTCATCCGCCTGCGCCTTCCAGACTGCTTTCATAACCTGCCGTACAGTGGAGCCTCCAGATCGGGGCGGGGTGCCGAAGGCGCCAAAATCGTGAGTTCCAGGCAATAATGCTGCAGCAGTCATAATTCTTTCCATGTCGACTGCGGGCCAGATTCGCCAGGCGTATCTTTCGCGCAGCGGATCTCGCAAAGGCTGACAATAAATCCGGTAACGATAATGGCGAGCCAGGGCATCATATCTCGGATGGAATTCTGGCTCTGCCTGACATACTTTTGTTACAGCGACATCGAACGGCAGGTGGGCATTCAAAGCTGCAAGCAAGTCCTCATCTTGGTGAGACCAATCAAGATCGAATGCAATCACCTGACCACCAGCATGGACGCCTGCATCCGTCCTGCCAGCAGCCAGAATTTTTTCGCCTTCCCAGCCCACATTGTGAAGAGCCGCTTCAACTTCAGCCTGGACAGTACGACTATTCTTGCTTCTCGCCTGGCGCTGAAATCCTTGAAATTCAGTGCCATCATAGGCGAGGATAACCTGGTAACGTGCCATTTACAGTTAACTGATCAGACAGTCAACTTTGAATTAACCTTCAACCAATTCCAAAATGACCATTTCCGCAGCATCGCCGCGGCGTGGTCCAATTTTGATCATCCGGGTATAGCCGCCGTTCCTGGTTTCGAAACGAGGTGCAATATCATCGAACAGCTTCTTGACGGCATCTGCATCGCTCAACCGCGGAGAAGCCAGTCGCCTGGCATGCACCATTTTCGCGTCTCCAGCTTTGTTGCCTAGCTTTGCCAGCGTGATCAGTCGTTCTGCCTGGCCGCGCACAGCGATTGCCTTGGCATGCGTGGTTTGAATGCGTTCGTGTTCAAACAATTGTTTGACAAGGTTGCGCCGCAAAGCTATACGCTGATCTCTGCTGCGTCCTAATTTAACTCCAGCTACTCTGTGCCGCATACTCTATTACTCCGCTTCTTTTTCATTGCCATCCGAAAGATAGCCTTTTTCGTGCATCTTCTGCCGAAGCTCGTCCAGGCTTTTCTCACCGAAGTTACGGATGGACATAACTGCTTCGTCACCCTTCTCCAACAATTCCAGCACTTCACCTACCGTGGTGATTCCGGTTCGTTTGAGAGAATTGAAGACCCTGACCGAAAGATCAAGATTTTCAATCGGCGTCTCAATCATCTCACTGGTTAGACGACCACCTTCAGGCTCTTCCAACGAAATAGCTGCCAGGGATTCCTCGCTGATACCTGCAATATGGCGCAGGTGGTCAATGATGACTTTCGCACTGGTGCTTAATGCGTCTTCAGGACCGAGGGTACCGTCCGTCCAGATTTCTAATATCAGCCGATCAAAATTCGTGCTTTGACCAACCCGAGCATTACTAACATCCCAATTCACACGCCGCACCGGGCTGAAGATTGCGTCGACGGGCAGCTCGCCAATCGGCAAATGACCGATCCGGTCATCTGCCGGGGAATAACCACGCCCGTGCTCAACTGTCAACTCCATCTCGAAATGCGCATCGTTGTCATCTACTGTGAACAGATAGAGATCTGGGTTGACAATATCTACTTCCGGTGGTGTGATGATATCGCCTGCAGTGACTACTCCGCTTCCGCGTACTTCGAGGTGGAGTCGGGCGGTATCCACGTCAAAAAGCTTCATTCGCAGCTGCTTTATTTGTAGCATCAAGCGGATGACATCTTCACGAACCCCAGGGATATCCGAGAATTCATGCTGAACATCCGCAATACGAATGGAGGTGACCGCTGCACCCTCAAGAGAGGAAAGTAAAACCCGGCGAAGGGCATTACCGAGCGTGATGCCGTATCCACGCTCCAGCGGGTTGATGATGAACTTGCCGTAATTCCGCGCTTCTGCTTCGCGCTCAATTTTCGGCGTTACCATGTTACTGAGACCTATCACGGTTCACCTCATCCCCGTTTTTATCCATGCCGACAGGCTGGTGCACCAACAGGCTGCACCAACACGAATCATCATCCAGGACATCATTATCTTGAATAGTACTCGACGATCAGCTGCTCTTGCAAGTTGCTGTCGATTTCAGAGCGTTCCGGCAGCCGGATGACCGAGCCAGAGAGGTTCTTCAAATCGCGGCTGAGCCAAGCTGGGACAGTTTTATCCTCAGACACAGCCCTCAAATCCTTGAAATATGGGCGATCTTGCGAACCCTCTCGCACTGCAACCACATCACCTTTCGTAACGAGCATCGACGGGATATCCGTCCGGCGGTCATTGACCATAAAATGTCCATGGGTGACCAGCAAGCGCGCCTGAGAACGGCTTTCTGCAAAACCTAAGCGGAAAACGACATTGTCAAGCCGGGTTTCCAGGACCTGAAGCAGGTTCAAGCCGGTAAGTCCACGGCGACTCAATGAGACTCGATAGTATCTTACAAATTGGCGCTCAAGCACACCATACGTCCGGCGAGCTTTCTGCTTCGCGCGCAATTGGCGATTATAATCCGACTCCCGCCGGCGGCGGAACTGTGCACCTTTTCCATGCTGGCCAGGTGGATAACCTCGACGTTCGAAGGAGCATTTCGGGCTGAAACAGCGTGCCCCTTTCAAAAACAATTTTTCGCCTTCACGCCGGCATAATTTACAGACTGGCCCACGATATTTAGCCATAGAATAAAAACCTTATCCTTCCTTACAAAATCCTAGACGCGGCGTTTCTTTGGAGGCCGGCATCCATTATGGGGAACAGGGGTCACATCTGAGATTATTGAGACCCTCAGGCCTTGCGACTGAACAGCTCTGATCGCTGATTCCCGACCTGGTCCTGGTCCTTTTACATACAGGGCAACTTCCTGCAATCCCATCGCCATTGCGGCTTTAATCGCCTGCTCTGTCGCTAAACGAGCCGCAAAAGGCGTACTCTTGCGCGATCCTTTGAAACCTGCTGATCCAGCACTACCCCAGGAAACGGTGTTTCCCTGAGTATCGGTTACCGTGACGATCGTGTTGTTGAAAGTGGCAAATATGTGAACCTGTCCGGAAGACAGCGTTCTCTTTACCTTCTTCGCTCCGCCTTTTCGGCGTGTTGCGCGTACACTTTGAGCCATAGCACCTCACAAATTCATTATATCTTTGCCGCAAATTGGCGACATGACTTTGATCCTACGATCTTACTTCAGGCTGGATAGCCGCAGGGTGGAAGGGTACCCAATCCAACCCGAAGTTGATCTCCAGGATCTCAGATTGATATTACTTCTTGGTCGCGCCTCGACGCCGCCCGCGCCCAGCAACGGTCTTCTTGGGACCCTTGCGAGTACGCGAGTTTGTACGAGTCCTCTGTCCGCGCACCGGTAAATTCCGGCGATGACGCAGACCGCGATAGCATCCAATTTCTATCAAACGCTTGATATTCAGCTGTACTTCTCGGCGCAGGTCACCTTCGACCTTCAGATGCTGAGAGATATAATCACGCAGCAGGTTTACTTCTGCGTCCGTCAAGTCTTTGATGCGTTTGTCAGGATCAACCTTCGTCGCATTTAAGATTTCATGTGATCGGGTCAGACCAATCCCATAGATATAGGTCAAACCAATTTCTGTCCGCTTGTTTCGCGGTAAGTCAACGCCTTCGATACGTGCCATCTCTGCCTATCCCTGTCGTTGTTTATGCTTTGGGTTTTCACAAATCACGTACAAAATACCTTTGCGCTTAACAATCTTACAGTTGGCGCAGCGTTTCTTGATGGATGCTGTAACTTTCATATCTTCTTGCTCTCCTGATCAGCCAGTCATTCCCATTCTTATTGCTTAACTATCTTTCCTGGTTAATTCTAGCCGAAGTTTCGATTATACTTGTTTCAAGGTATTATGTCCAGATCGATTTGATCTTGACATACGAATGCACCTTTATTTGGGCAATTTAGGTAAGGATCTCCGGTTCATCTTCCGTTACTGCGACGGAGTGTTCAAAATGAGCGGTAAGAGAGCCATCTGCAGATACAACCGTCCATTGATCATCCAGCACCCGAGTGCGTGCCGTACCCACAAGCACCATCGGCTCAAGCGCTATCGTCATCCCTGGACGGAGCTCTACCCCACGCCCAGGTGCGCCATAATTGGGTACCTGAGGACCTTCATGCATTTCACGACCGACGCCATGCCCGGTGTATTCATGGGTTACAAAGAAACCTTCAGCCTCAACGTACTGTTGGATTGCACTGATGAGACATCTCCCGACCGATTGCCAGGACGCATTTTTGAGATCCCCAGATACAACGACTTTTCGGTGACGTCCAACAGCCTCTGTACCTCAGGGCTAATATCTCCAACTCCGATTGAGAACGCAGAATCTCCAACAAAACCGTTCAGCAACGTCCCACAGTCAATCGAGACAATATCACCCGCTTTAAGTTTCCGTTTTCCTGGAATCCCATGCACAAGTTCTTGATTGATGCTGATGCACAGTGTTCCTGGAAAAGGATATGGCCCTGGGTAGCCTTTGAAGATTGGTAAACCACCATGTCGGCGGATGACGTTTTCAGCGGCTGTATCCAAATCTATTGTTGCGACGCCAGGATGGATCATTTCCCGGACAGTCTGGAGGGCAAGCGCATTCACGCGTCCTGCTTCTCGCATCAATGCTAACTCCTCCTGGTCTTTAATTACGATATTGCGATCCCAGCTCATTTTCTTTTATACCAACTTCTTCAGATCGGCCAATAACAATTGGCTCACATTCTCAATCGGTAGAGCGCCATCAATCTCAATCAGCAATTTTTCTTTCGAATAGTATTCTATCAATGGCATCGTTTGCTGGAAATACACTTTTATCCGGTTTTTAACCGTACTTTCCTTATCGTCGTCTCGCTGGTAAAGCTCCGATCCATCAACATCGCAAGTTCCAGGCGCTGATGGGCGGGTTATATTTCGTATGATAAACATGCCCTTGAGCGCGGCAGGTCCAACGACCAGTCAACCGTTCGATTAAAATGGTTTCGGCGACCTTTATGTAAGGTACAGCGTTCACTCTCCCATTTAACTCTGCCAGCATATCGGACAGAGCGACAGCCTGGGCAGGCGTACGAGGAAAGCCATCCAGCAACGCACCATTTGCGCAGTCGGTCCTTGTGAGGCGATCACGGATCATTGAGATCGTCACATTGTCCGGAACAAGCTCGCCGCGGTCCATGAAACCTTTCGCTAGGATTCCCAGCTCGGTTTCAAGTTTTAGATTCTCTCGAAAGATGTCCCCAGACGATATATGGGGAAGCTCGAACTCTTTCGAGATGATCTGTGCTTGAGTCCCTTTGCCTGCTCCAGGCGGACCAAGAAGAACGATATACAACGACATTTCCCTGTCCTTCACTAACGGATCAACATGACGTCATCATACCCATGCAGTTTGAGCTCTGCCTGGATATTGAAGAACGCATCCCGGACAACACCGACTACGATCAACAATCCTGCTGAAGAGACCAGGAGCAAGTTTGCTGATTGCGTACCCAGTCTTGGTAGAAGCAAGCTGAGCAGCCAAGGAAGGACCGCAACGATGCCCAGGAACAACGCACCCGGGAGCGTAATCCGGCTCAGAACCTTATTCAAATAGCGCTGGGTTGGAGCACCCCGGCTTACGCCTGGAATCTGCGCACCCACACGTTTTAAGTTTTCACCATAGTTCTGCTGTTGGAAGAGCACATTGGTGTAGAAGAAGGTAAATGCGACAACCATGAGAAAGTATGTGATCCAATAGAAATCGCTGTTACCGCCAAACATGTTTTGAACTGTCGTAGCCAGATTTCTGACCCACTCAACTTGCGAATTCGCGAAGAAGCTCGCCAGGATCGCCGGGAAAGTAAGCAGCGATTGGGCAAAGATCAATGGGATCATGCCTGCCATATTGACCATCAAAGGTAAAGTGCCTTTGACAGGCATCGACATCCGGTTCCCCATACGGCGACCAGGGTACATCACTGGAACGTTGCGGCGGCCTTGCTGCACAAACACGATTGCAAAAACAGTTAATGTCGTGATGATAACCGTAAAGATCACCAGGAAAATCCGGTTTTGTTCGTCCGCCAGCAAGCTAGCGAAGTTCGTTGGGATGCGCGAGACGATACCCGCAAAGATGATCAAGGAAAGCCCCTGGTTGCGGATGCCAAATTCCGAGATCAGCTCTCCCAACCAGATCGCGAACATCGTGCCTGCGGTCATGCTTGCGACGATTGCAAAAGAAGAGACGAAAGAACCCGGCACGAAACCAAAATTGTCGATGATCGGCGTTCCACCAGTATATTGGTTAAAAATGTTAATCTGGCCGATCGCCTGCAGGGCAGCCATTGGGACGGCCAGGATGTAAGTCCATTTTTCCATCCACTTCTGGCCTTCGCGGGGATCTTCTTCCATTCGTTTTTGCAGCGCGGGGATGATTGGTACCAACAACTGCAAAATGATTTGTGCAGTGATGTAAGGGTAAACACCCATCGCGAGCACAGAAAAATTCGAGACCGTGCCGCCAGAGAGTAAATCCAGCAAGCTGAATAAAGTACCGGCCGCGCCGCCGCTTGTAAAGATCTGCTGTAGGGCATCAAGATTTACCCCAGGGACCGGCACGTGTGCCGCCAGGCGATAAATCGTCAAAATCCCAAGCGTGATCAGCAATTTTTTGCGAATATCTGGAGCAGACCAGAGAATACGCAGTGGAGAGCGTTTCATGTAGATGGCTCCTATCCTGAGGATTACTGGATCAGCTCAACGCTGCCGCCCGCCGCTTCGATCTTGCTGCGAGCGCTTGCAGTGACCCGGTGAACGCGGAACTTCAAAGCGACTTCCACTCCACCCCGACCCAGGATAACAATCGGATGCTTCGGCTCACTGAGAAGCCTGGCTTCCTGAAGGGTTTCTGGGTTTACTTCGCTGCCTGCAGCGAATTTGCTCAACTGATCAAGATTGACTTCGTTAAAGACAACCCGATTGAAAGGTGTAAATCCTTTTCCGCGAACGAACGGCAAGCGGCGAAAGAAAGGTAGATTGCCGCCTTGATGATATGGGCGAGTTCCACCGCCCGAGCGAGCACCCTGACCTTTTGTGCCGCGACCGGAGGTCTTTCCTTGTCCTCCAGATATGCCACGGCCAACGCGTTCGCGTTCTTTTTTCGATCCTTCTTGTGGTTTAAGATCGTGCAGTTTCATCTTATTCCCTATGCTTCTGTAGCTTCCTCTATTTCAACCAGATGGTTCACTTTGGCAAGCATGCCACGCAGCGTAGGAGAATCCACCTGCTCAACTGTCTGGTTCATGCGGCACAAGCCCAATGCTCGGACCGTCGCCTTGTGGCGAACAGAATAACCAATTGGACTTTTCACCAGGGTTATCCGTACAACCTTAGGCTGGGGAGCTTTTTGTTTTGAAGCGGCTGCCTTAGGCATTTTTGCTCCTCTCCCAGTATGGGGAAAGATCCTTAGCCGATTTTCCTCGGCGCATGGCTTCCTCTTCCGGGAATTTCAATTGATCCAATGCCGCCATCGTCGCTTCAACCACATTCAGGATATTATTGCTGCCGAGCGATTTGGTCAGGATATCAGAGATTCCTACCGCTTCAAGCACGGCGCGCACTCCACCACCAGCAATTACCCCGGTTCCAGCAGAAGCCGGTTTTAACAACACCCTGGCACCGCTGACCTGTCCAAGTACCTCGTGGGGAATCGTTGTTTTGTAGGTGGATACCTTATGCATGTCTTTTCGCGCTTTCTCTGAGGCTTTCCGCATTGCATCCGGCACGGCATTTGCCTTGCCAATTCCAACACCTACCCTGCCGCGATTATCCCCAACCACAACGGTTACACGGAACGAGAAGCGCCGCCCACCCTTAACCACTTTTGCAACACGTGCGATATCAACAACACGCTCGTCCAATTCTTGTGGCGTAAACTCACTGAATTCGTAGTCTGACATAACCTTCTCCTTAAGCTGCATCGGGCTGCTTCTAGCAGCCTTACCTGCAGCTGCTAGAACTCCAGTCCGCCTTCTCGAGCCGCGTCTGCTAAGGCTTTCACACGCCCGATGTAACGGTAACCACCGCGGTCGAATACGACCTTATCAATCCCTTTTGCTCTGGCGCGCTCCGCAACAGCTTTGCCTACCAGGCTGGCCTGCTCGGTTTTCTTTAAACCGCCAGCCTTTGAACGCAGCTCTTGATCGATCGTGGAGGCAGAGACCAGGGTATGACCGGCGTTATCATCGATAACCTGTGCATAAATCTCAGCCATGCTGCGAAATACACAGAGACGAGGCCGCTCGGGGGTACCGTGGACATGCATACGAACGCGCAAATGCCTGCGATTTCGAGCTTCTGAACGTGATTTCATCGTACCCATGATTACACCTTACCAGCCTTGCCAGCCTTGCGGCGGATTTTCTCGTCCAGGTACTTAATTCCCTTACCCTTGTAGGGTTCCGGAGGTCGAACTTTTCGAATATCGGCCGCAATTTGGCCGACAAGCGCTTTATCGTAACCCATGACTTTGATTTGACGGGTTTTATTATCCGTGTTGAAGGAAATCCCAAATGGCGGTTCCATAACAACTGGATGTGAATAACCGACATACAGGACGAGGTTCTGCCCCTGGACCTCGGCGCGGTAACCTACACCGTTCACCTCCAGGGTTTTTTCAAAGCCAGAGCTGACGCCAACGACCATATTATTAATCAGCGCACGGGTCATCCCATGAAGGGAGCGGTCCATACGCCCATCAGTGGCGCGTTTCACTTCAATGACACCATCATCCAGATCTATGATCATAGAAGGAGGAAAAGTCCGCTGCATTTCGCCTTTCGGGCCTTTGATTCGGACCGAAGAACCTTTCACTTCCACGTCTACTTTCTCAGGTATAACAATTGGCATGCGACCAATTCTAGACACCAGAACCTCCTTACCAGACTTTGCAAAGGACCTCGCCGCCAACACCCAACTGGCGAGCGCGCTGGCCGGTCATCACACCCTTGGGTGTGGAAACAATCGCAATGCCCAATCCAGACAACACCCAGGGGATTTCCTGTTTGTTGGTGTATACCCGTCGACCGGGGCGGCTGATGCGTTCAAGACCGGAGATCACCGATCGTCGTTCGCGACGCTCACCGACATATTTCAGCTGAATTCTCAAGATGGTCGATCCGACGACCTTACCATCTACGAGTTCGAACCCACTGATATAGCCTTCGTCCTGTAAAATCTTCGCAATGTCCTGCTTTATATGCGATCCAGGAACCGCCACAGTTGTGTGACCAGACATTACCGCATTCCGAATGCGGGTTAACATATCGCCGATAGGATCTGTAATATTCATCTTCTAAACCTCCGCCCGGCTACCAGGAAGACTTAGTAACGCCCGGGATTTTACCTTCTAGCGCCAGTTCACGTAGACAAATCCGGCATAATCCAAAACGGCGATAATAGCCGCGTGGCCGGCCGCATACTCTGCAGCGATTCCGCACACGAGTAGGATATTTTCTCCGCGTCTCCCGGATAATCATGCTTTTCTTTGCCATCGGTTAACCTTCCTTTTTGAACGGCATACCAAGCAGCTGAAGCAATTGACGACCGTGGTCGTCGTTTGTCGCAGAGGTAACGATCGTTACCTCCAGGCCGCGCAGTTTGTCGATCTTGTCGTATTCGATCTCGGGGAACACCAATTGCTCGCGCAAACCCAGGGTGTAATTTCCACGCCCATCAAAAGCATCCGGTGATACTCCCCGGAAGTCGCGCACTCGTGGCAGAGCAATATTCATCAGGCGATCCATGAAGGACCACATTCGCTCGCCGCGCAGAGTCACTTTCGCACCGATTGCTCGTCCTTCGCGAAGCTTGAAGTTCGCGATGCTTTTTCGAGCTTTGGTGACAACTGGTTTCTGACCCACGATCAAGTTCAGGTCACCCACAGCGGCATCGAGGGCTTTGGCATTATCCAGGGCTTCGCCCAACCCGATGTTTACGATGACTTTCTCAATGTGCGGCACTTGCATGACATTCGTCACTTTCAGCGACTTCATCAGTGCTGGCATCACTTCGTTCTGATAACGATCTTTTAATACATGGCCCATTATCGTGCTCCCAATCAGCCGACTATTCGAACTGTGCCTGGCATTTCTTGCACATCCGCTGCACGCTCTCATCCTTGCGGACGACCAACACACGTGTCGGTTCCCCGCAAGATGGACAAATCAGCATGACGTTCGAAATCGAAATCGGCGCTTCAAACTCAATAATTCCAGGATTTAACGTTCGCCCTTTGGTCTGTACCTGGCGCTGGTGTTTTTTACGCATGTTCACACCCTGCACAACTACTCGCCGGTCCTCAGGTAAGACTTTTATAACTTCGCCTTTCTTACCTTTGTCTTCCAAGCGACCGCTAATAACCTGAACGGTATCACCTTTGCGAATCTTTACTTTCACTGCTCTCGCTCCTGCGTCTCCATCGCTTATCCGAAGTCCTAAAGGACCTCGGGGGCCAGGGAAACGATCTTCATAAAACCTTTTTCGCGTAATTCACGAGCTACTGGACCAAAAATGCGAGTCCCTTTCGGATTCTTCCCATCCGTATCCAGGATAACTGCTGCGTTATCATCAAATCTGATGGTCGAACCATCTTCACGCCGCCACTCTTTTGAGGTGCGAACAATTACTGCCTTGACAATATCGCTTTTCTTGACAGAACCTGTCGGCGTTGCGGATTTTACTGTCGCGACAACGACATCACCCACACGCCCTGAAAAACGGGTGGAACCACCAGTGATGTGGATCACCAGAAGCTCGCGCGCGCCAGTGTTATCAGCAACTTTCAGACGCGTCTCGTGCTGGATCATTCCCTATCCTCCAGTTCCAACGCCTCAGGCATCGGTTCACTCGCTGCCTCAATGTTATGTCCTAAAATCGCCTCCACAGCCCAGCGAGTGTGCCTTGAATACGGACGGCTCTCAATAATTTGAACCTTATCACCAATATGGCAACCCAACTCATCATGAGCCATCAAACGATGGCGGGAGTGGACAACTTTTTTATAGAGCGGATGACTGTATGTCCGCGCGATTTCCACAACAACGGTCTTCTGCATCTTATCGCTGGTAACTACACCGATCAAGCGACGGCGAGTGTTCATTGCTCACCTCCAACAACTTTCAACTCTCGCTCATGGAGAATGGTCATCAGGCGGGCAATAAGCTGACGAGTATGCCGCATACGGGTGTAATCCGTCAGTTCCCCAGTCGCCTGCTGAAATCTGAGTTTCATCAACTCTTCGCGGGCGTCATTCATTTTCTTGAAAAGCTCATCCGATGACATCTCATGATACTTCTTATTCTTTTCGGCCATTACTCGCCTCCTACCATATCGTGACGACCCACGATCTTGGTTCTGATCGAGAATTTGTACTGGGCCAAACGCAGGGCTTCCTTTGCAACATCTTCCGTCAATCCTCCACCGATCTCAAACATGATCCGGCCAGGTTTGACAACAGCCACCCAATACTCCACATTCCCTTTTCCTTTACCCATTCGCGTCTCAGCGGGTTTGTGGGTCACAGGTTTATCGGGGAAGATCCGGATCCAAATTTTTCCATGCCGCTTCATTTCTCGAACGATCGCTCGCCGGGCAGCTTCGATTTGGCGAGCAGATACCCAACCTGGTTCCATCGCTTTCAAACCGTAATCCCCAAAGACGACATCCGAACCTCGGACCGCTTTGCCTTTCATCCGGCCGCGCATTTGCTTGCGCCACTTTACACGCTTAGGCATTAACATAATAACAACCTCGCTTTTCCAGTGTGAAACCGCCAGCGTTCAGGAGAGCCTGATTTGCTCATACCTGCGCGGGTCGATAATTCACCTGATTACTCACTCACATACACGCCTTCGGTTGATTCTGGTCTTTCCTCAACCTCAGGAAGGACTTCGCCTTTGTAAATCCAAACTTTCACACCAATGCGACCATAAGTCGTCAGGGCTTCAGATTTGGCGTACTCGATATCAGCTCTCAACGTTTGGCGAGGGACTCTTCCCTCACGCATATTTACTGTGCGCGCCATTTCAGCACCGCTCAATCGTCCAGATACTTCAACACGAATCCCTTCCCCGCCCTGGCGAGAAGCCTGTTGAAGGGCACGCTTCATAGCTCGCTGGTAGCTAATCCGACGCTCCAGCTGCTCAGCAATATTCTGTGCGACCAGATATGCATCCAGATCGGGAGCCTTGATCTCTTTGATTTCCAAATCGATCTTTTTCCCGACGACACTCTCCAGGCTCTGGCGGATCTTTTTCACATTTTCGCCTTTTCGGCCAATCAAGATTCCCGGTTTGGCGGTATGGACGATAATCTTTACTTTTCCTGGGAACCGTTCCACCTCAACACGAGACACGCCCGCTTTGGGGGCTTCATTGCGAACCAATTCACGCAGCTGGAAGTCCTGGTGCAGGTTTTCAACGTACTCTTTACCTTCGGCAAACCAGCGGCCTTCCCAGGTCTTATTGATTTTCAAACGAAATCCGATTGGATGTACTTTACGGCCCATATGATCTCCTTACTTACCTTCCCGCTCGCGCAGGATGACGGTGATGTGCGAGGTCCGCCGCAGCCAGGGTTTGAACCGCCCGCGTGCTCCAAATCGCCGCCATTTACGAGTTGGGGCTTCATCTGCAGTTATCTTGTAGATGAACATTTCATCGCGGCTTACACCGAAGTTTTCCTCACCATTCGCCATTGCGGACGCTACGACCTTAGACACCGGATCGGCAGCAAAATTTGGCGTAAATTTCAGGAGAGTCAGTGCATCCACTACATCCCTGCCGCGAACAAGGTCAGCAACCAAGCGCACCTTCTGGGCAGATATTTGAATAAAGCGAGCCTGAGCAAAAATATCCGTGGGCATGGCTTTTACCCTCTCTTCACTTTCTTTTCGGCGACATGGCCGCGGAAGCAGGCGCGTGGGTGCGAACTCACCCAGTTTATGACCAACCATATTTTCAGTGATGTAAATCGGAACATGCCGGCGTCCATCATGAACAGCGATAGTGTGGCCAACCATCTGAGGGAAAATGGTACTGGCTCGGCTCCAGGTGCGAATTACCTTCTTATCACCGCGCTCGTTCATGAGCTCGATTTTCTTAAGCAGCTTCGCATCGATAAACGGGCCTTTTTTCAACGATCGTCCCATAATCTTATCTCCAACAATCTCGCTAACGCATCACAAAGCGTTATGCTGATAATCTCTTAGCGTTTCTTTCCACGCCGGCGGACGATGTACTTATCCGTCTTCTTATTCCGCCGTGTCTTGGCGCCCAGGGTGGGTTTACCCCACGGGCTCTTTGGGCTGGGCATACCAATCGGCTGGCGACCTTCACCGCCACCATGAGGATGGTCGTGGGGGACATGGCTGTGCCGCGCACGGTTGGGCGAATGCCCATATGTCGCTTACGACCAGCTTTCCCAAGCTTGATATTGCTATGTTCCAGATTACCAACCTGGCCAATGGTTGCATAACAGGTCTGACGTACCAATCTCACCTCGCCAGAAGGCATGCGAATCTGGGCATGATCACCTTCTTTTGCGAGGAGCTGTGCTGAAACGCCGGCCGCACGCACAAGTTGGCCTCCGCGACCTTCTTTGAGCTCGATATTGTGCACCAATGTCCCGACCGGGATATTCGAAATCGGGAGGCAGTTTCCAGGACGAACTTCCGCCCCAGATCCAGAGATGACTGTGTCTCCAACCCGCAGATCAAGCGGGGCGATGATGTAACGCTTCTCACCATCAGCATAAAACAGCAAAGCAAGGCGTGCTGTCCGATTCGGATCATACTCAATAGCAGCAACACGAGCTGGAATTCCATATTTCTCACGCTTGTAATCCACAAGCCTGATATTCCGACGGTGTCCACCACCACGGTGACGGACGGTAACACGACCGTAAGCGTTGCGTCCACCACTCTTCCGCAGGGACTGAATCAGGGCGCGTTCAGGGGTAGATTTTGTGATCTCCTCGAACGAGTACCCGGTCATACCCCGGGTGCCAGGAGTAACGGGTTTATATTTCTTGACGCCCATTATTTCACTCCTTCAAATAATGCGATCGTATCTCCAGGAGCAAGCGTGACGATTGCTTTCTTGAAGCTGCCTCGCCGGATTGTGGTGCGGCGGCTGCGAAGGTTGCGTTTCTGCTTGGCAGGCATTACCATCACGTTAACTCGCAGGACTTTGACATCAAAAATCGTTTCAATAGCGTCCTTCACCATTCCTTTGGTCGCCTCTGTAGCGACCTCAAAAGCATATTGGTGAAGCTGACTGTTCAGATAGTTCGTTTTCTCGGTGACCAGTGGACGCCGAAGCACATCATATAAAGTAGTCATTGCTTCCTCCACCTAACTCACTAGCAGCGCTTCAAGTTTTTCGATCACCGGAAGTGGGAAGACCAGCCGATCATATCCAAGCAAATCGCGGATATTGACGTAGTTCACCAATACAGTCTTCGCATCTGGCAGATTATTGGTAGAGAGAACTACACGCTGATAGCTTTCATCCTTTTCAGGGATCAAGATTAACGCACTGGAAGAACCGACTAACTGGTCCAGAGCCTGCGCCATCAGTCGGGTTTTAATTTCAGGCAGCTCGAGGGTTTCCAGTACTACGACTCCGCTTTCAGACGCCTTCACCGTCAAAGCCGAACGGATTGCAGCCTGGCGCATTTTCTTCGGCATTGCTTGCGAATAATCACGCGGTTTTGGAGTGTGGACTTTACCGCCACCCACCCAATGCGCTGCTCGAATAGACCCCTGCCGAGCCCGTCCTGTGCCCTTCTGGTGCCAAGGTTTGCGGCCACCGCCAGAGACTTCACTCCTGCCTTTGGTCTTATGCGTGCCCAGGCGAGCGTTTGCCATCTGGCGAACGAATGCCTGGTGCATCAAATCAACATTTACCGGGGCTTCGAAAATCGCGGCTGGCAACTCCACAGTCCGAACTTTCTGCCCTTCCATATTCAAGACATCTACCTTCATGTCATTTGCTCCCATTTGATCCAGCAGCCCATTTACTGTTTCCGGGCTTCCTTGATCATAAGAATGCCGCCTCTCGAGCCGGGTACTGAACCGCGTAAACCAATCAGGTTGCGATCCTGATCGACCAATACAACCTTTAGGTTCTGAGTGGTGACGCGTTCATTTCCCATATGACCAGGACCCTTGGCGCCTTTATAAACTCGGCCTGGGGTCGTGCCAGACCCGCGAGAGCCTGGAGCGCGCTGGCGATCCGATTGGCCGTGGGTCTTGGGTCCACCAGCGAAATGGTACCGCTTGACAGCACCCGCGAAACCCTTCCCTTTGCTCGTTCCGACTACATCGACAAAATCACCAATCGAGAAAACCTCAACCGTCAGCTTATCGCCTTCTTGCATCTCAACTGATTTCGTCCTGAATTCGCGCAAAAAGCGCAACGGAGGCAAGTTATTGCGCTTTAGGTGCCCCAATCGACCACCCGAAAGACGCTTTGGCTTTGCCTCTTCAAAACCCATTTGGATGGCTGTGTAGCCGTCTTTATCCGCGGAACGGACCTGGGTTACATAGCAAGGCCCAGCTTCAACGAGTGTCACAGGTACAGCCGCACCTGTATCGTCGAAAATCTGGGTCATGCCGACTTTCTTGCCTATAAGCCCTTTCAACATCTCAATTGTCTCCTTATTAATAATATCCGGGACTGTCAGTCTGGGCTCTGCTGCATCATCCCTGAATACGGCGCAGTCAATCAATCTGGCGAGGGCTTTCTGGTTTGTATGGCCCACGGTCAGGACTGTTCTTACACCGTCTATTCACTTTTCAAGTGTACAGGTTCACGCGACCTTCTAGTCTTTGGTCCGTGAACCATGACACAAAAAAACTAAATCTTGATTTCGATATCCACGCCCGCAGGAAGGTTTAATCGCATCAACATGTCGATGGTCTTGGAATCAGGGTCCAATACATCGATCAAGCGGTTATGGGTACGAATTTCAAAGTGCTCGTGTGAATCTTTGTCAATAAAAGTCGAGCGTCGTATTGTAAACCGTTCTATTCTAGTTGGCAAGGGTACTGGACCAACTACTCGAGCACCAGTTCTTTCAGCGGTTTCAACAATCCGCTTGGCCGATTGGTCGAGCACCCGATGATCATATGCTTTAAGTCGGATACGAATTTTCTGCTTTGCCATCATAATTTCACCTAATCCAGGATCTTCGTTATCACGCCAGCGCCTACCGTCAGCCCGCCTTCGCGGATTGCAAACTTCGAGCCCTGCTCCAGCGCCACCGGCACGATCAGCTCTACTTCCAGGTTCACGTCATCCCCTGGCATCACCATCTCTATCCCTTCCGGCAGCTTGATGTTTCCCGTCACATCCATCGTCCGGATGTAAAATTGCGGCCGGTACCCTGTGAAGAACGCCTTGTGCCTGCCCCCCTCTTCCTTCTTCAGCACATATACCTGGCTCATGAACCGCTTGTGTGGCGTGATGCTCTTCGGCTTCGCTACCACCATCCCGCGCTCTACGTCCGTCCGCTCGATCCCTCTCAGCAGCAATCCCGCATTGTCCCCTGCCATCCCCTCGTCCAGCTGCTTGTGGAACATCTCCACTCCCGTCACCACAGACGCCATGCTCTTCTCGCGCGAGCCCGACGATCTCTACCCCTTCCCCTACCTTTACCCGTCCGCGCTCTACTCGCCCCGTCACTACCGTCCCGCGTCCTTTGATCGAGAATACGTCTTCCACGGGCATCATGAACGGCTTGTCTACGTCTCTCACTGGCTCCGGAATGTATTCGTCCACCACTCGCAACAGCTCCTTGATGCTCTCATACTCCGGCGCATCCGGATCCTTGCTCGTGCTCTCCAATGCCGCCAACGCACTCCCTCTCACGATCGGCGTCGTGTCTCCCGGAAATTCGTATTCGTTCAGCAGCTCTCGCAGCTCTAATTCCACCAGCTCCAGCAGCTCCGGATCATCCATCATGTCTACCTTGTTCAGGTATACCACGATCGCCGGCACTTCCACCTGCCTCGCCAGCAGCACGTGCTCGCGTCGTCTGCGGCATCGGCCCATCCGGCGCCGCCACCACCAGGATCGCCCCGTCTACCTGCGCAGCTCCCGTGATCATGTTCTTGATATAATCCCGGTGCCCTGGCATGTCTACGTGCGCATAGTGCCGCTTCTCCGTCTGGTATTCTACGTGCGCTATGTTGATCGTGATCCCGCGCGCCTTCTCTTCCGGCGCATTGTCGATCGAATCAAACGCCCGGAATTCCCCCAGGCCCTTCATCGCACACCATTTCGTCATCGCTGCCGTCAACGTCGTTTTCCCGTGGTCGATGTGTCCCATCGTTCCCACGTTCATGTGCGGCTTCGAACGGTCAAATTTTTGCTTTCCCATAAATCCTATCTCCTTTTTTCGTTCTTGGTCAGGATCATGCAGTCAAAATGATGATTACAGTTTTTTGTCGAAACTTGATCAGTTTCCGATAATCGCTCGCGCGACAGAATCCGATACGTGTGAATAATGGTCAAATTCCATCGTAAATACACCTCTACCTTGTGTGGCAGAGCGTAAATCGGTTGCATAGCCAAACATCTCTGCAAGGGGAACCATGGACCGGACCGCCTGAGCATTGCCCGGTCGGATTTCCATCCCGAGGATTTCTCCTCTGCGGGAATTTAATTGCCCAATGATATCACCCAAGAATTCTTCGGGAGCCAGGACTTCCACTTTCATGATTGGTTCCAGAAGGACAGGACCGGGCGTAAGTACACCTTCTTTAAATGCCAGAGACCCGGCCATTTTAAAAGCCATTTCATTGGAGTTGACTTCATGATATGAGCCATCATAAAGTCGGATTTTGATATCAGTGGCTGGATAACCCGCGAGTACACCACCTTCCGCTGCTTCGCGGACGCCTTTTTCCACTGCCGGGATGTACTCTTTTGGAATAACTCCGCCGACGATCTTGTTTTCGAACTGAATTCCACTGCCAGCTTCGCCAGGTTCAATCGATAGTGTTACGTGACCATATTGACCGCGCCCACCGGTCTGCTTGATATAACGGTAATCTGACTTTTCAACCGGGATAGTGATCGATTCGCGGTAAGCCACCTGCGGCCGGCCCACTCTTCCCTGGACTTTAAATTCCCTCAACATCCGGTCAACAATAACTTCTAAATGCAGCTCACCCATCCCGGCGATGATCGTCTGACCGGTATATTCATCCGTCCGGACCCTAAATGTCGGGTCTTCCTCTGAAAGTTTTCGGAGAGCCTCGCCCATTTTGTCTTGATCTGCCGTTGTTTTTGGCTCAATAGCCACGTAGATGACCGGCTCCGGAAACGTGATCGTCTCCAGCAAAATTTGGCTGCTGTTATCACATAAAGTATCGCCGGTGAAGGTCTCCTTCATCCCAAGCACGGCGCCGATATCCCCGGCTAAAACTTCATTGATATCCTCGCGTCGGTCGGCATACATTCTAATAAGCCGACCAACCCGTTCTTTGCGATCCTTGGAGGAATTAAATATCATGCCGCCCTGAGTCAAGCTTCCGGAATAAACGCGGAAATATGCCAATCGGCCGACATAAGGGTCTGTAACGATTTTAAACACAAGTGCGCTTAAAGGCGCATCGTCCTCAGCAGGTAGTGCAATCTCTTGACCTGTTTTCGGGTGTTCACCGATCACGGGTGGGATGTCTTCCGGGGATGGAAGATAATCAATAACTGCGTCCAGGACGGGCTGCACCCCTTTATTCCGCAAAGAGCTGCCGCAAAATACTGGCGTGATTTCGCCGGCTATGACTGACTTGCGAATTGCAGCTTTCAGCTCCTCAATGCCAATTTCTTTACCTTCGAGATATTTCACAGTAAGCGCATCGTCGTTTTCGGCGATTTTTTCTACCATGATGGCACGCCTTTGCTCGACATCAGCAACCATCTCTATGGGGATCTCGGACTCCAGCGGTTCCAGGTTCACGTCCTCAGACCAGGTTATCGCTTTTCGATTTATTAAATCGACTACGCCTGTGAAATTAGATTCAGAACCGACAGGGACCTGCAAAGCCACCGGATTTGCACCCAATCGCTCACGTATCGATTGGATTGTGTTGTCGTATGATGCACCAACACGATCCATCTTATTGACAAAACAAATCCGAGGAACTTGATAACGGTCAGCCTGCCGCCACACCGTCTCGCTTTGAGGTTCTACTCCCTGCACGGCGTCAAATATGACAACTCCACCATCCAGGACACGCAAAGAACGCTGCACTTCAGCAGTGAAATCGATATGGCCTGGAGTATCGATAATATTGATCTGATACCCCTTCCATTCCGAGGAAACAGCTGCAGAGACAATCGTAATCCCGCTCACGCTCCTGTTCCATCCAGTCGGTTACCGTTGTGCCGTCATCCACAGAGCCGATACGATGCGTTTTCCCGGTATAGTAAAGAATCCGCTCGGTTGTGGTTGTCTTTCCGGCGTCAATATGGGCAATAATCCCGATATTTCGGTACCGTTCCAGTGGGAACTTGCGTGCCATTCAATAACCTTTGCGATAATTGTTTCGCGGATAATACGGTCTGATGAATCTTAGAAAAGTAAGCTCAAGCCCGGTAGTGAGAGAATGCCCGGTTAGCCTCAGCCATTTTGTGGGATTCGTCTCTTTTACGGATAGCAGAACCTGTGTTGTTGGATGCATCCATCAGCTCGCCGGCCAATTTCTCTGAAAAATTCCTACCAGAACGGCTGTTTGCGGCTTGGAGAACCCAGCGTGTCGCCAAAGCAAAACGTCTGTCAGCAGGGACTTCCATCGGGATCTGATATGTTGCGCCGCCAACACGGCGGGGCTTGACTTCCATCATCGGTGAGACATTCTTCATCGCCTGCTCAAAGACTTCCAAACCGCTGCGTTTGGTTTTCTCTTCCATGAGGTCGAATGCGCCGTAAACCAGGCTTGCAGCAAGGCTTTTCTTTCCGTTCCTCATGACGCTGTTGATGAAGGTTTGCACCAGGATGTTGCTGTAACGGACATCCGGGAGAATTTCTCGTTTTTCGGGCTTTGCACGTCGAGACATCGACTACTCCTATCTTACTTTGCTTTGGGGCGTTTCGAACCGTATTTAGAGCGGCCCTGTTTGCGGTTATTGACGCCACCGGTATCCAGAGTACCGCGTACAATGTGATATCGAACGCCTGGCAGGTCCTTGACACGACCACCGCGCACCAACACAACTGAGTGTTCCTGCAACGTGTGCCCTTCACCAGGAATATAAGCCGTGACTTCGATCCCGTTGCTGAGTTTGACGCGGGCAATTTTTCGCAGGGCAGAATTCGGTTTCTTCGGTGTCATCGTACGCACAACCGTGCAAACACCGCGCTTCTGCGGAGCACCCTTCTCCTGACGGTAGCGGCGCTGCTTCATTGAGTTCAGAGTGTAGAGCAGCGCGGGGGCCTTGCTTTTCAGTTTCTTGCTTTTGCGGCCCTTGCGGACCAATTGATTGATTGTTGGCACAGTCGCCTCCAGATAAAAATGAACACAATTGATGGTCGCGATCAGCGATTTCTTTCCAATAAGCGAGGCCATCGCTCTTACATGATGGCCTCACGGTTTCTAACTCGTAAGGTTGCCTGAACGGGGGTAATTGCCGTCCTATCTGAAATGTTGGGCAACGAACTGCGATTCTACCATGCGCCTAAAGGAGCGTCAAGGCAGGTTTCGACAATTTATGAACCTAATCAAAATCGGGTCCGATGCTGATTACAGCTCTTCTCCCAGATTCAACAAACCTGTGCCAATTTTCGGCGGGCGGGCGCGCTCTTCGTCTTTCCCAAATTTGATGATCTCACCCGTATCCGTCACAGCTTCAACAGCAAGTCCGAGGCTCTGCAGCTCTTTGACCAGCACACGGAAAGATGCGGGGATGCTCGGCTCTTCGATCTGCTCGCCTTTTACTATTGCTTCATACGTTTTGACTCGACCTTGAACATCATCGGATTTTACCGTGAGCATTTCCTGTAGCGTATACGCAGCGCCGTAAGCCTCGAGTGCCCAGACTTCCATTTCACCAAACCGCTGTCCGCCAAATTGAGCCTTGCCACCTAATGGCTGCTGGGAAACCAGGCTGTACGGTCCAGTGGAACGCGGATGGACTTTATCTTCAACCAGGTGGTGCAGCTTCAACATGGTCATCACACCTACGGTAACAGGCTGATCATACGGTTCTCCGGTCTTCCCGTCTCGTAGATATTGTTTTCCTAAGGTAGGAACTGGAATACCTTTATCCAGGCTGATCTCTCTTGCACGGTTCGGATAATCTTCAACTTTTAAAAGGTTGGTATCTTCACCCTGATTCTTAAGCCAGAGGCGCAAGCAGGATTCAATCGCATTCTTATTCTTATCGAGCCGATCCGGACCCGCATCGGATACATTTTCAAAGGCAAGAAGACTATCTGGATTAATCTCGTTATCACGCAGCCATTCTCTTAATACGGAACGCCGGGCATAATCTTCATCAGAAATGAGCCTGTAAGCGTCGTAGCCCCGGTCGGCCAACCAGTTCTCAAGATAAATCCGGCGGACTTCCTGGTCATCTTCGATGGTCGAGGGATCAAAATCAGCCTCTTTCAACCAGTTCCAAGCCACCTGGGTTGTCTCATTCCAGGCGTGGTCAATCAGCCAGGCACGTGCAAGTTCTGCTTCAATTTCCTCTTCGCTTGCACCATCAAATACTGGCGATATCGCCCGAAATCCCAACCGGCCAGCAGCCCAACCCAGGTGGGTTTCCAGCACCTGACCGATATTCATTCGACCTGGAACTCCCAATGGATTTAAAATAATATCGACTGGCAATCCATCTTCGAGAAACGGCATGTCTTCCACAGGGACAACTTTGGACACGACGCCTTTATTTCCATGCCGTCCTGCCATTTTATCTCCTGCAGTGATCTTGCGTTTTTGCGCAACAGATACTCTCACCATCATATCTACCCCAGCCGATAAGTCGGCATTATCTTCTCGAGTGAATACTTTGACATCGACTACCTTGCCGCGTTCACCATGGGGCATCCTTAAGGATGTGTCTTTTACATCTCGAGATTTTTCTCCAAAAATAGCTCGGAGAAGCCGCTCTTCCGGGGTAAGCTCTTTCTCGCCCTTCGGAGAGATCTTTCCAACCAGGATATCATTCGGACCGACCTCAGCGCCGATTCGGATAATCCCATGATCATCTAAGTCTTTGATCGCTTCATCGCCGACATTGGGAATATCACGAGTTATTTCTTCTGGTCCCAGACGTGTGTCCCGCGATTCGACCTCATATTTTTCAATATGTACTGATGTGAACCGGTCCTCCTGGACCAGACGCTCTGAGATTAAAATCGCATCCTCGAAGTTGCCACCTTCCCAAGAAATAAAAGCAACGACAACATTCTGACCCAATGCCAGTTGTCCACTTTCGGTTGAAGATGAATTGGCTATCACGTCACCGGGATGAACCCGCTGACCTTTCACAACTGCCGGGCGCTGGTCGATGCATGTACTTTGGTTTGAGCGGGAATATTTTCGAAGATTGTAAACCCTCTGTTTGCCTTCCTGGGTTCTAAGCGTTACGCTGCGTCCGGTAACGGATACCACTTCACCTTCGTCCTCTGCAAGGATCACCTGACCCGAGTTGATCGCGGCGTGGTATTCCATCCCGGTAGATACTCTCGGGACATCGGGACGCAGCAGCGGAACGGCCTGAGCTTGCATGTTCGAGCCCATCAGAGCACGGTTAGCATCGTCATGCTCGAGGAATGGGATTAAAGCCGCGCTAATTCCAACAATTTGGTGCGGTGCAACATCCATGAAGTCAATATTGGTTGGAAGCGAGAAAATGAATGTCGAGTGGTGCCGAGACGAAACTCGAGTTCGGACAAATTCGTTGTAATCGTTCAGCAATGTGTTTGCTTGTGCAATCACGAAGCGATCTTCGTAATCAGCCGAAAGGTATTTGGTCTCGGTGGTCACGAATGGAACAACAGCGACTTCCTTGACCTTTAATTTTGCAATTTTCTTCATCAGAGCGGGAGTGACCCGTTCGCCATTTTTCGCGATGACGTCGCCAGATGTCGGGTGCACAACGTCTTCCCGCAGCATACGGTTTAGAAGCAGCTCATCATCAGGAGCGAGGACTTTTCTCACCCGGCGATACGGCGTTTCTATAAAACCGTATTCATTCACACGGGCAAAGGATGCCAAACGTCCAATCAGACCAATATTTGGGCCTTCAGGTGTTTCAATCGGGCAAATTCGCCCGTAGTGAGAATGGTGGACATCTCGCACGTCAAATCCAGCTCGCTCCCGGCGTAAGCCACCGGGACCCAGGGCTGAAAGCGTACGTTTATGGCGCAACTCGGCAAGCGGATTGGTCTGGTCCATAAATTGCGAGAGCTGGCTGGAGCCAAAGAATTCCCGCAGCGCGGCAACAACTGGACGAATATTAATCAGCGTAATCGGGGAGATCTGTTCCTGATCTCGGATCGACATGCGCTCTTTGATAACCCGTTCCATTCTTCGAAGTCCAACCCGCAATTTGTTTTGGATCAGCTCACCGACAGTTTTCGCCCGCCGGTTTCCAAGATGGTCGATGTCATCTGCTGATTGGGTGCCGTTGTTGATCATGATCATCCGACGGAGCAAGCGAACGATATCCCATTTGGTCACCATGCGGTGAGTGATCGGAACAAATTCGCTCAAATCTAGCTTCTGATTCAGTTTATATCGTCCAACACGTTCCAGGTCATAATGGCGCTGATCAAAGAGCTGTTCTTCGAGGAAGTTACGGGCATTCTCGAGGGTGGCTGGGTCGCCAGGGCGCATGCGCTTGAAGAATTCAAGCAGCGCTGCTTCTGAAATCGTCTGGTTATGAGGAAGCTCCCAGGCTGGTTCCTGAGCAAGCGTTGATGTCACGAACATTCGATCTGGGTTATTGTCTACATCCCCAAAAATCTCCAGGAGCTCTTCATCTGTACCCGTTTTTAGCGAGGATTGTCCGCTTGGGAGTCCATCGCTGACTGCCGCAAGAGCTCTCAAGAAAATTGTCACCGGGACAGTTCGTTTGCGGTTGAAGCGAAGCGTCAGGTAGTCGCTTTTACGGGTCTCAAATTCCATCCAGGCGCCGCGGTCGGGGATCAATTTCGCCATAGCCAGCGGTCGACCAGTCGCTCGATCCGGAGGTGCCTCGAAGTATACGCCCGGAGATCGGATCAACTGTGAAACTACCACACGCTCGGTTCCATTTATGATGAAAGTCCCCTTTTCGGTCATTTCTGGGAAATCGCCCAGGAATATATCCTGGGTCATGGGTTCTGGAATATCCGGACCGATCAACAGGACTTTTACATAGAGCGGGCTGGCATATGTAAGGTCACGCTCAACACATTCTTCAATATTGTGTTTTGGCTCCCCAAACCAATAAGAAAGTTTCCATTGGGTTGCTTCGGGAGTCCGGCTGGGGAAGTACAGTTTCATGCCCTTGTTATAGGATTCTATCGGGGAAAGTTCATGAAAAAGATCTGCTAAACCTTCTTCCTTCAGTCGCTTGAAGGATTTCAATCTGAACTTCAATCAAGTCCGGCAAAGGCAGTTTGACATCGATACGAGCGTAGGACTTACTTTGAAAAGCGGAAGTCATGCGAAATCTCCTGACTTTTGCTAATGGTGCTTATTCCGAGTTGAAGGTGCAATCTAATAACCACGCGAAAACAAAATCTCCGGGCTGTTCCCTGGAAATCAGGTTGGTTTTTCTGCACCACAATAGTTAGACCGATCGCCTACAGTTGAATTTTCTTCGATTACTATCGTTCAGCTTAGGATTAGACGAAAGAATAATATACCATTTCCAAACATCCTCGTCAAGACTTGATTCATGATCGTTTGATGATAGAAAATTTCTTTTTGGTTTTATTGGTAAGCTGACAATAAGGAGCTCGGATTGCATCGGCTTGATAACCAATCTTTGATAGAATTCAAAGCATGAAAAACGAAACAACTCCTCATAAAGCTGGTTTTGTCGCAGTAATCGGACGCCCGAACGTAGGTAAATCAACTCTGATTAATTCCCTGCTGGGACAGAAAATCGCAGCAGTCTCTCCACGTCCACAAACCACACGTAAACGCCAATCCGGTAATTCTTAATCTGGATACACCTGAGGGCAGCGCTCAGGTTATCTTTATTGATACACCAGGTTTGCATCTCCCTAGACACAAATTAGGGGAAATGATGAACCAGGATGCTGCTCAATCTCTTGAAGAATGCGATGTTGTCTTACTTATTGTTGACGTAAGCCAACCACCTGAAGCTGAAGATCGTTTGCTGTTTGATTTACTCCATGAGACAAGAATTTCACGCCCGATAATTTTGGCACTGAATAAAATTGACCTGATTGATATGCAGGCTGAGGTGACCAACGAGCAGGCTTTTCTCAAGGAAGTCCCAACTGCACAACCCATCCAAATATCTGCTTCATTGGGAACAAATCTGGACCGCCTGATAGCCGTGATCCTGAAATTAATTCCAGAAGGACTATCTTTCTTCCCTGAGGATCAGCTTACGGATCTTTACGAGCGCGATCTGGCAGCAGACCTGATTCGAGAAGCAGCCTTGGGCTTGCTGCGCGATGAAATCCCGCATGGCATTGCTATACGAATTGACCAATATTTGGAACGCAAAGAAAATGGGGCATATATCGAAGCGACACTCTTTCTGGAAAAAGAATCCCATAAACCTATCGTGATTGGCAAAGACGGAAAGATGCTAAAGAAGATCGGCATCGCAGCGCGCAGTGAAATCGAGGCGATGAGCGGAAGAAAAGTATTTCTTGAATTGAAAGTAAAGGTGAGAAAAAACTGGCGTGATGATGATAAAGTGCTTCGCCAGTTTGGTTATTAAAAAACCTCAGGTAATTCTTTGATCCGGGTGCCTCGCCAAGCTTTGATTAATCAATGCTTCAGCAAGCCACCGTAGCGGTTATTTGGCTGGATCAAAGTTACCTGAGGTATTTATGATCTGGTTGACTCTACTACTTTACCTCATTCCTCAAAATATCATTATTTAGATAGTGTCGTCATTCATTTCGCCATCCGACGGTTTTGGGACTTCTGACGGCGAAATGATTGGGCTCCATTCAGATGGTTCGGATTCAGAGTGATCTAATGTCCCACCAGCTCCAAATTCATTGGGGTAGGATCGTGTTCCAAGGCGTGTGAGCACAGCAGCGCCAAGTCCAATGGAACCAAGGATCATCGGCACGATCCATCCAACACACGGGACCAGTAAACCAAGACCGTTCATCACAAGCGTTAAAATAAATGTACCCACACCAGCCGAAACCGGTAACGCCCAGTCGCCCTTGAACAGGTTGGCAATCCTCTTACCGGTTTCCGTTCCTAAAACGATCACGCCAAATACCCAGGCAAACCACAAAACAAAAGCACCGATCAGGCTGAAAGGTATCCCGCAAATTGTAATTGCCAACAAAACCAATATCAGAGGGAACACCAGGATCGTTAAACAGCCCAGACCTGCAGTCGCTACCGGACTGGAGATTGCTGCATCACCGGCTCTTGAAATGGCTTTCGGCGCAAAGAGCCCGACCAACACGGCCATGACAGCCCAGATGAACGACCGAATAAGCCACCAAAACACATCCCAAATGGGGTTGAAGTGGAATCCAGCAACCGGAGACCCCGAGTTCCCTCGGGATTGAAATCGGAGGCAAACCCTCCAGACCGGGAATTTTCAAATTTCCCGGAATATCTATTGTAAATGGTCCTGCAATTTCGGTATTCACTTCACCAACGACTTGCGAACCTTCTGCTCGTTTCAGGCTGGCCGAAAGTGCGTTAATATCTCCATTCACTTGTGCAGTACTCTCCAAAGAAACCAAACCGCCCACAGCAGCGACATCACCTTGAATAGTTCCTGCTGCAGTCAGCGTGCCGCCCAAGATGAAAACATCACCGGATACCGTAGAGTTTTCGGAAAGTGCGGCGGTTCCACCTAAGACTATCAAACTTCCATTGAGGGTATTCGTTTTCTTCGAGGATATAACTTCCACCAAGCACAAGCTTGTCGCCTGGTGGGATTTGAGCTTCAAGAACTGATCCAGGAAAGGCAGCGATCGTCTCGGTGATTGAAAGAAAAGAAATCCCCGCCATACGAGGCGTGATTAGCTGTAGACCCGGCGCGAGCCCTGCGACCATCGTCAATGCAAAGAACAGAACTAAAAAGATTTTTAATCTATGGTTCATAAGAGTACCCTCCGAGGATTCGTCAACATGCGATATGACACAATCCATAATACTGCTAACTGACTGAGTAATCCCAGGCTGAAAATCCAAACCACCAGTGGAATTGCCCTGGCACCCTGATTTAGCAGCGGATAAATCAAGTCGTGTACTGTATTCAAGTATGAAAAAAATGCGAATATCTGGTAAACCCATGCCCACACAACCAGGCCTGGTGAACGAAATAACGGCCAGGCAGCAGCAAGCCCAGAACCCATCAGCACCAGCAGACCACCAACTACCAGAAACATTGTAATTACAATCTGCCGCTGCTGAGCGCGCTTTCGATTATTCTCAAGCCTGGTTTGCCAGCGAGAGACAAAACCCACTTGTGGTTCCTTGAATTCCGCTTTACGCAGCTCAAGATCAAGGCTTCGCAGCGATACTTCAAGCGCATGGCAGCGCTCGCAAGCTTCCAGGTGATCGAGCAGATCACGGCTTTGCTGATCCGAGATTTCTTTTGGTTCTTCGAAGATCCAATCGGTGTATGGAGAATGGTTCACTGCGCCATCCTTTCTGCCAGGAGAGGGTTTGTGCATGCAGCGCGAGCCGATTTTTTCGCCGAAGCAGCTGCCTCATGGCGAGACCACTCCTCTGCCATCGCCCGTCTCGCCCTATGGAGTCGACTTTTCAGAGCACTCATTGTTAATGAGTAGTGCCTGGCAGATTTCTTCGTAAGAAAAGTCATACCAGTAGTACATAATTATCGCAGCCCTATCCGTTGCATCCAGGATTCCCAGGACTGAACGGATTTTTTGCTGTTCCTCTCTGCGGCTGATGCCAGCTTCTATTCCTGGTGATGGCTCAGGCAAATCGGGCTCAGGTAGCTCTTCAACAGAAATGATTTTCATTCGGCGTTTTCGGATCTGGTCGATACAATAGTGTGCGGCAATCGAAAGCAGCCACGTAGAAAATGGCCTGTTGCGGTCGTATCGTCGCAGAGAAGTATAAGCTCGCAAAAATGTCTCTTGCGCAGCGTCTTCTGCATCTTCAGCAGTTCCGAGCATTCGGTAGCATAAATTGAAGACAGACCTTTGGTAGGCTTCTACTAATAAGGAGAAAGCCTGGGGGTCTCCCTTCTGGGCTTCAACCAGCCAATCTGACTCGCCGTCCTGCACTGATTTTCTCCTCGCCTCTCAATCCAGGTTTTTCAAGGGTGATTGGCACTCGATCAAGCCAATCGGGGATTGTTTGTTAATTCATATACGCAAAATTATCGATCTGGTTTCATTAACAAGGAGTTTTTCAGCGGAGGCGTTTAAACTCAATCGGTTCCTGGATATTTGGGAAATTAATTAGCTCGAGAGATAATGCATCCTGAGAGCATGTGATTTTTGCAGTCCGATAGGGTTCCACAAACAACGGCAAGAAGGAGTTGGCTCTGGCATTATCCATCATATACTCTTTTTGGTAGAAGACTTCATAAGTCATATCGCTGCTTAACATATCAAGAAAATTAAGCGTATTTCCTTTCAAATCATAGCTGCCGCTGGCAAATCCGATCATCCTGATGTCAAGAACAGACAGGTCCTGTTCAGATTTCACATCAAAACGACCCTGAAAGCTCACCGCTTCAACCGTGACAACGTTGCGCACATCAAACCGATAAGCAACGCTCCCAACGCTTCCAACAAAATCCATTGTCTCCGGATCAAATGCGCCGGCAGGGACTGATGCTCGCAGGAAAGTCTCCGGATCTTTGATCTCCCAAATCCCAACCAGACAATTCGCTGCGGTTGGAGATGGCATCGGTATTGGCGTTTGAGTTGCTGCTAGTTGCTGTCGCGGTTGGGATCGGTGTGGCAGAAGGCGAGCAGCCAGCCAGAAACAGACCAGTGCAGCAACAGCAAGGTGAATAAAGTCGACAAGCTTTTTTGCGACTTTAACAATGAGCTTATTAGATACATGATTCTACTCTTTCACCCTATTCGATCAAGGAAGTCTTACTCAGGGTCTCGATGATGCCTATCACCGCGGAATTATCCAGGCTCGCCATATCCATTTGGAGCATTGCATTATATAGCTGGGCATCCACAGCAGCAGATGGGAGCGCAACCCCGTATTCTCTGGCTGTTTCCATCACAATCGCCAGATCTTTTGCCTGCATATAGGCTTTAAATCCCGGATTCCGGTTGCCTGCAAACAGGCGAGGCGGTTTGACATCCAAAGTCCAACATTGTGCTGCTCCGCCGCGGATCGCTTCGATAACTTTCTCGGGATCTGCACCGGCCTTTTTCGCAAAGACTAAAAGCTCGCCCATCGCCACCATCTGGGCGGCAACCATAATCTGGTTAGCTGCCTTGGCAATTTGACCGCTTCCACTCCACCAACATGGGTAAACTTCTTTCCCATCACATGAAAAATCGGCAAGATGCGCTCATATGCCTCCGCCTGACCTCCGACCATGATCGTCAGCGTCCCATCACGGGCGCCAATATCGCCTCCACTTACCGGTGCATCGAGGCTCAGCGTTCCTTTCGTTTCCAAAGCCTGGGCTATTTTTCGAGATGCGGCAGGCTTTATTGTGGAGTTGTCTACAAAAATGAGTCCAGGACGTGCACTTTCTATGATCCCACCTTCACCCAGACGCTACCTGTTCAACGTCAGGAGTATCAGGAAGGTTCGTGAACACCACATCCACCTGCGCAGCCACCTCAGCCGGTGTTTCCGCTGAGCCTGCTCCTTCGGCGACCAATTCATCCACCGCAGTTCGGCTCCGATTGTGCACAACCAGCGCAAAACCTCCGCGCAGGATATTCCGGGCAATTGATTTTCCCATTAAACCCAAACCGATATAACCCACTTTCAATTTTTCTTCCATTTATTTCTCCTCATTATCCTAGTTCAAGGTCATCCCAGATCGATTTCCTCAATCTTGGGACCATCAGGGGTGTCAAGTATCTTATACCCTCGTTCTTGTAATTCAAGTCTAAATATGTCGCTTGCTGACCAATCTTTTTTTAGCCTGGCAGCTTCTCGCTGACGAATCAGAACCTGAACATCCTCAGGCAAATCAAGCACGGCAATCTCAGCAGGACTATTTGTAAAAAGCTTCAGACGCTCGGCTTTGATTCGCTTGTCGCTCTCGAGCGCCTGGGTCCAAACTCTTTCTGGTAGATCCTGAACCGTCTGAAATCGGTCATCCGAACAACAATCATCCAGCAAGAACGATTCGCCTTGATGATATATATGAAAATGACCAGGGTGGCTAGCCGCAAATTTTTTAAAACCCAGTTCTTCCAGGGCAGAAGCAGGCGATTCATGCACGTGGTTGGTATGGATCAAGGTCACTTTGCCTTGTCCAACCACCCGGCACACACCTGTACTTACATCGATGATCATCGCTGTTTTTTCATCGATCCCAACTACCGGGAGATCTGGCGGCAGCATGCAGATCAGCTCATCGAACCTGATCCGCCCCATAAAACAACAGCTCGTGTCCAGCTCATCACCGCCGTCATTGATTATTCCAATGCGGAATAAATACAATTGGCAATCCAAAGCTCTTAAAAAAGTCGAAGTCCTGGCTTCCAGTGCAGATCCTCACCTACTTTATAAATCTCATATACCGGCAAAGAATATGTGCTGAACGCCACGACTGCCGAGCTTGCCAGTACGATCGCCGCTCCCAGGCGGTGGCGAGCAATCAGGTAATCCCATGCCAGGCTGGCTTTTAATTGACGTACTGCATACGATGGGCTCCCAGGTCCCATAAAAATCAGGTCTGATTCCAAAATCGGCGCCACAACGGATTCGTTATCGGGGCTCAAAGTCGTCCCGCGCTTGCGGGCAGGGATGATTGTGATCTGCGGTTGGTAGTTTTGAAGGCGATGAGACAGAAATTCAGCTATTTTCCCAATAACCTGTGCAGAATTTAGCTCAAATCCAGCCGGGGTTTCTACTAACGACAACCTGGGAGCCGGAGGCAGCTGATTAAAGATTTCTTCGAAGACTTTTCGGCCGCTCGGAGAAGTTTCGCCTGAACCAAAAAGCACAATTATGCCGGGTTTGATCTTGCTTATATTTATTTCATGCATTTTCTGGCGCTTTGGATGCTCCTGCTTCATAGCGTTTCTTGATGTTTGGAACCAGATATTCCTCAAAGGACCGATTTAAATCATAATCTGGCAGCCAATTCCAGTCCCGGCGGGCATCATGATCATTAAGGCCAGCAGGCCAGCTGTCGACAATCCCCTGACGCTTTCGATCTGGATTGAATGTGATCTGGGCGTCTGGAAAGAATTCCAGGACTTTTGATCGAAACTCAGATGCAGACAGGCTGAAGCTGGTGACATTGTAAACCCGTCGAGAAAGCTGGCTTGCAGAGGCTTTTGCCAGACCCAACAAGGCTTTCACTGCATCTGGCATCGCCATAAATGGAATTGAAGAATCTTCCCTGACGAAACAGGCATAAGGCTCGCCTCGTGCAGCTGCGTGCAGCATTTCCGGTCCGTAGTCGCTTGTTCCACCGCTGGGTACGGTAAAAGCGCTGACTAATCCAGGAAATCGCAGTCCCCTGAAATCTAACGTGACCGGTCGCTCAGCAGCCAGTTGGCGGAAATGCTCTGTATAATAAATCCCTAGCATTTCGCAATACAGCTTGTTACATCCATACATCGTGGTCGGATAATTCCATTCCCATTCTCGAACTTGTGGGAATTTCGATTTTACTTCAAGGTTTGGCATCCCATAAGCAGCGATCGAGCTCGGAAACATGAACAGAACCGGTTCACCGCGCCATTCGGATTGTTCTGAGGCAAGTTTCAGAAGACCAAGGGTCCCTTCTACGTTGACCTGGTGAGCCATCTCCGGGGTAAACTCTGCCCGCGTGGATAAAAGCGCCGCGAGATGATAGATCGTGCCAATTTCATATTCGCTCACCAGTCGCGCCAGAAGGGCATGATCCATCAGATCGCCCTGGATATGAGTGATCTGCTGGGTGGTTTGAAATGGCAGCGGTCTTAGGTCCAGGGTTACGATCGAAGTCTCACCCTGCTCGAGCAAGCTGCGAATGAGCGAATTGCCAATCTCGCCAGCAGCTCCCGTGATCAAGATTCCCTTTTTTGCGCATGTTACTCCTTATCCCTGGGTCAAAGATTATATTGGGCTTTTGCATTTCATAAATACTGAATAATGACTTCCCAGAAAATGGTCGCACCTTGAAATATTCACCTTTCTATTTTACAACAATAAATGGTTCCTTCAACTCTTTCCATAGTAAACTATTATTATGCGGAAGATATCTTATGCATTCATCTCAGGGCTCATTGTTTGTTTTTCTGCCTGTTCCCCTCAAGTCACCACGCTTCCAACCAAACCCTTACCGACTATAACACCAAGCCCGTTGCCGACTGCCACGACAATCTGGTTCCCCTCCACTCCGACATTTACCCGACTGCCGAATTCTACAATCGATCCATTCTCAACTCCAGGTTTCGAGCTTGAAGAAGGTGGTTTGCTCTTGGAGGATAACTTTGTTGGATCCGATGATTGGTCGACGGGAAAAATGGAAGCCGGGAGCATAGCCTATGGAAAAAACGAGCTCAGTTTAGGAATTCTTCGCCAGAGGGATATCTGTTCAGCATCCGAAAAGACCCTGCTCTGGATGATTTTTTCCTTGAAATCACTGTCAATCCAAGCATATGCAGAGGTAAGGATGAATATGGAGTCCTGTTTCGTGTCACACCCGCAATGGACTTCTACCGGTTCGGGCTTAATTGCGCCGGTGAAGCGCGCCTGGATCGTTTCCTGTCTGGGACTGCGTCATCCCCACATCCTCCAGCTCCCAGTGGTGCAGTCCCACCTGGAGCACCAAGCACATCGCGTTTAGGTGTCTATGCTGCCGGAGGAGAAATGAAATTTTTTGTCAACGGCGAGCAGCTTTTTACCATAAATGATTCCTCGCTGCTATCAGGAAAAATCGGGGTTTATGCGCGTGCATCCGGAGTTGATATGGTTACAATCAATTTTTCCGAGCTGGTCATAAATTCTATTTCGAAATGAGCGCATCTTTCTGTTGATTGATGCAAAATCTTATTTCACTTTCAGGTTACTCTCGAGCATGAAATGACCAAACGGCCATTTATCAATAAGCTGAATGATCTTGAGCCGAAGTCCTGGTTGAAATTCCAGAAATCCTGGTTTATCCATAATCCTCCTCCACGTCGAAAAGATGTACTCCGACATCCTGCAAAATTTCCAGAAACGCTGGCACTGGAGTTCATTGAGTTTTTTACCCGGCGTGGCCAAAACGTCCTCGATCCCATGGCCGGGACGGGAAGCGCGATGGTTGCCGCACTTCGAGCCGGTCGCAACAGCTACGGTGTGGAGCTGAACCCCGGATATGCTGTGCTTGCCCGACAGATCATCGCAGAGGAACGCCTGAACCTTGGTGAAAATGCTGGGGATCTTGCCTGCGAGATCTTTCAAGCAGATGCCATGCAGATCCCCCAGATGGTCAACGAATCCATCATCCCACTGATTGACTATGTGATCACATCGCCGCCCTATTGGGACATGCTCCATGCTCGCGGCTCAGAAACTCAAAAGAAAAGAAGGCAGGAGACGGAAAAAGATGTTTTCTATTCCAGCAATCCATCGGACCTGGGGAATATACCTGACTACGGACTTTTCCTTCAGAAACTTATAGAAATATATTTGAGTTTAAAGTGTGTACTCCGACCAAATGCTTATTTGACTGTGATCGTGAAGAATGTGAAGAAAGGTGGGCGTGTTTATCCGCTTGCATGGGATCTCGCCCGTGAACTGGGCAAAACGTACACCCTGAAAGATGAAAAAATCTGGTGTCAGGATGACATCCGCCTGGCGCCGTATGGGCTGGGAAGCGCCTGGGTGAGCAACACATTTCATCATTACTGCTTGCAATTTCGAAACGAATGAAGTACAATTGTTCTATAAATCGGCGATGCTCACTTATTGATCTGCACCGGGCGGTGTTCGTCCGGACCTGAAAACAGACAGCTCGCTGCGAAAGGAGTCCCCCTATGTATCAAACCGTCATAATTGTTGGACATTTAGGCAGAGATCCAGAGATGCGCTACTTGCCGAACGGACAGGCAGTAACCAGTTTCAGCATTGCCTCTGGAAGAAAATACACTGGTTCGGACGGTCAGCTGGTTGACGAAACAACATGGTTTCGAATTTCCGTATTTGGAAAGCAAGCGGAAGCCTGCAACCAGTATTTAAAAAAAGGCAGCTCTGTTCTCGTCGAAGGTCGATTGAAGCCAGATCCTGCAACCGGAGGACCGCGAATCTGGACACGGCAGGATGGTACACCTGGTGCTTCGTTTGAAGTCACGGCCCAGACTGTCAGGTTCATGAGCCGAAGCGGCGCAGCTGGCGCACCTGGAAGCGGCGATTTCACCGATTCTGTCCCCGCCACAGGCGACGACGAAATTCCATTCTAACAAATTTATGTTCACTGCTTTGAGGGTGATCTGAGCTCGGGTCACCCTCATTCAACATTCAAATCATCCATAAGGAGGAAAAATGCTCAATAACCCCTCCCGACCGACCGGGCAGAAGTCACTTCCGCTCGAGCTTCCGAAGGATCTCCAGGTTGAGTACGCCAATCTAGTACGAATTGCCCACTCGCCATCCGAGATGGTTTTTGATTTCGCCAGCCTGCTGCCGGGTGCAGGATCAGCAACGATCAGCTCGCGAATCATCATGTCCCCGATGGGAGCCAAGCTGTTCCAGCGCGCCCTGACTGAAAATCTTGGACGCTACGAGACTGCATTTGGCGAGATCAGCTTGCCGGGTAGCTCATCGTTGGCAGATAATTTGTTCCACTCCAACAATCCAGACGAATAAAAGGCGATGTTTGATGGATAATCTGGACGCAATTACAGATTCAATCCGGCGCGAGTTCGATGCCCGAACAAGCGCCAGAGATCTTGCCCTTTCTCAAACCCGACTGCTGACTCGGCACTGTGCAAATGCAATCCGCGCTATCCATCGGGATGAGCGTCAGATAGCACTCGAACACCTGGCTGATGCACAGCTGTTGGTAAAAACCCTGCAGACAGACCTGGCGAATTTTCCCGATTTATATTTTGCAGGTTATACCCAGGATGCACTAAAGGAATATTCTGAGGCAAATCTCGTTTATGCGCTCATCCATAGTCATTCACTTCCTCTCCCCAATGAGCTCGGTGTAGAACCGTCGACTTTTATGCAGGGTTTGGCTGAGGCTGCAGGAGAACTCAGAAGACGCTGTCTGGATAAACTGCGTCAAGGCGAGTCAGAAGAAGCTGTCCATCTTTTAGCGCTGATGGATGACATCTTCACCGAGCTGATCACAATGGACTACCCAGACGCAGTGACCGGCGGATTGAGAAGGCTGACGGATATTGCTCGAAGCATCCTTGAAAGGACGCGCGGTGATTTGACGATCAGTTTACGCCAGGAACAGCTCGAGAAGATGCTCCAAAACCTAGAGACACGCCTGGCAGATCAAACCTGATCCATGCGAACGATTAGAGCATCGGAGATTTCAACTTTTCTATTCTGCCAGCGGGCCTGGTGGTATTCAAAATCCGGGATTGAATTCAGAAAACCTGGCAGAACTAGCCGCCGGGAGCGAGATACATAAGAAACACGGCCGTCAAATAATGGGCATCGGCTGCATGCAAGCGCTGGGGTATGCTTTACTCTTGTTGGCTCTCGCATTATTGGCTGCTGAGATTACCAGGGGATTCCTTAATAATGGGGAGTGAAACCTTGAAAATCCTGGCTGGGATCCTTTTCCTGCTTGCATTGATCATCCTCTGGTTGGCCAGCAAATCCCGCCGCTCGCTTGGTCTTCCTGCCGGCCGGGTGATCTACACCGATACTCGTGCATGGGGAGCGGTGGATCAGCCTCTTTATGATCGCGAATCAGGATTGGCCGGCAAACCAGACTACATCCTTGAAGAAGATGGCATACTGATCCCGGTTGAAGTAAAAACCAGCCGACTAACAGGTGATCCATACGACTCACATATTTATCAGCTTGCTGCATATTGTATGCTTATCGAACGTCATTTTGGAAAACGCCCGCCTTACGGCATCCTGCATTATCCCAGCCGGAGTTATGCGATCGATTACACCGAGAAGCTCGAAAAAGCGATGATATCTCTTCTGGACCAGATTCACGGTTTGGAGAAGCGTAAAGAGCTGGCGCGTTCGCACGAATCAAAAGAACGCTGCAACCGCTGTGGTTACCGCACATTCTGTGAGCAAAGACTTCTGTAATATAATAGTCCCTATTATGTCCGGACAGTCAAATATCGAACCAATCCTGGTGGTCTCACATCCTTTGATTCCGGAAGCAGCAAATCAGGCAAAAGAGATTGCGGATTTTTTAAATTCCGAATCGATTCCGACAGTCCAGGGATTGCTATACGATGAGTTGATTGGTGAACATATTCGCACTGGAAAATCCAGCCTGATGATTGCTTTGGGTGGTGACGGTACGATGTTGCGAGCAGGGCAGCTTTGCGCGCCGTACAAGCTGCCAATCCTTGGTATTAATATGGGCCGTTTCGGATTCTTGACAGAAATCCGCCAGGAACAATGGCAGGAAATTTATCCCCGAATTCTTTCTGGTGATTATTGGGTTGAACATAGGATGATGCTCTGTGCCGAACAATGGCGAGAGCAAAGAAAGCTGGGAGAGTGGCACGTCTTGAATGAAGTTGTCGTCAGCCGAGGCCACTTTGTTCGGCCTGTCCATTTGGTAACACACGTGGATGGACGCTTTCTGACGACCTACGTTGCAGATGCTGTAATCGCCTCGACTGCAACAGGATCGACAGCTTATGCACTGGCAGCCGGCGGACCCATCCTTCCGCCAGAGTTGCGAAACATCCTGCTCGTTCCGGTCGCGCCACACCTTTCCTTTGACAGGGCAATAGTCCTGGCAGAAGGTTCGTCGGTGAGCATTATCGTTCATACTACCCATCAGGCTGTTATGTCACCAGATGGGCACGGTCCGATTGTCCTGGAAGATGGAGATCGGATCGAAGCGTTTGCGTCTGAACACTCTGTCCAATTTGTTCGATTTCAGGACCCAGGATATTTTTACCGAAATCTTAACTCCGCACATGAACCAAAATCCATCCACAGGTAATTTAAGATGAGTGACCAAACAACAACATTATTTTGTGCCAACCACCCAAGTACTGAAACAAGCCTTCGCTGCAATAATTGTGAAAAGCCGATCTGTGCAAAATGCGCAGTCCTGACACCCACAGGCTACCGTTGTAAAGAATGCGTTCAAAACCAACAGAAAGTATTCGACACTGCATCCTGGTATGACTACCCTGTTGCCTTCATCATTGCAGGTGGACTATCTTTTGCAGGCAGTCTGCTTATCCCTCTTGTCGGTTTCTTTATTATCTTTATCGCTCCCGTCGCGGGTGTGATCATCGCCGAAGCTGTTCGTAAAGCAATTCGCCGTCGACGCTCTAAGAAGCTCTTCCTCACCGCAGCGGTTGGGGCGCTGATCGGCAGCTTGATTACCCTGTTCCCCATATTATTCAATTTCTGGCTTGGGATGGGTGTTCGAAGCTTATTCGGAATTGTCTGGCCTGCTGTGTACGCCTTCACGGTAACCTCAACCGTGTATTACCGCTTGCGAGGGATCAATATCAGATAATGATAATCGAGCTTCGCATTGAAGATTTTGCGATCATCGACCGCCTGGACCTTTTTTTTGCTCCCGGACTGGTGATTTTCACAGGAGAGACAGGCGCGGGGAAATCCATCATCATCGATGCCGTTGAAACATTATTGGGGGGTCGGGCAGAAACTGTCCAAATTCGCAGCGGAGCAAACCAGGCAAGTGTCGAAGCG
The DNA here is from genome assembly GCA_963788305.1 of uncultured Chloroflexia bacterium. GTDB lineage: Bacteria > Chloroflexota > Anaerolineae > Anaerolineales > UBA4823 > UTCFX2. Next base: position 331,240 of record CAWBGK010000017.1, read on the forward strand.
ATTTTCCAGGTGCCCAATCCCATTCGGCAAACAATCCGTTTAATCCTCGAGCGCGAGGATCTGCTCGACGATTCAAACGAGCTGACGATCTCTCGGGAAATTCGCCTGAACGGCCGTAGCGTGGCGCGCTTGAACGGCCGCAGCGTCAGTGCAGGTCTTGTTCGCGAAATCAGCGAGCTTCTGATCGATATCCATGGACAGTCTGAGCATCTCTCGCTCCTCAAAGTGTCCCAACATTTGAATTTGCTGGATCGCTATGCAGCTGCTGAAAATAAGCACAATCTCCTTAGGGCTCAAGAAGCCTACACGCAGGCGTATCGGAGGATCCAACAGGTTCTCATCGGACTTGAAGAAATCCGCCGCTCAGCGCGCGATACGGCCCGTCTGGTGGACATGTTAAGTTTTCAGATAAAAGAAATAGAGGACGCTCGTTTTTCCCCCGGCGAAGAAGAAGCCCTGCGAGAGGAGCGAACCCGACTTGCTAATGCCGAAAGCCTGGCATCATTATCCCAGCAAGCACTTTTAGCCCTCGACGAAGGTTCAGCCGAATCATCCGCAGCAACCGATCTGATCGGTCAAGCTGTGGAGGCTTTGACTGCGCTCTCTCGATTGGACCCATCGCAATCAAAAATTGGGGACCTTGCTCAGACCATTTTTGACGAGCTGGTTGACCTCACACGAGACACACGCCAATATTTGGAAAATATAGAGTTCAACCCAAAACGGCTCGACCATGTCGAAGAACGACTCGCTTTACTTCAAGCGTTGAAGCGCAAATATGGTGATTCGATTACAGCTATTCTTACTTACGCCGAAAACGCTCGCAGCCAGCTAAACCAGATCTCCCATGAGGATCAACGGATCGAGGACCTGGAAAAAGAACGCAACAACCTGCTACGAAACCCTCGGTAAGGAAGGTCTGGAAGTATCAAGGCTGCGAAGACAAGCCGCTAAAAGCTTAGAAGAAGGAATTGTCAGTGAGCTTGCAGAGCTTCACATGCCTGGAGCAAGCTTTCGGGTGGATTTCCAACAGCAGCCTGATAAAAATGGCGCGAAGTTCTGCCTGACGGAACCCGGTTTACTTACTACCCAAGCGGTCTGGATAAGATCGAATTCATGATCGCACCTAATCCTGGCGAGGGATTCAAGCCGTTAATCAAGATTGCTTCTGGGGGTGAGACTTCGCGGCTTATGCTTGCATTGAAAAACGTCCTGGTCCAGGCTGACCAGGTCTCGACACTTATTTTTGATGAAATCGACCAGGGGATCGGCGGCAGAGTTGGTGGGATTGTTGGCGAAAAGCTTCGCCAACTTGGCAAACAGCACCAGGTGATGTGCATCACCCACCTTCCTCAGCTGGCTGCATACGGTGAACAGCATTTTCGAGTTGAAAAACAGATCACCGCGGGTCGCACCACGACTACGGTCACACCGCTGTCGGAAGAGGATCGACTATTGGAGCTTGCCCAAATGATGGGTGGTGTGAGCGCCGGGACCCTTCAATCTGCTCGCGAGTTGATCCAAACAGTCCAAAAATAGGAATTATTGACGCCGAATAAGTTTAGGAAGCTGATTAAAAAATGCCTCGCGTGACCCAAATCATTCAAATGCGTAATCAGCAACGTGCTGCTGATAAAAAGAATCCCTTGCTGCGGTTTGGCCTGGTTTTGGCTTGCCTGTTCAGCCTTTCCGCAGCGATTGGTGGTGTCTTCCTTGCATTGAGTTTTGTCTTCTTGACGCACGACCTTCCTTCAATCGAGGCTTTGCCAGGATTGGTTGATTACCCTGCCGGACAATTACTTACGCCTACCCGTTTGTATGACAGAAGTGGTGAGCATTTACTTTTTACCTTTGAGAATAACGCCTCAGGTGGTCGAAAATATCTTCCACTTTCTCCAACGAACAATTCTGGGCTGATTGAGAATCAAGAGGTTCTTCCATCAAACCTGATAACTGCGACCATCGCTGCCATAGACCCTGGTTTTTGGGACCATCCTGGGTTTGAAATAAATAAGATCTTTCGACAAAAAAAGCCTTCCATCGCTCAACGCCTTTCTCTTGATATGTTGTTGGGCGATGAACCTTCCGGGCTTCGACGTGAATGGCGTTCCCGGCTGCTGGCACAGCAAATCACCGAAAGCATTCGGTCGTCAAAAGCTGCTCGAGTGGTATCTAAATCACACCAATTATGGCTTGCGCGCTCATGGTGCTGCTGCGGCTTCCCAGGTGTATTTTGACAAGCCGGCAGGAGAATTAACCCTCGCTGAAGCAGCGCTTCTGGTTGCTGCAGGTGAAAATCCAGCCGCGATAATTTTTTCGAATCAAGATGAAGCAAAAGCAGGAAGGACCAGATCATCCAGGAAGCCCTACGATTGCAGATGATCGATCCTCAAACCGGGATTGATGCCTTCCGAGAAAAACCCAAAATGTTAGGTCAGCCTGGTCCTGCCGAGGAATTTTCAACGCTTGCGGAACAAGTCTCTCCTTCTTTTGCTCAACTTGCACTAGATCAGGTCTCTTCTTTGATCACTGAAGACAGGTTGGAGCGAGGCGGTCTGCGGATTTTGACGACTTTGGATTTTAACTTGCAGACACAGGTCGCATGTGCCAGCAATGTATATCTGCGTCGCTCAAAGACAGGTCAGGAAGCCAATATCCTCGATGTTCCAGTCGGATTGCCCGGCAGCCCGCCTTCTTCCGGCTATCCAGCCAGATCAGTCAGGATTTGTTGGAGGTCAACAGGTCGAAGTAGTAGTGCTGGAACCGCTGACTGGCCAAATCCTGGCTATGATAGTTGATCCTCAAAATGGTTTACCTGCTCTTGAAACCAGACGTGAACACCCTGCTGGATCACTTTCTTCAATCTTTATTGCGCTGGCCGGATTTACACGTGGATTCAGCCCAGCCTCATTGGTATGGGATGTCCCCAGGCAGGATGATCTAGAAAATCAAGCGAATTTTTCTGGAGAATACCACGGCCCAATCCGGTTGAGGACTGCCCTAACCAACGATTACCTCGCCCCGTCCGATGCACTGCTTGAACAGGTAGGTGTCGAAAATGTGTGGTCGGTTGCAGAAAAGCTGGGTATTTCACGGCCAAAACCAGTTGTGGTCGTTTCTGGATCAGTCCTGGATGTAATTCGTCCGCTCACCATATTGGAAATTACCCATTCTATCGGGTCTTTTGCTGCACAGGGCAAGCTTGCTGGGCGTGTCCTTGGACAGACAATACATTCATCTGAACCTAAAAATACCGAGACATCAAATCTTGAACCCACTGCGATCCTACGAGTTCGAAGATCTTATTGGTCGCACCCTGCTGGATTGGGAAACAGCTCAAACCAGACCTACCCTCACTCCGCAGCTTGCTTATCTGATCACCCATGTCTTCAGCGATGATGCCGCGCGTTGGGCGAGCATGGGTCACCCGAATCCACTGGAAATCGGGCGACCTGCTGCGGTAAAAATTGGCAGCTCTCTCAATGGTGAAAGCAATTGGGTAGTAGGATACACCCCACAGCGAGCAGTTGGGGTTTGGATGGGAATTCCTGCTGCTCACAAAAAAAGATCATCGGATTCGACAGAAGCAGCGGCGAAATTCCATATCCGGGCTCTGGCATGCAATCGCACAATATGCAAGTCAAAACATCCCATACCAGGCTTTTCCTATCCCGTCAGGTATGCGCAATATCCAGGTTTGCGATCCATCCGGGCTGCTTCCCACGGCAGCCTGTCCAAATGTGGTCGAAGAAGTTTTCTTATATGGGAACGAACCCGTTCAAGTCGATACATTATTCCGAATGGTCCCGATTAATCGCGATACGGGGCGTCTGGCAACAATCTTTACTCCACCAGACTTGATCGATGAACGCGCTTATATAAGCATTCCATCTGAAGCAAAAAAATGGGCAAATAATAGCAGGCTGGAGATTCCACCTGAGACGTACGATAATATTCCCCTGCAACCGACAAGGTGGACAAACACAAAGATCGTAACTCCGGAAATGGTCTCCAGCATCCGTGGTGAGATTTCAATCACCGGTAAAGCCGATGGACCCGGATTTTCCTTTTACAGATTGCAGTACGGAAAAGGGGCTAATCCAGGAGAATGGTATCAAATCAGGGAGGACTCGGATACCCCGGTCAGCAACGGAATCTTGGGTAAATGGGACACAACCAGGCTTTCAGGTCTATTTGCCCTTCAGCTGCTTGTTGTACGGGATGATCAAAGCGCCGAACGTGCAACTGTGCTGGTGAGTGTGGACAACCAACCACCAACTGTGACAATTAAAAGCCCTTTTAATGGTGAGGTCATCGTTTCAAAAAAACGCCCTAAGATTGTCTTGCAAGTTGCCGTTGACGACGACTTGGGTGTGGATTATGTTGTGATAAAAATGGACGGCAAGGATTTCACCGAGCTGACACAGCCCCCCTATTCAATATCATGGAAAACTTCACCAGGCAAGCATACCATGATCGTCATTGCTACCGATGGTGCTGGGAATACGAACCAGGCTGAAGTTGAGTTTAAAGTAGAATAATTCCCGAGCGGGTTGGATCCTGTCCGTTACCATCTCGCCAGGATTTTTTGGGTTGTTGAAAATGCAAGCTCAGGGAGCTCATTTCGATCGAAAAAGCCGATCTGATCGACATCGTCTCCAGGATCCATCTGGCCTGATATTATTCGAGCATGATATACGATTAGAATGTGTGCGCCGCGCGGATGCTCCTGCCCTGAAATAACATCCAACAAATCCGTCACTTCCACAAGAAAACCTGTTTCTTCTTGACATTCACGTTCGACCGCTGCGCGTGGATCTTCCCCGGCATCTATGAAACCTGCCGGGAGTGTCCATAGCCCCCGCTGCGGATCATTCGCACGGCGCACGAGCAGTACCTGCCCTTGATTTTCGATCAGGGCTGCCGCAGCCACTTTGGGATCGGCAAAAAAAACCCAGTCACAGTTCGGGCAGGTCGGTCTGACCGCACCAAAACGCTCCAGGCGTTCCAGTTTTGAGCCGCAGCGAAGGCAGTAATTCACTTCAGCGGAGATTTGAGCTGCCATGAAAAGGGTCTCGTATTCTAAGAACTTGAATCCAAACAACTGCTGGATTGTACTCTAAATCTCTAGCAATAATTCTTTAATGATTTTGGGTTATCAATTCAGCGAATCCCTACGGAAATAAAATGCCATTAATCCCGTGATGACTGCCAATGCTGCCAGGAGGATTTGAAGAATAGCAATATAGGACCAGGCTGTCGCCCTGTTTGGTCTAATTTCACGCTGGACCTCTGGCGGAACCGTTTGAGGGGCTTCAGCGACAAGCGCATTATCCATAACAGTCGTTTCTTCCGGCGCCGCCATCGATTGAAAGCTTTCAGCTGACTTCGCCTCTGGCAAAGGGGCGAGGGGAGTGATCGCAACTGCAGCGCCAATCGGTGTATCCGCTTCAAGCCCTTTATTTGCAGCGATTTCAGCTTCAGTTGGCAGAGGTCCTGATACAGCCGGCTCACTTCCTCCTCCCCCACCCTTACCAAATAATCCGGCAGGGCGTGCGGAATCAAATTCCGACTGCATCACCACTACGGGAGCGGGTTGAAACAATCGGACCGTGAGACTTCCCGCAGTCAAAAGGACTAAGAAAAAAGCGGCCAGCATCGATGCAAGCCTCAATAATGGGAATACACCAGGTATCCGGTTTCTTTCTCTTATTCCTGCCATGCTTGCAGTGAGTGTGAAGTTCCTTGGCGCACGCAGTTTTGGGGTGCTCCGAAGGATCAGCCTGGTCCTCCGTAAGCTTTCCAGTGCTGCCTGAAGTTCAGGTTCAGTCTGCAGCCGAATCTCAAGCTGTCGGCGGTCCTTAGGGTTTAATTGGTCATCCAGATAGGCTGAAACAGCCTCCCAATCGAGGGGAATCTTTGTGATCATGCTTCACTCTCCTCTACAAGACGGAATGAAGCAGGTAATAGTTCCCAGAAACCTTGCAAACAATCCCGCAATCTAGTTCGTGCGCGGGCAAGACGGCTTTTTACAGTACCCAGCGGGCTGCCAATTGCTTCTGATGCCTCGACATAATCCAATCCCTGAATATCCACCAGGGTGACAATCGCTCTAAATTCCTCCGGTAGGTCATTGAGGCAGCTCTGCAGCGCATGCGCAAGCTCCTTACGTTCTGCAGCTGCTTCCGGCGTTTCCGCCGGGTCTGTCATCCAACGTGGAGATTCGATCTCCTCGTCATCTTGATCCATGGGCTCGAGGGGGGTGGTTGGGCGCCGCTTGCGCCGCCGGAGTTCGTCATAACATAGATTGGTAACGATCCGCAACAGCCATGCCTTGAATGAACCGCCTCGATAGCTATCAATCTTTCGAAATGCGATAATAAAGGCATCTTGAGCCGCATCTTCAGCGGCATCTGGTTCACTGATCATCCGGTATGCCTGATTGAAAACCATATCCTGGTAAACCAGCACAAGGCGATTAAATGCATCCAAATCCCCTTTCTTGGACATCTGGATCAGGGCCGTCTCATCCATTAGAAAACCTTTCTTCTGCCTTCCCCATCGAAATCCATCCGAACCTCAAACATAATAAATAGACCAGCTCGACCAATTTACCGTAAAAAAGACCACAATTGATCATAGTGGACTGAAATATTGAGTCTAGTCCTTGGACTTCAGAATAGCTTCTTTTTGCATAATAATGACCAAAACCAGCTGTCCGGAGATTGAGAGTCCAGGTAACTTTTTCAATCCTCATTAAGTTTTCAGATCATCCTAATCCAAACCGAAAAAAGTCACAAGGGATAAATTCAATTACGAGCATGATTGATTTCACTTTTGTTTTGATTTAAGAAAGCGTCTAACACGGTTTGACCAGCTAATTGCGCGCATCAGCTGCGGTAAAGCAGATTTTGCAGCTGTCTCGCCGCGTTTCATAATTTCAATTGGATCGACCCGATCCAGGATACCGATGTCGCGCAGGTCAGGTTGGATGATGACATCTGGCTGATCTAATTGGAGGCGCATGATCGTTAAGTTTCGACTGGCGATATCCATCGAATGGATAAATATATTGAAAGCCTGACCAAGTCGCAATCTTGCGAACTGCCTCAGGATGGGTCGGCTCGGAAGAAAGGCAGGAGGTTCCAGATAATTTATCGGCTGTGGATCGGTGCAAGATAATATTACTGCAACGACTGGGAGACCTGTCGCCAGGCTGCGTGCTGGGCAGATGGGGACGGGGTCAAGTATTCCACCATCAATCAGTTGACGACCTTCCCAAATATGGGGGGGAAAAATTCCAGGTAGAGCGATGGATGCCAGAACCGCATCGATTACCTTGCCCTGCTGCATAACAACTTCTTCCTCTTTAACCAAATCCACAGCCGCAAGCGCACATGGGATTTTTAAGTCGCTGAACAGTCGATCTCCAAGTAAATCATGGAGGAAGCTGGTCAGGCCAGCAACTCCAAAAATGGAAGGTCCATCTCCTCTTTGGCGGCGGTACAAAGCAGATTGGTCAATCTTTAATACATAATCAATCATCTGGCTGGGGGGGTATCCTGCCGCGTAAATGGCTGCCACAATTCCGCCAGCGCTTGTTCCAGCGACTGCACGAATTTTGAAACCTTTCTTTTCAAGGTAACTCAGAACTCCGATGTGGGCGATACCCTTTACCCCACCACCACCAAGTGCCAGGCTGATCTCCATGAATCCACCCCGCAATTTATTTTTTCATCAGATTACGGTCGAAAGAATCTAGATAGATTTCTACCTCACCAGGCTGTAGGATTTCTATCACCTGGTCGTTCCATTTAGCCGGGATCTGAATCACAATCGCTGCGCTGCAATCAGAAAGCCTGTCGACAAATTCATCCAACAGAAAACCGGGAAGTCCGATATCATAATCATGAGCTGAAATACCCCCGGCAGCTGCTCCTGCCGCTGCACCGATGGCCAATCCTATAAAACCACCCAGAATGCCAATCAGACCTCCAGCAATGGCGCCGAAGATTAACCCTTTAACAACCCGAACTCCTTCTCTGTTTTTTACAGAGATGTTTCCATCCTGAATCTTTTTTATCACGGCAGATTTATAAATAAGGATCAATTTCTCCTTTTGTAACGCCTGCAGCTTTTTGAGGCCGTATTGGGCTTGCACCTCCTCAGAAAATATGGCGATAAGCCATGCAATGGTATCTGACATATTTATTCCACTTCAATAGAAAAACTGGAAAGTAACAGACCAGATTGTACCAGCAGTTATCCGAATAGCACGCCATTCGACATTATCCAAGCCTGAGAAAGCATCCTGGGGACAGGGTGAAATCATCGAATGCCATTCAAGGAAATATATTTTTCTACCAGATAACATCCTGGCTGCCCTGCCAAAAAGTGATGGGAGCTTCGGTTTCCGACGAGGTGTGGGACTTTTATATTCAGCGGCTGACAGACCGGGTCTCCTGGATTTCAGACAGGATGGGCAATCCAGTTGTATCGCTGCAATATTCGCGAAGCTGACAAGCTATACCCTACCTATGAAGCAATTCGCAGAAACAAGCCGAACCGTCAACCCGAGCAGAGGGTGGCAATCAATCTATCATTGGATCAGCCTGATTTAACGCAAGGGAAACGTTCGTATCGAGCTGAGCCAGCAGATTGGCCATTTCTGTTCTTATATAATGGATGATTTGTTCAAATGGGATGACCTGGCGGTCGACTTGATCTCTCATCTTGACCTCCACTCCACCAAGCTTTGAGGCTCGCTCGCTGACTGTCAGCCTGATGGGTATTCCGATCAGGTCAGCATCATTGAATTTTACTCCCGGGCTTTCGGCTCGATCGTCATAAAGGACTTCTATCCCCGAACCCTGTAATTCTGCATACAATTGATCTGCTTTCTCCAGCGAGCTGTGATCTCCCTTCGATATCAACCCAACCAGATGTACGTGATAAGGAGCAATTGTGATCGGCCAGACCAGACCGTGCTCATCATGATGAAGCTCAGCCACACAAGCCATTAATCTTCCTACACCGATCCCATATGAACCCATCACAACCGGAAGAGATTGCCCCTGGGCGTCGAGATAATAGCAGCCCAGAGCATCACTGAAGCGCGTTCCAAGCTTAAATATATTGCCAACTTCAATCCCTCGCTCAGCGTGGAGCATTCTACCGCATTTCGGACATCCGTCTCCGGATCGCGGAGAAGCGATGTCCGCCACCCGCCACGCAGAAAAATCTCTTCCGTAGTTGACATTTCGGAGATGAAATCCCGATTCATTGGCACCAGCGACCAGGTTTGAGGATTGAGGGATCAGGTCATCTGCCACGACAAGGACATCGTGTAAACCCATCGGAGAGGCGTATCCTGGTACGGAACCCGTGGACCTGATCTCGTCTTCTGTAGCCGGGCGCAGCTCGCGTGCCCCAATGACATTCGCCAGTTTTGTCTCGTTAACTTCCATATCTCCGCGAATGACAGCGAAGATCAGCTTTTCCTGGGTTTCGTCACCGGTCTGTATTGTGGCCGTCAAGAAAACTGCCTTCGCAGTGCTGGATTGAGGGACGTCAAGAAAATTTGCCAGATCTTCGATCGATTTGCAGTCAGGGGTCGCGATTTTTTCCAGCGGGCGCGGGTCAGTAAAAGGCTGCGGCACCTTATGAAACGTCGCAACCTGGCGGTTCGCTTTCCATCCGCAGCCATTACAAAGCAGAAGTGTATCCTCCCCGATCGGGCTGAGCACCATAAATTCATGCGCTTCTTTACCTCCCATCATTCCGACATCGGCTTTTACAGCAATCACAGGCAATCCACAGCGGCTAAAAATTCTGAAGTAAGCAAGGTAATGAGCCTGGTACTGTCGATCTAAACCAGCCCAATCAGCATCCAGGCTGTAGCTGTCTTTCATCGTAAATTCCCTGACACGAATTAGTCCAGCTCTAGGCCGAGGGTCATCCCTCCACTTGGTTTGCAGGTGATAAACCAGCAGGGGTAGCTGGCGATAGGAGCGAACCTCCGTCGGACAAGATCGGCGATGATCTCCTCGTGGGTCATCGCCAGGACCATCTCTCGCCCGTTGCGGTGCTTAAACCGGCCCATTTCTGCGTCAATCTCATACCAGCGTCCGCTTTCTTTCCAGATTTCTGCAGGATGAACAACAGGCATCGTGATCTCTTGCCCTCCGATTTCATCCATCTCCATCCGTATGATTTTTTCTATCTTATCCAGAGTTCGTCTGGCCAGAGGCAGGTAGCTGAAGATACCGCTGAAAGCTGGCGAATATAGCCTCCTCGCAGCAGCAGCTGATGGCTGGCAACTTCAGCTTCGCTAGGAATATCGCGTAATGTCTGACTGAAAATTCGACTCTATCCGCATCGCAGCCTCCTGAAAAGTTTAATGAATATCGCCCTCTGGCTTTGCAGTCCAGAGGGCGGTTTGTCTTGATGCTATGCCTAGGCGA
>CAWBGK010000018.1:0-264241 GCA_963788305.1 uncultured Chloroflexia bacterium
CTTCGGCTTCTTCAGATTTAATAGCGCTTCGAAGGAGCCTTTTTTTCCATTCCAGGGTCAGGCCGTTCATCCCGGCCGGGTCTGGTCCGCTTGCCTGGGGATCGGTGATTGGGAAGACCCGGCTGCTTCCAAAGTCCACTGCCCTGGAGGGGCTATCTGTTTTACCATCAGACTGGCGGCTGAAGATCAGAGCGGCGCCGGCGGGGATGGACAGGGTGCCTGGAAGATAAAGAATGTTGGTTGATTCAATCCCGAAACGACTGGACACCTCAATCGACCATGCGACAGCACGCTCCTGGAGAGATGCAGCGATTGGTTCCTGGTTGAATCTCGGATCAAGGGCAGTAGGCGGAAGAATTAACAGGCCTTCATCTTGCAGCTCCTTGATCAGCTCCAACTCGCCAGCAAACTCCAGCGCAGACAATGCGGCCGGGTTATTCATGTCCAGCAGAATCAGGGGAGTAGCGGCCGACCGCGCCGTGCGAAGCAGGTTCCAGAGCCCGTGCCGGCCACCAAGCGGACCCGTATGGGCGCCGTCCCACCGCCTCAATGCGGTCAGAGGGGTGTATGCTGGAAAGGTGTTCCAGAATGCCAGCAGATAGCGAGCAGGTGCTGGTGGAGTCATCCCCAAATCGATTGGATCAAGCTGGTCAGCAATGTTTTGACTGCCAGGGGGTGTCAAAAAGACCTGCAGCTTCACCGGACGGCGAATCTCAAATCTCGATAAATTTTTGAAAAGGGAATCCTGATTCAGGCTGATCAGCAGGGTTTCGTTGATCGGATCGCGCAGCACCAGGACGGCAGCCCCGGTTTGAATTTTCCCAGAAGGCTCTCTCAGCTCGATCTCCCCCTGTGATGGGATCTTGAGAAGAAGATCCATCTCGATCATTGCTGTGGCGGCGATAGGCAGCGATTTCGTCCCGCCGTCTCTGGCGTCCAGCGCAATATACAGGTCGAAACCAGCCAGGTCATCCGCTTGAAGCAGATCAAGGCGGATCTGCAGCTTATCTCCAACCTCCCGCAGATAAGCCGCGATCAAATCCTGGTCGGGATCACCCGCATCGTCCGGGTCAAGCAGCCGCAGGTCTTCCCAGTCCCAAGCCGCTGCCAATCCTCCCGCCGGATGAGGGCTGCAGCCTGCAAGCAGGATCGCAAATATGATCAAAACCAGATGAAGTGATTTTTGAACTCGAATCACGAGCGTATCATACCATGCAGAAGCAGGTCCCTGTTTTGACGCCTGAGCCGGAAAATTTGATAACTTGACTAAATAGGGAGTAAGGCGACCATCTGTTTGTAGACGGCTGAAAATTGTTATAATTGGGTCGCCGAGATCATCCTATGATCTGCAAAATCCCATCCTATTTCAGGAGACATCCATGTCCACACTCTTGGTAAAAAACGCTCGCCTTGTGGTAACCCAGGACCAGCAAAATCGTCAAATCCGCGATGGGGGTCTCTTTATCCGAGACCGGGTGATCGAGCAGGTTGGAAAAACGGAAGAACTGCCGACCCAGGCCGATGAAGTGATCGATGCTCGCAACCTGGCGATTGTACCCGGGCTTGTGAACACGCACCATCATTTTTATCAGACGCTCACAAGGGCTGTTCCCGGCTCGCAGAATGAAGAATTGTTCGATTGGCTCGTGCGGCTGTATCCGATCTGGGGAGAGCTGACCGAAGAGGCAGTCTATATCAGCACGCTGACGGCGATGGCTGAGATGATCTTATCCGGTTGCACCACGAGCAGCGATCACCTGTATCTCTACCCGAACAACTCGACGCTGGATGCACAGGTGAATGCCGCTCGCGAGATTGGGATGCGGTTTCATGTGACGCGCGGCTCGATGTCGCGCGGGCGCAGCAAAGGCGGGCTGCCGCCAGATCATGTCGTCCAGGAAGAAGACGAAATCCTAAAAGATTGCCAGCGAGTGATCGAGACCTTCCACGACCCTGAGCCGTATGCGATGGTCCGGGTTGCATTGGCACCTTGCTCGCCTTTCTCCGTGACCTCCGACCTGATGCGCCAGGCTGCAAATCTGGCTCGGGCATATAAGAACGTCATGCTCCACACCCACGTCGCTGAGACGCGCGACGAAGAGAGCTTCTGCATCAAGCTGTTCGGATTGCGCCCCGCAGCGTATATGCAGTCCGTGGAGTGGACCGGCCCCGATGTCTGGTGGGCGCACTCAATCTTCGTCGATTCAGATGAAATCAAGATGCTGGCCGAAACCGGCACCGGTGTGGCACACTGCCCTTCTTCGAACATGCGGCTTGGTTCCGGGATCTGCCCGGTGCGTGAGATGCTGAACGCCGGCGTCAAAGTTGGGTTGGGAGTAGACGGCTCGGCGAGCAACGATTCAAGTCACGTCTTTACCGAAGCCCGCCAGGCGATGCTGCTCCAGCGGGTGAAGAATGGAGCGGCGGTGTTCAGCGTCCAGGAAGCGCTGGAGTTGGCGAGCAAGGGTGGAGCATCCGTGCTTGGGCGGGATGAGATCGGCGCGCTGGAACCAGGCAAGGCAGCCGATTTCGTGGGCGTTAACCTCAACACTCTCAGCATGGCTGGCGGCGCGATCCATGACCCGTTAGCCGCGTCGCTGCTCTGCACGGTCGATAAAGTCGACCTCTCGGTGATCAACGGTAAAGTCGTCGTGCGTGACGGCAAGCTGCTGACGATCGACGTTGGGAAGCTGGTCGAACGGCACAATGAGATCGCTGAAGAGATCGTGTCGCGACACCCGAACCCGGAGCGGTTTAAATTGGTGTGATAAAAAGAAAATACCCCCAGGCAGACTCGAACCGCCGCCTTTGGCTCCGGAGGCCAACGCTCTATCCACTGAGCTATGGGGGCTAAGCGGTCTCTATTTTACCACGATTAATCGCCAGCGAAAGTTCAGCCGAAGACGGTGGACACGGACTGCAAAAGGATCGATCCCAAGCGCCTCGACCAGCTCCTCCGGTCGCCCGGTTGCTCCTTCAAGAGCAGCAAGCCGGGTGAGCATCCTTGAATGACCGTCCGCATCCAGTGGGAGGGCTTCCAGCGAATATATGAGTGCTCTCAAGTCATAGTCCTTGCCGCGCCGCATGCGAGGCAAGTTTTTCTCCGCCAGAAGCGCCTGGATTCTCTGGTCCAGGTTGTGGATGGGATCCAGGCAGGTGATCAGATACTCGCTGGCTTCTAGCTCAGATTGCAGCGCCGGGAGATGGGAATCCACCTCCTCAACCCGACTCAGCCGGATGCCGGGGGGGAGCGCAGGGCTCAGCTTCTGCTCGATTTCGGCCGGTGGGATTTCTTTTTCGAGCCAGATATCGATCACTTCCTGCTGGCTGGTAAATCCAAGCGGCAGTGCCGAAGCCAGGTTGATGCGCGGATGGGGGTTAAAGCCCTGGCTGTAGGCCAGGGGAAGCCGGGCGCGCCGGATCATCCGCTCCCAGGCTCGGTGGAGATCCAGATGCCCTGTATAACGCATTGCCGCGGTTTTCTCGAATGTAATTCGAATTCTCACATAAATTCCAAATCTTTTTTGGTCTTCAGGTTCGTCCGCTTAACGCAAGTACCTGATTTTTTGATGATCCACAGAGATTAAAGGGTTTCGACTGCCGAATGATCGCCTTGATTTACAGTGGAGGTAGCGATTTCTTCGACCGGGATGCGTTTGCTCTTTACTTCAGGGCACTGCCAGGTATCACCCGGATTGTTCCTGCGAAGCTCAGAAAATGTCGGCAGAATTCCGCAGGCAAAACAGTGCTCGCGGCAATCGGCTCTTGTTTTTCCTTGCAGACTCCAGAGATAGTCTTCCGTGAGAAATTTCTTGCTGACCGAGGTGCTGATATGCTCCCAGGGGAAGACCTCATCGATCGGGCGTTCGCGGTGAGTATAAAAATCAGGGTCCAGCCCAACTTCAGAGAAGGCCTTTTGCCAGATGTCGAAGCGGAAATGCTCCTTCCAGGCGTCGAACTTTGCTCCAGCTCGCCAGGCCTGGTAGATCACCTGAGCCATCCGCCTGTCGCCGCGAGCCAGCCAGGCTTCCAGCATGGTGTCCTCCGGCGTATTCCAATTAAGCTTCAATCCAGAGCCGCGCAGGCTGCGTTTTAACAGGCTCAGCTTGGCGGTGATCTGTTCGATCGTGTCGCAGGAGACCCATTGGAAGGGCGTGTGCGGCTTTGGAATGAACGTGCTCACCCCGGCTGTCACCTGCGCCCGGCCTCCGATGATCTTGCGGCCTTCTGCCAGAACAGCCCGGCAGATGTCGATGATCGCCTGAACATCTTCGATCGTCTCGGATGGATGACCGATCATAAAATACAGCTTGAGGTTGTGCCAGCCGCGCGAGTAGATTTCCCGGGCTGTTATCAGAAGCTGGTCCTCGCGCACTGGTTTATTTATGATCTCCCGCATCCGCTCCGTCGCCGCTTCCGGGGCGAGGGTGAAACCGCTGCGGCGCGAGTCCTTCAGGGCGTCCATCAAATCGACGGAGAATGATTCGATCCGCAGGGAAGGCAAGGATATCGTCACGTGACGTGCAGCGAAGCGCTCGGAGGCTCCGTTCACCAGCTCGAGGATATGCGTATAGTCTGATGATGAAAGCGAGAGCAAGCCGACTTCTTCATAGCCCGTGTTCGCGAGCGCAGCATCGATCGCATCCAGAATTTCAGCGACCGGACGCTCGCGCACCGGGCGGTTGATCATCCCGGCGTGGCAGAAACGGCAGCCGCGGGTGCAGCCGCGCATAATCTCGATTGGGACGCGGTTGTGAACCGTGTCGATATACGGGACGATGAACCGGGTGAGAGGCGGCGGCAGCTTGGGAACGATTCGTTCGAGAACAGGAAGCGGCACTTCCGGGTCGAGCTTCACAATCCCTGTAAAAGCACCACTTGCTTCATAACGCGCCTCATAAAGGGAGGGCACATATACCCCCCATATTTTGGATAGGATCCGCAGCAGATCCGATCGAGATGTCCCAGAATGCTTCCAGGCTTTGTGCGCCTCGACGATCTCTTCTATGAC
Source organism: uncultured Chloroflexia bacterium (assembly GCA_963788305.1). Classification (GTDB taxonomy): domain Bacteria; phylum Chloroflexota; class Anaerolineae; order Anaerolineales; family UBA4823; genus UTCFX2. Next base: position 5,012 of record CAWBGK010000018.1, read on the forward strand.
CTGCTCACCTTCTCCGATCACAAAGGTGTCGATGAAGGCGTGCATCGGCTCGGGATTATATACCGCATTGCCGCCGGCGATCACCAGCGGATGGCGCTCATCACGCTCCGAAGAGAAAAGCGGGATCCCGCTCAAATCCAAAATGTTCAGGGTGTTGGTGTAGAGCGTCTCATACGGCAGGGAGAAACCGATAATGTCGAAATCAGCAAGGGCGTGCTTGCTTTCTAGCGAGTAAAGCGGCATTCCAGCCAGGCGCAGGGCCGCTTCCATGTCACTCCAGGGCGCAAAAGCCCGCTCTGCAAGCGTGTCGGTGCGCCGGTTAAGGATATCATAAAGGATCGCCCAGCCCAAATTGGACATCCCCAGGTCGTACAAGTCTGGGAACACCAGGGCAACGCGGTATCTACCAGGCTCCAATCCTTAAGGACCTGGTTGACCTCGCCCCCGGAATAGCGGGCGGGTTTTTGCATTTTGAGCAGGAGGCGCTCGAGGAAATCCTCAATTTCCTGAGGCGTTTTTGTCATCACCAGGCTTATTTTTCAAAGACCCAAGGATCCACAGCACGGCCCCATTCGACCAGCTCATCCGGTTGGAACCACAGGTTCACTTCAGTGATGCCGTTTTCGACAGAATCCGAAGCGTGAGTCAGGTTTCGGCCGATTTCGAGAGCGAAATCGTGCCTCAGGCTCCCAGGAGCAGCTTCGGTAGGGCGGGTGCTGCCCATCGTTTGACGAACTGCTGCGACCGCGTTGGCCCTTCCCAAACCATCGCCATCACCGGGGCGGAAGTGATGTAGCGGATCAAACCTTCGTAGAAAGGCTTCCCTTTGTGAACACCATAATGGGTTTCGGCCAATTCCAGGCTGACCTGCATAAATTTAGCGCCAATCAGCCTCAGACCGCGCCGCTCCAGACGGGAGATGACCTCCCCGATCAAGCCGCGCTGAACACCATCGGGTTTGACCAGTACAAGCGTTTTTTCCACAATGACCTCCAAAGTAATTGAAAATTCTGCCGCAGCAGGTGGATCCTTGAGCCGGATTACCTGAAGATATGATCTTATCTGCTGTTGTTAATTCGTAATAACAGCTGTTAGTTCAGATACAAACCCGAAGGGTCCCGATGACCCTTCGGGTTTGAAGGGCAGCTTCTAAAAATTTCCGGCCTCTAAATCTTCAACCAGCCGGACAAGAGTCCTATTTTACCTGTTAACCGATCAATTGTTCAGCTTTGATGAACGCTTGAATAGCTTCTTGCACTTTTCCAAGCCTCATCAAGGCATCGCCGAAGTTTTGCCAGATTTCGACTTCATTCGGGAAGCGCTGTGCACTCGCCTGCAAATCTGCCGCAATCAGGTCTAATTCCTGGCCCTTGTGGATCAGCCCGGCGTATTGGTCCATTGCCTTGTTCAGCCGCCCTTCTGAAAGGTCGAGGCGAGCCTGGCTCAGCTCTGCTGATCCGCTCTGGATTTCAGGGAGGTAAATTCCTGCTCAATTTGCTCCGAGAGCGCCGGCTGAGATGGAAGTTGTGTGCAGATAAGGCTCCGAATTCCATCGAGCGTCTCCCGGGTGATCTCCGGAACGAGCAATAATCCTTCAGGATTTTCGAAAGCCCCATGTTCCTCGCGATATGAGACGATCTGCTGTGCTGCGATAAAGCCAATGCCGGGCAGCCGTTCCAGCTCAGCGAGAGAAGCCTGGTTGATATCCAATGGGTGTGTTGGAACTGGCGGTGGGGTCCAATCCAGTTCCTCTGGAGAAAGGGCTTCGGCTTCGGCAAGCCAGTCCGGGAGCTCGGGGATCGGCTCGCCCGCCTGCTCCTGGTCGGGGATTGATTTCCACCCCGACCTGCGATTCTGCCATTGTAAGCGACTTAACCGGCAGCTCATCAGCCTCAGCCAGCGTTTCAGGGGTTTTGAGCGAGTCATCAAGAGCGGATTTCGGACCCGGAGATTTTTTCCTGCGAGATCTCAACTGCGAGCACAGGTGGAGCAGTGCTTTCTGCCTCTGGGCTTTCTTGCTCAGAAGTCATAAGATGAACGGCTTCCGCAGCCAGGGCGATTTCCGCGATGCCAACTCCATCGCCTCTTTGACTTTCTTCGACCTGGCCAGGTTCTGTCTCTGGGGACGCTTGCCTTTCTTCCGACTCAAGCACTTCCTGCTGAATCCAATCCGGCATGGTTTCCACTCGCTCTTCGGGTTTTACCAGTAAAGCTTCTTCCGCCCCTTGTTTTACAGCCAGGCTTTCAAGCCAGGCAAACGCCGCATCTTCATCCGTGAGAGGCGGTTCCAATTCTGCAGGAACAATATCTGGGGTTGGCGCAGTCCGCTCAGCTTGTTGGGCGAGCAGGAATTCAATTTCCGAAGGTTGGGCTTCTTCTGCCAAGGTTTCTTCTTTACTGGCAGCTTCGGCGGCTGCCTCCAGCCCTAACAACCAGGCGAACGCAGCCTGCATTTCATCAGAGTCCGGGGCTGGTTCAGGTGGCAGCATCGGCTCTGATGGTTCGGCTGATAGTTCGTCCGAAGGTGTCTCAAGCGGCTGTTCTTCGTGTGCAGGTTGAGCCAGGATGTCTGTCGTTGGGGTTTCTAATATTTCCTCTGCAGCAGCTTCGGTTGGAGCACCTTCGAGGGCTTTCTCTGGCAGAGCTGCCGCCGTAATTCGAGTAGGCTGTGTGTCGCCCAGGATCGGTTCTTCAGCCGTTGCGTTCTGCATGGCTTCAGCCCAATCGGGGGCATCGACTGCCATCACGGCTGCGGCTGATGCGGCTTTAAGTCCTGCTGATGCATCCTCAGGCTCAATCAGCCAATCGGGTATTTCGTCCGAACTCTCCAGCTCTATTACCTCAGCGGACGATTTGTCGTTTTTCATCATAATTTCGGCAGCTGCACCCGCTAACAGCCAACCCGGGATCGTTGAATTGGATGGCGTTTCAGCCGCAGACTCCACAGGGAATTCATCGCTTTCCGGCAGCCATTCAGGAATTTTTGAAGCCGCCACAGCGGCTGCAATCCCGCCTTTTCCCTCTTGAGGTTCAATTTCCTCAATCAGCCAGTCCGGCAGCTGGATTTCGCCTTCTGGCTCAGTGAGGAAACCCTCGCCTGCTTCTTCAGAACCTTTGAAATCTTCGTCGGGGAGCAGTTTTGCCAGCCACGGAGAAAGATCTTCCTCGGCTGTTGGCTCTGCCTGCATGTCCATATCTTGAGTTGGTGCGATGTCTGCAAGCCAGTCTGGAATCTTGGCGTCCACGATCTGATCGTCAGGTTCAAATATATTCCCGGCTTCACCAAAATCGGTTGCCTTGTCTCCTTCAACAGGTATGCTGGATGCCGGTTCCCATCCGCCCTCTTTCATCCAATCAGGGATTTCTGTGTCAGAGGCTGAAGCATCTGACAGCCTGACTTCTTCAAGAGCGGATTGATCCGGCTCTCCGATGGGGAGCTGCTGAGCATTCTCAGCCGGCAGTCCTTCAGCCTCGCCGCTTGCGATCGCAGCTCCTTCCAGCCACTCCGGCGATTTCTCATCCGAAACAGCAGCAGCTCCAGCGACCGCCACACCCAGCGCGGCTGCCCAGGCGGGCTGATCGGCATCCGATAAGGCTGCCTCAGGCTTCCAGTCCAGCTTTTCAATCATCACGGCTTGATCCGGGATCGGGTCTAGATTTGGATCAAATTGGGGAGCGAAAGCAGCGTATGGATCGAGCTGGGCCAGGCGTTGCTGAAAAGTCTTTATTTCGTCATCCCGGTCTGTGCCTGTAAGGACCTGGATCATCACGCGATTTGCAACCAGGCAGTTCGGCAGCTTCCGGAGCACTCCAAGAGCGACCTCGGCGGCTTCTGCGGTCTGGTTGCATTGCATCAAAATCTCCGCTAACATCGTCTGCAGGTCGAGGCGGTTTGGATTTTCGTTTAGAGCTGCCTGGATCTCTCCGATAGCCTGCTGAAATAGCTCACCTTTTTTATAAAGCCGGGCTAGTGCGCCTCGCGTCAGGCGGATTTTTGGGGGTTCGACGTTATCTCTCCGACCGTAGAGCCGTCGGAGCTCGTCTTGAATAGCGTTATTCGATGGTTGAATTTCAAAGGCGCGCTCCATATGCCAGATCGCTTCATCCAGGTTGCCCTCATCTTCGCGGATGATGCTCATCCCGACCTGGGAGACGAAATCATCTGGAATGGATGAAAGGACGCGTTGGAAAATATCACCGGCATCCGTGAAGCGTTGCCTCTCCAGATATGCTTTAGCCAGCATGCGGTAAATATCCACGCACTTGGGATAGGTATTCAGGATATGTTTGCAGTGGGCAACTGCTTGATCGGTCAGTCCGCTCTCGATTTGCCGTTCGATTTCATGAATGTAGGACCGCAGAGGTATCTCAGCCATAGCGATTTACTCCCTTCAGGCCAGTATGCCCGATTCTATTGAAAGATGCAAGCTAATGTTTCTCAAGAGACTTCAATCCAATCCATCTTGGACATATCATCTTGAATCTATGACATTATAACTTTATTTTCCTTTGATCGGTTTTTAGATGCTATCGTTGTGTCCTGAGCGCTGCTGGTCTGTAGTTCAATCCCGGGTCATAATCCATGGGCATTTATGCAACCAATGCGGAATTGCAGAATTCCAGGTGAACGAAGGCCTGGAACTCAGACTTAAGATTAGCATTCGATTAGACTTCGAAAAGCTACTTGACTCAGGGTGTTCATATTTGCTATAAACTAACTCGGGCAACAAAGCATTTCAAACCAGATTCTATCGTCGAGCGTTGATACTCAAATAAACGAGCACTGCCGCCGTGACGGCTGCCGTGCTTTTTGTTGTCAGGTCTGAATACTTAATCATAGGAGTGATTGAATGATCCGAGTGGAAGGGTTAACGAAGGATTATGGTCCGCGCCGGGTGATCAGCGACGTCACTTTCGACGCAGCGCCGGGAGAAATCCTGGGATTTCTTGGGCCGAATGGAGCGGGCAAGACCACCACGATGCGCATTCTGACAGGGTATATGCCGCCAACTTCAGGGAAAGCCGAGGTGGCTGGTTTTGATGTGGTCGATAAGTCTTTGGAAGTTCGCCGTCGGGTGGGGTATATGCCGGAGACGGTACCACTTTATCCGGACATGACAGTATTCGATTATTTGAAATATATGGCCGATCTGCGCCGGGTGTCCGAAGCGGAAGATCGGGTGCTTGATCTCCTTGAAATGCTTCATATGGAGGACCGGGCAGATAGCTATATCAGCAATCTCTCTAAAGGCATGCGCCAGCGGGTGGGATTAGGTCAGGCGCTCGTGCACCAGCCAGAGGTCTTGATCCTGGATGAACCTACCATAGGTCTGGACCCTGTCCAGATCATAGACGTTCGAAACTTGATCCTTGAGGTTGGGAAAAAGCACACGGTGCTGCTTTCTACTCATATTCTCTCGGAAGCTCAGCAGATTTGCAATCGTGTGCTGATCATCAATAAAGGTCGAATTGTAACCGAAGATACCCCGGAACGCCTGCAGGCGCGGCTTTCCGGCGCCCAGCGGGTATCTCTGACAGTGGGCAGCGATTTAGATGGACTTGAGCAGGTGATCCGCAAGGTCTCAGGTGTGACCCGTGTCTCGGAACCCTCTGATGGAAAGCTGGAATATGAGACGGAACCTGGGGTCGACCCTCGACCAGAAGTGGCGCGCGCGGTCGTCAACAGCGGTTACCAGCTGCTGGAAATGCGCCCGGTGGGGATGAGCCTGGAGGATATCTTCCTGCAGCTCACTCGCGATGAACCCATTCCACCAGAGTTGAGTGATGAAGGTCTGGAGGAGTATGATGCCAAGGCCTTTGAAGATGAAGAGAAGGATTGATCGATATGGTTAACATCTGGACCATTGCAAAAAGAGAATACAGCCTTTATTTTTCCAGTCCTGTTGCCTACATGGTCGCGTTTGTCGTCTATCTGGTTCTAGGGATTTTCTTTTTCTTGAACCTGCAGGTAGCCGGCGCTCAGCAAGGTTATATCCCCGGCGCCGATATCGTGATGGCACCGCTGGCAACAATGCTTGTGTTGATCACCCCTGCCCTGACAACCCGACTTTTAGCGGAGGAACGACGCCTGGGTACGATCGAGCTCCTACTGACTGCTCCTGTCCGAGATTGGGAGCTGATCGTTGGCAAATGGCTGGGGGCTTTCTTGCTGTTAGTTACGATCATCGTGGTTACTCTGGTCTACCCGTTGCTGCTCAACCAGCTGGTAAGCCCTGGGATTGATCAGGGACCCCTACTGAGCGGATATCTGGGATTGGTACTGCTGAGCGCCTCGATGGTGGCGGTTGGAGTTTTTGTGTCCTCCCTGTTCAGCAATCAGATTGCGGCCTTTGTGACCACCCTGGGGGCTCTGATTTTCCTCTGGTGGGTGCTCAGCCCGATCGCCCAGGTCGGGAGCCAGCTGGGAGGCGGCTCTGAAATCGTCACTTACTTGAATTACAGCGGACATTTTTTTGACACTCTGCTCCAGGGTGTGATCGACCTGAAAGATATCGTTTTCTATACCAGTGTAACGGCGCTGGCGCTCTTTTTTGGCGCAGTTTCTATTGAAATGAGGAGGTGGGGCTAATGAAACCCGAGTGGCGTCGTTTTGCTCCCCTGGGGCTATTGCTTGCAGTGCTGGGTGTTCTTGCCTCAGTGGGTTTGTACATTGTTTATCGGCAGTTCGATTTGAAACTGCAGATCAGCCTGGGGTTGATCGTCGTTGGTCTGGCGCTGTTCGCGCTGCTCGACCCGGATCGAGTCCGCCGGGCATTGACCGGCCGCCAGGCTCGATATGGAAGTAACGCTCTGGTCCTTCTGCTTGCTTTTGTGGGTATTGTGGTTGTGATTAATTACCTGGTGTACAACAATACCAAGCGTTGGGACCTTACCGAAGAGAAGCAGTTCACGCTTGCTCCTGAAACGATTGAGACCCTTGGAAAACTCTCGGAGCCCGTAAAGGCGACTGCTTTTTTTACAAAACAGGCCAGTTCAGACACCGCACGCAGCCTTTTAGAGCAGTATAAATACAACAGCGGTGGCAAATTTGATTACGAATTCGTCGATCCTGACGCGAATCCCGGACTGGCTGAACAGGCAAAAATCACCCGGAATGGGACGATTGTCCTGTCGATGGGTGAGCTTAAGGAGCCGGTGACAACTGCATCCGAACAGGAGCTGACCGGAGGTCTGGTGCGCTTGATGAACCCCGAAAAGCGGGCGGTTTATTTTCTCACCGGTCACGGTGAGCGAAGCATCGATGAAAGCGGGCAGGAGACGTATTCGATGCTGAAGCGAACCCTGGAAAGCAAGAATTACTCAGTTGCCTCGTTAAGCCTGCTCGCTGAAAACCGGATCCCGGACGATGCAAAAGTGATCGTTATCGCCGGACCGCGGGTGCCGCTGGCCCAGTCGGAGGTGGACATGCTCAAGAGCTATATCGATCAAGGTGGGGGGATGATCGTGATGCAGGAGCCCATCCCGGTGACGGATTTTGGCGATTCCCCGGACCCGCTGAACGATTATCTGGGCCAGAGCTGGAATATCTCTCTGGCGAATGATATTGTTGTCGATCTGACCTCGCAGCAGCCTTTTGCACCCTATGCCGCCCGGTACGGCAGCTCTCCGATCACCGAGAAACTGCAAGGCGTCACGTCACAGTTCCCAACTGCACGCAGTGCAAATGTGCTGACCAACACGCTCGAAGCCGTCAGCCCAGTGGAGCTGGTCTTCACCGCCGAGCAGTCCTGGGCCGAGACCACGTTGGACAACCTCTCCGGAGGGGAGGCGAATATCCAGTTTGATGAGAACGCCGATCGTCAAGGACCCATCACGCTGGCAGCCTCGGCGGAAAACTTCACCACTGAGGCCAAGAGTCGTGGTATTCGGCGATTTGGATTTTGCTCTCGACGTGAACTTCATCTATTTCGCAAACGGCGACTTGATCGTGAATTCTGTAGACTGGACAGCCGGGCAGGAAGACCTGATCAACCTGACTCCAAAGGAAAATACGCAGCGCATGCTCCTGCCGCCGCAGAATGCGATGATGAATTTGCTCCTGCTGGCTTCGGTTGTCGTCATCCCGGGTTTGGCGCTTGTGGGTGGCATCTATGTTTTCATCCAGAGACGGCGGAGAATGTAGCGCCCATGATTCGCCGGTCAACCCTTGTCCTTCTGGCAATCTTTGCCCTGCTGCTTGCTGGGGCAGTTTACCTGCAGCGTTCGGGTAAAACCCTAAATGCTGAAGCCACTCCAACTGAGTTGAGCCCGCTCCTGTTCTCATTCGATTCTACAAATCGACAGCTTTCGTCTGGAACAGGCGGGCAAAGGTGTTGTTGAAATCGGCCGCGACGAGCAAGGGATTTGGGAATTGATCTCGCCAAAAGCCGAAACCAACATCGGTGAGGTCGAATCAGCAATCAGCCAGCTCCTTTCACTTCGAGTTGTTTCGGAGCTGAAAGATGGCCCCGGTCTGGATGAAACAGGCCTGGCAGAGCCCGCCTACCGACTTTTACTGTCACTTGCGAATGGCCAGCAAGAGCAGATGAATGTTGGCCGCTTGACCCCGACAAAGAGCGGATACTATGTTCAGGTTGGGAACCGTGGGATTTTCATCGTCAGTCAATACAGCCTGGATCCTTTTCTGAAGCTCGTGGAAAATCCGCCGATTCAGCCTACCCCTTCGATTGAAGTGGAGGAGTCCAAAACCCCAGTCCCATAAGAAGGGAAAGGGAGAGCAACTAACGCGAATTGGGTATTGATTTTGACCCAAAAAAAGTGTATTCTGATATCAGCTTAATACCTGTGCATTTAGGTGGTAGTGTCTATGATTAATGATGAGTTGTTGAAAGGTATTGAAGAATTGGACGAGAACAACGCGATCGCCCGGCTGATCGAGTTGGGTCGCCAAAAATCTTATGTGACCATCGATGACATCCTTACGCTTTTTCCAGACGCCGAGAATGATGTCGACCAGCTGGAAGAGGCATTTGCCGCACTGCTAAGCGCGGGGATACCTTTCGTAGAGGAACCAGTACCCGGTGGCCCCTCTGATGAAGAGCTGGCTGAAGAAGATGATCTGGAAGAAGAGACCACCAGAGGTCTTGTCGTCGAAGACAACTATCTTGCAAATATCGACACAGACGACACCATCGGGTTGTATCTCAAAGAGGTGGGCAGGGTTCCTCTGCTTACGGCAGTAGAGGAAGTGGAATTAGCTCAGCGGATCGAGCGCGGTCGACTGGCGCGGGAAGATCTGGCAAAAGGGAACGTCTCCCAGCGCCACCGCCAGGAGCTTCAGCTTCTGATCGAAGACGGTTGGGCTGCCCGCGAGCACCTGATCACCGCGAATTCGCGACTTGTGATCTCGGTTGCGAAAAAATATATGGGCCGCGGCGTTCCATTTCTGGACCTGATCCAGGAAGGGAATATCGGCCTGATCCGGGCTGCGAAGAAGTTCGATTACCGGCGCGGCCATAAATTCAGCACGTATGCAACCTGGTGGATCCGGCAGGCGGTGACCCGAGCAATCGCCGATCAAGGGCGCACCATCCGTGTGCCGGTTCATATGGGCGACCAGATCAACAAGCTGCTGCGCGTCCAACACCAGCTGACACAGCGGCTGGGACGAGACCCCTCTGTGGAAGAGCTCGCCGCCTCGCTGGATGTCACGCCACAAAAAGTGGAGAACATGATTCAAGTCGCCAGGCGGCCGCTTTCGCTGGAGACTCCGACCGACGATGAAGAAGAATTGGTCCTTGGTGATTTCATCCAGGATGAAGAAGTCCCCGCCCCTGATGAGACCGCGACTTATAATTTGCTGCGCGAGCACCTGGATTCGGTGTTGAACGGCCTGCCGCCGCGCGAAGTCCGCATCCTTCAGCTCCGCTACGGTCTGCTGGACGGGCAGGCGTACACATTGGAAGAAGTCGGGCGGAAGATGGGTGTCACCCGTGAGCGTGTCCGCCAGATCGAAGCACAGGCGCTGAGCCGTCTTCGCCACCCAGCAATCCGGCGCAAGCTGCGCGAGTACCTGGGTTGATCGTTTTCCAAAATGCTTGAAACCCAACCGCTTGATTCTCTTCCTCTCTGGTCCGTATACGCCCTGACTGCTTTCTTCCTCTTGCTGGGGCTCGAAGCGGGCTTTCGTCTTGGGAAATTAAAACAAAAACGCTGGCCGGATCGTGCCGAGTCAGAGGTTGGGGCGATGGTCGGCGCAACCCTGGCCTTATTGGCGTTTCTATTTAACTTTTGCGACGAGCTTTGCTTTCGAAGTATATAACGAAAGAAGGCTCTTGATTATTCAAGAAGCCAATGCCATCGGTTCAGCATACATGCAAGCTGGTCTCCTGCCTGAACCTCTGAGTGAAAAATCGGGCCTGCTTTACAAGGAATACGTAGACCTGCGTCTTGAAGCGATGGATCGAGCCCAGACAGCTCAAGCCATCGCCCGTTCAGAAGCGATCCAGGATGAGCTGTGGAATTCTTGTTGAGCCGATCGCGAAAGGCAATCCTGATCCAGTTATCGCGCTGTATATCACAAGCCTGGATAATGTCATGGATATTCACACGCAGCGCCTGGCTGCGGAACTTGGAATCCGGGTTCCTGCAACCATATTGGCCGGCCTTTACGGGATCGCTTTTTTAACCATGCTGCTCGTTGGAGTCCACTTTGCTTATGAAGAGCGGTGGAATATCCTGGCTTTGATCCTGGTTGTGCTGGTTCTTTCAGCAGTCTTCTTCTTGATTGTCGACCTGGATCGCTCCCATCAGGTGGGGCTTCTAAAAATATCCCAAAAAGCCCTGATCGATCTTCAGGAGAGCCTGAAATCCGTACCCTAAGGCCAGTAAGGACAGTTCCAGACCGGGGTCAGAGGGTACCCTGAAAAAATCAGGCGTTGCAGATAGCGGGCGTAAACTCAGCCGGTATGATTAATTAAAAACCGCCTCATTCGATCGAATGAGGCGGTTTTTTTAATTTCTGGTCGATCAAGGACGAAAAACCAGGTAGAAGACCAAAGCACCATCCGGATAATTCAGGGTGATTTTGTTTTCCTGAATTACCGCCAATGTAACTCGCTCCAATGCAGAAATAAACACATTTTCCTGGTTCATGATATCGCCCGGACAGCTGAGTTGACTGGTGCTGAGCCGTTCGATGCTGACATTGATCGTCCCGTCACCGTTGTCGGCGGCAGAATAGCTTCCATCGTAGGTATTGCAGCCAGAAAAGCCGGTAATCTGTCCGTTGAGGAATTGGCTGGTGATCGCTGTCCCGGGTACCAAAGGTTGTCCGTTGATGTTAGAAAGCGTCCAAACCGACGTTTCAAGCCGGGCATCAATTTCGATGTTGCTGGTCGTGTAGCTGCTCAACCCATTTGCGTCCAGGACAACGACTGTGACCTCAAAGACACCAGCGGTATTGTAGGTTGCCGACACATTCGGCGCAGGCGAGGCCGGCAAGCCTTCCCCGTTTCCAAAGCTCCAGGTGAAGGATACAATTGGACTGCTGCCGGGCTGGGATGAAGAGGCGTCGAAGGCTACCGGCTCACCGATAAAACCTGATCTTGGTGCATTCAGAACCGCCTGCGGCGGGTTTTTCTCAGGTAAAGGTTCCTGGGTCGGAGGCTCTGGTGGAATGGGTGTATAAGTAGGCTGAGCGGGCGGCAAGGTGGGCGGAGGCGCAGTCGGAGGAGGTGGCATATCGGTTGGTCTGGCGGGTGCCGTCGGGACTGCCAGGATGTGGATCTGGTGGGTCGCAGCTGATGTCTGGTTGCGCTGGTCTGTCACCGTGAGCCGCACGGAAAATGTGCCGGCATTTCGAAATACGTGCTGGACTACTGGACCGCTTGCCGAAGTGCCGTCGCCAAAATCCCAGACCCACGAAACAAGCGGAACTTCTCCGGTTGATGTGGATTCGAATACCACGATCTGGCCCGCTTCCGACTGGGGGACGGCCCGAATGGCTGCCTGTGGAGGCTGGATCTCTTCGGGACGATTTAGCGGCGATAGCGAGTAATTCAAGAAACCGGCGTCACCGCCAATCTGCAGCGCCGTGTCTGCGACAAAATAGCTGCGCGCCGAGGCGCAAAATTGCCACCATTGCGTCCTCCTGTCGCTGCAAATTGCTGTCGAGACACGAGCCGCTCGAAAGGTTTAGAGCTGAGATGGTGATCTGGTTGAAGCTCGTGGTGTAGTTTCCGCTCAGATCTTTGCATCCCGTATGACCGATATACGTACCGTTGGGATTAAACAATGTAAAAGGTTCCTGTGCCCCAGGAGAACTGAGCGTCTCGTTGTACGATGCGAGATACCATCTGCGCTCTATCAGCTGGTCGCGCTGATCCATCTGGGAAGTCGTTGCTGTCGGCAGGATGATTGTTGCTGTGCTGGTCATCACCGGCGTCTCTGTTGTATTACTCCTGCCCAAAAAACCGGGGCGGAAAAGGAAGAAACCCAGGCACAGACATACCAGTAAAAGGATGGCTGCTCCTGCGGCCGCCCAGACTGGTATCAGACCGTTGGTTTTCAATGAGCTTTCTAATTTTTGGGGTTCTGATCCCGCAACGCTGACATCAACAGTATATGGGTAGCTTTTTTCTCCCCCAATCCACATTCGACTGGCTGGTTTTGCAGAATATTCCAGGTCTGCCACTTCATCCACCTGAAGGTTGACATGTTGGGGAACTTCCGGCTCAAATGTGAGCGAATCTTCGGGGCTGCTCCAGGTCAGGGTGAAAGAGGCTGGCATATTGGAAAGATTATGGATCGACACCCTATCAGGCAGCTTCTGTTCCGGCTGTGCCTCAAGCAATTCACTTCGGAAATCTACGAATCGCAGCCACAGTCAAGATGCAGGAAATACTTGCGCTCTGGTCGGCAGCTTCCTGGCTGGAAACTGTGATATGAAAAGGATATCTGCTTGCGCGTGAGCTTGAATGTCGAGCCGGATGAAGGTTAATGACTTCAGTCCTGACTTCGCCAGGCTGCATTAAGATTTCTGGATCGGTGATCGTGACCCAACCTTCAGGCAGCTCTTCGACCGAAAGCCGGAATGTGTCCAACCCGAGGCCTTGATTGATCAACACCACCGGTATAGCGAGACGGTCACCGGAAGTCACAGAAAATTTTATGCCTTCCAGCAGGACAGCAACCCTGCCTTTTACTTCAAATCCAGTTACTGTAAGATTGACTTTCGTAAATGCTACGCGGTCGGGATCGATTGTGCTGACTGCACGCAGGCTCATGATGTGCCGTCCGACGACCACATTTGGCGGCTCAGGTGGTTGAACAACGAGCGTGATCTCTCGCATCTCCCCTGGCTGGAGTACCACAACCTGCTGCTCCGCAGTAACCCAGACCAGCGGAATCCCTTCGATCTGGACCCTGACCTGATCAGGTTGAAATTCTTCGTTGATCAGAATTACAGAGATTTCCAGCCTGCCTCCTGGAGCTACTGAATATTGATCCGATCGAGTGGTGATTTTCATTTTTCCCTCGCCTTATTGGGTCGTCAGAGACTTAAATGTGCATATTACTGAAAGCATTTTACCAGGAAAGGCGTTGTCCATCTCCAGAATACTTATCGAAAGGGATCATGGGCCAAACCGCATCGTCCCGCTGTCCATTTTCAGGTCGATGAAGAGCTACTCCCCTTTAAAAAAGTAAATTGCTGCCGCGTCGAGATACTGCAGGAAGTTATCACCACGGCCAGTAGGATCGCATGCCATCAGGGTCATTCTCCCGGGCTCGATTTTTATGCTGTTCCCATCCAGGGTAAATTCTGCGGTCCCGCTGTTGCAGTCTGCCTGGATATTCATCGATCCATCCGAATTGAACTGGATCGTGTAGCGTTCGGGTTGATCGATTTGAAAGCTTTGCAGAGGGTCGGTAAAGCCCATCCACTTCCATACTTTCCCGGTCAGAACAGGATCACTACTGGACTGATCTGTGGGTGAGCCACCGGGTTTTGCTCCCGGAATGGATGAACAGGCTGACAGCGAATATGCAGCGATCAAGACAAGGATGGACAAAATACTTATTTTCTTCATCAAAATTCTCCGAAACCAATAATTTTCAAGGATATCGGAATCACGGATGCTTCAAGAGCCAGCTTTACGATATTTTCATGGTAATCCTTTTATTGGATTGTTCTAGCCGAGGTGAAGAATGGATCTACATGCGATGATCCGGCAGCAATCTTAGCCTGACTTCAGGAAGCAGCGCATTGATCTCCAGCAGCGAACATTCGGCTGTCCCCTCCGTTTGAACCACGGCTGCGCTCGTCGCGGCTGCCCAGGTTAGCGCCTGCTCCCAGCTGTCCCCAAGGCACAGCCGGTGGACCAGGGCAGCAGAGACCGCATCCCCCGCGCCGGCTGCATTTACTTCCTTTTCAACGTTGCACCCTGCCAGATACGTGCCTTCCGGAGTCACGGCGAGGATGCCTTCGCTCCCTCCGGTCAGAACGAAGGCTTTCAAAGCGTGTTCAGCCATAATCTTGCGGACCGGTGCGACCCAATCTTCCAAATTCCCAGCCTGATTGTGGAACGTTTCCAAAAACTCCGTCCGGTTCATTTTCACAATTTCGGGCGCATGAGATAGCGTTAACAGGAGCGGGGGACCCAGGCTGTCGATCAGCACCTTAACTCCTTGCGCGTGCAGCTCGCGGACGATTTCCTGGTATATCGTTGGAGGAGTCGCCAGGCGGCAGAGATCCGGAGATCACCCCCCATTCTGCGCCCCTGCCCAGGTTGTGGATGGTCTCAAGCAGCCGGTCGCAGTCTGTCCGGTTCACGTGATAACCGGTCGTGGTGATGTGCGAATGGCATTGGTTCTCGGTTTCGACGATCACATTGGCCACTCGCGTCTCTCCATCTAACCAGAGCAGCTCGGTATCGATCCCTTTTTCAGCGAGCAGTCGAGCAAGGATCTGACCATTGGCTCCGGCGATGAATGTGACTGCTCGCAGCGGTGCACCCAGCTCCTTAAGGACGACCGCAGTGTCCAGCCCTTTCCCGCCGATGCATTCGAGAGCTTTTTTGGCTCGCATGTGTGCGTCTGGTACGAAGCGGTCAATGAAGAAGATCCGGTCCAGCGCAGCGTGGATATTAATTACAAGGATCGTTTTAATTTTTGTCCTTTCCATAGCCATCAGGTCGCCTTTAAACACATGGGTAATTCTCCCAGCATTGCACTGCAGGTTGAAAAGTCACAGCTTATCTTGCGAATGACCATGCACCACACCTGCATCGACAATTCTATATCGATATGTGGATTTTGGGGAAGTCTAGAGCAGATCTTTTCCAGTGATACACCGTCTTGGGATGAGGAGGGATATCAATCAAACTGCATTTGCCAGGGCATCTGCTTCGACGAGATTATTTTTTTCCTTTCAATCAGGCTCCATCGTGGCAGGAAGAAATCCTCCCTGACAGTCCAGCACCCAACGAAGCTGCCAGATAAGCCTGCCAGAGGCAGACCAGTGGTACAAGAGGGAGGACATAGCGCTGCCAGGGAAGTTGAGCCAGAATTGCCACCCCTGCTCCCAGGGCAAATGTCACTGCCAGAAGGATCAGGATCGCCCTGCGCCGGTTGGAGTTTACCTTCCGGATTTCCACCACTGCGAGCGTGATCCCTGCCAATGCTGCAGCGAACATCAACCCTCCGAACGAAAAACCGCGGAACAGCTGATTTCCAGGGATGCTCAGATAGGCTTCCTCCAAATGGTTGATTTGAGATGAATAATTTTCGCTTTCGGCAAAGGTAGGCGGGGTCATGAACAGGTGCGCGATCATGCCTGCCAGCCTGCGGGAAAAATCCTTTCCAAAGCCTTCTTCAGCATCAACCTGATGGTCAGCCTTCATCCGGTCGAGCAGGTCCAGCCTCTCTTTCCAGGCGGTATGGGCAGATTGGATGGGCTCTCTCCAGAAGACCGGGTTCAAGGAAAGCACAACCAGCGTGAAGACGACGATCATCTGCGCCCAATTTCCGAAGGCTCGAATCAAGGTCGGTTTTTCCTGCGAGGAGTTTGAATGGACGGCTGGCAGCGTAGCTGCAAACATTCCAACAGGGAGGAGGGCGATGGCGGTGTGCTTGGCACACACGGCAAAGCCCAACGCCAGGCCGGCCAGCCATGGTCGTCGACCGGCATCCAGAAAGGACCAGGTCGCTGCTAATAAGCCAAAAGTCAAGACGGCTTCGGCCATCGCCCTACGGGTGTGGAGCAGCACGCAGTGCATTCAACCCGAAGAAAACCATAGCCAGGATCCCGGCAGCCTGGCTGTGCAACCTTTTCCCGATAGAGCTAATCAGGATCAGGTCGAGCGGGAACAGCGATGCCAGCAGGAAACGGCCGATATGGAGCAGGCGATCGTCCGGCAGCGCCGCCGGCAGCCTGGTTTTCCTGCCAGGTCATCATCCAATCCCAATCCGACTGCAATCCATTTTGTCTTGAAACAACCCGCGCCAGCCCGAGCAGATAGCGTGTCAGCGGGGCGTCGATCAGCCTGTAATGCTGGGCGAGGTCCGTGGGAGTTCCCTGAATTCCAGGAGATAGCCAGCGGGTTGCTCAGGAAAAGCTCGAAATCTGCGCTCATCCAGAGATAAGTGGACTCGTCAGGGTGAAAAGGAACTTTTGGGATGCCCCAGAGATAAAAAGCCGACAACAGTATCCCAAGAGTTCAAAGAAGCCAGGCAGGTCCGGGAGAGGCGTATACGTCCGGATAATACTCTTCCCCGCGAGGCAGACTCCCTTTTTTGGAGTCTCACGGTTGGTTCCGTTCAAGGATCAGCATCCCATCGCTGCCGTAGATATCCGTCGGGATTTTTTGGCGTGGAAGGTATTGCTCTTGAAAGCGCGGGTCAGGGAGAAGGCATTTTCGGCCGTAGACCTCCAGGATGACGATGGTATCGGGCAGAGAGTCCAGGATCAGCTCGGGTGGGATCGCGTAGTTGATCTGATAGCATTCGGCGTCGAGCGGGTAGAATTGTGATGAGCGGGGCGAGTTCAATCCGACAGTATCGACGATCTGCATCCCGCTGTAATAACCGAGCACCCCAACATCGCCTGCGGCGAGGTTAAGTCATGCTTTTGTCAGCCCCCCTTGCAGTGGCAGTGATTTCATCTGCAGCCTGACGGTAAAGCAGCTCCAGTCGGTACCAGGCCATTTCGGGCGCCGGGCGGTCGATGCCGTGATCGGGGTGAAGCCGCCAGTCCTTCAGGCAAAACAGAAAAGGTGCGAGGATCACGCAGCAGACCAGGGTAGCCTGGGTTATGGCACTGCCTCTGAGCCAGCCTCTGGAGCTCAGCCCATTTGACAG
Organism: uncultured Chloroflexia bacterium; assembly: GCA_963788305.1. GTDB lineage: Bacteria > Chloroflexota > Anaerolineae > Anaerolineales > UBA4823 > UTCFX2. The sequence goes on from CAWBGK010000018.1 coordinate 22,331, forward strand.
ACTGAGCACCACCGCCTCAACACCTCCCAGGATGAACAGAGTATAAAACGGGAGCGGAGGTGTCAGATACCAGCGAAATATCAGCGGATTGGCCAGGGCGAAAACGGCAAAATAAAGCCAGGGATATACCGCTAAAGGCCAGGACCTGGGATCCAAGCGTAGTGATTTGAGTGTGCCGGCGAGGAAAAGAAAAGGATGCAGCGCCATCCCGATCCCAATCCAGGCAATCCCGAAGGTCAGGTGCTCCATGAACGGCGTGCTGTAGTGCTGAAGCAGCCGAACGAGTCCCTTCTTCCGGGCGCAGGTGGTAGGCGAGCGTTTTTGCCGCCACAGAGTGAGGGGATCACGCTCCCGAAATATCCGGTTGCGAACAGGAACCACGCCAGCGTCGGCGCACCGAAGCAGACCAGCTCTGGGATCAGCTCCCCGAATCGCAGACTGACCTTCTCTGCGAAGCTTCGCAAGCTCCCAAAACCGGTCAATGATCAAGAGCCCGACCAGGATCAGCGCATCAGGGCGGGTAAGGAGTCGCCAGCGCGCCAAGCAGCGCAGTTTGAGAGCGCCGTCTCTCGATGTGGCAGATTGCAGCTCCGCTTAGGAGCAGCACGTAGACGCTGGTTTCCAACCCACCGATAGCAAACGTAACGCTGAACGGAGCCACTGCCCAGGCCAGCGCCGCACCAAAACCAGCAAAACCAACCCCCAGCCGTTTTCCCATCCGGATCAACAGCAGGCAAACCGCTGCGTCCGCAAGCGCGTTTATAGCCATTGCGATTTGCGGATAGGGGGGATCGGCGTCAGGACCCCCGGTCAGCAGCCCACCAGAAGCCATCAAGATCGTGTACAACGGGGTTGTCGTCCCCATCACACGCTCGCCCGGATTGTACACAAAACCGTTTCCCGAGATCAGGTTGCGGGCGTAGCGGAAGGTGATGTAGGAATCTGTCGATCGTACGCGGCCCGGGCAGCAGGCGAGCTGCGATCGCCAGCAGGAAGATCGCCACCTGTGCCAGATTTTGAAGCTGCGAGATTGTTTTTGAGGTCTTCACTGCAGCGGACATCGGCATGATAGTTTCCAGGCTTATCATAAGAGAACGCAGAGGAGGTGTCAACCGATTATTGCAGTTTTGTAATCAATGAGCAGAATAAAACCAGCTAAAATCGCATCGGAATGAAGTACGCCTCAAAAACAGCAGAAAAACCATTTTTTTGGCTCGGTACCGCGCTGGTGATTGCAGCAGGGTTGAAAGCCTGGCTCGTGCTGGGCGGGTGGATGCCGTTCAACTCGGATGAAGCTGTGGTCGCGCTGATGGCCAGGCACATCCTGAGGGGAGATCGGCCCGCTTTTTTCTACGGTCAGGCTTATATGGGCAGCCTGGACGCGTTCTTTGTGGCCGGAGCGTTTGCGATTTTTGGCGAGTACGTCTGGGCGATCCGGCTGGTCCAGTCCTTGCTATTCCTGGCTTTCCTGGTCACAACGGCATTCCTGGGCCGAACGATTTTTGGAAGCTGGGCGCTCGGGGCTCTCGCCGCGTTGCTGCTGGCGGTGCCACCTGTCAACCTGGCGCTCTATACAGACGGTCTCGCTCGGCGGGTATGGGGAAGCGATGTTGATCGGCAACCTGATCCTGCTGGCCGCGTTGAGCCTTTATCGAAGCTGGATGAAGAGCGGTTTTCCCGGCGCCTGGTTGAGCTGGGTATCGCTTGGATTCTTTTGCGGTTTGGGATTTTGGTCTTTCGGGTTTACCCTGGTTTACGCCGTCCCTGCCTGGATATTCTTGGGATGGAATGTTCGCCGTTTCAAACCATTTAAAAAAGCTGGTCTGATATGGGTGATGTCATTGATCGGTGCGCTGGTTGGCTCGCTGCCCTGGTGGTTCCATGCAATCCAGGAAGGTCCGGCTAAACTGCTTGGAGAGCTTGGCGGCGGCGCGATCGCTGGAGTCGAAGGTCTTGGCTGGCTCAGCCAGACCCTTCAGCACATATTCAATTTTATACTCTTTGGGCTGACGGCTGCCATCGGCCTGCGCCCGCCCTGGGATCTGGTCTGGCTTGGTGGATTGCTGGCGCCGTTGGCCCTGGCCTTCTGGCTCGGCGTCATGGTATGGATCTTTCGCGGCTCATCGAGATTTACCGCAGCAAAAAGGCGCCGATTCTGCTGCGTTCGAAGGCAGGTGGCTGCTGACCGGTGTGATGCTGGTGCTCGGGGCTGCTTTTTTGCTGACACCGTTTGGTGCGGATCCCTCGGGACGTTATTTTATCCCACTTGCCGCGCCTCTGGCGCTTTATGCAGCCGATATGATCGTCGAATTTAAACTTCGTTACGGGATCAGGACGCTCTAGCCTGGTCGGGCTGGTCCTGCTGTTTCAATTGACCGGAATCCTTCAATCTGTTTTGAAATATCCACCTGGGATCACCACCCAGTTTTATTCCCCGACCCAGGTGGACCACCGATACGACCAGGCCTTGATCGACTTCCTGTTGAAAGAGGGAGAAACACGCGGCTACACCAACTATTGGACAGCTTACCCGCTCGCGTTTCCTCTCCCAGGAACGGTTGATCTTCATCCCTCGCCTACCGTACCACCTGGATTTGCGATACACCGCTCGTGATGACCGCTATCCTCCGTACACAGGACAGGTGGCGGCAGCCTCGAGGACGGCTTATATCACAACCCGGCACCCTGAGCTGGATAGCTATTTACGAGATCAATTTAAATCCCTTGAAATTTCCTATCAGGAGGCTCAGATCGGCGATTATCGGGTTTTCTACCGTCTTTCTCGACCTGTCCAGCCGGTTCAGATCGGCCTGGGTGGGACCACCTCGCCGATTGCATCTCAATAAGGCAGGCGCCTGTGAACATGAGACAGCTGGTCACAGGGATTGGTTTTCTGGCGATTTTTACCATGGCTGCGCGCTTCTCCCTGGACTCGCGACACCTGGTGGCACCTTCGAGCAGGGCAGGAAATCCTTGCAAGACGCCAGATCCTCCAAACGGATCCATTTTCATATACCCGCAAAGGCGCCGAGTGGCACTATCCCGGCTGGCTTGTCGAAATCCCTCTGGCCGCGATATTCAGCATTTCAGGAGCTGGTGGCTTAAATCTTTGGACTGCTGTAATGGTGACGCTGGCTTTTATTTTCGTCTGGCAAACGCTTTCTGGCGGCGTCTTTTTACGGGCGTTCACGATCATCCTCGCCGCTGCAGCGTCGGGGATTTATTGGGCCGCGCGCCCGTACATGCTCAGCTTTCTGATGGCTGCGGTCTTCTTGATGATCCTGGAGGTCCTGCCGCTGGTCTGATCCTGGCGACCGTCGCCAGATTAAAGAGATTATTCTGGCTCCCTTTGCTCATGGTCATCTGGGTGAACAGCCACGGCGGTTTTATCGTCGGTTTTATCCTGCTGGGAATCTACCTGGTCGAAGCGTTGTTTCTGAACATAAGAGCACATATGAAATGTGAGATTCTGAGATTCAAGATTGCCGATGCTCGTATTGATCAGCCTGTTGTGCCTCTGCGCTGTCTTTCTTAACCCATATGGACCGGAGATGCTGCTGTACCCGTTCAGGACCATCGGGATCGAAGCACTCAAAGGCTATATACAGGAATGGCAGCCGCCGGATTTCGGCTCTGCGCAGGTAGCCCCATTTTCTGGGTTACTATTATTGAGCTTTACTGCGCTGGGGGTTTCACGAAAACGGATTTCTCTCTCCGATTTCCTTCTGTTCGCGGTATTCGCCTGCCTGGCTCTCGAAGCTGCCCGCAACATCGCCTTCTTTGCGATCGTCGCCCCGGCGGTGATTACCCGACACCTGGCTCCTGTGACTGCTGCGCTGGCAAGGCAGTACGGAATTCGCCCGGGCGGCGATCAAGAGAGTCGGATCGAACGATCCATCAATTTGCTCCTGCTCGTCATGCTATCCTTCGCAGGATGCTTCAGAACCCTTTCAGTGCTTCCGACAAAAGCAAACTCAGCCGAAATTACAAAATCGATGCCCGTTGATGCAGTGGAGTGGATTCGTTCAGCTCGTCCGGCGGGAAGGATCTTCAACTCATATAATTGGGGCGGCTACCTTCTCTGGGAACTGCCCGAATATCCGGTCTTCATCGACGGCCGCACCGATCTGTACGATGACGCCCTGGTTAACGAATGGATCCTGGTTGTTCAGGCAAAACCCGGCTGGCAGGAAGTCCTGGAACGCTGGGAGGTGGGCTGGGTGCTGGTTGAGCCGGGTCTGCCGATCCTCAGTCGGTTGGATGAAATTGGCTGGCGCCGAGTTTTTGAGGATAATAATTCAGTGGTCATGGTCAAAGGCCAGTGACTGTTTGGTTTGTAAAGAGATTGAAGGCCACAGCTCATCAACCGTCTATCTGGCTGCAGTCAAAAACCTTTGCAGCCTCATTGCTGAAGGCAGGCGAGATATTCCAGATCCATGAGCGGCGGTCTGCCCAGAGCGGGTCTGCGTTGAAAAACACCAGCCAGTCGATTTGAAATTGATCGCAAATATTTTGAGCTGCTGCCGGATCAAGCTGCTCACGGAACAGGCTGGAGATAGACGCAAAAGCAGGGTCAAACAGCGAGTGGGAATCCCAAATATCTTGCTGTTGTGGCGGTCGGCGAGAGCGAGCTGCCGCGCACTGTAAATTCCGGCAAAGATGTTGATATCCTCGGATGGATTGGTCTGGATGATCGCATCAGCTGGTGTTTGACGATGAATCCATCTGAATGTTTCCCGGATTCGCCTGGTATTTTTTTTCAACAAAGGATCAAAATCCTCAAAGGTCAGCTCTGCTCGGTTTTGAGCGAAAACGTGAAAGAACCTCATCAAGACCAGGTCTCCCAAAGTTGAGATGCTGCCGAGGACGACCAGGATCAAGACAGCCCACCTGATTTTTGGAGGTTTCGATCCACCCCAATATCTCTCTGGAGATCCTGCAATTTTTTTTCGATAGCTTTCAAACAGGTAAAAAATATAATCGCTTCCCCAAACGATCAGGACGAATTGAGCGAACATCAGTCCGCGCCAACCCAGGTCGTTATTCCGGATTGCAGATTTGAAAAATGATGCAATGATGATGCTGGTTGAGAAAATCGTGAGCTCCAAAAGCGTTTCTCGATCGAGCGGTCGCCGACGTTTGAGAGTCGAAGCAAAGTTATCACCCAGACGACCCCATAGAACCCCAGCTCGAGCGCATAAAGAAAAGGGAGTGCGATCAAATTGATGAATCCCACGATCCAGCGGCTCGAAACCCCGCTTTGCTGCAGCGCGGCGTCGATCCATTCGAAGGACCGGACAGAAAAATCGACCGGCGAGCCTGGATTTAGGTTCGCTCCAGTCAAATCCAAGGCGAAGGGCAGGATCAGGATCACTCCCAATACCCCAATTTTCAACAGTGACAGAGCTTCTTTTTTCCACCGACGCTGAAGCACCGATGATTCCCCAAACGAATCAGGATTGAAGCGCTCACCAATCCAATCCAGACCGACATGCCGAACGCAGATGCAAGAGCCAGAGAGGCAACCGCAATCAGCGCTCTGGTTTCTCTCTTTGGAATTTGAACCGATATTCTTTGGATCAAAAGAAAACTAAACAGCCGCGGCGGTTAACAGCGGCGGTGTGATGCGGCACCCAAAGAACAAGATGAGGCCAGGAATTGACCTGTCCAGCCTTGTTCCACCAGTCGACCGAAGGAAAAATGACGGTTGGAGGTCTGGATATCGGGTCAGACGATAAATCCAAACTGCCAGAACCACGAGTGCATCCAACCCTGAGACAAGCAAGAGACCTAATCCAATTATGGATCGTTTTTGGAAGCGAGGCGTCCCCACATATTTCATCCGAAAGTAGCAATAGACTGCTGCGATCAATCCAATCCCGGACCAGACCGTGCCGGCAATCACGGCCGAGCGTGCGCTGATCAGGTGTTCGCCCAGCTGGTCAATCAGGCTGGTCAGGATGAACCAGAAGTAGTAATAATAAATCTCCAGCGGGTAGCCCGGGTAAAATGAAGGATTTATTGGGGGAAGGCCAGTCCGTGTAATCGCATCGGTCACACTGATGTTTTTTGCATAATCGTAAGAAATCGTGCTGACGAACAACCCGGATTTGACTTGCAGGTCAACAAGCGAAAAGAGGATTGCAAATGCAATCAGGCTTATCCCGACGATCCAAATTCTGCGAGTTGGATCTTTTTTCGAAACTGGATGACCCGCTATCCGCTGGTGCCCCCTGGATTGCTTGAGGATAATCAAAGCGGAGCCAACCACTGATGCAAGCAAGGGGAGCCAATCCAGGTTTGCGAGGCCGCTTCGTATCAGCAGATAAGCGCAGATTGGGACAATCGATACCGATAGCCCAACGCTGATGAAGAAACGGGTGATCCAGTGAGATTCGCGAAAAGAGAGCAGGTTCAGCACCCAACCAACCAGGAATCCAGGAAATACCAGGATGATTGGAAAAAGCAGAATCCCAAGAAGGCTCTCAGCCAGATCCAGAAGCATGAAGTTATCGATGCTCATCACTTTACCTGTGAATGAACCTGAGGGGAAAGCAGGGTCGTGAAAAATTATAACATCCAGTCAAGTACCCCGGATCAGGGCAGCTTTTCCGATTGATAGGGCAGGCTGATGCCTGAGATGTGCACAGATGAAATAACAAAAATGCAAAAATCAAATCGCGACCTGATCCACCTTATATGGTGCTGGAATAAGGTAAAATCCACGATAAATCAACCTGACAGTCAGAAAAGTGCGGGTACAAACGATCTTGATAAGGGTCGTATCTGCGCTTATCTGCAGTACCGCAGTTGAAAGGGATTAATTCTTTCGATGTAAAGCTTCCTGTGGTATTGTTAGATTGGTTATTCACCGTTTCCTGATTCGCTCGAACTTGAGAGTAACTCATCCTTGAACACGTCGAGACGCTATCTTTTCATAGGGACTCATGGTCCTTGCGGGGATTTTGCCCTGGTCGGTCTCACCTGGGTGAATTATCGCTATTCCCAGCAAAGTCCGGGCGGCAGCGATTTCTTGCCTCGCTGGGTTCGGGACGCGCGAGTTTCTTATGAAAGGAATCAGCCCGTACAGCGATGAGACCACCCAGGAAATCCAGCAGCGCTTTTACGGACGCCTGGCTGAACCGGACGAGGACCAGGTCCTGTTTGTTTACCCATTCTATTCGATTTTTATCTTCTCTCCTTTCGCCCTCATTGAGGACTTTACTCTTGCGCGAGCGGTCTGGATGACCGTGCTTGAGGTTGGCATTGTTCTAATTGCTTTAGGCGGCATTTCTTTGTGCCGCTGGAAGATCTCGTCGTTGATGCTTGGCTTCCTCCTGATTTTTTCATTGTTGAGCTATTACAGCATCCGACCGTTGATCAATTCGAACGCTTCCGTGCTCGTAGGGCTCTTTGTCGTTGGAGCATTGTTGGCGATACGAGCCGAGCAGGACAGCTGGGCAGGGTTGCTGCTGGCGCTGGCAACGATTAAACCCCAGGTTGTCCTGCTGTTGATCCTTTTTATCTTGATTTGGAGCTTATCAGAGCGCCGTCATATTCTGTTTTGGAGCATTCTCGGCAGCCTGGCCCTGATGACCGCGGTCACAAGCCTGCTGATCCCCGATTGGACCTGGCAGAATCTTCGCCAGGTGATGAACTATCCAACTTACACCTTGCCCGGGACACCTGGGGAGATTTTCACCCGCTGGATGCCGGGTGTAGGCCAGCGGTTGGGGTGGGGGCTGTCGATTGTTTTGATCGCGACCCTGATCTGGGAATGGCAGCGGGCATTGGGGAAAACCGACCGCTGGTTTCTCTGGGCGGCCTACTTTAACCCTGACCGTGACAACAATGATCGGAATCCGCACGGCGACGGAGAATTACATCGTATTACTGCCCGTGATGATCCTCATATTTGCGGCATGGGACCAGGAATGGGGTGTTTTTGGAAGAATTATGATCGGAATTAGCTACAGCCTGCTTCTTTTCGGAGTCTGGTGGGTTTTTCTGGCGACTTTGGAGCGGGGTGTGCAGCCGATCCAGAATTCTCTGCTGTTCTTCCCCTTGCCGGTATTCCTGTTGATTGGATTATATTGGATCCGATGGTGGGTGCTCCGCCCAGAGCGGCCGCTGCATGATCAGTGGCGCAATCCACGGCGTACGACCCGCTGAAGGATAAGCCAGGGACCGGCCCGGGATGTTCAGGATTCGAGATGGATGGGCGGGATGGGTCTGGTGGCAGCCTGGCTGTGGCTGGCTGCAGTCACAGCTGGTTATTTTGTATTGCACAAACCGGTCACCCCTGAAACTGCAGCAGCCCTTGCCCAGTGCATGTGGCGGACAGCAGCGGCTGCCGCGATCATCTCAATCTGCGGCGGATTAGGCCGGCGCATAATCCCGAAAACAGCATTTCACCCGCTGGCAGAACGGATGCTTCAAGCCAGTCTTGGGGCTGGCCTGGTCGCCATTGGTGTTCTGGCTGTTGGCTGGCTGGGTGGTTTTTACTTATGGGTGGCATTGCTGGCGATCGTTTTTCTTGGTTTCCTTTTACGTCGAGAGATTTTTGGCTGGTGGCAGGGTTGGTCTTCCCTGAGAACGCTCTGGGAGCAAAGCAGCCGGTTCGGGCGCTGCACAGCGGGATTGATATCGATCCTGATTGCCGCTGCTTATCTTTCGGCACTGGCTCCACCAATCCAGTTCGACGCTCTGGTCTATCACCTGGCGCTGCCAGAGCATTATCTCGGTGCCCATCGATTTTTCTATGTGCCGGAATTGATGTTCTGGGGGATGCCGCAGACAGCGGAAATGCTTTATACCTGGGCAGCAGCCCTGGGAGGACTTTCGACTGCTCTGATCCTGGGTTGGATGGCTGGCCTCGTTGCGCTGGCAGGGGTCGTTGGACTGATCACTCCAGAAGTTCTCAGCTGATGCCGGTTGGGTTGGCGCTGCTGCGCTGCTTTCGGGTTTCACGCTTGCCGCAAGCCTTTCCTGGGGCTACACAGAATGGTGGACGATGCTGTTTGGAGCCGCCTTTTTGATGTCGATACTGCTCTGGAACCAATCCGGATCACTTTCCCAGGCTGCGCTGGCGGGTTTATTTGCAGGGATGGCGCTTGGAACCAAGTATACAGGTGGGGTGCTGATCCTGTGCGGAATGGCATTCATATTTACTTCTCGAGCTGTGCCGTCGGCGAGCCGGTTTAAAGCAGCCTTATGCTTCATCTTTGCAGCTTTGCTCGTTTTCCCCGTGGTTGATCAAGAACATCTGGGCGACTGGCAGCCCAACATATCCTCTGGTCTTCGCCGCCGGGGCGATGACTCCGATGCGGCTTTCCCTCTATCAGGGCGGGCAGCCCTGGGGGAGCTGGTTGGATGTGTTGTTCCTGCCATTCAGGCTGACTTTTCTGGGGGTCGAAGGCGCTCCAGGCTACAGCGCATCGATTGGTCCCTTACTGCTGGGTCTTGCGCTTGCAGCAGGGTTGGGTTGGAGTCACAGAGATCAAAGCGAACGAGAAATAATCCGGCTGGCTGCGATCGTGAGCATATCCGGACTGATGGTGTGGATGGCTGCGGGCCGGTTCTCTTCCTATCTGCTTCAGGCGCGGCTGTATATCGGGCTCTTTCCAGCCTTTGCTGTGCTTGCTGCAGCCGGGTACGAAGGTCTTGCGCGTTTCCGCCACAGAGGCAGTGCGGTTCGGAGTGATTGCCGGAGCGGTGGTCATCCTGGCTCTGGGATTGAGCGTTCTGGAAGCAGCAGTCCAGCTTGTTGACCAGGGTGGTGCAGCCCAGGCGCTTGGCCGCCGCACGCAGAGTGCATATCTGGACGTTAACCTGGGATGGTTTTCCCCCGCCATGCAAGCAGTCAATCAGCTTCCGGCGGAGTTAAGGGTGTTGATGCTTTTTGAAGCGCGCAGCCTGTACTGCCTGCCGCCTGCACCCCGGATGAGACGGTGGATCGCTGGCTTAGGGGAGAGGCATGACGGCGCTGATGCGGAGGCCGGCGAGGAAATCTTACCAGCGCTGGCAGCGCGAGGGGTTCACTCACCTGCTGTTCCACCAAGCCGGAGCCGAATTCGTTCATAACAATGATCGCGGCTACACCCCGCAGGATTGGACGGAGCTGACAGGCCTGCTGTCCGAATTAGCCAGAATGGGCGGATTTTGGCGATGCATATCAGCTTTACCGGATTAAGCCATGAGCTGGCGGGAGATTTGTGGTTTTGCGCTGCTGGGGCTGTTCATCTCGCTGAGTGTATCCGTTTCCAGCATACTCCGGGCTACATGGATGCTGAATATTACTTCGGCGGTGGGCTTCGTCTCGCCGGGGTATGGCTTCAGCGAGATGGTGCTCTGGAATTTCCTTGACGACCCCGAAGGATTACCCCACCCCTCGCATGGGTATTGGATGCCGCTCGTTTCGATCTTGTCGGCGGCGGGGATGGTGGCTTTTAATCGTCTCGATCTTTGGCCGGACGTTTTTTCCACTCCTGCTGGCTGCAGCAGTACCTGCGCTGACGACGGGGCTTTCCTAAGTTGAACAGACGCCGCTCGGCCGCGATCTTGTCTGGATGTTTCGCTGCTCCGGGTTTTACCTTCCGTTTATGAATACGACCGACGGTTTTGGGGTGTGGGATCGTCCTTCGGAGGGCTCTTTTTTCTCCTGATAGCCTCCATGGAACCACCTACAGACCTTCCATTGGGAAAGTCTGTTCTTATTCAGGCATCCTGGGTCTGCTTTCCGGGCTGATGCACCTGGGGCGCGCCGATCGAATCCTATGGCTCCTGATCTCGATCATCGCCGTTGTGGGCACACCAGGCATAGTGGGCAGAGGCCGGTCCCGATGGAGGAAGGGTGCGCTTGTTTTATCAGCATGTTTCTTAGGATATCTCTTGGTGATGGGTCCCTGGTTTGTCCGAAATTCAGCTGCATTTGGGACACCCCTCGTCCCCGGTGGAAGCCGGGGACTCATGGATCCGCGTGTATGATGACTTGTTTGCTTACCCGGCAAGCCGCTTGACCGTACGGTATTGGCTCGATAGTGGTTGGCAGGCGATCCTGACTGCCACGACCTGGGCAGCCGGCCAGAACCTGCAGAGCGCTCTTGCTGTCCAGGGGGCGATATTCCTGCTTCCGTTAATGCTGTTGGGCCTTTGGATGCTTCGTAAGGCTGCGGCGGTGCGGCTGGCTGTCATCGGTTGGTCCCTCACTTTCCTCTCGATGACGCTCCTGTTTCCATTTCCAGGGTGCAAGAGGAGGTTTCTTCCATTCTGGAGCAGCCTTCCAGCCTTTATTTTGGGCGGTCGCTCCGCGCAGGTCTGGAACAATTATTGGAATGGGGTTCTGCCTGGAGAGGCTGGAAGATCTCACAAGCCAGGTTCATTTTTGGGATCGGTTTATTGGCATTGGCGCTGGTCCTGACAGGATCGATTGCATACGGGAGGCTGTTTAAACTCGGGATGGGCAACACTGGCCTGGGATGCAAGCCAATCTCGCTATCTCCATCTGGAAGATGAGCTTCGGACCGCAGGGGTCAGCCTTGAAGAGACCATCCTGGTCAACGACGCGCCGGGTTTCAATCTTGCGACCGGACGTCCAGCTGTTATTTCAATTCCCTTCGCAGACCTCGAGGAAATCTGCGCTGCGGCGGACCGATATAACGGTGGAGCGCTGCTCCTGGAAATGGATCAGATCCCTGGCGAGTCAGCGCTGTTCAACGACCCTCATGACCAGGAATGTTTCGATTATGTTTTGAGACCGTGGATGAAGTTCCGAGATTCCGGATTCGCAAGCCATGAGTACAGCGGATGAGGTTCAGGGCCCTGATTTCACGCTTGCCTGCTTGGGGATAGACCGCGATCCTGGCTGCAGCAGCCGTGCTCGGGTACATCGGAGCGAGCTCTTTGTATTCCGGCCCGGTTTTCCGCTCGATGATGCCTGGATCCATCAGACCTATGCCCGCAATTTAGCCTTACTTGCTGAATGGGCGTTCATCCCCGGTCAACTCTCGGCAGGATCAACATCCCCGCTGTGGACCATCCTGCTCGCACCTGGAACCTGGATCGGTCTCGCACTTACTATTGGACCTGGTTTTTGGGTTGGCTGACCCTGACTGCAATTGGATTGATCTCGATCTGGATGTACCGGCAGTTTCCGCTGGAGCTCCCGGACACCGGCGTTTGGGTGGGGCTTTTCATGGTGTTGGAGTGGCACCTGATCTGGGCCGCTGTATCGGGAATGGAGACGCTCTTGTTTTCGCTGATCGTGCTGGCTGTGCTCGGCATGATCATCGCCACGAAGCAAAGCTGGTTTTTGCTTGGACTGCTCATCGCTTTGAGTATCTGGGTCCGCCCGGACGGCCTGGTTTGTTGTTGGGTCCGGCGCTTGCGGCGCTATTAATAAGAACCTCGGATTAAGAATAGCGCCTGCGGGGCCTTTTGGTTTTATTTTGGAGCAGGCTTTTTGCTTCTATTCTCAGTTTACCTGCTCTTCAACCTCTATCTCTCCGGCTCGTTGGCCGAATACTTTCTTTGCAAAACAGGCGGAATATGCCGCACACCGTGAGCTGCCCTTGCTGACCCGTTTAGTCCAACAAACTAACCTGGTCATGGTGGGACCTGGAATGATTTTGCTCCCGGGATTTTTACTATTCTTTTGGAAATCCTGGGTCAGGCGAGATTGGCGCTGCTTGCAGCGGCAGCCTGGCCGCCGGGTTTTATTCTGCTGTATGCGATCCGGCTCCCAGGTTGTTTACCAGCACGGTCGGTACATCATTCCGGCAATGGCTTCTTATTTCGTTTTCGCGTTGGTCGGGTTGACCGGTTGGGTTCAGCTTCGAGATCCGCTGCCGTGGAAGACGCGCCTTGAGCCAGGCCTGGATCACTGCGCTGATCACGGTATCGCTTATCTTCGCAGCTCTCGGTGGGCGGGCATATGCGCTGGATGTGGCTGTGATCGAAAGCGAAATGGTCTCAACGGCTCGCTGGATTGCGGAAAATACTTCAGCAGAATCGCTGATTGCCGCACATGACATTGGCGCCTTAGGTTATTTTGGAGAGCGGTCTATGATAGACCTGGCAGGATTGGTCTCACCGGAAGTGGTCCCATTTATCAGAGATGAAAGGCGGCTGAACCGATTTGACAGGCGGATAGGGATCATGCCGGAGAAAGTAAGTGAGAGTTTTAAGCACGAGCTTCTCGGTCGTTGTTCCGTTTGATGATCGGGTTGCAGTCCCATCGGTTAACCGTGGCGTCCCGTTCATGCTCGGAGATCGAAACCGTCCGATCGCCAGAAGCATTTTGCACTGGCAGAAGCAGTTCGTCAGCGGATAGCCCAGACCACTGGAGATCATGCTGAGAAAAAGGCTGTCGCTGGAAAAAAGTAAGGAAAGTCGGAGGTTAAAAAATGTCGCTGTTAAAGCGTCTTGAACAGGGTCAGCCAGGAAATAGCCATGCTGCAGAGAATTCGACTTATCAAGCCCCGGCTGGCACGCAAAAACTTGGAACCGTAAGTTGCAGGGTAGTCCCTCCTGGCGCTAGCGCTCAGCGGGACACCTATCTTGACCTGAAATCCCGAGTTCAAAATCGGCTGCTTTCTGAGATCGACCCGGCGATGGATATCAGCCGGATTAACGATGTCCGTGCGACGATCCAGGAGCTGTTCGACCAGATTCTGGGAGAAGAAAATATCGTTCGACTCGCCCCGGAAGAATGTGCCTGTTCGAGCAAATAGCTGCAGAAATCCTTGGGCTCGGCCCGCTGCAGCCGCTGCTGGAGGACGAGACGATCACCAAGGTCATGGTCAACGGACCGAAGGATATTTATATTGAGCGCCGGAAAAATCCTGCGGGTGCCGATGACGTTCGAGAGTGAAGAACATGTGATGCGGATTATTGACCGGATCGTTGCCCCCCTTGGACGACGTGTCGACGAATTGAGCCCGTATGTCGACGCCCGTCTGCCGGATGGATCCCGTGTGAATGCTGTAATTCCTCCCATTTCGCTGGTCGGACCTGTCTTGACGATCCGGAAATTTGCCAAGACACCGATCACGATCGACCAGCTGATCCAGTACGGCTCGCTGACAGCGGAGTCGCTGGATTTTTAAAGGCTTGCGTCGAATCGCGGCTGAATATCGTGATCTCTGGAGGCACTGGCTCGGGAAAGACAACCTTGCTCAACATCCTTTCCCAGTTCATCCCATCTGACGAGCGGATTGTGACGATTGAAAACGCGGCAGAGCTCCAGCTTCGCCAGGAGCACGTCGTCACGCTCGAATCGCGCCCGCCAAACATCGAAGGCAAGGGGGAAGTGACCATTCGCCAGCTGGTGATTAACTCGCTGCGGATGCGCCCTGACCGGATCATCGTGGGTGAAATTCGAGACGAGGCCGCCCTTGACATGCTGCAGGCCATGAACACAGGTCATGATGGTTCGATGACAACGGCGCACTCCAATACCCCGTGGGATACCCTGGCAAGGCTGGAAACGATGACAATGATGGCTGGAATGGAGCTGCCAGCAAGGGCAATCCGAGAACAGATCTCCTCGGCGATCGATCTGATCGTCCACCAGGAACGCCTGCGGGATGGGACCCGAAAAGTGGTCAACATCACGGAAGTCAGCGGGATGGAAGGCGATGTGATCACGATGACCGATATCTTTATGTTTGACCAAAGCGGTTATGAGAATGGGAAAGTTGTTGGTCGCCTGCGCTCGACCGGGCTGCGTCCAAAATTTATCGACAAAATAGAAGCTTCGGGGATCCACCTGCCTGCTTCGATCTTTGGGATCGGCGACCGACGCAGGTATTAATCTTTTTTGAGAGGCATCCCGATATGGATCCAATCCTTTTGATCCTGATCATTGGCGGCAGCCTGGCTTTTCTTCTGCTGTTTGTTGGGCTGATTGTGACCGTCAGGAGCGAAAAATCCATCGTTGAAAAACGCCTTGGTCAATATATGGATGAAGAATCAAGGACATCCAAACGTGACCAGGAGAAAGCCACACCAGTTGGCGATTGGCTGGATCGAAAAATTGAAAAGACCAGCCTGGGGGAGGAGTTGCACGTGAGCTGGCCCGGGCTGATTTAAAGTTGAAGCCTGGCGAGTACCTGATGGTCAGGCTGATCTCAGCGGTTGGCACGGCTTTCGTTGCATGGTTTTTAATGGACCGGGGCAGCAGCATCCCGGTCTTCACAGTGGTTGGATTTATCTTCGGGTTTTATCTCCCGCGCTCTTTATGTTAAACGGCAGCAGTCCAAGCGGCTGCAGCGATTTGACAATCAGCTGGCAGACATGTTGAATTTAATGGTAAACGGTTTGAAGGCTGGATACTCAACCATGCAAGCAATGGAAGCTGTAAGTCGAGAAATGCCTGCGCCTATCAGCGATGAATTCCACCGGGTAGTCCAGGAGATGCAGTTGGGACTGGCAATGGAAGTTTCGCTGGATAACCTGCTCCGGCGGATTCCCAGCCCGGATCTCGATCTGGTGGTCACTGCGATGAATGTCCAACGCGAGGTTGGCGGAAACCTGGCAGAGATCCTGGATACGATTTCTTACACGATCCGAGAACGCGTCAGAATCAAAGGCGAGATCCGGGTTCTAACGTCGCAGGTGATGTACTCGGGCCGGTTTCTGTCTTTCATGCCGATCATCCTCGCCCTGGTCCTCTGGCTGGTAAACCGCCCTTATATGATGCAGTTTTTTAATCCTGAAACCCGCCTGATCGGAATCGGCGCCCTGGTGGCCGGTGGGTTGATGATCCTTTCTGGATATTTTGTGATGACACGGATTGCAAATATTGATGTCTGACGCCAATTGGAGGAAGCTGGTATGATCGCAACGCTGCTGGTAATCGGAATCGCAGTGGTAATATTTGTAGGCGCGATCGTTCTTGTAGTGGTTGGAATGAAAGATTTGCACGAAAAAGACCCACTGCAGCAACGATTGGCAGATTTTGCTGCGCGCGGTGAGGTCGCATCCCTGGAGCAGATTGAGCTTTCGCAACCGCTGACCGAGCGAGTGATTTATCCTTCTGCCCGCAAGATAGGCGAGATCGTCACCAAATTCACCCCCCAAAATGCACTTCAGACCACAGCGCACCGCCTGGAATTGGCCGGGAACCCGCGCTGGATTAGAGCCAGCCACCTTCTGGGCGCTCCGGATCATGCTGGCGGTTGGAATTGGCGGTTTCCTGCTCTTTATCTATGGGATTGGTGACCTCAATTGGTCCCTGGCTCGAAGGCTGCTCATCCTGGCGATATTTGTTGCAATGGGGTATTATGTTCCCAATATGCTGCTGACAAGCCGCATTCAGCGCCGTCAGAAATCTATCTGGAAAGCTATGCCGGATGCTTTAGACCTGTTGACGATATGCGTTGAAGCAGGATTGGGTTTTGACGGCGCCATGCAGAAAGTTTACGAAAAATGGGACAACGAGCTTTCCTTAGCATTTGGGAGAGTGATCCGCGAAGTTCAGCTCGGAAAGCTCCGCCGTGAGGCGCTTTGGGATATGGCCATGCGGGTCGGCATCCCGGAGATGACCAGCTTTGTCGCCGCAGTGATCCAAAGCGAACAGCTTGGTGTGAGCATGGCAAAAGTGCTGCGGATCCAATCGGATCAGATGCGGATAAAACGCCGCCAGATGGCAGAGGAGCAGGCGCATAAAGCACCGATCAAAATGCTCATCCCAATGGCGCTGCTGATTTTCCCATCGATTTGTATTGTTTTGATGACGCCGGCTGTTTTGCTGATGCTGCGTTCCACCCTTGGAAGTGTTCTTTTTCGCGGAGGTCAATAAATTGGGCTGCCAGAACTCTGCCGGGTTGGCATAACGGGAGGGTAATCTTTGCACCGTTTGGATAATCCAGGGGTCGTCCTTGATAAAAAAGGGCGGCCATTCTACCGTTTATACCAGGCCGCCTGGATTGGGCTGGATTGGCTGTATCCTCCGGCTTGCGGAGGCTGCGGCAGTCGTTATGCCCGCTGGTGCCGCAGCTGCAGCGAACATTCAATTCTGATTGCTGATCCAGTCTGTGAGCGCTGCGGACGGCCAGCTCCTGCAGCAAAGATTTGTTCTGAGTGCAGCTCATCGCCCCCACCTTATACAGCTTTAAGATCCTGTGTGATTTACGAAGGACCCATCCGAAAAGCGATCCATCGGTTAAAGTACGAGGGGGATCTTTCCTTGGGAGAAATCCTGGCGAGAATTCTGCTGGACAAGCTCTCAAACCTGGGGTGGCAGGTGGATTTCATCGTTCCTGTCCCGGGCAGTCTTGCCCGCAAGAAAACGCGCGGATATAATCAGGCATCGCTGTTGGGATTTCCAGTTGCCCTTGGTACAGGGATCCCTTTTCGTCCCCGGGCATTGGTGAAAACTCGCGAGACGCGTTCTCAGGTTGGGCTGTCGTTTGCGGAAAGGCGTCAGAATGTGCTTGAAGCCTTTCTTGCCTCTCGTGATCTGGCAGCCGGGAAAAGTATATTGGTAGTTGATGATGTAACAACGAGTGGAGCAACAATGCAAGCCTGCGCGCATGCATTGATGAGACAAGGCGCTCGCCAGGTTTATGGCCTCACGCTGGCACGAGCCGTCTTGCAAGATCATTTCTAATCAATTCCATTTCACAGGAGGTCAGAATGGCACTCGAAGTTGAGATTTATGCAAGAAATATGGAAGTGACGGACCGGATTCAGGAGTATGCGACGAAGAAGGTCGGGAAGCTGGATCGATATCTCCCCGGAATCGATGAGGTTCGCGTAGATCTGGCGTATGTGAAATCTGCTCGAAGCTCTACCGACCGCCAGGTGGCGCAGATCACTGTGCGCGGGAAGGGCTTTATCCTGCGCTCAGAAGAGCGCGCCGACGATATCTTTGCCGCAATGGACACTGCTGTGGAGAAAATGCAGCGACAGATCGAAAGATACAAGGGAAAGCATTATAAAGGCCGCGGGGACGGCAAATCCGCTGCAGAAGTTGTAGAAGTTGTTCCGCCTGAAGAAGATACCGGGGAAATTGGACCGATCATCGCCCGGCGAAAAACCTTCCGCCTCCAACCTATGAGCGAGATGGAAGCGATTGAGCAAATGCTGCTGTTAGGCCACGAGAATTTCTTCATTTTCTACAATGTGAATACAAATTCGATTAATGTGCTTTACCATCGCCGTGACGGCAGCTATGGATTAATCGAACCGCTTTACGGTTAGGCCGGGGAGATACGACTTCGTTTCCCAATGGATTAACTCAGCCGCCCGTACACACGGGCGGCTTTTTATCAGGCGATGGGGAGGTTTATCGTTTCTGCGTTGACTTCTCGGATTGAAACGGTTAAACTTCAGGGATGATTCCTAAATCCAGAATGAGGGCTTTATGAATAAGATCATTGACAATCCGGAAGAAGAGCCAGAGCTCTTCTTTCAGAACGGCTCGCCCCATGTTAACCCGATTGATCGTGCAGGTGTGCTTACGGCTGTCCAAAATCTGCTGTCGGCAATTGGAGAGGATCCAACCCGAGCTGGTTTGAGCAACACCCCCGATCGAGTTGCCCGGATGTACGAGGAGCTCCTGGAAGGTTACTGGATTGATCCGGAGAGCGATTGTCAATGAAGCAGTCTTTGATGAAACCTACGATGAAATGGTGATCGTTCGCGACATCGAGTTCTACAGCCTTTGTGAACACCACCTGCTCCCTTTCCTTGGTCGAGCCCACGTTGCCTACTTTCCCAGGGGAAAAGTGATCGGTTTGTCGAAGATCCCGCGGATTGTGGATATGTATGCCCGCCGATTGCAGGTTCAAGAGCGGATGACACGCCAGATAGCAGAGTTCATCCACAACCTGCTGCATCCATACGGCGTGGCGGTTATTGTCGAAGGCCTGCATCTGTGCGCAACCATGCGCGGAGTCCGGAAACACGATGCCCGGATGACCACGTCAGCGATGTATGGAGCCTTCCGGAAGAACCTGGCTACCCGGCAGGAGTTCCTGGAAAATATCTCGCGAGGCTCTAACCCAATTTTATGAGCCTCTGATCAGGAGGAGGAAACCTGTTCCTGTTTGGATTGCCTCGCTATCAGGACGAGGCTGAGGATCAAAACGAGCAGCGCGACGACCTGGACGAGCCGGAGACCCCCTGAGATCAGCAGGCTGTCGCCTCGAAACGCCTCAAGAACCAGCCGAGAGCCAGCAAAAAGCGCAATAAAGGAAAGAAAATAGCGGCCTGACGGCCACTCATTTATCCGTTGCCTGCCTGGCCAGAGCAAGATCAAGATCCCCGCCGCGGCCAGGGTTTCATAGACCTGGGTTGGATGCCGGGAGGCTCCCCAAAGTTCTATCGCCCAGGGCAGCTGCGCAGGAGAGCCGAATGCGAGCCCTGAGGCCAGGTGGGAAAGACCTGTTGCCACAGCCAGGATATTCAGCGTGGGTGTGATCGCATCGAGGAGCGGCCAGAGAGGCAGCCGCTTGCGGCTGGCGTAGACCCAGCCAGCCAGGATTCCGATTACTGCCCCGTCTGCAGCGCTGAAAAGACCTTGATTGAGAGATAACAGACTGATGGGGCTTTCCATGAAGACGGCCGAGTGGCGCAGAGCGTAAATCAACCGTCCGCCGATGATCCCAAAAACCAAAGCGATTAAAATCAGGTTGTTTACATGATTGGCAGAGACTCCACGACGGGCAGAATACCGTTCGGCAAGCGAAAGGCCGAGCCACAAGCCGATCAGCAGGATTAACCCTGAGGCCTGAATTGCAGCGGGACCCACCTGAAGAACCGGAAACATTATGGCTTCCCCTCGACAAGCTGCTGCACTCGGATGTTCAGCAGCGCCTCAGCCATCGGTCCGCCGACCACGACTTCTTGAATTGTTCCATCAGCAGCGACAAAAAAGGACGTGGGCAGCGCTCGAACGGCAAATAGATCCGATGCCTCACCTTGCTCATCAAATAAAATAGGGAAGCTGAGCTGGAGTGCGTCGCTGAAGGCGAGCGCATCGCTGCGGTTGTCCTGGATTGTTGAGTTCACACCCAGGATCAGAAATCCCTGGTCTCGATATTTTTGAAAGACGCGCTCCATCGCCGGCATCTCCGCCCGGCACGGCCCGCACCAGGATGCCCAGAAATTAATCAAGAGCGGTCGGCCGCGCAGCTCCGAGATTCGGTAGGACCGCCCGGTGCTGTCTGACAGCTCGAAGTCGGGGGCAAGAAAACCGCGCTGTGGGGCGGAAATCTGTTCGCTGGCGGCATTAATCGCTGCCGGTCGGGTCAGCCAGATCCAGCCTGCGCCGAGGATCGAAACAAGGCTGATGAGAAGAATCCAATGTTTTCGCGACAATGTCCTATCCATTAGAAAGTCAAGTTTACAGAGCAAATCCTCGGCTGTCAAGCCTGAACATGGATGTTTTGGGCAAATCGGTCAGCTTGACAAAAAGCACTTCTCTGATATGATCATTTTGGATGTCAATAAACCTTGTTTCCGGCCGGTATGGCCGATATCTGATCCTGGTATTGATTTTTGGGCTTGCGCTGTTTTCCTGTAAGCTCCCGGGTGCGCTTTTGAACATCGATCGCAATGAAGAAGGCACGACGGTTCCTTTTCCGACGATTTCTGCAACCTCTTCAGCGATGACGCCTCTCCCTGTCACACCCGCGGCTCTTGAATCTACGACCTATCCTATCCCCATGATCCCACTGGACCAGGGAGCCTATCCTCCTATACCGACGGTAGAAGGTTATCCTGTTCCGATTGGCTCTCCGGAATATCCGCTGCCTGTCCAGGCGAATACCAGCCCGACAATCCCCCTGGTCACAGTAAGCGCGGCCACCTCTTCTCCAACCCAGATGCAGACTGGCTCTCCAGCCCCGACGAGACTGGGGAGCGGCGCTTCCACCCTGACCGCACCTGCACCTTCTGCAACTCAAACAGCCACGAACCAGCCACAGGTTGTTCTCGTTGGACAGACGCCATATCCGGGGATGGACATCCCGCCAACTTTCCCAAATCCATACCCGGGCGGAAGTGAGATTACGGCGCCTCCCTACAATCCCTATCCTGGACCCGGATCACCAACACTGGCGGCCCCACCGACTTCAGCCGTCGTAATGCCAACCATGAGCCCGACTTCCCCATCTGGGATGCCCGTACCTTCGCAGGTTCCACAGCAAGCCCAGCCTACCCAGATGAGTGCGTCCACTATGGCGGCTGCATCCCCAACGGCTCAGTTAAGCCGCACTCCTTACATGACCCCAACCCCAACGCTGACAAGGACCCCGACCCCGACCCGGACGCCGCTACCGGCGCCTCCCTGGGTGAGCGCCAGGCTGAAAGCGTCCGATCCAGCAAAAGTGAAGCTGGCTTCTGGAAAGCCCCAGCTCGTGATGTTTTTCGCCTACTGGAGCGGACCGAGCCAGGCGATGGCGCCCATCATCCAGCGGATCGAAGCCGAGTACCGCGGACTCGTTACCTTTACCTATCTCGACATTGATGATCCGGAAGTTCTGCCATTCAAGCGCCAGCTACATTATAAAGTTGAGCCGCACTTCTTCTTGCTGGACGAAAACGGGAAAATTCTCCACCAGTGGGTCGGATACCTCACCGCAGCAGCGCTGCGCCGCGCCATTGACGGCGCTTTGGAATAATCCCCGTTAACCAATTCTAATCCGGGAATGGTATCTCGATCCGCATGCCCTTATAGCTCCAATAATGATCATGGTCTGCGAATCCGATCCCAACTCTTGACAAATCGGATTGGATTATGTAAAATTGTTTCTAATCCCCCCCCCAGGGGGGTAGGGATGGATGATAAATTTCGGTCAAAGAAGATTTGGACAGGTACAAATCATGAGACACGAGCAAACTTTACGGCGCCTGCAAACGATTGAAGGCCACGTGCGTGGGATTCAGAGGATGGTCGAAGAGGAGGCGTACTGCATCGACGTGATTCGCCAGATTCAGGCAGTTCAAGCGGCATTAAACAAGGTGAGCGCCCAGATCCTGGAAGGACATCTGAACTCGTGTCTGATCACAGCAGTGCGCGGCGAAGACCCGGATGAGCGCGAGCGGGTGCTGAAAGAAGTCATAGATGTATTTAGTTCGGCCCAGAAACCTTAAACACCCTGGCTGTTTTTCCATTTCCCAGATTTATCCTAAGAGAGGAAGAAGATGATGACTACTGTTACCTATTCAATTCCCAATATTTCCTGCGGGCACTGTGTGCACACGATTCAGAGCGAGGTGAGCGAGCTGAAGGGAGTGCTTTCGGTGGTTGCTGATCAGGCAGCGCGGGAAGCGACAATCACTTTTGACAGTCCTGCCACCGAAGAAGAGAATCAAGCAGCTGCTTGCATCGATCAATTATCCAGCCGTCAGTTAGCAAAGAATGAGCGATTCGAGACAGGTGATCCTGCCGATCACCGGTATGACCTGCGCAAACTGCGTGTCGACGGTCGAGCGCAATTTAAAAAAGGTGGACGGCGTTCACAATGCTCTGGTCAACCTGTCTTCCGAGCGCGCTACGGTTGAGTATGATCCATCCCGGGCACGCCTGGACGACCTGATCGAGCGGGTCGAACGGGCTGGTTATGGCATCGCGAGCGGGCAGGCGGACCTATCGATCCGGCGAATGGGCGATGACAATGATGCCCGGCGCCTGGAAAAAAACCTCGGCGCGATCGAAGGTGTTGAAGATGTACAGGTCAGCTTTGCCAGTGAAAAAGCTCGGGTTCGTTATATCCCCACGCTTGTGAGCCAATCCGATCTGCGCCGGGTCATTGAAGACGCTGGGTTTGGAGTGGTCCTTGTCGGCGGAGATTTTGAGGACGCAGAAGGCCAGGCTCGCGAGGCCGAGATCGCCCAGCAGCGCCATTTGCTCACAGTCGGGTTAATTTTCACGATCCCGCTCTTCTTGTTTTCCATGGCGCGTGACCTGGGACTTCTGCCGGCCTCAATTGCGAATGCCTGGTGGGGGAATCTTTTTATGCTGCTGCTGGCGACGCCGGTGCAGTTCTATGTGGGCAGACAATATTACATCGGTGCGTACAAGGCCATGCGTAATCGATCGGCAAACATGGATGTCCTGATCGTAATGGGATCATCCGCGGCTTATTTCTATTCCCTCGCAGTCGTGATTTCTTCGTTCGGCCAAAATCCGAGCCATGCAAGCATGGGATCGGGAGCTTCGATCCAGCACGTCTATTTTGAGACCTCTGCGATGATCATCACGCTGATCAAGCTCGGCAAGTACCTTGAAGCAAAGGCGAAAGGCCGGACGAGTGATGCGATTAAAAAATTGATGAGCCTGCGCCCCCGCACTGCACGCCTGGTTCGAGACGGACAGGAGCTGGAATTGCCGGTTGATGATGTACGCCTGGGTGATCTCGTGATCGTCCGGCCAGGTGAGAAGATCCCGGTAGATGGTGTGGTTGTCGAAGGGCAGTCGTCTGTGGACGAGTCGATGCTCACAGGGGAATCGCTCCCGGTAAGCAAAGGTCCGGGAGATAACCTGATCGGTGCAACGCTGAACCGGATGGGATTGTTAAAATTTGAAGCGACACGCATCGGAAGAGATACGATGCTTGCCCAGATCATCCGCCTGGTTGAAGAGGCACAGGGCAGTAAGGCGCCGATCCAGAAGCTTGCAGACCAGGTTTCGGCGGTTTTTGTGCCAGCCGTCATCGCGATCGCCCTGGCAACATTCTTTGTCTGGATGTTCCTGATCCCGCTCCCAGCCGGCTCTGAGACGACCGCGTTCACGCGAGCCTTGATCAACATGGTCGCCGTACTGGTGATCGCCTGTCCGTGTGCAATGGGACTGGCGACCCCGACCGCTGTGATGGTTGGAACCGGAAGAGGAGCGGAGTTGGGCATCCTTTTTAAATCCGGTGAAGCGTTGGAGCGGGCAGGTAAGATCACGATGGTTGTGTTTGACAAGACCGGCACGATCACACGTGGCCAACCGGCTGTCACCGATGTGATCCTCCCAGGACTTCCAAAGGCAGGCCCAGCATCCGATGTGATCCGGTCTGAGCTGATTTGCCTGGCTGCGTCGGTCGAAAAAGGCAGCGAGCACCCGCTCGGAGAGGCAGTCCTGGCGCGGGCTGTAGAGCTTGACTTGTTGCTAAGCGAGCCGCAAGGATTTAAAGCCGACGCCGGCCGGGGAGTCGAAGCGGATATTGATGGAAAGCACGTCACCCTTGGCAATTTTCGGATGATGCAGGATCGCGGCCTGGCTATGAACGGCCTGGAGCCAGAAGCAGCTCGCCTGCAGGAAGAGGCTAAGTCCACCATTCTGGTTGCGATCGATGGGTCGGTTGAAGGAGTGATCGGGGTGGCGGACACGCTCAAAGACGGTTCGCCTGAAGCCATCGCCCAGCTTCATTCGCTTGGCCTGAATGTGGCGATGATAAGCGGCGACAATCGAGTCACGGCCGAGACGATTGCCCGCCAGGTCGATATTGCGATCGTGCTGGCTGAGGTGCTTCCTGGTGAAAAATCCGCCCGGGTTAAAGAATTGCAGGAAGCCGGAGATGTGGTTGCGATGGTCGGCGATGGGATCAATGACGCGCCGGCGCTGGCTCAGGCCGAGGTGGGGATCGCGATCGGGACCGGGACGGATGTGGCTATCGCAGCAGCTCCAGTCGTGTTGATCGGCGGTGATTTACGCCTGGTTGCACAGGCGATCTCCCTGTCCCGGCGCACGCTGAAGACGATCAGGCAGAATCTGTTCTGGGCATTTTTCTATAATGTGATCTTGATCCCGACCGCAGCCGCCGGCTTTTTAACCCGATGCTCGCGGCAGGCGCGATGGCTTTCAGCAGCGTCTTTGTGGTCAGCAACAGCTTGAGGCTTCGCCGGGCAAAGATTGGGTAAACAGACTTCAGGATAACTCGGCAGCTCGTTCAGCGGCTGGAGCTTCGCCTTCGTCCGAAAGTTTGAAGACGCTCATTATGAATCCTGTAAACATGATCAATGCGCCGCTGATATACGGCAGGTTTATCCCGACATCGTAAATGTTGCCTGCCCAAAGCGGGCCAAAGATCCGCCCCAGGCTCAAGAATGAATTGTTCAGACCCATCGTCGCGCCCTGTCCGGTCTTCGTCCGGCGTGAAATCAGCGAAGCCACAACCGGGTTGATCATCGAGTTGCTGATGACGAAGAATGAGACTGAAAGCAGTACTTCAACGAAGGTTTGGGCGCGGGCCATCCAAAGGAATCCAACCGCAGTCCCCAGCATGCTGTAGCGGATCACCTTGACCTCGCCAAAGCGCCGGCTGAGCCGGCCTGTCATCAACCCCTGCATCAGCGCCGAGAGCAAACCGATGATGGTCAACATCAATCCAACCCTGCCAGGCGTATACTGGTAGCGGTCCGCTGCATAAAGCCCAAAAATCCCTTCGAAATTTGTCAATGCAAAGGTGAACAGAAAGGACATCAGGAATAAAATGCCCATCGGTCCTGCCAGCGCTTGAGCCATGGCTTTGAGCTGGGGTGTTCGTTTTTCAACCGGCCCTGCTTGCTCTGGTTTTTGCGACTCGGGCAGGAAAAAGAAAATCAAGATCAGCGCGAGCAAGGAAAGAGCCGAGGCGAAGAAGAAAGGCGTCGAAAGCGATTGTTTGGCAAGCAGACCGCCAATCCCGGGACCCAAAACCATCCCTATCCCCATCGCTGCACCTACCATCCCCATCCCGCTGCTGCGTTTCTCGTGCGAGGTGCTATCTCCGATATAAGCCATCGCGGTCGGCAGCGTCGCAACAGCCAGCATTCCAGATAAGGATCGCGCCGCAAACAGCATCCACAGCTCGGTTGAGAGCCCAAATAGAAGCTGTGCGATCACATTTCCAAGCACGCCGATCATCATGACCGGCTTGCGGCCGATCCGATCTGAGAGGCTGCCCCAGAGCGGCGCGAAGATGAAATTTAAAACGCCGTAAACGGCCATCAACGCCCCCAGCGCGGAACCGCTTGCACCGAAGCTCTTGACATAAAATGGCATGATCGGAATGATCATCCCAAAGCCTAGCATTACGACGATCATGGTGAAGAAAAGGATGGAGATATTGCGTTGGTTCGTTTTGTCTGTCATGTTGAGGTTTCCAGAGGTTCGGGTGCCAGGATCAGCTCGCTGCTTTTCCAGGATTGTTATCGTCGGACCCTTCGAGACGCTGGATGTCTGTCGTCGTCGCAGATAAGTAGAGCTCCATCAAACGCAGAAGCTCTCTACGCTCTTGCGCTGAGAAAAAGCGGAAAACAGCTTCCAAACGCTCGACCTGCTTATTTTCAAATTCTTTCATCAGCTGATAGCCACGAACGGTCAGAGATACCACCTGCGAACGGCGATCTGCCGGATCGGGTTTGCGTTGGACCAGGTCTCGTTCGACCAGCCGATCGACGATGCCGGTCATTGTTGCAGAAAGCTGGAATGAATTTTCGGCAAGGGACGACATGCTGCAGCCATCCGGATTGCGATGCAGGGTGCACAAGGTCGTGTATTGTGGGACAGTCAGATTGGTAGGCTCCAGATCGAGCGCCAACCGGCGGCGAGACGACAGGCTCAGGCGCATGATCGTCTGATGCAAAGCTGCTGCATCGGAAAGCGGTTTTTCTTCAGGAATAATTCGGTCCATAAATATTCCTCGAATTATTTAGCAGCAATGATAATTAGTGACGCTGAATTTTATTGGATCAGTGGATCGATGTCAATACCCCATTGAACATCCAATATCCTTCTAACCAAACCTTAATCCTCTCAGTTTTGCAAGGCTATTGACCCACAATTATTTTCGGTTATGCTTAACAGATTGTGCCCGGGATTGATCCTCGTGGCAAACTGGCAGAAGTGCACATTGAAGATGATATGAAAAGTGAAGCATTCAATTCGATATTCCAGCGAAAACAACGTGAAGGGATGATCACCCGCAGAGACTTCCTCAAAATGACCGGGGCAGGCCTGGCCGGGTTGTATCTGCGCGGGCTGAAATCACCGCTGGAGCTCCCTGTTTTTCCCCAGGCTGAGCGCCTTGGAAGGGTTGCAGTAGGTTCCGTGGAGCTAAAAATCCGCCCGGATCCCGAATCACAGACTCTCGGGATGCTTTATGAAGATGCGGTCGTTCCCTGGCTGCGAGAAGTCTCTGGGGCAAAACCCGCTTACATTTTCAACAATCAGCGCTGGGTGGAGACGCCGGATGGGTATATATATGGACCCTACCTGCAGCCGGTATATAATCGCCCCAACCAGCCTGTCGAAGATTTGCCCCCTTCTTCTCGTGAGCCTGGGATGTGGGCTGAGGTCACGGTGCCTTATGCAGATGCTGTTCTGGACAAGCAGGAACCGTCCTCGAATTCCTGGGTAAAAGCCAGGCTGGAACAGGGAATGCCGCTGCGCGTGGTTTACAGTCAGACCTTCTGGATAGACCGGGTTCAGACCGACAGCGCCGGGCAGGTGCTATATCGCTTGAACCCCAATTATTACGGGGGCGTGGATATGCTCTGGGTGGCGGCAGAAGCACTTCGTCCGATAACCCTGGATGACCTTTCCCCGATAAACCCGGACCAGACGGACAAACATATCGAGATCGATCTTGGCCACCAGACCGTCTCGTGTTTTGAAGGAAAGCAAGAAGTCTTTTTTTGCCGGGCATCCACCGGCGCGAAATATGATATGTACGGCAATGTCGTGGACAATTGGTCCACACCCGTGGGGAACCACCGGGTTACCCGGAAATATATCTCCCTGCAGATGAGCGGAGGGACAACCGGCGCGGGATACGATTTGCCCGGGATCGCCTGGACATCGATTTTCGCCACGGGCGGTGTGGCGATCCATTCTACCTTCTGGCATAACAATTACGGCGATCCGGTCTCTCACGGCTGCGTCAACTGCCTGCCTGAGGACGCAAAATGGATTTTCCGATGGACTGCCCCGGAGGTCGTCTACGATCCAGGTATGCTGGATGTGACCGTGAGCGGGCAGGAGAGCACAGGGATCGAAGTGATTGATGGCTGAACCTGATAGTCGTCCTGCGTTTTCTCGTCGGCAGTTTCTGAAGACTGCCCTGCTCTCGCTTGGCGGGATGGTAATTACCCCTTCGCTTGGAGACTTGCCCGTATCAGCCAGCGGGTTGCCTGATTTTCCTCGGTACGAGCGGCTCGGTCGGGTGCTGGGCGGTAAAGTCGAGGTCAAATTAAAGCCTGACGAAGACAGCCCGACTGTGAAAGAGCTTTTCGATGACGCGCTGGTCGTCTGGCTGCGGGAGGGGGTCGGCTCACGGCCGCTCTGGAATGACCAGCGCTATGTGGAGACGCCTGAAGGATTTATATACGCTGCAAATCTGCAGCCTGTCAGGAACCAGCCCAATCTGCCGCTGAAGGCGTTTTCCGATCCTCAGGGCGCCTGGGTGGAGGTCACAGTCCCGTATGTTGATATCGTGCTGGCGAACCCGCCGGGACGCTCGCCCTGGCTTGAGCACACCACGACCCCGCGCCTGTATTACAGCCAGGTCATGTTTGCAGACCAGATCCGGACGGACGAGAATGGCCAGAGCTGGTACCGGGTCGGCGACCGATACGGCAGTTACGGCGACTACTTTTGGGCGGCAGCAGAGGCATTTCGACCGATTTCCGCTGAAGAGTTTAATCCGATCCATCCGGAAGTTCAGGAAAAACTGGTTGTTGTCGATCTGACTTACCAGATCCCTGTCGTGCATCGAAGGCAACGATGAAGTGTACTTTTGCAGGATCTCCAGCGGTCCGAAAGTCTCAAGCACCTCCAAACCCGCTGGAGAATGGGCCACACCACCGGGCAAGCACACGATCTGGCGCAAGCTAGTCTCCGTACACATGACAGGCGGGACGACCGGGGGGGGCTACGATCTGGCTGGAATCGGCTGGACGACGCTTTTTGCAAGCCAGGGGATGGCGATCCATTCGACCTTCTGGCACAACAGCTATGGCCTCCCGCGTTCGCACGGCTGCGTGAACTGCCGACCGGAAGACGCACAGTGGATCTTCCGCTGGACTCTTCCGATCGTGCCTTCAGAGCCTGGGGATGTGACGCAGTCCGGTCAGGGCAGCACGAAGGTGCTGGTGATGGCCAGTTAATCGAGAATTTTGAGGAGTTGGGTTATGGAGATGGGGAATATTGGTATCTGGTTTGCATTTCTGGCCGGGTTGGCGTCGTTCTTCTCGCCATGCGTGTTTTCACTGGTGCCTGCCTATATCGGTTATCTGGGGGGGAGGACGGTCGCGGCATCCAGTGAAGGAAAATCAGATACCCTCGTTTCATTCAGCCATGGTCTGGCGTTTGTGCTTGGATTCAGCACGGTTTTCATCACCCTGGGGGTAGCGACTTCGGCAGTTGGCGGTCTACTGTACGACGCGCGCGGCTGGTTGGCGAAAATTGGCGGGGTTGTCATTATCATTTTCGGCCTGCATATGACCGGGCTTCTGCGAATCCCTTTGCTCGAATACGATCTGCGCCCGCAGTCTGCCCCACAGCGCAAGCGCGGCTATCTGGCTTCATTTCTGATGGGCGTGTTTTTCTCGGCTGGATGGTCGCCTTGCGTCGGCCCAATCCTGGGCGCGATTCTGACGATTGCGCTGAACGGAGGATCGATCTCACAGGGTGTGATCCTGCTGACTGCCTATTCTGCCGGGTTGGCGATCCCTTTCCTGGTGGCTTCGGTTGAAATTGGGCTGATCACCACTGTGATCCGCCGCTACCGCAAGCTGACCCATTATGTTGAGATTGCGTTTGGCGTACTGCTGATTATCGTAGGAGTGCTGCTGCTGTCTGGACAATTTCAGAAGCTGGCTCAGCTGAGCAGCTTCTTCGATTATTACAACGAGCTGGCATTGGGGCGGCTGTTGTTGTATTTGTTCTTCGCACTGGTAGTGTTGGGGATCGTGCCGGGCATCATTGCCTCGCGAAAAGGGCGTAATTTCTTTACCTGGTGGATCTTTGGAGCCACGCTTTTTCCGGTAGCTCTGGCGATGGCTTTGATGCTCGATCCACTTAATCCCCAGGGAGATCCATCAGGTGATGAAGATCAAGGGATCGAACCTGTATAGAGAGTAAACCGACCTCAGCATTCTCGGGAGAATTGCCTGGTGAAAAATCCAAAATCCAAACAAAGAAGACTTCTTATTGCGGTGATCGGCTTGTGGATCGGAATCCTGGCCATCGTAGCCGTCATCGTTGGCCTGGTTTTAACCGGAACGATCTCGCTTGAAGGGTCAGAGCAATCGGCTTATGCCCCGCTTGCCCGGTTTGAGGAAGGATCCCTGGCGAACGATTTTGAGCTGGAGAGCCTGGATGGGGAGAAAGTGCGGCTCTCCGATCTGCGCGGTAATGTGGTTGTGGTCAATTTCTGGGCAACCTGGTGCATCCCCTGCCTGGAAGAAATGCCGATGTTTCAGGCTTATTCCGAGGAGTATCCCCAGTTTGTGATGTTGG
Organism: uncultured Chloroflexia bacterium; assembly: GCA_963788305.1. Taxonomy (GTDB): domain Bacteria; phylum Chloroflexota; class Anaerolineae; order Anaerolineales; family UBA4823; genus UTCFX2. Next base: position 52,770 of record CAWBGK010000018.1, read on the forward strand.
GGATTGATCAGGCTGAGAGCAAATCGAAGGCTGAGCCATTAATTTCCAAGATGGGGATCACATACCCAATCCTCTTTGATACGAATGCAAAGGTCAGCGAATCATTCAAAGTGTTTATGCTCCCGACAACATTGTTTATCGACCCGGAAGGGATGATCCGTTTTCGACATTATGGTGTGATGTCGCAGGACCAGTTCCTTTATTACCTTCGAACGCTGGGGGCGATCGAATGAGCTCTGAGCGCCTGATCACGGTCACGCTCTTCAGCCGGGCTGATTGCCATCTTTGTGAAATCGCGCGCCAGGATCTGGAGGATCTGAAGTCAGAATTTCCATTCCGGCTCGAGGTGATCGATGTTGACAGCGACGAGAAGCTGAAGAGCGAGCTCGGATTTGAGGTGCCGGTTGTCGAGACAGGACCTTTTCGATTGAAAGCACCATTTGGGATCCAGGAGCTGAGGATCACGCTGGCGGCTGAGCGCGACCGCGAGCACCATATCGCGTTGGTGGAGGCTTCTCCAAAACTGCGCGAGGTGCGCGAATTGGGTGTATGGAGGCGGTCTGACAGCATCTCCTACTGGTTTTCCAGGCATTACATGCTGATTTTTAATTTTGCCGTCGCCCTGTATCTGGGAGGGGCTTTTCTGGCACCCTTATTAATGAAGGTTGGCTGGGAAACGCCAGCAAACCTGATCTATCGCGGCTACAGCCTGGTCTGCCATCAGCTGGCGTATCGATCGATTTTCATCTTTGGCGAGCAGACTGGTCTATCCCCGCGAATCTGCAGGAGTCAGCAGCTTGCTATCCTTTAATGAGATCACTGGGCTTAGCGAAGGCTCGAAGGCATCCGAGCTTCTAAAAGCCCGGTCTTTTCCTGGAAATGAAGTGGTGGGTTATAAAGTCGCCCTCTGCGAGCGGGATATCGCGATTTATCTTGGGATCCTGATTTTTGGACTGCTGTTCTCGCTTTCTCGCTACCGCCTCCCAGCTCTGCCGTGGTATATCTGGATCATAGCCGGGTGCGTCCCGATCGCCCTGGATGGTTTCAGCCAGCTGTTCAGCCAGCCGCCGCTTTCTTTCATCCCGTACCGCGAAAGCACGCCCCTGCTTCGGATGTTTACCGGGTTTCTTTTTGGTTTTACCACAGCCTGGTTCGGCTATCCGCTCGTCGAAGAATCGATGAGCGAGACAAGAAAAATTTACGAAGCAAAATGGGAGCGCACTCACCGCTATTTAGAACCTCAAAGCCAAACCACAGATCGGGCTTGAGAAAAACCATCCTATCATGCCGTTTCATGATATTGGAGAAATCCGCTACTTTACTTTCGAATCTTTCGAGGATTCAGGAATCTCTCACGGCATTCTGAGTCGGCGTGGCGGCCTCAGCTCGCACCCGTGGGCATCATTAAACGTCGGCGGTACGGTTGGCGACGACGGCGGCAGGGTGCAGGCGAACCGTCAACTCTCCTTTCAGGCGCTTGGACGATCGCTGGAAAGCCTGTTCGACGTCTGGCAGGTTCACAGCACCGAAGTGGTCTGCACCAACTCGCCGCGTCCTCCAGGGGTTCCGCACCTCAAGGCAGACGCGATCCTGACAGATCGGCCCGGCGTGACGTTATTCATGCGCTTTGCCGACTGTGTTCCGATCTTCCTGTTCGACCCAATTCGTCAGGTGATTGGATTGGTGCACGCAGGCTGGAAGGGAACCGTGGATAAAGCTGTCGAGGCGGCTGTTCATGTGATGAACAGCCGCTACCATTCCAATCCGGCGGATATCCTGGCGGGAATAGGTCCATCGATCGGGGCGCACCATTACGAAGTGGGGCCGGAGGTCGCCGCCCTGGCGAGGACTGCATTTGGGATGGACGCCGAGGCAGTGGTGCAACCGCTGGGTCTGAATCCGGCCGGTGAAACTAAGGTACAATTCGACCTGTGGGCGGCCAACAGGCTGATCCTTGAGAACCTGGGAGTGCGTCATATCGAAATGTCAAAGATCTGCACTGCCTGCAATCTTTCAGACTGGTATTCCCACCGGGCTGAAAATGGTCGAACGGGCCGTTTTGGGGCCTTAATTGGATTGTCATGATGGTTCCGACGCCGGAGAGCTCAATCCGCAAGAATTTATTACAAGTGTCTGAACAGATCGAACAAGCTGCTCGATCTGCAGGGCGCGAGCCCGAATCAATTCGCCTGATCGTGGTGACGAAGGGCCATCCCGTCGAGTCAATTCAGGCAGCGGTCCAGGCTGGAGCGAGGCGCCTGGGTGAGAATTATGTGGATGAGGCGCTGACCAAGATGGATGCTCTGGGCGAGCCTCCCAGACTCGAATGGCACATGATCGGGCATGTCCAGAGCCGCAAGGCATTATCGGTCAGTCAACGCTTCGACTGGCTGCATTCGTTGGACAGCCTCAAACTGGCTCAACGGCTGGACCGGTTTGCCGGAGGGATCGGCCGGCGGCTTCCAGTTCTGCTCGAATGCAACACGAGCGGAGAAGAGACAAAATTCGGCTGGCCAGCCTGGCTGGAAACCAGCTTTCCAGTTTTGGCGCAGGAGTTCCAGGAAATCACCATGCTCCCTAACCTGGAAGTGCGCGGGTTGATGACGATGGCGCCGTTTTTTGACGAACCCGAACCATCCCGCCCCTGTTTCCACCGGTTGAGACGGCTGCGTGATTATCTTGCTCGACAGCTGCCGGAAACCGACTGGCAGGATCTTTCGATGGGGATGAGCGGTGATTTTGGTGTAGCAATCCAGGAAGGCGCAACCCTGGTGCGGATCGGGACTGCAATCATGGGTGCACGTCCGTGATTGAAGGAAAATTATCATTAATGATGAGGAAATTATGATCTTTCTTGCAGAGGTGATCCACCGTGTTTTCCAGCTGCTTGTGCTGGTAGTCGTCGTCCAGGCGATCCTTTCATTTTTTATGGATCCTTATCACCCCATTCGACGTACGATCGATCAGTTCGTCAATCCGTTTTTAGTTCCTATTCGCCGAATTCTGCCCCCAATCGCCAACCTGGACTTCAGTCCGGTCGTATTAATCATCCTGCTTCAGGTCCTGGACTCGCTGATTTACCGGCTGCTGCTTTCGCTGGGGTGAGGGCATCAGGGATATATCGAAATCCCGCAGGCTGCAAGATTCCATAATCCGGTGTAGACCGCATCCAGTATCTCTTCTTCACCGGCTGCATATGCCTGTACGAGTGGAGGGGCAGCAGCTGGGTTTCCACTGATACCCAGACAATATATTGCCGCCAGGCGTTGGTCTCTGTTCCCTTCGATGACGGCGCGTTCCAATAACTGGAAAGCGGGCTTTCCAGGGGCAACCCCGACCTCCCTATCACTCGCGAACTCGATCAGCCAAGGGGTCTGGGGCAGCTCAGGGAGCCGAGCCGGCGAGCGCGGGTGAACGTCATGCAGCTGCTTGAGCTGCTGCTTGGCCGCATCCTGCACGATCCATTGATTGTCATCTGAAGAAAGGGTTTCGAGTACTTTTTCAAACTTTGGATCCCCGGTACGACCCAGACCAAAGACGGCAGCCCGGCGCACGTTCGGATTCTCCAGCTCAGTGCATTCCAGCAAGAAGTCGCGCCCTTCCCCAATATCGTTGGCAAGCGCTTCAGCGGCATCCTTGCTTTTCGCTTCATCCCCTCGGAGCAGGATTTTCCCCACTGCCTCGAGACCGGTATTCTCGCCCATTGCGACCAGCGCGAGCAGAGCAGCCTTGCTGAGATTTGCATTCGGATGGTCGGACTGCCGGGAAAGGATCTCGATCGATTTGAAATCTCGCAAATACCCCAAACCCAACGCGGCAAGCTGTTGAGATTCAACCTCTTTTTGGATAGCAAGCTGGCGCAGCAGCAGCGAGACGCCCGGTTGTTTTGACTGCACCAGCGCAGAGAGCGCCCGAAAACGCAGCGAAATCGGATGCCTTTCCGTTTGCAGGCAGATCGCCAGCCGGCGCATCACCTGATCCGTCCAGATCGATCCCTCCTGGCTGCCGGGGAGCCAGCGTGCAGCCTGGAAAAGCGCCTCCAGCAGCGGATTATCGTCATCACATTTCAGCAGCTCTGCGATCCATTCTGCCCGTTGATCGAAGACCGCAAGATATTTCAAGGCGCCTGTCCGCCCGCACCATTCAGGCTGAGCCGCCAGGGACCCGGCAACAATTCCACCCCTCAGCCGTCTTGAGGCCAGGTATGCCGTGAAGATCGGGTGAGCCAGCGAGATGCTTTCGGCTGATCTGGGGATCAATAATCCACATTCGAGCAGATCGGGCAGTGCGCCGGCTGCCCGCACAACTTCGGCGAAGGTCGATTCCCCGCCGCCTATCTGCCTCTCAACTTCTTCACTGCTTTTAGTTTGTGGCGCGGTGTCTTGTTTTCCAGAAAGCCATAGCTCGGCAGCTGCTCTGGTTGGGACAGGATCCATCGAGAGTATCATCTGGGAGGCGAGCTGTTCGAGTCCGTTGCGATTTCTGGCGGGCTGACCGAACGTCATCCGGCGGATGTGAGCTTCAATGACAGCCCCCTCGTCCGGACCGAGCGAATCGCCGGCGAATGCGCCCCATACTTTCAGGGTCAATTCAAGCGGGCTCAAAGCCGAGCTTGAGTTCAAGAGCCAGCCTGTAACCAGAAGCGGGTCTGGCTCGGAAGTCGGCTTATGGGATTGTGATCGGGTATGAATCTGCCAGAGCTCAGCCCAACGGCTGATTAACTGATGCCGCTCAGTATTTCCCCAATTCGCCAGGGTGAGCGGTTGAAAACCCAGGCTGGGCAGCCTGCCCAGGTTCCCCAGGTGTGCGGTAGTCACGATTTGTATGCCCGGGTGGGCTGCGAGTCAGAACCCTCTAAAAATCTGCTGGCATCTTCCATCTGAGCCGGTGCGAGCTCATCCAGGCCGTCCAGCAGCAGCAGGATACGCTCTTCCTTGAGCAAGGTGTGGACCACGCCGGGCAAGCGCTTCTTCGGCACTGAGACAGCAAATGCTGCCGCAGCAGTCAGCAAAGCCTCATCGGCATTCAGGTCTTCCCCAAATGGCATTCCTAATTCGCCGATGTGGATCAGCAGCGGTGTCCTGGTCGGGGTTTTCCCGATCTTCCTGTTTACGGAGCTGCTCGCAGGCGAGGCTTGCCAGAGCCACGCTTTTCCCGGAACCAGGAACGCCGACAATTACCAGGTTCGCACCACCCTGAAGCGACTCTGCTAGTCCAAGCTTTGGGGCGTGATAGAAGGAGGCGAGCTCGGGATCGTCGACCAAATAAGGAACTGTCCGATCGGTGATGTCGTCATCCTGGGGTGGTTCAAAGGCATCAGGGAGCTGGGGGGGTGCAAGAAACTGTGGTGGAACAAGAACTTCGTCTAAGGAATACAGCGCGGCAGCCAGGTGCCAGCCCTGTGCTTTTCTCAGGACGTCATTTCCGATCCGAACCTCGTCGGCAAGAGCGTGTTGCTGGTGCGTAATCCGCGCACCTGCCCGCAGGTTCTGGCTGAAGCGAAGGAATGCCGGACGGAGCAGCCTGATCAGCCACCAGAAAAGCGACGCAGCCAGAAAACCGAGCCAGAAAGAGATCCGATCGAAGTTTTGGAGCCAGTGGCCCATCTTGACGAATTAACCTGTGTAGAGTATTCGGCCGCAGTTGTCGCACTGGTTGATCTGGTTGGGGGAATGGGCGGCGTTCAGCAGGGTTGCATTCAAGGTTGTGCCGCATGCAGAGCAGGCTTTCTGTACGACCTTAGAAACGGCGAGCCCGCGCCGCTTTACACGCAGCTGGTTATACAAGGCCAGGTCGGCTTGCTCTATCGCATCCAGCGCAGCTGAGCGTTCATCTTCAGAGCTGCGAATATCACGGATGACTTTTGCCTTTTCCAGCTCAAGCGCCTGGATCCTTTGAGCCTCTTCATTCTCGATTTGGATTTGCTTCGGCTGTGGCTTCTTTAAGAAGGTCGGCTGCTTGTTCTTCTAATGAGCATGGTCTCGATCTGCCGGTCTTCCAAAACACTCAGGTAACGCTTCAGCGAAGCCGATTCGTTCTGAAGATCCTGAAGTTCTTTAGGATTGCGGACTTTACCGCCGTAGAGGGCTGATTCGGTGAGCTCAATTTTTATCCGCTGCTTCTGAGTTTCATCTTCGGCGAGGTGGAGGGCCTTTTTCGCAGCAGCCCATTCAGTTTTACAATCCTCCACTTTCTGGAGAATCTGGCGGATGCGGGTGTCATCCTGAAGGGCGACTTCAATTTCACCCTGCCGGAGGCGCAGCGCGTCCAACTGGGAATCGATTTGCTGCAGTCGGTAGAGTTTAAAGGGTCGGCTCATCTTAATTTGATTATAGAGGCTCATTCATTTAAACACAAGGGACGCAGACCCGTCAACCTCGCAAGGTTTGGACAGGTTTTCTTGACAGGCATGTTTCGCCATTGTATAGTTGCCGAAACACCTGTTCACGGAAAAATTTGTGCCAATCCGGGTCGTTCTCATCCTGCTTTTATTGATCTCGCTGCCGTATCTCAGCGCGCTGCTGGCAGCCAGGCCGGATGCGGTGTTTGGGGGATTTTTATTAAATCCAGCTGATGGAAATTCATACCTGGCAAAAATGATGCAGGGTTGGAGCGGCAGCTGGAAATTCACTCTGCCGTATTCCAGCGATCCGGGTCAGGGGGCAATCCTGTTCACATTCTATCTCCTCCTCGGTCACATTGCCAATGGGTTGAATCTGCCTTTGCTGCTGGTTTTTCACCTCGCCCGCCTGCTTGGCGCCGCTGCGATGGTTTGGGCGGTCTGGAGGTTCTACCAGGCGGCGTTGGCGGAAGAATGGAAAAGGGTGTTTGCATTTTCGCTGGCTTGCCTCGGCTTGGGTCTGGGCTGGATGGGATTCCTGGTTGGCAAAGTCACAAGCGATTTCTGGATTGCTGAAGCATTCCTGTTCCTGTCCGGCTATGTCAATCCGCATTTTCCAATCAGCCTGGCATTATATGCTCTGGTTGCTGCTCCCCGCATTGAACGGTATCGAAACCGATGGAAAGTCGACTGGAACTGAATGGTTCGCCAGGATCGCGCATCCTGCCTTTGCCCTGTTTGCTTCAGCCTGGCTTGGAAGCATGTCGCCGTTCTCTATCGTCCTGGTCCTGGGAATCCTGGGTTGGATGGTCTTGTGGGAGATGCTTTCCAGCCGATCTCGCTCGGTCGTCGTTTCCAATTTAACCCAGATGGCGTGGATCGCAATCGGAGGGATCCCGGTGATCCTGTATACGGTTGCGGCTGTGAGAGCTGACAGAGCCCTGGCTGCCTGGAACAGCCAAAACCTGACCCCAACTCCGCCGGCCTGGGATTTGCTGATCGCATTTTCACCTGTGCTGCTCCTGGCACTACCTGGCGCCTTGCAGGCTGTCCGCGGCGCGCGAAGGAGCGAGCGGCTGCTGCTTGTTTGGGCAGTGCTGGCATTTGGGCTTGCATTTGCGCCGTTTGGACTGCAGCGGCGTTTCCTGGCAGGCGCTTCCGTACCGCTGATTGGGCTTGCAGCCTGCGGGCTCGATTTCCTTGAGCCTTATCTCAAAGGACGGCTGAAGCTTTATCGGCGGATCGTTTTTGGATTGGCGATCCCGACGACCTTGCTGGTGGTGCTTATCGGCCAATACGGTGCTTTCAGGCGTGATCCTCTGCTCTATCTGGAGCGCGGTGAAGCACAGGCGCTTGAATGGATGAAAGTGAACACCTCGACCGAATCGCTGGTGCTGGCCGGACCGAGGATGGGGATGTTTGTCCCAGGCAGGACTGGCCAGAGGGTGATTTACGGCCATCCATTCGAGACCGTTCATGCAGACGAAGAACGAGCTGCTGTGACCAGTTTTTTCAGGGATGCTGCCGAGGACCCGCAAGCGGCGAGAGATTTCCTCTCCGAGCGTGAAGTCGAATTTGTCTTTTACGGCCCAGACGAGCGTGCGCTCGGAGATTTGTCCATACTGGATCTGGAAGAAGCCTATTCGCAGGACGGGGTGACGATTTACAAGGTTTATCAACCATGAGCAGGTCAGACCGAACGAGCTGGCTGCGGTCTCAGAAATTCGATCTACCGATTCTGGCCGCTGGTGATTCCTGCCCTCCTGTTCCTCCCCGGGTTAGGCGGTTTTCCCTACCCTTCTACAGAAGCGGCATTTTCCGATATGAGCCTGACTCATTATCCTTACGCCGTTTACCTGCGCCAGTCGCTCCTGATCGACCACCGGATTCCACTCTGGTGCCCGCTCATTTTCAGCGGTGCGCCGTTTGCAGCTAACCCACTTTCCGGTCTCTGGTACCTGCCAGGCTGGATAGGACTGCTTTTCCCACTCCCCCTGGGTTTCAACCTGCTCGTGGCTGCTCATCTTGTTCTGGGGAGGGGTGGGGCTTTACATCCTGTTGAGGAAGGAAGGCCTGGGACATAGCTCTGCGATATTTGGCGGTCTGGTCTTTATGGCGCTTCCAAAATTCTTTGCCCATTACGGCGCCGGGCACCTGACCCTGCTTTACGCAGTGCCCTGGACTCCATGGCTGCTGGCAGCTTCGAATCCGAGCCAGATCCGCCCAAAATGGCAATCGATTTTGCTGCCAACCTGGGAGCCGGTGATCCTGGCGCTGATCTTCATCGCCGATCCACGCTGGTGCGTTTGCGCAGGTCTGCTCTGGGCCGCTTACAGCCTGTTCTGGAACTCATTGTCCCCGACCAAGCTGAAAAAATCAACCCCATCGCGATCCGATTGGCCGGGTTGATCATCAAAACCTGCTGGGCTCTGCTCCTGGCTGCACCCCTTATTCTGCCGCTTGCCGAATTTGCTGGTCTTTCGACAAGGGCAGGGATGGCGCAGGCGGACCGGCTGGCATACTCGCTTCCAATCTCCAGGCTTCTCGGGCTGGCGGTTCCCGATTTTCACGGTTTTCACGAATATATGCTGTATCTGAGCCAGGTCGTCCTGATTCTGGCAATTCTCGCGCCTTTAGTTTCCGGCTCCCGGCGAGAAACGCGATTCTGGCTGGCAGTTTTTTTGATTTCGTTACTCATCTCATCGGGAGAAAATTTTCCGCCATATCGCTGGCTGACCGGGCTGCCTGGGATCAGCTGGCTGCGCGTCCCTGCTCGGGCGCTGTTTGTCAGCGGGCTAGCCGCAGCCGCGCTGGCTTCCCATGCGCTTGAACGGATGTCCCAGCCGTTGGATCGCAGCAACGAAACGCCGGGCAAGCCTGTGCACAGTTGGTTATGCTGGTTTCCTGCTCGCGTTGTTCCTGGGCGTCACTGCGATCGCAGGCAGCACTCCCCTGAATTTCGGCTGGGCAGCAGCGCTGGCATCGATCGTCGTCATCTGGATCCTGCTGCGGTTGAACGGGCAGATCTCTCACCAGATCTGGTTGGGCGGTTTGATCGCTCTCTGCGTGATCGATCTGGGGGTTATGGACCGGTCGCTGTTCGTGCATCGTCCAAAGGATCTGGTGCTCTGCTGAAGGAGTTCTGCTGGCGGAGGAGATCCAAAGAATCAATCCGCAGGGCGGCTCTTACCGAGTCTATTCCCCCTCATACAGCATCCCCCAGCAGACCGCTGCCTTCCAACACCTTGAGCTTGCAGATGGAGTGGACCCGCTCCACCTCAAAGCCTATGCCGATTTCATGGTCCCGGCCTCTGGCGTCTCTGCAGATGGGATATGCCGTCTCGATCCCCCCGTTCTCAGGCGGAGATCCTGCGAAGGACAACGAAGGATACCTGCCCGATCCCGGGCTGCTCGGCCTGTTGAATGTCCGTTTTGTCGCGTCCGAATTCGACCTGAATACGCCGGACTTAGAATATAAGGGTCAGGTGGATAGCAACTCGAACTCTACGAAAACCTCAAGGTAATGCCGCGCCTGTGGGTTGATCCGGATGCGGAAAACGGTGAGGCGGAAATCATCCCGTTGGATCCAATCAGCTGGCAACCAGAGCGGATCGAGGCAGATGCGACTGGTCCGGGGAGGGTCGTGCTCTCGGAGATCGATTACCCAGGCTGGCAGGTCTGGGTGGATGGGAAACCTGGATTGATCGAGAAGTATGCAGGCGTGCTGCGTTCGGTGAAGCTTGGAGCAGGAACCCATCGAGTTCGTTTTCGAATTTCACCCGGACACCGTCTATGCGGGTGTCGCAATTGGAATCTTCGGCTGGCTGCTTCTCGGGCTTGGAACCATCTGGAAGCGGAGGCAGGGGTCGTGAGCGAGACCATCCTGCCTGCTCAGCAGCAGGTTCAACCGCCGCAAGCTGCGGCTGAGCGGAGGACTGTGCTGCTCTTCGCGCTGATTGTGATGTTCATTACTACGATCCCTTATATCATTGGATATTCAGCACAGGGAGATGAGTACCGGTTCAGCGGATTCGTTTTTGGTGTTGAAGACGGAAATTCTTATATTGCCAAAATGCTGAACGGCTGGAGCGGCAACCTGCTGTTCCGGTCGCCATATACGGCTTATCCGCAGGCAGGCCTGTACTTTTATCTGCCCTATCTGCTGTTAGGAAAGCTCGGCTCCCCGCCGGCGCTTCATGAACAACTGGTCGCTTTGTTTCATCTATTCCGGATTGCAGCCGGGATCCTGTTCATATGCGCAAGCTACGATTTCACGGCTCGCTTCGTCGAATATCGGCGTTTGCGCTATCTAGTGTGGGATTGATCTGCCTGGGCGGCGGGCTTGGATGGATTATTGTGCTTTCGGGTCGTTCGACCTGGTTGGGATCGCTCCCACTGGAATTCTATTCTCCAGAGGCTTTCGGCTTTCTGAGCCTGTTTGGATTGCCTCACCTGGCGATGGGGCGAGCGCTGACGCTTTGGGCGCTGCTGGCATACCTGGATCTGATGAATGCGGCTGCCTTCCCTGCCCGATGATCATCGCAGAACCAGGCGCTCTGCCGTGAAGCTCTCAGTTTTATGGCTGCTGGCAGGCTTTTTTAATCCCTTGAGCCTGGCTATCATCGGGGTGGTCATGCTGATCCATTGGATCGGATTGGCGGTATACGAATTCTTCCGAAAACCGCAGGGTGCAGTGAGATGGACGAAATCGAGGCGAATCGCTGCCTGGCTGGTCGCGGCTGGAGCTCTACCCGGACTGTTCCTCGCTTACAATTTTGGAGTATCAATTCTTGATCCGTACGCACGGGAATGGACGGTTCAGAACGTCATCCGCTCTCCCCATTTGGCTCATTACCTGCTGGCTTACGGGCTGCTCATTCCATTCGCCTGGTTTGGCGCTAAGGGATTGATGAAACGCGACCCTCTGTTGGCCTGGCTGCCGCTCGGCTGGGTGCTTTCATTTCCGTTTCTGGCTTATGCTCCATTCGAGCTCCAGCGCAGGCTGACTGAAGGCGTCTGGGCAGCCTGGTGCGTTCTGGCGGTGTCTGGATTGGACACGCCAGAGTTCACGGATTTTCCTTTCAAAATGAAGTCTATAGTCAGGTGGTCCCCGCTGTTTCTGGTGTTCCCATCGACTTTTTTACTGATAGCCGGGGGGATTCTCGCTGCGGCTCGGCCTGCCCCTCCCCTATTTCTTCCGGCCGATCAGGCTGCTTCATTTATTTGTTTGCAGGAAAACGCTTTGCCAGGATCAGCTGTTTTGGCATCATTCAGGACCGGCAACTCGTTGCCAGCCTGGGCGCCGGTCAGTGTGCTGATCGGACATGGACCGGAGAGCATTCGACTGTCAGCAGTAAAACCGCAGGTCGAGGCGTTTTTCAATAGGAATACCAACGACGAAAACCGGCTGGCGCTGATCGAGCGCTTTGATATCCAGTTTGTCATTTGGGGGCCGGATGAGCGCTCCCTGGGCGGCTGGGACCCAGGATCGGCAGGCTATCTTCAGCCGTTTGCTGAAGACGGCGAGTATCAGGTCTATCGCGTCCATGGAACCGAACCATGAACCGCTGGCGGATTCAATTTCGGAATTTGCTGCACTTTCCGCTTCTTCCTATCTGGCTGGCCGCACTGGCATTGCTTTCGCCGGTTTTTCTGAGAGGAAAGGCGTTGTTTTGGGGCACTCCGCTGCTCCAGTTTGGGCCGTGGTGGAGCTTCGCCTGGACCACGATCCTCTCAGGCCACCTGCCGCTTTGGAATCCGCTCGTCGGGATGGGTGCGCCGCTGTTCGCGAACTACCAATCTGGGCTGGCCTATCCAGCATATTGGCCTTACCTCTTTTAACTGCAGTTGGCGGGGAAGAGCTGATGGCCTGGGGGATGGCAGTCATAGCCGCCTGCCACCTTGCCTGGGCTGGGATCGGGATGGCCCTTCTGTCTCGCAAATTGGGATGGGGAGCGCTTTCCCAGGCGGTGACCGGATTGGCTTTTGGGCTCTCTGGTTATCTCGTTGCCCGTCTGGGTTTTTTCAGCATCAACGCAACCTCGGCCTGGCTGCCGTGGATTCTGCTCTACCTGACGCCTTCCCCGGAGGGACCGGCATCCAGGAAGAAGGATCGGACCTGTCTGATCCTCTGTCTTGGGATGTCCCTGCTTGCCGGTCATGCCCAAACCTGCTGGTACACGCTGGTGCTTGCGGGTCTATGGGCTGCGTTCTGGGGTTGGAACGATCCGCAGGCTCCATCGGATTCAAAAAACAAGCTCAATCGAATGGTACGATCACTGCTTGGATACGGACTGGCGCTCGGATTGGCTGGAGCGATCGCCGCAATTCAGCTGATGCCTACGGTCGAATACTTGCTGCTATCCGGGCGCTCAACTGCCGTTGAGTATGCTTATGCATTGAATTATTCCTTCTGGCCGTGGCGCTTTCTAACCCTGATTGCGCCAGGGCTTGTTTGGCAGCCCGGCGACGGGTGATTATTGGGGTTATGCAAACTATTGGGAGGATGCGATCTATGTCGGGCTGCTGCCGTTCCTGCTGGCATCGGCAGCACTGGTTTCCGCCTTCAAACGATCCGATCTATCGAGTCGTTCTCGCCGCCTGGCGCTTTTTCTCGGCTTGATTACCGGGATTGCTGTTGTTTTTGGGTTGGGGAGCAACACGCCTGTCTATCCCTGGTTGTATCGACACGTTCCAAGTTTTAATATGTTTCAGGCGCCAACTCGCTGGATGATCTGGGTGGAATTCGCCCTGGCGTTGTTGGCCGGGATGGGGGCGGACCGCTGGCGCAGGCCGGAAGGATGGGTATTGTACTGGATGCGCCTGGCGGTGATGGGCAGCTTTGCGATTTCGGTTGGAGCGGGGCTTACCTGGCTCTATTTAGGCACGGTCAGCCCGAGTTTCATCCGCGCTATGGCAGTCCTGGGGCTTTTTGGTCTGGGCGCCGCGATCCTGGCGTTGAGCGCTCCGAAGTCTGAGAGGGAAAACGGGCATCCTTCGCAAAGCGATTGGGTTAAAACCGAGGTTCAGACCGGTTGGTGATTCTGTGGAAGCTGTTTCAGCCGTCTCCACCCAGGCTCGAACAGGCATCCTCTGCTCACCCATTTCATAAGCGTCGCTGGCAGTGGGCAGTCACAGCCTTCATTGCGGTGGATCTATTGGTCGCCGGGCTGGGCTTAAACCCAGGCGCATCCGTCGAGTTGTATGACCCGGCGCTCACCGCCAGCAGCCTGACCTTCACCTCTGCAAGGCGGCAGGCTTCACCTGGCGGGACCGCAGGAGGAATGGCTGAAGTATTCCCGCTTTCTGCGTTTCGACACGTTCAACCCGGGTGAGGATTGGCAGAGCTTAAGAAGGGTGATGCTCCCGAACACCCCGATGCTAGGTCGAATCCCGACGACGAACAATTTCGACCCGCTTGTACCCGGGCGCTACGCGGACTGGCTGAAGATCCTTCAAGACGCTTCCCCTCAAACCCGCCTCAAGCTTCTGGATTTGATGGGCGTGCGCCTGATCGAATCTCGCAGCAGGCAGGAGTTCCGGGGGAGTGAGCTACCAAGAATTCAACGGCGAACGCCTGCGCTGGGTGCCGTGCGGGATCATGGCAGATAAGCCTGTCGCAGGCTCGCGAATGGATTTTGCGTGAGGGGACGGATTTTGACCAGCAGGTTATCCTGGAAGGGGAGGACTTTAGGCCGGTGGATGCCTGCCTGGCGCCTGCATTCTCCGCACGCGAGTCGCTTCCGGTCAACAGATCGAAGAAAAATCGTCCGGGTCTGACCCAAACCGGCTGTCTTTCAGCGTCACGGCTGATCATCCGGGCTGGCTGGTGATCTCGGACACCTGGTATCCGGGCTGGCGGCTCTGGGTGGACGGCTCACCTGCGCCGCTCTACAGGGCAAATTACCTGTTCCGGGCAGTTCACCTCCTGGAAGGCCGGCATGAGGTCGTCCTGGATTACCAGCCGGTCTCTTTTTATCTGGGTGCGGCAATATCCTTGCTTGGGACGATCAGTCCTGGCGGCATCCTGGTTCCGTAAGCGATCCGCATTGCCTGATCCTGTCTCGGAGGGATCATGGATTAAGAATGATCCAGCGGTCGAGAACAGGTGGTGGGACGTGGGAATGTTTCCCAAGGTACTCCGCAATGGCCTCACGCACGATCATCGGGGCATCTTCTTTGAGGACCTGGCCCTTTTCCAGGCTCAAAAAACCGCCATCGTAAATATCTGAGATCACTTCGGCGTCGGTATGGGCGACGCGGTAGACTTGTTGTAGTTCCAAAGGTGTTCCGTTGACGATGACCTGCTGGATCCGTCGGCCGGCAGCTTGATTCGGGTCTGCCTCCACTTTCATACCGCTGATTCCTGGGATCCCGATTGGAGACCCACGGAATGATTTGAGATATCGCTCGTAATAGGCTGGATCAAACCCGCGCTCCAACCCGTCGAGGATTTGCTCGCCGCGCAGCGCCGTGAGCTGCGGATTGGCGGTCGTGAAACAGGCTGCATTCAGCATGCCTAAAGTGATGATCCCTGATGGCAGCCCCTGGTGAAACAGCCCGCTGCAGATCATCGCGACGTCAGCACCCAGCCTTTCGCGCAGGATATCTGCGGTTAAATCGACTATTTCGCATTCGTGGAAATGGTCGAGGCCTAAAGGTGCCTGAAGTGCTGCGATTGGGCTGGCAAAGATGGTTTCTGCTTCTTCCAAAGCGGCGCGAATAGCCTCTTCGACAAGCGGATCGAGGGGCGAATCATCCGGGATTCGAATTAGAGCGGCTTTCTTTGAAATCACCCGGCCGGATACGGGATCGATGATCAAATCGACCTGGCCGAGCATCTGGGCATAGTCGCCAGCCTGGGCGATCAGCACGCCGCTGCACCATTCCCCGTCCGGCAGAGTGGAATGAGAATGGCCTCCGATGATCACGTCGATACCTGGGACGAAATCGGCCAGCAGGCGGTCTTCATTCAACCCCAAGTGCGACAGGATGATGATTGTCCGGATGCCCTGGTCGATGAGCTGCTCGACCCAGAACCGGGCGACCTGACGGTAATCCTGGACTTCAAAACCGAAGATGCGGTAGATATCAGGCGCATGCACGGTTAGCCCGACGACCCCGATTTTTTGATCCTTGCTCACCTGGAAGACTGCAGTGGCTGCGAATTCGTCGAAAAGCGGCACATCGTCTTTGAAGAAATTTGCTGCCAGAACCGGGAAATCTGCCCGCTTTGCCATTTCGACTGCTGCCATTGGTCCGTACGTCACGCTGATCGCGTTCCCGAGAGACTGGAGATCGCAGCCCATCGCGGAAAGGATGCGGGGGAAAGCCGCTCCCTTCGTAACACCGGTGAAATCGAGCGATCGGTCTGCGGCGTCGCCGGAGTCAAACTGCAGGACTTTGCGGCCTCCAGCTTCCAGCTGACGCCGGCGCTGGCGGGCGAAGCTTGAAAGCTTGCTCATCGCCTCCAGCCGGCTGTGCATGTCGTTGGTATGCAGGATGGTCACCAGGATAGGCTCTGTAGTCATTAATTGTTCCTGTCAGGATGCGTGTTGGTTTTCCAAGTATACTCGAAAGAGGTGCTTCATTGCTCTGCGGCACTTGAGTGGAATTGATAAACTGGACGACATGAAACATCAGCAATTCTCAAGCAACATTATCGTATTTGTGCAAGAAATTGAGGGTAGAATGGTTTCCACGTTATATCCAAACACAAAGGTAAGAAGGAGCAAAACAGATGTGCACTCGTGTCGTTTACCTTGGACCTGACCAGACGGTGTTAACCGCCCGCTCGATGGATTGGAAGGAAGATATCCACTCCAACCTGTGGGCTTTCCCGCGCGGCATGACCCGCCATGGCAGCGTTGGACCGCGCTCGCTGATCTGGGAATTGAAATACGGCAGCCTGATCGCTTCTGGCTACGATATCTCCACCACGGATGGCTTGAACGAGAAGGGTTTATCTGCTAACATCTTGTGGCTGGTAGAATCCGATTACACCCCCTGGGACGACCAAAACCCTGGCCTCTCGATCGCTGCTTGGGCGCAGTACGTGCTCGATACCTGCGCCACTGTCCAAGAGGTGGTAGACGTGATGAACGCAGAGACCTTTGCTATCGTCACCACCACCGTCCCGGGCAAGGATTTCATGGCCACCCTGCACCTGTCCGTCTCGGACGCCTCCGGCGACAGCGCCATCTTCGAATACATCGGCGGTAAGCTGGTAATCCACCATGACCGCGCCTACCAGGTGATGACCAACTCGCCCACTTTCGAGAAGCAGCTCGCCCTCAACGAGTACTGGCAAGACATCGGCGGGACGGTGATGCTGCCGGGTACCGACCGCGCCGCCGACCGGTTTGTGCGCGCCTCTTTCTACATCAACGCCATACCCAAGGTGGATGACACCCGCCTGGCTGCAGCCAGTGTCTTCAGCGTGATCCGCAACTGCTCGGTACCCCTGGGCATCTCCACTCCCGACCAGCCCAACATCGCGTCCACCCTCTGGCGCACGGTGGCAGACCATAAGAACCTGCTGTATTTCTTCGAATCGACGCTGTCTCCCAACATCTTCTGGGTGGATTTGAAGGAGCTCGATTTCTCTCCAGGCGCGGAGGCGATGAAGCTCGACCTGGGGGATTTCCACACTTACGCAGAGAACGCTGCGAGCCAATTTATGACGGCACAGCCGTTTGAGTTTGCAGGGGTATGAGAGGATTTTCACCTTTGTTCCAGCGGCCGGAAGAAGTAATAGATCCATGGTCGGGAACCGGCAGCATGACTGGGTTATGAACTTCAACGCCTCCTGGGGAGTACTTAATCTGTTTCTATTGTTAGAATATCAGATTCACTGCTACAATGCAGGCTGCTGGCTTTAATTCCTAGAGGAGGAATGATGGGTAATTTACAGGATTTTTCTGTGCGAGTGATCCAGAATATTGAGAATGTGATCATCGGGAAACGTGATACCGTCGAGCTGTCTGTCGTCGCGCTCCTGTGCCAGGGCCACCTGCTGATTGAGGATGTCCCTGGAGTTGGCAAGACGATGCTGGCGCGCAGCCTGGCCCGCTCCCTGGGATGTTCGTTCAGCCGGATTCAGTTCACGCCGGATATGCTCCCCAGCGACGTGACCGGAGTATCGATATTCAACCAGGTGACCCGCGAATTTGAATTTCGCGCCGGTCCAGTGATGGCTCAGGTCGTCCTGGCAGATGAAATCAACCGGGCGACGCCGAAGACCCAGGCGGCACTGCTAGAAGCGATGGAAGAAGGCACAATCACCGTAGACGGTGTCACCAGGCCCCTCCCGCATCCATTTATCGTCCTCGCGACCCAGAATCCGATTGAATATGAAGGGACGTTTCCACTCCCGGAGGCGCAGCTGGATCGGTTTTTAATGCGCGTCCGCCTGGGGTACCCGCTCGCTGCGGATGAAGTCCGCGTCCTTGAACGCCAGCAATACCAGCACCCATTTGCCAGCCTCGACCAGGTCGTCTCTGTTGAAGAGCTGGTCGAAGCTCAGCAGGATGTAAAAGACATCTATGCCGCTCCTGCCCTCAAACGCTACATCGTAGAGATCGTTCACCAGACCCGCGTGCATCCAGAAGTTTACCTGGGTGCAAGCCCACGCGGCAGCCTTGCCCTGTTCCGAACTGCCCAGACCCGGGCAGCGATGGACGGCCGAGATTATATCCTGCCGGATGATATCAAAGCGCTGGCGGTCCCTACCCTGGCACACCGCGTCATCCTGGGTCCTGGAGCCCGGCTGCGAGATTTGAATTCAGAGCAGGTCGTAGAGGAAGTCCTGCATAACGTCCCCGTCCCTGGGGGAGATCCGCTGACAGGTATGGAACGTTCAGGAAAGAGGAAGGATGCTGGGGCAGCGGAAAAAAAAGAGGTTGAATGACAAATCCCCTCTTGATTGTCCTCAGCTTGCTGGCAGTCAGCATGATCGCAGCTGCGCTGACAGGCTCGGCGCTTTATTTCCGATTGAGCTATCTGTGGGGTGGCCTGCTTCTGATAAACTGGATCATGTCCAGGCTGTCGCTGCGCGGGATTCGGATCAACCGGACTGCCCGTTCGCTGAGGTCGCAGGTTGGGCAGGTCTTTGAGGAACGATTTGAAATTCAGAATACCAGCCGGCTGCCCTGCATCTGGGTAGAAGTGCGCGATCGCTCACCGGTGCCAGGCTCGCGTGGATCGCATGTGTTGACCTTAATCGGCGGCCGTGAAAGCCGCACCTATCTCTCCCGCACCCGTCTGGTAGAACGAGGGATTTTCCCACTCGGTCCAACGGAGCTGATCTCTGGCGACCTCTTTGGTTTCTTCCCTGCCCGTCGGATCATTCCCAGCCGGGATTCCGTGCTGGTCTATCCTTTGATGGTCGACGTCCAGAGCTTCCCAAATCCGCCCGGCCTGCTTCCCGGGGGAGAAGCATTGCGTCGGCGTACCCCTCAGATCACGTCGAATGCGGCAGGGGTTCGCGAATATGCTCCCGGCGATCCGCTCAATCGCATCCATTGGGTGAGCACAGCCCGGCGAGACCGCCTGATGGTCAAGGAATTTGAGCTAGATCCACTCGCCGAGGTCTGGATTTTCCTGGACGCGTCGCGTACTGTCCACTCCTCCTTGCCGTACCAGCACCCCGAGTTTGACCCTCGAGATTTCTGGCGGGCGCGCTTCCAATTCAAGCTGCCGCCTTCGACGGTTGAATATTGTGTGACAGTAGCGGCTTCATTGGCACGCTACTACCTGCAGCGCGGGCGTGCAGTTGGATTGGTCACTGCCGGCCCGACGCTTCAAATCCTGCCTTCCGACCGGGGCGGTCGGCAACTGAGCAAAGTGCTGGAGGCGCTGGCGCTGCTCAAGGTCGAGTCCACCCTCCCGCTCCAGGGGTTGATTGAAGCCCAGGCCCGGCATATGCCGCGTGGCAGCACAGCAGTGATGATTACACCCAGCGCCTCAGAAGCGGTATTCAAAACTGCAGATCTGCTGATGCGCAGAGGAATGCGGCCGGTGGCAGTTCTGATCGATGCCTTAACGTTTGGGGGACATTTCAGCTCGAAAACTGTTGAAGGGCAGCTTCAAGGCCTGCGTGTTCCGTGCAGCCGGGTTGAAGCGGGGGCGGATTTATCGGAAGTGCTTTCGGCAACTGTCCAACTGCCGGTCTTCACTTCATAAATATCTATACCGATGGCATGTTAATGAAGATTATCCAGCCACTTTCGGAGCTTCAGGCGGGCATTTTCGAGCAGCTCGCGCTCATGCTCGCCTGATCCGGTTTCGGCGAGGCTAGCAAGCCGGGGTGTCCAGCTTTCAAGCGTTTGAGCGGTCAGCCGGGATTTTTCGGGTGAATTCGGCAGTTTTTCAAGCCACTCCAGGTCATTCTCAAACAGGGCAAGATTGAGCTCAAGCTGCGTGTAGCTGCAGGTTGTCTCCGGCAGCCGCTCAGCCTTTGCCAGCGGGTAAGTCGTGCCTTCAACCAGCGCCTGCGGGGAGAGCTTGAACAGTCCGGCCAGCAAGATGACTGTCCGCTCGCTGGGGATAGGTCAGGTCCATTTCGATGTGCGAGACGGCGACGCGTGATATCGCCAGCCGTGAAGCCAACGACTGCTGAGTCCAACCGTGTTCGGATCGCAGCCTGGCAATGCGCTTGCCGACAGTTTCAGGAGCGGGGCGTTCGAAGTTTTCGCAAGGGGCAGGCATTCGGTGAGACCGGTACTCGCTCCAACTATACCGCAATCTTCAAGAGATTATAAAAACCGTTTTCTTTTGATCGTATAGATTTGCTAAGTGGCTTAGCAGACAAATCGATCGGTCCCTGATATCGTTTATCGAAGAAAGGAACTTCGAATGACATCAAAACGAGCATTAATCACCGGAATCACCGGGCAAGACGGTTCTTACCTGGCTGAATTCCTGCTCCAGAAGGGATACCAGGTCATTGGGATGATTCGCCGTTCGAGCACAGTTAATTTTGAGCGGATCAGCCACATCCAGGACGATCTGACGCTCGTCTCGGGAGACCTGCTCGACCAGGCATCCATGATCGACCTGCTCAACGAGCATCGCCCGGTACGAAGTTTACAACCTGGCCGCCCAATCGTTCGTCCAGACCTCCTGGGCTCAGCCGGTCTTCACCGGCGAAGTGACTGCACTTGGGGTCACCCGCCTCCTGGATGCGATCCGCCTTGTGGATCCGGATATCCGCTTCTACCAGGCCAGCACGAGCGAGATGTTTGGGAAAGTCGTCGAAATCCCGCAGACTGAAGAGACGCCCTTCTATCCGCGCAGCCCGTATGGGGTCGCAAAGGTGTACGGACATTGGATCACGGTCAACTACCGGGAGAGTTATCATCTCTTTGCAGTCTCGGGGATCGCCTTCAACCACGAGAGCCCGCGGCGCGGCCATGAGTTTGTCACCCGTAAGATCGCCCGATCCGCAGCCCGGATCAAGCTGGGGTTGGATCACCAGCTTGCGCTCGGCAACCTCGAATTGCAGCGAGATTGGGGCTTTGCTCCTGATTACGTCGAAGCGATGTGGCTGATGCTGCAGCAGGACCAGCCGGAGGATTTCCTATTGGCGACCGGACGTACGCACACCGTGGGTCGCTTCGCCGAGCTTGCTTTTGATGCGGTCGGGTTAGACTACCGTGATTATGTGGTCCAGGATCCGAGGTCTCTACGCCCTGCGGATGTCGATCTGCTGGTCGGCGATCCCGAAAAAGCCCGCCGGATGCTCGGCTGGGAAGCGTGGACGACTTTTGAGGAGCTCGTTCGAATTATGGTTGAATCAGAGCTGGACCGCAATGCCAGTTAGCTCAGCGCAGGCCTTCCTTCTATACCAATTCCTTCCGTAGAGGCGCCTCCCGCTGACAGGATGTGATCATGGCTGACCCATATTTTGATGAGATCGAAAAATGGCGCAGCGATCGCGCCAGAAACCTGGCCGCTCCGCACGGTTGGCTGTCGACCGCGGGATTGTTCTGGCTGGAGCCGGGAGCGAACCGGATGGGCGCCGACCCTTCCGCGTTGGTACGGCTGCCGGTTGGTTCTGGGCCGGAGTTTGCAGGAAGCTTCTATTTGAGCGGTGGGGAAATCCGATTGGAAGCCGCTGGAGGTGTGAAGCTGCTCCTTGGGGATTCGCTCGTCCAAAACGCGCCGATCAAGATCGAAGATGATTTATCCGAGCCAATCTACGTAAACGAACTGAAGATTTTTGTGATCCAACGTGGGGAGCGGTTTGGGGTGCGGGTTTTCGATCCTCGCAATCCAGCTTTACGAAGGTTTGCTGGCCTGGATTGGTTTCCGATCGACCCGGCCTTTCGTGTGCCTGGGCGGTTTATCCCCTTCATCAGTCCGCATTTCGATTCAGATTATCAATGTGCTCGGTGATATCGTCCAGATGCCCTGCCCCGGGATGGTCGAGTTTTCCCTGCATGGTCAGCAGCTCCAGCTCGAGCCTGTCGAGATTGAAGAAGGCAGGCTCTGGTTTTTATTCCGCGACGCCACGAGTGGGAAAGAGACCTATCCAGCCGGGCGCTATCTGACGGCCGGAGCTCCGGAAGGGGACCGGGTTGTGATTGATTTCAACCGGGCATACAACCCGCCCTGCGCGTTTACCGAGTTTGCAACCTGTCCCCTCCCACCGCCGAGCAACCGCCTGCCGGTGGAGATTCGCGCCGGGGAGCGAAGAGTTCCAGAGTAAAATCTTTATTGAAAAGAAAACGAAGGAGCTTTTCCGGCGATGCATGAATTATCGCTTTTGATTAATATCGCAGTGGCGCTGGTGGCAGCCTTTATCGGTGGGCTGCTTGCCCGCCGAATTGGCCTGCCAACCATCGTAGGATACTTGCTTGCCGGGATTGTAATCGGACCTTTTACGCCGGGTTTTGTGGGGGACACCGAGACGATCAGCCAGCTGGCTGAGCTGGGGGTGATTTTCTTGATGTTCGGTGTTGGGTTGCATTTTTCCATCCGAGATTTGTGGAGGGTGCGTGCGATTGCAGTTCCAGGTGCGCTCGGTCAAACAGCCCTGGCCACCATCCTGGGGTTTGGCCTCAGCCAGATCTGGGGCTGGACGCCAGCAGCTGGGATTGTATTAGGCCTATCCATTTCCGTCGCAAGCACCGTAGTCCTGCTGCGCGGTTTGATGGATCGTGGATGAACGGACCCATCCCTGGTCGGGCGAGGGATTGGAGTGAAGGCGTACTAAAATATCTTCTGAATACTGATGGATAAAGCCCGGTTACTGGTTGCTGCAGGTTCTGACGAATCATCCAACGAGCTTGTGATAACAACGGCCCATGATCTCGCGCCCGAGCTCCCGATCATCGCTCGAGCGGTATCCAGAGATGGTGTGAGGCTGTTGTCCCAGTCAGGCGCTCAATATGTGATTCACTCCGAGCTGGAAGGCGGTCTTGAGATCCTACGCCATACGCTCTTACTGCTTGGTTTTCCACTGGAAGAGATATATCGTTACACCGATGCCATGCACCAGGAGGGTTACGACCTCCAAAATGATCTTGACGAAAACCACCGCGTGATGCACAGTCTGATTGGCGCGATGAACAACATCGAAGTCGCATGGGTGCACCTGGAGACGGACAGCCCGATCATGGGCCAATCGATTGCGGAAGTCAATTTGCGCGCCCACACTGGAGCGTCAGTTGTTGCTATTCTACGAGACAGCCAATTGCTCGCCAACCCAAAATCGTCGACCCTGTTTCTTGCGAGTGACCGAGTTGGCTTGATCGGCGACAAAGAACAGATTGAAGCTGCAAAATCGATGCTCACATCTTCCGGGTGAGCGGAAATTATGGTCGTTCGCGCTATAGCGGTAGAAGCTTCTTTTGGTAGACCTCATTCAAGATCTGGGCAACTGCGGTATATACCGCGGAAAGCCCGCAGATAATCCCTTCGATCCCGGCAAAGGTCTTGATTGCTGCATTCCCGGTCGTGTCGCCGATCGCCAGAAGGAAGAACAGCACGAGCAGCGATCCAAAAATGAACTGCAGCGTACGGGTTAGTCTCAGGGTTGCGATGAACATGCAGGTAGTGAAGATCCCCCACATCACCAGGAATGCTACCATTGCGCTGTTTGAAGTGGGCTCTGACCAACCCATCTTGGGAAGCACAATCAGCCCGACCAGGGTCAGCCAGAACATGCCAAATGATGTGAATGCGGTCGCGCCGAAGGTATTTTTCTTTTTCCATTCCATCACCCCGGCAATGACCTGGGCGATCCCTCCATAAAAAATCCCCATCGCCAGGATCATCGAGCTGAGCTCGTACAAACCGGCGTTATGCAGGTTTAGAAGGACTGTGGTCATACCAAAGGCCAGCAAACCTAGCGGGGCAGGATTTGCGGTGGTATCCTGGATGCTGACGACGGAAGGTTGATTGGCTTCCATGGCTTCTCCTCAATTTAATTGATGAGTTGGATTGGAATGAGGCAGCGGTGATAGATCGGTGTGAGAATTATAGCATTGAATGGTCGAATTGTGAATTTTTACGCAAATCCAGGGGGAAGATGCTATAAAAGCTCCTAATCATGAATTAAAAAGAGGCGGTCTGAAAGTCCGCCTCTTTTGATTTATAATCCTTATTCAAGCCTACTGGCTGGTAGGCCGCTCGCCGAGGGTGAGCGACAGTTTCAGCTGCTTTCCATCTCGAAGGATGGTCAGGGTGATTTCGTCGCCAGGCTTGTACTGCTGAAGCAGGGTGCCCAGGTCTTCCATTGATCCGACCTCTTTGCCTTCGATGGCGGTGATCACATCCCCGCCGATGATGACTGGCTGTCCGTCGATCGTCGCAGCCTGATCGCTGGCAAGCAAACCAGCTTCCTCTGCCGGGCTGCCATTCACAACCTGCTCAACCAACACGCCGGTCTGATCTTCCGGAAGGTCCATCGCCTCAGCGATCGCAGGCGTAAGGCTGCCCGCAGTGATGCCTATCCAAGGTCGACCGCTTGCCTGTTCAGGATTTTCTGAAGGAACTTGCGCCGTTTCGGTCGTGGCCATCGGGCGAGCTTCCAAATTCACGCTGAGCTGGGTTTCCTTGCCATCACGTAATACGGTCAGGGTCACTTGCCTGTCCGATTTCCGTGCTGCTGGACAGATAAGAAATCAGGTCATCCATTCCATTGATTTCTGTGCCTTCGATCGCAACGATCACATCGCCACCGACCTGGATCTGCTGGCCGTCCACTGTCGCACTCTTCGTGCTGCCCCGCAAGCCGGCCTTTTCCGCCGGGCCGCCCGAGGTCAGATCGCCAACCAAAACGCCACGCTGAAGCGGGTCGAGATCCATCGCTTCCGCCAGGGTGGGGTTCAGGTCCATCCCGGAGATGCCCAGGTATGGGTGCTGATAACCGCCATTCTCGATCAACGAAGGCACTACCTTGCCGACGATCGAAGCCGGGATCACAAAACCGATTCCTGCGTTGGCACGGGATGGAGATTCAATCATATAGGTGACGCCGATCACCTGGCCCTGGTCGTCGACCAGTACGCCGCCGGAGTTGCCGGGGTTGATGGGCGCGTCGGTCTGGATCACATCCGGGATAGAGTAGCTCGGCCCACCGGTCATTGTTTCGCGCGCTCGGCATTGTGCGGCCGATTGCGCTGATGATTCCGATGGTCATGGAGTTCTCCAGCCCGAAGGGGTTACCAATTGCAATCCCAAGCTGGCCGACCTGCACCTTGGTTGAGTTCGGCAAGCTGCACCGGCTGGAGCTCATCGGCAGGTTTTTCAACCTTGATCACAGCCAGATCGCTGTCGGCGTCCGTTCCGACGAGCTCTGCTTCATAGGTAGAGCCATCATAGAACGTGACTTCGATCTTGCTGGCGCCTTCAACGACATGATTGTTCGTGACGATATGTCCTTCTTTGTCCCACACAAATCCTGAGCCCTGGCCTTCGCCATACGGCTGAGCCTGTGGAGCTTGTTCACCCTGGTTGGGATCCGCTTCATTCGGGCCAAAATTGAACGGAAGTCCGGGGATCTGCGGCATCCCTTCCTGAGGAAGGGTGAAGTTCATACCCGTAGCAGTTGTGAGCACGCGAATTTTAACGACCGAGGGATTGACCGAATTGTAGATTTCGGTCAGCGCGCCTTCGTAAGCATTCAGCAGCCCGGCTGATTCAGCCGGCAGGCTTACCACCGGCGCACCGGGGGTTGCAGATGGAACGGGTTTCTGCGCCTTGATCGGTTGAGGCTGAATTTCAGGCTGAGACTCAGCAGATTCTTGCGGCTCCAGCATCTCGCTGGCATCTCGCAGAGCCTGTGCGGCCTGACCTTGCAGCGATTCGATCGGCGCGCCGCATGACGCAAGCAGCATCGCTGCAATAATGGACATCGATATCAGGATGGTTTTTTTCATTTCTTCTCACCTCTTATGGTTAGATGTGGTTGATGGATAAGCCCAGGTTGTTTGCATCACCGGGAAATGCAAACCCGGAACCTGTGGCTCAAGTAGCGAATAGGATACCTGTAAACCGCTCCAGCGTCTTTATGAGCGGTTTGCGGCAACCTAAAGCTGACCTTAAGAAGATCAGAAGATATGGGGAGCTTTAATCGTTGGGGAGCGGCTCATTGGAAGATGAAGGCTCCAGCGAGGGAATCCAGACTGTGAAGGCGCTCCCTGATCCGGGTGAGCTCTTCAGCGTGATCCGACCACCGTGGGCGACTGCAAGGTCCTGGGCAATGCTCAGCCCTAATCCCATCCCTTGCTTGATCCGCTGACCGTAGGATCCTTGATAGAAGGGCTGGAACAGTTTTTTCTGCTCGTCATCCGGGATTCCAGGGCCGCTGTCGCGAAAGCAGATCCAGACCTGTCCATCCTCAGCGCCAGCAGAAACCAGTACCTTGCCGCCGGTCGGGGTGTACTTGACTGCATTGCTGGCCAGGTTGCCGATCACCTGGGCAAAGCGCACCTGATCGATGGAGACTTCTGGCAGGTCGGGCGGGATTTCGGTCTGCCAGTCAATCCGTTTTTCATAAGCCGCTTCCTGCCATGGGATGAGCATGCGTACCAGCCAATCCGATAATTCGGCCGGCTCGCGCTTCAGCTCCAGCGAGCCAAGCACCTGGTCGTGCAGGTGAGCCAGCTCGTTCAGGATCCCCTGAAGGCGTGCGGCTTCTTCGTCCATGCCCGTCGTAAGGTCCTGAAATAGCTGGGGGTCTTCAGCTGCGCCACGATTGAGCGCCTAAATCGCCGAGCGCAGCGCACCGAGCGGGCGGCCGAGCTCGTGGACCAAATTGGCAAGCAGCTGCCGGCGGGACTGCTCTAGGCTGTGCAGGCGGGTGACAAGCACGTTGACCTCCCGAACCAGGCTGCGGATTTCTTCCGGGCCTTGCTCAACAAGCACTTCGCTTTGCTCGCCGCGAGCCAACCCGCGGATCGCAGCGGTCGCCTGGCGGACAGGCCGGCCGATGCTCAGCGCCAGGATCAGTCCGAGTAAAGCGCCTATCAGCAGCCCGCCCCCGGCAATCGCGATGCTGAGCGTCCTGGTTTGTTGGAACAGCTGAGTGATCGATAATTCGTAATAGGTCATCCAAAGCACGCCAATAACCTGGTCCTGAGATATGGTCACTGGCAGGAGCACGTTGATTGAATACGGCTGGCCTGGAAGGAATGAATAGCTGGTCAGGATGACTTCTTCGCCGTTCAGGGCTTTTTCGAGCCCTGGAACGGTGATTTGTTCGCCCGCATGGGTGAGGTAGCTGGGGTCGTTCGAGTACGCTACTGTTCCGTCCGGCTTCAGATAGACCAGGCGCACCTGAGGGTTAGGCTGCAATCTCAGCAGGTACAGCTGCAGGCTGCGATCGTCACCATAAGCCAGGTAATCCCGACGGGCAACATCCGTGAGCAGGCGGGCGTCGCTGATCAGGTCCGACGCCAGCCTGGGGATCAGAAAGCGCGTCTCGAAGACAAAGGAAATGCCCAGGTACATCAAGGGCACGACGATCAGGAGCGGGAAAATATGGCTAAGGACCAGGCGGCCGCGCAGAGACCGTAGCATGCTGAGCTCAGGCCCCCACCGGGATTAATTTATATCCAACTCCGCGCACTGTGACGATCCGTTCCGGTTGGTTTGGGTTTGTCTCGATTTTCTCGCGCAGCCAGCGGATGTGGACATAAACCACCTGGGGCTGGCCGATAAATTCTGCCCCCCAGACCCGAGCCAGCAGGTCATCGGTAGTCAGGACCAACCCGGGCTGCAAGGCAAAGGTATGGAGAAGGTCGAATTCCTTCGGGCTGAGCTCGACAACGCTTCCGGCGACGGATACCGTATGTGCGGCCGGGTCGATCAATACATCCCCGACTTGCAGCGCCGAATTTGCAGCGAGCCGGATTCGGGTGCTGCTCGGTTCTTCTCAGGACGACTTTGATCCGGGCCAACAGCACGTCCAGGTCGAATGGCTTGGTCACGTAGTCGTCAGCCCCAAGCTCCAGACCGAGGACTTCGTCCAGCTCTCGACGCCGGGATGTAAGAAAGATCACCGGGAGGTTGAGCCTCTCTTTAATCCGTTTGAGCGCTTCCAATCCATCCATTCCCGGTAAGCCGATATCCAGAAGTACCAGGTCTGGTGCGTCCCGCTGGGCAAGGTCCAGCGCGTCTTCTGCGTTTGCCGCCGTGCTGGTGCGGTAACCGCTTTGCTGGAGGTTGAAGGAGAGGCTGCGCCGCATCAGGGCGTCGTCGTCGACAAGGAGAAGGTGTTTTGACATCGGGGGTATTCTATCATCGAATAAGGTTATGGGCCGCGCTGGTGAATGTAGGCAGACACATCTGCGTTGTAGACCGCATCTTCTATCAGAAAAACCAGCCAGGGCGTGCCTTCATCCGCCCAGGTCGCGGTGCCGAGCTCTAATGCCGGACCTCCTTTCGGATCGGGGGTAAAACAGAGCTCGTTTCCCAGCGGATCAGGCCGGATTTTGCATCACGATGGCGCATCGTTTCCATCCCCAGCATTCGGCCGGTATTCAGGTCGAAGCGGACCGTAAATTCCTGCTCGCCATTCTGCCAGGGGACATAAAGGCGCGCGGTCTGGTCGTCGACAGCCTCCCAGCGCGTGCGCTTATCCGCCAGATAGGAGGATGGGTAGGATCGCATTTCCGCCCAAAGACCCTGGTTCGCGGCGCTGTCCACGGTAAGCTCGTTTTCGGTGACGCCGAATGGCAGCTCAAGGTGGCCGCGACCTTCAAGGAAATATTCGTTAGCTTTCAAGATCGGGATGCCGTAAAACGTGCATTCCATATAGTGGCGGTAGCCCTGACCGGCGATATGGGTGAAGCGCATCCTGGCAGGGAATTTGATCCCCATGATCCGCATGGTCCCCCGACCGCTCAGCACCGCAGTACGATAGACAGGCAGTCTGCCGTCAGGGTATTCGAGGCGGAAGAAACGCTCGACCTGGGCCGGAAGCCCGGGTGGAACTGCGATAATTTCGGTTGGATAGACCGGCGTGCCGCTGAAATCTGGAAAGGGAGATGGCTTCAGGCGAAATCCAAAAACAAAGAACAAAACGATCACAAAGATGATATCAATCCAAAAGCCGCGAGAAGCAGCATTCCAATCCAATATGCACAGGATCAGCGAGAGCAAAGCAGCCGCGAGCATCACCTGGGTCCAAACCTGCCTTCTAAATGCCAACAGCAGACCGCCGGCGATCCAACCCACCGTGCAAAGCAGCCACAAAACAGCAAAAAGGCGCATACCTGCTGAGCTAACATCAAGGCGTCCTTCTAGCAGGGTAGTTTTATATGACATTTCAGACACAAATGCCAGCTCCCAGCAGGCAGTAAACCGCATCCAATGGATCAAGCCGTGAATGATCGCGATTGCCCCCAAAATAATCGAGATAATGCGCATGCGTAAACTGCTCCGGTTTTGAAGATAACAGGCATTTATCATAACACAATGGATCGCTTCGATTGAAGCCTGGACCTTATGGTATATTGGGGAAATGGACCGAAGAGAGCTGCTGGACCTGCACGACCGCGAGCTGCGGATCGATATTGAGACGCCCGGTGTTGAAAAGCAGACTTTCCCCCAGCTCACCCGGATAATCCGGCCGGCGCCGGGGATGAATTTTGTGCTCTACAGCCGGCTCGAGCCAGGAGAGCTGGACCAGGCGATCCTCGACCAGATCGCTTTTTTTCAAAAGTTCGACCAGCCGTTTTCCTGGCAGGTTTTTGACCATGATCTGCCTCCCGATCTGCCAGAAAGGCTGGCCGCACACGGCTTTAGCCGGATGACGACCCGGCTGCAGTCCTGGTGCTCGATTTGCATGCTTCTGAATTTGTTTCAGCACCTCGGAGGCGGCTGGAGATCCAGCGCTTGACTGATGTCGAGCAGCTGGATGACGTTCTCAGGGTCGAAGAGCAGGTGAATGGAGGCGATTTTCGCTGGCTGAAGAAGCGCATGATACCGCACTTCGATATCCCTGGGTATCTCAGCGTTTATGTCGGTTACCTCGAAGGACGTCCGGTCAGCACGGGCTGGATCTATTTCCACCCGGGCAGCCAGTTTGGCGGGCTTTTTGGGGGTGCTACGCTGGAGGAATTCCGCGGCCAGGGGTGGTATACTGCCATCCTGCAGCGGCGAATCCTGGAAGCGGCTGAGCGAGGCAGGAATTTTGTGGTCGTCGACGCAGGTGCGATGAGCCGACCGATCCTGGTCCGGCACGGATTTCAGCACCTGACGGTGGAACGGGATTTCGTCTGGCCGATGGGCGAACGAGGCCTCACTCTAACGGCGCATCTCGGGGAGCAGCCAGGTGAGCGCCTGAATAAGCGCTTCGATATCCTGCCCGGTGTTATATCCCTGGACCGAGATTCGGATCAACTGTTCCCCTTCCCAATCGATCAGCGGGACTTCAACCCAGTATTCATCGAAGAGGCGCGTCTTTCAGGTCGGTCAGATCGCGGATACGCGGCAGTCGGGCGACCCCCATCTGCGGGGGGAGGGAGTGTGGATGCCCGCTTTGGGTTCCGGAATAAGCAGTAAGCACACCTGTTAGCTCGGAAATGCGGTCCAAAGCCTGCGCCAGCAGGAGGCTGCACTGCGCCAGGCACTGATTCCAGCTGTGTTCTTGCATGAACTGGATCGCTGTAGGGACAGAGAGCGCAGCTGCCGGGTCGTGCGTACCCGTCCACTGCAGGAGATCAATGAAACGCGATCCCGTCGTCGTCTTTTCGTCAGGGCTGAATCCCCAGCTGACGACCAGAGGTTCGATCCAGTGCTGGGCTTCTTTACCGGCGAAAAGAAAGCCGGCTCCCTTCGGGCTGAGCATCCATTTGTGGCAGTTTCCGGTGTAGAAGTCCGCCCCGACCGCTTTCAAATCGAGTGAAACCTGGCCAGGAGCGTCCACGCCGTCGACCAACGTCAGGATTCCGGAGTGGCGGGCGCGGGAGCAGAGGGCTTCGACTGGGAAAAGCTGGGCGGTGGGCGGGCTCGATGTGGCTGATGAAGATAAGCTTAGTCCGCGAGGTCACCCCCTGCCAGAAGCTCTCCAGAAAAGCCTCCGGAAGCCCGATTGGTAGATGGAATGGCTGGCGGATGACTTTCGCGCCGGTTTTCACGCAAATGTAATTCCAGATGTTGTCGCAGGCGCCGTACTCGTGGTTTGTGGTCAGGATTTCGTCGCCAGGGCTAACCCTAGCGAGCGGGCGACGATGTTGACGCCGTGAGTTGCGTTTGGGACGAAGACGAGATCGTGCGGTGCGGCGTTGAGATATGAACCCAACCCCTGACGCCGCCTGCATCTGCAGGCACGTCAGCTCGCCTGCCAAGAAAGAGGACCGGTTCGCGTTCCATCCGGCGCTGCCATCGCTGATAGACCTTGAAAACCGGGCGCGGGCATGCGCCGAAAGAACCGTGGTTCAGGAAGACGATTTCGGGATCAAGTTGAAAAAGCTGCTTAATCTCGTTCATAGCTTGCGGTGGACCCTGCCACCGAACCGCAGCCAGGCCAGCTCGCCTTGCGGATCGCGCAGGATTTCGACCTGGTCGCCTTTAAAAGGCTCATCCAATCCCACCAGGCAATCCGAAGCGCAGAGCGCCAACCGGGTGGGCGGGGGAGCCGGAGATGGAGGCGCGTCGGGAGTGGGGAATCCGCCTTTTGGCTCGACCTGCATCATCAGGCAGTCCAGTTTTAGCTCAAGATGGAGCCGCTCAGCTGCTGATTCATAAATTCCGGCAAAGGGCGATAATGCTGACAATTCAGCTTCAATCGGTTCGGGTTCGGCTTCGATCAGCCCTAGAAAATCCGCAAGCATTTTCCGGGCGAGCGGATGGTAAAGCTCGCTGCCGCGGTCGGAATTCGTCAGGGATGACCAGTGCAAAGCCTGCAGATGGGACGATTTGCAGGGTTGCCATCTGCCCATTGGTCGCTCCTCCATGGCGGATCACCCTGCTGTTATCCAGGTCGGCGCAGGAACCAGCTGATCCCAATCAATTCGCCGTTCGCAGCAGGGACGAACGGGGTCTGCATCAGGGTGAGGCTGTCAGCCTGCAGCAGGCGCTCGCCGCTGGGAGCTGTTCCGCGGTGTATATATAGATTGGCATATCGGAGCAGATCGTTGACCGTCGAGAGCAGACCGCCGAGGGGATTGGCTGCCCGCGCAAGCCACCACGGACGAAGTACTTCTGGGATGCCATCCTGACCGGGATAGATTGCTGAGTGACCTGCTGCAACGCGGTAGGTGATCGCATCCTGGGCGAAGAACAAGGAATGGTCCATGCCCAGCGGATCAAGCACGAGCTTCTTGATCGCAAACTCATACGTATCACCGCATAGGATCTCGAGCACCCGACCGGCTAGGTAAAAACCGGAGTTGTTGTATGAGTATATCTCACCAAGCGGGGCTTCCTGCGGGAGCCTGTCCATCCTTGCGACAACGGTCGCAAGCGCTTCATCGCCCGGGGCCGGCATCGTCGAAGTAATCGCCCAACCAGCCGCCTGTATGGGTAAAGAGATGCCTCAAACTGGCATTTTCTGCGACAGCCAGGTCTGCCAGCCGGAGGTCTGGGATGATCAATCGGATCGGGGAGTCAAGGTCGGCCAGGCCGCGCTCGATCAGACGCATCAGAGCGGTGGCAGTGAAGGTCTTTGTTATCGAGCCGACTTGAAAAATCGTATCCGGATCGACTGGAAGGGGGTTTTCGAGGTTGGTGACACCGAAACCGGCACTAAACGTCTCGCCGTCTAGCAGAACCCCTAATGCGACGCCGGGGATACGCAGGCGGATCATCTCCGATTGGATCGAATCGCACGATTTCTGGATCAATTTTTGATTCAACATGTTGTTTTCTTCATCCAAGATGGGTTAAGGATATTTCTTGCTATAATAATCTAATAGGCTGCTTCTGAGAATAGTGCTGAAGTCGAAACCGTGATAAACAACGGAGAGTATCAATCTCGAAGACATTTGACTCTTGCAAAACAGCTTTGGTATTAAAGTGCGAAGGGAAGAAAGATGATCGCAGCGATCGTGGATAAGATGAATGCATTTTTCAGCAAGAATCTTCAAATGATGGTTCAAATCCTCCTGCTGGTTCTATTCACCTGGTTGTTTTTGTACCTGGTTGGAGTAATTGCACGCCGCTGGAAAGCGAAAATCATTGCTTCAAAAGTTGAAGGGGAGCGGCTATCGCGCTTCTTGACGATGGAAAATGTGGTGATAACCTCCTCCGAGCGCTGATCCTGGCCGTTGCCACCCTCATCCTGCTGGGATTGCTGGGATTAATATATGCCCCGCTGATCGCCAGCGCTGAACTCGCCGGCCTGGCAATCTCCCTGGGTGCGCAAACTTTAATCAAAGATTTCATATCGGGTTTTTTGATCCTGATCGAGAACCAGTTTGGAGTAGGCGACGAAGTTAAGATTGGTATCGTCTCGGGGACCGTCGAGAATATCACTTTGCGGTCCGTGACTGTGCGGGGGGCAGACGGCAGCCTGAACATTGTCCCCAACGGAGACATCCGGATCGTCGCAAATCTCTCACACGATTGGAGTCAGGCGAAGGTGGAATTCATGCTGCCGTTCGGCCTGGATCTGGTAGAAATCGTCAATTCACTGGATCAAGCCGTGAAATTGGCAGAAAAGGATGAGGTTGTCCAAAATTTACTGCTCGAGCCTGCTCAGATCTTCGCTTACAACCAGCTTAATAAATCAGGCGTGCAGGTCCGCATCACACTCAAGGTTTATGCGGGTAAGGGCGCTCAGGTGGAGCGGATTCTCCGCCGATATGTCCTGGAAAGTCTGCAGAAACAAGGCATCAGCCTTGCGGCGCCAGCTCGGGAAATCCTGCTGCAGGAGGCTGCCGCGTCAAAAACTATCCAGCCCCACACGGCGGAGGTAGGATGAAGAAGCTCAAGCCTTCATGCCGCTCTGGCAAACTGAAAGCTATTGAAGTGAAGCCGGTCCATGCAGGATTTACAACCAGAAATTGGAAATTTCCAGGAGGCATCCATGGCAGTATATATTCTCCTTGGTACTTTGACAGATGAGGGGGCTGAACGGCTGCGAGAGAACCCGGGTTGGTTCGATGCAGTCAATCAGGAGCTTGAACGGATGCAGATCCATGTGATTGCCCAATACGCGGTGCTGGGGCCTTACGATATCGTAACGATCGTAGACGCCCCAGATAACCGGTCCATTGTGAAAGTCTCTACTCAGCTCACTTTACGAGGCAATATCAGGATCGTTACGCTCCCTGCCCTGCCCGTGGAGGATTTTCTTTCAAGCCTGCGCTGATTATTAACACCGTGATATTCCTGTTCCTTGCCGGTGCTTAACGACTGGCGAAAGGCAGGTACAGCTGTACCAGGGTGCTCAGCGGTATGATCTCGTGATATGAGGTTTCGTCTTCTTCAAATACCGCGATTCGATACGCATATTTGTTTTCGAATGGGACGTTATTATCTTCATACTTGTACGTGTTCCCGATCAAGCTGCCGTACGAAAGGCTTGGGATCAACGCTTCGGTCAGCCTCACCCATTCTTCAGAACCAATAACCTTGCGATCGATATGAAAACCCAGGACTGTCAGCTCACTGGCGGTCTCCCATTCCAGGAGCACCTGACCTGGCCGATAGGTTCCATAGATCATTGCAAGGTCAATAGCAGTTGGAGAGAGTACCTCGGTTTGAATTGGTCCCGCAAAATTGTTTTCTGTATTTAAATCCACGATTGGAGAGGAGATGGTTGCCTGGCTGGATATCTGGCCGGACCCATTCAAATCAATCACCCCGCGTACCGTAATCGTGCCGGATTGTCCTGGGGCAAGCTGTGGGATCGTCCAGGATAACCGGCTGTTGGGAATTTGGGTCATTTCCGGATCTGAAAGCGTGACCACCGGATCACTCACTGTCACAGGAAGCGGATGATCGATCTGCACTTGAGAAGCGGTAGCCAATCCGATGTTTTCATAGGACAGGGTGTATGTGATCGGCATCCCATTATAGATACCGCCAACCGGGTCCGCGCTCAGGTGGATGGAGAGGTCGCTGGGACGGACGTTGAGCTTAAGCGCAGGATCACCGAAAAGCGTGTAAGTATCCTGCAGGTCGGGATACCAGCTGGATTGGCTGTAAAGGAACAATTTCGCCTGCAGGGCTGCTGCACCAACGCGGTTCTGGCCTTCGTAAAACAACGCCTGGAACAATCCCCGGTTCAGGAAATCCTGACCTTCCATCACGCCCATCCCGCTTGAACCCCAGCTCGCAACAGCGCCACACCGCGGGGGATTTCACAACTGCTTCTGCCAGAGATGTGTTATCTGCAGTGGCTGTATTCGGGTAGTGGAAATAACCGGTCAGGCAGGCCAGCATGGAAAACAGGGGCAGATTGCTGGCGTTATTGAGCGAAGATAGCGAGCTCTTTTGGAAGAGCGCTTCACTGGCCAGCTGGTACGCGGAACCGTGACCGACATAGTTGACGATTAATGTGCCCTGGTTGATCGCATCCAGGATCGCAGTCCGGGCTGCAGTCGTAGTCGCATGGGTGCTCCCATAATACACCTTATTGGCTGTATATCCGTCAGGAAGATAAGAATTTGCCACCAGATCGGAGTAATAGTAGTAATTACCGGCGCTATCCGGGTTGTCGGTGATAAACAAGGATTTTCCATTCCAATCCACCTGAACCGGTGACTGTTCATATCCGATAATCTTTGAAACGACTGCAGCTACTTCTGCACTCGTCCGAACTGGCAGGCGACCGATCAGCAAGTCTGCAAGATTATCCGTTCCTCGAACGGTGACATAGCGGTTATCGCTTGCCGTCTCACCGAGAAATGGATCGATATTGTGCAGATATGCCGAGATGAAAATCGGATCGTTCGTCCCTAAAAAGTTGCGTGCATCAAAATGCCCGTCACCTACGAGAAGGACAAACTGCGGCGCTGGCTGCTGCCAGTTATCATATGCATAAGCGATGAAATCTCGGATTGCATCCGGGGAGAAAACCCCGCCGTTGAACTCATCATAGATATCCTGGACGTCAATGATGGAAACCCGCAATCCCTGATTGGCACGCCATTCAGCCAGAGGCTGAACGGCGCTGATGAAATTTGAATGCGTAATCAACAGATAATCAGCGCCGTTTGTGCTGGATTTCAGATTTGAAGGGCTGTCGACGACGACCTGGGTGGGAGCCAAATACTGGCTGGAGTTCAGCGCCTGGTAGCTGCGCTGAAATCGAGCTCGAGACTTTAAAGCTGAGCCCATAGCTCGTACCCTCGGGCTGGACGGATGTATCGGTGATCCGGACCGGCATTTTCGGGTTTGTCAAGTCGAATAAATCCACTGTTGCGCTTGAAAACCCGGTTACTTGATAGGTATAAGTGCCATCCATTTCCCCCTTGAAGGAGAGCGAATCGCCTTCGGCGCCGTAAGTCCTCCAATAATCGAGATCAAACCAATTTACAAAAGCCCGGTTGTAGGTGATATTGCCGTCGCAGAGCAGGTCGACACGAACCGTATTACCGCCATTGACCAGATAGGACATCGGGAACTGGAAGTCAAAATTGTATTGGATTCCGGGTGTCCAATACCCTTCGCCAATATAGTTGTCGTTCACATAAATCTTGGCGTGGTTTCTGGGCATAGCGGAATCGCTGAAAAGTGATCCGCGCAGGCGTGCAGCCGCGCTGTATCCAGAATCAACATAAGACAGTGAGAATGGGTAGCTGGCTGAAGCAGTTGCGCCGGTGGCATTGATATAGCTCCAGAACCAATGATCGCCGCTTGTGTCCAGTATGGTCGACCGGTAATAGGTATTGGTTTCCAGGTGCTTGTTGGCCAGGAATCGTTCGGAAGCACGGCCTCCGATCTGAGCCGAACTCAGCGTACTCATCCTTAAGCCCGTGGTATTCCCCCAGGTGAGCCAATAAACATTCGTGTCGGAATACCTGGTTTCGATCGATTCTACGTGAAAGATCACCTGATCTCCCGGACCGAAAGATCCGTCCTGATCTCCTGTCACAAAACTGGAGACTTCGCTGTCCTGGTTGAAAACCTGCAGGGTGTTTGGAGTCAGGTGCTGAAATCCGCTCCGGATGCGGAAAGAATTCTCATAGGAGACAGCCGCCATACCGGATTTTTTAAAGGACAATTTCACCCAGGGCTGTCCGGATGCGGGAGATTGTACCCGAAAACCGACCGACGGGCCTGGCAGGCTGCTGCGAAAACCAGCCGCAGACTGGCCGTTGACCAATCCTGTGCTCAGGATGTCCTCGAAAATACCTTCATCAACCGGGGTGTTCTGCTGAGACGAAGCCCCGCCCGGCTGGTTGAAGAAGACACGGACGCGGATTCGCTGGAAATAACGCACTTTCCCGGTCATGGGGTTGTACTGGAACGGCTGGAAAGATACCTGTGCGACGTGCTGGCTTCGGATCATCGCAGTGGATGACAGATTAGCGGGTGACTGGGGAAAAAACGAATCCTGCGAATAAGCTTTCAAATCCCTGCTGGATTGTTCGCCTAGATAGTGAATCTCAGCTTCGTTTGAATATTCGAAAACCGGGCGTACGGCAGGGCAGAGATTGAACTGGCCATCAACCTCGACCAGGTCGGTTTCAAGTACGACAAGGCTGGGTTGTGAAGCCCAGGGAATCCCAACCAATGCAGTTTTTTCCGGCAGCTGTGGGTAGCCTGGTTTCTGCGCCTCTGTGAAATTTCGAACCTTGAAAACCTGGCAGGTCTGGTTGTCGTTGCCCTGCTGGACGACTTCAAAGCCTGGAATAACTAGCTCCAGCGTGACATAACTGGATGTCTCTTCGAGCAACGCCGGATTGTCGGATGACTGGTTAAAAGACAGCGGCTCCACCGAGGGTACCTGGCTGCTGGGATTGATGCTCGCAGCCCGGACAGCTCGAGAAAAATCCCCATTTAGGCTGAAACCTATCATGATGAAGACCATCAGCGCCTTGGTCAACCGTGAGATCATAATGACTTTCATTGGGCCTCCATGATATGCAATTATTATTGTAATAACATTAATGAACAAATATTTTAGTACTTAAGTAATATCGCAATATTTATTACATTCTTGAGCTTAGTTTACGCCACTCCTGCCAGGATGGATTTACAGAATTGATAAATTTGGTTTCAAATTACAGAAATGTAAGGGGTTTTGCAGACAGCCACTTTTTTTTAGATCCGGTGTATGCGCTGGATCACTGACCTCGTCGAAACAGATGAATGCCAACCCTTGACGGATCAGGACTGGTGGGATAGACTTGCGCAATCTGAAGGATGTCCAAACCGATGAAGCTTTTTTGCTCCGCTTACGCCTATTATTATTACGGTCGCTGCACACCAGCAGCCGTTGGCGGCGCTTAAGCGGGGTTTGAGCCTCTCTAAAACCCAAAACGCGAGACCAACGGTCTCGCGTTTTATTTTTATTTCGCTGGCAGGTTAATTGGATTGAATAAGGAGCAACCATGACTGTCCGAGGCGTTCGCGGCGCCACCGTCGCCGCAGAAGATCAGGCCGATGCGATTTTATCGGCGACACGCGAATTGATTGAAGCGCTGCTTCAAGCCAATCCTGAGATGAAATCCCAGGATATCGCCAGTGTTGTATTCACCGTCACGCAAGATCTATCTGCTGCGTACCCCGCCGCAGCAGCACGGCAGGCGGGATGGGGCGATGTCCCGTTGATCTGCGCCAGGGAGATCCCGGTGCCAGGTGGGCTGCCGCGCTGCATTCGGCTGTTGATCCATTGGAACACAGCCATTCCGCAAGCTGAAATCCGGCATATTTACCTCAAAGAAGCGGTCGGCTTGCGCCCTGATCTGCAGCCCGGTGCAGCGAACCGCAGTTGAAAACCGAGAATATTCCGGCTTATTCAACACGAAAAATGTCATTAATATTCGATTTTCCAGGAGAGTGTCATTATGATGATTATCATGCGCACTGATGCTTCAAAGAAAGAGATTGATGCCGTCATAGAGCGGGTGAAGAGCAGTGGGATGCAGGCCCATGTTTCGGTTGGCGAGGAGCGAACAATCATCGGGGCGATCGGAGACGGGCGGCATATCTATCAGGATCAATTCATGCTGCTCTCAGGGGTTGACCGGGTCATGCCGATCACCCGTCCCTACAAGCTGGCATCGCGAGAGTTTCGCCCGGACGATTCGGTTTTCCCGATCGACGGGGTTCGGATTGGCGGACCTGGAGTGGTGATCATCGCCGGACCATGTTCAGTGGAAAACCGCAGCCAGCTCTTAGAGACTGCGCATGCCGTGCGCGAAGCGGGAGCGCATGCGCTGCGCGGCGGAGTGTATAAGCCGCGTACATCACCGTATGCCTTCCAGGGACTGGGCGAGGATGGGCTTCAATTCCTGATCGAAGCCCGCGAGCAGACCGGGCTTCCGATCGTAAGCGAGGTCATGCGGGAAGAGCAGATTCCTCGGATGGCGCAGCATGTGGATGTCCTTCAGATCGGCGCTCGCAACATGCAGAACTTTGGGCTGCTTCACGCAGTCGGTGAAAGCCAGCACCCCGTTCTGCTCAAACGCGGGAT
Source organism: uncultured Chloroflexia bacterium (assembly GCA_963788305.1). Classification (GTDB taxonomy): domain Bacteria; phylum Chloroflexota; class Anaerolineae; order Anaerolineales; family UBA4823; genus UTCFX2. The sequence goes on from CAWBGK010000018.1 coordinate 92,153, forward strand.
GATGGCAACGGTCGAAGAGCTGCTGATGGCCGCGGAATATATTCTATCCCACGGCAACAAGCAGGTTATGCTGTGCGAGCGCGGCATCCGAACATTTGAGGTCTCCACTCGCAATACGACGGATATCAATGCGATCCCTGTCCTGAAAGAGCTGACGCATTTGCCGGTGATCCTGGATCCAAGCCACAGCACGGGGAACTGGGCCTATGTCACTGCGATCGCACGCGCCGGGATTGCCGCAGGTGCGGATGGGTTGATCGTTGAAGTCCACCCTCACCCGGATGAGGCGATGTCGGATGGAGGTCAATCGCTCAAGCCGGAACGGTTTGCAGAGTTAGTAAAACAGGTCCAACAGATCACAGAAGCAGTTGGACGCAGCCTTGCCACGCCGGTCCACCCGGCAGAACTCGCAGCGCACACCGGCTGGTGTTTGATGGTCAGCGACCTGTCTTCCTGTCGGGTGGTCGTCGTTGGTCTGGGGTTGATGGGAGGCTCGCTCGCGCTGGGGCTGCGCGGGCGCTGTGCGGGTCTCTTTGGCGTCGACCCGGATCCAGAAGTGCTCCTTCTGGCTGAATCGTTTAAACTTTTTGATCGGACTGCGGCTAATCCTGCCTTACTGGCAGGTGATGCTGATCTGACCATTCTTGCGGCGCCTGTGGGGGCGATCCTTTCGCTCCTGGACGAATTGCCGACGGTCCAGCCGGGCGGCGGGATGATCCTGGATTTGGGCTCGACCAAGGCAGAAATCGTCCGACGAATGGGATCCCTTCCGATCCATTTTGACCCGCTTGGCGGTCACCCGATGTGCGGAAAGGACGCGCGGCGGATTGGCAAATGCAGACCCTGGCATTTTTTGTGGAGCGACCTTTGCATTCACGCCGCTGCCGCGCAGCTCGGAGAGAATCTGCAGTCTGGCGGAGCAGATCGCCCTGGCGCTTCAGGCTCGCCCGGTTTGGCTCGAGCCGGAAATCCACGATCGATGGGTGGCCGCAACCAGCCATGTCCCCTTTCTGGTCGCAAACGCACTGGCTGCGGTCACCCCGCTGGAAGCAGCTGCTCTGGTCGGCCCGGGTTTTCGAAGCGCAGCTCGCCTGGCGCCCTCGCCCTGGTCGGTAATGCGTGATATCCTTGCGACCAATCAACTCCAGATCTGTGACCGATTACGCTTTTTCTCAAGCCGAATCAAGGAGCTGGAGAAACTGATTGAAGATGAAGACCTGGACGGGCTGGAGGATTTGATCGCGGAAGGCGCGATTAACTACGAGCAGCTGGTTCATTGAGAAGAAGATCATGATGCCAGGGAAGGAACCTTCATGAATACACCAGAACCAATCATGGATGATTCGATTGTGCTGACCGTTGGTCCCGGGAGCCGGCTGATTGGTGAAGTTGGCGGGGCAGACGGCCTCTATCTACCAGGCGATAAGTCGCTCTCGCACCGCGCTGCGCTGCTGGGAGCCATGGCGGATGGAAGCACGACTGTGCGAAATTTCCTGGTCTCTGGCGTGACTGAGGCAATGCTCAACAGCTTGAAGCGGTTGGGTGTGTCCTGGCGCCTGGATGGCACGACGCTGGCCGTTCAGGGGGTCGGGCTTGAAATTCGAGACCAGCTTCCGGTGATTTTGGATTGCGGCAACTCGGCCACCACGCTCCGGCTCCTGGCTGGGGCTGCAGCGGCCTGGGGGCGGCCTGTTTTGTTAGACGGCACTCCCGGTCTGCGCCGCCGGCCAATGGGCAGGATTATCGATCCGCTGCGCCAGATGGGCGTGGCGATTTCCGGAGAGCAGGACCGCGCCCCACTGACACTCAGCGTTTCGCCGAGACCGCTCGCTCCGCTGCGCTGGGAGCTCCCGGTCGCAAGCGCCCAGGTGAAATCCTGCCTGCTTCTCGCTGGGCTGGCCACGGATGGTGAAACAGAGCTGATCGAGCCCGGACCTTCCCGCGACCACACCGAGCGGATGCTTTCGGCGATGGGGGTTGAGGTCCAATCGAAACCTATCGGCGATGGTCGCTGCTGGACCCGGCTGAAGCCTCCGCAGCCACTCAGCCTGGCTCAGGTGGACCTGACCCTGCCTGGAGATTTCTCAGCCGCTTCTTTCATTATTGTGGCAGCGCTGCTCGTCCCGGGTTCGCAGGTCGTTCTGCGGGAGGTCGGCCTCAATCCCACCCGAACAGGACTGCTGGAAACCCTGAAGGAGATGGGCGCCGATATCACGGTTGCAGGGTTGAGCGAGCAAGGTGGTGAGCCAGTCGGCGATCTGATCGTCCGCTCCAGTGCGCTGCGCGGCGGGCGAGTGAATGGCGAGCGGGTGGTCCGGATGATCGATGAGTTCCCGGCATTTGCGGTTGCTGCAGCATACGCTGAGGGGGAGACGATCGTCTCGGAAGCCGAAGAGCTTCGCCACAAGGAATCTGACCGGATCACAGCTTTGGGAAATGAGCTGCGCCGACTGGGGGTCGATTTTCGGGAGACGCCGGACGGATTTGCGATCCTCGGCGGAAGTCCGATCCGCGGCGGCCAGGCTGATTCTCACGGCGACCACCGGCTGGCAATGTCCCTTGCGCTGGTCGGGCTGGCTTCACAGGCACCCGTCCGGGTAAACGGCGCCTCGGTCATCCAAGAATCTTTCCCGGGTTTGCCACGCTGTTAAGTTCATTGGGGGCGGATGCCCGCCTGGTTGGTTCCGGAACATGCTGATGAAACCTCAGCCAAAAGCCTTCGCTCTCGGATTAATCGGCTACCCGCTGGAAAAAAGCCTCTCGCCGCAGCTGCATACGGCCGCTCTGAAGGCGCTGAACCTGCCTGGCGAATATCGGTTGTATCCTACCCTGCCAGCTCCCGAAGGCGAACCGGATCTCGCCAATCTGGTAAACAGGCTTCGGTCAGGCGAGCTTGCACGGACTTAATGTCACGATCCCGCACAAACGGACGATCACCGCTCATCTCGACCGGCTTACTCCGCTGGCGGAGGAAATCGGAGCAGTCAATACGGTTTACCTGGAAGATAATCATGCAGTTGGCGACAACACAGACGCACTCGGTTTCTTGCTGGACCTGGAGCGGCTGACCGGACTCCCGGCTCATAGGGTGGGCAACCCGCCTTCTCCTGGATATGCGATCGTGCTTGGAGGCGGCGGAGCTGCCAGGGCGGTGAGTTTTGCGCTCATGAGTGCCGGCTGGCAGGTGGACCTCGCGGCTCGCCGGATTGAAGAAATCCAGCCCTGGGTTGAAGGTCTTCAGAAGAAACTTGTCTTTCCGGACCGGTCTGCAGGTAGGATTTTTGCGGTTCATCTGGATCCAGAGTCGATCCAATCCCTGACGGCGGACAATTCCAGGTATCCTTTTGTTTTGGTCGTCAATGCCAGCTCGGCCGGGATGCTTCCGAATGTGGATACCACCCCCTGGCCGGATGGGCTGCCGCTGCCAGCAGGGGCGTTCATGTACGATCTGGTTTATAAACCGCTTGAAACCCGCCTGGTTCGAGAGGCACGCGCGGCGGGCTGCCCGGCTGCCAATGGGCTAGGGATGCTTGTGGAGCAAGCGGCGCGTGCTTTTGAGCTCTGGACCGGACAAGAGGCCCCGCGCCCGGCAATGCGCCAGGCTGTTGGTCTGGACGCAGAGGGAAGTGCAGTATCTCGATCACGGCAATTCGATCTGAGAGAGAGACAATCATGAAAACTGCCGCCAGGATGGAAGCCCTCAGACCTCATTTTTTTGCTGCTCTCAGCGGGCGCATCGCGTTATTGAAGGCTCAGGGTCGCGAGGTCATCCGGCTGGATGAAGGTTCACCTGACCTGCCGCCGGCCCCCCATATCCTTGAAGCGTTGAATCGATCGGCGCGGCGGCCTGACTCGCACAGCTATCAACCGCACCGTGGCCCGCAGCACCTCCGCCAGGCCTGGGCGGATTGGTATGCCGGTCATTATCGAGTGAACATCGACCCGGAAACTGAAGTCATCCCGCTGCTGGGGTCTAAAGAGGGCATCTTTCACTTGAGCCAGGCTTTCCTGGGACCAGGAGATCATGCGCTGGTCCCCGATCCTGGCTATATCAGCTATACCCGCGGCGCCTTTTTCAGGCGCCGGTGTGCAGCCCTTCTCGCTCCGAGCAGAAAATGGTTACCTGCCCGAGCTGAAAGCGATCCCGGATGAGATTTTGAAGACGACGAAGCTGCTCTGGCTGAATTACCCAAACAATCCAACTGGGGCAATAACCGACCTGGAATTGTTTGAAGTTGCGGTAGAACTCGCCAGGAAACACGACTTTCTGGTCTGCCATGATGCTGCCTATGGGATGGTCTATTTCGATGGGGTCCAGCCACCCAGCCTGCTTCAAGTGGAAGGAGCAAAAGACGTTGGGGTGGAGTTCAACACGCTTTCAAAGTCGCACAATATGGCTGGCTGGCGGACCGGAGCGCTGCTTGGCAATCGAGAGGCAGTAAAGGCGCTGTTCACACTGAAGACCAACGCCGACAGCAGCCATTTTCTCCCGATCTTAGAAGCCTCCACTGCGGCGCTTACCGGCGACCAGACCTGGCTGGAGGAACGCAACCAGACCTACCGCCGCCGCCGGGATGCCCTGCTGAAGGGATTGCGCAAAGCCGGGATCGAAGCAGCAGAGCCGCGCGCCTCGCTGTACGTCTGGACCCCGGTGCCGGAAGGCTGGGATTGTGAATCATTTACTGTCGAAGCGCTCGAAAATGCCGGTGTCAGCCTGACGCCAGGCACGGTCTTTGGACCAGGCGGAGCAGGTTTTGTCCGGATATCGATCACTGCCCCGGAAGAGCAGATCGAGATCGCGATGGAGAAGCTGGGCTCGTGGTTGGCGGATTCGCCTAAGCCTTGCGATTATCCCCAGCCAAAGATTGGACGCTGACGGCGTTGAGGGCGAAAATGAGCTCCCAGTTTTTGAGACAGGTTGAAAGGCGAAGGAGATAAGAAATGCCGCTTCGATTTTTAACTGCTGGTGAATCGCACGGACCAGCTCTGGTTGCCGTGCTGGATGGGATGCCTGCCGGGATCCGGTTGAACAGCGAAATCATCGATCTACAGCTCGCTCGCAGGCAGCAGGGGTACGGCGCTGGACCCCGTATGAAAATCGAAAAGGACCACGCCAGCATTTTAGGCGGGATTATGGAAGGCTTTACGACCGGGGCGCCACTGGTGTTTCAGATCGAAAATGCTGATCATGCCAGATGGAAAGGAAAATCCATCCCGCCGTTCACAATCCCGCGACCGGGGCACGCTGACTTGAGCGGCGCCTTGAAATACGGCTATTCCGACCTGCGGCCGGCGCTTGCAGCGCGCCTCTGCCCGCGAAACGGCCGCCCGAGTCGCAGTCGGCGCAGCCTGCCTGAGCTTCCTGGCTCACTTTGGGATCAAGGTTGGCGGGTACGTTCGATCTATAGCCGGGATTGAGGCGGATATCGACGAAAACGAGCCCTTTACAGATCGCTTTGAGCGCTCAGAATCCAGTGAAGTCCGCTGTCCAGACCCATCTGCTGCCCATCAGATGGCCGACCGGATTCGCCAGGCAATGGTCGAGCGCGACACGCTGGGAGGGGTGATCGAGGTGACCGTGTTGGACCTTCCGCCTGGGTTGGGATCCTACGCCCAATGGGATCGCCGGTTGGAAGCCCGCCTCGGCGCGGCGGTGCTGAGTGTCCCGGCTGTTAAGGGAGTGGAATTTGGAAGCGCATTTGCCAACACAGCTCTTCCCGGTACCAGAGTCCATGATGCGATCCGAAAGGACGGCGAGCTCCTGGTCCGTCCGACGAACCGGGCTGGAGGCCTGGAAGGCGGGGTGTCCAATGGGGAACCGCTGGTCGTGAGGGCAGCGATGAAGCCGATCGCAACGACCCTCGCACCGCAGCAGACCGTCGACCTGCTCAGCGGCTTGGAAACCAGCACCCAGTACGAGCGATCGGATTTCTGCCCGGTGCCGCACGCGGTGCCCTATTCTGGAAGCGATGGTTGCATTTGTGGTTTCTGACGTTCTGATCGAAAAACTGGGAGGAGACACCCTCAGCGAAATGTTGGACCACTTCGCAAAGCTCCCCAGGGCAAGGCTCTCTGATTTAGCGATGGATGGGACGCCGCACCTGTTTTGGCCCGAATGAACCGGAACCTTTTCTCTTCAGCATCGTCTGATCACAGGAAGAAGAAAGCCATTGGTTCAGAGGATTGAGGAGGAAGAAATGAAGAAACAAAACAGCAAACGACCATATTGGCTCTGGATTGGAGTTATTGGATTGGGCGCAATATTGAATGCATGCGGACCGGCAGGAATGGCGAGCGAGCCGAAAGGCAGTGTGATGCAGTCGAAAGTTCAACGAATTGAGAATCCGCAGGTCCCGGCGGACGATCTGGCCGATCTGGTGGAGGGCAACCGAACCTTTGGGCTGGATTTCTACCAGAAAATCCGAGAGAAAGCTGGCAACCAGTTCTTCTCCCCGTTCAGCCTCTCGACAGCGTTGGCGATGACGTATGGCGGGGCACGTGGAATTACAGAGGAACAAATGGCAGCTGTTCTCCATTTTGAGCCTCCTCCAGGAGAACCTGCACCCGGCTTTTAATGCCCTGGACCAGCAGATCAATCAGGACAGCAAGTCAACATCGAGCAGCGCAGACCACCAGCCTTTTCAGCTGGATGCGGCGAATTCGATCTGGGGTCAGAATGAATATCCTTTTCTGCCAGAATACCTGGACCTGTTAGCCCAACACTATGGAGCCGGTCTGCGCCTGACAGATTTTGTCAAGGATGCCGAAAGTGCCAGGCAAAAAATCAACCGCTGGGTCAGCGAGAAAACCCAGGATAAGATCAAAGACCTGATCCCGAAAGGCGGTGTTAATGAAGATACTCGCCTGGTGCTGGCCAATGCGATCTATTTCAAAGCCGACTGGCTGTTTCCGTTTGAAAAGGACGGAACCGCCGACCGGACTTTCCACCTCCTGGACGGGACGCAGATCGATGTCCCTACCATGAGCTTTGATCGGGCGAAGACACTGGCATATCTGGCCGGGGAGGGGTTCCAGGCGGTCGAGCTGCCTTACCAGGGCGAGCAGGTCAGCATGCTGATCATGGTGCCCGATGAGGGAGGTCTCGAGGATTTTGAAGCGGGATTGGACGGAAAGAAAATAGACCAGATCCTAGCCTCCGCCCAGCCGACCCTGCTCAACCTTTATCTGCCGAAATTTGAGTTCACAGTCGATTACCAGCTCAGCGACCTGCTGGTTGAGATGGGGATGCCGGATGCTTTCTGTACCGGAAGCCCGGATTTCTCCGGGATGGATGGAGAAGGGAATCTGTGTATTGATAAAGTCTTCCACAAGGCTTTTGTTGCCGTCGATGAAAAGGGGACCGAAGCTGCTGCGGCTTCCGCGGTCGTGATGATGGAAATGTCAGCGGTGGTTGATCAAGCCGTCGTGTTGAACGTGGACCGGCCGTTCCTGTTCCAGATTCTCCACAAACCGACGGGAACGGTGCTGTTCATGGGCAGAGTGGTCGACCCGCGCAAGTGAGTGCCGGGAACGGATAGAAACGAGATGTCGGACAGTCATGCCACGGGATTTCATATACATATACGGTCCGCCTGCTTCAGGGAAGACCACGATCGGCCGGGCTCTGGCGGAAAAACTGGGGCTGGCATTTTACGATCTCGATGAACAGATCGAACTCCGACAAGGTCGGACCATCCCGGAGATTTTTGCGTCTGCCGGGGAGGCTGGATTTCGACTCTGCGAAGCTGAAGCGCTGAAAGATGTCGCCCTCAGGCCGTCCGGGGTCTGCGCCCTGGGAGGAGGTGCGCTGCTCCTGCAACAAAACCGGTCGCTGGTGGAATCAAACGGGCGTGTCCTCTGTCTTTCCGCTTCCTTTGAGACGATTTTGAACCGGTTAGGCGGAGATGAGAGCGGACGCCCGCTTCTGGACGGAGATTCCAAAGCCCAACTTCGTGTTCTGCTTGAACACCGCGCCGCGCATTACGCTTCGTTTCCGCTCCAGCTCTCGAGCGCGGATTCGGATGCCGCACAGACCGCCCAGCAGGCACAAATCCTGCTTGGGAGGTACCGGGTCGGAGGGATGGGAAAGCCGTATGAGGTGCGGATCCTACCCGGCAGCCTTGGAGACCTGGGCGAGCTGCTGCGCGACAAAAACCTGACCGGTCCGCTGGCAGTCGTAAGCGACAGCAATGTGGCTGAGATCTATGCACATCCGGCGATCGCTTCGCTCCACAGTTCCGGTTTCAGCGCCAATTCGATCGTCATTCCGGCTGGTGAAGCTCATAAAACCTTCGCTACGGTCCAGAGCCTCCTGGACGGTTTCATCAACTGCGGACTGGATCGCTCCAGCACCGTGGTCGCTCTGGGGGGGGGTGTGGTCGGGGACCTGGCCGGCTTCGCCGCAGCGATCTTCTTGAGGGGGGTACGCTGGGTTGCAGTTCCGACCTCGCTGCTTGCGATGGTCGACGCCAGCCTGGGAGGGAAGACCGGAGCTGACCTGCCGCAGGGGAAAAACCTGGTCGGAGCCTTCCACCCGCCGGCGCTGGTGCTGGCTGACTCCAGAAACGCTGGCCACGCTCCCACCGGTGGAGCTGCGCAACGGCCTGGCTGAAGTGGTAAAACACGGTTTGATCGGTGATCCGCAGCTATTTGACCTGTGCTCGATCGGGCATGACAGGGATTCGCGATGACTTCTCGGGCTTGATCCGCCGGGCCGTGGCTGTGAAAGTGGGTGTGATTCGATCCGATCCGTACGAGCAGGGAGAGCGAGCTACGCTCAACCTTGGCCATACGCTCGGGCACGGACTCGAGCTGGCCACGGATTTTAAGCTGCGCCACGGTGAGGCAGTCTCAATTGGGACGGTTGCCGCGGCCAGGCTGGCGGAACGGTTGAAGATCGCTCCTGATGGCCTGGCTGAAAAGGTTGAAAAATGCCTGGAGAGGCTTGGCCTTCCCGTCCAAATCCCTCCCGGAGTCGATCGAGAGCGCCTGATTTCAGCTATGAGCAGGGACAAAAAACGCCGCTCAGGCAGCCTGCGGATTGTGCTTCCCGAGCGAATTGGGCCTGGTGCGCTGGGGGGTCGAAATCGACGACCCGGCCCGCCTGGTTGAAGTGATGGAATAATGAATTTGCCTCCTTTGGTTGTTGATCGAAATGATGGAATCTGATGGAACAAAGAGGAATGCGATGATCCCTATCCTGGTTCTGCACGGTCCTAACCTCAACCTGCTGGGCGAGCGCGAGCCGGAAATCTACGGTCGGCTGACGCTGGCAGAGCTTGACCGCTGTCTGGTCGAGGTTGGTAAAACGCTGGGTCTGGAAGTGCGTTCATTCCAGTCAAACGGTGAGGGCGAGCTGATCGACGTGCTCCAGGAAGGCGCGCAGATGGGCGAAAGGGGTGGTCTTCAATCCGGGCGGCTACACCCACACCTCGGTTGCGCTGCGCGACGCCGTCGCGGCGATCCAGATCCCGGTCGTCGAAGTGCATCTCTCCAATGTCCATGCCCGCGAGTCCTTCAGGCGGGAATCGCTGATCTCTCCGGTATGCGCGGGTAGCATCGCAGGCTTTGGATGGCATTCGTACAGCCTGGGGATGCAGGCGATTGCAGATCTGGCTGCAGAAGTGAAAATTGTGGGGGATTAGCAGTTTAGAGCTGCCCGGACTTAGAAAGGCTCTCCAGCTGGGCCAGGTTGGTTGGATTGGAGTAGCGCTCCAGAGCGAAACCAGGGGCATAATCCGGAAGAGCCGAGCCAGTCACATGGCTTGCAAGCAGCTCGCCGGAAGCGCAGGCAGCCATCACGCCGAAACCGGAGAGAGCCCCGATCAGGTAGGCTCCCTCAACACCCATAGGACCGATCAAAGGGCGGGTTTTCGCGCGTCCCGGTGTAATATCCGTCATCCAGGTATGCTGCCTCTTCCGAAGTCCAGTTCAGCTTCTGCGGGTCGCTCCAGATCACGAGTGGAGCTCCCCGGTCTACCACGGCCTGCGCATCCTTAATGGCAAGCTTCAGGTGCAGCTCATGGTAAATCGGCAGGTCGAGGTCTCAGCATCTTGCCAATACCTTTGACAAATGGTCCTGCTGCGTTCACAAAGCATCCGATCAGGATTTCGCGTGCCGTCCTGGAGACGGACGCCGTTTACCCGGTCGGAGGCAGTTTCCAATCCGGTCACCTTCCCGTTCAACCGATGTACACCGCTTGCTCGTGCTTCCTCCAGCAAGTGCATCCCCAGCTGCTGGGCGCTCAGCCAGCCAGCCCGGCGTACATGCAGAGCGGCCAGGACGCCTTCGCTCAAAAATGGGAAATACGTCTGGATGAGATCACGGTCGAGCAGCAGATCCGCGCCGATTGACTCACAGCTGCCGCCTTCCGGATCGGCTGGCTTATAGGCTGATTCCCCCAAAACCCCGGAGTGCGTTCGCAGCGGTCCAGCTCCAAGTTAGGCGATACCCTGTGCTTCTGTTCGAAAACGGTCCAACCGTTCCGGATCGCCGGTGCAGTACAGGTAGCCGCGCCGGTTCATTTTAAATACGTTCCAGCTTGAATCAGCCAGCTCTTCGAGAAGGTCGATGCTGCGGTCGATAAACTGCACCATTGGCATATCAGGTCACCAGTTTCGATAACATTCGGTGGAATGATCGATATCGAGGCTTTGCGGGGGCAGCTCGTCCACCAGGATGACGTCGCGGATCCCAGCTCGGGAAGAAAGGAAGTAAGCCGCGCTGATACCGGCGATCCCGGCTCCACAGATCACAATAGCAGCACGTTGGTCAACCATCGTTCAAAATCCAGCCGCCTCAATCTTCAATCGCGATATAGATGCGCTTGTTGATCTTGCCCTTGCTCTTGTAATCAACGACCCGGATCTTGCCGACTTCGGATGTGCTGGCGACATGCGTTCCACCGTCCGCCTGCAGGTCCAATCCGACGATCTCTACCACCCGAACCTGCTGGATCCCTTCCGGGAGCAGGTTGATTTTTGTCCGGATCAGGTCCGGGATCGCGAACGCCTGTTCGCGGGGCAAAATCGCCACCTGGATCGGCAAGTCTCTGGCGACTTCAAGGTTTACAGCTTGCTGGATCGAGTTGACCAACTCGCGCTGCATGGTTTCGAACTCAAAATCCATTCGCCCGTCGAGCGGCTCCATATCGCCGCCTGTGACAGAAGCTCCGTAGTCACGAAAAACAACGCCGCAGAGGATGTGAAGCGCTGTGTGAGTTCGCATCAACTTGTGGCGGCGGTCCCAATCGATCGAGCCTTCAATTTCTGCACCGATTTCCGGAAGAGGCGTCTCGCCTTCAACGTAGTGGAATACTTCATCGCCGATTTTCTTTGCCCGGCGGACAGGAAATACCTGCGCGCCTGATTTTATAAGTCCGCTGTCCGCTGGCTGACCCCCACCGCCCGGATAGAAAGCGCTGCGGTCCAGGCTTAAAGCCGCGGTTTTCGGCGTCGACTGAAGTAACGAGTGCGTGAAATGTCTTCAGATAACTATCGGTCTGGTACAGTAAGTCAGTCATGTTTCCCTCGGGCAATTCTATGATCTCTCAGCCTTTTTCCTGCCGATTTATTGTACCAGCCTCTTTATGCGATGAAGAATCCTGGTTGATCGTGGTATGATTCCGGGCAAGCGAGGAAACGCGATCGGCGGAAAGGGAACACCGCTGGCAGGTTTTCCATGCACTAAACAATAATTGATCCTGTAGAAGATAAAATGATGACGGCAGAGCTTGCCCTGTTTTATCCTGAAGGTCATGCAGCCCATTTTGAATACGGACACCCTGAACGGCCGGAGCGAGTCGAGGCAGTTCGCCAGGTGCTGGTTCAGGCTGGATTTTGGGAGCCGTTTCCACGCCTGAGTCCTCTGGAAATTTCGATGGACCTGGCGGTTCGAGTTCATTCATCCAGTTATCTTTTAACCCTTGAAAGAGCTTGCACCCAGGGCGCTCACCTGGACATGGACACATACACGACCCCTGAATCATGGCAGCTCGCCTGGAATTCCGCTGGCGGGGGAGCTGCGGTGGCTGCGGCAGTCTGGAATGGCGAAGCTAGGCGCGGTTTTGCCCTCACCCGACCACCCGGCCACCATGCAACGAAAACGCGTGGGATGGGATTCTGTTTGATGAATAATATTTCTCTGGCGGCCGAATACTTGCTTACTTGCCCACTTGAGTCAGCTCGCAACCCCACCCGTTTGGCGATTGTTGACCTTGACCTGCATCACGGCAACGGTACGCAGGAGATCTTCTACCAGCGTCGCGATGTGCTGTTCATTTCGACCCACCAGTTCCCTTTTTATCCAGGCAGCGGCCGCCTGGAAGAACGCGGCTCTGGCGAGGGATTTGGTTATACAGCGAATATCCCCTTCCCACGAAACACCGGCGATCAGGGCTTTCGGGCAGCGATGGATGAAATCATCCTGCCGCTCCTCGATCGTTTTCGACCTGAAATGCTGCTGGTCAGCATTGGTTTTGACCCTCATTGGCGTGATCCGCTTGGTTCGCTCATCCTGTCGGCAGCAGGTTTGGGTGCGCTGATTGGGTCACTGGCCCAGTTTGCCGACCAGAACTGCTCGGGAAAGATTGCGCTTTTCCTGGAAGGCGGCTATGACCTGGGAGTCGCTCGCGCTTGTGGGCTGGCGTCGGCTGCTGCGCTGCTCGGTATTCAATCCGAAGACTCGATTGGTCCGCCGCCTTACGAAGAAGGCAGCGGCTGGAAGGATGTCCTCAGCCAGGCAAAATCGCTCTGGTTTTCTTGAAATGGCTCCAGGGCTGAACCAACTACCGTATAATTGGTTAAAATCATCTGTAAAAAGATTTGAAATAGGAAGATGAAATCTTCGAATACAGGAGCTGAAAAAACAAATGAACGAGCAAACAGCTATCTTTATTGATTTCGAAAATGTCGCACTCTGGGCTGAACGGGAATTCTACGATTTCGAAGTCACCGCATTGATGGAGTACCTGCAGAGCCGCGGGCCAGCGGTTGTGAAGCGAGCCTATGCAGACTGGTCGCGCTTTTCGCGTTATCGGGAAGCGATGATGAATAATTCGATTGACCTGATCCAGATTTTCAGCATCCGGTCAGGAAAAAATCGTGCCGATATCCGGATGGCGATCGATGCTTTTGAAATCGCAATGACTCGACCGCAGATTCACGCGTTCGTGATCGTCTCCGGGGACAGCGATTTCAGCCCGCTGGCAGCCAAGCTGCGAGAATACGGGCGCTACACCATCGGGATCGGCCCGCGCAGCAGCACGCACGACCTGCTCGTCCGCTCCTGCGATGAATTTATTTATCTGGAGACGGCGTTGGGCGAGACAGCAGACCTCGATGAGCAGTCTTGCGTCGAGATCGAAGATGCCCGCGGCTTGCTGAAGAAAGCACTCCATGCACATGGTCAGCGGGGAGATCTTCCGGTGCTCGCTTCCCGCCTGAAGCAAACGATGCTCCTGGTGAATCCGGCTTTCAATGAGGCGAACTTTGGTTACACACAATTCAAGGACTGGCTTCAGGATAACAGCGACCTGGTGAAACTGGTGGTTAAGGACCTGCAATTTTTTGCAGCTCCTCTGGAATCCGAGACTGGAGGCTATCAGGATGTTGAAATTTCTGAGAAAGAAAGGGTTGACCCTCCCAGCTCTGCATTTATTGAAAAACAATTCAATCCTCGTATCACGCTGGATGCTCAATACAAGCAAGTTTTTGCGAGGCTGAAGCTGACCCAGATCGACCTGGCCACCCGTCGGGATGTGCTGCGGGATATCTACCGTGAGCTGATTGATCATCCAGGGGAGCAGTCAATGGATGAGCTGTTGGATGAGTTGGAAGGGCGTTATCAGGCTCAAGGCCTGATCCGAACCAGAGAGACCCTTCGAGATATCTCGCAGCTGGCCTTTCGCGAGGGTGCATTTGATTACGGCGGACAGCCTGTTTCTCCCTATTCGAAAATCCGCATCGCGACCGGGATTAAAAGTGAATCGGATTTCGTCGGACGAGCCGAATCGGATTTCATCTTTGCCGTGGTTCGCTCCGGGCTCGAAATTGACTTTGCAGAGCTCGCGTATCTGCTGATGAATGACCGCAGTCAGGAGGATCAAATCCATATGCTGCTCGATGACCTCTACGATCGCGGGACTATCGTCTATAAAAACGACCGTTATGCGGTCACAGGTCAGAGCAATATCCCCTTTGCTGACGATCCAGCTTTGCGAGTTCTTTTTCGCGATATCGAGCAAATAGAAATTCCAGAAGGCATTCACCCCGGTGTTGAAAGCGCCCGTTCTCTTGCGAAAAAGGCGATGCTCCAGAGATCCCAAGATTTTGCCGCATCCAGCAGCACTTATTTACTCGCCTGTAAGCTGCAGTGGGATGCCGTAGAACGGTCGCTTGAAGGAGCAACTCTTGAAGAGCTGCGCTGGTATATGGCTTCGTACGCCTCGGCAATAGCCGGCAAACTATCGCAGGTCAACCGCGACTACGCAGGCGCGCGACCGTATTACCTGTCATTCTTTGACCTGGTGCAGGAGGATGACCCGCTCTGGGGTCGGATGCGCGGCTTGATCAACCCGATGCTGGCTTATTACTGGTCTAACTCCGGGAGAGAGCTGGATATCAACGTAAGCAATTGGAACCTGAGCATGTCCTCTCCGGCCCAAATCGCCGTCTATGCTGCCACCCATTCGAATCCTGATCTGAGGAAGCTCTGGCATAAAATAACCGTCGATCTGGCTCAGATCAACCCGCGCGTTTTGCAGCGAATTGCGAACCAGCTGATGCTGAACAAGACCGACCACCCAGAAAATGCCCGGGTCGCAGAGATCATCGAAGAGATATTGATGGAATCGAGCCCGGTGTAAGGGCTGCTGCTTCGAATCCAATCCCTACCTTGAGGAAAAAATGTCAGAGATCACGCTTAGACAAATCGAAAAACAAATGTTTGTTGCCACAGATTCATATGATCATTCATTCGTGATCGGAAGCTCGCCGGACGACCCTAAAAAGAGGGTTGGGGTCAAAGCCTCGGACTTGCTGTTGATGGCAGCAGCAGCCTGCTCAACCTATGATGTGGTTGAGATCCTGGCGAAACAGCGCGAGATCTATCGAGACCTGAAAGTCACCTGTTCAGGCGATCAGCTTTCTGATCCACCATACACCTTCACGCGCATTCATCTTCATTACATCATCGCTGGTGAAGTAAATCCAAAGAAATTAATGAAAGCAATCAAAATGTCGGTCGAAAAATACTGCTCTGTGATCAGCACGATCCGACCGGACACACCGGTGACTTACGACTATGAAATGATCCCCTGAAGCATGTTTGAATGATGATCCTCAGCAATCGGTTCGAAGAGGCCTTTTCATACGCCTGCCGCCTTCACAGGCAGCAGGTTCGGAAAGGCAGCAGGACGCCTTATATCGCCCACCTGATAGCCGTCGCTGGCTTGGTGCTGGAAGACGGTGGGACAGAAGATGAAGCGATTGCTGCGCTGCTCCACGACGCTCCCGAAGACCAGGGTGGAGAAGCCACCCTGGACGAGATCCAGGTGAAATTTGGTGTCAGGGTCGCGGATATTGTTGAAGGATGTTCCGATACATTCTCGGTTCCAAAACCTCCCTGGCGGCAGCGTAAAGAAGCCTATCTGGCACATCTCCGCACCGCTTCGCGCGAGGTTCGGAGGGTATCTATGGCGGATAAACTTCACAATGCTCGCTCGATCCTGGATGACCTGCGTCGAGATGGGGAATCGGTCTGGAATAAGTTCAACGGAGGCAAGCAAGGGACGCTGTGGTACTACCGCGAGCTGGCGGATTTCTTCAGCGTTGAACAGGAATCGCCCATGGTGACCGCGCTCGAAGAGACTGTCCGGCGGATTGAAGAGATCGCACTGTGTCCGGAAACGGATTGAAAATTGAGTCTTGCTGCTTATGATATAATGAAATCCGCGTTGAACGAGGATTCGCCGTCTTGAGTATCGATACTATCCCCCCCATTCAGATACCAGAAAAATCACCTGGCACACCCACGCTTCCACCTCCCAAAACAGAAGCTGGAACGAGTCCAAACAGACAGCTCAGTGGAGAAGAGCGCCGTACAATTGCATTCATCGTCGTCGGGCTGATCATATTCGTAATCGCACTGATAGGCAGCATCATCTACCTTGTCAATGCCGACCCAGGTGACGTCGCCCAAATCCGTGATATCTTTATCATTTTTATGGCAATTCAATCGCTATTGATTGGGCTGGTGTTGGTGATCCTGATGATCCAGCTCGCTCGATTGATCAACTTGCTCCAAAATGAAGTTAAGCCCATCCTGGATTCGACCAATGAAACGATCAACAATTTGCGAGGAACAACGGTGTTTCTCAGCGAGAGCGTGGTTGAACCCGTGATCAAAATGAACGAATACCTGGCCGGTTTAACCCAGCTGCTCGCAGTTCTTGGCTTAATGAAGCGGTCATCTAAGAAATAACCCCAAAGGAGTGTTAATATGTCAGATAACAGCAACGATTTTCTCACATTTTTTGCCGGAATGGTGATCGGTGGATTGGTTGGCGCCGCCACCGCTCTGCTGCTCGCCCCGCAGTCGGGAGAAGAAACTCGAACGATGCTCCGCGATCGCAGCATCGAGCTGAAGGATAAAGCCGTTGAGTACGGTCAGGATATCCAGCTGCGCGCAGAAAAAGCGCTCGACGATACCCGCGAACAGCTAGCGGTTGTCATAGAAGACCTGCACGATCGAACCGATCAGCTTTCCCGAATGATCAACCGTGAAAAAGCCAATATTGAGGCGTTAGAAGCTGAGGCTCCCCCACCTGCTGCAGAGTAAGGGTGGATTGTCTGGTTTTTAATATTAATATTCCCACCCGCGTGTGACGACCGGATGGGAAGCAGATTCGCCGCATGGCTGCAAACGAACTTATGTTATGTTTGCGGCCATGTTTGTTTAAGAGAGCTCGCCAATCTCCTGGATCGCATATCGAAGCACATCACCCGCCAAAACAGCCCGTGTGCTGCCAAGCGCCGCGGCAGCCCGCAAGCCTCCAGCGGCATGGATCCAGGCTGCAGCAACGGCAGCGGGGAAAGCCGCGACTCCTTGAGCGCGCAGCCCGACGATCAACCCCGCCAGCACATCACCAGTGCCCGCGCGCGCAAGCGCAGAAGAAGCCACCGGGATCACTGCAGCCATCCCATCTGGCGCAGCGATGATGCTGAAAGCCCCTTTCAGGACGACAATATGCCCCCATTTCCGGCTGAAACTCAGCGCAACCGCGAGACGATCCGCCTGGATTTCATGAACGGGCAGCCCGGTGAGGACGGACATTTCACCCGGATGCGGCGTCAGCACGGTTTCGGACGGTAATCGACCCGGCCAATCCGGCTGGCGGGCCAGCAGCTTCAATCCGTCGGCGTCCACTACCAGCGCCGGCAGGCGGCTGTCGAGCAGCCTGCCAATAAAGCCTGCGGTCGTCTCTGCCAGCCCTATTCCCGGGCCGACCAGAAGGGCAGTGACCTTTTCCAGGTTTTGGGTCAGGAGCTCGCCGGCTTCCTCCGATATCACACCGGCAGATTGCGGCAGCAAAAGCCAGGTCGCCTCGAGGAGCTGCCCGGCCAGGGCAGGGTGAAGAACTTCCGGGACGGCAAGCGTCACCAGCCCGGCTCCAGAGCGGTAGGCAGCTTCCCCGGCGAGCAGAGCTGCACCGGTGTAGCTGAGGCTGCCTGCGGCGATCATTGCTGTCCCAAAAGTCCCTTTATGAGCGTCGAGCGGGCGGGCGGGTAAGCAGGTCCGCACCCATTCAGCGTCAGGGATGAAGGTCAACACTTTCCGCCAGGCTTCTAGGCCTTCACCTCCTTGCGGCAGACCGATCTCGACCACGTCCAGGTCTCCCACAAGGCGATATGCTGGGAATTTGAGCAGCCCTTGTTTGACTGCAGCCATCGTTACCGTGCGTTCAGCGCTCAGGCACTCCTTTGCCGATTCACCGCTGTCGCAGTCCATGCCGGAAGGGCAGTCGACTGCGATCACGGCAGGCGGAGATTTTGATTCAAGGATCCAGCGGTGGGAATAATCGAGCCATTTAGCCAATGGGCCGTCCAACGGAAGCCGAAACCCGGTACCGAGCACGCCGTCGAGCAGGAGGGCGTGCTCGTCGATCAGTCGACCCAGGTCGGAATAGTCATCGGATCCGCTCAAATCACACAGTGTGCCGCCGGCATCGAGCAGCCTCGCAACCAGCGGATCATCTTGGGGACGATGGCGCAGGACCGCGGCGCAGATTTTCCAACCTTCTGCTGCCAGATAAGCCAGAGCGACCAGCGTATCGCCGCCGTTGTTGCCCGAGCCGACCAGCCCAAGCGCACCCTGCTCTTCCAGGTAGCCGTATTCATCCAGGATCAGCTCGGCCAGCCCGCGGCCGGCGTTCTCCATCATCTCGCTGTAGCTGAGCCCGGTATCATTCGCCTCGCGCTCGATTGCCTGCATCTGAGAAACCGAGACAACTTTCATGGCTGCTCCAAAATGGATAAAATTGTTGAGCTCCAGGCTGCTTTTCGATCTATGCGAAAATAAACATATCTTGGGTACGGCAAGACGCAGAGGCGCCTGGACAATCCTGCAACGGCAAGTTTAACCGATAATCTCAGGATTGACCAAACCGGATTTATGGACGGGTTGTCTGTCTATTCGGCTGCAGCGAGCCAACCGGGCAGCGAATTTACCAGCTGCTGCATAACACCGAAAGCCGCCCGCTCAAAAAAAGCCAGGTTTCCATAGGCAGCGCTGCCAGTTTCGTCCACCAGATCGGTCACGCCGCGCAGGATCAAGATGCGCCGGTGATTGCGGGAGGCGACCCAGGCGATCGCGCCTGTTTCCCAGTCTCCGGCTGAAGCGTGATACCGGTCGCGCAGAATCGGCAGGTCTTCGGCCAACAGATCCCGGTCGCCGGAGACGAGCAGGGTGCGGACTACTGGAATTGGATAAGGCTCATGCAGCCAGGATAGGTCGACCTCGCAGCTGTAATGGGCGATATGCTCCGCCGGGTCTCCCATCTGCTCAAAAATATCATAGACCACTGTGCGTTCGACCAGCACCACAGCGCCGCGCTCGATTTGCCCGGAGATTCCACCGCAGGTTCCCAGGTTGATCAGCAGCTCGGGATCATATCTGTCAATCGCGTATTGTGTTGAAGCCGCCGCTGAAATTTTCCCCCATCCGCCCTGGATGAATTTGCACTCCCAACCCTTCAGATGAGTACTGAAAACCTCCCCAAAGGGGCTGATCTTTGGAATAACTGCAGGAAACAGCTCCCGAATTGCCTGCCACTCGGCATCTGCTGAAATCAGGACGGCTGCTCGTCTGCTTATTTTGCCATGTTCGGAAACCATAGCCCTAACAGTTCCTCCGCCGTTTTTCCATGGACTGAAACGGACGGATCGCGCATTGCGGCGGCAGGAAAGTAGCCCTGTGAGATAAATCCACTGATCCAATCTCGGGCATTCACGCTGGAAAGCAGAGCCTGATAGCAGTCAACCTGGGATTGAAGATCGGGATCGGCAGGGCATGCCGCAGCCATGATCAGCGGATTACCGTAATTGAATTGGAAGGGCGCCGCCAGATTGTCGAGCCAGCTTTCAAGGTCCTGGCCTAAAACCGTTTCAATCGTCCCGTTTTGAGGCACTGCCAGCTCCAGGTAAATCCGATCGGTCAACTCAATGAACGGCGGCGGCGATGTGATGTCCTGCGGGGAGAGAGCCCAGATCAGCTGGCCGCTAAAACGGCTGCGCACTTCAGCCAGCAGATCGCGCCAGCGCTGTTCGGCGTCCGCCGGGACGTCGCTGGGTGAGCCGTCTGCCAGCACCCCAGCGGGCAATGCCGGGCGCAGCCAATCTCCGCCCAGGATCAATGCCTGTGCTTTGGTCCGGGCTGCAAGGTCCGCATGATGAAGTACGAAGACCCGATATTGTTCAAACCAGACCTGCCACCAGCTCTCGTCACGTGACGCGCTTGCCCACCATTCTGCTTCAGGGATCTCAAAATTCACAGAAGGCCGGATTACCCCAGAAAGTTTCAGCGTTCTGGCCTGATCCGCTGCGGCAATCAGCGCGTTCCAGGAGGGATCGCTCGCCGGCAGTGGAGCCAGGATCGGCAGCGTGTTGCCAGGCGCCTGGCGTCCATAGCTCCAGGTGGGCTTGAAAATGACATGGTTTGCCCCGCTCATTTTGATCTGTTTCAGAGCATTGGGCAGAAGCGCCTCCCAGGAAGGGCGGTAGCCCGAGGCCGTCTCGAAACCGGTCCAGTATCCATCTCCGCGCCCTTGGACTGCATCGACTGTGGGGAGAACAGCGGGTTCCACGGAAGACCAGTCTGCCCATTCGGCGATCTTGTCGGTGACGGTCTGCGGCTCGCTGCCGAACTTTAACGGTCGGCCGGCGTGATCAGGACCGGGTGTTTGGGCGTCATCCGCGATCCCGCACTGGTTGTTCCGGCAGTAGCGGTAGCTGAAATTTGCGGTCAGGTTCAACGGACTGTACAGCACATAAGCCCAACGGTTTCCACCCAGGCTCCACATCTGGATCGGCTCATTCCATCCGAGCAGGGGGTTGAATTGGATCGAGACAAAATCGCCATCTGGCGTATCGGCGGGTGTGGTCACATCGAACGTAACCAGATTGTCCGAGTTGGAAATCCAGGCGTCAATCTCATCTTCAACGAGCACGGTGTCCGAAGTGACAATCAGCTGGCGCAGCTTAAAATCGCCGCTTTGTACGCGCTCGGCGTTCCAAAATCCGTCCCCGAGGGTGTATTTATACTGGATATCCGCACCGACTGGCAGAGCTGCGGTTGTCGAATAACGCCCATCTGGCAGCATCGTGAGAGCTGGCATATTCGCAGCCAAACCGCTGATCCCCCCAGGCAGGTCACCGAAAGTATTGCCCAGCTGGGTCAGGTTCCCAGCCATGCGCAGTGGGATGACCGGGGGCGTGCCTTCAGGAGGCTTGACGACAAAAACAATTTTAACGAAATCGGCAGGTTCTAATAGGATTGGCGTCGGCGTCGTAGAACCCTCAGCGACGAGCGCTCCTTGCTGAAAGGTCTGGTACGAGCCGTCCATAGAATAACCCACCAGATTGTGGACTCCTGGAGGCAGCCCTTCCAGCATAAAAAACCCATCCGAAGATGTTATGGTCTGCGCGCCGCTCGCGGATACCAGAAGCTCCGGGATTGGCTTACCGGTCTCTGCATCAGTAGCCTGCCCCTGGATCCTTCCAGTCGGCAGCTCATAGGCTGTATCCGTCCAGCGGCTGATCACATCGTCCACCGCGCCCGGTCCGGTGACGAAAAACATCCGGTAGCGTACCGGGCTGCCGTCGGAAAGGTGTTCGGCTACCTGGACAGCGCCAGCCTGTCGTTCGTAACGGTATTTCACAACCGATCCTACCCGAAACGGGATCGTGATGGTGTACGATTTTTCAGCCTTTTCCTCGCCGGATTCGTCGGCGGGTTCCATCGGATTCTGTTGGGTGTTCAGAGCCAGACCGGTCACTTCGTCGAGCAGAGTCAGAAAGAGTGCGGCATCCGAAGGTGTATCCGGCGGCGGTTGGACTTTAAAGCTGACCAATGCCTCGGGAAATTCGCCTGAAGTGGTGGTGATCAGGCCGCTAACAGGAACAGGCGAGGATATTTTCAGCTCCAAACCGGGGATATCGGGCAGATATTCATAGCCTGGCATGTTGCAGCCTACCAGGCCGACGATGATTGCGATTGAGAAGAGTGTGCGAAGCGCAGTTTTGAGGGTCATTTGGGAGGTACCTGTGGAAATGGATGCAAGAGTTGTTCCCACCCGCCCAATTATACCTTCGCAGATCGAGAAGGAGCCGACAGG
The DNA here is from genome assembly GCA_963788305.1 of uncultured Chloroflexia bacterium. Classification (GTDB taxonomy): domain Bacteria; phylum Chloroflexota; class Anaerolineae; order Anaerolineales; family UBA4823; genus UTCFX2. The sequence goes on from CAWBGK010000018.1 coordinate 114,043, forward strand.
ATCACCTGCGGGGATGCTGTAAGTATTGTTCGCATCCCGCTTTGAAACTGGTCGGATCCGCCGTGCGCAGGATGGCGCACATAGGCTGATGCGACCCCGGCCTCGCTGAGAGCCCAACAAGCACAGCGGCCGATCCCGATCACCTGCCTTGGCTGTAGGATGGTCCAAATCCCATATAATACGGAAAGGAACTTGCGCGCCTCGCTCTTTTTCGGATGCCGGTTGGAACATGGGATCCCCGGCTTAAACGGGTGGAGAGGCAGGCTATTCCAGCAAAAAAATGCCGGAAAATACGGCATGAGGGCATTCCAGAAAATTCGAGCCGATCGCTCGTCCCATGCCTCCGGTTTGCGGCTCGATTGGCGGCCTGGAAACGGCAGCGTTCCTTCAACAAGCTGGCGTTCTGAGGTGAACGGTATACCCGAAAAGCGGCAGCCGCGCCAGCCGGGCGCCTCGCCGACCAACAAAAGCCAGGGGCGTTCCGGCAGACTTTTAATATAGCCGAGCAGGTTCTCCCGGCGGATTTCGGCAGCTTTTTCAAGGTCCAGCTCGGAATCGGTGGAGCGATACGGATTGAATAGCCCCGCCTTCGGGTCGGGATCGAATGGAAGGCTGAAAACTTCTTTCTCAAGAAATACCCGCAGGTTGGCGGACCACATCTGCGGCTCAAGCCGGGACGAAATAGACGTCGGTAGGCTTGAGCTTGCTGTTGCGCAGGAAGCGCGGCTGGACCCGCTCCCCGATCCAATCCAGCGAAGGCTGGTCAGGATCAAACCCGATCAGGCGCGTCAGCAGCAGCGTGTTGACTCCTTCAAACTCAACCAGCGCGAGCACAAATGGCGTCTCTGGCAGGAATTCCTCGGATCCGAAATAGCAGACTGTAAAGGTGTGGATCCTTGCCGGGCGGTCGCTGATATCAATCCACTCGGTTTCTGCACCGCTTGCCATATCGTGGCCGCGCGGCATCGCATAGGTATAGCCGCTCTCCGGATCCCGGCTGGCGAGCAGGCGCCGGTTGGTTAACCCGGCAAACCAGGGGCTGTCCTGCCCGAAAGAATGCAGGTAGGTGATTTTATATTCCTGTTCGATCTGGAGCGGAGCCATCTTCTTGAGAAAAGCCAGCGCCTCAGGGTCGGTCTCCAGCGGGAACGGTACGCCGTGGACGATAAAACCGCCCAAGGATTCCTCTCGTCGTTCGGGTAAATTTGCCATATCAAACTCCTTTACCGATGGTAAACGTCTTGAATTTCAAACATTCAGACGTTTTCGAGGATCGAAACCGTCACGTACGTCCCGGTGCCGGCATGGCTGTGGATAGCCCCGCGCCGGGCGCCTTTGACCTGCAGCGCATCGTCTCCGAAATGCCGGCCGATCGCACCTTGCAGCTGCCAGATCGCAAACACCCCCTGCATCAATCCGGTCGCCCCGACAGGATGACCGCAGGCGATCAAGCCGCCGGAGGGGTTGACCGGGCAGACCGGCACCTCCGGCAGGTCCAGCCCATAGTCGATCCCTGGCATAAAAGCTTTCCCTGAAGCTGCAAATGGCCCGCCCTCGCCGTATCGGCACAATCCCAGGTCTTCGTAGGTCTGGACTTCGCTTGATGTGTAGGCGTCGTGGAGCTCGACAAAGTCCAGCTCTCTGAGAGGGTCGTTGATTCCTGCCATTTTGTAGGCCATGTTTCCAGCAGTCCGGCCGGCGCGAAAGGAATGGACTCCGGGGTAGCGTGTCCCATGCTCCCAAAGCATCCGGTAGTAGCTGCGCGTCTGGTCTGAGCTGCGCTCCTGCTCGGTGGCGTAATCCTCCATGAAAGTCTCATAATCGAACTGCGGGCGGTCCGCCATCCGCATCGCATCGGTGCCGCGGCCGATCCCGCTGATCCGGACGAGCGGGCGTGTAATATCTGCTCCAGCGGCTTCCAACTTCCTCAGCCCTTCCTCGGAAGCGAGGATCACCGCAGCTGCACCATCCGACATCACACAGATATCCAGGCGGGTAAGCGGCCAGGCCACCATGGGAGCATCTCGTACGTCCTGGATCGTGTACCGGTTTCGCTTCTGGGCATACGGGTTGTGGAACGCATTGAGATGATTCTTTACGCTGACGGCAGCCATCTGCTCGACGGTCGTGCCGAATTCTTTCATGTGGCGTGAGACCATCATGGCATAATACCCGGAATAGAAACCGCCCACCGGGTAATCGAATGAGACGTCCGAAGCCAGAGCGATGAATTCATTCCCCTTCCAGGTTTCCACATGGCTCATCGTCTCAAAACCGTAGGCTACGCAAACATCCATATGGCCACTTGCGACGGATTTCCAGGCTTCCTGGAAGCAAATCCCGCCGGTTGCGCCGCCGCCTTCCACCCGATGGCTTGGCTTGGGCGTTAATCCCAGATAATCCTGAGCCATGATCCCGGCCATCAGCTGGCGGGTGAAATGGTCGGAGAAGTAGGAAGCGACCGAGCCATCCACCAGCCGGACGAACGTCCGGTGGTCCAGGCGGATATCCTGAATTGCGTAATCGTAAGCTTCTTTAATGATCGCCTGAAAGGTTTTGTCTGGTCGGGCTTTTGCAAATTTAGATACGCCTCCCGAGACTGCATAAACCGTCCTCATGCTTCACCTCCTTTATTCGAACCTGGCAATAAAGAAATATTCGGAAAAACTTGCTGCTTTCCTAAGTGGATTGAACCTTCCCGGCTGCCCGAGCGCGATCCAACACGCGTCTCGCAGATTTGATCATTGGAGCGTCGATCATTTTTCCATCGAGAGCAAACGCGCCGACGCCGGCCTGTTGGTGAGCGGCAAATTCTTGCATCAGCCTCGATGCATACTCGATGGACTCATCGGATGGTGAGAATGCGCGCTGGACCGGCTCAACCTGGTTCGGGTGGATGATCTGCTTCCCTGTAAAGCCCAATTGCGCTCCAGCCTGCGCTTCCCTGAACAGTCCTTCTGGATCGTGGAAATCGATGAAAACCATATCGATCGCCTGAAGTCCGAACGCAGCGGCATATGTTACCGCAGCACCTCGAGCAAAAAAGACTTCCAGTGCATCGCGAGAGCGGGTCGCGCCGATATCTCCCGCGAAATCATCCGCCCCAAAGATGATCCCCTCGAGCCGTGGATCGGCAGAAACGATTTCATTCAGGTTCAGGACTGCACGGGCGCTTTCCACAACCGCCAGAATAGGGATCTCCCCGATTGTCCGACCGCAGCTTTGCTCATAATCGGCGACCAGCCTGCTGGCCCAGCGGATCTGTTCGCCATTTTCTACTTTCGGGATCACAATCGCATCTGGATTTCCGGACAGGACCGCGAGAAGGTCAGCCTGTTCAAACCCGCTCCCGACCGCGTTGATCCGAGCCATCCGCTCAGAACGGCCAAAATCCATGCTGCGAAGCGCTTCAGTTGTGGTCTCTCGCGCCTGCAATTTACGATTTAGGGCGACTGCGTCTTCGAGATCCAGGCAGACGCAGTCCACGTCCAGAGATGCAGCCTTCTTGATTTTACGTAGGTCATCACCTGGCATATAAAGCAGTGCCCGCCGGGCTCTCATTACACCCTCCTTCCGATTTTTTCTACTTTTGATATTATGATGCAAAACCCCAGGGATATCAACATTCCCTGGGGTTTGATTTCTTGTTACTTGTCTTTTTCGGACTGTCTGATCGCTGACCGGACTGCGGACGGCTGGACTGACCAACAGTGAAGGATATGCAGGATGAAGGAAGGCTAAAGCAGCCCATCATAATAGGAAAGAGTTATTCTGAGGCTTTAGGCTGGGCAATCTTCGCCAGAAAGATGCTGAAGAAGAAAAGGATGATCATCGGGCCCATTACCAGCATCATATTGACCGGATCCACGGTCGGTGTGATCAGGGCGGCAGCAACGGCAATGATCACAATCGCAAGCCGCCACTGCTTCATCAGTCCAGCAGCGCTGACTAGGCCCAATTTCGCAAAAATAAATATCACCAGCGGGAATTCAAACGCAATCCCGATCCAGAATAAAATCTGGGTCACAAATTTGACATAGGATGATGGGCGTGGGATCGTTTTTATCCCCATGAAATTGATCAGGAAAGGGATTGCAGTCGGAAGCAGGACAAAATATGCGAAAGCCATCCCGCCGATAAAGAACAGGGTCGCGATCGGGATCGCAAACAGACCGGCTATACGGGCGCGGCGGCCGAGGCCGGGTGCGATGAACAGCCAGACCTCGAGGGCGATATATGGAAATGAAATCGCAAAACCAGTCAGCAGCGCCACCCGCATTACTGTTCCGATCGGCTCTGTGACCTCGATCGCGACGAGCGAATCCATCCCACCCTCGAGCGGAGTGGCCAGAAATTCAAGGATTTGCTCGAAGAAAAGGAATGATAATCCGGCTGCTATCAGCAGCGCCATGACGGCGCGGAAAAGATGTTTGCGCAATGCATCGAGATGAACAAGCAGCTCCTGCGGATGATCAATGGCTTTATTGAGTGCATCTCCAACCGGCGCATCTTCGATGTCTTCAGTGAAGAAAGCGCGTACTTCTGCAGTTTTATTCTGAATTGCTTGAAAAAACCGGCTGAAAAACCAGGCGATAAATCGGAATGGGGCGGTAATTATGCGCCAGATGAGTTTGAATGTTTTGCGCATAGGTTGGGGTTAAATGTCGGGAGAATTTTCAGGAGGCAGCTCTGAGTCCGGAGCGGTATTTTCAGTCTCTGGCATCGGAGGATGCTCTGGGGCTGGCAGGTTGGATTCGGGCTTCGGCTCTGAAACTGTGGGTGAAGCCGGAGGGATGATCGGAGGCGTCGTCCAGGCAGAAAGCCCCTGGTTCACCTCGCTGCTGACTTTATTCAAATCTTTGTTAAGATCCGTGTTGACTTTATGGATATCTTTGCTGAGATCGGCATTGACCTTATTTAAATCATTTCTGAGGTCCGTTTGGATTTTTCCAAGCTCGTTCACATCGCTGCTGAGCTTCTTCAACTCCTCGGCTTGTTCGTCTAATCCGGCTTCGCGGATCAGCTTGTTTGGCAGGTAGCGGATATCCTTTGATGTCTGCTGTACAGCACGCCATGTTGGCGACATAACAATTTTTCGGAGGAAAACACCCATGGTCCGGCCGGTTTTCACCATATCCTTTGGACCCATAACGATCAAGGCGATGATCAGAATAAAAATGAGTTCGAGCGGTCCGACGCCGAGAAAATCCATCTGCTTCCCTTACTTCTTTAGCGCGGTTTGAATCTCGGATTGATGCGCTGCAAGGCTGCCAAGGACGCCGTTGACAAATCGAGGCGTGCTGTCTGAGCCGTATGTTTTTGCAAGCTCGACTGCTTCATTTATTGCCACTTTTAATGGTGTTTTTTCATACACAGCAAATTCCCATAATGCGATCCGCAAGATGTTCCGATCGATGATTGCCACCTGATCGAGCGGCCATTCCGGGGCATGTGCGGCGATAAACCGGTCGAGTATTTCTGACATCGGGTTGACCCCAAATACGATCTGGCGGGCGAATTCGATCAGCTCTGGTTCCAGGTCCGCTTCCTTGGTCCTTTCTTCCATTACCACACCAGGGAGATGTCCGGTGACATCGATCTCATACAGCGCCTGGAGTGCAATGCTGCGTGCCCTGGTGCGCGGCTTCATCGACGTTTACGCCTCGGCGGTTCCTGCCAGATTCGAATTGGCTTCGTAGTCGATGTCCTCGATATGGATGTTGATCCGACCGACCTGCATTCCGACCATCTCTGAGATTGCCCGGCAAACTTCGTACTGCACCTCACGGCTGACATCCCGGATATTCACGTCCTGTTTCAAAATGATGTGAAGGTCGATCGTAACCACATCCTCTTTTATTTCGATGGCAACGCCCTCGCCAGCTCCGCGCTGGAAAAGGCGGTTGACGCTCGCAGGCAGTGTGCTCATGCGGCTGACTCCAGGCACATTCAGCGTGGTAAGTCGGGCAATCGTTAAAAGCACTTCTGGGGCGACAGTCGTTTTTCCCTGTGAATCGTACGTCACTTCTGTTTGAATCGGTTGATTATCCTGGCTGTTCAATCTACCTCCAGTGCTCCAATCATCCTGTTTACATCATCATCATTCCGCCGTCCACGCTGAGCACGTGTCCCGTAATGTAGGCGGCTTCATCGGATGCCAGGAAGGCGACTGCGTAGGCAATCTCCTCTGGCTGACCCCAGCGTCCGACAGGGATCATTTTCATCATCGTTTCCTTCAGCGCCGCCGGAAGGTCTTCGGTCAGGGTTGTCGGTACAAAACCCGGGGCGACTACATTTACCGTGATCCCGCGTGATGCCACTTCACGCCGCGAGGGCCTTGCTCATCCCAATCAAGCCGGCTTTTGAGGCGGAGTAGTTGGTCTGTCCAGCCTGGCCGGCAAGGCCTGAAACCGAGGAGATATTCACAATCCGCCCGAAACGCTGTTTCATCATTGGCTTGACCGCGGCTTTACAGCAGTTCCATGCGCCCTTTAAGTTGACGTCCAGGACATAATCCCAATCGGCTTCGCTCATCCGCAGGATGAGCGTATCGCGGGTCACACCGGCGTTGTTCACCAGGATGTCCACGCGCCCAAATTCGGCGATCGTCCGGTCGATCAGGTTCTGAGCAGACTGGTGGTCCGAGACATCGGTGGGGATTGAAATCGTGCGCTGACCGCAGTTTGATGTGATTTGAGCAGCTGCGGTTTCTCCTTCGCCTTCCAACCGGTCTGCAATGACGATGTGCGCACCGCGTTCCGCCAGGGCGCAGGCGATTGCTTGGCCAATTCCACGCCGCCCACCTGTAACTACTGCCACCTTGTTCTCAAAACCCATCGTTTGTCTCCAAACCAGCAACCATATCCTAAGCGTTGCCCATTATACCGCGGTTTATTCTTTATCGTCCTGATCGCCTTCCGCCTTCACTTCTGCCGCGCCGCTGGCTGGCGGGGGAGCCGTGCGTGCGGATAGATACCTGGATAGTCCGGCATAACCATAATTCACCGCTGACAGGATTAACAGAAGCATCCACACCGGCAGAGTATCCTCCGAGTGGCCGCGGTCGAAGAAACCGCTGAAATCTGGAGCGAAGATATACAAAGCGATTCCACCTACAAGAAACAGGGTCCCGAAAAATGTGCCGGTGATCGTTCCTGATGCGTTCTTCATTGCGTTTCATATCCTTTCCAATCGAAGAGACCTTCAGCCGCGTCCCTGCAGGAGTTTGGGAACGGTAAATCAGCAGCAGAGCCGGCTTCTGCGGTAAGGCAGGTGAAGGAATTCACGGCTCACATCATGCCAAGTTCGTATTTCCAGGGCACATGGGTATGCCCATAGATCAACACAGCTTCAAACGGCGGCAGATTGCCGTGGTTATCGGAAAGAACAGCCAGGCGGATCGTCAACCTGTCCGGTTCAAGGCGAGATCAAGAATTGTGAAGCCAGAGCCTGGATCAGGATCTCAAAGGGCGACCCATCCTCGAAAGTCCCGGAAAACCGCCAGACAGGCTGCACATAAGGCGGCTGCATATCCCTGTTATGTTCTGGATCACGAGGATTTGTAGTGACATACGCCAGCTCGATCGCCGTGATGGTCGCTTTCTTCCTGGCGCCGGCGGATCCGGTTTCTTTGATGACGAGCGGCGTGATGCTCTGGGGGGCATACCCGCTCAGATCTTTCATACCCTGGGCAGGATTGATGACGATCACGTGGATGACTGGGAACCCCTGACGGTGACTGCAGGTCTGGGATGAGGTATCCTTCTACAACAACCTGATCGCCAGGACCGAACGCGGTCCGATCGATCGAGCCTGCCCCTGACATATCGAGAACAAACTGTTCGCCGTCCTGGCTCGTGAAACTCACGGCATCCAGCCCATTTATCGTCTCCAGCTCGTATCGTCCCAGCCATGCCAGGTTTTTCAACCCCGGGTAGACGGGTTCGATCCGCTCTGCGTTGAGGACAGGGATATTATGCGATGATCCCACGATGCTACCCCAGGTTCGAACAGGAAGGTTATGGAACGCTTCGATCCCTTCCAGCCCCGGTCCTTCCAGCCTGACCTCCCTCAGATCGGAGCTGTCCTGGCCTGGATCTATTCTAAGAATGACGTCTGCGGTCGTCGAGCCGTCCGGGTATTGATGAAAAACGATCTGCGGATGTCCGAGCAGCCCTTCTAACCGCCTGTCGCCCTGCCCCGCTTGATCAGCAGCCGGATCGGATGCCGCCGAGGTGGTATCTCCGCTCAGGTCCAGCTCAAGAAAACCGGGACCACCTGACCCATCCGCTGCCCATGGTCGGAGTCGAGATGGCAGACCACTCCAGGATGAGCTGCGGTCCTTCGATCACGACGCCGCTGACTTCAAGCGTTTGACCTTCCGGAACGTCCTGCAGGTAAGTCGGGCAGGAGGTAGGTCATTCCGTCCGAATCCAGCAGAGCCTGACCTTCCTGGCGGTTGATCGTACCAGAGATCGTCTGGCTGGGAAATGCGGAACGCTGCCAGCCGTCGACCTGAAGTAGGCGCCTGTCCTTTGACTCCTCAACAAAATGTCCCCAGACCTGGACAAACGAGTTGGTTTCAGCGGCATTTTCCATCCCCTGGGTGCTGCCTTTGATCTCGAAGCCATCGAACAAGACGAGCGGCGCTCCGCCTTCTGCCGATGGATAGCGCTGCAGGCTGCCGAAAAGCTCAACGGGCTCGTCGAGAGGATAGGTCGCGCAGCCATGTCTGCTCATCTGACAGGAAAAGCCGTTCGTGTTGAAAACCGCATCCCGATGGATGTCTGCATGGCAGCGGCTGTCTCCCAGGCCTGCACAGCGCTCAGGATCGGAAAGCTTCCAATCTCTTCCACCTGGATGGGATGATAATCAAGCCGGAGGAGCGTCGCCGTCAGAGCCGATCCGCGCCTCACCCTGGTAATTGCCCGGTCGATAGAGCAGGGGGACCCCGTCCAGCAGCTGGACGATTTGCTCAACCTGCGGCTGCGTCTCCGAGAGCCGGATTTGGTAAGGAAAATCGAGCAGACCACGGCTGGACAAGAAGCTTTCCAGGCCGCCTTTCGCCGCTTCTGGCAGGCAGGGTGGTTGGCAGTCAGGCTGCTCGAAAAGCGCTGGATTTTTTGATTCATAAATGAATGAGCGCGGCGATCCGAAAAATGAAACTTTCTGCGTGCCGTCCCATACCAGATAGTGATTTTCATCGCCCTTCTGGTCGGGAAGAAAATATACAGCCCCTTGAATGCCAATCTGTGCAGCAGATGTCCGGGCGGTTTCGACAGTGACAGGCTCCCAGGCTGTCTGGCGGAAGAGGGCTACGTCTGTGAGACCTTCCGGAAAAGACGCCTCGAGGCTGAAATCGACGTCCGGTTGGATTGCCAGGGCGTAGACCTTTCTGAGCGCTGGCAAAGTCGGGGATAAGACCGCTTGATTCGCACTGACCGGAGAAGGCGTTTGGGCTGGCTCGCCGACAAGGAGCGATCCTGTTGGCTGGCTGGATTCTGGCAAGGCTGTCATGGGCGCCTCCATGGACGTCCGACTGCTGAACGCCCAGGCAAGCCCGATAAGCAGAGCAAGGACCAATCCACCCAAACCAAGCCACCATTTGATGTTTTTCTTATTCTTGATTATTCCGGCAGGTGGGTGGGAAGTACCCTCGTAGAGCGCCATCAATTGGTTTTCCAGCTCGCTCTCGAACTGAGGGTCGGGTTGGACGCTCCTGTTCGAGCGGATCGAGCCCGACATCCTGCCGGTCCTCACTCCTGAAATCAGGCGCCAGGATTCTGCTGCCAGGGAATCTCGCTTCAGCTTGCTCGCCAGCAATCGCGAAGAGCCAGGTTTTGAAGTCGGGGCTGCTCTGGGAAGCCCGAATCCTTCTTCAATACTGCCACAAAAGTTTGGGCTGTTAACTCCTGGGCTGCATCAACATCGCCGGTTGTTGAGACCATCGCTCGATAAAGCGGTTGGTAATAGCGGTGATACAGCTCTGCATAAGCAGCTGGATCGTTGATCGCCAGCTGACTGAGCTCCTCGTCGCTTGCGGAGAGCAGCTCGATCAGAGCGAACGGCTTATTTCTCATAGACATCCGGGTTATCCTTTCAGAAGTCGCCGCCTTTGGGCGCATCCGTTCGAACCGGGTACATTTCTCAAGGGCAATGTGTACAGATTGCCAGGGTATTCTGGGAGAATTATACGAGATTCTCGCCTTAAAAAAACAAAGCGCAGCAGGATTGCTTCATACTGGCAAACCTGCTGCGCTTTTGGATCGATAATACTCAGTCGCAGCAACCCGGATAGTTCTTGCAGTATTTGTTGATGTTCACGCTTGTCAGAGGCGGGCATTGATTTTTCTTGCAAGGGTTCTTCCAGTTGTTCGTGCAGTTATTGATTTTAATGATCGGTGGGTTGCAGCCCCACCACTTTACTTGATTGACGCAAACTTTCTTGACCGGCTGGCATTTCACAACCTTGCAGCAGTTGTTCCAGCCGGTGCAGTTATTCCATTTGTAGTCCCACGAATCGCAGTAGCCGGTTGTGCTGCAGGGCGGATAAGGGTTGTAGTAAGGGTAGTAGGGGTTGTATGGGTTATAGGGGTAGTAGTTCGAAGTGGTTTTCTTCACGGGCACAGCTGTCGCCTCGACGACAGGAACGGTGCTCGTATCTCCCTGGACGGTAGTGGATTCGTCCCAGACCCAGCAAGTGGCATCCGGATCGGTCGGGTGCACAATCAGCCACCAATCTTTTTCGGCGTCCTGTCCGTAGACATAAGAGGTTGTCCCTTCCAGGAACCACCCCACAACCGCGTACTCGGGACCTGGACCCTGGCGGCAGTTGCTGGTCATGTCGGCATAAATGACCGGGTATTTCGCTGCAGGTGGTGCGGTTGTCGCAGTCGCCTGCGGAACAGCGGTGTAGGTTGGCAGCGGGGTCGCTGTCGGAAGAGGTGTCGAAGTTGGCAGCGGAGTTGAGGTTGGCAGGGGTGCGGCTGTCGCAGCTTCCTGGGCGGGAGGGCAGCTGTTCTAGCACGGCAACTTTTTCCGCCACCTTGGTTTCGATGGCCATCTGAACCAGTGTTGCAGCAACGGCAGTGTTTATTTCAGCCTGAACATCCACCATCGGTCGGGCGGCGAGGACCGGTGAGCAGGCGCTGAGCAGAATCCCCCCAATCAAACTTAAAAGAGCTAGCGTGATGAGATATTTGTTTGTTTGATTCTTCATTTTACTCCTCCAAATACACATGTGCATCTTATACTATCATTATTGCAGAAAAAACCGCTTCTGTCACGTATGATTTATTGGTTTTTAGATTAAAATAATCCAGCTGCACCGAAAGTGCAGCTGGCGAGATAATGGCGTAAAGAAATAAATAGTGAAGCGGCTGCTGTTGAGCGATTGAGGCCAGGCGGGAAAAATAAAAAGCCACGGGGTATGGGGCGCACCCGTGGCCGCTGAGTCTCAACGACGGTGTATCACTTCGCCTGCGAAGACAGCCTTTACCCCTCTACGCGCGGGCGCGCCCATACTTCTTGGTATATTGCTCAACAATGTGTCTTGTCATGCAGCGCGCCTCTCCTTTCTAAAGAAACTCTTCGCTGACAACTGAGTCTATCACGGTCAACTGGATTCTGTCAAGTGTTAAGAAGCGATTAAGAACAAATTATGGTTCTGTTATATCAGCTCGACCCGGAGATTGGTAACACTCACCCTGCCAACCGGTCAAAGTCAGCCGCAGTCCCCAGGGTTATGCCGACTGCATTTTCATCGATCCGCTTCAGTAAACCAGAGAGCACGCTCCCGCTGCCCATCTCGATAAAGGTAGTAACTCCCCTTTGGATCATCTCCCGGATCGACTCGGTCCAGCGAACGCGCGAGGTAAGCTGCAGACGCAGGTCGCTGCGCAGCTCGTCGACACTGAGAAGCGGGAGGGCGGACACATTGCCTACCAGCGGGACAGCCGGGTCCAGGAGCGGCGCCTCGCCAACCGCCTGGTTGAAATGCTCCTGGGCGGAGATCATCAGGGGTGAATGCGCCGCGATGCTCACAGCCAGCGGAAGGATCCTGCGTATACCGGCTCCAGCTGCCAAAGAAATCAGCCGCTCGAGGGCGTCATTTGCACCAGAGATCACAACCTGACCGGGGCAGTTGTCGTTCGCGACCTGGACGACCTGGCCGGGAGTGCTGGCTTCTGAGCAGAGCCGTTCCAGGGTAGGGATGTCGGCGCCTAATACGGCTGCCATCCTGCCCGGTGAAATCTGACCGGCCGCCTTCATCAGCTCGCCGCGCCGGTGAGCCAGGCGTAGGGCGGCTTCGAATGACAGCGCTTCCGCGCCCAGCAGAGCGCTTAATTCGCCCATCGAATGTCCGGCGACAAAGCTCGGGCGAAAACCTGGGTAGCGCTCCTGGAAAACACGGAGGACGGCTGCAGAGTGAGCCAGCAGGGCTGGCTGGGTGTTGATGGTGTCGTTCAGCGTCTCTTCCGGGCCGTTCCACGCGATTTCTGAGAGCGGAATGCCCAGAACGGCGTCGGCCTGCTCAAAGGTCAGCCGCGCCGCTGGAAAAGCCTCAGCCAGTTCCCTGCCCATTCCAACAGATTGGGAGCCCTGGCCGGGAAAAATATAAGCAGTTGTCAGGGGATCAAATGGATATCTCATCACGAACCCATAACACTCTGTGTGTTTGAAAGATGCGCTCCGACGTGGAAAAATTTTAAACAAAAGTGGTTCGCCATCTTCCACAAGGGATGATCGCGAACCACATTCGAGGTCGATTGAGCTGAAATGAAGGTTATTTCTTCTTCTCTTCTTTGCTCACAACCTCGCGGCCTTTGTAGTGTCCGCAATTTGGGCAGACATTGTGCGGCAGGCGCATCTCACCGCAGTTGCTGCACTGGACGAGGTCGGTCGGTGTCAACGCATCATGAGCGCGCCGGCGGTCGCGGCGTCCCTGGGAATGTTTGCGCTTTGGATGTGGGGGCATGGCTTACTCCTTGTCGATCTATCTTTCAAAAATGCCAGAAAAGGCCTGCCTTATAGAGCGCTTTACCCTTTAGGCAGGCTGTCCGATTATACGGGCTTGATCCGGTTCTGTCAAGCAGGTTTTTTGATTCCGTTTTTACTATGGCAGGTCTGTACCGCACTCCGTTGACCGGGATCTGAATACCCAGGTGCCATCCTGCGAATAAAGGGTATGAAAGAGCTGGCTCTCCGAAAGCTTCTGCGGTGATATCGCTCCGCCGCGTCTCCCCAGGTAAATGTAGCAGATGGACTCTTTTTCCATAAGCTGTTTCAGCCCCAATGGGTTATCTGCAAGATCTAGCGTCTTCTGGCTTATCTGATTGACTCGACTTACCTGCTGCGGGGATCCCATCTCGTAAAGAAGATTGGGCGGCATCGTCGCCCGACCTGCCATGGGAGTGATCCAATACCCACCGTCGTGCCCGGCGTAAATACCGTAACCCCACAAGAATGGATTGATCAAGAAAGTCGCCTGTGGGGGTGTGTTTTCTTCAATCCACTTGAGCGCATCTCGGTCGGCTTCGCGAAAGAGCAGGGTGGTCGGATTGATGATCGGCAGGAGTTTAGCGCTGCCAAGAAATATCACAGCCAGCATCCCCAAACCTATCAGTACATTGACGATCAGCTTCCCCGGCACCCGAGTGAGCCGTCGAGCCGCCAGCTGAAGCAGCTCGGTGGCGCCTCCAAGCGCATACCCTCCTAAAACAGCGATGGGCATGAAAAGCATGATCTCGACCGACGACTTGTTGATCATCCCTGCCCCCGGAAAGTGGATGGGGCCCTGGTTGGCAGCGAGGAAAAGCAGCCCAACCCAAAGCACCAGCGCCGGACCGAAGAACTGCAGGCGCAGGATCGAGAGGATCAATCCCGCAGCCGCTAACCAGAGGGCTGCGCGCCCGAAGGCTGGTGTCAGATAGCCCCAATCGATCTTAAACGGCTGAGGCGGCACAGGCGGCCGGGCCAGCCGGGGAATCAGCATGGTCTGGATCAGGTCGGACCACCACGGCAGGCTGATCAGGATCGCTGCGCAGGCGGCTGCAAGCACCCAGAAGAATGAACGCGGCAGCGTCTGCCAGAGCGGCTTCTTATCAAGCGTGCGCGCGATTTCAGCCGCGAAATAGGCGATCATCAGCAGTGCCCAAAAACCTGCTGCCCGGTAGTGGATGATGAAAAGCCCGGCCGCCGCAATCCCAGCCAGGATGGTCAGCTTGATCCCGTCGGCGCTTCCTCGGATGGGATTAACTGCATGCGCCTGGCCGTTTTTCTCCTCGGCAGGACCCGGGTCTTTTTTTTCTTTTGGGAAAGTAAAAAGTGCTTTTTGTTCCAGCAGCTAAATCATAAGCGCCGCTGCTGCTGGCAGAGCCAGCAGCCCGGCAAGCTGAGTGTAGCGGCCCCAGCTCGTATAGTAAGCCGGCATCGGCGTCATAAAGCCTGCGATCAACGCGGAGAATAATCCGGCTTTTCGGCTGCGGGTCAGCGAAGTTGTCAGCAGATAGATCGCCGGCACGATCAGCGCATTAAGGATCTGCCCTAGCAGCAGCATGGCCCGGTCGAGCTCCAATCCGGTGAGCCAATGCAGAGCCGCGACGGTGGCATGAAATCCAGGGTGGTAGCTGGCGGTAGTCGCGCTGACAAAGGGATCGTAGCTCTCTGGATAGGCGCCTTGCTCGACGATCAGCCGGGCGATCGTCGTATGATGGACCGGATCCACCCAGGCAGGAACAGCAAGGTCGCGGACGGTCGAAAGCCTCAATCCCAGCGCGAACAGAAAGATGACCAGTAATGCGAGGTCGATTTTGTCCGGTTTGGGGAGCCGCCAGCCGCCTCGCAGCCGCCAGGCGACTGTCAGCCCAAGCGCCACTGCAGCGCAGATGTAACCGATCCGGACTCCCGACTGTCCCCAGCTCAAGCCTGAGGCGCTGGTCCATATCATGACCAGTGGGGTTATTCCAAGGCTGAGGCCGAGAGCCAGACCGAACCTCTGTCCCCAATCCCAACCGGACTTGCTGGGGTCGCCGCCAAGCGCCCACTGCGCCAGGCAGCCTGGAACCAGAAGCAGCAGCATAAGCGGCAGGGTGAGCCAGGCGCCGGACAGGGTTCGGAGCAGGTCCTCTTTTACGGCTGAGAAACCGTATTTATATGAAAGACGGAATGCCAGGTCAGCCTGCTGGTTAACCTCACCGATGGATAGGTCGCCCTCTGGGTAGGCGTTTTCATTTCGCCCGTAGACCGCCAGCGGTCCCCCCTGCGTTTCCAGCCGGATGAGGTAGGACTGGTTTGGAGGGTCAGGTTGGGAAGGGAACCTGACTTCGACCGGGTAACTTTTCGCGAGCGTCCGATAGGGGATTGTGACACTCGCCAGCGGGGTGGAACTCTCATTTGCATGGTACAGCGTAACGATCAGGATATCAGCATCCAGCGCCTTGGGCGAGTCTTTTCTCAGCCAAAGCTGGACGGAGTCCAGGTCGGATCGGCGGGAAACCATCGTCTGGCTGACCGGAACACCCGGCTCAACCCTGGCTACGACGTCACCTGTGTAATCGAATGAAGATTCGGGATCGCGCATGGAAATGTCCCTCATCCAAAACCATGCGCTGCTGCTGCGCGCTGTGCTGCAGCCGGCGAGCAGAATACTGGCGAAAATAAGGAAAAATAGAACGGAAAATTGAGCCGTTCTACTTCTTCTCACTCGCTTTGCCTCCGTTTCCCATCGTTGCCCTCAGATAAGCCTCGATGAATGGGTCGATGGCTCCATCGAGAACGGCCTGGGTATTGCCCACTTCATGGTTGGTACGGTGGTCTTTCACCATCTGGTAGGGGTGCAGCACATAAGAACGGATCTGGCTGCCCCATTCCGCCTTGGTATATTCACCGCGCAACTCTGCGATTTGCTGATCCTGTTCCGCCTGGTGGATTTCGATCAGGCGGGCGCGCAGCACACGCATCGCATTTTCCCGGTTCTGCATTTGCGAGCGCTCGTTCTGGCATGTGACGACGATCCCGGTCGGAAGGTGGGTGATCCGGACGGCGGTGTCATTCTTCTGCACATTTTGGCCGCCGGCGCCTGCAGAGCGGTAGGTGTCCACGCGCAGGTCGTTAGAATTGATTTCAATCTCCTCTTCGTCGTCCACCTGCGGAAGGACTTCCACCAGCGAGAAGGATGTGTGGCGGCGGTGAGCTGCGTCAAACGGTGATAGCCGGACCAGTCGGTGGACGCCTTTCTCGGGGCGCAGATACCCATATGCAAACGCCCCATTTACTGCGATCGTGATGCTTTTGATGCCTGCTTCTTCACCTTCGGTCAAATCCAGGACTTCTGTTTCATAATGGTTCAGCTCGGCCCAGCGCAAATACATCCGCTGGAGCATGGCCGCCCAATCCTGCAAATCGGTCCCGCCGGCGCCGGCATGGATGGCAAGCAGCGCGTTGCCCTTGTCGTATTTTCCTGAGAGCATCACTTCGAGCTCGCGATGTTCGATCTCGGCTTCGAGCTGGTCGGTTTCGAGCGCAAGCTCAGCGAGCAGGCTATCATCTTCCAACCGGGCAAGCTCAAGCGCGTCCTGAAGCTGCTGCTGAAGCCTGTGCCACTCTTCCACCTGAATGCGCAGCGCGGAGAGTTTTT
This sequence comes from uncultured Chloroflexia bacterium, assembly GCA_963788305.1. Taxonomy (GTDB): domain Bacteria; phylum Chloroflexota; class Anaerolineae; order Anaerolineales; family UBA4823; genus UTCFX2. The sequence goes on from CAWBGK010000018.1 coordinate 130,679, forward strand.
TCATCAGGTTCTTCGCACGCTCGGGGTCGTCCCACAAGTCGGAGGCTTCGGATTGTTTTTGGAATTCTAAATATTGGGCTTCCAGGGCAGAAAAGTCAAAGACGCCCCAGCAGATGCTGGATTTTCTCCTGGCAGGTTTCCAGACGATCGATTAATTCTTGCATATTATTTCTCCGTTAACTCCCCGCTGGCTGTTGGGTTGCGCTATCGAAGCTCAAAATCCCATCAACAAATGCTTCGGGGTCGAAGGGCTGCAGGTCGTCGGGCTTTTCTCCAAGACCTGCAAAAAGGATTGGCAGACCCAGGTCGTGTTGAATGGCAAAAGCCATCCCGCCGCGGGCGGACGAATCCAGCTTTGCCAGGATCACGCCGGTCACATTAACGGCTTGTTTGAAAGCGCGCGCTTGCTGGAGTGCGTTCTGCCCGGTGGTCGCGTCCATCACCAGCCAGACATGGTGAGGCGCGCCGGTTTCGGCTTTACCGACCACGCGGTGGACTTTTTTTAATTCTTCCATCAGGTTGAAGCGGGTATGCAGACGTCCGGCTGTGTCGATCAAGACGACGTCGGAGAGCCTCGCCTGGGCGGCTTTGACGGTATCGTAAGCCACCGCGCCCGAATCGGCGCCCATCTGTCCGGAGATGATCGGCAGGTCCAGCCGCTCAGCCCAGATCTCAATCTGGTCCACCGCTGCGGCCCGGTAAGTGTCGGCGGCGCCCAGTAAAACGGTCTTTCCCTGGGATTTGAAGCGCTGGCCTAGCTTGGCGATGCTTGTGGTCTTGCCCGAGCCATTCACACCTACGATCAGGATCACGGTTGGTTTGCTGTCCAGATTGATCTCGGGTGGCGCGATCAAAAGGTTCCGCAGCTCCGAGCGAAGAACGTCCTGCAGATCGCGAGAGCGCACGATCCCTTCCTTGTCCACCCGGCTCTCGATCTGGTCCAGCACCAGCTCGGTCGTTTCCACGCCCAAATCTGCCTGAACCAGCAGCGCCTCCAGGTCATCCCATGTTTCAGGGGTGATCTCGCTGGCTCCAAGCAGTGTCGCTATCTGTCCGAAAGCCGCCTTGCTGGACTTCGAAAGCCCGTCTTTCCACTTCGTAAATATATTTGCCATATTACCCTTCGTTCAACGGGCGCTATTATATCATGCCGATCAAAAAAGTCGTTTTGGACAGCTGACCAGCATTTCCCCCGCTCGCATTTGAATTGCTGCCGGTTTCTTTTACCACATCAGAACGAGCCAAAGCTGCCGTTCACCAGTTTTGAACGGATAGATCAACGGCGCAGGTCAGCATGAAGCAGCAGATCAACCCAATGCGACGTCCAACGCCATCATGACCGCAAAACCGAGCATCGAGCCAAAGGTCGCAATATGCGTGTTTTGCTCCAGCTGCAATTCGGGGATCAGCTCTTCGACGACCACGTAGATCATCGCGCCGGCAGCAAATGCAAGCGCGTAGGGGAGGATCGGCCGCATGATCAGCACAGCTGCGGCTCCAAGGACGCCTGCGATCGGCTCGACGATTCCGGAAAGCTGGCCATAGAAAAAAGCTCTCGTCCGGCTGAGACCTTCCCGGCGGAGCGGTACGGAGACAGCCACTCCTTCTGGAAAGTTCTGGAGACCGATGCCTATCGCCAGCGCGACGGCGCCGGCAATCGAAGCAGATTCGATTCCGGCACCTGCTGCTCCAAAAGCGACCCCGACAGCAAGCCCCTCAGGGATATTGTGGAGTGTTATCGCAAGCACCAGCAGGACGCTGCGCTGCCAGGTCGTTTTGATCCCTTCGGCATCTTCAGTGGGAAAGCCCAGGTGCAGGTGGGGGATGAAGTGGTCCACGATGTACAAGAAGCCGCCACCTAGCAAGAAGCCGACCAATGCCGGCATCCAGCCGGGGACCCCGGAGGTTTCTGCCATCTCGATCGCCGGAGCCAGCAGCGACCAGAAACTGGCTGCAATCATGACTCCTGCTGCGAAACCCAGCATCCCGTCCAGCAGGCGCCGATCGACCTGCTTGAAAAAGAAAACCATCGCAGCCCCCAGGGCGGTGACGAACCAGGTGAAAAGGGTCGCCAGCAAGGCTTGCATAATCGGATTAAAGCTGAGGAATTGTTCAACAATTGTCATGCAGGGTATTATACATAAGAATCCGGTATAATTCTTACCATGACTGAAAAATTAACCCATCTTGATGACCAGGGCCATGCCCGAATGGTGGATGTCGGTTCAAAACCGGATACCGAGCGAGTGGCAGTCGCCCGAGGAGAAATCCTCATGCTCCCTGCGACGCTTAATCTGATCAGGGAAGGAGCGCTCAAAAAGGGCGACGTGCTGACGGTTGCAGAGATAGCCGGTGTGATGGCTGCAAAGCGCACATCCGATTTGATCCCGCTCTGCCACCCGATTCCGATTTCACATGTCGAAGTACGGCTCGAGCTTGCCCCGGATCTGCCGGGTGTGCGCATCCAGGCCATTGTCCGCACAGTTGGGAAGACGGGCGTCGAGATGGAAGCGCTGACCGCCGTATCTGTGGCGGCTCTGACAGTTTATGATATGGCAAAAGCGGCTGAAAAGACGATGCGCATCCAGAACATCCGGCTTGTGGAGAAGCACGGCGGCAGAAGCGGAGATATCTTCAATGAAGCTGGTTAATGTGCTGTTTTTCGCTGTTTTTCGCGATCTGACCGGGACGCGCGCGATCGAGATCGGTCTCCCGGACGAAGCCAGCGTCCGTGAATTGCGCGACCGCCTTTCAGAAACGTTTCCACCTCTTAGCGGCCATATGGCCACTGCGCTGGTAGCGATCAACAAGGAGTTTGCTTTTGATGATGATCCGATCCCCGAAGGAGCAGAGGCGGCGGTTTTCCCGCCCGTCAGCGGGGGCGCCAGGCTTGAACTTCCGACCCTATGCGCAATCACCGAATCTGAGCTCGACCTGGACGATCTGCTGGATCAGATCACACTCCACAGCACAGGAGCAGCCTGCATCTTTACCGGACTGGTGCGGGGGGTGACGAGCCGCGGCGATGCCCACGAAACGATCTACCTGGAATATGAAGCATACCGTCCGATGGCCGAAGCAAAGATGCGCCAGGTGGCGGAAGAAATCCGGCAGCGTTGGTCTGATGTCGAGGGGATTGCGATCGTCCAGCGCATCGGACGGTTGGATCCGCGCACACCGACTGTATTGATCGCCTGTACAGCTGCACATCGCGACACCGGAGTGTTCGAAGCGGCAAGGTACGGGATCGACCGTCTAAAAGAGATCGTCCCGGTTTGGAAGAAAGAAGTCGGTCCGGATGGCGAGGAATGGGTGGAAGGTGAGTACATCCCCACTCCAAACGACTGAAATTTGCTGCACTGGCTGCCGGCAGCCCTACCCGAAAAGCGCTCTGCCGCACCGCTGCCCGGTCTGCAGCGGCTTTTATGATTTTCCGATCTTACCGGATTATGATCCCGGGCTTGTCGATCCAACCCAACCCGGGATCTGGCGGTACCGCCATGCTTTTGGGCTGCCTGAAGCGGCGCCGGTCGTCACGATTGGCGAGGGGAATACGCCGCTGATCTGGCGCGAAGTTTTGAACCGCCAGATCGCTTTTAAGCTCGAATCACAGAATCCAAGCGGTTCGTACAAAGACCGCGGCTCCGCAGTTCTGGTCAGCTTCCTGCTCGCTCGTGGAGTATCCGAAGCAGTGGAAGACTCCTCGGGGAACGCGGGAGCTTCGTTTGCCGCCTACGCAGCAGCAGCCGGTATCAAAAGCAAGGTTTTCGTTCCTCATTATGCCTCTGGACCTAAACGACTCCAGATCGAGGCATACGGCGCCGAGGTGGTTCAAGTTCAGGGGACGCGGCTCTCAGCGACTGAGGCAGCGCTTGAAGCTGTGGCGGCCGGCGCAGTTTATGCGAGCCACGCATATATGGCCCAAGGTTTGGCAGGCTATGCCACGCTGGCATATGAGCTGGTTGAACAGATGGGCGCGGCGCCAGCTTCGATCCTCTTACCGGCCGGGCAGGGTGGTCTGCTGCTTGGCGTTGGGCGCGGTTTTCAAACGCTGCTTCGGCAGGGCCTGATTGAGCACTTGCCGGCGATTTTTGGAGTTCAAGCTCTGGCCTGCGCCCCGCTCTGGGCGCTGAGCCAATACGGACCCTCCGGTTTAGGATGGGTGGTGGAAGGGGAGACGCTTGCGGAGGGTGTTCGAGTCCGGCAGCCTCTGCGCGGCGATGCTGCCCTAAACCTGGTGAGAGCCAGCGGCGGGGATTTCATCGCAGTCGACGAGCCGGCGATCCTCCCCGGCCGTCATGCCCTGGCCCGGTTGGGTTTCTATGTTGAGCCAACCTCTGCCCTGGTCTGGGACGCCCTTGCCCAGCTTGGGAGCCGGCTGGTGGAACCGGTCGCAGTCATCCTGACTGGAAATGGGCTGAAATCACCTTGAACAATAAGGATAAGATTGAAGTTTTCCTCCAGCCGATGAAGCCGTTTCCCGGGCTTGAGTCATTCGCCCGTACGATATGCTTGTCAGATTTGGGGATCGAGCTTTTTTATTATGAGGCTGGTTCTCTAGATCTGCCTTCTGCCCTATTGATCCACGGTTTGGGAGACGAGGCGGATACCTGGCGGCATCTGATTTCCCCACTTTCATCCCGCTGGCGAATCATCGCACTCGACCTGCCTGGTTTTGGGCGCAGCGCAAAACCGAAAACGGTCTACAACGAAGGATTTTTGGTCTATGCCCTCGAGCGGCTGCTGGATGCATTAAAGATCCGAACCGCGGTCATGATCGGACATTCGCTGGGCGGCGCCCTCGCCCACCGCATCGCTTTAGACCAACCGGAGAGAGTATCGGGTCTGGTCTTGTTGAGTGGATCGCTCCTGATGCGACCGCAAGGCGCGAGCTTGCAGACGCTGCTCTTTTTGATCCCTGGAATTGGCGAATTCCTGTACAACCGGCTTCGAAAGGATCCGCTCTCGGCTTATGAATCGCTGCGGCTGTATTATTCAGATCTGGATAGCTTGCCCGAAATCGACCGAGAGTTCCTCTATCTCCGGGTGAAATAGAGCGTCTGGAGCGACGACCAGCGCCGTGCTTATTTTTCAACCCTGCGCCAGATGGCTGCAGGGGCTGCCCGACCTCCCCGAGATTTGAAGGAACAACTTACCAGGATCGAACTGCCAACCCTGGTGCTGTGGGGAGATCAGGATCGCATCTACTCGCCTGAAAACGGCCGCGAGCTGTCTCGCCTGCAGCCTGACACCCGGATGGTTCTGCTGCCCAGACTTGGGCATAATGCGCATCAAGAAGACCCCGAGGCAGTTCTTCGCTTAATTCTTGCTGATTCTCGGTTGGGTGCTTGAGCTCTCACAACCGACTGCAAGCTAACCCCCCCTTCTGAAATTTCGAACAATTCTTCAGCAACGCAGATACCGTTCCAGGGTTATTCTATTCATTGGAAATCAGCGATTTTCGGAAATCTAGGCAAGATGAGAGGGCTGCATGAACGAGCGGATTGTTATCACCGGGATGGGGACGATCAATCCCATCGGAAATTCAGTTGCGGAGAGCTGGGAAGCTGTGCTCAACGGGATTTCTGGTGTCGGGATGATCACGCTGTTCGATGCGTCTCATCTGCAGGCGCAGATCGCCTGTGAAGTTAAAGATTACCACCCCGAAAACACCCTCGACCCAAAAGAAATTCGCCGGCGGGATCGGTTCGAGCAATTTGCGGCGATTGCAGCCCAGCAGGCCGTCCGGCAGTCTGGACTTGAAGGGAGCAGCGTTGATCCTGGACGCGTAGGAGTTCTGATCTCTTCCGCAATCGGCGGGATGAACACCGTCGTCGAGATGGTGAACACCCTTTCAGATGGCAATCCGCGGCGAATCAATCCATTTGGGATCCCGATGTTGATGATCAATGGGGCAGCCGGACTGGCGTCCATCGACCATGGTTTTCGAGGCCCGAGTTTTTCGATTTCATCTGCCTGCGCATCCGGCGCAGATGCGATTGGAATGGCGTGGGTGATGCTTAAGGCCGGGCTGATCGATGCTGCGCTTGCCGGTGGAAGCGAGGCTTCGATTACGGAAATTGGAATCGCCGCATTCGACAGGATGGGAGCGCTGTCCCGACGCAACACTGACTACCAGCAAACCCCAGCGCCTTTCGATCTGAACCGGGATGGCCTGGTGATGGGTGAAGGTGCGGCTGTGCTTGTGTTGGAACGGGAGAGTACTGCCCGACGGCGCGGCGCAGTGATCATGGCAGAACTGGCAGGTTATGCTGCGACTGCTGACGCCCATCATATCACTGCCCCGTCAAATGAAGGCGCCGGCGGCTATCAAGCCATCCGCCTGGCGCTCCAAACTGCCGGGGTGAACGCAGACGAGGTGGGCTATATCAACGCCCACGGAACCGGGACGGTGTTAAACGATGTCGCTGAAACCCGGGCGATCAAGTCTGCGCTCGGCGAGCAAGCCGGCTACGTCCCGGTTTCTTCAACGAAGTCGATGACCGGCCATATGATGGGGGCAACCGGAGCCCTGGAGGCGATATTCTGCGTCGAGGCGATTGCCTCAGGCTGGCTCCCTCCAACTGTCCATTACCAGACCCCCGATCCGCTCTGTGATCTCGATGTAGTTCCCAACCAGGCCAGGGAGAGCAAAATAAAAGTCGCCTTAAGCAACGCTTTCGGCTTCGGCGGCCATAACGCTGTGCTGGTATTGCGCGCCTTCGAGTGAAAAAATTCTTGATTTACGAACTGGCTTGCGCCACAAGTCCAATCGAAACGATCGGAAAGAGCTCGGCGTGATGCTGGTAGATTAAGGGCATTTGACCCGCTTGATCGCATAACCCTCGTGACGTGTGACGAACTTCTCCTGCTCCAGGATTTCGCAATCCTCTGTGATTTGCTGGATCAAATGAGGATCCGTTTCGGCGCCTGAGAGCAGCCAGAATATCCTGTTCCGGCGAATATCCTCGATGCTCTGATCGTGTTTGAGAGAATCCACTTGCTCAAAGATCTGCTGAGTTTCAACCAGCTGAAAGCGGACCGCCTGAGGATTCTTTGTTCCTGGAAGCGGATTGATATATGTTTTTATCCCATGAGTATAGAAATCCAGCGAATAGTCAAACCTGTAATTTGTACTGACCACTCGCTCTCCAGGTTTGATTTTATCCTGAAGGCTGAAGACAGCAAGAGCTGCCGAGTTTTTTGGGGTTGCGTAGTAGGATACCAGGCCGCGAATATTCAATATGGTCAGAAGCAGACCAATCCCAACTGGGACGAAAATCGCTGATTTGGAAGATGGGCGAAAAAATTCCCGAATCTCAGCAAAACCGACAGCTATCAATATAAATATGACCGGAAGCAGGACGATAAAAAACCTTGAGTGCTTCATCGCAAAATGTACATCAAAAAAGGGAAGAATTGCAAAGAGTACAAAAATTGGCAGGATGAGCTGGAGGATCAGATAAGCAAGCCGAACGTCTTTCTTCCGGAATGCTCGCAAGAAGCTGAGCAGGATCAGTCCGGCGGCAGCAAAAGGAAATAATGTGTGAGCAGGCGTTGTTTCATACCAGGCCTGTTCCCCGGCCAGCAGCGTCTGGATGGTCCGCACGAAAGTGAGCGTGCCTGTGGAAGCAATCTTGGCAGCCTCGTCTATAAGTCCCTTTAAGCCGAAGCGAACCAGCGGAATCAGACCGATCAGAAGCAACAAGACGCTTTTCCACCAGATCGAAAGCCGATAATTTAATAAACACAGGTAGATCACCTGGATTCCCACCACCATCAGGAGACCGTAGTTCGAATAAATTCCGACCAGGCATGCAGCAGCCCAGGTAAACCAGAGCCGCCTTGATTCGGGGTGTTTTATAAGCTGCAGAACGACCCAGATTGAAATTGAGGTCATCAGAAATGCGAAACCGTATGATCTGGCTTCCTGGCTGTAAAAAACGAGGCAAGGCGAAGTGACCATGATCAACGCAATGAGCGCTCTGCTGAGGTCATCCACGAACTCAGCGTTGATCTTCCAGATCAATCCAATCGAGAGAACACCCCAAACAATCGAAAGCCATCTCCAGGCCAGCTCGCTGTGGCTCGAACCGCCGCCGGATCCAATCCAAAGAAGAACGTAGTAGAGCGGAGGGTGTGGTTCCTTCAGGCTGTTGAACAGCAGCTCTCTGGATTCCCAAATTCGCCAGCCGGAACGCATAAATTTCGTCAATCCATAAAGGGGTTTGAATCCTGGCGATGCGCAGCGCGAGACCCAGGCAGATTATAAAGAGGATGCTGCTTGACTTCCAATTGAACGTCTGCCAGGTTGTTTTTTTGATCAATCTGATCCCGTTATCAGGTTGACTTCGGACACGTCGATGCTTTACAAAGGATGAACCCAGGTCAGCATGCCGGTGTCCTGTGTGTCGTAGCCTCCCAATGCAGAAATGGCTTTCCTGGTGTTCTCATCCTTCAGCCATTTCACCAGCAGGTCGACTTCGTGGTGTTTCATATTCTGCTCAGGGATTACTAGATCATAGCGCTCCTTGACCAGTGGGATGAATTCTAAACCGAATGCCCGCGCCGCAGTTTCCAGTCCAAAGCCGACATCTGCCTCCCCTTCCGCCACCACCCTGGCAACTTCAGAATGGGTCCGGCAGATCTTCTGGTAACCATCGATTGACTCGGCCAGAATCCCTTTTTGTTGGAGGGCAAGAGTCAAGCCAGACGCGCGTCCCCGAGCCTGGCTGACGGTTGACGAAACGGACGCCTTCGCGAGCGAGGTCCGCCAACCCGTTGATCCGGGCAGGATTTCCGGCTGGCATGATCAAACCCTGCCACCGCCAGGCCAGGGTTACTAGGGCGATCAACTGCCCGGGGAGCAGCCGTCTCACGAAGGGAATGTTGTACGAATCGGTCTCCTGGTCCCAAAGGTGGCAGCCGGCCAGGTCTGATCTGCCTTCCGCCAGGGCAATCAGCCCGCCCAGACTGCCGGAAAAATGGAGATCAAGCCTTGTTTGATGCGAAATCTCGCCGAAATGCGAGGCGATCCATATCAGGGCTAAGTCGTGGCTGCCATTAAAACGGAGCACATTGACGACAGCAGGCGCAGGCTGCGCACGAATCACTCGCCATTGATCCAGGGCAATCTGTACAGCCGTCTCGACCTCTTCGGGAGAGTGCCCGGCAGTGAAAGCTTCCAGCAGAAATGACTGCGCCATGTGGACCAGCCCTGCTCTCCGCAGGGGTGTATCGTCGACCTGCAGAGCGGTCTGGACGACATGGGTGCCTTGACCGGCGCGGCTCACGACCAGATGCTGGTCGGCGAGCTCACGATAGGCGCGCTGCACTGTCCCTGGCGTGCAGTGCCATGAGACAGTCATCTCCCGGATCGATGGCAGCCGGTCACCGGGTTTTAGATTTCCGGTTTGAATTTCCTGACGCATGGATTGGGCAATTCTCTGATAAATAGGCTGCTCATCCATTACAGGCGGCATCCTTCAGCAACATTAGACGTTGAATTGTATTATACCCGAAGGATATTTACCGCGTGTGTCGGGCGCATTCCATGAAGGTCACCCCAGCTTGAGAGGCTGCCAATGATCCCCATTCTTTTCTACAAACAGCACCGGTTGACTGCCGCGGCGCGCAGGGCGAACTTTGTCTGCCAGTACTTCCCCTTCATTCACCAGCTCCCCTTGCAGCGTGCGCACTTGAGCGATCCCTGCTAAAACGATATCGCTGATGGGATGAAGCCCGAACAAATCCCGTGAATTTCCCACCAGAAGATAGCGTCCATCTTCTCCAGAGGCAGCCAGCCCGGCGGCAGCCAGCGCGCCGATCACACCGTCGTTGCTCCCGCCCAGCCCTTCCAGCCGGATTCCGGCGCTTGAAGCCCTTGAAAGCGCTTCTGCCTGGGTGACCAGCTCATTTTGGGCTCGCCGCCCAAACTCAATAAGCTGCAGACCAGCCTGAGCTTCGAGGACGCAGAGCCCCGGATCACTCCCGGCTTGAAAATCTTCCAGCATCAGCTTCCGGACTCGTCCCATCAGCACATCGAGATCAACCGGTCGGCTGCTGGAGATGGCGATCGCCGCGCTGGAATTATGCGAAGTATAGGGGATGCGCGGGTCCACCAACAGCTGGTGGCGGGTTACGCCCAGCAGCTCGAAGTCCTGCTTCAGCTCCGCTGCAATCTGACGAGCAAGCCGTCCGGTGCCGCGCGACTCGAGGTTGTCCGTATCATCCAAGCCGATCAGAATCTGAGTTATTGACACATTCCTAATCCTTCGATAAAATAGTTATGGGCATATGCTCATTATGTAATAAGTGTCAAGTGTCAAGTGTCAGATGCTAAGTTCCAACTGGCAGCTGCAAGCTGCTAACTGCACACTGCTAACTGCCAACGACTAACAACTAACAACTAACAACCGCATCTATCGGAGAAACCATGAGTAAAATATTTGTCCGTGAGAGAAGCCATGTCGGAAAAGGGGCCGGGCGGCCTCGATTTGCTGTGATCGCAGTCGAAGGTGTTGATCTTAAAAGTGCTCGCACCTCATATCCGAAAATCCGAGCTGGAAGCGCTCGCAGCAGCTGTCGAAGCGGAAGTTGTTTACCTGCCACGCGGTGATAAAGCTGAGCTTGAGGAAGAAGAAGGCGAGCGTGGGAAGCACCGCCGGAAAGGCTGGCGGAACCGCTCGGAGTAAGCCGGATGCCTCGCCCGCGCAAACACAGAATTCTTGAGAGGAAAGTTTGCTCTCGGATCTATAAGCCAGCCGGGATCCCGCTGGACGCCTTGCAGCAGATAGCCCTCCTGCCCGAAGAGCTGGAGGCGTTGAACCTGGCAGACCTCGAGGGATTGGAGCAGTCAGAAGCCGCACAGCGAATGGGTGTTTCACGCTCGACCTTTCAGCGCATCCTGCAGCGCGCCCACCGCCAGGTCGCGCTGGCTCTCGTCGAAGGAGGTGCGCTTCGGATTGTCGCAAGCTGTTCCGATGAACCAGATTAGGCTGCGGTTAACGCTCATCCCTGGCGAAAAACCCTCGAACCCGGATTCTCCCCTTCTAACGCTCGTGTGAGCTGCCCGGGCTCCAGACCGTTGATCAGGAGGATCTCTTTCACGCTCCGAGCGCGCTTCATAAAATCGAGCAAGGCTCGCTCGATTGGCAAGTCCTCCAGATCGAGCGCCTGAAGCTCCTCGACCTCGATTTCTTTTATGAAGCGGGCGTGAAGATCCTTTTTCGGATCGGCTGTATACAGACCGGGCTCGTCTTTCACCAGGATAACCCTGCTTGAGCCGGCGACTTCGGCGGTCAGAAAAGCGCCTGAGTCAGTCCGGTGGGGCGGTATCCTGCCCTGCTCCGGTGGCGTCTCCCACAGGCCGTAGGGGGGCATCGCATGCATGACAGGGATCGTTCCTAAAGCCAGGTAAGACGGAAGTTTTACCACGTCGTCGTGTCCGATCTTGATCCCGCCGTACGGGGCCAGCAGCAGGGATACCATCAGGGCGTTCTGTTCGCTGATGCTGTCACCCAGCTTTGCGAGCACTCCGGTTGGCATACCCAGATCGAGGGCGATTGCATATACATGACGGCTGCGCGTTCCGCCTCCCGTCATCAGAAGGATCTGGTGGTTTTTGCGGGCTGCGATCACTTCGTCCAGGATCGGAAGCAGCGCCTTGCTGCCGCGGTCGATTATGCTCTGTCCGCCCAATTTTATGACATTCAGATTTGGGAGCGGGCGAAAGACTTGTTCAGCCTGCGTGCTTTCAAGCAGCCTCTTGCTCATCAATGATTCGGCCATCAACGGGGTGTCGATATGCAGCCGACCAGATTCGTCCTGGATTAATGACATAGGTACTCCTTAAGCAAAGGTGGGCGGTTTTTGATTCAAAACCGCCCGTCCATTTTACTCGAAAATTTTACGCCTGGCTCTCTGAACAGCACTCCGTAAAAATTTGGAGGGAAGGACCTGACCAGCGGGTTTGATTATTGCAATTCCTTCCACAGCGCCGAGTTCGGAGTGAACAACGGCTGCCCCCAATCTTCGACGCCGAACTCGCTGATCAGCTGCTGCGTCTTTACAGAGATGATCCAGTCGATGAATTTCTGGGCCAGCTCGCCCTGAATGTTTGGATTCTTCGCGGGATCTACTGCTATCACGCCGTATGGATTGAACAGCGCAGTGTCTCCTTCGACCAGGATAGGGAGCTCAAGACCTTTCTGCAGCCGAGCAAGGTAGGTAGCCCGGTCGCTGAGCGTGTAACCTTGTTCTTCGTTTGACATCGTCAGCAGGTCACCCATCCCCAATCCGGTCGAAAGGTACCAGTCGCCGGCGGGCTCGATTTCAGCCTTGGTCCAGATTGATTTTTCCTTGTTGTGCGTGCCGGAATCGTCGCCGCGCGAGAGGAAGGTCGATTCGGTCTCGGCAATCTTCTTGAATGCCTCCACCGCGCTCGTCATCCCTTTAATCCCTGCTGGATCGGATTCTGGTCCGATGATGATGAAATCGTTATACATCACGTCTTCCCGGACGAGTGCCGTGACCGGCTTCCATGAATTTGGTTTCTGCAGCCGGTGAGTGTACGAGCAGGACGTCCGCGTTTCCGTCCTCGCCGAGCTTGATTGCCTGACCGCTGCCAACAGCAATCACGTCCACTTTGACATCATTCTGAGCCTCAAAATCTGGCAGAATCACATCCAGCAGCCCGGAATCCTGGGTGGATGTCGTCGTCGCCAGGACGAGGTGCCCCTCCACTCCGGGAACAGGCTGTTCGGGAGCCGCTTCTGTCGCTGCCGGTGCCTCGGTCGCGGCGGGCGCTTCAGTCATGACTGGGGCTTCTGTCACAACTGGTGCTTCTGTCATCACAGGAGCTGCTGTCTTGACCGGCGCTTCCGTGACGACAACCGCTTCGGTTGCAGCGGGTGCCTGGGTTGCTGCGGGCGGGACCGCGCAGGCGGACGCCAGTAGCGAAATGAAAATCAACAAACTGATAAAACGAACGATTTTCCTGGATTTCATATTCTCCTCCATGTTAACCTGACTTAGATTAATTGATTACTGCAGCACGTTATGTTTAATCAGATCCTCAGCTTCCCTGGACTGCCTTCCAGCCGACAATTGCAGGCAGCAAAAGCCTGACTCCCATCCGCTAACCACCGGTGCCCAACAACTAACAACCAATAGCCAATTACTGCTAATACACCATTTCCCCGCGCACAAATGCGCTCGTCCTCGGATCGCTCGGCGATTGAAAAAAATCTTCCGTCGAGGCGCTTTCGACGATTTTTCCATCCAGAAGGAAGACCACACGCCCGGCCAGGCGGCGGGCTTGAAAGACATTGTGCGTCACCAACACCAGCGTTGTCCCACGTTCCTGGTTCAACCGCCGGACAATCGCTTCGATCAAACCGACGTTATAAGGGTCCAGATTTGCGGTCGGCTCATCCAGCAGCAGTGCGGCCGGGTCGATAACCATCGCGCGCGCCAGTGCAACCCGCTGAGCTTCGCCGCCAGAAAGTGTTCGTGCACGCTGTTTTGCAAGGTGCGCGAGGCCGACTTCTTCGAGGACCTCCTGGACTCGCTCCCGTCCGTCACCGCGCCCCCGCAGGCGCAAGCCAAATGCCACATTCTCCCAAACCGTCCGCTCCAGCAGCATCGGGCGCTGAAAGACCGTCGTGACCCGCCGGCGCAGCTCTAGCGGCATTTCCTGGTTGGAATCAAATACCTGACCATCGAAGGTGATCGTACCTGCTGTAGGGGGCTCAAGGAAGTTCAGGATGCGCAGGAGTGTGCTTTTTCCTGAGCCGCTTGGGCCAACCAATCCAAGCACTTCGCCGTGCTGGACTTCAAATTCCTTCAGGTCCAGGACACGCCGTTCCTGGTACTCCTTGGTCAGCCCCTGGATTTGGAACAGCGGAGTAGACAGTTGGGGATCGGCTGAAATCAGCTCGCTCATTGTTCGAAGCCTCTTCCCTGCAGCCGAATCATCGCAAGATTTGCCAGAAATGTGATCCCAAGCAGCACCACTCCCAGAGCCAACGCCAATGCAAAGTCGCCTTTTCGCGTCTCCAGCACGATCGCAGTCGTCAACACGCGCGTCCGGCCTTCGATGTTTCCACCGACCAGCATCACCGCTCCGACTTCGGAGATAATGCTGCCAAATCCGGCGATGATCGCGACGATTACTCCGATCCGGGCTTCCATCAGCACAGTCATTGCTGCCTGGCGGCTGGTCGCTCCCAACGCAAGCACCTGCTGTCGAAGATTTGGATCGATCCCCATCACTGCAGCCATCGTAAAGCCGGCGACCAGAGGAAAAGCGATGATCGTCTGAGCCAGGACCATGGCTCCGGGTGTGAAAAGCTGAGGCACAAAGGGCCAATTTAAGTGGCCCAGCAGGCCGTTGCGCGAAAGCAGGAGATAGACGAAGAGGCCGATCACAACCGGCGGGAAACCCATCCCGGTATACAACAAAACAGCCACCAGCTTCCGGCCTCGGAAGCGTGATAATCCGACAACTACTCCGACCGGCACACCGAGCAGTGTGCTGAATAAGAGACCGAACCCCGATACCTTTAAGGAAAGTAAGACAATTTCAGTAAAATCTGAGAGCATCCTGGATTACCTGATGTATATTTGTATCGGCAGAAGTATAGTATTGAATGGCGGGTTTGTCCAGAAGGTGGTTTGCCCATTTTGGCCGAAAATTGATTGGGGACGGCGAAAATCTTGTCATTTTTCCGCCAGCACTGGTATACTCATATGCCGGGATCGGAAATCATCCGCAATCTGCTTTCTTTCGATGCCGGTCTGGGTAAAAAAATTATTGGAACTGATGGATCGCAAGCTACCCGACACATCTGTGGGGTGCCTGGCGCTCCCTGAGTTCCGGGAGGTAAACGAATGGACCAGGATGGATCTGGTGCCACGGAGTTCGAAACTCCGGAGGCTTTTGCCCAAAGATTAGGCCTGAATTTCGAGAATTTCCTTCTGCTTCGCCGGGCTTTAACCCACCGCTCCTACCTCAACGAGCACCCTGAAGCGTTAGAAGATAATGAAAGGTTGGAATTCCTGGGCGATGCCGTTCTGGATTTCCTGGTGGGCGCGTGGCTATACAATCGCTTCCCGGAAATGCATGAAGGCGAGCTCACCCGCCTGCGTTCCGCCCTGGTGCGGACGGAACAGCTGGCCGAGTTTGCCAGCCTGCAAGACTTCGGTGCTGCCCTTCGGCTCGGACGGGGAGAGAGCCAGGCCGGTGGGCGCAAGCGAATTGCCCTGCTGTGTGCAACTTTTGAAGCGGTGATTGGAGCGATTTATCTCAACTCGGGCTTGGATGCTGTGCTCGCGTATATCGAGCCATTGCTGGAGCCAGGCGTTATGCAGATTTTGATCTCGAACGGCGACCAGGATTCAAAAAGCCTGCTCCAGGAGCTTGTCCAGGCGAGAGGATTTCGACCGCCGCAGTATATCACCGTCTCGGCCTCTGGTCCTGAGCACAGCAAGACTTTTGAAGTCGAGGTGCTGGTCAATAATCAGGTAGTCGGACGCGGGAATGGTGCGAGCAAGCAAACAGCCGCGCAGCAAGCCGCAAAACTGGCTTTGGAAGTGATCGATCTGGAAAACTTGGGTTGAATTCCGTGAATACTTTGCACATTTTATTTATTGAAAGCTGAGCGGACCCGACAATGCTGCCCAGGCTGAAATCTCTCGAGCTCCACGGATACAAAACATTCGCAAACCGGACCTATTTTGAGTTTGCTGGCACAATTACCGCGATCGTGGGTCCAAATGGCAGCGGTAAATCGAATATTGCAGACAGCATCCGCTGGGTGCTTGGTGAGCAATCCTATGGGCTTTTGCGCGCTCGCAAGACCGAGGATATGATTTTCTCCGGATCCGACAGCCGGGCGCGCGCCGGGATGGCTTCTGCAACGATCACCTTTGATAACAGCGATGGCTGGCTCCCCATTGACTTCAGCGAGGTCAGCGATTACACGCCGAGCCCATCGCGATGGATTGAATGAATACCTGATCAATGGCCAACGGATGCGCCTCAAGGATGTTTCCGAGCTGCTGTCCGAATCAGGCCTGGCTGAGCGAACTTATACCGTGATCGGACAGGGTCTGGTGGATGCTGCACTTTCCTTGAAGGCAGACGAACGCCGACGCCTGTTTGAAGAAGCGGCTGGGATTGGCTTGCACCGAAACCGCCGTGAGGAATCGCTCCGGCGTCTGGATGCCACTCGCCGAAATTTGGATAGGGTTGAAGACATCCTCGCCGAGCTCAAGCCTCGCCTCTCCAGCCTGGAACGTCAGGCGCGCCGGGCAGTTGAATTTGAACAGGTCCGGGCTGATCTTCAGGTTTTACTCCGAGAATGGTACGGTTTTTACTGGCATGAAGCCCAAAAAGAGCTCGCCGAGGCTCAGGATATCGCCCACATCCAGGAAAAGAAACTGCAGGAAGCGCGGATGGTGCAGGATCAGGCTGAAGAACAGCTATCGGGGCTGCGCGAGCATATCCAGGACCTGAGGGGTGTCTTGAACGGCTGGCATCGTGGGCTCTCCGAGCAGCATGCCAGGCGCGAAGAGGCGATTCGACGATCGGCAATCGTTGAAGAACGGATCCGTTCTTCGCTCGCCCAGCAGGAGAATGACCTTCGCAGCCTTGACCATCTCTATGAAGAAACGTCCTTCCATCAAGAGCGGATCGCCTCCGCTAACTCAGAGGTCGAGCTTCTCTTGGTTGAGCTTGAAGAAGCGCGCAGTCAGGCCGATTCTTCTCGAGCTGCCCTGGCAAAGCGGCAGCAAGAGCGAGCTCAAGCCGAACAGCTAATTCAAACTGCCCGCCAGGATCTCGCTGGCTTAAATACCCAACAGGGAAAGTGGCAGGCCCAGTTTGATGAAGCCCAGGTGCAGGAAGATCGGATAGCGAAAGCGATTGATGCAGCAACCAGCTCGCTCTCCAGGGCGGAAACGGATCAGAAGGAAGCCCATATCCGGTTTGATTCAGCCCAAACCCTGGCTCAGAAGGCTGAGCAGGCATTAAAATCTGCTGATGTGGCGCTCTCTGAGCACCGCCAGCGCCAGCAGGAAGCTGAGAATCGGCAATCAGAAGCCCGTGAAAGCCACGCTGCCTTGAACGCAGACCAGGCGCGCCTGAAGGTTGAATTGGAAGTGCTTGAGCAGGCGGAAGCCGCCCTGAGCGGTTATGCCAGCGGAACGCGCCTGATCTTACAGGCGGTTCGTCAGAAGCGGCTTTCCGGCACGCGTGGCAGCTTGAATGCATTTCTTGAGGTAGCACCCGAATTTGAGAAAGCGATCTCTGCCGCTCTGGGTGATTTCCTGGATGCAGTCATCCTCGATTCGGATCCAGACGAAGCGATGGATTTCCTTGAAAGCGAATCGGGCCGGGGTGTCCTGCTGCCGCTCAAACAATTGCGCCTGGAGTCCCCCATAATAAGAGAACTGAAAATCGATGACCGGGTTTTTGGTGAAGCAGCTGAGCTTGTCAGCTCCCCAGATGAACTCAAGCCGGTGATTGACCTGCTGCTGCGCGGCGTGATCGTCGTTCGTGATCGAGCGACCGCCCGTCAAATCATCTCCGCACAGCCTGCTGGTGTGCGCGCTGTTACTTTGCACGGGGATGTCTATTATGCAGCCGGTCCGATCCTCTCGAGCGGTGGTGAAGCCGCAGAACAGCAGACTTTGCTGGGCCGGGCTCGCCAGCAGCGAGACGTGAAAACATCCGCTGGTCGGATCGCAGCAAAAATCCAGTCTGTCGAAAATCAGCTTGCCGAATGGAAACAGACTCTAGATGGCCTGCAAACAGAAGGCGCAAGGCTGGAGTCTGTCCAGGCAGCAGCACGCCAGGAGCTGCTGAAGACCGGGCGGGGACTGGACCAGGCAAAGGCAGCGCTGGATCGAGCCACGCTGCAGGTAGATTGGACCAGGGAGCAGCTTCAAAAACTCCACATCGACCGCCACGACCGCCAGACCGAAAGTCGCAGGATGAGCCAGCAGCTCGTAGAGATTGAAACAAAAACTGCCGCTGCACGCGCAGATCTGCGCGAACTCAGCGGCAGCCTGGAATCGCTCGGGCTTGACGATTTTCAAAGGGAACAGGCGCATTGGGCTACCCGGCTCGCAGTCACTGAACGAGCCTTGAGCGACGCCCGGTCGCGGCTGCAGGAGCGCCAGGCGACATTAGAACGATCTCAGCGGACACAGGCGGCGCTGCAGCTGCGCCTCTCCAGGCTTGAAGACGAGCTGAAAGAGTCAGAAGACGAACGTATCAGCGCCGATCAGTCTGAAGCGGAAATTGCCGAGCAAATCCGTAATTTGAATGAGAAAATCGAGCCGACAGAAGCCGAGCTCGCAGAGCGTGAGCTGCTGCAAACAGAAAGCCAGAAACAAGCTGGTCAGATCCGACAGCAGGTGAGCATGGCTGAACACCAGCAGGCTCAGGCTCGCATCAACCTGGCGCGCCGCCAGGAAAGCCTCCAATCTCTGCAGCGCCGGATAGATGACGATTTTGGCCTGGTGGCGTACGAGTATGTTGCTCAGGTAACGGGCCCCACGCCTCTGCCGCTTTCTGGTTTTGTCGAGCAGCTTCCGATGGTTGAGAGGCTTTCTCTGGACATAGAAGAAAATATCAAACGACAGCGCCTGCAGCTGCGGCGGATTGGTCCGGTCAATCCGGAAGCTCAGGCCGAATACCACGAAGTCAGCCAGCGCCACGATTTTCTCATCGAGCAGGTCGCCGACCTTGAGAAAGCCGAGCAAGATATCCGTCAGGTGATCACGGAGCTCGATGGGTTGATGCAGCGTGAATTTCGCAAGACATTTGATGCTGTTGCAGCAGAGTTCCGCCAGATTTTCAGCCGACTGTTTGGGGGCGGATCGGCGCGATTGCTGCTGACAGATCCAGAAGATCTTACAGCCACCGGGATTGAAATCGAAGCCCGACTGCCTGGCCGCCGCACCCAGGGATTGGCTCTGCTCTCGGGTGGCGAGCGCAGCCTGACGGCGGCCTCGCTTGTCTTTGCTCTGCTTCGGATTTCGCCGACCCCCTTCTGCGTCCTGGACGAAGTCGATGCTATGCTGGATGAAGCCAATGTCGGCAGATTTCGGGATTTGCTGCGCGAATTAAGTCAGCAAACCCAATTCCTGATCGTGACGCATAACCGTAATACAGTTCAGGTTGCAGATGTGATCTATGGGGTGACAATGGGAAAGGATACGTCCAGCCAGGTCTTAAGCCTTAAGCTTGATGAAGTTGAGCAGGTCATCGATTAAAAAAAACCCGAGGAAGATCGACATCCTCGGGTTTTTAAGTCAGTGGGAGAACGTTCAGGGTGCCGGTGTGCTGAAATTTGCGGGGATATTTGCGCCGCCCAACCGCTGAACAGCTTCCTGGATATCCGTTGGAAGCGTCGGCTCGAGCGGGACGATCTCTCGCCAGCCGTCTTTGATTTCGATCGTTGAATTCTCGCGCAGCTGAGTGATCCATTCCTGGAATTTTTGGTTAGGCAGCTGGCTGCAATCGCTTGCGGCGAGTGGGCGCTCTTCATGTCCAAGAAGTCGGATGACGTGCCATCCAAATTGAGTTTGAACAGGCTCGCTGACCTGGCCGACTTCTGTCAAGGCAAACGCTGCGTCTTCAAATTCCTTCACCATTTTTGCGCGGCTGAACCAACCAAGATCGCCGCTCTGGTCTTTGTTCGAAGTATCGGTCGAGAGCTCAGCTGCGAGGCTCGCCCAATCTTCGCCGGCTGCCAGGCGATCGAGGACGTCGTTGGCGGTCGTCTCATCTTCAACCAGGATGTGCTGGGCCCAAACCTGCTCATCCTGACAGGTGACCTCGCCGATCACTGCGTCCATCACCTTCTTTTGATAAAGGCCGGATTCGATCACGTAGCGCAGCGTCTTCTCGGGGATTTCTATCCCTTTCAGACCGGCGACGACCGTTGCATATGCGCCCTGATATCCTTCAAGTGTGAATGGAGTCGCAGTTGGACGAGGCGTTTCGGTCGCTGTAATCCCTGCTGTTGGGACGACTGTGGGTTCAGTAGCAGGTGTTTCGGCACCAGCAGTTTCGGCCTCCGGAGCACTGATCGCTTCAGTTGATGTTACAACCGCGGTGGGAATGACGGTCGGTGTTGGTGGGACCATCGTCATCTGGGCTGCAGAAAGCGTGGATGTGGGCAGCACCTCTTTCGTCTGGGTGGGAGTGGGTGTGCCGTCTGGGTAAAACCGCAGTGCTTCCTGCATCGCGAGCTCCACTTCATCAGGACTTACGCTGATCCCCAACCTTTCCGCTTCCTGACGGATCAGCCGGTCATCGATCAATTGGTCCAGCGCCTGGTTTCCGGCGCGGTAGGTTTCCAGCTCGCTTGAGACGGATACAAGCTGTTCGCCGAAGCTTTGCAGCGCGTTCTGATCGCTCCCAAACATGCTGGCAATCTGAAAGATATTTTCGGCGTTCTTGACCAGATTATTTCGGTAATATCTGGTAAACTCCCGAAAATCGTTTCCGGATATTTTTTCACTATTGACGATCGCAACGGTGCGCTGCCAGCGTAAGTACCGCTCATTCAACACGCCGTAAGCGATTGTCAGCACGACCGCAGCCAGGACCACGATAGCCCCGATTGTGATCAGCCGCGTCTGTCTTCGCTCGCGGTGCAGGCGATCCTGGTGTTTCTTGGACAGGCTTACCTGACTGATTTTTGGATTTTTTGCCATATTTCCTCTCGTCCGACCGGGTCGATTGAATCGTCTATCTCAGGACTTCACCTGCATAAGGCAGCAGAGCGATATGGCGGGCGCGTTTGATCGCACGCGCCAGCTCGCGTTGATGCCGGGCGCAGGTTCCGGTCTGCCGGCGCGGG
This sequence comes from uncultured Chloroflexia bacterium, assembly GCA_963788305.1. Classification (GTDB taxonomy): domain Bacteria; phylum Chloroflexota; class Anaerolineae; order Anaerolineales; family UBA4823; genus UTCFX2. Next base: position 151,558 of record CAWBGK010000018.1, read on the forward strand.
CGTATTTTACCTTCGTCGGTCACAAATCGGCGCAGGACATCGATCTGCTTATAATCGATCCTGGCGTTCTTATCTGCGCAGAATGCGCACTCACGGGGACGGGCGTAAAACCGCCGGCCTCCGGATTGATTATCGTCTCGCATCATTTGGTTGCTCACCTTCGAAACTCCTTACCGGGTCAGTCAATACCCGGAGAATCATACAAAATCTTATCAATTGAAAAGCGGTTCCTCGTCATCTTCGAATTCAGTGCTGGAATGGTTCGCCTCCCGGCGCTCATCCAGCATGATCATTTCCGAAGCAACGATTTCAGTAGCAGAATGTTTGCTGCCTTCCTGATCATCCCAATGACGGGTTTGCAGGCGTCCCTCGATATAAACCAGCCGGTCTTTCGCAAGGTATTGCTTGCAGATTTCGGCCAGGTTGCTCCAGGCGACAATATTGAACCATTCTGTCTCCGTGCGGCGCTCGCCCTCAGCCGTGTTCCATGACCGGCTCGTGCCCACACTGAACGTCGTGACAGGTCTACCGGAGGGGGTGTAGCGCATCTCCGGGTCGCGGCCCACTCGTCCAATGATCAGGACTTTATTCAAGCCACGCGTCATCTTATACTCCATTCCGAAACCAAACCAACAAACATCCGTTCTATCTATATCTGAATTCGCTAAAGGCGCATGTGCGCCGATAAGCCTTTGAAGCAGCTATTCTTTTGCTACGATAAGGTAGCGAAGCACGGGTTCAAGGAACCCCAGGTTCCGCTCGAGCGTGGCGCCGAGCGTCGGAGCCATTTTGGTATGTATCAGCACATATTGGCCCTGAGTCTGTTTTCGGATAGGGTATGCAAGCGTGCGCTTGCCCCAAATATCCGTCTTGACGATTTCGCCGCTATCATCTGTTATCCATCCGGAGATGCGGGTAATCTGCTCGTTCATCACAGTCTCATCGAGCTCAGGATGGAAGATGACCATCAATTCATATTCGCGCATGGGGGGAAGCCTCCTTTCCTCGGGTTTGCCCCTGGTTTGCGCTGGGAGCGCTCCAGGAGCGGAAAGCTGGCGTTTTTAACGGCTCAGCAGGGGGTGAAGTTTAGCACAATCCGGTGGATTTGGAAAGGGTTCATTTCTGATTTCCGATATAATACCTTCGGATTGATCCACCGACTGATGATTTTTTCTGGAAACAGGCTTGAAATCGATCATCGCCGGGAGGATCGATCAAGAAGGAGGAGACCATGGGCGAGCAACTTTCCAGTGACGAGCGGGGGATTCTGCTTCGGCTGGCGCGCCGGTCGATCGAAGAAGCTGTCAACCATAAGCCGCTGCCCCCGCTCGACAGGGACAGTCTACCGGCTCGATTGCTGCAGCCTGGTGCCTCATTTGTCACGCTTACAATCCGCAGTGAATTGCGCGGCTGCGTCGGCGCCCTGGTCCCATATGGTCCACTCGTGGATGATGTTCGCGAGCATGCAGTGGCAGCTGCACTCGAGGATCGCCGCTTTCGGCCGGTTTCTTCAAGCGAGCTGCCTCACCTGCGCATCGAAATTTCTCGGCTCACTTTGCCTGAAGAGCTCGAATACAAGTCGCCGCTCGAACTGCCGGAATTGATCCGTCCGAATGTCGATGGGGTGACGGTGTTCGATGGGTGGCAGCGAGCCACATTCCTGCCTCAAGTCTGGGAAAAGCTGCCGGACCCCGAGCTTTTTTTGGATCACCTCTGCCAGAAGATGGGGGCTGCACCAGACCTGTGGAGAAGGCGCATTTTGCGAAGTCCAGACCTACCAGGTCGAAGAATTCCACGAATAGTACAAATCCGAAGCTGGATCGGACCGGCTGCTTTTGCCTGCGGATGTTACTTTCCTGCTAAATTAAATTTGCGTGAAATGATCCACGTTGATCACGAACACAGTTGCACGTTTTGTCTGCGGGGGATTTGCAGTCGTGGTCGACTGTCGGATCAGATCAATCGCTTCGTCAACACGCTCGTCGCTCACGCCGATGATTAAAGTGCTCGAGCCTTTCCGGAGGAAACCGCCTGTGGAAGCGATCCGGGTCACCCGAAAACCGCTGTTGATCAGGGCGATTGAGACCGGCTCATTATCGTTGTCGCTGATAATCGTCAGGATCAGTTTCATTAGAAAACCTCGTAGCGTTCGACTGTTAAGGAAAAAACCGTCGCTCCACCAACTGGAATCGGGGTTGAGAGCGGCAGGTGAAATGGAGCCCCTTCCAGCGATGTAGTGACATATTCAACTCTGCGGCGGCATGCTTTACGTAAAAGCTGGACGACTTCTTCCTCCTGACCAGAAGACAGGCCGATCAGCAAGGTCACATTTCTTCCTGCAAGAAATCCGCCAGAACTGGAGAGATTCGTTGCGATTAAACCAATTGCGTTCAACGCGTTTGTTGCCGTTTCGACGTCCTGCGTTTGGACAACCGCAGTAATCAGCCGGTCAATTTTCTTAGTCACTTTTTTAGCTGGACCCATTCGCACCTCCATAAGCTGTTTCATCAGAAGATTCCAGCGCGACCAGACGCGGTTCAGGATCTGCGACGGTCGCACTCTGCCCATCGGGAAAGGTCACAATCGTCTTGTCTTTCAGGCGCTGAATGGTCATCCCCCGATATTTTACCGTAACCGGCCACGGATAGGGGTTAACCCGACTAAACTCACCCGCCTGGATGAGATCAACTTAACACCGAGGGTATCCAGGAACAGGCCTAGCGGTGCTAATCCGCTTAGCGCGTTTAATTCGCCTATCCCCTGGCCTGTCTCGGCATGAAAGCAGCGCCGGAATGCCTGGTCTTTTTTCAAAGAAAGGATCACCCCTGCCATCAGCCTGGCTACCAGCTCAGCGGCCTGCAGTCGCATTCCATATCGCAGCAAACCCTCTCCAATTAATGAGTTCCACGGCAGGTGGACGCTCCAGCATGATTGTTGATCCACAAGCGCGGTCGGCTGCGGGCAGGCTGGAAGTCCGAACTCTCGCCAGTAGAGCCCAGAACCCGTCTGGGGATCCCCAACAATGGATTCAGCCCGATCAGGTTCCGGGATCCCTGCCCATAGCGGGGCGTAAAGCGTCAGGTCGGCCAGCTTGCGGAAATTGACACAGCTAATCAGGATGCGGTCCTCCGGTTCTAAGCCGCGTGCTTCGATCCGTTCCAGATGCGAATACACGAATTTCCCTGTCAGCTGGCCGAATCCAGGCATCCAGCGGAATTGCTCATCCCCGATTTTTTCCACGCGCGTTCGAGCAGACGCTCCCTTTCCATGGATGAAAAGCAGCGGCCGCCGCCTGGCGGTCTCTTCTGTTTTTACCTGGATGATCAGGCGCACCGGATTATTAAAGTCCTTTCGGACCTGGAAAATGCCTGCGCCTTTCACTTCCATGCTCCAATCATCGCGGGTGCTGATATGCGTGTCGCGATCCCAATCATAATAGGCGTTGGTGGTTTCATCCCAGGCTGCCTCGACTGCCTGGCGGAGCGATTCCATAACTTTCCGATAACCGGCGATTTCTTCCTGGCGTCCGATCTTTTCTGCAATCCGCGTCAGGATTTCTATCTCATGGTAAAGCATTGCACAAAGAGAAGGGCTTTCTGCCGCGGTGATATCTACGCCAAATGAACCGCTCAGCCAGAGAGAATACAGGGGATGGTAGTCCAGGCCGGATTGAAGCAGATGATCCCACTCCGGGATGCCGTCTCGATCTCGATCGTGGTCCGGAGAAAACCAGGCTTCGCAAAACCTGCGCAAGCCAAAGTACGTTTCCTCTAAAAAATCCTTATCTTCGGTTTGCTCGAAAATTCGCCAGACCAGGTCAGCGAGCAGCGGTGAAGCAAGCAGCCGATTGCGCTGACCGCCCAATCCGGGCTTCCAATCGATCCCCCCGCTATCATCCTGAACGAATAGGAAATTTCGGACCAGACCTTTGACAAATTCCGGGGCAGCCGGCAGCAGGACTTTGCCAAGGTAACCTGCCTCCAAAGCGGTCTGACCGTTCCAAAGGTGATTGTAATCACTTCCGTCCCCGCGCCGCGAATATCCCTGGTCCGGCTGGCGGGTAAAGACGAAAGATGCATTTGGCAGGTTCGGCGTCGGTCCTACCAGCAATCCTGCGGCTTGTTTTTGAGCCAGCATCAGGGCGGCATCCCACGAGCTCTCGCCGGTGATGATCTCCACCTGCCCGGCGTTGAGCATCTCAATCCGGGATTTTTCTGCGTCCCAATTCTGGGAGGCAAGGTCGCGCGCCATAGCGAAGGAGGCGTCGCGGTCATTCAACGCCGCCTGGATCCATTTGAACTGCCGGCTTCCGCCGGGTTCCAGCTGGATCTTCAGCAAGAGCGACGGGTACGGCCCGGAGCCGGCTTTTGCCCCGCCCGTCACAAAAAGCACCGGCGAGAGTCCGCCGGTGAGCCCGGTAAGCAGCGTGGCGGCTGACATTTCGAAAGGCGCCATCCGCTGGCCATCTGTCGATGCCAGCTGTCCGACCATCTCAACCCGGAGTTTACGATCAATCCTGGACAGATTCGAGATCGAAACCTGCCCGCAAATGGCATGAGAATGGGGAACCCAAATCTCATATTGGACGTCCAGTTCATCAAATGGAGAAAATGCAAGCTCGATGAAATTTGGGAAAATCTGACGAATCTCAGGCTCGCGGGCGAATTCAGTCGGGTCGTTGCGGATCTGGTCCCCTTCCCCAAACCGAGGAAAGAGCCGGGTCGATTTTGCCCGCAGCCCAAAAGTCGTTTTCAGTCCGAGGGCGGGAGGATCTCCTGATCCAAGCGAGAGCTCCCATATCTGGTCGTCCGCATAATCGGTCGGGCCTAATCTTGCATCGCATGCAAGTGTCAAAGAGAGCGGATCGCCGGATTTCAGATTCCATTCGCGGATGAATACATTTTATGGCAAGAAGTCAGATCGGTCAAAGGATTCAGGCGGCTTTTCCAAGAAAAATATGACGAATTTCTCAATCTGTTTTTAATGCTAGAGTGATAAGATATCCTTTTTAGTGTCTAAAGTTTTGGAGGTTGCGATGAGTTCGTCAAGGATTGGACAGCGCGGTTTGTTTTTTGAGGAATTTATCCCTGGTCAGGAGATCATCACCGCCGGGAGGACGATCACCGAGGCGGATGTCGTCAATTTTGCCGGGTTGTCGGGTGATTTTAACCAGATTCATGTCGATGCTGCCTACAGCAAGGCTACACCTGTGGGACAGCGAGTCGCTCACGGACTGCTTGTCCTTTCGGTGGTCTCCGGCCTCGCGGTTCAGACCGGATTGATGGAGGGGACCGTGATCGCATTCCGCGAAGTCTCTGAGTGGAAATTCTCCAAATTTGTATTTCTAGGTGATACAATCCACGCCCTGCTTGAGGTGCGGGAGACAAAGCCTTTCCGCAGAGCCGGCGGCGGACTGGTTACAATCGACGTGAGCGTGTTGAACCAGGTTGATGAGCTGGTTATGAAGGGTGTATGGACCGTGCTGATCGCCTCACGCCCCGAGCCTGAAGCCGAAAATTAGCGCCTGACAAGAATGGCAATCCCGATCTGAGAGGGTTTATGGGATTCGCTCAAATGGGCAAGTAAAAAGTCAATCAATATCATTTGTAAGAATATCGAACAGGAAGCGGCACGAATGTCGGTTGAAGATTTGAGAGATCCAGAGCATGAGCATAGCGAAGGCGATACCGGTCCGTTGAAGCTGACAGGTAAACCCGAAATCCCCGCGCCTTTCGGCGGGAAAGAATCCGAGCTTCCGCAAACAAAACCGGCGCCTTCCCAACCGGTGGACCCGGATGCAGTGACCCAGATTGACACGCCGATCCAGCGTAACGGCCCGCCTTTCGGCAGTCTGCCGCGCTCGGTAAGCCAGGTGGATGACGGCGCGACCCATGTCTCTCCAACAGCATATCAACCCCTGCAGCGCCCTCCTATCCAGAAGCCAGCCTCTCCATTACCGGCTGCCTCGAAGCCTGCAGCCTCCCGACCAGCCCCCGTATCATCAACTCCCCCCCGGCCTCCGACTCGCCCTCAGCCTGCCCAACAGGCTGCTCCTCCTGTCCGCCGACCGCCTGTTCAAAAACCTGCTGCTGCCCATAAAGTCCCGGCGCCGAAAAAATCTTTTAATTGGAGCAGCAGTCTTGGCTGTCTGCTGCGCTTCACCTTCATCGGCGTTTTTGGTCTGACCATCATCGCACTTTGCGCACTTTCGATCATGTTCTACCAGTATTACCGGATAGCGGCCACGCTCCCGGATATCGCGGACCTGCGCGAACGCGCTGCTCAATTTGAAACCACCAGGATTTTTGACCGCAATGGCAATATCCTCTACGAAATCCTGGATCCAACAGCCGGACGGCGTACGTACGTACCTCTTGAGAATATTTCCCCCTATATGGTTGCAGCGACCATTGCGACCGAGGATCAGGGGTTTTACAACCACCCGGGTTTTGATATCACCGCTATCATTCGTGCTTTCTGGCAGAACTACCAGGGCGGCGAGATCGTCTCCGGCGCATCCACAATCACCCAGCAGCTGGCTCGCAACCTGCTCTTCTCCCCGGAAGAGAGGTCTGAGCAGTCCTACGAGCGTAAAATGCGAGAAGCTATCCTGGCAGCAGAGATCACCCGCCGGTACTCCAAGGATGAAATCCTGGAGCTCTACATTAACGAAATCTACTACGGCAACCTGGCCTACGGCGTTGAAGCCGCTGCAGAGACCTACTTTGGAACGACCGCCGAACAGCTCGACCTGGCGCAGGCTTCCTTCCTGGCCGGCCTGGGGCAGGCGCCAGCCGTTTATGACGTGTATACAAATCCTGAAGGCACTTTTGCCCGCCAGAAAGACGTCCTGACGCTGATGTTTACGGTCAGCAAGGAACAGGACTGCATTTTCGTTGGCAATTCGCCTGAGAGGGTCTGTGTCGACGCGTTCGCTGTCACCAATGCTGCGAAACAGCTCAAGGACTATTCCTTCAAGTCGCCGGACGTCCAGATTCGCTACCCGCACTGGGTGAACTACATCCGCTCCGTTCTGGAATCTCAGTATGACCCGCAGACCATCTACAGGGCGGGTTTTAACGTCTATACAACACTTGATCCGAAGCTCCAGGATATTGCACAGGTTGCCCTCAGCCAGCAGGTCGAAGCCATGAAAGGTCAAAATGCGCAGAGTGGCGCGCTGGTGGCGATCCAGCCTTCCACCGGTGAAATCCTGGCGATGGTGGGCTCGGCAGATTTTTATAACGAGGCCATCTCCGGTCAGGTGAACATGGCGATCAGCCCCAGACAGCCCGGTTCATCGATCAAGCCTCTCACCTATCTGGCCTCTTTTGAAAAGGAATGGACACCGGCGACGCTGATCTGGGATGTGCCCACCGGATTCCCGCCCTCTGGCCTTCCCGAAGACAAGCGCGAGCCCTATACCCCGGTTAATTATGACGGCGGTTTTCACGGCCCGGTTACAGTTCGCTCCGCCCTGGCGAATTCCTATAACATCCCGGCAGTTAAAGCGCTCCAACATGTTGGCATATATGACAATCCGGCCGTCCCCGGGGAAGATGGATTTATCCCCTTCAGCCGCCGGATGGGGATTACGACGCTCACACAGCCGGATTACGGCCTTTCGCTGACCCTCGGCGGTGGAGAGGTCACCCTGCTGGAGTTGACGGGAGCCTATTCAACGATTGCCAATCAAGGCCGGCGCCTGCCGCTCGTTGCGATCAAGAAAATCACCGATTTCCAGGGCAATCTGATGTTTGAGCAGCGCCAGGCGCCAGGGGAACAGGCGGTCCGCGCCGAGCACGCTTATCTGATCACTTCGATCCTCTCCGACAACCAGGCCCGCCGTCCGGCTTTTGGGGCAAACAACGTGCTCGAGCTTCCATTTCCAGCCGCGGTAAAGACCGGCACGACCAACGATTTTCGCGACAACTGGACGATTGGTTTCACTCCGGATCTGGCAGTAGGAGTGTGGATCGGAAACCCTGACTATACCCCCATGAAGAATGCGACCGGACTCAGCGGGGCGGCGCCGGTTTGGGCGAGTGTGATGCAGTCTGCGGTCCGGGAGATCGGACGGTCCTCTCAGGCTCAATTCACCCGGCCACCTGGTGTGGTGGAGCAGACGATCTGCTCGATATCGGGCACAATACCTTCTCAATGGTGTCCGCATCAGCGGAGCGAGGTTTTTGCAATCAACCAGCCGCCGCTTTCTGCGGACAAAGATTTATGGCAGAAGGCGACCCTGGATACCTGGACGGGGTTGCGCGCTTCCCCAATCTGTTCGGAGTTTGTCCAGGACAAGATCGTTCTCAACGTGCAGGAAGCATCTGCCAGGAAGTGGATCCGCCGCGATCCGCAGGGGCAGGCTTTTGCAAACCAGATTGGTTTTGAGCCACCAATCTTGTTTGCTCCAACCCGCGAATGTAAAGCCGACGACCCGCGCCCGGTGTTGGATTTTGCATACCCGCGCGACACCAATCAGATTACGGACGCCCTGCTCGATATTTACATCGTCGCGAACGTTCAGGGTGGGTTTGAATATTGGGAGCTGGCTTACGGGTTCGGCGATGAACCGGACGAGTGGGATGTCCTGGCGCGGGACAACAACGGGATACCGCAACCGGAGGTCGTTTATAATTGGGACCTGATCGGATTTCCGAATGATATGGTTACTTTACGCCTTTATATGAAAGGCCCTGAAAGCGCATATGCGGAGCGAAAGATTTGCCTGTTCATCCAGGCACCAACCCCGACGCCTGTCCCAACCCCGACAGAAACGCCAATACCCTTCCCGACTGAAGCGCCGCCTCCCCCCATTTTTGAGACGCCCTTTCCAACAGAGCCTTTCCCGTTCCCGACTCCGACCGAAACCCCCTATCTCAAGCCGATCGTCCCTTGAACCCTGTCCTTTAAGGTTCGAACCTTTGGACAGTTGATCGTCCAGCTTAAAGGAGCGGCATTTGGGGATCTCGATTTGCCGGCGGATCCTGGTGGAGCAGTACATCCAGGTTCTGCCGGCTCAGATTTTCGTTTTCTGCGAGCGAGCGGATGTGCCTGTATTTCAAAAAACGCCAATCGTTTTCGACGATGGCTTTCAAGCGGCCATCTCTGCGCAATTTCAGCTCAACAAGGTTTGACCGGCCGCCGGGGAGAACGATGAAACGTTTTGCCTGACTGCCGCCAGAGACCGGGTTTTCAACGCTGGTCAAGACGCGTCCCAACAGGGCGGAAGCTGAAATGTGGAACTGGTGTTTTACGCTCCCGGTCTCATCCCTCCAAAAGAGTGGAGGACGCAAACCGATTTCTCCCGGCTGGTCAGAAATGTCGACCTGAAATCCCAGCCGCCTGCCCAATTCGGTAAGCAGCACCTGCATTTCTGCCAGGTCGGCCCGGCGAGCAGCCGGCTGATCTTTTTGGCGAAGGCGCCAGATTTCGCTTTCGCCTTCCAACTGTTCACCATAAGAGTCCAGGCATGCCTGGATCAGCGGAAAATCCGGCGTGAATAAGTCCCTCAGCTCGCTGAAAACAGCCGATTCAATTTCGTGTAGATTAATTACAGGGCTGGACATCAGGCATCTCACGACCAGCATCTCCACCCGGTCCGCCAGTGGGAGGGATACATTCTGTTCGAACGCGGAGCTTTCCCCCAGCCACCAACGTCCAGCGTCCAACGAGCGGCCTCCAGCGCCAAACCTGGCAAACTGGCTGCCCCGGGTCAGGACTTCGGCGAGCGAATCCTCGATCTGGTGGATCAAATCTGCAGGCGAGCCGTCATCCGGAGAGGAGATGGCATTCGAGCGGATCAAGCTGCACAGCGCGGCTGTGTGCAGTTTGAGATAGGCGGCGGGCTCACCATTCTCCCTTAAGAAATCGAGCAGCGCGGATCGAATGATCCGCCGTCGGTTGGTCTCCTCGCTCATTGATGCCAGCCGCTCTGTACCTCGCCTCCAGCTCAGCTGGGCCAATTCGGGCTCAATCCGCAGCGCAGTCCCCTCCAGCTCAAAACCAGAAAACTCGGCGGCAAGAAGTGCTGCAGAGATAAAACCCGGCTCAATTTCACCGATCAGTCCCATCATGGGAGTTCCTTGTAAAGTCAGCTCTGACACGCCGGTAAGGGCGGCTGTCAGGGCAACTGTGTGCCAGCCCCAGTCGTACCGCCGCCTCCGCAGCACGCTTTTAAATGGACCGCTTGCCGAAGAACCCCACAGCCAGCCCGCCCAGAGCGCTGATAAGGTCCAGAAAGCCTGGTTTGGGCGTGGAAGCGCGCCGATCACCGCCGCGATCTCAAGCGCATGAAGCGAAGACGTCTGAATTTCTGCTGCCAGATCCTTCAGCCGGCCTTCGAAAAGACAGATCCCGTTTGTTTCTGCAGGCAGGTCTGGCCAGCACGAGACCTGTGAAGCTGTCCCAACGCTGTTCAATTCACCAAACGCATCAGACCAGCTTTTGACAGCCAGTTCCATTGCTTTCCAGACGTTCTTTTCGAGGTAGCGCTGAGGCAGGTTAAGCTGGCGCGGGCGGCTTTTAACCGGCGGCTGGTGCCAGAGGCCGCTCGCCTGGTCGAAAGCCGCAAGGAGCAGCGCGCTTGCGGCTCGCCGGTGGTGTTGTGGAATGGTATCGAGCCGGTTGATCACGTCGAAAAGCGCGTGCAGGGTCCGCGGCGGGTAGACCGCCAGTGCTTCTTCAGCGTAAGTGCGGTCTGGATCAGAAAGCGGAGCGACGCGCTCCAGCGCCCTGGCCCGGTACAGCGAGCCGCCGCTGCTCCTGGCTGACCTGCCAAGATCGGCTTCATTTACAGGCTGCTCTCCGCTTTCTTTGCAGAACGGGCAGGAGACTATTTTCCCGACCAGGGTATTTGACTCGCTCTCCCAGATGAATGCCTGAGCTTCAATCGCGCCGCCGCAGTGGGCGCATTCTGTCTTGAACAGCGCGCGGATCTGCGGCTCGATCCGTTCGCCGGCCTTCTGCGCCGAGCCCAGATCTGCCAGGGCCGCGACCAGCTCTGCCTCAGAGGGGGGACTGGCGTAGAGCTCGATCAGGAATCGTGCAATCGGGTTGTTTACTGCCGCGAGAAGCCGGTAACCCGAGCGAGCGATCTCAACTGCCAATCGCGGGCTCGTTCCAAACGGGTCCAGCACCCAGCTCCCAGGCTGCACCCGCTCCTCAAGCCAGCGAGATGCCGGTCCTTCCATCAGCGGCGGCAGATAGCGCTGTAGCGGGCCCCCTTGTTTCGGATAACGACCGGGGATGAATGCTGCCCCGTCAGACATACCAACCTCCAGCTGATGGTGGTTTCTGGTTTATCCTGGCCGACAGATTCCTGGACCTGTGTGTGTTTATTCTCCGATGGTATGAAGATACGCTGTATTGGTCGGACGGCCTTTCTGGATCGGGTAGCCAAACGTGAAGATCGTTTGCTGGCCGGGTTTGACCTGCCTGGTTTCCAGCAGCGCCTTCTCCACGGTTTTGATCATCTCGTCGATCGAGTTGACCCGAGCCACCCGGATCGGGATAACACCCCAATAAAGGTTCATGCGGTGATAGGTCACTTCATCCGGTGTGCAGGCCAGGATGGGTACAGCCGGCCGTTCTTTAGAGAGCATGCAGGCAGTTCGACCGCTTTCCGTGAACGCGGCCAGCGCGGCGACGTTGCGATCGCCTGCCAATTCGGTAGCTGCCCTGGTCATATAGTAGGTGTCATCATCGCACTCGCCGGGCTCGGAAAGGCCGGTCCAGCGGCCCCATTGGGAATTGTGCTGCTCGGCCTGCTGGATGATTGATGCCATCATTCGGACTGTCTCAGCCGGATATTTTCCGACCGCAGTTTCACCGGAGAGCATCACTGCGTCCGTCCCATCGAAGACGGCGTTTGCGACATCCGACGCCTCAGCCCGGGTCGGGCGCGGCTGGTGGATCATCGACTCGAGCATCTGGGTCGCAGTGACCACGATCTTTGCCTTGCGATTTGCCGTTTCAATGATCCGCTTTTGGGCAATTGGCACCATTTCTGGCGGCATTTCGACTCCCAGGTCGCCGCGCGCAACCATGACTCCATCCGCAGCCTGAAGGATCGCTTCCAAATGCTCCAGCGCTTCGGGCCGTTCCAGTTTTGCGATAACCAGGGGCTGGCGGCGGTCGGGTGCATGCTGCTCGATCGTCTTTCGGACCTGCTGAATGTCCACCTCACTGCGAACGAAAGACACGGCAAGGGCATCCACCCCGAGCTCGAGCCCGAAAATCAGGTCTGCGACGTCTTTTTCGGTGAGCGCAGGCATTTCCAGACGGACCCCGGGCAGGTTCACCCCTTTATGCGGTTTCAGGGTCCCACCCAGGACAACCCTGGTCAGGACCTGGCAGGGATCGGTTTTTGAACGCTCGACGACCATCAGCTCCAGGTTGCCGTCGTCGAGCAGGATTCGGCTGCCAGGAATGGCGCATTCCGGTAGCCCGCTGAAATCCACTGAGACGATTTCATTGTTTCCGAGCACCTCTCTGGTAGTCAGAGCGAACGCCTGGCCTGCAGTCAGCTCCATCTTGCCGCCGGCGATCTCGCCGGTGCGGATTTTTGGACCCTGGATGTCCTGTAAAATCGTCACAGGAAGCCTGAGCTCCTCCGAAAGCTCGCGAAGGTTTTGAAACACCCTGCGGTGGTTCTCATGATCCCCGTGCGAGAAGTTCAGCCGTGCGACGTCCATCCCCGCCAGAATCAGCGCTTTCAGGGTCTCCTTATCCTGGCTGGCAGGCCCGATCGTCGCGACGATTTTCACCCGGTTCAGCATGTTTTCCTTCATTCAATCATTTCCAAGGGCTGAGATTTAATCATGCTGGCTAGATGTAGTTTAATTCCTTCGCTTTGCGGGTCAGCTCTTCCCTGAACTCCGGATGGGCGATGTTAATCAGCTGGGTAGCCCTCTGGCGGATGGATTTGGCGTAGAGGTCCGCAGTGCCGTATTCTGTGACCACGTAGCGGACGTGGTTGCGGGTCGTCACAACACCGGCACCCTGGTTCAGCATGGCGGCGATCCGGCTGATCACCTTCCCATTTTTCAGCGTGGTCGTGCTGGGGAGGGCGATGATCGGGATGCCGCCTTTGGATCGCGACGCTCCATAAATAAAATCCAGCTGTCCGCCGACTCCAGAATAGATCTTTGGGCCGATGCTGTCGGCGCAAACCTGGCCGGTCAGATCGACTTCAATCGCCGAGTTGATCGCCACCTGGCGGTCGTTTTGCGCGACCACGAAGGGGTCGTTCACATACTCGGACGGGTGCAGCTCGATCAGCGGGTTGTCGTCCACCCAATCGTACAGCCGCTTTGTGCCGATGATGAAACCGGCAATCATCTTTCCAGGATGAATGCTTTTGCGCGCTCCGGTCAAGATGCCCTGGTCGACAAGATCGATCACTCCGTCTGAGAACAGCTCGGTGTGGATGCCCAGATCGCGTTTGTCCCGCAGATAACCAAGCACCGCGTCTGGAATTGCGCCGATCCCCAGCTGCATCGTCGCTCCGTCCGGGATCAGCTCGGCGATATGGCAGGCGATGGAGTCGATTACTTCATTCGGGTCGCCTTCGGTCATCGCCAGCTCAGTCAGGGGGTAGTCCACCGGGACGATGTAGTTGAGCCTGCTCAAATGGATAAAGGAATCGCCAAGCGTTCGAGGCATTTTCTGGTTGACCTCGGCGATGATGATCTTTGCCGATTCAGCCGGGGTTTTTGTCAGGCCGACTTCGACGCCGAAACTGCAGAAGCCGTGCTCATCGGGTGGGGAGACGTGGATCATCGCGACATCCAGCGGCAGGTGGCGGTTCTTAAACAATAAAGTAAATTCCGACAACAGCACCGGTGTGAAATCGGCACGCCCTTCATGAACAGCCTGGCGGACATTATGGCTGACGAACATGGTATTCACCCGAATATGACCTTCCATCTCGGGTTTTGTGTAGTCAGCTGGGCCGATGCTCAAAGCCTGGCAGATTTCAATATTCTCCAGGTTTGGGGCATAATCAACCAGCGCACCGAGCAGCTTTACCGGTACAGAGCAGTTCCCTGTTAGAAAGATCCGGTCCCCAGATTTTATTTTACGCACCGCTTCTTCTGCAGAAACGACGCGTGATTGATAAAGTTTGCTGTAATCCATTGCTTACTCCATTTGGGCCAGCGATGAAAGGGATGAGATGTGGCGGATACGGCCCTTGTGAGTCCCAACGCCGTGGGCAATTCCCGGGTTTTCTTCAATCGCCCGATCGACCCCGTTTGTAACCATTTCAACGATAAATGGCATTGCGGCATTGAGGAAGGCGTAAGTGGCGGTGCGAGAGACGACGCTGGGCATATTTGGCACGCAGTAGTGGATCATCCCCTCATCAACAAAGGTCGGTTTCTCGTTGGTCGTGGGTCGGGAGGTCTCAAAGCAGCCTCCTTCGTCGATACTGATGTCCATCAGCACCGAGCGAGGTTTCATCTGGCGCACAATCTCGCGCGACACGAGCTGGGGTGTGCGCTCGCCGGGAACGAAAACTGTCCCGACCAGGACATCGGCATATTTGCAGACGCGCGCGATGTTGAATTCATTCGAGATCATGGTTACCATCCCGGGGAAGGCGTTGTGGATCGCCTCCAGCGCCTGAATATTCGTGTCCAGCACGGTGAGATGAGCTCCTAGACCAACAAACGCCCTGGCTGCACAGGTCCCAGCAATTCCGGCGCCGAGGATGACCACCTCTGCCGGAGGGATGCCCGGCATCCCGCCAATTAAAATCCCCTTTCCACCGATGTTGCTCTGCAGCAGCCTGGCGCCGACCTGCGCCGCCAGGATCCCGCCGATCTGGCTGAGCGGCTTTCGGATCGGGACGGTGCCGTCGGCGAGCGTGATTTGTTCGTAGGCGATCGCAGTGATTTCATTTTCTAATAACTTGTCAATTTTATCCTGGCGGGCGGAGCCGAGGTGGAGCAGCCCGGCGAGGGCAACACCCGGTCGCAGCCAATCGATCTCCTCTGCCAATGGGCGGGCGACTTTTAACAGCAGGTCGGAGCGCCCAAATACTTCGTGCGGTGAATATGCGATCCGCGCCCCTGCCTGCATGTATTCCTGATCGCTGAACCCTGCACCCAGACCTGCTTCGTGCTCGACATAGACGATATGACCCATTTGGGTCAGCATTTTAACCCCCGCAGGGAAAAGCCCTACCCGGTATTCAAAAGACCGGCGCTCTTTCGGAATACCTATGTTCATTCCTTCACCTCTTTTCCTTTTCTAATCCATCCTGAGCACTTCGCGGATTCTCTCTAACGCCCAATCGATTGCCGGGCGGTCGATGATTAAAGGCGGCGCAAACCGGATGACGTGCTGGTGGGTCTCTTTTGCCAGGATGCCGCGCTGCATCAGCGCTTCGCAGAAACGGCGCGCCCCGCCTGCTTCTGGCTTAAGTTCTACCCCGACCAGCAGCCCCTTTCCCCGCACTTCTTTGACGTGTCTGCTGGGGATTTCTGAGAGCTGATCCATCAAATATTCGCCCATTTCAGCTGAGTTTTGGATCAGCTTCTCATCGCGAATGACGCGCAGCGCAGCTCTGGCGACCGCAGCCCCCAATGGATTCCCGCCGAAGGTCGAACCGTGCTCGCCTGGCTGGATTAACCCCATCACGGACCTGTCAGCAAGCGCTGCCGAAACCGGGTAAAAACCGCCGGATAGCGCCTTGCCCACGATCATGATATCCGGGCGCACGCCTTCGTGATCGCAGGCAAACAGCTTTCCCGTACGGCCAAGACCGGTCTGAATCTCGTCAGCGACGAGCAGCACATGGTTCTCATCTGCAATCTGGCGCAGCTGCCGCAGGAATCCGTCCGGGGGAACGATCACACCGGCCTCACCCTGGATCGGCTCGAAGAGGATTGCGGCGGTATGGGGGGTGATTGCCTCGATCACCGCCTGAGCGTCGCCGCCCGGGACAGTGACAAATCCGGGCGTGAACGGCCCGAAATCGTCCCGGTAAGACGGCTCAGTCGAGAAGGAGATCACGGTCACCGTCCTGCCGTGAAAGTTATTGGCGAAGGTGATGATTTCTGCCTGGTGGCGCGGCACGCCTTTGACCTGGTAAGCCCATTTTCGGGCGAGCTTGATCGCCGTTTCAACCGCCTCAGCGCCGCTGTTCATCGGCAGCGCCATCTCATAACCGGTCATCTCGGAAAGTTCTTTATAAAACAGTGGCAGCTGGTCATTTCGGAAAGCCCGTGATGTTAGCGTTAATCGGCTCGCCTGCTCGACCAGGGCTTTCAAAATTGTCGGATGCACGTGCCCCTGACTCAGCGCTGAATACGCGCTCAGGCAGTCCAGGTAGCGGGCGCCTTCCACGTCGTAAACCCAAATCCCTTCTGCGCGCTCGATCACGACATCGAGGGGATGATAATTGTGCGCACCGAAATTCTCTTCTAATTCAATAAATTCTCTGGTATGCATTCTCGTTCTCCATCCACTAAGATTATAGCTTGAAATCACCAAATCAAAATGCCTTGAGGACAGGACCAACCTCGATTTTTATTATTTTCGCTCGTAGAACACAAAAAGGACGCTTCCATACTGGCGTTGGTCAAACTCGGTCAGGTTGTCGAGCGCTTGCTCCGAATATTCAATCGGATGGATCTGGACGATCACCCAGGCGTCTTCCGAAAGCCAGGCAGGTTGGCGATCCACTGCTGCCAGGGCGCGCTTCCATAAGTCCTTGTACTGCGGCGGCGCGATAAATACATAATCGTAACTGCGACCAGTTGGGTGTTCAAGCAATGAGAACGCGTCCATCCGGAGCACTTCAGCCCGTTCGCCCAGGCCTGTGGAGCTCAGGTTGAGCCGGATCGTTTCGACGGCCTGGCGCTGCTGGTCGTTAAAACATACAAAAGCGGCCCCGCGGCTGAGCGCTTCAATCCCGACGCTTCCCGTCCCGGCAAAAAGGTCGAGCATTGTCGATTCGATAACATCCCCGCCGAGGATATTGAAAAGCGATTCCTTGGCTCGATCGGTGATCGGGCGAGTGGAATCGCCGGGCACGTCATGGAGCTTGCGCCCGCGGGCTTTTCCGCCTATTACTCGTAAACCGCTCATCGTTTTCTATACTTAAAGAAAAGGCGGAGATGAGCTCCGCCAACAGGTTAAACCGATTCCAGAACGCTCTGGCGAAGAGCCAGGGTATTACCCAGTGGTGTGATAATCGGAGCCACACAGCCGGTGCCCAGGATAAACCGTCGACCGCCCGTAGCCTCGATCGCTTCGGCGGCTTCCCGGCGAATATCGGCTGGACTGCGGTAAACCAGCGTGGCGCGCGAGACTCCACCGCAGACTGCTCCTGAATAGTTCGCCAGCGCCTGGCTGAGCGAAGGCGAAGTATCGCGGTCGTGCCAGTTAATGATGTTGGTCGGGTAATCGCGCATCAAATCGAACATTACATCTGTCCCATGCAGGTGCATCATTTTTATCCACATCATGCTTGCCGGCTCCAGCGTCTGCAGGTCGAACGGCCGCCCAAAGCGCATGTATTCTGATTCAGACATCAGCCCGAATTGAGCGTGCTGGACTGCAAAGAAAACCCCCGCGATCCCGGTTTTCTGGGCTGCCTCGATGAAACGCACCGTGCTTTTTGTGATCGTCTCCAGGCCTGCCAGCAGCGCCTCAGGGTACCGGCGGGCGTGTACGAGCAGCTTCTCGCCTCCAGCCAGGTTTTTTGCCTGGCTGAGCGGGTTGAAAATCGTCTGGATCACCGGCGTATCCGAGCCAAGCTCCTTAACCAGCAGGCGCAGGCATTCAAGTTCTGCGCCGAGGTGGGCTTTTTCGGGGTCCAGGACGGGCAAGCTGCCCCAGTCTTCCGGACGCTCGATCACACGCCGGGTGTACTCTCGGGTGCCTTCTGTTGCGCCGCGCCATTCATCTTCTACCCCCCAATCCTTCAAACAGTATGATGAAGAAGGCGTGACCTTGACCAGGTCAAAATCGAAGGCACGTTGGTAAGCAAGCGTCGCCTTCGCCAGGCTGGCCGGCGTCTGGTCGTCCACTGGAAAATGGCGCCAAAGTGCTACAGGTGGACGGTCAGGTATACCGTTTGAGAGGCAGTCTTCTATTCGTTGTCTGTGTGTTGTCATCGGGTCACCCTGTGATAAATGGACATCAAGCTGATTATAAAAGAAATGGATTATTCCACGTCCGAATAAGTCCAGTATCGGTTTGCAAAGAAATTCCAAAACATGACGATCACCACGGCGATCGCGAGCGTGAGGTTATCGGCGATGGTTTTCGCGTTCAACAACCCGGCGATTTCGGCATGATATCGAACAGCAATCTTCTCCAACCATGGCTGCAGGAAAGCCAGGATCGGCACCCGAATCACCAGCCCTGTTACGCTGATGATGAAAAACTGGGCAAGCTGGGAGGTGATCGGTTTACTGCGCGAGTCCGGATAGGTCCAGTAGCGGTTCCAGGTGAAATTGCTCAGGATCGCTGCAATGAATGAGATCGTCCCAGCCAGGACCAAGGGCGCGTCGAAGAGCTGGATGAGCAGGTTCGAGACGCCAAAATCGATCACCGCTCCGATGATTCCAACCACCGCGAACCGCAAAAAGCGTGTCCGCTCGCGAGGGTTTCCAAGAATCGCAGTCATGGAATGCCCAGCTCATTTTTAAAGTACGGGATGGTGCGCAGCAGCCCTTCTTCCAGGCTGATTTTTGGTTCCCAATTAAGGATCTGGCGGGCGCGGCTGATATCCGGCTGTCTCCGTTGAGGATCGCTCTCGGTGCGCGCTCCAGGCTTGAAAATGATACCCGCCGGGTTCCCCGTCAGCCGATTGATCATTTCCGCAAATTCCAGGATGCTCGTTTCGACAGGATTACCGATATTGACAGGCTCGTTCTCGTCGGACAGCAGGAGTCGGTAGATCCCATCGACGAGATCATCGACATAGCAAAAGCTTCGGGTTTGGCCTCCGTCCCCATAAACGGTCAGCGGTTCATGGCAGATCGCCTGCTTCAGGAAATTTGGCACGACCCGCCCATCATCGATGTGCATCCTTGGTCCGTATGTGTTGAATATCCGGACGATGCGCGTGTTCACCCCATGAAAGCGGTGGTAAGCCATCGTGAGCGCTTCGGCAAACCGCTTGGCTTCGTCATAAACCGAGCGTTCGCCGATCGGATTGACATGCCCCCAATAGCTCTCTTTCTGCGGGTGTTCCAATGGATCGCCGTAGATCTCGCTTGTCGACGCCAGCAGGAAGCGAGCCCCATCGGCGTAAGCGACGCCGAGCGTGTTGTGGGTTCCAAGCGCTCCAGCTTTCATCGTCTGGATCGGCAGGTTGACATAGCCGAAGGGGGATTGTTCATTTGGGCTGGCTGGTGATGCGAAATGCATGACGGCTTCAACGGCCCCGGCAACGAAAATGAAGTTAGAAACATCATGGCGGATAAAGGAAAAATTGGGGTCCCCCGCCAGATGAGCCAGGTTGGCAGGCCTGCCGGTGATGAAATTGTCCATCCCAACCACCTGGTGACCTTCACGAATCAACCGGTCAGAAAGGTGTGAACCCAAAAAACCTGCAGCGCCTGTAATAAGAACACGCATCTGAAATCCTTTGAATGAATTTATTGCCAGAGGGCGCGTGCGGTCAGCCCGTCGCCGGTTATTTGGACGCTTTTTCCATCTGACGCATCCACGATCCACAGATTACCTTGATAGATGACGGCCAGGGCAAAATGATCGCTTTCCGGCAGCGGAGCCGGCGACCAGTCGCCCCAGAACTGCTGCGGTTCCATCCCCGAGTTTTCATCCGCCGGGAAGAGCCGGCGGCGGTTCGATCCGTCCCGGTCGATTACCGTCAGGGCATACCGGCTGGTCTCGCTCTGTTCAGGAAACAGCGCCTGCAGGAAGGCGACCTGGTAATCTACGCTTCCAGACTGTTCCTGCAGCGGCGACGCAAGCGGATAAGAAAACATGCCTGTCTGCGAGATAAGGTGCAGGGTAGGGCCTCTGTCCAACAGCAAAGCCGTCAAATCGAATGCTTGCAATTCCTCGGGGTTGGCAGCGCCTGATTGAGCAACATGGTCGAGGGTGTAAATCGCTTTTCCATCCGGCCCCCAGGTGATCCCTGGCACCCAGGCCCAGTCTGCATGAGTCTGGAGCGGCAGGATGTTCAGCGTGGTCGTCATGATCCCGGTTCGGTAATCGACAATCCCGACCGAATCGGGCCGGGCAAATGCGAGTGACTTGCCGTCTGGCGCCCAGGCAAAATTCGTCCCCCACCACCCATAGACTCCGCCGGAGTTTGGCTCAATAACCGTAGTCCATTTTGTCGTCCAGCCGCTGGAACTGAAGTTCAGCTGCTGCAGGTCGTTGTTCGCCTGCCATCCAGGAGCTGCCTGGCGCGGTTCGACAGTCGAGAAGACCACGCGCGTGCTCGAGCCGGGGTACCAATCAGCAAAGTGGACGACGTTCTTCACGCCGAGGCTGACAGGATCAGGGCTGGGTTCGGATAGTCCCGCTTCGAAGGTTGGGATCTTGGCTGCCCACAGGCTGTTGATCTGGCCTTCCTCTTCTGTTTTTCGGGTGAAAAGAAGCCATTCACCGTCGGCAGATACCGAGAATACTCTTCCATCCAGGTCGCCGGCGGTCAGAACAGTTTTTCGATTGGCCGTGTTCCCTTCGATCATCCAGACATTCCCATCGCGGAGGTAGTACAGCTTGCCAGGAATATCTAATGGTGCAAACGGCGTCTGGACCCCGATCATTCGAATTTCCGGTTGAGGTTTTTCAACAATCACTGATTTAACCGGGATGGGTTGATTGGACACCTGCACACCGTCTTCATAAACCCTGCGGTAGGTGATTTCCTGTACGCCGTTCTTGCCTTTCTGGATCAATACTTCTTTTTCTACGGGCAGGGATTCGTTTCGCAGGGTCTGCTGTTCGTAAGGGATCGCAACCTGGTCTACTTCGAAGGTTTCACTCACGCGCACAAGCCGAACCTTCGCACCATCGCGCAGGAGCGAATATACCGGAGGGTCGGTCCGGTCGAGGGTTTCGAGCTTCAACCCGGCCTGGTCGAGTGCCTGCTGAACGGTGCTGCCCGAGGGAACTTCTAGTGTAATCTTTGACCCGTCTGCCGCCAGCTCAACCTGGATCAGGGTCTGGGCCGGTCGAGGCTGGGAGCAGCTTGTGAGCATGAGACCGCAGAACAATCCAATAAGGAGTGTTGCCAGTGCTGGCCTTAGCCAGGCGCTCTTTCTCCAGCTGTTTTGAATGAATGGACTGGGTGTAGAATTTTGTTGGGTTTCCATAGAGCGAAAAAGCCTGCTCCAGGAGAAAAGGTTCAAACGGGATTTCTGGATGGAGAAAGAGCGCCGGCGCATAGGGTTAGATCGTCATTCCAGATGGTATAATCACGCCTCGAGTCAACTGATTTGAAGCGCTTTTATTTTATTACCAATCAGCGAGCTTGGGCGATGATCGTGATTTTTCCATCTGCGATCGTAATTTCCTTAACAAAAAGGTTGCTGGCTGTAGCCTCCAGCTCGGCCTGCAAGGCCTGGTCCAGTTGGGCTGTCACCTGATCGAGCATCGACTGCGGAAGCGGGAAAGGACCGAGCCTGCCGCTGAGGATTTCTGTGTGCGGGAGGCCATCGGCGTCCACGTTGATCTTCACTGTGATGACGACCGGCAGGCTGAGGCCATCCTGGTTGGCATCCCCCGAGATCGTGATTATGCCATCGTCCAGCTGGATATTCAGGTTCTGAATGCGGTCTTCACCGCTTGCCTGAAGTTCTTTGTTCGCAGTAGCAGTAAGCTGTGCTTCGGTGAGCAGCAGGGTGACGTCTCCTCCGCTTACACCGGTTGCAATCGCTTCGTTTATCTGTTTTTCCACCGCCTCGACATCTACGGCAGACTGTGGGGTCGGGGTCTCCGTTGCGGCTTGTGGCATGTTAAAATTACATGCCAGCCCGGCGAAGATTACGGCGGAAATCGCCAGGAGACCGTACAACTTGCGTTTCTTTAACATTCGTTTCAACTCCATTCTTCTACACCAGTACCGCTGAATTGTATCATAGCATGAGCGACTCTACTTTTACCGAAAACACCCCCCGGCCAGCCAGCCCGACATCTGTTGAGCCTGCTGAGAACCCGTCTCCGGAGATCATCAAACCGCTTGGAGCGTACCTGGAAGCACTCCTGTTCGTCGCTCCAGGAGAGGTCAACCCGGCCCAGCTGGCATCTGCATTGGATGTCCCGGTGAGCGATGTCGAAGCTGCGCTGGAGGAGCTTGCTGCCAGTTATGAGACAGAAGGCTCGGGGCGCGGTCTGCGCCTGCAGCGCTTTCGGGGTCGAGTCCAGCTGACCACATTCCCGCCTGCCTCCCCGTTTATTGAGCGCTTTCTCGGCCTCGAATTGAGCAGCCGGTTGAGCCGAGCCGCGCTGGAAACGCTTGCGATCATCTTTTACCGCCAGCCGGTCACGCGACCGCAGATCGATTCGATCCGAGGTGTGAATTCCGACGGAGTCCTGCACAGCCTGCTGCTGAAGGGCTTGATCCAGGAAGTCGGTCGTGCCGAAGCTCCCGGCCGCCCGATCTTGTACAGCGCTACCGCCGAATGCCTGCAGTATTTCGGCCTGAGCTCGCTTTCCGAGCTGCCGCCTCTGAACCTGGACGAAGATGATTTGGATTGATGAAGGGAAGATTTAAAATCAAGTTCTTGGCTCGGATGATTTGCTGTCTTCTTGAAAGTTAAACAATCAGACAGATTTTATTAGGAATGTTATTCTCAAAAATTTTGCAATTATTTTATTAAAGGAGATTTGGATGATTTCTAATTTACTAAAACCCTGCTTTCGAACGATGCTAGCAGTTATGATAGTCATGATCGCGATTCTCGCAACAGGTTGCGGCGCAGACGCAGTTGAAGCGATTCCGACAGCAGAACCTGCAGTATCAGCCGCGGCAACCGAACAGATCCCTGCCGGGATGCCCCCACTGCCGGAGGGAGCAACGCCGAATGGACCGATGCCGGCGATGATGCCTGAGACAGAAGCGACGCCTGCCTTCAGTGACATCCCCTACGCTTCCGTTTCAGAAGCTCAGAAGTTGGATATTTACTTGCCTGAAGGGGATGGCCCTTTTCCACTGGTGATCGCCGTGCATGGCGGTGGTTTCATGATGGGTGACAAAGCCAGCCCGGATGCGATCAGCGGTACCGATCAGCTGTTGGAAAACGGTTTTGCAGTCGCAAGCATCAACTACCGCCTGAGTGGAGAAGCTCTGGCGCCTGCTCAGATTCAGGATGTGAAAGCCGCAGTTCGCTTCCTGCGGGCGAACGCAACCGAATACAAACTCAATCCGGATAAATTTGGCGCCTGGGGCGGATCGGCAGGCGGGAGCCTGGTATCCCTGTTGGGAACATCCTGCGGCGAAGCGGCGCTGGAAGGACAGGAGCTGGGCAATTCCGATCAATCCAGCTGCGTGCAGGCTGTGGTGGACTGGTATGGCCCGATCGATTTTCTTACTATGGACGAGCAATTTGCAGGCACAAGCTGCCCGGCAAATCACAATGAAGCAGCCTCTCCCGAATCGCAACTGGTGGGCGGTCCGGTTCAGGAAAATCAGGATCTGGCCAGGCTGGTCAATGCGATGAGTTATGCTAGCCCCGATGACCCGCCTTTTTTCATCCAACACGGAACCAACGACTGCAATGTACCACCAGCGCAGAGCCAGAACCTTTATGATGCGCTCAAATCAGTTATCGGTGCTGAGAATACGACCCTGACCTTCGTTGAAGGAGCCGGTCACGGGGGGGCTGAATTTGTTGATCCGGCGAATATGCAGCTGATCGTCGATTTCTTCAACAAATATTTGAAATAGTCCTTCTCATAAGCTCGCGCCTTTGCGATTAAGACAATAAAAAAGCACGAGGTCGATGATCCACGGCCTCGTGCTTTCTAATGGCTGATTGACGATCGCTAAGCGCCGCCGCGCCCTGCCCACATTGGCCGTCCGCTCGAATCTCGGATATTCAGGCTCGCTCCGCTGGTCAGGTTTTCGATCCCGGCTATCGCCAGAACGCTGTATGGATCAGAGAAGCCGGTCACTTTGAGCTGGTCGCCCACCTGCAGTGAAAAACTTGCCTCCTGAATAAACTGCAAAGGTCGGCCTTCGACCTCGATTGTCTGCCCATCGGCGGTCCTGAGGCTGACCAGGTCGGTTGCAACTGCTTCAACCGTTGCGTCCATGGAGACCCAATCTACCGCTTCCCCCTGCC
Source organism: uncultured Chloroflexia bacterium (assembly GCA_963788305.1). Taxonomy (GTDB): domain Bacteria; phylum Chloroflexota; class Anaerolineae; order Anaerolineales; family UBA4823; genus UTCFX2. The sequence goes on from CAWBGK010000018.1 coordinate 175,842, forward strand.
CGACGCCCGGCTCACCCGACCCGCCGCGGCCGGTGCCTCTGCCCTGGCCCTGCCCGCCGCCCTGTCCCTGTCCTCTTCCTTCACTTGGACTCCCGTATTCTCCCAGACCGTTTTCGGGCTCTCTTTCTGATCTGCCTGTTTCCTGGCGGTTTACGCCTGGTTGGTTGGCGTATTCAGCGCGGCGCGAGTTGCTGCCAGTCTTTGCTTGCGTTCGGTTAATCGCCCCAAAGATCAGCACCCCTATGAAAACTACCAGCAGTGTACCGATGAAAATTTTCTTGAACATTTTTTCCTCCAGAATTTGTTACCGATTTTTTATTGGTTTCAATATCTGCGTCGAATTGTGAAATCAACGTACCGGCTGGCTGGAAGGCAGCTCAGCCAGACCCGGCGATCGTCGACCCGATCTAAAAATGCTGCGGGTGACCTTGGTGACCCAGCTCCAATGGATGGCCAGGTGGAGAACGGCAGCGATCGTCAGGACGACGCCGGACCAGGTATGGATCACATCCCAGGCAGTCCGGGTGAAGATAACCGTGGGGGTCGTAATCCCACCGCCTCCTGGAAAGAACAGGAAATACATTGCGCTGAGCGAAGCTGACAGGAAGCTGACTCCAACGATCGTATTCAGGATCAGGTTCCAGCGGCCGCGCCAGTTCATGGTCGCGCACTGTCCTGTCAATTCCTTCCAGGTCCGTTTTGCCATGTTTGCTACCCAGCCCCAATGAAGCGTCAGGTGAACGGCAGCAATCGCGATCATCGCGATGCCTCCCCACATGTGAAGATCGTCCCAGGTATGCCGCTCGAAAAGTATGGTAATACCGTAGTACGGGTTGCGGCCTCCCTGAAAGCCCCCCACAGGAAGGTATAAGAAATAAATCCCGGAAAGCATTGCGATCAGTGCGCTGATCCCCAGCCCAGAATCGATCATCCAGTTGTTTCTTGTTTTCTTAGATACGCTGATTTTTAGCATTTAAAAACTCCATTGCCATTCTTTGGTTTTATCGATCTTCAAATCTTATCCCGTGGATGTGAAGGACCTGTGAAGATGATTTGCAGATTCTGTGTTTTTCCTTCAAATTCAGGAGGGCGGTTTTGCCAAAGCGATCTTTTCACGCCTTCACCCTTATCGATAGGCTTGGGGTGGGGGCGAACACCCCCTGTTTAATAGGTTATAATTGCCCATCGTGGAAGAACGTCTGCAAAAAATCATGGCACAAGCCGGGATTGGCTCTCGAAGATACTGCGAAGAGCTGATCTCGGCAGGCCGCGTTACGGTGAATGGGAAGCCAGCCGAGCTGGGGATGAAGGCTGACCCACAGCAAGACCGCATCCTGGTCGATGCTATGTCCCTCGCCCTCCCGGAGAAGCTGGTCTACCTCGCAATCTACAAACCGCGCGGCGTGCTCTCGACGGTCAGCGCTCCCGATCCGCGCCCCACGATCCGGGACCTGGTCGATTTACCTGGGAATTTCTATCCGGTCGGCCGGCTGGACGTGGACAGCGAAGGGCTCATGCTGCTCACGAATGACGGCGACCTCGCCAACCGGCTTACCCACCCACGCTACGGTCATGAGAAGGAATACCGGGTGCTCGTCGCGCCGCCGTCCGGACGACCAGCAGCTCCAGACCTGGCGGCGAGGTGTTGTCCTGCCGGATGGATACCGGACCGCACCCGCCGAGGTCAGCACCGCTCAGCCGTCGGGAAAAGGAATGTGGCTGCGGGTCGTATTGAAAGAGGGCCGTAAACGCCAGATCCGCGAAACCGGTTCTACTCTGGGTTTGCCTGTGGTCAAGATCATTCGTGTCCGGATTGGAAGCCTGTACCTGGGAGAGCTCAAACCGCGCCAGTGGCGGGCGCTGAGCGCTGACGAGGTCAAAGACCTTCAGAGTGGAAAAAAGCCGATTGCCGTTCCCAGGCGCCGACCGCCTCGGGCACATACCCGCCAGGCTGACACAGCCTCACAAAACCGGCCTGCTACCTCCAGACCATCGGATAAACGGGAATCGACACACCGTACTTCTTCCAAAGGGACTTCGCCAAAAGGGGCGCCTTACGGTCGGTCTTCTTCCGGACGCCCGCCCTCAGCTCGAGGCGCACATCCCCGTCCATCATCGGGTAAACCTCTTTCCAGACGGAAACCGACTGGGGGAAAGCCGTCCGATCGAAAGGCGCATCCATCCCCTCAAAAAACCGGCCGGAGCAAAAAACCCTGATCCATCTCGTTCCCCGAAAGTTTAGAAGCTCCCGACGTATAGCAGCATGAACTCATTTTCGAGGTTGATCGTATGCAATCAGCAGACCCAAATCGCGGCTCCTGGTTAGACTCCAATCCTTTCAGCAAAATTCGTCTCAACGGTGAAACAATCTTCTGGACGGCGCTCCTGATCCTGGCCTTGTTCAGCCGTTTTTATGTCCTTGGCGCCCGGGTGATGAGCCATGACGAAAACTCACACGTCTATTATTCCTGGCGCTATTTTCAGGGAGAGGGTTTCGCACATGACCCTCTGATGCATGGTCCGCTTCAGTTCCACCTGATTGCGCCGGCGTATTTCATGTTTGGCGACAATGACTTCACTGGCAGAACGCCGGCAGCGCTTTTCAGCGTCGCCACGGTGATGTTCATGTGGTTTTACCGCCGCTACCTGGGCCGGGCAGGCGCGATGGTCGCCGGACTGTTGATGCTGATCTCTCCTTACATGCTGTTTTATGGGCGTTATGCCCGTAACGAAGCTTTTGTCGGCTTCTTCGGCGTTGTGATGATCTGGGCGATCCTGCGTTACCTGGAGACCGGCAAACCGCTGTATCTGTATGTGACGACTGCGGTGAATGTGCTCCATTTCACCTCAAAAGAGACTTCTTTCATATATACAGCCCAGGCGATGCTGTTCCTGGGTGGATATTTCATTTATCGTCTTACAAGGGAAACCTGGCCGCGGCCCGAATACCGAAACCGTTTTCTGATGGCATTGATCGTGCTGCTGCTCTTGTTGGGCGCAGCAGGCGGGTACATCGTCCTGAACCAGCCGCCGACGAGCCTGGATTCCGGCACGACAGCCTTGCCGGCAGCTCCAGGGCAGGAGCTGGTACCGCCCCCGGCCTCCGGACAGCCGCCGTTTGTGATTGCTGCAGTCTTCCTTGGTGCAGCGGTCTTGGCATTTGCTGGATTTTTCCTTTTCAAAGGCTATGGGTTGGACCGATTGCGGCAGAGCCGCTCCTTCGGGATGCTGCTCGTGATGGGGACGCTGGTCTTACCGCAGCTTGCTGCTTTCCCGGTTCGCCTGATGGGATGGGACATACCCACGAATGCCTCCGAGGTCATGGCGCTGACTGCCCAGGACATCTTCCAGATCGGCGCATTCCTGCTCCCGCTCGCTCTGCTCTCGCTGGTCATCGGGCTGATCTGGAACCCGCGCATCTGGCTGGTGAACGCCGCGATCTGGTATGGGATTTTTACGGTCTTCTACACTTCTGTTTTCACCAACGGGGCGGGTTTTTTCACCGGCATGATCGGATCCTTGGGCTACTGGCTCGAACAGCAGGGCGTGCAGCGCGGCAGCCAGCCACTCTACTATTATGCCTTCGTTCAGGTCCCAATTTATGAATATCTACCGGCATTAGGAACGTGGCTTGCCTTTGGGATGGCAGCCTGGGACTGGCTCACATCTCGCCCGGGCTCTGGGGTAATCGAAGCCGCCGGGGACGGTTCAGATACTGGAGCGGTCCAGCTTCACCTTTTAGAGACACCTCAAGCTCCAGGAACGGACGAGCGGTCTGATGATGAAATAAATGAGCTGCCCGAATCCGCGCCAGTCTTTCCCTTGTTGGGCTTTTGGGCGATCACAAGCCTGGTCGCATACTCGATCGCAGGCGAAAAGATGCCCTGGCTGACCGTGCATATAACCCTGCCCGCGATCCTCTGCACCGGTTGGTCGCTCGGCCGGCTGATCGACAGGATGGATTGGAGCCTGATCCGCCACAGGCATGGCTGGCTGATCCTGCTGCTGCTGCCGGTCGCCCTATTCAGCACACTCGCCGCGCTGGGTTCGCTGCTCGGTTCGCAGCCGCCGTTCCAGGGGAAAGAGCTGGCTCAGCTCCAGGAGACAAGCCAATTCCTGATGAGCTTCCTGGCAGCGCTTGCCAGCTGCGCCGGATTGGCTTATTTAATTCGACCCTGGCCGACAGTACAGTTCGTCCGGCTGATGACGCTGACAGGTTTTGGAATAATGGGTCTGCTCACTGCCCGCGCCTCGATCCAGGCCAACTATTATAATTATGACTACGCAAACGAGCTGCTTGTCTACGCCCACTCTGCCCCGGGGGTCAAGACAGCCCTGGACCAGATCGAAGAAATCTCCCGGCGAACGACGGATGGGCTGGCAATCCAGGTTGCATATGATAATGAGACTTCTTACCCGTACTGGTGGTACCTGCGAAATTTCCCGAATGCCAATTACTACGGAGCGAACCCATCGCGCACGCTGCGGGAGACCCCGATCATCCTGGTGGGCGACGCCAATTACGGCAAAATTGAGCCAATTGTTGCGAACCAGTTTGATCGGTTCGATTACATCCGCCTGTGGTGGCCGAACCAGGACTATTTTGACCTGACCCCGCAGAAGGTCTGGAATGCAATGCTGGATCCAGAGATGCGCGATGCGCTTTTCCAGATCTGGCTCAACCGCGATTACACCCGATATGGGCAGGTGCTCGGGCGGGATATGAGCATGCCCAGCTGGTCTCCAGCGGCTCGCATGCGGCTCTACATCCGCAAGGATATCACCTCAAAATTATGGAATTACGGCTCGGCACCGGCGCCCGTCGAAGAAATCAGCGACCCAATGGAAGGATTGCAGATCGAGCTTCCAGCAGCGTCTTCAATTGGTATGGTTGGGACGGAACCGGGCCAGTTCCAGCGCCCGCGGGATGTAGCCGTAGCTCCGGATGGGTCGATCTATGTCTCGGATACCGAGAACTTCCGGATCCAGCATCTCACCCCGCAGGGCGAGGTCCTCCAGGTTTGGGGATCATTCGGCGATACGACAGCCGGGGATGCGCCAGGCGGCACGTTCAACCAGCCCTGGGGGATCGCCGTTGCCCCAGATGGGTCCGTTTATGTCGCAGACACCTGGAACCACCGCGTCCAGAAATTCAGCGCAGAAGGGGAGTTCCTGCAGATGTGGGGTTATTTTGGTCAGGCCGAAACCCCTGAAGCTTTCTGGGGACCGCGTGACGTGGCTGTCGATGCTGCCGGGCGAGTTTTCATCACCGATACCGGAAACAAGCGGATCGTAGTCTTCTCTGAAACCGGTGAATTTATCACTCAATTTGGTGAAGCGGGGCTGGCGACAGGGCAGCTCGATGAGCCGGTGGGAATTGCGATCGACCCGGCTGGCCTGGTTTATATTGCAGACACCTGGAACCAGCGCATCCAGGTTTTCCAACCTGATGAGGATGATAATTATTCGGCGCTGCGCTCCTGGGAGCTGCAGGCCTGGTACGGTCAATCGCTGGATAATAAGCCTTATCTGGCTGTCGACGATTTGGGAAATCTGTATATAACTGATCCGGAGGGCTATCGGGTGCTCCAGTATACGGTCACCGGCGAGCCGGTCAGGTCCTGGGGTGATTTCGGCGCCGGGATGGCCCAGTTTGGGCTGCCTACCGGTCTTACAGTCGATACAGATGGAGCTGTTTGGGTTGTCGATACGGGGAACGGCCGTGTTATGAAATTTGTGATGCCCTGATTGAATTTGCTGCACGCATCTGCCTGCGGGTAATGAAACCTTCCGACCAGAGAACGATCAGTGCCGTCCAGATGATGCAGAAACCGATCAAACTCTGGGTGGTGAATTCTTCCTTGAAAATCAGCACTCCGATCAGAAATTGAATGGTCGGGGCGATGTACTGCAGCAAACCCAGCATTGAAAGATCGATCCGCTGGGCTGCCGCCCCAAAAGCAAGCAGCGGAATTGCAGTGAGCGGTCCAAGCATCGCCAGCATCAAGCTCATCTGCGGGCTGATCGTCCCGAATGAAGACTGACCGTTTGCCTGCAGGAAGAGCAGATAGATCAGCGTGGGGAGAAAAAGGATCCCCGTCTCGAGCGTCAGGCCGTAAAAAGAACCCAGCGGGGCGGTTTTCTTCGCCAGGCCGTATAAGCCAAAGGTCAGCGCCAGACCGAGCGCGATCCAGGGCAGCCGCCCGTAATTGAGTGTCAGGTATGCGACGCCCAGGGCGGCCAGACCGACCGCCGCCCACTGAGCCCTGCGCAGCCGCTCATGCAGGAATAGGACGCCCAGCAGCACGCTGACCAACGGATTGATAAAATAACCAAGGCTGCTCTCGACAATATAACCTGTATTGACCCCATAAACAAAAAGGAGCCAGTTCAAGCCAATCAAAATAGAGGAAATGAGGAACGCCAGCAGGAATTTTGGTCCCTGGATGGAGTGGGTAAGCCTTGACCATTCTTTGCGCAGCGTGAGCAGGATGACCAGGAAGGCGAATGACCATACGATCCGGTGCCCGACAATCTCAACCGTTGTCGCATCCCGGATCAGTTTGAAATAAATCGGGAAAAATCCCCACATCGCATAGGCTGCGATGCCGTAAAGAATGCCTTTGTTCATCAAGAGACCATTTTCTTATCTCTAATGCTTTAAGATCACCTTACAGAATGCCATCAGGGATCGAGCAAACGCCTGATGCCCCAGCTCGATCCCTGAGTGAGTTGAATCCTGCTGATCCTGGCTAGTCAGCCAGATCGGAGACGTCGCCCGCTTCGGCTTCCTCGCCAAGGTAGAAATGAAGATCCGGTTTGACAAACACCGGTTGAATCGTCTGGTCAACATACCTGCGAGTCCCAGCCTGCCCAAGCATCTGGAACAGCTTGCTGAACTGGTCTTCCCAGGCCTTCACGATCACGGCTTTGCTCTCAGCCGGCATAAACCAGGTCTTCATCTTGAACGGACCCACTGCATTCTTGCGGGTTTTATAATAAAACTGCTCGTCCGTCATGCCAGGCTTGCGCTCGCCGGCATATTTCTCGTCCAGGAATGCATACATTTCTTTCAGCAGAGCTTCCGGCAGGCGCTCAAACAGCATGTTCTGGAAGTTTGTTGCCAGGTGAACTTCCACGGCTCGATTTTCGACGAATTTCCCAAACGCGCTCTCCGGGAGGGTAGAAGCGCCGTGCTGGACCGCGCCGCCTAAACCGAACTCGGAGCGGGCGATATCGCTGAGCTTTCCCAGGGTCGCAAAATCCACGCTCACATCGGCAATTGAGCCGTCAGGGAGCACAACCCCGCCGTGCGAGGTGCCGGTCTGGATGCTGATCTTGCTGATCCCGACCGCTTCGGGCGCGATTTTTGCCAGCGCAGCGTTATAACCGGACATGTAGGCGCAGAGCTCTTCTTCGGTCGAGTTTTGTCCGCCTACTTCACCGATCTCTCCGCCGACCGATACCGTCACGCCGTCCGGTTCGAGCTCGCGGATATAGGCGGTAAGCATCGCCGAAAGGCTGGTATTCAGCTCCTGCTGTTCCTCTGTCGTCGACTTGCTCAGGTCAACGAGCGTGGAGGTGTCAATGTCAATGTTGAAGAATCCGGCGTTCAACGCCTCGACGATCAGGTCCTTAACGGCCTGGAGCTCTGCTTTGCTGTCGCTGGCGTAGCGCTTTGCGGAAACCTGGAAATGGTCCCCCTGGATGAAAACCGGTCCGGTGTAGCCTTCAGCGATCGCAGCCGCGAGCATGCTGGTCACATATTCAGCCGGGCGCTGGTCCGTATAACCCATCTCGGAACGGGCGATCTCAAAAATGATCGCAGCGGCGTCCAGAGGCTGTGCGGCGCGAAAAACTGCGCGGGCCGAGTCGAAAGCCATTGCCCTGAGATTGATCGCCGGGACTGTGAAATTATCCGGCACCTCGCCCCGCCCGCGTGCCATATACAGGTCGTTGATCGATGCGGAAAAAACGCCAGCAGCCTGCGCGATCTGGCGGACAAGATATCGCGCCATCCCCTGGCGATCGCCGTTTTCCAGGGCGGATACTTCAGCCAGGCGGTGAATGGTCGCCCGGAGCTGTGCTGCGTCCTTGATTTCTATGTTGCCGTCTTTAAGAACAGCACTGTTATCTAGAAGAGCCAGAAGGTCTTGAAAATCCTGCTTTTGCATAAGAAAACTCCTTAAAATCGATAGAAAGTTATAATGAATAAGGGCAGCAGCCTGATACCCAGATTTAAACCACCAAACCTATCAATTTTATCACAACTGTCTTCAGCCCGTGCTGCACCTGAGCGAACTTAGCGATCCTTAATCCACAGGGATTCCGCAACTGCTAGACCGTTTACACGTATAGACTATGGAGACGAATTCAAGCCAGAAAATCATTTGGAACATCGGGGGAATTATTGCGCGTCTGGTCGAACAAAGGCTATAATCAAGATGCACATGCCAACAGCTCACGACCGTCGGGTAGAAAAGAATGAAAAGCATCAATTCAATAAAGGAGTCATGCAATGACAGATAATCTCTTCGATACAGTAAAGTCGGAAATGGACCCTTTCAAGAAAATCCTCAGTTATATCCCGGGTTTCAAAGGATACATGGAACGGCAGGCGCGGCGGGATTCGGATAAAATCCTGCGCGAGACGATCGCTGACCGCTTTGAAGAGCAGTGGGGCAGGATTTCATCATTGCAGCGCGATTTCATCTCTTCTGGCGATATTCATCTGGTGGATGACCTGGAAGCTGCCGCTATCAAGCTGCGTGCCTTTATCGACAGAGTCCGCCGGGCGACTCGTGGATACTCCGGGCTTTTTGATGCTGTGAAAATCAATGAAGAGGAATTAGCACGGCTGTATGAATATGACGCCCAGATGCTTGGCATGTCGGATGAGGTCGCTCGGGCGATCGACAACATCGAAGCTTCGATCGGTTCGGATGGGCTCCCGGCTGCTATCCGCAACCTGAGGACGGTATCCCAGCAGTGTGTTGACGTTTTTGACCGCCGCGAAGAAGCCATCCTTGGCGCCGCTCCGCAGCAGTAGACGGCATCATGAATTTTGGATTTGATCTGCATATGTTGAAATCGAACAGGAGTAAATGATATGGCCAGGATTATTGATTTGATCGAATACCCGAACGAGATGCGCGACGAGATCGTGCACCGTATTCCTGAGGTCGGTCAGGGTTCTGTCCGCTTGGGCTCGCAGCTGGTTGTGCGCGAGTCTCAGACGGCAGTATTCTTTCGCGACGGCAACGCCCTCGATGTATTTGGCCCCGGGCGGCATACCCTTGTCACGTACAATGTCCCGCTGCTGATCGATGCTCTCGGAAAGCTTTTTAACGAAAGAACGCCTTTCCCGGCTGAAATCTATTTCGTCTCGATGCGCGAGTTCGCAGACCGGAAATGGGGCACCCCGCAGCCGATCATCGTTCGGAACCCCAACATGGGGTTGGGCGTGGCGTTGCTCCAGGGTTTTGGGACGTACGGCTTCCAGGTCAAGGATCCCCAGCAGTTTGTGACCCAGATCGTTGGGACCCAGGGCGCATATAAAACCTCTGAAATTGAAACCCGGCTTCGCTCGATGCTGCTCTCCAAACTGCAGGACCTGCTGGGAGAGACCGCGGCGAAGAATTCAGTGCCTGAGCTGATCGGACTGACTGAAGAGCTTGGCGCAGGCGTGCGGGCCAAGAGCCAGGACGATTTCCTGGCAATAGGGCTCACGCTGAAAAATTTCTATATCGAAAACTTGAAACCCTCCAGCAAATCCGCCGAAGAGCTGCGGGCGATGGGCATGCTCGACATGGCGACATACACCCAGCTGCAGGCTGCCGACGCGATGCGAGAAGCAGCCCAGAACCCAAGCGGCGGCGCGGGACTGACTGCCGGAATCGGAGCAGGCATGGGGATCGGCAATGTCCTCAGCAGCTCCCTGGCAGGGATGACCGGGCAGCAGGGTACTTCACAGACACCGCAGCAGCCGTCCGGAGGAGCGCCGACTGCCCCGATCCCATCGGTGATGACCCCGGCGGAAGCCGCCCAAATTCTGCGGGTTGCAGAAGAGGATGTGATCGCTGCGATCACATCAGGCGATTTGAAAGCCAAGAAGATCGGAAGCGCCTACAGGATTTCCAAGGAATCGCTTGAAGCGTTCCTGGCAGGATAGAACAGATCAAAAAGAGCGGGCGTTTTTAACCCGCTCTTTTTTTTGGTTTCTAAAAGGAATGTCATCCGGATGACTTCCTCAGCTGCTGGCTTGTTGTTCGAGCCGCCTTCGCCGACTCCGACGTACGATCCCCTGGCGGAGCCGGCGCTGCCTCTAAACCCATCAAATATCGAGCTGGGGGAATATCACTATTACTACCACTGCATGCCGTGTCACGGCGACATCGGTCAGGGGCTGACGGATGCCTTCCGCCAGGTGTGGGAAGAGGACCACCAGAACTGCTGGGGGCGCGGCTGCCACGGCGGCCGTCCGAAGGACGAAGGTTTCCCGATCCCGACCTTTGTGCCGATGGTGATCTCCAAGAATGACGCCCTGAGAAGCTTCCAAACCTACGATCAGCTGCTATCCTACCTGATCCAGACCCATCCCCCCCAGTATCCTGGAAAATTAGAGGATCAAGAATACCAGTCGATGACGGCCTTCCTGTGGGCGTCCAACAACAAGCCGACGGCCAGCTCCACCGCCTCGCCGTCGAATACCCCCAGAGCGACCGCAACTTTGACCGAAACACCGATCCCGACGCAGGCCGCCTCCACATCCACCCAGCCGGCGCTTACTGCGGCTCCAGAATCGATTGCACCGGCGGGAAGCGGTATCCAAGGAGAAATGATCTGGTTTCTGCTCGGCTTCGCGCTGATCCTTCTGCTGTTTCTGATCTTCCGCACCGTTCGGAAGAAGGTCTGATCAGTCAGGCTACACTCCGACTCCAGATTACAGCAATGTTATTGCGAGGGCACTTTCCGAAGCAATCCTGGATTCTAATCCCTTAATCCTATTTTCAGCTCTTACCAGTAGTGGTGCACCAGGGGCTTGATCGACTTCTCATAGATATCGTTGATCGCAGCCATCGCGGCGCCCTCCAGCGGAGGGAAATCGGCCGCCGCAGTGTTTTCCGCCACCTGACCCGGACGTTTTGCACCGGGGATCGCACAGGTGACCGCCTCAAACATCAGAATCCAGCGCATCGCAAACTGCGCCATCGTCATCCCCGGCGGGACGAGCTGACGCAGCTGGTCCACGGCCTGGAGCCCGGTCTCGAAATCCACGCCGGAAAAGGTCTCGCCGCGGTCAAACAACTCTCCAAGGCGGTTGCTTGCCCTGTGATCTTCAGGCTCAAAGGCGCTCTGGCGGGTCATTTTCCCGGCCAGCATCCCGGATGAGAGCGGCAGCCTGGCGAGGATGCCCACATTTCGCCGCAGCGCCTCCTCGAAAAACCTGTCGGCTGGGCGCTGGCGGAAGATATTAAAAATAATCTGGACGGTTTCAACGCCTGGGTATTCGATCGCCTTGAGCGCCTCTTCAACCTTTTCAACGCTGACACCGTAGTGCTGGACCTTCCCAGCTTTCTTCAGGTCGTCCAGGAAGCCGAACACTTCCGGCATATAGTAAACCTCTGTGGGCGGGCAGTGCAGCTGGACCAGGTCCAGCGCCTCGGTCTCCAGGTTCTTCAGGCTGCGCTCAATCCAGGCGTTCAGGTTCTGGCGGCTGTACCCGGCAGGGTCCTGCTTTTCTAGCCGTCGACCAGCCTTGGTTGCGATGATGATCTCTTCCTTGCGTTCGCGCTTAAGCGCCGCGAGCAGCCGCTCGCTTCTCCCGTCGCCGTACACATCTGCGGTATCAAAGAAATTTACTCCCAGGTCGACGGCTTTCTGGAGCGCGGTGAAAAACTCGCGGTCCTCAACCGTACCCCAGCTTCCGCCGATCGCCCAGGCGCCGAAACTTATTGAGGATACCTGCCATCCTGTCCGTCCTAGCTTGCGATACTGCATCGTTCTCTCCTGTGCATTATTCTCGTTTGAATGCTTCTTCCAACAATTTTACTTTTTCGAGCGGAAGTGAACGCGTTTTCCCGCCTTTTCGGATCAGGTCTTTCAGGTCCTTGAGCAGTACAGCGGCATCTTGCGGCTCAGCCCCTTCTGGGATAGCAATTGCCGCTCGGGCATTCGTGAACACCAGCGCGGCTTCGGCGGGTGGGAAGCTTTCCTCCGGGAAACGATTCTTCAAGAATTTCTCCAGCCGCTCTTTTTCCGCGGCCGCATCCGCCTCAGGCCGTCCGAGCCCTTCCTGAGCGAAGATTTTGAGGTACAGGTTGCCGCCGCGCTGCTTATAACGGCCGTTCTCGTAGCTGATCGTGCCGCGCTGGTAATAAGGCATCAGCACCCAGATTCCGGATGGGCTGACCAGCAGGTGGTTTACGGGGGAGGTGTAATGGTAGAGGGAGTAGCGTTTATCCAGGCCTTTGAGGGCTGCATCGAGCAGCTCGTCCTGGCGAGGCCGGCGCCCCCAGCGGTTAGAAAAGAAGATCCCAACCTGCGAAAGCAGGAAACCCAGCAGCAGCGCGCCCAGCGACAGACGGTAATTGTCTGGAGTCTTGAATGAAAAGTACATCCCAATCCCGAGCACAGCCAGACCGGTAAGCATGCTGACCTGTGCGATCAGGGAATTTCTCTTAATCAACTTATCGTTTCGAAATATATTCATGCGTGAATTTGCCTCTCTCAGGTTATTTCTAAGCGCAGCCACGAACCGCTGCTCAGGCTGGATATTTGCGCATCACCAGACAGGCGTTCTGTCCACCCAGTCCGAAGGAATTGGATATCGCTGTGTGAATATCCCTCTTGCGGGCCTGGTTGACCGTGTAATCCAGGTCGCATTCGGGATCGGGGTGCTCGTAGTTGATCGTGGGCGGGATCAATCCGTGGAAAATCGAAAGGATGCTGGCAATCGCCTCAAGCGCCCCGGCTGCGCCCATCGCGTGCCCGATCATCGACTTGGTCGAGCTGATCGAAATCGAGTAAGCCTTTTCGCCGAAAAGGTTCTTGATCGCCTTCGTCTCAGTGACATCGTTTAAAGGAGTGGATGTGCCGTGAGCATTGATATAATCCACAGCTTCCAGCGGCAGGCCAGCGTTTTCCAAAGCCCACTTCATGGCACGCAGCGGGCCGCGGCCTTCGGGTTCCGGCGCTGCCAGATGAAAGGCATCCGAAGACGATGCTCTTCCGGAGATCTCTGCGTAGATTCGCGCCTTGCGCCGCTCGGCGTGCTCCTGGCTCTCCAGCACGAGCGCGCCGGCGCCTTCGGAAAAAACAAAGCCCTCCCGCCTCGCGTCGAATGGGCGCGAAGCATGGGTCGGATCTTCATTATAGTTCAACGGCAGGGCGCGCATCGCGCAGAAACCGGCAATCGCCCAGTTGTAAATGATCGACTCAGCCCCACCGGTGATCACGATATCCGCCTCGCCGCGCCGGATCAGCTCTGCAGCTTCGCCGACACTCTGTGTCCCGGTTGCACAGGCGGTTGAAATCGTCATGTTAGGACCCAGACACTGAAAGCGCTGGGCGATCAAAAAGGCCGGGGTGTTCGGGATCCCGGTTGGGAGCATGAAAGGGCTGACTTTGGCGTGGCCGTGCGTGCGCAGCGTGGAAACCCCTTCTTCAAGCTTATCGACGCCGCCGACGACCGATCCGAAATAGACGCTTGACCTTTCCGGATTCGTCATTGTCTCAGGCAGACCGGCATCTGCGACAGCCTGGACCGCTGCGCCTAATCCGATCTGGCAGGCTCGTGGGATCCGGCGTGCCTCCTTGCGGTCAAGATAATCTTCCGGATTGAAATCGGGGATTTCTCCTGCGATCTGGCAAGGCAGATCCCCTGGATCGAACTGGGTGATCCGGCGAATACCGGAGCGACCTTCGATCAAGCCCTGCCAATAGCTGGCCAGGCTTGCGCCAAGCGGGGAGACCGCGCCCAATCCTGTGACGACGACTCTTCGGCGGCCGGCGGGGTCACCCATTGGACTGTTCCTGCACCGCCGCCAATCGATCCTGGATTGCCTCGCGCAGTGCGTTCAGCAGGTCAGCCTGGACAGCCTGGCGGGCAGTGCGGATCGCGCTCACCATGGCGCGCGTGTCGGAGCGGCCGTGACCGACAAAAACCAGACCGTCGATCCCCAGCAGCGGCGCCGCGCCGACATCCGCCGGGTCCATCATCAGCTTCAACCGGCTGAAAGCCGGTTTTGCCAGCAGCCCGCCGATCTTCGTCCGCAGGCTTGCCATCAATTCAGCGCGCAGCGTATCCGTGATCAGCTTCGCGACGGCCTCGCTCGCCTTCAGCAGGATGTTGCCTGTAAAACCGTCGGTCACCACGACGTCGGCCATCCCGCCAAAAAGCTCCTTGCCTTCGACATTACCGATGAAATTCAAGCCGCTCTGTGCCAGCAGCGGGTAGCTCTCCTTGACAAGCTCGTTGCCTTTTCCGGCTTCTTCGCCGTTAGAGAGGATCGCAACCCGCGGGTTGGCGATCTGGCGCACTTTGCTCGCATAGATGGAACCCATCACTGCGAATTGAAGCAGGTGCTCCGGCTTGCATTCCGGGTTCGCACCGATGTCCAGCACCGCGGCAAACCCGTTTTTTACCGGAAAAAGCCCGGTCAGCGCCGGACGCTCCACACCTGACAGCGTCCCCAGTCGATAATATGCCGTTGCCAGCGCACCGCCCGTGTTGCCGGCCGTGACGAAGGCATCCGCCTGGCCTTCCTTGACCAGATCGATCCCGACTGCCATCGAAGTCTTTGAGCCTTTGCGCTTGGCCTTGAGCGCCAGCGCCAGGCCTTTATCTTCCATCGTAATCGTGTCCGGGGCGTGGACCACTCTTACTTTGCTGGATCCCCCAAGGGCGCTCAGCCGCGCCGAGATCACTTCCTCTGGTCCGACCAGGATGATCTCGTCGCCGAACAAATTTGCGGCTTCAATAGCCGCGCGGACCTCAGGCTCCGGGCAGTCGTCGCTGCCCATCGCATCCAGGACAATTCGCATCTCAAACTCCTCTTGAGTTATTGCTTGACAACCTTGTAGAGCCGATTATAATACTTTTGCTCTGGCGCTGGTGCTGGAACTGGCAGACAGGCATGGTTGAGGGCCATGTGCCGAAAGGCGTGTGGGTTCGATTCCCACCCAGCGCACAGAAACAAACAAACCTCCGGTTTATCCCTCCCGGAGGTTTTTGATTCTACCCACCTCTGAGTATAATATCAGAATGGACGAGCGCAAACGTTTTCGTGAGCTTGGCTTTCAAGTGGGATTGCTGCCTTGTGGTCCGCTGAATGCAATTACAGATGTCCCCGGTGTCAGGGTCGGGCATTCAACGATAATCCAGGGAGACGGTGCTCTGGTTCCCGGAAAAGGCCCCATCCGCACCGGGGTCACAGTGATCCTGCCGCATGATGGCGATCTCTATGCCGAAAACCTCCCTGCCGCCGTTCACACGATCAATGGGTACGGCAAACCGGCTGGATTCGAACAGGTCCGCGAGCTCGGCCTGCTGGAAGCGCCAGTTGCGCTGACAAACACGCTCAATGTCGGGCTGGTGCTGGATGCGCTGGTCCAGATCACCCTGCGCAGGCATCCCGAAATTGGCGTCCAACCGGGAGCCGGCAGCTTGAACATCGTAGTCGGCGAGACGAACGATTCCTATTTGAACGATCTGCAGGGCCGGCATGTCCGGCTGGAGCACGTCGAAGCAGCACTGGCAGGCGCATCGGGCGGCGCTGTCGAAGAAGGTGCAGTCGGCGCGGGGACCGGGACGGTCTGCTTTGGCTGGAAGGGCGGGATCGGCAGCACAAGCCGGCGCCTGCCAAATGAGCTGGGTGGGTATCTGCTTGGCGCGCTTGTGCAGACTAATTTTGGCTCGCCCGCGGACCTGGTCGTTCTCGGAGTCCCGGTAGGGCAGCTGCTGCGACCAGATGCAGCCAATCATTCGACCATGCCGGGATCGGTGATGGTCGTCCTGGCGACGGACGCACCGCTTGATTCCCGCCAGCTCGGCCGGCTGTGCGTCCGGGTTTCAGCGGGGCTGGCGCGCACAGGCGCCCAGTTCAGCCACGGCAGCGGCGATTTTGTGATCGCCTTCAGCACGGCTGAACGAATCCCTCGCCGGGCGGCAGGTGGGAGCGGGTTGTTCGCAGGCCCGAGACTGGCGCTGATCGATGAAGACCTCGTGATCAGCGGGCTCTCGAAGGCGGTCATCGAGAGCGTCGAGGAGGCGGTCCTGAATTCCCTCTGCTGCGCCAGAACTCTAACAGGCCGCGACGGACATACAGCGCATGCCCTCCCGCTCGACAGGCTGGTGCAGGCGCTGCAAACGCGCTGAACACCCAACCGCCAGGCTGATTGCAAATTTGTATTTATCTTCGCACGTTCAGGAGCGAATTATGGATCGAGTGATCATTAAGGATCTGGTCGCCCGGGGGATCATCGGGGTGAATGATTGGGAGCGTAAGGCGCCCCAGGAAATCTTGATTAATGTCGAGATCTTCGCGGATCTCAAGAAAGCTGGCGCAAGCGATGAGCTTGCCGACACGGTCAATTACAGCTCGACGGCAAAAAAAATCCTGGCCTATGCCGAAACTGCTCAGCGCCTGACGGTTGAGGCGCTGGCGGCTGACATCGCCAGAATTTGCCTGGATATCCCGAACGTTCTAAAGGTCAAAGTACGGGTCGAAAAACCCGGGGCAGTCCGGTTTACCGGCTCGGTGGGTGTGGAGATTGAGCGGGAGTCCGGTGATATTCTGTCCGCGCTTAGTAGTTGACGACCGGCACTTTGTCTGCTTCGCCGGTGAAATCCACAAAGGTCGCGACTACCCACCCGACCAGACCATCGCCCAGGTCGACCTTCCACCAGTCCTCGGCTTCGGTTTTTCCGATGACAGGCAGCTTTTTACCGCTCTCCACCGTCGCAACGATTTCATAGCCTGTGTTTGGACCGCTGCGCACGTTCAGCACCTGCGGGAGCGTCTCCACAAATGCCGCGCCGGCCGGCGGGCCTTCCAGGGTTGGAGTGGGTTCAGGCACCTGGGCCAGCTCGAATACATTGTCTGTGAACAGCGGATCGACCGCGATATTGGGTCGCCTGGATGTCCCAGATCGGCGATTCGCCGGCTGGCTTGCCGTAGTTCTGCTGGCGAAGGATGATCCCGGTTGCGCGATCTACCCAAAAACGGTCGATCAGCGTGCCTTCCTCACGGCTCCACTCAACGACGTCGGCCTCCCGACCTGCGATGATCTCCTTGCCGACCAGGTTGTACTGGCCGCCGCGCTGGGCCAGTCCAGCCGGAAAGATCAGGTCGCTGACCGGTGTGCCCAGCGAGCCGGCCAGCGGGTGGGTATATACCGTGTCCGAAAGCGTGGTCGGTGGATTGAAAGGTTCGAGGGCCGCGGGAGGCAGGTCCGAACGATCCCCCGTGCTGTCCGTGATGGTCTTGCCATCGCTCACCCGGATAAGCTCGATCCCGCTGTTCGGGATTGAGACCACTACCTTGAATTCACCCGGGAGCCGGATCCAGACCTGGTGGCTTTTGACTTCCGGTTGGGCATCTGAGCCTTCTGCTGGATAAGAAGTCACTGAATAGGTCGCCTGCAAGGCTTTCCAGCGTGCCGCGCTTGTGAGCATCAGCTCTTGAACCTCAATATCGCCTTCGAGCGCAGGCGGCAGGATCGGGGTGGGTTCCAAGTCGGCGCAGGTGTGGGTTCGACGCCACCCGGCTTTTCGTCCACATTTCCGGAGGGCGTTGCGCACACGCTTAATAGTAGGATAATTATCAACAACCAGTTCGCTTTTTTCATGGCCTGCATCCGACGATCCATTCTGTTTATGATCAGGATATTAAACCACATCTGAGGCAAGCTGGAAGGGATTGCCAGCTTCAGGTTTTTGGACGGCTTTTGGCTCGATTTGTTCCACTCTGTTTGCGTAATGAGTGAACCAGACCTGAGCACGAGCCTTGCGATGACCTAATTCTAGATGTCGTCGCGCCATCATCATTGAAAGTGGGCAATTGGAGTCATGATCCTGGAAATCCTGTCTGCCAGCCTTGAAATGCGGTTAAAATAATCATGATCATTCAGTCCGGGGCTCAATATCCATCGTGTATTAATGGTTTTGATTTCGAGCCCAATGATTAGGATAAATCACTGAAAAGGAGAATCCAATGGATGTTGAAATCCTGTACCGCCCTTCCTATTCGATGGGCTTGCTCAAACTCTCTCCAAATGAAAAGGTGCGCGTCGAAGGCGGCTCGATGGTTGGGATGTCGCCCGGAGTGACGATCGAAACTCAGGCGGCTGGCGGGCTGATCCGGTCTTTTGCCCGATCAATTCTGGCAGGAGAGCGTTTCTTCATGAATGAGTACCTTGCCCCGCCGAGCGGTGGCGCAGTGTATGTCGCCCCTGCGCTGCCAGGCGACCTGGCCGTTCTGGATATCGCCGAGGAAAAGCTGAATGGTCCAATCCGGCTCATATGTTGCCTGCGAGATGAATATTGAAATCGACACGAAGTGGGGCGGCGCAAAGACCTTTTTTGCATCGGAAGGCCTGATCATGCTGCACCTTTCCGGGACCGGGAAGCTGCTGATCTCCTCTTATGGTGCGATCCATGAATTGACTTTTGAGCCTGGTCAGAAATTTACGGTCGACACGGGCCACCTGGTCGCGTTCAGCCAGGGGATGGGCTTCAACATCCGGACTATCGGTGGGATTAAATCGACCCTGTTCAGCGGTGAAGGCCTGGTCGTTGACCTGACCGGCCCCGGCCGGGTCTTTCTCCAGACCCGCTCCAGCGATGCATTCCTATCCTGGCTGATCCCGAAGCTGCCAAAACCTTCCAGCTCGGGCGGTTAGGCGGCAGAAAAAAAGATGAATGATCAACAGGTAATTTTTTCGATGATGAGAGTTCGGGCGAGTGTTCCCGCCGGGGAACAAGCCCGTTTTGCGAGACATCTCCTTGGGTTTTTATTACGGGGCGAAGATCGGTGTCGTCGGCCTGAACGGCGCCGGTAAGAGCACGCTGCTGCGGATCATCGCCGGGTTGGATGGCGGCTATAACGGCGAGGTGACCTTTTCGAAAGGCTACTCGGTTGGGATGCTCGCTCAAGAGCCGCAGCTCGATCCGGATAAGACCGTCAGGCAGGTGGTCGAAGAAGCCGTCCAGCCGATCGTCGAGATGCTCGCCCGTTTTGACGAGGTCAACAACCGCTTTGCGGATCCGGACGCCGACTTTGAGGCGCTGATCGAGGAGCAAGCTCGCCTGCAGGAGCAGCTTGACCGGATGGATGCCTGGACGCTCGACAACCGCCTGGAGGTCGCGCTGGACGCCTTACGCTGCCCGCCAGGCGAGACGCCGGTATCGGTGCTCTCGGGCGGCGAGCGGCGGCGGGTCGCCGCTGTGCCGGCTGCTGCTGACCGAGCCGGATATCCTGCTGCTCGACGAGCCGACCAACCACCTGGACGCCGAGTCCGTCGCCTGGCTGGAAAAACACCTGCAGCAGTACCGCGGCACGGTGATCGCCGTCACGCACGACCGCTATTTCCTGGACAACGTCGCAGGTTGGATCCTCGAGCTCGACCGCGGCTACGGTATCCCCTGGCGGGGAAATTACTCGTCCTGGCTGGAACAGAAACGCGACCGCCTGGCGCGCGAAGAAAGCGCCGAAACCCGCCGCCAGAAGACGCTCGAGCGCGAGCTGGAATGGATCCGCATGTCGCCGCGCGCCCGCCAGGCGAAAGGCAAGGCTCGCTACACGGCCTACGATCAGCTTCTGAACCAGGATTTCGAACAGCGCCGCGAAGAGCTGGAGATATATATCCCCCCTGGTCCAAGGCTTGGGAATCGCGTGATCGAGCTCAAAGATGTGTCTAAAGGGTACGAGGACCGCCTGCTGATCGATGGGCTCACCGTCAGCATCCCGGCGGGCGGGATCGTCGGGATGATCGGCCCAAACGGCGCCGGAAAAACCACGCTGCTGCGGCTGATCACCGGCCAGGAAGAGCCCGATTTGGGTACGGTCCAGGTCGGCGAGACGGTCCAGATGGCTTATGTCGACCAGAGCCGTGAGGACCTCGATCCGGAAAAGACCGTTTGGGAGGAGATTTCTGAAGGCGAAGAGACGCTCCAGCTCGGCGACCGGCGGATGAACTCGCGCGCATATGTCTCAAGCTTCAATTTTCTCGGAGGCGACCAGCAGAAGAAGGTAGGGACGCTTTCCGGCGGCGAGCGAAACCGCGTTCACCTCGCAAAGATGCTGACCCGTGGCGCGAACGTACTGCTGCTCGACGAGCCGACCAACGACCTGGATGTGAACACGCTGCGCGCCTTGGAAGAAGGGCTGGAGAATTTTGCCGGCTGCGCGATCGTCGTCTCCCACGACCGCTGGTTCCTGGACCGGATCGCGACCCACATCCTGGCCTTCGAAGGCGAGAGCCAGCTGCCGCTGGTCCGAAGGGAACTGGTCGGATTACGAGGCGGATCGAAGAAAGCGCCTGGGCATAGCCGCCGACCAGCCGCACAGGATCAAATATCGAAGCCTGAAGCAATTCTGAAATGCTCTTTGGAAGAATTAGGACAGCTTGCTAAACTGAACCAAACATTTTCTCGCAAGTTTTCGCGGAATAGGTTCAATCGAACCTGGTAATTCAGGGTCGATTGAACCTATTCTATCCTTATTTCCAGATGGATAATTGAATAAACCGGAATTCTTCCGGTAATATTAAAGAGGAGAATAGGATATGATCGTAACGCTTCGCGAAATATTCGCAGTCCTTCATGGTTTTATCTTGGTGGGACATTTCTGCTGGCATTTTCTGGCGGCATATATGCTCTGCTCACGATGAGACCAAACTGGTTAACCACCGAAGGGCTCAAAGACCACGTCTCTCAGTTAAAAATCTGGAACTGGGTGATGGCAGCCGCGGCATGGTTAACGGTTATTCTAGGTACTTTTTTGGTCTATCCTTGGTATCGGTTAAAACCACCAGAAGGTACAACTGATTTGACTGCATTCCCTCGATATTTCTTGCTGGCAAATGAGACCCACTGCCATGTGGCACGAGTTCGGTATGGAATGGAAAGAGCATGTTGGATGGATTGCCCCCATTGCTGCTACCGTTGTAGCATATATTTTCTGGGTCTATGGAGCGCAATTGACTAAAGAGCCGAAAATTCGAAAGGCGTTGACCTGGTTCTTTATAATTGCGTTTGGCACCGCGGTCGTTGCTGGTGTATTGGGAGCATTCATTACAAAAATGGCACCGGTCCGCTAAACAGGAGCATCATAATGACTACAAGTGTAAATGAATACATTAAGAACGGCAAGGCAGCCGCTGCGCTGCTTGCGGGTGGGATTGGTGCTTGTGCAATTGGTTTGATGACTGTACTGGCAGAAGCTTCTCCAGCTGCTAAAACCTTCTTGACCTTTTCTGTGCCCGTTGGTCCATTGTCTGGAAAAACGATCGTTGGCGTCGCCATTTGGCTGATTTCATGGCTGGTAGTGGGATTGCTTTGGAAGGAAAAAGATGTCGAAATCAGCAAGGTGATTATTGCTGCTTTTGTTTTGTTGGCATTGGGGCTGCTGTTTACTTTTCCACCCTTCTTCCTGTCGTTTTCAGCCTAAGATTAGAATTCAGTAAAAAACACGGAAGCATCGCTTCCGTGTTTTTTTTTATCCAAGGTTATTGAAATGCTCATCAATGTGATGGATTACTGCGTATGTAGCCAGCTCAATCCGATTGTGCAGGTGCAACTTCTCAAGGATATTGCTGACATAGTTGCGCACGGTGATCTCACTAAGATTGAGCTTCTGCCCAATTTGGCGATTGCTGTCGCCTTTTGAAACCAATGCCAGTATGTCCATCTCGCGGGGTGAAAGGCCACGGAAGGCGTTCGATTCCGCCTCTGTTTCGAGGATTTTCAGGCGAGCCACTACATCTGCAGTCGTTTTTGGATCGAGGGCAATTTCACCACTTCCGGCAGCACGAACCGCACGCACCAGCTCCTGGTTGCCAACCTGTTTAAGCACAAACCCGGAGGTCTCCAGCTCTTAAGGCTTGTCCGGTGAATCCTTCGAAGCGTGGGAAGTGAGGATGAGACGACCTGGCTTAATGGAAATTGTTGTCGGATTTCTTTACAGACTTCAAGCCCGCTGCGACCTGGTAGCTGGATATCTAAAATGACTACGTCAGGCTTGCAGTTTGCCACCTTTACCAGAGCTTCCTCCGCTGACCCGGCTTCTCCAACCACTTCGATGTCTGGCTCATATTCGAGCAGGGTGCGAAGGCCGAGACGGACTACCTCATGGTCATCAACAATCATCAGACGGATGCGTTTCATCTTTTTTCTCCATCGGAAGCAACAAGGTCACCAGCGTGCCTTTCCCAGCTTGAGAGTCGAATATTAATTCTGCCCCCAACAGGCGGGCGCGATCGCGCATGTTTCGAAGTCCGTATCCGGGTTCAACCACTTTCGGCAAACCACTGCCAAAATCACGAACCGACAGGCGCAATCGAGCTTCCGTGCAATCAGTGCGGATTTCAATTCTGGAAGTTTGGGAATGGCGGAGGGCATTGGAAAGCGCTTCACGCGTAAAAGCAACCATGTGGCTGATCTGTTCGGCTTGGAGGTCCGGAGGAGAAGGATTTTCCCAGAAGGTCTCTATGGGAATTGTATTTCGAGCTTCATTAATAACCGGCTGCAACGCCGCTTCAAGTTCAACCGGGCTTGGATCAGGCTGTATTTGACGAAGGAATAGACGCAAATGGTCAATTGCTTGGTTGATCGACCATACCAGGCACTCCAAGCCTTGCTTTTGGGATTCGTCTGCCAATCGAATGAGTGATTGGGCATACAGTCCAGCTGCATAGACTTGTTGGAGGGCTCCATCGTGCAGGTCAGCGAGCAATTCGCTCGTGCTCAATGGCCACCACCTGGCTTTCTTCCATCTGGCGAATAAAACGATCAGTCTCGAAATTGAACACCTCGAGTGAGCGAATAATGGCAAAGGTGAGAACAATCCCAGCGATGGATCGAAATACAGGGATTGGTGCTATAAAAAGCTGATCAAATGAAGTGGAATTGATCAGTTCAGCGGGAAAAAAGGGCATTTTGGGGACAAGGACTCCGCAAAAACGCCATATGTTGCTAATGCAAAGGCGGCGATGTTCAGCGTACGACTGATATGCGGAAGACCTAACGGTTCTATCTGTTTCTTCATTTGGTGGTGAAGACCGTAAGCTGATAGCCAGGCACCTGGGATGCAAAGGAGGTAGCGGGCCAGACCATCTGCCAGGGCATGCCATTGTCTGACATCCTGGCTGAAAATTTTCCCCATCCAGAAAACACCAATAAACCAGGCGGAAAAAGCAAAGGTCGGGAGGATGCGCACCCACCGCCAACCAACGGGAAAGGGTCGCAGGAGCTCAACTCCGAACTGAAGCAGGCAGGCAAATGAGGCTGCCAGGAAGATATGCTGAATTGAATACAAAAAGGATATTAATGCTGTGCCTGCATATTGACTTTGGATAGGGATAAACAAATCAGCCCACTCGTTTATGGCATGGAGAAATCCGAATCCAGCCAACCAGGGCAGGCTGCCGCGCCAGGTTCAGGCGTGAGTAATGTCTGGATTGCATTGTAATTGCAAGGCCGAGGATAAAAAAGACCTGTCCGTAGATAAAGATGATCAGTGGACGGTTGACTGAAAAAAAGTCGCGCAGATTGTTTAGCACGAGGTATTCATTCAGATCGCAATGGATTGCATCTGGAAACAGGCAATTGTGGGAATCCTAGAAATTCTACCACTACAATAATAAGTCAAAGCCCAACCTATTTACAAAAGCCTTATACAGTGCACGAATAAGCTCGGGGAGAAAAGAGATCGGAGTCGCTGTATCCTAAACCAGATGGCAGGCGACCCAATGGGCTGGCACAGCTTCGCGCCAGATCGGTTCCTGCTCGGAGCAGATCGATTGCGCGATCGGGCAGCGTGGGTGGAAGCGGCAGCCGGATGGCGGGTTGATCGGGCTGGGCACATCCCCGCTCAAGATGATCCGCTGGCGGGCGCGGTCCTTCTTTGGATCGGGGATTGGCACGGCCGAAAGCAGAGACTGGGTGTAGGGGTGCAGCGGATTTTCATACAGCTCGTCGCGCATCGGCCAGCTCAGCCAGCACGCCCAGGTACATCACCGCCACGCGGTCGCAAATATGCCGGACCATGCTCAGGTCGTGGGCGATGAACAGGTAGGTCAACCCGAACTGGTCCTGCAGGTCCTCGAGCAGGTTGACGACCTGGGCCTGGATCGAGACATCCAGGGCGGAGATCGGCTCGTCGCAGACGATGAACGATCCGGGTTGGAGGCCAGGGCGCGGGCGATCCCGATCCGCTGGCGCTGACCGCCGGAGAACTCGTGCGGGAAGCGGTTGATCAGGCGCGGGCTCAGACCAACCAGCAGCATCAGCTCATTGACTCGCTCATCGCGTTCCTTTCACAGAATCGAGCAAGTGGTGGACCCGGATCGGCTCGCCGATGATCGCGCTGACCGTCCAGCGCGGGTTCAGCGAAGCATAGGGATCCTGGAAGATCATCTGTGCCTTTTGTCGAAAGTTGGACATTTCAGCTTTTGTGGCTGAGTTCACCGGGATGCCGGCGACGATCACCTCACCGCTGGTGATCGGGTAAAGCGCCAGGATCGTCCGACCGGCGGTCGTCTTGCCGCAGCCGCTCTCCCCGACCAGACCCGAGCGTCTCGCCGCGCCGGATTTCGAATGAAATCCCATCCACTGCTTTCACCGCGCCGACCGTTCGTTCGATGATCAAACCCTGAGTGATCGGGAAGTGCTTGACCAGGTTGCGCACCTGGATCAGGTTCGAGCCGAGGGATAGCGTAATCAGGCGCTGAGGCTGGTTCCGATGTCATCGTGGTTTTCCTGTGTTTACATCGACCCAACAAGCAATTTTATGCTTCGGGGCAACCAGCTCCAGGGCAGGGTTTTCCCGGCGGCAGCGTTCGATGACGAGCTCGCAGCGCGGCGCAAAGGGGCAGCCTTTTGGCTCGACGAGCAGGTTTGGCGGCGCTCCAGGGATCGATTTGAGGCGGTCGTGCCGGCGCCGGTCGATGCGCGGCAGGGCGGCCAGCAGGGCAAGGGTGTACGGATGGCGTGGGTCTTCGTAGAGATTATCAACGGGAGCTTCTTCGACGATGAAACCCGAATACATCACCAGCACCCGCTCCGCCAGCCCTGCGACGACGCCCAGGTCGTGGGTGATCCAGATGATCGCCATGCCCAGCTCGTCGCGCAGCCGCTCTACCAGCTCGGTGATCTGGGCCTGGATGGTGACGTCGAGCGCCGTGGTCGGTTCGTCGGCGATCAGCAGGCTGGGGGCGCAGGATAAAGCCATCGCGATCATCGCCCGCTGGCGCATCCCCCCGGAGAACTGGTGGGGATATCCTTTGATCCGTCGCGGGGCGTCGGGGATGCCCACCAGCTCGAGCAGCTCGATCGCCCGCTCGCGGGCAGTCTGGTCATCCATCCCAAGGTGGACCCTCAGCGGCTCGCGCAGCTGGCGGTCAATCGTTAAAACCGGGTTCAGGGCGGTCATCGGGTCCTGAAAGACCATCGCGATCTCTTTCCCACGGATGTGCTCCTTCTCGCTTTCCGAGAGCTTTAGCAGGTCTCTGCCGCGGAAGATCGCCTTTTCACAGCTGATCTCACCCGGCGGGATGGGGATCAGGCCCATCAGCGACAACATGGTCACGGATTTTCCACAGCCGCTTTCTCCGACTAAGGCGAGGGTTTCGCATTCGTTGAGTGATAATGAAACGCCGTTGACCGCATGGACGGTCCCTTCGGCGATGTGAAATCGGGTGTTCAGGTTCTCAACATCGAGCAGCAGTTCGCTCTTCATCCAGCTATCCTATGGTGATCTGGTTTAATCATCATCTAGATTTCTCAGACTGCCCGGCTGTGCGGATCAAGGGCATCTCTCAGCCCATCGCCCAGGAAGTTCATACCCAGGACAATCAGGGCAATCAGCATGCCGGGGAAAAACCACAGCCACCAGGCTGTGTCGATATAGTTATAGGCGCCTTCCAGCATGTTTCCCCAGGTTGCCGTTGGAGGGCGGACGCCCATCCCCAAGAAGCTGATATAGGCTTCCAGGGTGATCGCGGCGGCGACGCTCAGCGTGGCTGCCACGATAATCGGGGCGATGCTGTTCGGCAGGATGTGGCGAAAGATGATCTCGCGGGTTGAGGTCCCGGTCGCTCTGGCAGCAAGGATAAAATCGTTTTCCTTGAGTGTCAAGAACTGGGAGCGCACGATGCGCGCCAGATACGGCCAGCTGGTGATCCCAATCACAACTATGATCACCACCACGCTGCCGCTGAAAGTCCGTCCCATCATCTCAATATTGGGGATCGACTGGGCGAAGTACTTGGCCATCACCAGCAGCAGGAAGATTTGCGGGATGACCAGGACAGCTTCGGTAAACCGCATCAGGACGCTGTCTATTTTTCCACCGAAGAAACCCGAGAGCGAGCCGATCGAGACGCCAATCAGAAGCTCGACCAGCATGGCGGTCAGTCCGATCAGGATCGAGATCTGCCCGCCGTAAATCGTGCGAGCCAGGATGTCTCGCCCGACCGTATCTGTCCCGAAAGGATGCTCGCGGCTGGGCGCCTGCAGGCGCTGCCCGGTATCGGTGCGGTTGGCGTCCGCTTCACTAAAGAATAACATTCCACCGAATGCGTACAGGAACATCAGGATCAGCGTGATGCTGCCGAAGATCGCCATCTTGTGCCGGCGAAACCGCCGCCAGGTGAGCTGTCCCAGGGACAAGGGGGTCGTTTCCAGCTCGTCCGGCGTGAGGCTGGCAATCGGGGGGGAGGCTGGGGTGCGGTGGTTTCCATCAGTAAGGTTTCTCGTTTGGTATTTTTACTTTTGGCGTTATTTATAGCGGATGCGGGGATCGAGCCAGGCGTACAGCACATCTGCGATGATCTGGAAGATGATCACGGCGACGGCGATCATCATCAGGATGCCCATCACGACCGGGGTGTCGCTGCGCGAGACATGGTCCAGGAACAGCCGGCCCATCCCGGGCCAGCCGAAGATGCGCTCGGTGACGATCGCGCCCCCCAGCAGGAAGGGCAGGTCCAGCGCAACCAACGTGACGATCGGCAGGGCGGCGTTTTTCAAGGCGTGAATGTAGATGATCTCCGGGCGCGGCAGGCCTTTTGCCTTGGCAGTACGAACGTAGTCCTGGCCCATCGCTTCCAGCATCGTGCTGCGGATGTAGCGGCTGTAGCCGGCGATAAAGCCAAAGGACAAGGTCGCAACCGGCAGCACCATATGCCAGGCTACCTGGGGCACCGTTTTGCCCGCTTCGGGTTCGAACATCCCCACCGTCGGAAGATAAGGGAGCCCCCAGGCCTTAAAGTTCACCGCAAAGATGTACATCATTAATAGAGCGAAAAAGAAGACCGGCATCGAATAAAAAATGAAAGTCAGGGTGGTAATGATGTTATCCGTCGCGGTGTATTGATGCAGGGCGGAGTAGATCCCGATCAGCATGGCGGAGCTCAAGATGATCGCTTCCGCGACCAACATCAGCAAGCAGCGTGTTCGGCAGGCGCTCGCCGATCACCTCTGTCACGGGCTTGCGGTTGACCAGCGAGACGCCAAAATCGCCGCGCAGCACCCCCTTGCGCTTGCCTGGAGTTTCAGCGACGCCGTCGCCGTCCATGATCGGTTTTAGCCCAATCGTTCCCGATCAGCCAGTAGAAATACTGCACAGTAAATGGGCTTGTCCAAGCCCGAGCTGGCGAGTCAGGCGGATGCGGTCTTCGCTGCGCGTTACTTTACGCCCACCCATCGTCGCGATTGGGTCACCCATGTTCTGCATCAGGATGAAAATCACCATGCTGATGATGAACAGCAGGGGGATCGCCTGCAGCAGACGCCGGATAATATAGCGGGTCATCTTTGTATTGAACGATGACGTGCAGGCGTATAACGCCTGCACGTCATTGATTGTGAAATCTATCGGGCGAGATCCCATTCAGCCACGTTGAAGAAGGGTGTGGCACCGGACATCTTTACATTCAGCAGGCGGTTCACTGATCCCAAAGAGGTCCGGGTCTTGCCATAAACCCCAGCCAGAAGCATTGTCGAAGATATATTTTGTAATCTTGTGAAAAGTCTGCTGGCGCTCAGCAAAATCGACCTGGGTCTCTTGAGCAGCAAACAACTCTTCCAGGGTTTCGTCGCATAAGCCAGAGCCATTCACACCGTCCGGATAGTCATCGGACGGGATCTCCGCACATCGCCAGACAACCGTGTTCGGGTCGGGGAAATCAGACGAATCGGAGTATTCGATCATGTCCAACGAGAAGTTTGAAGACGGGCCGTCTTCGCCATAAGTGGCGAAGAAGATGTCCGCGTCGAAGCTCTGAAGGTCGAGCTTGATGCCGATTTCGGCCAGCTCTTGCTGGGCTACAGCCTGGGTATCCTGGCGGACTTCGCGATTGGTCGTGCCGTAGATCGATTACCAGGTCCTCTCCGTCTTTCTCACGCACACCGTCGCCGTTGGTGTCCACCCATCCGGCTTCATCCAGAAGCGCTTTGGCCTTTTCGGGATCATAAGGGTAGGGCGTGATGGATGGGATCAACCCAGGGCGAGTTGTCCCAATCGGTGGCAGCCACACCCGTGCGTCCGAGCAGCAGGTCGTCGACCAGCTTCTGGCGGTTGAAACCATAGGCAATCGCCTGCCTGACTCTCACGTCTTTCATGGCCGGTTTGCCCTTCTCGGGGTGCTGGTTGAAATAGATCCCTTCGTTGTAACCCGAGAAGGAGTTGAAGATCGTTATCCCGGCTTCTTCAAGCTCGGGCAGGTCGGAGTAGGCGAAGAAGGTGCCTACATCGCCGTCGCCGGCTTTAAGTGCCGCGATCTGAGATGCGTCATCGGGCACGAAGCGGAAAAAGATCTCATCAAGCTTGGGGCGCTCGAGCCAGTAATTTTCGTTGACTACAAACCGGGCAAAGCTGCCCGATTCCCATTCATCAAAGACGAATGGGCCGCAGCCGACGGTTGGCGCCTTGTTGTATTCGACGGTATCGAGCGTGCCTTCTGCCTCAAACATGGGCTCAACGATGTGCTTTGGAAGAATGGTAGCTCCGCTCATCCCGCCGAAGAGCTCGCGACAGCCAGGGGGCGTAGGGATCTGTGAAGGTCACGGACACGGTGCGTTCATCAGGAGTATCGATAGATTCGGCTAAGTCGAATGGGGCGCGAGATGCGACAGCGTTTACATCAGCCATCAGCATGTCGTAGGTGAATTTGAAGTCTGCAGAGGTGATCGGCGTTCCGTCCGACCATTTAATGTCGTCTCGCAGCTTCAAAGTGATTGTTCGTCCGTCCTCAGATAACCCACCATTTTCTATTGAAGGGATTTCGGAAACCAGGTTCGGGATGGGTTCGTTATTCTCATCGAACCACCACCCCTGGCAGGCATAGATTGGATAGATCGCTGTAACGAACCACATGTTGGTATACAGCGAGTTCAACGTGTCGAACTCCTGGGTCCAGATCAGCGTGGCTACTTTTTTCTCAGCAGGTTCAGCGGGTGGAGGTGCTTCGGTTTCGACTGGAGCGGGGGGTTCGGTTGCTTCAACAACTGGAGCTGCGGGCTCCTCTACAGCGGGGGCTTCGGTAGACACTGGCGGAGCTGGAGCTTCTGTCTCAACCGGTGCCGGGGCGGGCGTCGCGGCTGGGGCGCAGCCAGCCAGGACCAGGCTGGCTATCACAAACAGGAATAGGATCGTTCGGGCGATTCTTATCGGAAACATTCGGTTCTCCTTCTCAAATAATTTATTGGACTTTTTTATGAGAATGCTTGACCAACTGTTTACTTGCGATTGTTTTCTTGCTGCCGCCGGTTGATTCACCTCCTTGCTATTAAATTATTATATATCGAATGCCAGATAAGTAAAGTAAACTGGTGGTCAAAAATCGGATTGATTTTCTTAAACACTTTGTGCAATTTTCATCGATTTGAAATCAGAATAGTCAAATTAACCAGAAACAAACACCGAAGAGCCCTGGAGGCTCTTGGGTGTGGTCAGAAGATGCTTTTTAGGAATTGGAACCGGTTTACGGTTGAATTTCCCATTCCAGGATGTTATAGAACGGCGTGATCCCAGAGAGCTGGACGTTCTTCAGCCGCGGATTGGCTGCCCAGAAGTCCGGGTCGTTCCAGAGGCCGACAAAATAGGCTTTCTCGAAGATGGTCTTGGAGATCGCATGAAAGGTCTGCTGGCGCTGTTCGACGTCAATTTCGGCAGACTGCTGCTTGAATAAGGCGTCGAGCTCCTGGTCGCACAGGTACGACCAGTTCTCGCCATCTGGAAGCTCCTGCGAAGGGATATGGTCGCACAGGAAATCGTTCGTCCCCGGTTCCGGATAATTTAAAGTGCGGGCTGCATATTGAAAGATATCGAGCTGCCCGGTCGCAGCCGGTCCGCCCTGTCCCAGATCCGCGAAGAAAACCGCCGAATCGTAATTCGAAGGAGTCACGCTTACACCGATCGCAGCCAGATATTTTTGGATTTCAAGCTGCACAGCCTGGCGGACTTCAGAAGTCGTGGTCCCATAGGTCAGGGTCAATTCGACACCGTCTTTGTCCCGGCTGCCGTTTGCATTGCTGTCCACCCAGCCGGCTTCGTCCAGCAGGCTTTTCGCCTTTTCCGGATCGTAAGCCCACGGCTTGAGGCCGGGGTCGATGTACGGGGTCTCGTCCCAATAAGAAATCGCGGTCTTGCGGTCGCCGGCGTATAGAATTCTGGATGATCGCCTCCCGATCCACCGCCATCGCGATCGCCTGACGAACCCGGACGTCCTGGAGCGCCGGGTGACCGTTGGTCGGGTCCAGGAAATAAAAGAAACCTTCTCGATAGCCCGAATTCACAGCCAATATCTGCATATTCGCGGCTTTCATGATCGGAACCTGGGTTGTGCTGTCGACCAGAAAGATCGAAAGATCCGCCTGTCCAGCGATGATCGCCTGAGCTTTTGAGGCATCATCGGGGAAAAACTTTACGAGTATTTTCCCGATCAACGGATAGTCCCGCCAGTAGTTCTCGTTGGTTTTGAATGTGACGCTTTCGCCGTCCACTTCGCTTTCAAAGACAAACGGTCCGCAGCCAACCCCCGGCGTGAAGTTCCAGGCCGCTTCCTGGATCGAGCCCTGTGCGCTGAACTCGGGCTCGAGGATATGGGCGGGCAGCAGAACCTTCCACAACGAGTACAGCCAGGCATTGTTCGGCTCTTTGAAACGGACAACCACTGTCTGCGGGTCCGGTGCGCTGACCTCCTCGATCAGGTCATAAGGAGTCAGGTTTAGGACGTTGTTCTGCGGGTCGGTGATCATTTGATACGTAAATTGAAAATCCTTGCTGGTGATCGGCTCGCCGTCCGACCAGGCGATATCGTCCCGCAGTCGAAAGGTGATTTCCCGGCCGTCGGCTGAGACACCGCCGTCCTTCACAGTGGGAATTTGCTTCACCAAAACAGGCAGTGCATTTTCCTGGTCGTCGAAGTCCCAGGCGCTGCAGTTCCAGATTCCGTATACGATCTGTGAGGAGAGGTTCTGGGCATACAGCGGGTTAAGCATGTCAAATTCTTGATTGAATGCCAGGATTGCGGTTTGGTCTCCAACCGTCCGCCGTAGTTCTTCGGTTGCGGCGGAGGTTTCGGCCGCGGGCGGCGCTGCTGTCGTCTCAGCGGCTGCTGCAGGGGTCTGGAGAGCGGGGATTTCGGTTGGTAGGGGCTCTGCCGGGGTCGGTGTGCTGGCGCTTTGACAGGCCGAAAAGAACAGCGTGGTGAAGACCAAAAAACTCAAAAAGGTTGTGCGGCGTCTTGGCATTTTTCCTCCTTCAAATACTTCTGTTCAACAGGCGATCCGAGGCGAAGGTTTCCAGGAAGGATGGTTTATAATGGGGTTTCTGAGTCCCGACCTTCATTATAAACGAACTTTCTCGCGATGCCTTCCGCCTCAAAGCTTTTCACCGCCGGCGTCCGCGCCGAGCTCCCGATCCTGATCGGTGTCATTCCTTTCGGGATGATTTACGGCGTGCTTGCCCTGGAATCCGGCCTGACCCGGGCTCAATCCCAGGCGATGTCGGCGATCGTTTTTGCCGGTTCATCGCAGATTGTCGCCACGCAGCTGGTGAGCGTCGGCGCTCCGGGGCTGGTGATGATCCTGACGATCGCGGTGATCAACCTTCGTCACGCCCTCTACGGCGCCTCGATGGCTCCTTATCTAAAACATTTGCGCCCGGCCTGGAAATGGCTGCTGGCTTACCTGCTGACGGACGAAGCCTATGCGGTCTCGGTGATCTTCTACCAGAAGACCGACCAGGATGCCATCCCGCCCGCCGAAGGGTCGAGTGAATCCCCGCCCTCCCGGCCGGCTGACAACCGGCATTGGTTTATGCTGGGTGCAGGCCTGGCTCTCTGGACCTCCTGGCAGCTGAGCACGGCGGTTGGGATCTCGCTCGGCGCGATCGTGCCCCAATCCTGGTCGCTGGACTTCACGCTCGCCCTGACCTTTATTGCCCTGGTCGTCCCGAATTTGAAAGATCGCCCGGGGGTTGCTTCCGCACTGGCAGCTGGGATTGCGGCGATCGCGTTCTATGCCGTGCCTTATAAATTAGGCCTGGTAATCGCTGCTCTGATCGGGATCTTTGTCGGTCTGCTGGTGGAGAAAAACCGGTGAACATCTGGCTCGTAATGATCCTGGCCGGGATGGCGACTTTTGCAATCCGCCTTTCTTTCATTGTGCTGATGGATCACAGCACGATGCCGCCCGTGGTCGTTCGCTCGCTGCGCTACATCCCACCGGCCGTTCTGTCGGCGATCATCTTCCCCGAGCTTTTTTTGCGGGACGGAGCATTCGATTTCTCGCTTGGAAATGCTCGGCTGATTGCTGGCCTGGTCGCCGGGGTGGTCGCCTGGCGGACGCGCAACGCCGTGCTGACGATCGTCGTCGGGATGGCTGCGCTGTGGGCGGTGACCTGGTTGGCTGCCCAATTTTAATTCGAACTGCTGTGCTATAATCCGAGGGGATGTCGATCCTACCTCTTGAGTTGACCCCCGATCAGAATTCGCTGGTTTCGGCTGCTTTGGATGGCTCTGTTTTTCTTGAAGGTCCCGCTGGCGCCGGAAAAACCACAGCCGCGGCCGCCCGGCTTTTGCGGATGCTTCAGTCCGGCTTCCCCGGGGACCGAATCCTCGTGCTCGCCCCTCAGCGCACGCTTCTGCAGCCGTATGAGGATACCTTGCGCCGTCCGGATATACCACCTGGAGGGATGCCCACTTTGCTCACCGTCGGCGGTTTGGCCCGCCGAATGGTCGATCTGTTCTGGCCGTTAGCAGCTCCACCGGCTGGTTTCCTGCACCCGGATCAACCACCCGTTTTCCTGACGTTGGAGACCGCTCAATACTACCTGGCCAGGGTTGTGCGACCGCTGATCGAAGAAAGCCGCCTGTTCGATTCCGTCACCATCCAGCGCAGCCGGATGTACAGCCAGATCCTCGATAACCTGAACAAGTCAGCGGTTGTCGGTTTTCCCCATTCAGAAATCGGCGCTCGCTTGAAGGATTCCTGGATCGGTGATATTAGCCAGCTGCGTGTATATGAAGATGTTCAGACCTGCGCTTCTGCTTTCCGGGATTTCTGTCTGCAGCACAACCTGCTTGACTTTTCCCTGCAGATCGAAATCTTCAGCCAGGTGCTCTGGCCGCTGACCCTCTGCCGGGAAGCCCTGTGTGGTGCCTACCAGGCCTTGTTCTATGAAAACCTCGAAGAGGACACTCCTGTCGCCCATGACCTGCTGCTAGAATGGCTTCCGGAATTTAAATCGGCGCTGGTGCTGTTCGACTGGCAGGCCGGCTACCGCCGCTTTTTGGGGGCAGATCCAGCGTCGGGTTACCGATTAAAAACCGCCTGCTCTCAAGCGCGAGCTTTCCCGGTTTCGCTCGTCCAGGGTGCAGGGCTGCAGGCCCTCGAAGCCAGGCTTGGCAAGGCGCTGGACAGGGGGGTGAAGCCGCATTTCCTGTTTTTGGGTGAGGGGTCGCTCGCGGCACCCACCGCGCCGAAAACCAGGAAATTGGATCACCAGGTGGGGGAATTCCTCCAGCCCAGGGTATTCCGTTTTTACCCGGAGATGCTCGATTGGGTTGCCCTCAGGATCTCACAGTTGATCAAAGGCGGTCTGCCTCCGGGGGAAATCGTCGTGCTTGCGCCTTACCTGTCGGATTCGCTGCGATTTTCCCTGGTCGAGCGTCTTGAAGCCCGCGGGATCCCGGCGCGCTCGCACCGGCCTTCGCGTTCGCTTCGTGAAGAGCCGGCAGTCGAGTGTTTGCTCACGCTGGCGGCTCTCGCCCGACCCGAATGGGGGATCTGTCCGAGTGAATTCGAAGTCGCCTCAGCGTTTGTCCAGGCGATCCAGGACCTTGACCTGGTTCGCGCCGGCCTCCTGCAGAAAATCGTTTATCGGACGAAGGCTGCTGGTTTCAAGCTTTCTTCTTTTGACTTGATCGGCCTGGAGATGCAGGGACGGATCACCTATCGCCTGGGGGAGCGCTACGAGAAGCTGCGCAGCTGGCTGGAAGCGTCTTCCTCTCAGACTCAGGAGCTGGACCATTTTTTCAGCAGGCTGTTTGGAGAGCTGCTCACCCAGCCCGGGTTTGGATTTCAAAACAGCTATGATTCCGGTCAGACGACCGCAAACCTGATCGAATCGATCCAAAAATTCCGCCGGGTGGTTGGTCCGGTCCTCGGCCCGGAAGGGGTCCCCGTGGGCAGGGAATATCTGCTGATGGTCCAGGAGGGTCTGATCGCCGCCCAGTACCTGGGGGGTTGGCGTGACAAGGAACAGGATGCGGTCTTGCTCGCGCCAGCCTACACCTTCTTGATGGCA
Organism: uncultured Chloroflexia bacterium; assembly: GCA_963788305.1. Taxonomy (GTDB): domain Bacteria; phylum Chloroflexota; class Anaerolineae; order Anaerolineales; family UBA4823; genus UTCFX2. The sequence goes on from CAWBGK010000018.1 coordinate 210,875, forward strand.
AATCGCCCGGTCGAGGTCCAATTCTGGTTGGATATTGGCGGGCGCGGCTGGGTGGAGAGGCTGCTGCAGCCGCTGACGCACCCATACGTCCTCAGCCGCCGCTGGCCGGCCGATCGGGCCTGGTCTGAAGCAGACGAATACGCCGCCGGGAGCGAATCGCTTCGCCGGCTTGCGGTTGGTTTGATGCGCCGCTGCCGAAGGGCCGTGGTTCTTGGCTTGAGCGAATTCAACGAGCAGGGCTACGAGCAGCGCGGCCCGTTGCTGGCTGCATTCCAGCGCCTTCTGCGGGAAGCCGTTGCCGGAGAGGAGGCTGCGTGAACCTCTCGGCGGTCAAGCTCCGGCCTGCACAGCAGGAGATCATGTCCTACCGCAGCGGCTGGATGGGTGTCTCGGCTGTCCCCGGCTCGGGGAAGACCTGGACGCTCTCGCTGCTGGCTGCGCAGATCGTCGCTTCGGACGTTCTGGATGACGACCAGGAGGTATTGGTCGTCACGCTGGTCAATTCAGCGGTAGATAACTTCTACCGCCGGGTAAGCGCGTTTGTGGAAGCGCACGGGCTGCTGCCGTATATGGGCTACCGCGTCCGGACGCTGCATGGGCTGGCGCACGATATCGTCCGCGAGCGGCCCGGACTGGTTCAGCTGGACGACCAGTTCACGATCCTGGATGAACGCGAGTCCAGCTCAATCCTTCGGGATGCCAGCCAGATCTGGCTCCGCACCCATCCTGGCGAATTGGACTCATATCTCAAGCCAGAGCTGGAAGAGTACAAACGCCGAAAAATCAGCCATGATCAGCTCCCGGAGGTCGTCCGAGACATCGCCTTGAGCGTGATCCGCACGGCCAAAGACCTCCGGCAGAGCCCTGAATTTCTCCGCACTCGCCTGGATGCGCTCGCTCTCCCGCTGCCTCTGGCGCAGCTTGGCGCAGATATCTACCTCGATTACCAGCGCGCCCTGGACTATCGCGGCGCGGTCGATTTCGATGATCTGATCCGATTGGCCCTGCAGGCTCTTGAGACCGACCCGGGCTACCTGGAGCGCCTGCGCGGCCGCTGGCCTTATATCCTCGAAGATGAAGCCCAGGACAGCAGCCGCCTCCAGGAAGAAATCTTAAAACTGCTCGCAGGCCCGCGCGGCAGCTGGGTTCGAGTTGGGGACCCGAACCAGGCGATCTACGCGACCTTCACGACCGCCAGCCCGCGCTTCCTGATCGAATTCCTCGCCCGGCCGGAAGTCGAGCGGCATGACCTGCCGAACTCTGGACGCTCGACAAGAAGCATCATCGCTCTCGCCAACGAGCTGGTTCGCTGGACGCGCTCAGATCACCCCATACCCACCGTGCGCGATGCACTGACCGACCAGCCGATGATCCAACCTGCACCGCCGTATGATCCGCAGCCAAATCCACCCGACGACCCGACCCAGATTTTTCTATATCAAAAAAGGCTGACCCCCCAAAATGAGATCAGCGTTGTCGCAAAATCGCTCGCAGCCTGGATCCCTGAGCATCAGGAGGAAACAGTCGCCGTGCTCGTCCCGCGCAACACCCGCGGCGAAGAGCTGGTGGACGAGCTGGAGGCGCTCGGTGTGCCTTTTGAAGACGGCCTTCTGCGCGCTTCGAAGGCGACCCGGGTCGCCGTTGGGATATTTGAAAAGCTGCTGAGCTGCCTTTCCGAGCCAGGCTCGGCGGGAAAGCTGGCCGCGGCCTTCAAAGTCTGGCGGACCGAAGGCCGGCAGGGGGACGGTCGTGCCGATACAGCAGGAGAGGCGTGTGAGGAGCTGATCCGCAAGCTCAGGCGGGTCGAGGATTTTTTGTGGCCTGGACCGATTTCGGATTGGCTTTTCGATTTGATTCAAGCCGGGCAGAATGATGAAATCGTGCAGCTATTGGTTGATTTTCGCACGGACATGCGCCGCTGGCATCGTGCTGTCCAGCTCCCGATCGACCAGCTTGTGCTCACGATCGCACAGGATTTTTTCACCAATCCGCCCGATCTCGCCCTGGCTCATAAGCTTGCCGTGCTTCTGCGCCAGTCTGCCCAGGCAAATCCATTCTGGCGGCTTCCGGATTTGAGCAGGGAGCTTTCGGTCATTTCCCGCCATGAAAACCGTTTCGTCGGTTTTAGCGAGGAGGACCTCGGTTTCGACCCTGAACGCTACAAAGGCAAGGTCGTGATCGCCACGATGCACAAAGCGAAAGGGCTGGAGTGGGACCGGGTCTATCTGATGTCCGTCAATAATTACGATTTCCCTTCAGCGGAGCAGGGAGATTCATTTATCGGAGAGCGCAAATTCGTGCGCGACTTCTTGAACCTGCAGGCAGAGGCATTGGGGCAGCTGCATTCGCTGCTTGAGCCTGACGAATTCGAATGGGCCGGTGAAGGCTCGTACAGCGCTTCCGCCCGGCTGGATTATGCCCGCGAGCGGTTGAGGCTGCTTTATGTTGGGATCACCCGCGCCAGGCGAGAGCTTGTGGTCACATGGAATACCGGGCGAAACGGCTATCAGACGCCAGCCGCAGCGCTGGTCGCATTGCAGAATTTTCAAGCCAGTGTCATGGCAGGCACATCGAAGGAAGAAGACGATTGAGCGGTCAACCTGACGGGCTCCCTGTGGAAACGCTGCCGGAGGGCTTTCTATTCAGCCAGTCAAACCTGCAGGATTATGTCGACTGCCCGCGCCGTTTCCAGCTGCGGTGGCTGATGAAGTTCGCCTGGCCGGCAGTTCAGAGCGAGCCCGTGCTCGATAATGAGCGTTTTATTCAAGCTGGTTCCGCATTCCATCACCTGGCGCACCAACGCTTCTCCGGCATCCCTTCCGGGTTGATTCGATCATCGATCAACGATCTCGAGCTGTTGAGCTGGTGGGATAAGCTTGAATACTTTATCGTCCAGACCGGCCTGGATCATTACCCGGGACTGCGCCCGGAAGTCACGTTGAGCGCCCCCATCATTTTGGATGATCCTGGTCCGGAACGGATTGCGTTCCAGGTCGTATCGTTTGGCCGCGAAGTACGACCTGCTCGCGCCGCCGGCTCCTGCGGGCGATGATGGGCAAAGCGGCTCAGAACGCAAGCATTTTCGGATCTACGATTGGAAAACGACCCGCCGCAGGCCCGGTCGGGCAGTGCTGGCCGAGCGCCTGCAAACACGCGTTTATCCCTATTTGCTCGTCCGGGCTGGGGCAGAGCTATCCGGCGGAAGGTTGGTGGAACCGGGTTCTGTCGAGATGATCTACTGGTTCAGCAGTCCAGGCGATGATCCCATCCGTTTCCCATACAGCCCGAGCCAGGTTCATGCGGACCAGGTCTACCTGGACGAGCTGATTACAGAGATAGCCATGGCGGCGCGGGACGGTTTTCCGCTGACAGCAGATCAAGCTCGCTGTTCCTACTGCGTCTACCGCTCGCTGTGCGAGCGCGGCGGAACAGCCGGGGGTTTTGGTGACCAGGGCGAAGATTATGAAGAAAACGAGGATGACCTGACCCATTTTGATTTCGAAGGGATCGCTGAGATCGAATTTTGATATTAAATGACTTAAATGGTTCGTAACATAACCTTAAGGTAACTGGTTGGGAAACAGTGCTATACTTGAAAATTGAATGCGGATAAACGGCTTCAAGCGGCAAAAAAATAAATCGCAAAGAAGCAACAAATAAAGGAGTTTTCGCATGAAACTTCAAAACTTAGAGTTGTGGTCGAACAGACCCTTCCGATTGGTGCTGAGTCTTGTGCTGGTATTCACCCTTCTGGCGAGCGCCTTCCCCCAGTTCAGCGCAAGCGCAGTAACCTGTAAATACAAACACAAAGTCCTCCAGGGTGAGACATTAATGTATATCGCCGATCTCTATGGGGTAAGCTGGCAGAAGATCGCCGATGCCAGCAACCTCGAGCGCGCCTTATACGATAACGGCAGGCATGAAGCTGTGCATCCCTGAGGGCGAAAAGCCACCCGAAGTCGAGACTGAAGACCTGGCTAAAGGCGCAACGCTGCAGGTCGTGCCAGGGATCAATAAGCTGCTGGTTTCTGTGGAGAATTTCCACAAAAAAACATCCTATTTTGTCCGAATCTATCGAGCGGATGAAAGCACCTCATACAAAATTGGTCATTTCACCACCAACAAAGAAGGCGATTTCACCGGTTGGTTCCGAGTGCCGTATGGCGTGTTTCGAAGTCCGAGGATGACCGTGTGTGTAAAAAATGCCTGGACAGATGCAACGTACTGCATCAGATATAATGACACATACGCCAGCATCCCGATGCTCAATGGATACTGCCCTCCTAAAGAAGGCCGTTAGCCGCTTCATTTTTTCAACTAAAAGAAAAGCCGGGACGCATCTCCCGGCTTTTCTTTATGTGCGCCCAGCATGGGCGCTGACTAGAGGGTGAAAGACCCTTGCGGAGGTTGGTCGCACCAACCGCTAGCCAAAGGCAAAGGCGTCGCCGCGAGGCGAGGTCTGGAGGAAGCCGGAGGCAAACCTGCGACTTGAGGCATACGAACCGTATGAGGCTACGAGGCTGGGCGAGTTGGCATGAGACAACGAAGCCCGATGCGACCAAGAGCCAAAGCAGTAAATACGGCAAGGGCGCAGAGACAGTCAGCGTTCTTACCTGGGGAGGTCTGCCGACAAGCTACATGAGTAGTAACCCTGGCTGCGAGGTCAGGTTGAGGCGGCAGAAGTCAGCTGAGGCCATAGTACCAACTCCGTCGAGGAGGGAAGGGCCGAACATCAAGGAGGACGAGTACTTTGAGCAGTTCGCGGGACGAGCAGGAAAGGCAGAATGCTCTGGATAAGGGTACTGCTGGGCAGAGGCGGGAAGTGAAGCTTCCTTTGGCTGACCAGAGGGCCGAGCCGTCCCCGGCACGAGAAGAAGGAAAGTCGAGTGCGGAGCTGTGGGGACAGATCTGGGCAAACCAGAATGTCGTCAGAGCCTTAGAGCGGGTCGAGCGGAACGAGGGAGCACCGGGCATCGACGGGATGCGGGTGGAAGAACTGCGACCGTACCTGAAAGAATACTGGTTGGAGATCAGGAAAACGCTTGACGAGCAAACCTATCAGCCGAAGCCTGTGCGGCGGGTAGAGATACCCAAACCGGATGGTGGGGCGAGGTTGTTAGGGATACCGAGTGTAATGGATCGTTTTCTCCAACAAGCGATCGCACAGGCACTCACGCCTCTGTTTGAGCCGTTGTTCTCGAACCACAGCTACGGGTTTCGACCCGGGCGCAGTGCGCATGAAGCCGTGAAGCAAGCCCAGGAGTATGTGCAAACCGGATACGAATGGGTAGTGGATATTGACCTGGAGAAATTTTTCGACCTGGTGAACCACGATATGCTGATGGCTAGAGTGGCCCGCGTGGTGAAAGACAAACGGGTGCTGAAGCTGATCCGGGCCTACTTGAATAGTGGGGTGCTGGTCGAAGGTGTAGTGATCGACACTGTAGAAGGGACACCGCAAGGTGGGCCGCTTTCGCCGCTACTGTCAAATATCATGCTGGATGACCTGGACAAAGAACTGGAGAAGCGGGGGCACAAGTTCGTACGCTACGCTGATGACTGCAACATCTATGTAAAGACGCGGCGGGCAGGCGAACGAGTAATGGAGAGCGTGAAGGCGTATCTGGAACAGAAGCTCAAGCTGAAGGTTAACCTAAAGAAGAGCAAGGTGGACAGAGCGAACCGGGTGAATTTTCTGGGGTTCAGTTTCTTCAAACGCAATGGGGAAGTGCTCATCCGAGTAGCCAATCGCAGCCGGGAGCGGTTTTGCGAGAAGCTCCGCCGCCTGACCAAGCGTACCCGGTCAGGCAAGCTGGAAGACGTGATCGAGGCGATCAATCAGTACACGATGGGCTGGATCGGATACTACCGGCTGGCGAATACGCCGAGCGTTTATGAAAACCTGGACAAGTGGCTCCGTCGCAGGCTGAGGCAGATGATCTGGAAACGTTGGAAGCGGGGTACAACCCGCTACCGTGAATTGACCAAGCTGGGAGTGCCCAGAGAACGGGCAGCACTAGGAGCTGTAGGCAAAAGCCCTTGGCATATGTCCAAGTCACCTGTGGTAAACGAAGCCCTGAGTAACACCTATTGGAGTAACTCAGGGCTGAAGAGTATCAAAACTCGGTATCAAGAACTGCGCTTTGCTTGATGAACCGCCGGATGCGGACCCGCATGTCCGGTGGTGTGAGAGGGGGCGGCTTGTCCCCGCCCCCTACTCGATTTCTTCTGTTCGCCTGCAGCGATGGTAGAATTCACTCCATGAACTTGCAACGCATCTTGAACAGCCAGCATTCAGGAGTCTGGGCGCTGCAGATCAGCCGGAGATTACCGCTTGGCATGGGTTTGCGTATTTCAAAACTTGTCGCCGACTGGATTGCTACAAAAAAAGACCTGCCGCTGGTCCAGGCGATCCGCCTTAACCGCTGGGTTGTCTCTGGATGTGAATGGGGAGCCGATGAGCTGGATGCGGCAGTCCGTGCGAATTTGCGCCATATCGCCGGCTCCTATTTCATTCTCTTCCACTATCTAGATCAACCCGAGCTGCTTCAGAAACAGGTCGTGTTCAGCCAGGCCCTGGACGACCTGATCGCCCAAACCAGAGAACTCGAAGCTAAAAGTAGTCGTCTGCGGCGTTCACATGAGCAATTTCGACCTGGTTCTTCAGTCAGCGGCCTGGCGCGGCCTGCGTGCCCTGGCAATATCGCTTCCAGAGACTTCCGAATACAACCAGGCTGTGCAGTGGCAGCACCAGTTTCGCCGGGATTCTGGCCTTGAAATCCTACCGGCCTCGCTGGCGACTTTCCGCCAGGCGATCCGGCGCCTGAAGGCTGGCGATACGGTCGTTACCGGGATCGACCGGCCGATCGCGAAACCAAAGCTTCGCCCGGATTTTTTTGGCCGACCGGCCAGCCTGCCGGTGCACCATATCTTGATCGGATTGGAAGCCGAAGCGCCTCTGGTCTTGCTCGCAGCCACCCAGGAACAGGACGGGCTCTACCATATCCAATCCTCCGAAGAGATTCAGCTGCGGCGATTCGCGGACAGGGATCAGGCGATCTTGTGGAATGCCAGTCATGTGCTTGAGATCGCTGCAGATTTTATCCGGATGAAGCCGGACCAGTGGTCGATTTACTACCCGGTCTGGCCTGATCTGATCGAAAAAATGCCTTGAAAGTCCTTCTTATATCGCCGCTTCCCCGAAAACAAATTGGACTGCTGTCTTGGATGTTTGAGGAACGCATGAAACCAAAAACCGCTGACATACGCAAGCACACCAGGATTTTGAATACGATTACTTCTCCCGTCGAGAAACCACTGCTTCGCTGGCTGGCAGTCCGCATGCCGCCATGGGTCAATTCGGATATGCTCACCCTCTTTGGGGTCTTCGGAGCGCTGGTTATTTTCGCCGGGTACACCCTCAGCAACTGGAATCCAGCGTTTCTCTGGCTTGCATCACTTGGTTTTGTATTTAAATTGGTTTGGCGACAGCCTGGATGGGACGCTCGCTCGCGTCCGGCATACCGAGCGGCCGGTCTACGGTTTTTACGTCGACCATGCAACCGACGCCTTTGTGGAAATTATGATCTTCCTTGGGATCGGTTTATCCCCGTTCGTTCGTTTTGAGTTCGCCTGTTTGGCTTTGATCGGTTATCTGCTTCTTTCCGTATTGGTTTACGTCCGCACCTGCGTGCGCGGTGAATTTGCGATATCCTATGGAAAGCTGGGACCAACAGAAGTCCGAATCATCGCAATCCTGGCAAATACAGTGGTCTTCTTTATCGGTAATCCGCAGTTGAAACTGTTTAACATGACTCAGACCATCTACGATTGGGGTGTTATCGTGATCGTCCTGATTTTGAGTGTCATATCCATTACGACGACCGTGAGGCAGGCTAACCGTCTCGCAGAGATCGACCCTCCAAAGAAAATTGAGGGACAGGCATACAAATAGGGCTGTCGCTTCTTTTCCTGCCGACAGGACTGCGAAACCTTTCGAATTATTTTTCTGTTAAGTTTCCATATCTGAGGAATATCCTTCCTGGATTTGCTGCACGGCTCCGATTCTCTGCTGCTGGAAAGTCACCCGTGCGAAATTTTTTACGACCTATTAATTTCAGCCCTGTCGCATACACTTAGAATAGTCACGGTATGTCGTACCTGGCAATTGTCCTGTCGTTTTCCAGCTTTGATAATATGAGTCTTGTCAAATAGGGGAACAGGAACAAGCCGGTCATCGTTAAGGATATAAAAGGAGAGTGCGAAGATGGTTAAATTCGCGCGATTACAATTGTTTCTGGTATTCCTGCTGGCAGTCTCTGGCGCTGCGCCTGCTGCCGGTCAGGATTTGCCCGGCGGTCAGCCGGATCCATTCACCAGCAGCTCAGCAGCCTTGCTTTTTTTTCCGGTCACCCTGAAAGACTTTGCGCCGTACACTGTCTCGGGCCAGATAACGGATGAAATCGGGCGGCCGCTGAATGGCGTGGTGATCAGCGACGGCGGTGGAGGCTCAGCGACCACAGGTCCGGATGGGACATACAGCATCGTCGTAAATGGCCTGCAGGGCGATTACTCTTTTTCGCCGTTAAAAGCGGACGCCGGTTTTGCCCCATCGACTGTCGACCTGGATGTGCACAGCAATATCTCCAGCCTGGATTTCACTGGACCATCCACCTGCGGCGAGCTGATCGCCAACGGCGGTTTTGAGACGGATGAATGGTGGGAACGGCAGAACGCAGGCTTCAGCACGGCGATCTTCAACAGCGGCGGGCGCGCCCTTCTGCTAGGGCAATCTGACGGCGGCGGCAGCGTCGCCGGGGTTTCGACAGCCACGACCCCGGTCATCAGCATCTCCTCCGAAGCAAAGGATCCGCAGCTGCGGCTCTGGATCTTCACACAGTCGGTCACGGTTTCGTCAAAAGCCCCATCTGCCGCCGGACCTGCCGATACATTCTTCGGCCCGGACACCGATCCGAACGACCTCCAGGCCCTCCAGGTGCTGGACGCGAACGGGCAGGTTTTGGAAACGGTTTGGGAGTACCAGGGGGCAAACAACCAGGAATGGGGTGTTGTCCAATACAACCTGTATAAATATTCAGGCCAGAACATCCGCCTGCGGCTGCTCGTTCAAAATGATGGCTCGGGCGGAGAGAGCGCCATGTTTGTGGATGACATGTCGCTTTCCACCTGTCCAACGATCCCGGCTCCCGAAGTCTACAATCCGACCGGCGCCCCAGAGGAAGAGCTGTCCGCCTGCTCAAACCAGCTGGTCAACCCCGGATTTGAGACAATCGGGGGTTGGGGGATACCCAATACTGCCTTCCCGGCCGGCTACCGCAGCAGCGATGTGTATCCAGAAGAAGTTTGGGCTGGACACTGGTCCATGCGCACCGGAATCCCGGCTTACCGTGCTGATTTGAACCGCTACAGCTATTCGGATTTCTGGCAGACGGTTTTTATCCCTGGTTCCGCCACCTCCGCTCAGCTGGTTCTCTACAACAAGATGGTCAATCCCCTGGCCCCTTCATCCGCCGAAATTGAAGCTGAAGACAAGGTTGCTGAAAATCAGCCGGCGTTTGCCGCAGGTGCAGTCTGGGGGGAACAGCCCTTATCGGGCGACTGGATGTATATCCTGGTCCTGGACCCGCACACCGGTGCGATCCTCCAGACGCTGGGTTCCTGGTCCGCTCGAAACAGCAGCTGGAAACCGCGCTCATTTGATCTGATGCCTTTCCGCGGGCGGAACATCCGGATCCAGATAGGCACTTACAACGACGGCGGCTGGGACGTCGGCGTTCAGTCCATGTACGTTGATGAGGCTTATGTCAATGTTTGTGCTGGGACGCTGCCCCCTCCGCCTGCCCTGAGCTGCCCGGCGGGTTATTCCCAGCGGCTTTCAAACAACAGCTTTGAAGCCTCGCACGACTGGTATCTCCCCGTCACGGCGTATTCGGCTCACTATTCGAGCCAGATTTCCCACAGCGGGTCTCGCTCGATGCAGACCGGGATCGTTAATCCCTGGCACAACCGCTACAGCTACTCCGATTTCGGTCAGCTGACTGTCGTTCCGGGCTATTCCTCTTCGGTTTTGCTCAAGTTCTGGGCATACCGGACTTCAAATGAGTGGAACGGCGCAGACAAGCAGTATCTGCTCGTCTTGAATAACTGGGGCTATTGGATCGATACGCTGCTCTGGAACCACAGCAGCAATGCCCCGAGCTGGGTCGAGATCACCCGTGATCTAACCTATAAGCCGTACAACGGCTGGCCGGTCCGGCTGCAGTTTGGCACTTACAACAACGGCTGGGGCGGGGTCACCGCGATGTTTGTCGACGATGTGACCCTCTGCACAAAGTAGGCAGGATCACCCCTGGGCGATCAAGCGCTCCAGGATGGCTTTTGAATCCTTTTCGACGGTCGCGTGCAGGCTTCCCCCGTGCGAATCCATCGTAACCACGGCCGGGAAGTCCTGCACTTCGATCACCCACAGCGCTTCAGGGACGCCAAAGTCGAGCTTGTAAACGCCTCTTACGGCGACGACGGACTGGGCAATCAGGGAGGCAGCGCCGCCGATCGCATGCAGGTAAACTCCCGGCGTCTCCTGGCAGGCGGTCAGCGTGTCTTGGACCCATCCCGCCTTTGCCGATCACACCCTGGATCTTGAAATGGAGCATCACTTCACGCTGATAAGGCTCCTCACGGATGCTGGTCGTTGGTCCGGCGGCGACGAATCGGTATTCTTTTGTCTCCAACCCGCCGACGACCGGCCCGCAGTGATAGATCGCGCTCCCATGCAGCAGGGGTCGGATCGCTTCATATACTTCCAGGTCATCGCCCTGCGGAGGGCGGGTCTTCCTGATGAAGGTATCGATCATCCATTTGTGGACGTTGTCCCGTCCTGTTACCATCACCCCTGAAAGCGCAACAGGATCGCCGACCTGCAGATCGCGCACAACATCATCGCTGAATGGGAGTTGAATTTTCTTCATCGAGAGACTCCTCAATATTTGATTGGGATCGACTGGTTTCAGGATGCAGGGAAAGACCAGTGGATCGTATGGAACTGCCATCCCGCCTCGGTTTTTATCAGGACGGCAGAGAAAGTAAATGGCCAGGGATAACCAGGTGGTTTGAACTGGTCGCGCATCCGGCTGACCCCAAAAAAAGCCGCTTCGAGCCAGGCGGTCCCGAATCTCCAGGCTTTCGTCTTCGAGCGTCTTTTTCATCGTGTCGAGATAGAAAGGCAGGGCTTTTTCGTAATGCTCACTGCTGAGCAGGTCTCCACAGGTGGTCAGCCAGGCTGTCTCGCCGCGCACGCTGATTTTTGCTTCGGCGACGACCAGGCGCACGTCTCCCCAGTACAGCCAGTCGCCTTCGATGATCTCGCGGATCTGTGAAAGTGCCCTGGAACCATTCGTTCCCGCCGCGTTTTGCCGCGCCCACGCCGATCAGCTCGATCTCTTCGCTCTGCACGAAAAGTCTGCATAAAATCGTCCAGCCTGGCGAGGTCGCGCAGCGTGTAGCCGTCCTGAAAGCGCTGCAGCTGACCGCGAACGGCCTCGGTCTCATCCATCGGACCCACCTCCCAAATATCCAGATTGTTTATTCAAATGCCGCCTGACCGCCGGTCCAGGTCAGCTTGCGGCGGCGGTATGCCCAGCACATGTAGGAGATCGTGACGAAATAGCTCGCCGGCAGCCGGTTGAGGTGGGTGATCTTTGTCCCGAGCACGGTCGTCTTACCGCCGAAACCCATCGGGCCGATCCCGAGCTCGTTGGATTCCCTGGTCAGGCGGTCTTCCAGGACTTTTAATTCGGGGTCCGGGTTGGATTCGCCCATTTTTTGGAACAAAGTCTCTTTCGATGCGAGGTAGCCCGATCCGCGGTCGCCGCCGATCGCCACACCCAGGATCCCAGGCGCGCAGCCCTGGCCCTGGGCCTTGTGGACCGCCTCAAGCACGACCTTGCGGACACCCGCCAGGTTTCGATCTGCTCCCAGCGCGGTATTCGGCAGCGCATACTGGGCGCCGACATTCTCACAGCCGCCCCCTTTCAGAAGCAGCTCAATCGTCAAGGTTTCCCCTTCAACTTCCTCGAAATGGACGCTTGGGAAATAATTGCCGCCCAGGTTGTTCCCGCTGTTCTTGCCGGTCAGCGAATTGACCGAGTTCGGGCGCAGGTAGGATTTACGGGTAGCTTCCACGACGGCTGCCTCGATCTGTGCGCGCAGCTGGCGCGTGCTCCACCCTGCGGGGCAGCGGACATAGAAAATCGGCGTGCCGGTGTCCTGGCAGATGGGTGTCCCGTTCTTGCGTGAAAGCTCCACGTTCATCAGGATGGTTTCCAGCGCGCCGCGTGCTGCCGAGCCAGGCTCTTCCTGCTCCACAGCCTCGCGCAGCGAAGCTTCTACATCAGGCGGCAGATCGGTCGCCGCCAGCCGGATCAGCTCCAGGATTTGAGGGGTCAGGTCATGCATCGATTTTGCCTCCTTTGCCATCATTATTATACTTCTGCGAGTGGATCGAAATAAAGTGGGATAATTAGGAAATCTCGAGGGGTTGTGTATGATTTCGAAATCTTTTTTATATTGTCTAGGTTCATCAGGTCTCCGGGAAGGTATGTACTTCACTCCCATCAGATCAAATAGACAGGTGGTGCAATTAGATGGAAATTTTCAAAAAACTCAACCTGAAAGATCAAACCAATCTGCTCGTGCTGAACTCGCCGCTGAGTTTTGAGCCGGAAATTAGCGCTCTGAGCGGCGTGCAGGTCTCACGAGACCTGGACGAGCTGGACACGGTCGATTTCGCGCTGGCTTTCGTGGTGCAGAAAACCCAGATCGACGCTTTCGCGCCGGCGATCGCCGCAAAAGCCGCCGGCGATGCGCTGGTCTGGTTTGCCTATCCTAAAGGCACCTCAAAGAAATATCGCTGCGATTTCAAACGTGACAGCGGTTGGGACTCGCTGGGTCAGCTCGGTTTTGAGCCTGTCCGACAGGTCGCAATTGACGAAGACTGGTCGGCTCTCCGCTTCCGAAGGGTGGAATTTATCAAGAAACTGACCCGCGGCTTCGCCATGACCGAAGAAGGTCAAAATCGGGTCCAAAAATCCTAGGAAACTATACTTTTCACGTTTCTGGTTTTTTGAGGGGTGTACCCATGACCGTTTTAGATCAGATTGCCTGGTATCAGGGACGCCGCGACGAAATCCCCAACCAGCTGCTTGCCAGGGAGCTGGCTGAAGCAAGGGACGAGGCTGGGATCCGCGAGATTGCCGAAAACCTTCGAAATCCTGAACCCAATATCCAGAGCCACTGTCTGAAAGTGCTTTACGAAATCGGCTATATCTCTCCCAAGCTCATCGCCGGTTATTGCGAAGAGTTCCTGCGCCTGCTGCAAAGCAATAACAACCGGCTGGTCTGGGGGAGCATGATCGCCCTGGCCGCAGTCGCAGTGATAAGAGCCGATGAGCTTTTTCTTCATCTCGACGAAATTCAACACCTCACTACACAGGGGTCGGTGATCACTCGCGACAATGGTATAAAAATTCTGGCGGCAATTGCATCACAAAAGGACGAATATCGAGAGGCGATCTTACCGTATCTGGAAGCACACCTGGAATCCTGCCGGCCCAAAGAGCTGCCGCAGTATGCTGAGAGCATTTCAATTGCGGTTGACAACGAGGCAAAAGCCGGTTTTCTCGACATCCTTGAGAAACGACTGCCAGAATTGAGCTCATCTCAGACGAGTTGAATCTTGCGTGTGATCAAAACAACCGGTTCTTGAGAAGCGAATGATTTTGTTCTCATAATGGTGTATTGGATGAAGAGATTCCTTGACATTTCTCTTCATAATCGGCTATAATTTTCTAAAATCAGAAATGAGACCCAATTTAGCTTATTATACCCCTCTCCTGGTCAGGATAGGAAAATAAACGGCATAATAAACAAACTAGTTGAAAAAAGCATCTGATTGTCAGAAACAGCGCAAGATTGCCTGATTTTTTCAACAAGGGCTCGACCGAGCCAAATTCCTTTCCGGACAGGTAGAGGTATTTATGGCGTCTCAATCATTTCCCAAGCTGAGGATCGAAACCGGACCTTCGACACGTGAGGAGATTGAGCTTCGCAAAGCCGAATTTTTTATCGGCCGGGAAGCTGGTGTTGACCTTGTCATCCAATCCCCTGCTGTTTCACGCAGGCATCTCAGGCTGCTGCGAAAGGGCAGCCAGGTCTCGATCGAGGACCTGAGCAGCGCAAATGGGACATTCCTCAATGGACGCAGGTTATCTGTCCCTGAAATCCTGCAGCCCGGCGATCGGATCTCGCTGGGTCAGGCGATCCATTTGCGCTTTATCGGCTTTCCAGAGGCTGTAAAGACTGATGTTTTTGAGGTCGTTGATCCAGAGGGCAGGGATATGAAAGAGGGCACCCTGCTTGAAACCGGGCTGACCGAAGAACCTCGACCAGAGCCGGCAGACCAGCTGGCAGAACCCCTAAATCCTGTTGACATCTTGTCCTCGCCGGATGATCGAGAACCGCACGTTCTCACCATGCCGGTACCGGTACCTCGAGCTGCACCACCCCAGGCTTCACAGCCTTTGCCCGCTCAGGCGAGAACTCCTTCTGCTGTACGGGTCGAATACCAGTTCGCTAAGCCAGAGCTTCCTCCATCTGTTCTCGAAACCAGGCTGGGGGATGATTCGGCTGCAGCTGCACCATCTGCTCCTCGATTGATCCTGGAGGTTGCTGGCGCCTCTCCGGAAGCTTACCAGCTCCTTGGCGATCGAATCACCATCGGCCGCAGCCCGGAAAATGACATCGTTGTCTCCTCGAGAATTGTCTCCGGCCGCCATGCGGAGATCGAAAAAATCGACGGCCACTATTTTTTCCGACCGCTTCCAGATATTACCAACCCGGTCTATTTCGAAGGTCGGCCGCTGCAAGCTGGTTTAGCGCTGCGCAGCGGAGACATCCTCAGGATTGGGGGGAGTGACCCCGGTCTGATGGTAACTTTCGAGTTTCAACCGGAGGGAAAGAAGCTCGAGACCCAGGCGATTCAATTTGGTGAAAACAACCGCGTCCAGATCGGGCGCGATCCTTCGAACGATATCGTGCTGGCTGCCCCGACCGTTTCACGCTTTCATGCGATCGTCGAGCGAGTTGGGCAGCGCTACCGCGTCCGGGATTTGAAGAGCGGAAATGGGACGTTTGTCAACGACCGGCGCATAGAAGAGGAAGTCTGGCTTAAATCCGGCGATGCGATCCGGATCGGACCCGCTCGTTTCGATGTCGGCCAGGATCGGGTGGCTCAAGCTTCTGACGTCGGCGGGATGCGGGTGGAGATCCTGGGCTTGAATAAATGGGTCCGTTCCGACTTGAACCTGCTCAAAGACATCTCGCTGATTTTTGAGCCGCGCGAGTTTATCGTGGTTGTCGGGCAGAGCGGCGGCGGTAAATCGACCCTGCTGGACGCGGTCGCAGGCTTCCGACCGGCCACGCACGGGCGGGTGCTGGTCAACGATATCGACATCTACCTGAATTTCGATGCGATCCGTAACGAGATCGGCTTTGTCCCCCAGAAAGACATCATCCACATGGAGCTGACCGTCTATCAGGCGTTAGATTACGCCGCCCAGCTCAGGATGCCGGCAGACACCTCTGGCGAAGAGCGGCGCCAGCGCGTGATGGAAGTCCTCCAGGACCTGGACCTGGTCCACCGCAAAGATGTCCAAATCAGCGGCTTGAGCGGGGGTCAGCAGAAACGAGTTTCAATCGGTGTGGAGCTGCTCACCCGGCCTGGATTGTTCTTCCTCGACGAGCCGACCTCGGGCCTGGATCCCGGCACAGAGACCGCCTTGATGCACCTGATGCGCCGGCTCGCGGATCAAGGACGGACGATTGTGCTGATTACACACGCCACCAAGAACGTTATGCTCGCGGACAAGGTGGTCTTCCTGGCGCGTGGCGGGTATATCGCCTGGTTTGGACCTCCAAATGAAGCCCTGCAGTTTTTCGATCAGTTTCGCAGCGAGCGCGACCGGCACGCCCGGTCGATGGAGTTTGACGAAATATACGCGATCTTGGACGATCCATCGAAGGGCAAAGCCGAGGATTGGGCGGAGCGCTATCGGAATCACCCGGCTTATCAGGAGCAAATCGTCCGCCCGCTTCAAGCTCTTGGTCGAAGCGTCTCGGTCATGCCGGGGGAAGCCATGCAGAAGCGAAAACCGGCAGCACAGCCCAGACAGAAAGGGTCCCGCAGCCCGTCTTCAGGAATTCGCCAGTTTTCGATATTGTCCGGCCGCAATATAAAAATCCTTGGCCGTGACCGGGCCAGCTTGATCTTGATGCTGATCTCTGCTCCGCTGGTCGCGATGCTTAACGTTCTCCTCGCGGTCATCCTGGGAAGGAACCTGTTCTCTTTCCAGGAAGGAGACATCGCTAACGCGATCGTGTCCGTTTTCCAGCCGGTGATCTTCGCGATCATGGTCGGGGCGCTTTCACAGATGCGGGAGTTCGTCAAGGAGTCCGAGATATACCGCCGCGAGCGGCTCGTAAACCTGAAAGTGCTCCCCTATGTGATGTCGAAAATCTGGGTCGCGGCGCTGCTTGCTTTGTACCAGGCAGCAGCATATGTTATCATTCAATATCTGGCATTCAAAATGCCGGGCGGTGTGCTTGAGTTTGTTCTCATCTACATCACGCTGGTGCTGGCGACTCTGTCCGGGATGATGCTGGGACTGGTCGCTTCGGCAGCTTCTCCGAACGCGAACTCGGCGCCACTGATTGTGATCTTGCTGATCATCCCGCAGGTCGTCACTGGCGGGGCATTGATCCCTATGCCCACCTCCGTCAGCGCGATGACTCTTTCTCGCTGGCCGTTCGAGACGCTGATAGCCGTAACGGCGCCTGGTTCGTCGGTAGCAGCAGACGCCTGCTGGGCTTTGCCTGAAGATGTTCGTGAAGCGATGACGCTGGAAGACAAGCTTGAGCAGGGCTGCCTGTGCTTGGGGATCAATGCATTGCGCGAAGAATTGTGCAGCTTCCCTGGCCTGGGCGAATTTTACGATCCTGCCATCGACGAGCCTGAGCCGGTAGAGCCAGTCGATATCGGCGATCCCCCACCAGAGCCGGAGATGCCACCCGCGCCTGCGGAGCCTGCTGATCCGAACGACCGTGTCGCGGTCGCCCTTTACCTGCAGGACCTGAAGTCCTACCAGGATTCTGTTCAGAAAATCCAGAATGAATACCGCGCCACGGTCGACGACTATCAGGACCGTGCTGAAAAGTATAAAACGGAGGTCAGAGATTACCAGGAAAATCGAACAGAATGGGAAATTAATCGCAACGCCGCAGTTGGTAAAGCGGAAGGACTGATCAAGCAGGTGAACGACAATTTTGGGTGGGCGTTCGTCGATAAAGACGACGCAAATGCATATTGGTCCAGGCTTGCTTTCTCATGGGCGATGCAGGGGATGATCATCATTATCTTGTTTGGGTTGATCTTGTTCTTCATCTACCGCAAAGACCGGGTGAAGTAGGGAATGGATCGATCGGGGAGGGCTAAAGGAGTGAAAAAAATGAACAAACCTACATACCGTATCATCTTGATCTTCGCTGCGCTTCTGGTTGCAGGATTGGCATGCAATTTTACACCGGATAACGAGAGCGACGACCGCAACGCGACCGTAGAAGCGCTGAGCACCTCGGTTGCGGGTACAACCACGGCGATTGCGCAGGAGTCCCTGTCCACTCAGCCTGTCCAGGAGGTCATACCAACCGTTCCCCAGGCTGCTGTACCGGCTCAACCCACGATTGACCTTCAGGCGACGGAGATGGCCGGTCAGATGGCAGCCACCGAGGCTGCTCTGGCGCCGATCAAAGCCGAGCTCGCAAGCTACGGGGTGGATCCAAACGCCGGTCAGATTGGCTTTATTCATCCACCGCTCCGCCTGGAAGTTGACCAGTATATGGGCAAATCCTTTGGCAATAACTTCGCCAATGTGGTAGCCCAGGATTTTGTGCTTTCCGCCGACATCACCTGGGACACGGAGTACGGCGCCGCCGGCTGCGCCCTGGTCTTTCGATCCGACGGCGACCAGTCAAAGCCGAATCAATATATGGTCTGGATGACCAGGCTGACCAGCGGGAGGGTGGAATTCACCGTTTTTGCCGAAGGGCAGATCGTTGGTATTCATGATTTCTACGCGAACGGAATTGACCCTGACTTTAATGGGGCGAATGGAGCGGTCAACAAGCTGGCAATTGTCGGCAGGGGGCTTAAATTCGATATCTATACCAACGGGACGAAGCTTGGCGTTGGCGATCCGAATGCCCCGCTCCCCCCGATTGTGCTGCCCGAGGAGCCGATCCCGCCGTCGAACATCAGTGATCCGGCGGCTCGCGAAGCCTACGAGCGAGCGCTTGCCGAGTACCGGGCTACGGTCTCTCGACTTAAAAACGAATACAATAACCGGGTCGCGCTTGCGAAGAAAGCCAACAAGAATTTCCCGGCGGGGATAACCGTCTTTGGTGCGGTTGCGGAATCTGGGCGCACGATGTGCGAGTTCAACAACGCCTGGCTGTGGTTGATGGCGCCTTGATGTTGAGTAATTATCCCAACCAGAATACAGGAGATAATGTATGAATTGTCCGAATTGGATCGGACAGACTTTGGGGAATTGCTATAAAATCCAGGAGGTCATTGGTCAGGGGGGGATGTCGTCTGTTTATAAGGCGATCGATCCAAATCTCCAGCGTGTCGTTGCGATTAAGCTGATCCATCCCCACCTTTCTGATGATCCTAAATTCACTGCCCGATTTGAAGAAGAGGCTCGGGCAGTGGCTCGTTTGCGTCATCCGAATATCGTTCAGGTCTACGATTTCAACCACGATGGCGATGTCTTTTACATGGTACAGGAATTCATTCCCGGTGAGACGCTCCAGTCCCTGCTTCGGCGGTTGAACCAGACTGGAAGTCGGATGCCGCTCAACGATGCCGTTCAAGCTACGATCCAGATCTGCAGCGCGATCGGGTATTCTCACCAGCTTGGCATGATCCACCGCGATATCAAACCAGCAAACATCATGATCGATGAACGCGGCCAGGCGATATTAATGGATTTCGGGATCGTCAAGCTGCTGGAAGGCGAAGCGCACACGACAACCGGCGCCGTCGTCGGGACGGTGTTGTATATGTCGCCAGAGCTGATCCGAGGCGAAAAACCGGATCCACGCTCGGATATGTATTCGCTCGGCGTGACCCTTTTCGAAATGCTGAGCGGGCGTCCACCTTTTGAAGCCAACTCCGCGATGACTTTGATGATGATGCATCAAAATGACCCTGTCCCGGACTTGCATCAGCTTCGCCCGGATATCCCGGAGGACCTGATTTCGATTGTTGAGAAGTCGCTCGCAAAAAAGCGGGAAGCGCGGTTCAATTCGGCTGCAGAAATGGCGGCTGCCTTGAAAAAAGTCTTTGATCGCCTGACGCGCGAGCGGCTCTGTCCTTTCTACACGGATCGAATACCCGGAGTCTTCTCCCGTCCAGCTTGAATCTGCAACGCCGACCGTGAAGACCAGAGACGAGCATATCCCTTCAACGGGCACAGATTTCACACTTAAAATCTCCATCGCCGGTCGGGACCACAGGTCAGCGTGCAGTCCCCGCTGGAGGCGCGGCGAGGATAACTTCGGCAGGAGTCCAATCCACTTCACAAACCTCCCCTTCGAAGAAACGGAATATGACGGCAATTCTGGCTGGCGGCGGGTTGGGAGGGGTTCTGCTGCTGATGATTTGCCTGGTTGCAGGCGTCTTTGCGGTCCGAGGGATGCTGTCGAATAATGCAGCCGAAACACCCGCAGTAGAAGCAATTGCCAGCGTGACGCCAGTGGTGGTCGTGGCAGGCATCAACCCTTCGCCAACGCTACTTTCTACCCCAATCGCAGCTGCTCCCTCCACGCCGTCACCTACCGCACGCCCTGCCGTCACTTCTACACCGACCGCGCCACCGGGTGTGCCGTTTGTGCGAATCAACCGAATTGCCACCGATTCCGAAGATACGCTATGTCGTCGATTATGAGACGTTCCTTTTCACTGAAGTCGTCCCTGGGCAGCATATCCACTTCTTTTTCGACACGGTCCTGCCTGAACAAACTGGAGATCCTGGACAGGGCTCCTGGATGATGCACGGAGGACCGCGTCCCTTTACCGGTTTTAAGGTTACAGACCGACCGTTGGAAGCAGTCCAGATGTGCGCGCTGGTTGCAAATCCAAACCACAGCGTGCAGCTAGAGAGCGGCACGTGCTACCCGCTCCCGGACGTCGCCCATGTTGCTGCCCTGGAGGAAACGGTTTGCCGTTTTGGTCCAGGGGACGAATATCCTGTCCAGGCGACCCTGGAATCTGGTCAATTAGCCCGGGCAGAAGGGCTTTCGGCGGATGAAAACTGGTGGTATGTCGCCGAGCCAGGCAAACCCGGCAGTTTCTGCTGGGTTTCGCTAGAAACGACAGAATTCAGCGGGGACATCGCAAAGCTGAGGCTGGTCGAGCCCCCGCCCGTCCCAACCGGCGGTCCAGCTATCAGCGACGCACCATTTGTGGAAATTACCGGGATCACGCTGGATAGTCTAAGCCGTTTTGTCACTCAATATCAAGTGCATAATTTCCAGGAAAGCCTGCCGGGGATGCATATTCATTTTTTCTTTGATACCACTCCACCAGACCAAGTCGGCATTACGGGAAGTGGTACCAAGCTGATGCACGGCGGACCGACACCATTCAGCGGCTTTAAAGCAAGTGACCGCCCGCCTGGAGCAGTAAGTCTTTGCGCCCTGGCGGCGAACCCGGATCATTCCATAATCGCCGGATCGGGAAACTGTTTTACTTTGCCAGCGGCTGCGCCTGGAGCTGTTCCTACCACATCCCCTTTAAATGCAAGTCCGAAGGATCCGAACTATTGAGCCTAACCGATGATATTCCTGCGAAACTAATCCTGATCCAACCTGAAGGCCCAGAACAGGAATTTGAGCTTTCAAAGTCCAGCATAACCCTCGGCCGGGCGATGACCAATGACATCATCCTCGGCGATGCACGCGTCTCTCGTTCTCACGCTCGTATAGAGGTCGCGCCTTCAGGATACATGCTTTTCGACCTGGGATCCTCCAATGGGACCAGATTGAATGGGACGAGGATCGAGAAATCGGCATTGATGCCAGGTGACATGATAAATATCGGGAATTCGAGCCTGCGCTTTGAGCAAGCTCGTCTGACGCCCGAAGTCGGGATGACTGTGATCGATTCCGATATGGATCTGGACCAGACGATGGGCCGCGAAGTCCTGCCGATGGCATTGAATGAAACTGGGGCGCCGCGCCTGGTCGTTTTCACAGACGAGCGCACCTGGGAGGTCCCGCTTGAAAATGTAGATTATCTGAGTATCGGTCGCACGGATGAAAGTGACCTCGTCCTGCCGCAAACGAAAGTATCCCGCCACCACGCAGGGATCGCTCGAAAAGGCAATATATTTGTCCTTCAAGATAAAGGCAGCACCAACGGCACGTTCTCTGACGGGCAGCGGGTAGAGGAGATGATCCTCCAGGACGGCGATCTTTTCCGAATTGGAGCAGCCCAAATCATCTTTAAAAGCGGATTTTCAGAGGGTTCGCTTACCCTTGCGGATGAGTCGATCAAGAAATGGTCTTCCCGCAGGCCGGTGGTCTTCATCCCGGGGCTGATGGGGTCGGAGCTCTGGCTGGGGAGCGAGCGGGTCTGGCCGAATGTCAAATACCTTTTTCGAAATCCGGAGCTTTTTGCCTATTCGGAATCCACCGCCAACAAGCTCGAGCCGCGCGGCATTGTCGATGAGGTCGTCATTGTCCCGAACCTGATCAAACAGGATCAATACAACCGGCTGGGCGATTATATGGTCGAAGACCTGGGATACGAGCGGGGTGTGAATTTCTTTGAATTTGCCTATGACTGGCGCCAGGATGTGCGCTTGTCGGCAGCGAAGCTTGCGGAGCTGATCGATAGCCTGGAGTTTGACCAGCCGGTGACCATCATCGCCCACAGCCTGGGCACTCTGGTGACCCGCTATTATGTCGCACGCCTGGGCGGGGAGAAAAAAGTGGAGCGTGTGATGTTGATGGGCGGACCTCATCGGGGTGTGCCTAAGGCGTTGATGGGACTGTTGGTCTCACCGAACGTGCTCCCATTCGGGTTGATGGGCGAGAGGCTGCGACAGGTCAGCCTGACTTTTCACACAAGCTACCAGATCCTGCCCACGTACGAGATGAAAGTGGATGCCACTGGCAGAAAAATTAACTTCCTCGAAAACGAGAGCTGGCTGGAAGAAAAATACCGTCCGTTATTACGTTCGGCGCGCGAATTTCGGAAAGAGTTGGGTACGCGCTTGAATATTCCCACAATTTCGATATTTGGCTATGGATTGAAGACGATCACAGATCTCACGATGACCTGGGAGGGTGAAGGGCGTTTTCGAAACATAGCTTTCCATCAGGAACCTTCAGGCGACAGCTCAATCCCGGAGAGCAGCGCCGTGCTTGATGGATCGGAAATCCATCCGGTCCAGCAGTACCATGGTTCTCTGTTTGTGGACAATGATGTAAAAATGCGATTAAAACTGGAGCTGACCCGCAATCAATAATCCACGACGGCAAATATCTTCCTTGTTAATTGCCGGTACCCGGTTGATAAGCAACTAATTGTTGGAAGAAGTTTTTCACGACGATCAGAGCGTTGTATTCGCAGTTCGCGAGATACCTTGACGTAAGCCACGGGCTGACATACAATCCATATATCTGTCTCACAAGATATTAATATTTTGATCAGGAGGTTAGAATGGCAAAACTGCTGGATATCGAAGGTGTGGGACCCGTGTATGCCGAAAAGCTCAAAGCAGCAGGGGTAGGTTCCACTGGCGCGCTGCTCAAAGCGGGCGCGACTCCGAAAGGCCGCAAAGACCTTGCGGAGAAATCCGGGATCAGCGATGCATTAATCCTCGAATGGGTCAACCACGTTGACCTGTTTCGGATCAAAGGCGTGGCCGAGGAGTACTCCGACCTGCTTGAAGAAGCTGGAGTGGACACTGTCCCCGAGCTGGCTCAGCGCAAGCCCGAAAACTTGCTCCAGAAGATGATCGAAGTCAACGCCGAAAAGAAGCTCGTTCGCAGGCTGCCGGTGCTCTCTCAGGTCAAGGACTGGGTCGAGCAGGCGAAGAAGCTGCCTCGAATCCTTACTTATTGAATCGAGGTTATGATGATCAAGGAATTCCAGAAATTTATTCTGCGCGGCAATGTAATCGATCTGGCGGTCGCGGTCGTCATCGGCGCTGCATTTACCGCGATCGTAAATTCACTGGTGAACGACATCATCATGCCCCTGATTGGTGTTCTCCTGGGGGGTGTTGATTTCACGAGTCTTACGGTCACAGTTGGCTCGGCGGTGATCGCTTACGGCAATTTCCTGCAGGCGATTGTAAACTTCCTGCTCGTCGGGTTCGTTTTATTCTTAGTTGTCAAAGCGATCAATAAAGTGCAGGATATGTCGGCCAAAAAGGAAGCGGCTGCTCCACCGCCACCTCCTCCTGAAGATATCACACTGCTGCGCGAAATCCGGGACCTGCTGAAGTTAGGTAGGTAATCCAAATCATCGAGTGACCCTGAAGAGATTCTTCCTCAGGGTCACTTTTGCAACACAAAACCACCGCCTGGTTCACCCGGTTTTATTAGCTCCAGGTTTCTAACCGGATAGGGGGAACATGGTATTGGCGCGTCCCAGCACCGGTCGCCTTCCAGGGCTACGTAAAGCACCCATCCAGAATCTATCAGGTTGCTCCGATCACACTCCCCATCCCAAATCCGATTATCTGCAACGCTGGCACAGGTCAGATTTTTCCAACCTGCAAACCCGAGAGGCTCAGAGAACCTTTCGGGTTTTCTTGAGTGCAGGCGGATCGTCTGAGGAGATTTCGCGAGCAGCAGGTTTTATGTATGCAGACGCTCTTCTACTGCACTGAGAATTCCACGCTTGTGGCGTAGTAGTCGTTCAAATAGAGGTCCACGACGTAATCTCCTGGAACCCAGGGTCCGCTGGTGCTGTTCAGCCTGACATAATATTCCCCGGTGGCAAAATTGAAGTCTTCTTCATGGATCAGTTCATCATCCCCATCTCCATCAGCCAGCCGGTACCAGCGCGTGGTGACTTTGGTTTCAGCAGGTGCGTTCCCAAGCGTGAAGTGCAGGAAAAACTGTTGGGCTGTCCCATATACCGAAACACGCTTGCTTCCGGTGTCATCTGTAGCCATATAGGGGTCGATGACCTTGATGTCTGAGACCAGGAACTGCTCGGTCTCGACGATATCGCCGTTCAGCAAAGCCTCAACCCTGTAGCTGCCTTTCGTCCATGGCTGGCCCTCGTTTCCCAGGCTGATCGAGAATAATCCTTCTTCAAAAGTGAAAACCTCCGGTTCGGAGATCACTTCATCTGGATCGAAACCGGGGACGTCTTCTGCAATCCAATTCGCTTCGACGGCTCGCTCCCTGCGGAGCCTCGACCAGCTCTGCCATCAGGTAGAAGGTATCATTGGGTGTGAAAATGTTCGTAAAACGCTCCCCATCCTCGTCAGACGCCAGGGCAACTCCTTCGAGTCTCGTTTCGCCCGCTGGTTGGGCAGCATCTTCGGCAGAAACGACAAAATCCAGCGCACCTTGAAGCTCCTCATCCAGATAAAAATCCACGTGGTAGCTGCCCGGTGCCCAGCTTCCGCTCGTGCTCTCCAGGTTGTACCACCCTGAACCGCTGGTTGCTGTACCTTCGTAGCTGTCGATCTCAGTGTCTGGTTCCACGCCTTCAGCGTTGACAGCTGTCCAGACGACCCTGACCGGTACTCCCTCCTCAGGCGCGCCGACGACTTCAGCAATCAGGTAGAAGGTGTCCTGGGGCTTGAAGTCGGTCGTAGGGTTGGCGCCATTCTCGTCGGACGCAAGCTGAAGTTTTCCGACGGTTGCTGTTGATCCACCTTCGACCTGGAAATCGAGCGTCTGGATCAGCTGATCGCCGAGATAGACGTCGACCGTGTAGCTCCCTGCCGGCCATTCGGTTCGTTCGTTGCGGAAAAGGATCGAAAAAGGTCCATTTTCGAGCCGATCTTCTTGCTCTGCGATGACGCCTGCAGCCAGCTCGTCCGTCCCTGTGACCGCGCTCCAGACGGTCTTGATTGCGCTGCCTTGGGAGGCATTACCCAGCACGCCGGCCAACCGCCAGGGATCGTTATACCTGTACGCTTCTGACAGCAGCGTGCCGGCCTCATCGGCCGCCAGCCGCAGATCCTCGATCGCTGCCGGCGCAGTTTGCTCGACCTGGAATTCCAGGGTTTGCTGAAGCTCATCATTCATCGAAAGATCGACTTTATATCGGCCCGGGGGCCAGAGCGGCAGGTTGTTTTCCAGCGAGAATGTGAATGCCCCGCTTCCGGTTTCGAGCGTCGCCTCATCGATTACGGTATTCGCAGCGACATCCTGGGCTTCGACCGCGACCCAGCTTGCCTTCAGGGTTGTATCCTCCGGTGCGTTGGAAAGATCCCCCAGCAGATAAAACGTGTCTTCCTGTCCGAATGTGGTCGTTGGAGAAGAGCCGGCCTCATCTTTCGCGAGCCGGAGGTTTTCGATCTTCGCCGAGCTCAAAGAAAAGCTGCACGCCAGGGTGGCGCTTACCAGCGCAGCTGCCGCTATAAATATCAACCAGCCTCGATTTCTCATATCATCTCTCCTGATGTGGTAAAAAATCAACATTTCTAATAGTCTTGCCCTGGATCGAATGAAAACTTGAGATGGTAAAAAGTATATGGATAATTACGCTGAATTTTACCGTATTATTCCAATAAATGGACAGATATTCCCCCATAGTTATTTGCAAAATATCTATCTCCCAGTTCGATCTCCAGCGTTTCGAAACCATTCGGAGATAATCCACTTTCAGCGTGTATAATTTTATGGGTATTCAAATCCAATGGGAAGGTGAATCATGTCGCTCAGCATCGGCATCGTTGGTCTCCCAAACGTCGGGAAAAGCACGGTATTCAACGCGCTGACCGGCGCCCAGAACGCCGCAGTCGCAAATTACCCGTTCTGCACGATCCAACCAAACCGGGCGATCGTGCCGCTCCCTGACCCGCGGCTTGACCATCTGGCTGTGCTGGTGAAGGCTCCGCAGGCGATTCACGCATCCGTCGAGTTTGTCGATATCGCCGGATTGGTGAAGGGAGCCCACCAGGGCGAGGGACTTGGCAACCAGTTCCTCGGGCATATCCGCGATGCAGCCGCCCTGCTCCATGTGGTCCGCTGTTTTGACGATCCGAACGTCGTGCACGTCAGCGCCAGCCCGGATCCAGCCGAGGATATCGAAACGCTGAATATTGAGCTGGCGCTTTCCGACCTGGAACAGGTCGAGCGCAAGCTGGATCGGCTAGAAAGTGGGGTCAAAGCCGACAAGAAGCTGCTCCCGCTCCAGGAAACCAGCTTGAAGCTGCGCGACCACCTCGCCGCCGGGCGATCTGCCGCCAGTTTTGCAGGGGGCGATGATGACCAGTTTATCGCGCTGAACCATGAGCTGCGCCTGCTGACGGCCAAACCGCTGATTTACATCGCGAACGTCGACGAGAGCTGCCTGACTGAAAGCAAACCCTTACCTGGACGCCACCCGCAGGATCGCAAGCAATGAACGGCGCCGACCTCGTCCCGCTTTGTGCAAAATTGGAAGCCGACCTGTCTGGATATGAACCCGCAGGAACGCAGCGAATACCTGTCCCTGGACGGGGTCGAAGAGGCCGCCCTGGATCAGGTCATCCGGAGGAGCTTCAAGCTGCTCGAACTGATCAGCTTCTTCACCTTCAACGAAAAAGAAGCCCGGGCCTGGAACGTTCGCCGGGGGACTTTGGCGCCGAAAGCTGCTGGAACGATCCACACCGACTTCGAGCAAGGTTTTATTCGGGCCGAGGTGATCCCCTTCGAGGTCTTCAAGAAATATGGTACTCACACGGCAGTGAAAGCCGCTGGAATGATGCGCCTGGAAGGCAAGGACTACCATGTCCAGGATGGTGATGTGATTTATTTTCGGATCAATGCCTGACAATCAGAGGAGGAGGAACCTTGCTGATCCGGCCAATGACTGTTTTAGGAGTGATGGTTATCGCTATCGCAGTTTTCAGCTACCTGCTGCTTCCATTCTGGCACAGCTCGAAGCTGGGTTTTGGGGTACTCTTCATCTGCCTGGCTCTCGGCGGATTCGCAATATTGATAGACCTGCGCAGTTTATGGCGGGAACTCCAGCGAAGCAAACAGACGGACGCCAAAAATGAACCGGAAGACTCCTCAAAGAACGACAGGCTGGAAAGTTGAACCGCCTGACCTGGAATTCCATCGTCAGTGGACTGGATGAAGTCTTCCGTTGGCTGAAAACCGGCCTTGCGGCGCAGGCATGAGCGGCCGCCAGGGGAAGTTCCATATCTGGCGCTGGCTTGCCGGTCTGCTGATCCTTCTGCCGATTCAATCGCATACCCCTCTTCAGCAGCGTCCGGAGGCCGATTTCACTTCTTACCTTCCGGTTGTCGCAAACCTGGATCCAATCTGGCTGGACGTCCCGATCTGGACGGAAGCTGGCGGCTCTGCTTCGCCACAGGTAGGATTGTTCCGGCGCCGCTTTGCGCTTGATGAGCCGCTGATCCAGGCCGAGCTGCACCTGTTTGCCGATACGCGCTACGAAGCCTGGCTTGATGGCGCTGAGCTGGGCAGAGGTCCGGCGCGCTTCTCAAAAACCCTGCGTGAGTATGACTTGATCCCACTGGGGGATTTATCCTCCGGCGAGCACCTGATCGCGGTCCTGGTGCAGTGGGCGCCTAATGCCCGCCGGTCGGAATCGATCTCTCCGGGGCTGCTCGGCCATATCCAGGGCCAACGCGAAGGGAAAACGGTGATCGTGGAGCGGACATCGCCTGATTGGCGGAGTATGGCTTCGGACGCCTGGAACCTCGGCTCGGCGCCCGTCCATTCCTGGGACCTGATCGGTCCGACCGAGCTGCTCGACTTTTCCAGGCTTCCAGGAGATTGGTTTCTGCCTGGTTTTTTGGATCAAAGCTGGCCGTATGCTGAAATTCAACAGGATTTTTCCCCCGATTCTCCGCAGGTCGATTACCAGCCGCGCTCGATCGAGCGCCTGGCGGAGTTCGAGATCCCCGTCGAGGTCCTGGATTCTGGAGATCTTTCGCCGGGCTTTCGGTTTCGGGGAGCTGACGGCGCCCTACGCGAACCCCACCGCCATCCAGATTGAGGCTCTCGAACCGGTCGATTTGATCATTGAGACGCTTTCGGACGTCCTGCAGGCCAGCAGCTCCCTGCTTGTCGACGGTCAGCCGGTCCTGCTTGCAGTCCCTCGGGGATCTCCGGCCGGATGTCGTTCGGGCGCTAAAATCGATCGACCCGGGCACACATCAGGTCACATTCGTTGATTTTTCACCTGCGGGAGCGGCGTTCAACCTCTCCAGCCTCGGGTTGAAACCGGCCAACCTGCCGTTCTCGCAGGGCGATCATGCCGGCCGGCGCCTGCTCCTGGCAGAGCCGGTCAGCCACCCCGGGCAGGTGACTGCGGTCGAAGGTCAGGATGGCTGGGATTTCACATTCACGGCGCCTCAGACCTATTTGCTGCTGGACCTGGGCCGCACGGTCCACGGCCGCCTCAGCGCCGAGGTCAGCGGACCGGTCGGGGCGGTGCTGGACATCGGCTGGGACGAGCGGCTGCACCCGCCTTCCGAACAGGCCGCTCCCTTATCCAGGCTCGCTTCATCCGGAGTGGAACCAGGTCGATTCATGGGTGCTCGATGGGACGAAGAGGTCTTAACCACTCTCGACGCTCGCGCCGGCCGCTACGTCTTGATTGCCGCCTGGGGAGATGGTCCGCTCAAGATTGAGAATCTCCGAGTTTTATGAAGAGCGCTACCCGCTCGATCAGGTCGGATCGTTCCATTCTTCCGATCCTCTCCTGGATAAGATCTGGCAGGTTGGGATCGACAGTCTGCTCCCCAACATGACCGACGCCAGCACGGACACCCCCTGGCGGGAGCGGGGCGGGTGGTGGGGCGATGCATACACTTCCGACCGGATCGCCCAGGCTGCCTTCACAGACCGGGGGATGATGCGGCGCGGGCTGATATTCATGGCCGATGCGATGCGCAGAGATCCTTCCCCCGGGATGGTGCCGAACAACCGCGGCCTGCATATGCTCGATTACTCGATGCTCTGGGTCCAAAATTTGGCAATTTATGTCGAAACGATGGGCGACCAGGCGCTTGGCAAAGGAGATGTATCCATCCGTGCAGCAGTTCATGGCACACCTGTCCGGCTTCGAAAATCCGCAGACCGGCCTGCTGGATTTACCGGAGGCGGCCTGGGGTCTGACCGATTACCTGGACACATTGGCAGGTCCGAACCGCTTCGGCCAGTCCACCGCGTTGAATGCCCTGTATTACCGGACGCTGCTCTCCGCCCAAATAATCAGCCTGACGCTCGGCGACCAGGCCTCTGCCGATGGTTGGGGTACCCGCGCTGCGGGTGTGAAGCAGGCTGCAAACGCGCTGCTGTACCTGCCGGCTGAAGGGCGATATCTGGGCAGAATTTATAATGGCGTTCCGCTTGCGCCGACCCTGCACGCCCAGGCCTGGGCGCTGGCTGCCGGGCTGGAGCCGGAAGGGGAGAGCAGCCGCGTGGCAGATGCGCTGCTCGAGCTGATCTCGGACGAGCTGTCATCGCCCAATGTTGGGGTTTACGGGATGAATTGGGTGCTGGAAGGGTTGGGGAACGCCGGTTATGTCGAGGAAGCTCTGGGCATCATCCGTTCCTATTATGGGATGATGCTGGACGCAGGCGCGACGACCTGGTGGGAGCATTTTCAAGCGCTGGAATACCCCAGCAGCAGCCTTTCCCACGGCTGGGGAGGCTCGCCGACCTGGTTCCTGAGCGAATACATGCTCGGTTTGCGTCAGAATTCTCCCGGCGTCTGGGAAGCGCGCCCTGCGCTGGAAGGCGCTGCTTTTGCAGAAGGAGCAATCCCGCTAAAGGGGGGGCCACTGAGCCTGCGTTGGGAACGGCCGGACTGTGCCACATTCCGGATTGAGATTTCGGCGCCCGCTGGCTCAACCGGCCAGATCCGGCTCCCCGAAGGTAAGGGTTACAAATCCCTCGATCTGGATGGCGCCCAATTTTGGGGTGGACCGGGCGAAATCCTGATCCCGCTGAGCGCTGGATTTCACCGGATCAGAGGGATGACCGACTGCAACCAATAGCTTCCGGCGTTCTTTAATGACCTTTGTCGGTGCCTGCTTCGATCTGGTAGGGTACTTCGACGATCACAATCCCCTGCTGGGAGACGAGCGCCTTGCGCAGCCAGAAAGCCGTGTTCGCATGCAGGGCGCCGCTCATCGGGGTGGTGGTCACAAATTGGGGGACGACGATCGTGATCACGTCGCCGCGCTGTTTATGAGTGGCGATAAATTCGATATATTCAAGCAGCGGCTCGACCAACAGGCGGTACGGTGAATCCAGGATCACCAGCCGGCTCCGGTTTCCCCATCTCTCCCATTTCTTTTTCACCTTCTCAGCATCCTGAGGATCGATTGAGACGTGCACAGCAGTCACGTCATCCGAGATCGACAGCGCGTAGTTCAGGGCGTTCAGGGTGCCGCGGTGAACGGTCGAGACGAGCAGGATGACCCGCTGGCGGGAGATCCTCTGCGGGCTGCCGAAATCCTCCAACGTCAGGTGTCGGGCGATGCTCTTGTAATGGCGGTGGATCGAGAAGAAAACCATCACCAGGAGAGGGGTCAGGATGATCACCACCCAGGCGCCGTCTCTGAACTTGGTTACGGCAAACACGATCATCACGACCGCGGTGCAAACCGCGCCGAAACTGTTGATGATCATCTTGGTCCGCCAACCAGCGTCGTGGGTAACCGTCGAGCCAGGCTCCTTCAACGATTCGCCGGGTTTCAGATGTCCCGATTTCCACCAGCGCCGGGCCATCCCGGTCTGCGATAACGTAAACGAAAGAAATACGCCGATCGCGTAGAGCGGAATCAGCGAGGTAACGCTGGCTTGAAACAGGATGATCAGCAGGCTGGCGATCAGCGCCAGCAAGACGATCCCACGCGAGAAAACCAGCCGGCTGCCGCGGAAGGTGAGCTGGCGCGGCAGAAATCCGTCCCCGGCGTGCAGGGCGCCCAGCCGTGGAAAATCCGCAAAGGCGGTGTTTGCCGCCATCATTAAGATCACCGTCGTGGATGAGATCGTCAGCAAGTAGAGCAGCGAGCGGCCGCCATAAACGGTGCGGGTGATTTGCGAGATGACCGTCTCGACCTCGGAAGGGACCGCACCGATCTTGCCGCTCAGGAAAGAAATCCCGAGGAAGAGCACACCGAGGATGCTCGACATCCAGATCAGAGTGATCCCGGCGTTGCGGCTGCGCGGCTCGCGAAAGGCGGTGACCCCGTTCGAGATCGCCTCAACCCCGGTCAAGGCGGTCGTGCCGCTGGCGAAGGCGTGAAGGATCAAGAAAAGTGAGATCGGCTGCAGCGTGTGAAGCATCTCGATCTCTGGCGGATTCACGACCGTCCCCAGGCTTCCGGTCAGGTAGCGGAACAGCCCGATACCGACGGTAAGAGACATCATCACGAGAAAGAAGTAGGTCGGGATTGCAAAAGCGGTCCCGGATTCTTTGACACCGCGCAGGTTGACCAGCATCACGAATAAAACCATCCCGACAGCGATATAGACGCGGAAGGGATATAAATCCGGGACAGCCGAGACGAGCTGGGCGACGCCTGATGAGATTGAGACTGCGACGGTCAGGATATAATCGGTCAGCAGTGCAGCCCCGGCAGTTTGAGCGGGGACTTCACCCAGGTTGTCGCGCGCAACGATGTAGGCACCGCCGCCGCCTGGATAGGCGTGGATCGTCTGCTCGTAAGAGATCGTGACGATCACCAGCAGCGCCACGATCGCGATCGAGATCGGGAACGCGTAGCCGAGCGCGGCCATCCCGGCGCCGGCCAGGATCACCAGGATTTCCTGGGTGGCATAGGCGGTGGAAGAGAGGGCGTCCGAAGCAAAAACAGCCAGCCCAATCGCCTTCCCGATCGTCTGGTGCGGGGCATCCGCGGTTGAGAGCGGTCGGCCGATTAGCCAGGTGCGGATCGATTTGGGTGGTTGATAATCGGTCTCGCGGTGAACCACGTTCGGCGTTTCACCGGCGCTTTTTTGGGAAGGATAAACAGCCATACGAAAAGTCTCTCCAAGGAAAATCCTCCAGCAGCGATTGGATTCTCAATCGATCCAGGCTGGAGGCGAACAAGCTGCGATTATACTTCTGTGTGTGCAAAAAAGTTGTATAATCCGACCGATAAACACGTATTAATCAGGATACTTCTGTATAAATTTTAGACGGATGGGTTATGCAAGCGATTGTCTTTGCTAGTCAGCTGGATGAGCTCCACCTGCTGGAATTTGCCCTGAAGAGCACCGGGCTGGCCCTTCTCGGCCGGCGCTCGCTCGAGCAGATCGTTGAGAGTTGGACGGAACAGCCCGCCGATTTCTTGTTAATTGCCCTCGAAGGGAACGTGAGCAAGCAGCTGGGTGCGATTCAGGCGCTGCGCGCGATCGCATTCGCCCCTATCGTTATCATCCTGGACCCGCAGCCGGAAGAGACTCTGCTCCAGGTCTACCTTGCCGGTGCGGACCTGGTCCTTACACGCCCGGTGAGCCTGCGCCTCCTGCCTCATCAAGTACGTCCGCTTCTGCTCCGGAGCAACAGCATGCCGCTGCGCGGGCTGCCGGACCTCGTCCAGCCTTCCATCCGGCTGGAAGCCCAGACGCGCACGGTGGCAGTCGGCGGCCATCCGCCGGTTCACCTGACCCAGCTCGAGTTCCGCCTGATGTACTCATTGATGATCCACAGCGGTCAGATCCTGTCCGCAGAGGAGATCGTCTCGTTGGTTTGGGGGTACAGTGGGGATGAGAACCGCGAGCTGGTGCGCGGCCTGATCCAGCGCTTGCGTGCAAAGGTGGAACCCGATCCGCAGAATCCGCGATTCATCCTGACCGAGCCCGGTGTGGGCTACCGGTTCGAAGTCTCAAGAATTGTAAGGCTGAAGTTGGTCCTGGGGGAACCGCCCGAAAGGGCAGCCGCTTAATCCACCTTATAAGGCACTTCGGATACCACGATGCCTGGGTGGTTCAACAGCGCCCGCCGCAGCCATTCTGCTGTGTTCGCATGCAGCACGCCTTTAAGCGGAGTGTCGGTGATGAATTGGGGGACAACGACGGTGATCACCTCGCCAGGCTGGCTTTGTTCGGCCACTTCCTCGATGTATTCAAGCAGCGGCTCGACCAGCAGCCGGTATTGGGAATCGAGGATCACAAGCCGGGTCCTGCCGCCCCAGAGCTCCCATTTGGCGCGCACTTTGGCCGCCTCCGCCGGGTCGATCAAGACATGAACGGCGGTCACATCGTCAGAAATCGAGCGGGCGTAAGCCAGCGCATGGATTGTGCCACGGTGGACGCTGGAGACCAGCAGGATGACCCGGTGGCGGATGATCGCGCGCGGGCTGCCGAAATCCTCGAGCGTCAGTCGTTTTGCCAGCCGGCTGTAATGCCTGTGGATCGATAGAAATATGAATACCAGCGCCGGGATGATCACAAGCACGATCCAGGCCCCGTCTCTGAACTTCGTCATCGCAAATACCAGCGTAACCACGGTCGTGCATACGGCTCCAAACCCGTTGATCATCATTTTCAGGGCCCAGCGCGGATCATGCGACACAATCGAACCCATTTCCTGTTTTGATTTGCCCGGTTTGAGCTGGCCGGATTTCCACCAGCGCCTTGCCATCCCGGCTTGTGATAGGGTGAAGGAGAGAAACACACCGATCGCATAGAGCGGGATCAGTAAAGTCACGCTGGCTTGAAACAGGATGATAAGCAGGCTGGCGATCACCGCCAGAGATGTGATCCCCCACGAATAAACCAGGCGGCTGCCGCGAAAAGTGAGCTGGCGAGGTAGAAAACCGTCTTTTGCGACCATCGCTCCCAGCCGGGGAAAGTCCGCAAAAGCCGTGTTGGCCGCCATCATCAAGATCACGGTGGTTGATGAGATTAACATCAGGTAAAGCAGGTTGCGCCCGCCGTATACCGTCCGGGCGATCTGAGAGATCACCGTCTCATACTCTGAGGGGACAGCCGCGACCTTCCCGCTCAAGAACGAAATCCCCAGGAAGAGCACACCCAGGATGCACGCCATCCAGATCAGCGTGATCCCGGCGTTTCGGCTGCGCGGCTCGCGAAAGGCGGTGATCCCGTTCGAGATTGCCTCGACGCCGGTTAGCGCGGTCGTCCCGCTTGAGAAGGCATGCAGGATCAGGAAAAGCGTCAGCGGCTGGAGGGTGTGCAGCATCTCGATCTCAGGTGGATCTACCACGGTACCCAGGCTGCCGGTAAAGTAGCGGAAAAGCCCGAATCCGACTGTGACGAACATCATCACGACAAAGAAGTAGGTCGGGATTGCAAAGGTGGTCCCTGATTCCTTGACCCCTCGCAGGTTGATGAACATCACAAACAGCACCATCGCAACCGCGATCACAACCCTGAAATCGTACAAAACTGGTATGGCTGAAGTGAGCTGGGCGACGCCGGAAGAGATCGAGACGGCTACCGTCAGGATGTAATCCGTCAGCAGCGCTGCTGCGGCAACCTGCGCCGGTGTCAGGCCCAGGTTATCGCGGGAGACGATATATGACCCGCCGCCGTCCGGGTAAGCGTGGATCGTCTGCTCGTACGAGATCGCGACGATTGCGAGCAGGACGACGATCGCAATTGAAATCGGGAATGCAAGGCCTAGAGCGGCGATCCCCGCGCCTGCCAGGATCACCAGGATTTCCTGGGTGGCGTAGGCTGTCGAAGAGAGGGCGTCGGAAGCAAATACCGCCAGTCCGATCACTTTCCCGATCGTCTGGTGCGGAGCGTCGGCGGTTGAAAGCGGACGCCCGATCAGCCGGGACCGCCAGGATCTGGGCGGCTGATACTCGGAGCCGCGATAAAGAATGCCTGATTTCAGCGAATAGCTGTTGTCCTTTTTGGGATCCTTCACCATAGGAAATTATATCAAGAACTATTAATACGGGATGAAGGACTCGCCACGACGGGTAACCCGTTCAATCCCATCAGATCGGCTCCAGCTGCTCCTGAACCGCAGCCTCATATGCCTGCATCAGCAGGATTGAGATTGGGCCTGGAGCTCTGGTTCCGATTGATTTCTGGTCGACCTGCCGGACGGGCAGCACTCCGCGGCTGGAGCTGGTGATGAATGCCTCCTCAAGCAGGGAGACTTCATCCAACCGGATTGGGCTCAGAGTGAAGGAAAGTCTAAGCCTGGTGAGGCAGTCGAGCGTGATCGCCCGGGTCACGCCGGAGAGGACTTTTTCGCCGGCGGTGCGGATCTGGCCGAGCCTCACCCCGAAGAAATTGCTGCTCAAGCCTTCGGTTATGGTCCCGTCCGGGCTGACCATCAGCGCTTCGTTTACTTCATCAGGGAGCGATTGGCGCACAACGCGGGAGCGGTCGATGAAGCGGGTCAATTTGGCCTCTGGAAGCCATCTTTCCATCGGACAGGTTATCACCTTCACCCCGGCCTGATATGCCTCAGGCGGCGGAATAATCAACCTTTCGACGGCAATATAAGCCTCGCCAGGAGTCTTTTCCAGGTCGAGCGTCAGCCGGAGGCGTAAATCGAGCTTCGAAGCAGAAACATCCAGCTCCTGATAGCGGCGGATCGCCTGGCGCAGGGCGGAACGCAGGCCGTCTTTAGCGATGGGCAGCGGTTTGCCTGCCAGGGCTGCAGTCTGTTCGATGCGGCGCAGGTGGTCGGCCAGACGAAGTGCTTTGCTGGTTTGATAAGTGCGCAGCGTGGTGTATGCCCCGCCTGGAATCCAGGCTGTGCTCTTGTCCAGGTTGTCGACCTCGATGGGAAGGGAAAAAGGAATCAAAGCCGGGTGGGGAACCAACCCGCTGAATTTCCATGCCATCAGCGGCAGCAGGTGCGATGGGTCAGAATCGTTCATGAGCTTGTAAAAAACTCACCCGGCGTTTGTTGGGCGGAAT
Source organism: uncultured Chloroflexia bacterium (assembly GCA_963788305.1). Classification (GTDB taxonomy): domain Bacteria; phylum Chloroflexota; class Anaerolineae; order Anaerolineales; family UBA4823; genus UTCFX2. The sequence goes on from CAWBGK010000018.1 coordinate 247,091, forward strand.
TCAGCGGTGCGCACACAGCAGGGCTCGAAACGGGATGATAATGGACGTAAACCTGACGGATCAGCTCAAATTGCTCATAGAGCAGGGTCTCGACCTGGGTCGCGATGCAGTCTCCGGCGGCGACGGACAGACCGCCATCCACTCCGATCGTGATATTGACGACCAGGTACGGACCAAAGCGGTGTGCGTGGACTTCTTCGACAGTTATAATGTCTGGCTCGCCCGATAGCAGACCCGCAATCTGTTCATAGAGATCATGGCTGGGCACGGCGTCCATTAATTCGGAAGAAGATTGCCGCAGGATCTCCGCTCCGGTCTTCAGGATGAGCAGCGCCACCAGCGCGCCGACCAGCGGATCGACCCAAGGCAGCCCCTGGCGTCCCAGGAAGATGCCTACCGCCGCCGCGGATGCAGATAAGACGTCGTTGCGGTGATCGTAAGCCAGGGCGACGACCGCCGGATTACCGGTCTGGCTGCCGAGCCGGCGGGTGTATCGAAGCAGGATCAGCTTGACGACGATCGTAAACAACGCTACCCACAAAGCCGCAGCTTCGGCCCCGCTGGATTCGGCGGTTCCGCTGATCAGCTCAAACACGTTGTTCACCGAGTTCCAGAATACCGCAACGCCGGTCGTCACAATGAAGGCGCCGACGATCAGCGAAGCAATGCTTTCCAGCTGGCTATGTCCGTAGGGGTGTTCTTCGTCGGCCGGTTTGTGAGAAAGCCGCATGAAGACCAGCACGACCAGGTAGTAGGCAACATCTGAAGTAGAATTGATCCCTTCGGCAAGCAGAGCCGGGCTATGGCCGACGATGCCGATGAAAGTCTTCAGGGCTGCGAGCACGACGTTGACAGCCAGACCGACACCTACAGCCTGCTGGCTTTTTCGGCGGCGCACCGCTGAAGAAATCCGGTGGCTTTCAATTTTCTCCAGGTCGACCAGGGGATTACCGGGCTTTAGCTCCTGCTCCGGTTCCGGATTGTTGGGGATCATCTCTTAAAAACCTTGAACGGCTATTATACTCGTGTTGGCGTTTTCAAGGTCGATCAGAGGCGTAAAAAAAGGCAGGTAGGGCATCGTCGATTTCCCACCTGCCTTACTTTTCAGGTGTTCTGATGTACCTTATGGGACGCTGATCGTGATATCCTGATCGACCGTCGCGTACTTCTCCGCAACGCAGTCGGATGCAGTCATATCCAAACAGAACTGGAAGGCGTGTTCGCCGACGGGGATATTCAGGTACCAGATGTACTTGCCCGGTGGGATCGGAGAAGTGCCCATCAAAGTCCAGTTCCGAAAGGCATAGATCGGGTCAGCCAGGTTGTTGCGGATGGTCACTTTATACGCCGTGCGAGCGGGAGTTGGGGTATCCGGCGGCGGTATGGTCGGCACAATCGGAGGGACATTTGTGAACGTGGGCGGCGGAGGTAGAGGCGGTGGCTCGGTTGGAAGCAGCGGCTGGGTAGGTGCTGGGGTCACCGGGGTCGCAGTCAGGGTGCTTGTGAAGGTCGCCGTTAACGTTGGGGTTGAGGTTGCCAGGTAAGCGTCCATAAAAGTCGAATACGCCCAGCCTCCCACTGCGATGCAGATCACAGCCGCCACCGCTACGATCGCCAGGACCGGGATCAGCCAGGCGGGGCGGCGACGTTTCGGCTCAGCCAGGCTGCTGGTGGGCGGTGGATATGTCGTTTGCTGAGGCCATCCACCGCTGCCGGGGACGACTTGAGTCCCGGGGATCGGGGCGTTTTGCGGATAAGGCATTGCTGCAGTTGGCGGGATGACAACCGCTGCGGCTGCTGCAGCCTGGTTCAGAACCTGGGTCCCGGGCACAGATTTTCTGCCGCCGATCCTGTCAGGCACGTTCCCAGGGCTTGTCCCGAGCACGGCGCAGGCGATCTCCAGCATCTCCTGCGCGTTCTGGTAGCGCTGTTTGGGGTCTTTTGCCAGGGCGGTCTGGATCGCTCCTGAAAGGCCAGATGGCAGGTTGGAGTTGAAGCTGGCTGCATCCGGAGGCGCCTGGTTGATGTGTGCATCGCCGAGCGCCTGCGCAGCCGCCGTATCGTACTCCTGAGATCCGCTCGGGACCCTCAGGAAAGGATGTACTCCGGTCAGGAATTCGAAAGTGAGGATCCCGAGAGCATAGATATCCGTTGCGGGATAAACCCGCTCGCCGCGCAGCTGTTCGGGCGCCTGGCAGAGCGGCAGGTCGAAGACGCCGGTTCGCGACATCGGCTTATCGATCTGGCGTGCAAAACCGTAGTTCGCCAGCATGATCGATCCATCGCGCGTCGCCTGGATGTGCGCAGGGCTGACCGTGCTGTGCACGAATCCATAGCTGTGGACAACCTCCAGCGCAGCTGCCAGGGCTTTGAGATAGATCAGGGCATCTTCCGGGAGCATCGGTTTTCCGGCTCTCTGCCGCAGGATCTGCGCCAGGGATGGCCCTTCGATAAACCGCTCGATCATAAAGCTGATCCCCTGGTCATCGTACACGCCGTAAAATGGGATGATGCCTGGATGGACCGCCGATTGGAGGGTCAGGTTGTCTTGTTGGAAGCACAGCACGGATGGGTCGCGTTTGAGCGGATCCTCAAAAACTTTAATGGAAAGACTGAGGTTTCGCTTGAGATCGAGACCGCGATAGCGTGAATAAAACTCTCCGTGCTGGATGACTTCGTCGACACGGAACCGGCTGAGGAAGATCTTTCCGCTGATTGGCTCCATTTCCCTGTCTCCTGTGATGCAAATTATCCGGGATGTTCCATTTTACCGCATCAGGCGGATTTCGTGATTTGCAGGTTTCAATTACCCCCTACGCGCGCGTGCGGGCGATGATCCAGGCGATCAACGCCATTGCCGGCAGCATCAGCAGCGGGATGAGCGTGACGTCCTGCGATCGGACGGGATTAACCCCCGGTAGCTCTGCCTGGAGGTCTGGCTTGCTCATCTGGGCGTCGATCCACTCGCTAACCAGCCGATCCACTTCATCCGGGCGTTCGCTCTCCCAGACCTTAATTTTCCCCAGAAGGTCTGCTCCGCGATCGTTGAGTGCCAGAGGCAGCACGACAGCCTGGATATCCAACGGCTCGAGCTCATAGAGCTTCCCTTTATGTTCGATCCCCAGGCTGACTTCCAGCGGCATGATCCCGGTCTGCTTGCTGTTCTGGAGTGAGCTCTCAAGCACGACCGCTTCCCCCGGCGCGGTGACCTCGGATGCAGTGAGCCTTTCGGCAAGCTCCAGCCGGTCGGACTGAATGACGTAAGTGGTCGTTTCCGGTGTCCAGGTCACGAGTCCGGTATTCTGGATTTCCACCTGGATAGGGATCTTTTCACCTTCGACAGAGACCGACCAATCCGAAAGGGCCTCCGCCTCGCCGGAGACGGGTGGTTCGTCCGCCGCAATGACTCCTATGGCCTGCGGGAGCGGTCGATCCGAACGGATATGCCAGCCGCTCTCACAGATCAGCTGAGTCGACCCGCCGCCGTCCAGCATCATTACCTTATCGGCGCCAAAGCTGCGCAGGACCTCCGCTGCACTGCTCTGCGCAGCCGAGATCGTATTAAAGATCAATACCGTCTCAAAAATACCGTCCGCGTCGCGGTCGTCCACACCGACGAACGTCCGTCCGACGGAAAACTTGGCGCGCTTGTTGGCTTCCTCGGTGAGCCCGCCGATCACGTTCGGCGCAGTAGAGCCTGAGAATGCACTTTCGCTCAGCTCGACGATGTCGGCCCGCTCGTCCCAGAGCTCTAACAGAAGCTGCTCCCCGACATAGGTGTTCTTCCCCCAGCCGTCGGCGACGATCTCGCCGTCCACTTTCAAAGGAAATGCGAGCCGGGTCGGGTATTCGGGCATATAAAAAAAGAGCCCGTTGGTGAGGCAAAATGCATTTTCTTCCGTTTGGCGCAGCTGCTGCCAATAGGTCTCGATCGGGAGAGAAGTCAGGCGCGGGTCAGGTCCGCCGTAATCGCCCCGGGTCGGTCTCGGTTCCTTGATCTCGCCATGCAGCAGGCTCAGCCGGGCGCCTTCGCTCAGGTCGATCCGCTGCACGTAATCCGGATTTCCATTGGGATAGTTTTTTTTATAGAGTGTGACCCCGAGCGCAGAATCAAGCAGGAAAAAACCGGGCGGCACTTCGGGCGTTGGGCTTTGGGCGGAAGCCGTCGTTAAGCCAACGGCCAACAGCAGGAAGAATAACAGCCAACTAAAAAGCCCTCTGCGCAAGTATGGAAGAAGAGCAGGTATCCCTGACATCGAATGGACTGTACAATAGAAATTTGCTCCTGTCAAGTGGGGGAGGCACGCGCAAGAGGGAATCATCCTTGCTTCTAAAGGATAATTAGTATATGATAGGTTCAACAGGTAAAATAATTTCCATTTACCTGGATCAAGTCAGGATATGATAAAGGAGGTCTTTTAATGAAAAAGAACCGAAAAATCAGCCTGTTCGTGCCTGGCTTGCTGGTTTTCATTCTGGCCATCACGCTTTTGGTCGCTCCAGCGGTACAGGCGAAGGAGCTTGGGGTGAGGCCCAATCCGAATTCGCCCGAGGCTGCGGAGCAGGATGCAGCCCAGGTCTATAATCCCGCGCTTTTCACTTCGACCTGGGGCATCAGCCCGGATACGCTGATCAACTGTGATCCCACCGGCGACCTGCTGACGAAGGTCAGCCCCGGCAGCGCCCAATCCTTCACCGGGATGCAGGCTTCTGCCTGCAAGGCGCAGGCGCGCATCGAGCAGTCGCTGAAAACCAGCTCAGCTCCCAGCTCAGGCACAGGCTGCAGTGGCTGCAGCGGCTTCAGCAATTTCCAGAGCAGTGGGGTCAGCGGCGAGCCCACGATGATGAAAATCGCCCCGGTTTTTACCGAAACCAGGATCGTTTACCTGCGATGCGGGAAAAAGGTGGGCGTCGTTGGACCGCCGACCTGCAGCTGCGCGGGGGGTTACCGCTACACATACAGCTGCAACAAACCCAAGACGGTTTACGTCACAATACCCTGCCATTAGAAACCGACCGGGGCGCCTACTGGCGCCCCGAATTTTTTAATCGATTTGTCTGATCTCGAAGAGGTGGTAACCCCAGGCCGGTCGGTCTAAATAAAGACCTTGTTCGGCAATCTGGTCGTCTGGACGCTGGTAGATAGTCCCATTGAGGACATCGTGCAGGCGGAACTGCCTGCCGCGCAGCCTGTCGATCTCGAGCTGCGCATAGCAGTAAGAACGCCGATCGGAGAAGTTCACCGCAGCCAGCCAGTTTTCCCCGGTTTCCCCTTCCCAGCTGAAGACGACGTAATTCCTCCAGCTCAGATCGCCATCCCAGGCGGGTATGCAGGCGCACATCTTCCAGGTGCCTTCGCGGCAGCGGGTCAGCTGGATTTGCTCCAGCAAGAGCGCATAGAAGTTGCTCAACCAGCGGTCGGTGGACTCTTGAGGCGGTCGGCAGAATTGAACTGGCGGCCTCAGCCGGAAGCCGCGCTCCTGTCCGGATTGGAAGAATCGCAGTCCCGGCAGAAGGTAGGTCACCAGCGCAGCCGCCCGGTGGGCCTCCGGCGGAAAGACGGCGGCTGCCCGGGGTTCGTCGTGGTTTTCCAGGAAATGAGCCCGGCGTTCGATCCAGGGTGTTTCGAGCCGAATCTGTTCAAGCACCCGGTCGGGGTTCCGCTCGACTAGGCTGTCGTACAGTCCCTTATCGTATGTGAAGTCAAAGCCCTGCCGGATCAGCTCGTCCTCCAGGCCCCAATATGCCTCGGCCAGGAAGGTAAAATCCGGATGGGAAGCGCGCACCCGTGAGATCGCCCCGCGCCAGAATGTCTCCGGTTGAATCCCCCAGGTTTTTTGGAAGACATCCGGCAGGACCAGCATCGCCATATCGCAGCGCAGGCCGTCGCACCGCTCCGCGAGGCTGAGCAGCTCTGCGATCATCGCCTGCTGCAGGGATGGGCTGCCGTAATTAAGCTGCAGCGTATCGATCCAGGGGGGAAAATTCGGGTCGCGCCCGTGTGCTAATAGTTTTTTCCCATGGGCTGTTTCGGTCGGATGAAAATCGCCAGCGGAGCGGGCTGGTCTTAAAGATCGGCTTCGATGAAGTACTCTGGGTGGCTTCTGGCCCAGGGATGGCTGATGCCGGTGTGGTTCGGGATGAAATCGAGCATTAATTTCAGCCCGCAGGACCGCATCCTGCCGCGCAGCCGCTCGAGCGCCGCTTGCCCCCCCCAATCTTCTGGGACCTGGTAGCCTGAGATCGCAAAACACGAGCTGCACAGTGAGCTGGCCTCTCCTTCCAACATCTGGCGAGCCTCTTTCTGCAGCCCTGGCTGGCGGCGCGCGATCTCGGCCTCCGCTTCTCCAGTCGCCCACATGCAGATCAGGTAAAGCCAATCGAAGCCGGAATCCGAGAGCCTCTTGAGGGCTTCGTCAGGGATATCGTCCAGCGCGGCCGGGCGTCCCAGCGTTTCGCTGATTTCCGCTAACCACAGGCGGACGTTTTTTTGGCAGAGGATTGGATAGCGCATAAGCAGGCCGATTCAAGGGCAAAGTCAGGGTCAGGTCTGAGTGCTATGCAATATCGATTCGATGGCCAAGAGAAACCTTCGCAGCCTCAATCGCCCAGGCAAATGCCCAGGTCGCGGGCGGTCAGCACCGTATCGCAGTCGAGCGGGACGGTCTTCATCCGGGTCGTGGCCAGCTCCAGCGGGACATATCGGACCGTCGGGGGATCGAGCGCCACCATCACATCTCGCCTCCCTTCGGCGATCGCCCGCACGGCAGCCGCGCCGAACCTCAAGGCAAGCAGGCGGTCGTAGCTTGTGGGTGAGCCGCCGCGCAGCAGGTGGCCCAGCACCACCAATCGGGTTTCCTTGCCAGTGCGCTCCTCCAGCTCGGCAGCCACTTTTTCACCGACGCCGCCGAGCCGCTCGGCCCTGCCTGTTTCCCTGCTCATCACGCTCAGCGAGCCTCCCTCTGGAGCCGCCCCTTCAGCGACGACGACCAGCGAGAACCGCCGGCCCTGCCCTTCCCGATCGTTGATCTTTTGCACCACGCTTTCGATCCGGTAGGGGATCTCCGGGATCAGGATCGCGTCCGCCGATCCGGCGATGCCGGATTCCAGCGCGATCCAGCCGGCGTAGCGCCCCATCACCTCGACGACGATCACCCGCTGGTGGGACGAAGCAGTCGAGTGCAGCCGGTCCAGGCATTCGCAGGCGAAAGAGACGGCGGTGTCAAAACCAAACGTGACGACGGTCTGGTCCAGGTCGTTATCGATCGTCTTTGGGACGCCGATTACCCAGAGCCCTTTTTCAGCCAGCGCGTGGGCGATCTCCATCGAGCCGTCGCCGCCAATCGAGATCAGTGCGTCTAGCTCGTGCAGGTTGAAAAGCCGGACCAGCTCGTCGGAGCGGTCCACCTCTTCCACCATACCATCCGTGTGGCGGACAGGGTAGCGCAGCGGGTTGCCCCGGTTCGTCGTCCCCAGGATCGTCCCGCCCAGATGGGTGATCCCGCGCACGTCGTCGCGCAGCAGCCGGACCAGCCCGCCGCCCGGGAACCGCTCGGGTAGCAGCAGCCCGTTGTAACCGTCGCGAATGCCGTAGATCTCCCAGCCGAGCTCGATCGCCGTCAGCGTCGCCGCCCGGATGACCGCGTTCAACCCTGGAGCGTCGCCCCCGCCGGTGCAGATCGCGATCCTGTGTATTTTGGGTGTTTTGCCTGGCATAGATGCCCCTTGATTGTCTATTAAAAAGCCTGAATGTCTGAACCTGAGGGAGCGATCTCTGCCGAGAGCTGCTGGCGCAGCTCGTCGATCGAGCGCAGGCTCCCGTCCTCAGCTTCGAAAAACCAGTGCTCCCAACCGTTCACCGGGCTTCCGCCCGCCAGATATTTCCCCGCCTGGTGGATCGAGCCGGTAAATCCATCCAGCAGCAGCTGCCCATCGGCGCGGATCCGGGCGGATTTCCCCCGATCGGCCTGGAAATACAGGTTCTGCCCCGGCTCCAGCAGTCCGCTCTCGAGCAGGCCCCCGAAGCGCACCTTGAACCGGCGGCGCTGGAAGGGGCGCAGGTCGTAGACCTCCGCCTGATACGGCGACGGCTGGACTGCAGCCAGCCGCTCTTCGGCAAGCTGGATATAGTTTGGCTCGAGCTCGATCCCGATCCAGCGCCTGTGGAGCTTCTTGGCCACAGCTCCGGTCGTGCCGCTGCCGAAAAACGGGTCCAGCACCACCTCGCCCGGCTGGCTGGCTGCCAGGATCACGCGATACAAGAGCGATTCGGGTTTCTGGGTCGAATGGGCCTTCTTGCCGTTGACCTTGATCCGCTCTGGCCCTTTGCAGATCGGCAGCAGCCAGTCGCTGCGCATCTGCAGGTCGTCGTTGAGCGATTTCATCGCGTGATGGTTGAAATTGTAGCGCCTGCCCTTCGATTTGCAGGCCCAGATCAGGGTCTCGTGGGCATTCGTGAAGCGCACGCCGCGAAAATTGGGCATCGGGTTCGTCTTCAGCCAGACCACGTCGTTCAGGATCCAGAAACCCAGGTCCTGCAGGCTTGCGCCGACCCGAAAAATGTTGTGGTAGCTCCCGATCACCCAGATCGTCCCGCTCTCTTTCAGCACGCGCCGGCATGCGCTCAGCCAGGCGGTGGTGAAGCGGTCGTACTCCTCAAAACCGTCGAAGCGGTCCCATTCGTCGTCCACCGCTGCGACCTTGCTCATGTTCGGCCGATAGAGTGTCTGCTGCAGCTGGAGGTTGTAGGGGGGGTCGGCGAAGATCAGGTCGATCGAGTTTTCAGGCAGCCGGCTTAACAACTCGACGCAGTCGCCTTTAAGGATCTGGTCGAGTGGGAGAGGGTTGGATTGCATAGCAGAGGGTGTCACTGTAGTTAAGTATAACCCATCTCTTTAAACTCATGACAGGTCGCTCGTTTCCGCTCAAACTGGCGCTCAAAACGCATTGACTGATTCAGATGGAAAAGCTCCTAAGATCCGAGTGTAACCATTTGGATAAAAAGGAAAATCCCGCGGGAAAAGTCCCGCGGGAATCAATTCCTTACATGTGCTAGTAGATAGTCAAAGCTCAATATGATAACTGGCACGGATCTTGCGACCAGAGAGGCAAATCTCAACGGGAAGGCAAGAGCCATGAACCAAAGATACTTTATAGAATTGACAGACGAAGAACGACAGCACCTTGAAAAACTAACCTCCTCTGGAATTGCACCTGCACGAAGCGTAACCAGGGCTCATATTTTGCTCAAATCAGACAGCAGCGCAGCTCGGTCCGAATTGGAAATACGAGCAAATCTGCGCAGCATTCAACGTCTCACCCGTGACTGTTATGAATGTGCGCAAGAGTCTCGTTGAAAAAGGGCTGGAGGCAACCCTCTCCCGCAAAAGGCCAGACCGAGAGTACCAACATGCGTTGGATGGCGAAGCGGAAGCGCATTTGATTGCCCTGGCCTGTAGTGCACCGCCCGAAGGAAGAAAAGCCTGGACACTGCGCTTGCTGAGGGATCGGTTTGTCCGTTTGGGCTACGTAGATAGCGTTTCCCATGAGACCATCCGCACCACGCTCAAAAAAATGAACTCAAGCCGTGGCTGAGAAGAGCAGTGGTGTATTCCAAAGGCAGATGCGGCTTTCGTTTGCAACATGGAAGACGTCCTGGACGTGTACCAAAGGCCCTACGATCCCAAACGTCCGCTGGTATGCATCGATGAAATGCCGAAACAGCTTCTCATGGATACCCGTGAACCGCTGGCGATACGACCAGGTGCCCTCCGAACGGTTCGATTATGAATACAAGCGAGGCGGTGTAGCGGATCTGTTTATGCTCTTGGAGCCATTGGCTGGAAAGCGGCATATCGAGATCACCGATCAACGCCGAAGAGTTGAATGGGCTGAAGTGATGCGGATTGTTTCCGATGAGCTCTACCCAGATGCCGAGAAAATCGTTGTGGTTCTCGATAATCTGAACACCCATGTCTGGGCTGCCTTTTACCTGGGGTTGTACTGGCGCTCGCAGCATGAAGCTGGTTACAAATCAATTGCCGTTATTCTGGCTTTGGATCTCCAGCACCCGCCGGGCGGCCTCGTCGTCGGTGATCAGCGTGTCGACCAGCTCCCCGCGCAGCGCCGCGAGGATGCTCTCGGCCTTTTTAGCTCCGCCGGCGACTGCTACAACTTCCTTCATTTTTCCAAGCGTTTCGGCGGGGATCGCGCACATCCGCCGGTTGATCCAGTGGTCTGTCAGGATCTTTCCATCTTTATCAAAATGCAGGCAGGCGACATCTCCGACGATCCCGTCTGCCCGCATCGCCTCGACTTCTTCCAGCGGCAGATAGCCCAGCTTGTAGGCGTTGTACAATTCCGGCAAGGTGGAGCCGATCCCGACCAGGCCGATATCGCATACTGCGGCCTTATCAAGCGTATCCCGGATCATCTTGTCCTGCATTAACGCGTTCTTCGCGTCTTCATTCTCCATAAGCAGCGGCGCGTGGAGGTAATGGCAGGTGCAGCCCAAAGCGTTGGCCAGGTTCGGCGCCAGCAGCGGGCCGATCGAAGAGCCGTGCTCCGTGCCGGTCCCGCCGATTATCTGGACCACTTCCATGTCGGGCCGGTTTTGCGGTCGAAAAGCTCGCACCATCTGGTAGAGCCCGGTCCCCCAGCTGATCCCGACGATCTTGACACTGTTGAGCCTCGAAGTTAGATATTCCGCAGCCAGCACACCCAGCCCCTGGAGCGTTTCATCGTAGCTTTTATTCTGCCGGATTAAGACGTGGACCTGTCTGAGGTGGAACTTCGCCAACATTGCGTTCTCCAGCTCGCTGGATGTCCGCCACGGGTAATGGATGATGTGCTCAACAATCCCGCGTTTGTGCGCCTCCGTCAGAAGGCGTGAAATTGCAGAGCGAGTTCAAGCCAATTTCATCGGCAATCGCTTGCTGATTTCGCTCTTTATCGTAGTAAAGCGAAGCGACTCGCGCCAGCAGTTCCAGACGGCTTTGATATTCGGGCATGTAGCCATCCTTATTGGATTACTCATTTGCCGGCCGGATCCGCAGGGGACCCGACCGGCAGCTTCTTCAGGTTATTTCTGTTCCAACCCGGTCAGAAAACCCTGGAAAATGTATGCAACCGAAACACTTCCGGGGTCTGGATGACCGAGTGTTCGATCGCCCTGGTATTTTGCCCGACCGTAATGTGCAGGAAAATTGCATGTGCTTTCCGAGCCTTGCCTGGCGGCATGCGCAGCTTCAGCCAGCATCGCCTCGAGCGGCTCACCCTTATCCGCTGATGCTCGCAGCGCCTGGACGGCAGGGATCAGGGCGTCCATCAGCGTCTTATCGCCGATGCGCGCCTTCGTCTGCCCCTCGATGGACAGCAGCCCGCCTTCGAACATCCGGGCAAAACCGTCTCCATCGAGCGCGGTCAGACCTGCAGTCGCCTCGGACATCCCGAGGAAAAGCGAGCCGAACAGCGGTCCGGTTGCGCCGCCGTCGATGTCCATTAATGCCCAGGCGATGTTGCTCAGCATCGCCCCCAGATCGCCTTCTGGTTCGGCCTGGATCACCTCGCCCATCTTTTCCATCGCCCGCAGCATCGTGATCCCGTGGTCTCCGTCGCCGATCGCGGCATCCAGATGGCAGAGCTCAGTTTTTTTCGCGGATGATCTCGATCGCTCCGCCAAGCATGCGTTTGAGATCTTCTTTATTTACCTGCATAACCATGTCGGGGATATCTCCATTCAATCAGGACCTAGACCACTTTATAGTAAGCCGCATCGCAGGGCGCGTTGTAAAGCTTTTCGAGCTCGTCGTCCACCCGTCCGATCGACATCTGGAAGCCGCCCTGCTCCTGAACGGTGAGCAGCTCGCCGATTTGCGAACCGACCAGCTGGATCCCTTTTTCCTCGAGCAGCTGGGCGACCCGGCGGAAGACGATGAACATTTCCATCAGCGTCGTGGCGCCGGTTCCGTTGATAAATACCACCAGCTTTTCGCCGGCCTTCACGTCCAAATCCTTCAGCAGGTTGTCGAGCATGATCTTGGCGGTTTCATCCGCGCTTTTCAGCTTCATCCGGCCGACGCCGGCTTCGCCGTGCTGGCCCATCCCGATCTCCATCTCGTCATCGGGCAGCTCAAAGAACGGGAAACCGGTCGCCGGGTGCGTCGCAGGCGTGGCCGCGACCGCGATCGTCGCCGTGCTGAGGCTCATTTTCTCGCCGACCCGCAGCACTTCATCGAATGAATACCCCGCCTCGGCGGCAGCTCCGACGACCTTGATGACCATCAGCGTCCCGATCAGCCCGCGGCGGTTGTCCTGGTCGTTCCGGGGTGCGTTCGAGATGTCATCGCTGCTCAAGACCCGCTTCATCTTCATGCCCTGACGCCCGGCCATCTGAATGACCATGTTCGATGAAAGGACATCGCCTTCATGGTTGAACACGACCAGGACGACGCCGGCGCCGCGGTCAGCCTGTTTTAACGCTTCCATCACCGCGGCGCACCAGGCGCAGCGAAGATATCGCCCAGGGCGCAGACGTCGATCAGCCCTTTCCGACCCAGCCGATTAATGCGGGCTCGTGCCCGGCGCCGCCCATCGTGACGACGCCGACTTTGCCGGCCTCTTTAGGTTCGGCACGTGCGACGATCCGCTCGGCTGATTGAACAACCCGCTTGGGATTGGACTTCACGAAGCCGTCGACGAGCTCTGGGACGAGATTCTTCTGCATTGTTGATAAATTTTTTCATTGCCATAATTTAGACCCATCCTCTTCATTGTTCATTTCTGAATTTTGATACGAAAATTAACACCAGTCGTCACAAATGTGAAGACATGGGAGAATTGACCGATCGAAATCAGATCGTCCGGTCATTGCCGCCGTCGATCTGGATTTGCCCGCCGGTCATGTGCTGGAACAGTGGGCCGCACATCTCGGCGACCAGCTCAGCCACATCATGACTTTTTATCTCGGTTTTCAGCAGGTTGCGCTTTTTATACTGATCAACCGTCATGCCGTAATGCGCAGAGCGCGCCTTCAGCACCTCTTCGGTATACAGGGCGGTATCGAAGACTGCGTCAGGGTGAATGACGTTCACCCTCACCCGGTCGCCGCCCCATTCCAGCGCAGCAACGCGCGCAAGCTGGGTGACGGCTGCTTTAGAAGTCGAATAGGCCGCCGCGCCAGGCCCCGGGGCGCGCATGTTCTTGGATCCCACGACGACCACCCGGCCGTAGCGTGGCGCCAGCCGAAGCAGCGGGAAAGCCTCGCGCAGGATCACCATGTTTGAAACAAAGTTGATGTTTAATACCTTCGTGAATTCTGCCAGGGTCAGCTTTTCAATGTGAACTCCGCCGGGGAAAAGCCCGGCATTCAGCACCAGCATGTCCAGCCCGCCGAATTCAGCCCCAACCTTCTGGAGCGTCTTGATCACATTTTCTTCGTCCGTGATATCACATTCCATTCCGCGATAGCACGGATGATCAAATGAGCGAACGATCTCCGGATTGATGTCGATACCGACCACGCTGCTGCCGCGCCGCAGGAGCAACTCGGCGCAGGATTTCCCAATTCCAGACGCTGCGCCAGTGACCAGCGCCACTTCTCCCGAGAACGGGAGCAGCTCAGGCCGTCTGGCAGCCGTCCATTTTGCTGCAGATTCGAGATCCTCGAGCGCCAGCGGGTGGTATTCCCCCAGTCGGGCAGCCGTTTGGACTGCCAGGACGCCATCGTGGAAAAAGCCCGACGCTTCCTTCGCTTCGCGGCTGAGAATCGGCGGCCGCGATCGCTCCTAACCCGGTCTTCCAAAGCATGCTTGTGCCGAGCGCAGATTCGGTCGGCAGGGCCCCCTCGCCGAATTCTCCATCCGGGACGCGCACCGGGATGCCTGTGCGGGCGAAGCGGCTCGGAACCGGCAGCCCGGATTGAAGCACCTGTTCGCCTGCTGCCGAATTCGATGAATTCTCGGATCTCTGCGGAATCATCCAGGTGCAGCACCAGGGGACGGCCTCGTTGGGACGAGATCTGGTAGCGGATCTTTGGAAGCTCCAGTTTGTCGCCTGGTGAAAGCGCTTCTTCGGCTGGCTCTTCGGCCGGCAGCCGGTCCTGCGCGATTTGAGCGAGGCGTGCAAACGAGCTGCAGCATTCCGCGCTGGTTTCGCCGCCGACCAGCAGCCCCCGGTTGAGCAGGACATATGCGCAGCGGACCTGGGCCGCGCGCGTGATCCTCCTGCAGAGCCGGCGCATATCCGCATCAAACGGTGCGATCAGCGCGGACTCTTTGTACCATTCGTGCAGGACCTGAGAAGAGTTTTTCAGGCAGGATGCTGCCAGGATCGGCAGCGGTTCGCCAAAACAGACATATTTTGAAGTCAGCGCGGCATGCAGCAGCGCGATCGGTGGGGGCAGCGGTGTCTCACAGAGCGCCCTGCTGTTTGAGAGCGCCTCTCCCAGCTCGATTGGATCGAACACCGGCAGATCGCTCAAACCCTGCAGCGCCTCCAGCCGCACGCATGCCCAGCCTTCGGGATCTGGGAGGACGGGCGAAGTCCAGCTGACCTGTCCGATCAGAAGCAGTGATTCCTGGATCCCGAAGATATTGCGCCACGATGTCTTGATGGAGATGGACAACCCGGGCCGGACCCATTGGGTTTTCGTGATGGATTGGCTGAACTGCTTGATTTCTGTTCTCAGCGTCTCGACGAGATATTTTTCCATACGAACTGGCCTCCAATAAGCCAGGCATTCAGCCTGACAAGGTATTCGATAAAATGCGCTGCCGGGACATCAAATTCCGATCAGCGGAATAACTTCAAAAAAATCCAAGAAGAGGCACGGCTTTCCATAAGGTAAAAACCGGAAAGCTGACTTTGTCTGCCGGGCCTCTTCTCGCTGACGACCAGGAGGGCCAGGTTTAACGCTCAAAAGTTTCGTAAACTTCAAGAGCCTGCTTGGGCGTGTATCCTTCGTGGATCACGCTCTTCAGGGCACACGCCATCGCGCGCGGCCGGTCGTTCTGCCAGATGTTCCGGCCCAGGTTCACACCGATCGCGCCGCCTTGCATGCCCTTGTAAACGAATTCGAGGACTTCGAAATCGTTGTCGGTCTTTGGACCGCCGGCTATCACAACCGGGACCGGGCAACCGCTGGCGACTTTTTCGAAATTATCGCAGTAGTAGGTTTTGACGACGGTAGCACCCATTTCTGCACAGATCCGGCAGGCCATCGCCAGATAGCGCGCCTCGCGTTTGTCCATCTCCCGACCCACAGCCGTCACAGCCATCACCGGGATGCCGTAAGGCTCGCACCAGTTAACCAGCTGGGCCAGGTTCAAGATCGAATCGTGTTCGTAATCGCTGCCGACGAAGACGGAAATCCCGATCGCGGAAACATTCAGCCGCAGCATCTCATCAACGGAGGTCGTGATGCCTTCATTAGAGAGATCACCGCCAGACATGCTCGTGCCGCCGCTTACGCGCAGGATGATCGGGGTTTCGGTCGTGGGTGGAATTTGCGAGCGGAGCACGCCGCGCGTCACAAACAGGGCGTCGACGAACTCTACTAAAGGAAGCGCCGCATTACCGACGTGTTCCAGCCTGGAAGTGGGGCCCTGGAAATAGCCGTGGTCCATGGCCAGATAGAAGCACTTCCCATCTTGCTTGATTACTTTAGATACTCGGTTGGCTTTACCCCAATCCATAATAGAAAACTCCTTGTCGTTGTCTGAAATGATTGACTCTCCTGCGACAAGGGAGGAAATGGCAGAATGGGTGTGGACTCCGGCAGAATCAGATTGGAGGCGTAATCCGCCCGGCCGAAGAAATCAGTTGTTGAAACCCCCGCTGCATGTTTAAAATAGCATGATCGCAGACAGATGTCAAGTCCCAATTTTCACGATTGACCAGTTGATTCACGAATGTGACATTAGAAAAGCTCATTTAAGACCTTTTCTGGGCTCCCGCTTATTGACAAACTCACATATGCATGCTATATTCACGTATGTGAGAGAACGCTGGTCGCCATTCATGCATAACAGCACGGTCGGAAAGTCATGCGCCCGTCTTGGGAGAATCCAGCGGTTTTTCACTAGCGTATTTCCATCCTCTTGCGATAAAATGAGTATGCGACAGGCAGGAAGATAATATGTCCTGCGGGTGTGGTGAATTCAGCACGACCATATAGTTTAGATCGGGAACTCGACCCGGCCAGCTGGAGGCAAAAGAAAGCTGTCAGGGACGCCTCGATTTGCTTTATGGATAAAGGAAGGAGGTGGTTGCGTTTCGAACCTGACCTGAGTTTTCTCGGATTTTGACGGCACCTGAAATAGAGTATCGATACCAATAATTGAAGGATAATGAGGAGAAAATGCACAAACATCGATTTTTCAACACCGTTATGGTAGCGCTCTTGCTGCTTGGCTTGCTTGCAGCAGCTTGCGCCCCGGCTCCTACCCAGGCCCCGGCGCCCGCCGCAACTGAAGCTCCTGCTGCTCCTGCACCAGCCGAGCCGGTCATGACCGAAGCCCCGGCTGCACCCGTTGCTACCGAAGCTCCAGCCGAGCCGGTCGCGACCGAAGCGCCTGCAGCCGAAGCGCCGATGTCCGATGTCGAGCTGGTCTTCGTCTGGCACTCCGGTGGCCTTGGCGAGAAGTTCGAAGAGATCGCCCAGCAGTATACTGCGCTGACCGGCGTAAAAGTTCGCGCGGACCTGGTCCCCTACGGCCCGCAGTGGCACGACAAGATCGCGGCCGAGTTTGCAGCCCAGGGCTCCGGCTTTGACCTGGCCATGTTCGACAGCCAGTCGATGTCCGAGTTCGCCTCCGGCGGTCACGTTGTTCAGCTGAACGACTTCATCGATCAAGAGCGAGCTGATCAGCGCTGATGACTTCACCCCCGCTGCCCTGCGCCAGTACGGCGAGTATCCGGAAGGCTCCGGCAATATCTTCGCCCTCCCGATCAACCAGGACTGCATGGGCCTTGTCTACCGCAAGGACCTCTTCGAGGATCCGGCCGAGAAGGAAGCCTTCAAGGCCAAATACGGCTACGAGCTGGCTGTCCCCACCACCTACATGATGATGCGTGACATCGCTGAATTCTTCACCCGCCCAGAAGAGAACCTCTACGGCCTGGCTTCCTACGGCAGCCGCGACTACGATGCGG
>CAWBGK010000019.1:0-175638 GCA_963788305.1 uncultured Chloroflexia bacterium
TGGGGGAATTTTTGTGAAAATTCTATGGGTAAGCCTTTGGTTTCCCTTCCCGCTGGACAACGGTTCACGCATTCGACTCCACTATCTGCTTCGCGCCCTTCATGAAAAGCATACTATACACCTGATCTCATACCTGCCATTGGAAAATGAACGCCAATATATTCCTCTAATGAGCCAATTGTGCGACCATTTCGATGTGATCAAGAGGGACCCGTTCTGGCGAGATCCCAGTAAGCGCTTGAGCAGTTATTTATCCTTAACTCCACGGGACATTATCCGCGGAGTCAGCCGAGACATGGAAGCAAAAGTGGCAGAGATCGCCTATGTAGAGCAATTTGACGTCCTAATCGCAACCTGTCTTGACGTTGCACCTTACTTACTTAACCTCCCGGATATCCTCGTTTTCTGGAAGAACACAATTTTTACACGTTATGGATGCATGACTTATATAAGAGCCAGACGAATCCATTGAAAAAATTTGCCCGCTGGGTCTCCTGGCAAAAATGCTGGAGATACGAAAGATGTCTCTATCCAAAATTCGATGGGGTTTCTATGGTCTCTGATCGCGACTTTCAGGCAGTAAAGAAAACAATTCCGGAATATATCGGGCGAATAGAGGTTATCCCCAACGGCGTAGACCTTGAAACGCATAACCTTGGTACACCCGAGCCTGTTCCTAACTCGATTATATTCAACGGTTCACTGACCTATTATGCCAATCTGGATGCCATGAAGTTCTTCATACAGGAAGTGCTTCCTCTGATCAGGCAGGACAATCCGGATGTCCGACTGAAGGTCACAGGTAAAACCGGGGGTGTTGATCTAAGTGTGCTTTCGCTTGATGAAGGCATCACTCTGACTGGCTACCTCGAGGATGTACGTCCTGCTGTTGCAGCCTCATCGGTGGCGGTCGCGCCATCCGCAGTGGTGGCGGTACGCGTTTAAAGATCCTGGAAGCGATGGCCCTCGGGACACCTGTGGTTTCCACATCGAAAGGCGCCGAAGGGCTGGAGATCACGCATGGGCAAGATATCCTTATCGCCGACGACCCGAAATCTATTGCACAAGCCATCCTCCAGGTGCTTTTTGATCCGGTCTTGCGCGAAAGACTGGCTCATTCCGGCCGAAAGCTGGTTGAAAAAAAATATAATTGGATTGAAATAGGAGCTCGTTTTTCTCAACTTGTCGAGAGCCTGTCAAAAGGCAGATAGAAATGGCTAATTATTTGGATCATGAAATTGATGGAACCGATCAGATCCCAGATGTCTCCATCTCCATCGTGAACACAAATAACCGGGATATGTTGTTAGACTGTTTAGCCTCTGTCTATGCTACTGCCGGTGACCTGCGTCTGGAAATAATCGTTATTAATAATGCCTGCAAGGATCACTCCGGCGAAGCAGTTCGGCGGACTTACCCTTGCGTGAAGATCATCGAACATCAAGAATTGCTTGGCTTTTCTACGAATAATAATATGGCATTCGAACAGGCAAGCGGGCGCTACTTGATGCTTTTAAATGATGACACCATCACAAAGCCAGGTGCGTTCAAGGAAATGGTTTCTTTTCTGGATGCTCGACCGGATGTCGCAGTCGTCGGAGCAAACTTGTTAATCCGGATGGGAGCTGGCAAATCTGTTATGGGAGAGAGCCAAATCCCTGGTTTGAGGGTTTGAAACCATTTTCTGAGCGGTTGTTCCCGATAAAACCTGTTGGTCGAGAGCCTATAGAAGTTGCTGCAGTGTGTGGCGCCGGCATGATGGTGAGATCTTCCTCCGCCAAAATCGTTGGATTTCTTGATACAAAGTATGATCCGCTCTATTCCGAGGAAGAAGACTGGTGTTTCCGTCTCAGAAAAGACGGGTGGAAAGTTTACCACCTACCTTCCGCTAAGATCGTCCACATCGGGGGGGCGACCATGCAGCGTGTGACTATGAAACGGTTTGAACGAATTTATGAAAAAAAAGCAGTATTCTTCAGAAAGCATTTTGGGTTTAAAACAGTAATCATATATAAATCGACCTTATTTTTCTCAAACCTTGTCAAATCGCTCTTATGGGGATCGAAATCCATTTTTGATTATCCAGATAATGAAGTAGCATTAGAGGAATTCAGGAACTCATTGGAATATGACCTGTAAATCATTGTTTATTTAACCCTTTTTCTATTGAGTTAGTGAAATGTATAATATTCTAATCATGCTTATTGGTTCCGAATTGGATTAACGATATGGAAACCTTACAGAAAAAACTATTAGCCCATCATCCATTTGAACTTAATCTAAAGTTCATAAAGTTCATGGTTATTCTTGGTGTGCTGGTCATAAGCGCCACGGTAGTAGCTTGGAGCAAATATATCCCATGGAAATATGCCGTTGGAATTTTGATTTTAGCCATTTTTGGGCTTGTTGCTATAAGAAACACAAAACTTATTTTAACGCTACTGATTCTTACCTCAGCGACAACTGGATTGACAATCGATACGGGGACCTCAACTACACTCCCGCTGGCGATGCTAGCGATTACGGGATCAACCGCAATCTGGGTCGTAAAGATGGCCGTTATCGAACGTCAGGTACAGGTAAGGCCATCTCCTCTTAATCTACCGCTTAGTCTATTTCTTATTGCTGCGCTGATTGCGTGGATTTCTGGGAACGGAACATGGAATTGGCGTATACCAGACGCGAAAAGCAACCTTGTAATTGTCCAGGCCGGACAGTACGCACTGTTCGCGCTGTCCTTTGCGGCTGCATTTCCTCACCGCCCACCAGACCGTTAACGAAAAGGACCTGAAGCTATGGACCTTGATCGTGATTGCGATAGGCTTTTCTGGGATAGTCTTCGAGCTGGTCACCGGCTCGGTGCGAACTCGCGACCTGGGAGTCACCGGTGCGCTGATGATCTGGTCGGTAGTTCTGGTGGGAGCGCAGCTTGATTTTCAACCCTGGTCTCAAGCGATATATTCGATGGGCAGCGGTCTTCTGCCTGCTGGTCTGGGTGGTCTGGGCTTTACGGATTCTGGTTTGGAAAGGCGGCTGGGTGCCAGCGCTGGTCGGGCTGTCCCTTCTGTTATTCCTCAAGAACCGTAAGTTTTTCTGGATCGGAATGGTGATTATCGTCGTCTTCGCAGTATTCAATTGGACCGAGCTCTACCAGAACTCTCTATACCCCAGAAATTTTAAGCGCTTCCAGCATCCGCCCCTTGTATTGGCTCGACGTGATCCGCCTGACCTCCCGCTCCCCGGTGTTGGGTCTGGGTCTGGTGAATTACTTCTACTACTGGGCAGATCCGAGCTTCATTCCTGCATCCCGCTTGGCCGCCGGCTGGTCCCGCTGGAATGCCTGGGGTTATGCACCCCCATCGCACAACATGTTCGTCGACGTCTACGCCCAGACTGGCTTGGTTGGGACTATCCTTTTTGTCTGGGGGATGGCTGCCGCCCTGTGGGTCGCCTATCGGGTGTACAAAGCCCAGGACCCGGGTTTCCTCAGGGCTTATTCTGCTGGAATTTTGTGCGGATTTGCGGCGATGCTTTTTGCTTCGTTTCTATTCGCCGACTGGCTGATCCCATTCGTTTACAACATCACGATCACCGGCTTTCGACACAGCGTCTATTCCTGGATATTATTCGGAACGGTCCTGGGTCTGTACTACAGAATCAAGGACTCCCCGCAAGCCGGGCCACCGGGTTGAATATTCTCTTCCTCTCCCAGCTCGTCCCCTACCCTCCCGACGCCGGGCCAAAAGTCCGCAGCTACTACACCCTGCGCTACCTGGCCCAGATGCACGACGTGACGCTGCTGGCGTTTTCCCGCCCGGATGACACTCCCGAAGCGCTCGAACACCTGCGCTCCTTCTGCCGGGCTGTGCATGCCGTCCCGCTGGTCCGCTCGCGCGGGCGTGATCTCCAGGCGATGCTCGCAAGCCTGCTCACTGGAAAACCATTCGTTATCCGCCGCGATTCGGATTCCCAGGATGG
This sequence comes from uncultured Chloroflexia bacterium, assembly GCA_963788305.1. Classification (GTDB taxonomy): domain Bacteria; phylum Chloroflexota; class Anaerolineae; order Anaerolineales; family UBA4823; genus UTCFX2. The sequence goes on from CAWBGK010000019.1 coordinate 3,979, forward strand.
CGGAAAAGGTCGATTTCGAGTTTCGAAGCTCGAATTTCGATTTTATCCATTCCGATCAGCTCTGGATGGCGCAGTACCTTGATGCGCTGGGCTTTGAGCGCCTCAGGGGTTCGCATGTCCAATCAGTTTTGGACGCCCACAACGCCTCTTTTCAGATCTTCGAGCGGCTGGCGCAGGGCGATCGCAATCCGCTCAAACGGCTGGTGCTGGAACGGGAGTGGCGTGCGCTCCGTGGTTATGAAGCCCGCATCTGCCGTGCGATCGACCACCTCGTCACTGTGAGCGAGCACGACCAGAGAACTCTGGAAAAGCTTAACGCATGGAACAGGCGAACTTGGGGACCTCCACCGCACGAGCCGCGTCATCCCGATCTGTACGGATCTCCAGGCGCTTCAGCCGGTGGAGCCGCAGCCCGGATCCCTGGAAGTGCTCCACCTGGGGACGATGTTCTGGCTGCCGAACGTAGAGGGGGTGGAATGGTTCATCCGGGAAGTCTGGTCGCTCGTCCGACGGGCAGTCCCTGGAGCGAACTTCACGATTGCCGGCAAGCGTCCGGCGGAGAGCCTGCTCAGGCTGGCCGAAGCAGACCCGTCCATCCATACGACCGGCTACGTAGCCGATCCCCGGCCCTACCTGGAGCGCTGCGCGGCGTTCATCGTCCCGCTCCATTCGGGCAGCGGGATGCGGGTAAAGATCGTCGAATCCTGGGCCAGGGGGCTGCCCATCGTCTCGACGACGGTGGGGGTAGAAGGCTTGCAGATCCAGGATGGCGAAAACATCCTGATCGCGGACAGTCCGCAGGCTTTTGCTGAAGCAGTCTGCCGGCTGCTGTCGGACGGGGCGCTGAACCGGCGGTTGCGCGCAAACGGCCGAATCTGGGCGGAAGAGCGCTACGATTGGCAGAATATTTATCCCCTGTGGGATGCGATATATCAAGTAGCTCCTGAAATGCGGTGAATGCAAAGCCCCAAAGGGCGCGAAGAGTTTGTAAGATTTAAAGGAGCGGGCTATGACGATCGAATCCAGTAAAGAAAGTAAAAAAAAGGATAAAACAAAAGGGTTTCTTTGGGGGATCCTGATCCTGGCGGTCATCCTGCGGTTAGGAGCCTCAGTCTGGTTAGGCGACACGCTCGAAGGGGCGCAGCAGGTGCGGGTCTTCGACCAGCATTCCTACCAGGCACTGGCGGAATCGATCCTGGCAGGGAAGGGTTATTCCTTCGACAAGCCCTGGTACCCGTTCCGCAGCCCGGCTGGAGCGCCGACAGCCCATTGGTCCTTTGTATACCCGCTCTATCTGAGCGCAGTGTACGCCGTCGCCGGTCCGCACCCGTTAGCTGCCCGCCTGGTGCAGGTGGTCATCGTCGGCCTGCTGACAATCTGGCTGGTCTTTCGGATCGGCCGGCGGCTGTTTGGCGAGAATGTCGGGCTTATCGCGGCGTTCTTAACCGCAGTCTACCCCTATTTTGTGTTTCACGACGCGACCCTGATGACCGAGCCATTCTTTATAAGCGCAGTGCTCGCTTCGCTGGAGCTATCGATGGAGCTGGTAGGGTTCGGCCCAAAGGATGAGCCATTAAATCCGGAGGGGAAGACAGGCTCTGGAAGTGGGTCCTGCTAGGCGCGGTGCTTGGTGTAGCGGCGCTGCTCCGCCAGACGATCCTACTGTGGGTCCCGTTCCTTCTGGCCTGGATCTTGATCGCAGCCCGCAAGCAATCGATTTCTCGCTTGCTCGGGCGGGTCGGCCTGACCCTCCTGATGCTGATCCTGTTCGTCCTACCCTGGACGATCCGCAACTACCGGGTCTATCAATCCATTCTGCCGCTGAACTCGAACGCCGGCTATGCGCTGTACTCGGCAAACCATCCCCACCACGGGACGCAGTTCGACCAGGACTTTGCCGCAGAGCTTCCTGCTGACCTGGCTTCGCTGGGGCTTAACGATGCACAGTGGAACTCCGAGCTCACCCGGCGCGGCATACAGTTTGTCCTGGACGATCCTATCCGCTATATCCTGCTGAGCCTGGATCGGATCGGGATTTATTTCAATTTCTGGTTCTCAAAGGAATCTTCGCTGTCTAGCAACCTTCTGCGAGTCTTCTCCTTCGGGCTCTACCTGCCTTTCTTTATATTCGGGTTGATCCTTTCCTGGCCGGACCGGCGGCGCTGCTCGCTGATTTATTTATTTGGGATTGTCTTCTCGCTGCTCCACATCCTTACCTGGGCCAGCGTCCGCTACCGCCTGCCGGTGGATGCTGCCTTCATGCCCTTTGCGGGGCTTGCGGTCTGGAAAGTTTTCGACGTTGTCACGAAGGCTCATCATCAAAAAGATTAGACCATCACAAAGACACAAAGAGAAGTAGGTCAATAAACAGATGATGTTGCGATTGATCAAAAGCGACCTGGCTCGATATACCGAAGGGAAAACACCTGGTTTTAGTGCATGTCTGAAGACGCTTTATACGAATCCATCTTTTCTTGGCATAATTTGGTACAGGATAGGGCATGCGCTCTGATGTAAAAAATCGAATCCATTTTTGTGGATTTTATTAGTCATCAATCGTGCCCTATATCCATTCATACGAATGTACAGTATGCTGGAGTTGCCTCCGAAAGCACAAATCGGAGAAGGATTATTTATCGCCCTTTTTGGTCCTACAGTCATCCATGCTGATGTCGTGATTGGTAAGAATCTGACCATCCTGCCTGGCGTAGTAATCGGAGCGGCCAAGACTGGAATACCAACCATTGGCGATAATGTCAGCATTGGGACTGGAGCAGTCATAATTGGAAAAGTTCTTATTGGGGACAACGTAATTGTCGGGGCAAACGCAGTTGTGACAAAAGATGTGCCCGAACATTGTACGGTAGTTGGAATTCCAGCGAAGACCATCTAAGATTTGGATAGGATAGTTTTCCGGCACGATCATCTTCCAGGGATTGTTCAATTGAATAAATCCAGAATAATTTGCGTGAATCTGCGTTCGAGGTTTTATAAAAAATCATGAAAGCATTGGTAACCGGCGGGGCCGGATTGATCGGCTCCCACATCGTCGATCTCTTGATCGCTAAAGGCCACCAGGCACGCATCCTGGACAACCTGGCAAAACCCACCCACCTGCAGGGCAAACCTGCCTGGATCAACCCCCAGGCGGAGTTCATCGAAGGCGATGTCCGTTCCCGAGATGACCTGGACCGGGCGCTCGAGGGCGTCGACTGGGTCTTTCACCAGGCTGCCGACGGCGGTTTTACGGACGCGATCAGCCATTATTTCAGCAACAACTCGCTCCCTGCGGCGGTGCTTTTTGAGCTGATCCGCGAAAAACACCCGGTCAAGAAAGTGGTCAGCGCCTCGTCGCAGGCCGTCTACGGCGAAGGGAAATACCTCTGCCCGGAGCACGGGGTTTGCCGCCCGCTGCCCCGCCCTGTGCAGCAGCTGGAACGCGGCGAATGGGAGCTGCACTGCCCGATCTGCGGTTCAGAGATGAGCGGCCTCCCGATCGACGAAAGCCTTGTTAATCCACTATTGCCTTACGCGATGTCGAAGTACATGAACGAAATCCTCACGCTTAATCTGGGTCGCGTGTATGGGATCCCGTCTGCAGCGCTGCGCTACTCCCTGACCTATGGACCGCGCCAATCGATCTTCAATGCATATACGGGGGTGTGCTCGATCTTTTCGACCCGCATCCTGAGTGGAAAACCCCCTGTGATTTATGAAGATGGGCTTCAAACCCGTGATTTCATCTTCGTCGAAGACGTAGCCCGCGCCAACCTGCTGGTCGCCGAGTGCGATGAAGCAGACGGGCGGGTCTTTAATGTCGGGACGGGTATCGCGACCACGGTGATTGATTTTGCCCGGACGCTTGCTGAAGTATATGAACGGGATGTCCAGCCGCTTCTGCGCGGCGATTTCCGCCCGGGCGACTTCCGGCACCTCTCCACGGACGCCGGTCAATTGGAGACGCTGGGGTGGAAAGCACAGGTCCCGCTTGAAGAAGGCTTACGGCACTATGCGGAATGGATCCAGACCTTCAGCTCGGTCCAGGAGTACTTCAGCGAGGCAGAAGAGCAGCTTAAGCGTACCCGGGTCGTCCAACCTCGTCGATCGGCAATCTGACAGGGAGCATTGGGCTGATCCTGAGATGATCATAAAGGACAAAATATCTCCAGGCAGCACGAAATAATTATGCGGATTACGATCCTGACTAATGGTTCCCGCGGCGACGTTCAGCCGTTTCTTGCGCTGGCTGTTGGTTTGAAGCAGGCTGGGTTTGACGCTCAGCTGGCTGCCCCTCCGACCTTCGAAACCTTCATCCAGCAATATGGGGTCGAATTCCTCGCGCTGGACGATCAGCCCACCGCAGGCGGTCATGACTCTTCGATCCACCAGGTTAAGCAGGATTCGGCGTAAAACCGCAGAAGTCGAGCGCATCTCTGATCAGGTTCTAAAAATATGCGAACAAACCGAGGCAGTCCTTTTCCGGGGTGGAAGCTACCTGGAATTTCCTGCAACGAGCATCGCCCAAAAGCTCAACCTGCCCTGCTTCGAAGGCAGCCTGCTCCCTCTGGTCCCAACCCACAGATACCCGAATATTTACGTTACTAACCGCACCAACCTTCCGGGATGGCTGAACAGGCTCAGCCACACGATTTTTCGGCAGCTCTCCTGGCAGGCATTCCGGCCTCCAATCAACCGCTTTCGAAGCAACCGTCTGGGATTAAAGCCGCTGCCTGTTTTTAGGTCCGATTACCCTGCTCATCCCGTTCTGCACGGTTTCAGTGAAACGGTCTTGCCCAGACCAGAAGATTGGCCGGAGACGGCTCAAATCAGCGGATATTGGTTTCTGGACGCACCAAAATCCTGGTCACCTCCTGCCGAGCTGGTTAGATTTATCGAAACCGATCCGCCTCCAATTTACCTGGGATTTGGCAGCATGGGAACCCTTCCGGCTCCGCTTTTTTTAGAAAAGGTGGTTATCCTATTAAGGTCGCGAGGGATCAAGGTCGTTCTTGCTGCAGATGCATCTTCATTCCATGCTGACAGCTTGCGTGGAGAAAGCCTCTTTGTTCTAAAGGAGGCGCCGCATGATTGGATTTTTCCAAGGATGTCAGTGATCATACATCACGGAGGCGCCGGTACGACCGGGTCATCCTTGCGAGCCGGAGTGCCGAATGTGATCCTGCCGCACAAATACGATCAGCTTTTCTGGGGCCAGATCGTGAAAAACCATGGCGCTGGTCCAGATCCAATCCCAGTGCAGAAAGCCACCCCCGAAAGGCTGACCGCTGCGATCGAAAACTGCCTCGCAGATTCACGGATCATCGATTCCGCAAAAAGGATTGGACAAGCCTTGCGAAGAGAGCGTGGGACATCCAAAGCAGCCTCGTATCTTGGCAGATGTTTCTCCGGCTTTCCAGTTTTGTGAAATCCAATTAAAAATAATCCCAAGTGCATATTTACATGTTAGAATAAATTAAGCACTATTAATATAATGTCAGAATTAAGTTCCCTGCCACAACCATATAACCGGTTAGCATAGAAAGGATCGGAGGCGGTTAACATTTTTTGTCATAAAAGATCAAGGCTCTAATGCTTTGGTTTATAATTTGCACCACGCATCACGGGAGCCATCCATGGACGAGGTGATTTCGAAAAGATTATCCGTAGCAAACCAAGCATCTGGTCATCGTTATCAATTAATCTTAAAGCGAGTTCTTGACATTCTGATCGCCGGCGGTGGGATAATTATCCTTTCACCTGTTATCGTTATAATTGCCCTGGCGATTAAATTAGATACTTTAGGTCCGGTTTTTTATAAACACCGCCGTGTGGGGAAGAATGGCGAGCCTTTCGATCTGATAAAATTTCGGTCGATGGTTTCTGGTGGGGATGACACTTCATACATGAATTATCTCCAGGAATTGATCGAGAGCTCTGAAAACGGGAAAGGTAAGCCCTACCAGAAAATGGTTACCGACCCACGGGTGACCCGAGTAGGGCATATTCTACGGAAATACTACCTGGATGAATTTCCGCAGCTCTGGAATATCCTGATCGGGGATATGAGCCTGGTGGGACCTCGGCCTCATGTCCAGTTCGAAGTGGACCATTACCCGCAAGAATACCGCCGCAGGTTGAGCGTTAAACCCGGCGCAACTGGCCTCTGGCAGGTGCGTGGCAAGTCAGACTGCTCATTCCACGAACTCCTTGAGCTTGACCTCGAATATGTAAATCATTGGAGCTTGAAATTGGATTTTCAGTTGATCGTCCTGACAATTCTAATTATGCTTCGAGGCGGCGATGGTTCTTGGGCTCGGATGAATAAGACTGTTCCAACAAAAGAACACCATCCTGAATAAACAGATATCAAGCAGGAAAATGACCCAACGCTGCTAATACTGACCCTTCACGAGGAACGAATGTCAAAAACTAAGATCGGAGTGGTTGGAGCCGGTTATTGGGGACCCAACCTGATCCGAAATTTCTACGAAATTGAAGGCTTTGATCTTCAAACTGTTGTCGAACTAAGACCGGATCGCCGGGAACACATCCAAAACCGTTATCCAGAGCTGCAAACAACATCCAGATTGAGCGATCTGCTGGAGTTCTGATGTCGAAGCAGTTGCGGTCGCGACCAGCGCATCAACTCATTTCAAAGTGGCCAAAAAGTGCCTTGAAGCAGGAAAGCACGTGCTGGTGGAGAAGCCGTTTACTTGCAGCGTTGATGATGCTCGGAAGCTGCTTGAGCTGGGGGAAAAACACAACCGAGTCGTCATGGTCGGACACACGTTCCTCTATAATCCAGCCGTGATAGCCCTGAAAGACCTGGTCCAGAGCGGAGAGATCGGCGAAGTATATTACGTGAACACCACTCGGGTCAACCTGGGGCTCTACCAGCCGGATATCGATGTGATCTGGGATCTGGCGCCGCACGACATATCGATCTTACTTTATGTCCTGGGGATGACGCCGATTTCAGCAAGCGCCCGGGGGGGGATGTTTGCGAAAGCCGGGAAACACGACGTGGCCTATGTCACGCTTTACTTTCCAACCGGAGTGATGTCCGACTCGCGCGTGAGCTGGCTTGATCCGTGCAAAATGCGCAGGGTCGTGGTCGTTGGCAGCAAGAAAATGATCGTGTACGATGATATTGAGCCCGTCGAAAAGCTTAAGATATACGATAAGGGTGTTGAGGTCCAGCCTTACAGCGACACCTATGAAGAGTTCCATCTGGCTTACCGTTATGGAGATGAAGTAACCTATCCGCTCGATTGGAAGGAACCACTGCGCCTCGAATGCACCCATTTCCTGGAGGTGATCCGCGATCACACGCCACTTCGCAGCGATGCCAGGCACGGACTTCAGGTGGTCCAAATCCTGGATGCTGCCCATAAATCCTTGCTGAACGGCCATATTCAGGAGATCATTGAATGGGAATAGACCCGGATTTCCGGCGAATCGCTCCGGATGTCAAGATTGGCGAACGGGTCAAGATTTTCGCATTTGTGAACCTTTATGGCTGCGAAATCGGTGATGATAGTAAAATTGGCACATTTGTAGAGATCCAGCGCGGTGCAAAAATCGGCCAGCGCGTGAAAGTCTCCAGCCACACCTTCATCTGCGAAGGGGTCACGATCGAAGATGAAGTATTTATCGGTCATAACGTATCTTTCATTAACGACCGCTATCCGCGTGCGACGACGGCCAATGGGCAGATGCAGACTGACCAGGATTGGTCCCTGGAAAAGACGCTGGTCAAAAGAAGGGCATCGATCGGGACCAGCACGACGATCTTGTGCGGAGTCACGATCGGCGAGGATGCGATCGTCGGCGCTGGCAGCGTTGTCACAAAAGACGTACCCGATCACGCAGTAGTGGCAGGAAATCCGGCCCATTTCGTTCGTTGGGTCAACAATCCCTCTGACTAAAAGGACAATTGAAGAAGATGACCGAGACACCTATCCCATTGGTTGATTTGCGTGCCCAATACGAACCGCTGAGAGCAGAAATCCACGCCGCCTGGGACGAGATACTCAGCAGCATGCGCCTGTTTTTGGGTCCTAACGTTCAGGCGTTTGAAAAAGAATTTCGCGGCTTATCTCGGAGTTAAGGATTGCAATTGGAGTCAGCGATGGGACGACTGCCCTCCACATCGCCTTGCGAGCAGCAGGGATTGGGCAAGGGGATGAGATCATCACCGTTTCTCACACCTTTATCGCAACTGCAGAAGCGATACTCCTCGCTGGGGCGGTGCCTGTGTTTGTTGATATTGATCCGCAGACTTATACGATGGATGTAACACAAATTGAAGCAGCGATCACCCCTAAAACGAAAGCTATTATGCCCGTACACCTCTATGGGCAGTGCGCCGATATGGATCCAATCCTGGAAATCGCCCGCCGCTACCGATTAATCGTCATCGAAGACGCCTGTCAGGCGCACGGGGCAGAATACAAAGGCCGAAAAGCTGGCAGCATGGGCGATATGAGCGCTTTCAGCTTCTATTTCTCCAAAAACCTGGGCGCGTACGGCGAAGGCGGCATGGCTGCAACCAACGACCCCGACCTGGCCCATCGAATCCGGATGATCCGGGACCACGGCTCAGAAAAGCGATATTACCACGAGATGCTGGGCTGGAACGGTCGTCTCGACGAGATGCAGGCAGCAGTCTTGAGGATTAAGCTGCCCCACCTGGATGAATGGAACGCCAAACGGATCCAACACGCTGACGAATTCTGCCATCAACTCCAAGGGACAGAAGTGACTGTCCCTGCAACGTCCGAAGGTTGCAAACATATCTTCCATATGTTCGTCATCCGATCAAAAAACCGCGACACGTTGCGCGACCATCTCAACAGCCAGGGAATCGGCACAGGGATCCATTATCCAGTTCCCATCCACCTGCAAAAATCCTGTGCAGCATTCAATCCGGGCAAAGGAAAGCTTCCGGTCACCGAAGCGATTGTTGGAGAGATTCTTTCGCTGCCAATGTATGCCGAATTGACCTCGGCACAAATTATCAGGATTTGCGATGAGATCGAGAATTTCGCTGTCTAGAAACGCCTTCAATTCGCGAACAAATCCAGAAGGTTGAATCCTGGCAGCATGCTTGTAGAGTGCGGTTATAATGGGTTAATTGGAGAACGGAATTAATGGAGCTTCGTCAATATTTTAACCTTATTTGGAAATGGCTCTGGTTGATTGTCCTGGCAGTTGCGATTGCCGCGACATCCAGCTTTATCGCCAGCAAAGCCACGACACCCTTATATAAGACAAAAACGACGTTAATGATCGGGCGGGCGACTCAGAATCTCGATCCGAACAGCATGGATCTTTATACCAGCCAGCAGCTCGCCTACACGTATATCCAGCTTGCACAGCGCGAACCCGTCCTGGATGGGGCAATTAAGAGCCTGGGATTACAGATGAATTGGAGATCTCTGGCAAGTCAGGTGAATGCAGCGAATATCCCACAAACACAGCTGCTTGAAATCTCAGTCATCGACAGCGATCCTTATCGGGCAAAAGTGCTTGCCGATGCGATCGCCCAGCAGCTCATCTTCCTGAGTCCCGGCAATGCAAGCAGCCGGACTGCAGAGCAAGATGCCTTCACGACCTCCCAATTGAATGATCTCAAAACTAAGATCCAGGAAGCACAGGATGAAGTCCTCCGACTGAACCAGGAGCTGGATGCGGCAACTTCTGCCCGGCAGATCCAGGATCTGCAAACCCAGGTCAGCGTCCTGGAGAACAAGATCAGCGGTTGGCAGAACACCTATTCCCAATTGCTGCTCTCTTATGAGGGAGGCGATGTCAATACCCTCAGCGTGCTGGAAGAGGCCGAAATCCCAAATTTCCCCTTCAGTCCAAACGTGCCGAACAACGTGCTGATTGCAGCTTTAATTGGATTGGCTCTGGCAGTCGTTGGAGCGTTTCTGATCGAATATCTGGATGACACGGTAAAGACTCCCGGTGATGTAACCCGGGCCACAAAACTGCCCAACCTGGTTTCTATCCCCTTTATCGAAGGCGAAGATTACTCGGATAAGCTCGTGGCAATCACTCAGCCTCTTTCCCCGGTGGTCGAATCATTCCGTCAGCTTCGGACAAATTTGCAGTTTTCCACGCTGGATCGACCATTAAATTCCCTGATGATGACCAGCCCAAGCCCAAGCGAGGGAAAAGCGTAGCGCTGTCCAACCTCGCTGTCGTTCTGGCGCAATCAGGAAGAAAAGTCGTGGTCGTGGACACCGACCTGCGCCGGCCAACCCAACACAGGCTGTTTGGGCTCCCGAACCGCGTCGGCCTGACAGATGCTTTGCTTGAAGTGATCTCACCCAAAGCCGAGCTGATCCGTCAATCCAGAGAATTTATTGCCTCTCAACGGTCGACCTTCGGGAAAGAAGCAGGGAGCGAAGACTTCTCCTATAAAGAATCCAATCATGATAAATTCAACGATCCGGGGCATGGCAAAATCGAATTGGAGCCTGCCAATCCAGCCGGGCGGTTGCATCGCACCGCAGAACCGACCGCGATGGCATCTCCGGCTGATCTCATGGATCTGACGAATTATTTGCAGCAGACCAAGGTCGACAACCTGGTCCTGCTTTCCACTGGACCGCTTCCGCCGAACCCCGCTGAGCTCTTAGGGTCTGAGCTGATGGCGATGCTGATCTTTACGTTGAAAAAACACGCTGAGATCGTGCTTTTTGACAGCCCTCCCACCCTGCTATTTGCCGATGCGGCCGTCCTGAGCACAAAAGTCGACGGTGTGATCCTGATTAATGATATGGGCCGGACGCGAACCTCTGAATCCGTTCGGGCCGTAGAAGAACTTCGCAGAGTGCATGCCAACCTACTGGGAGTCGTTCTGAACCGGGTAAGCAGCCGTAAGGGCGGTTACAATTACTATTATTACTATTACAGTCAGGACGGCGAGCGCGGACAACGCAAGAACCGAAGCCGGTCTCGGAATAAGAAACGCTTTGAAATACCCTGGCTTTCACGCAACAACCACCACTCAAGAAAATCCGAAAAGCCGCTTGATTCCCCTCCAGTTGATAATTGACTCAGCTTGCATCACCTCAGATGGTAGTTTCACATACCCCGCTTCCTTGCGGGGTTTTTCTTTATGATTCTTGGATCGTGATCACCACCGTAGTTTGTCCGACAAATGGGACCTCTGTGACCACAACGGAGGCCTTCCGATTGCCCTTCTGATATTGGATTTCAGCCATCGTGTCGTTCGAAAAACCTTCACCGGCGACTTCTTGCCACCCGTTCGCAGGCATCTCTCGCTTATAGAAATCCAGCACGTCCCGATAATCGGCATCAATGAAATAAGAAACGGATTGGGATGTGCCAATGAACCCGCTCGTCTCACCTTCCATTACAGGGATATCTGCCGGGGCTTCTTCGGGTGAAGTATAGACCTGGGTTGTGATCGCCTGGGCAGTTTCTCCGATTCCAGCTGCGCTCTCTGTGAACGCAGCCTGGGCAGTCTCCATCATTCCGCTTTCGTCGATTTGGGTCACCATTGCCATGGCAGTTTCTTCAATTCCAGCTGGAATAATTTGAGTGGTCAATGCGCCGATATCGGTTATTACTGCTCTGCCTGTGCCGACGAGCCGAATCCCATCACGAATATTCGTAAAGAACTCGCAGCCCAATCCCACCGCGAGCAAAAGACTGATCCATAACAATATGCGGAAGAACATCTTTCGTTGCATTTTTCCTCCTGGCAAAGACACAAATCGAGGTTTCACTGCGGCCTGAAACAAACAAATCCGAATACAATCATTCAATAAGACTCAGTTTGTCCAGATAGTGTGATTTTATCACGTCCACCTGAGTTCATGATGGGATCCAGATTAGCGATGGAAGACTTATTTGGGTTCTTTCGATCCATACAATTTAGTCCCATTCTCTGATAAACGCTTCAGCCTGTTTTACCAGGGGATCGGAGCCAATGAACAGCGGCGTTCGCTGGTGAAGGCTGTCAGGCTGGATGTCCAGCACCCGGCGAGTCCCATCGGAAGCATATCCGCCAGCCTGCTCAGCCAGAAATGCCAACGGGGCGGCTTCGTAGGTCAACCTGAGCTTTCCTTGCGTTTTGTTGGGATCAATCAAGTCGGCTGGGTAATAAAAGACACCGCCTGCCAGCAGGTTTCGGTGAAAATCTGCGACCAAAGAGCCTACATAACGAAGCGAAAGCGGCTTTATCTTTCCATCAAGACCTTGCAGATAATCAGTGAAATCGGATGACTCCATCGCTCCAGAACTTGCGGTTGCCCAGATTGACGCTGAAATAAGCAGGGTTTTCTGGAATGCGGATATGCGGATGAGACAACAAGAACTCGCCTACCGAAGGATCCAGGGTGAAGCCGTGAACGCCGTGACCGGTTGAGTAAACAAGCATCGTGCTCGAACCATAGATGATATACCCGCTGGCAACCAGGTCGCGGCCAGGCTGCAGGCAATCGATCAGGCTGCCGCGCTCCGAATCTGGTGTCAGGCGTCGGTAGATCGAGAAAATCGTTCCAACCGGGATGTTGAAGTCTATGTTTGAAGAGCCATCCAACGGATCAAATAGCAGCACATACTTGCCAGTGGGAAATTCATTGGGAATTGCCAGAGGCTGTTCATTCTCTTCAGAAGCCATAATCGCCAGGCGACCGGTGTGATCGTTGATCCGGAACATGGTCAGATTAGCAAATTGATCGAGCTTCTGCACAACCTCGCCCTGGATATTGACTTCACCGGTCTTGCCCAGGATTTCAGCCAGACCAGCCTTGGTAGTCCGGGAAGAAATTACCTTGCCTGCCAATGCAATATCATAGAGAAGCTGGGTGAGCACTCCGGTAGCAGATGGGTGCTGGGTTTGACTCTCCAGGATGTGCCTTTCAATCGTCAAGATCGTATATGAATCAATAATTCTCACGACCATAAGAGCTCCTTATTTATTATTAGAAATGAATTTGATAGACCTGTCTCTTTAGTCAATTTCGTTCGAGCAGCCGATGATCAAGCATCTCTACGCTTCAAGGATTTCAGGGAGGAAATACATTTCGCTCTGACTCCCTGTCGATTGAGAGGCGCGCGCCAGGATCTGCTCTTCTAGCAGCGATTGCGCGCTTCGCTCGATTTCTTTGAGCTTCCAGCCAAAAAGCCTGGCAGCTGTGGTTAATTCAAAAGCCCCGACTGAACGGGCATATGCTGCCAGCAGCTTCAGGCGTGCATCTTCCTCTGAGATCGCGCGGGCGTCCTCGGGCAGGTCAGGGTAATGGCGTGCCACAATATCATAGGCAAAGGCATAATGCCAGGCGCCCGACTGAGTCACCCCAACCGGGAGTATCTTAAAATCAGACTGCAGATCTGTGATCGTACGGTTGAAACGCGACTCGCTGGCAGGGCTTGACATGCGAGTGATGCGGCGAAGTTCGACGGTATCCAAAATACCGCGATCAAGCAACGCTTCGTACACCTGTCTTGCCTCCATCGTCATTCGACCTTGCTCATAGAGAGTCAGGTAGTCTTCATCATAGGCGCCGAAATTTTGAGACAGCGCGTAGAAGCATGGAGCCAGCGAGGACGAGATCATGGTCGCTCTTTTTCGCAGGATTTTCGCATAATACCATTGCTTGCTCCCCAGCAGCTCATCTTTCCATCCCCAGGTAATGTGACCCGGATCGTCATGCGCATCTGCCACCGGACGGTCGCCGGCGACGGCGGTCCATAAACTCGGCATGATGATCCCTCGGATCGGCCAAAAGAAAACAAAACCGCGCTCATCCACAAAATCGACTGCTTCATTCCGAGATCGCAGCGAAAGCTCGGGCAGGATTCGAAAGGTGCGCGCCCGGTATGCCTGGAGTTTCGTTATATCTAATCCACTCAAGCCAACCTTCAGGATTTGTCCCGCAAATAATTACACCATCGTTTATACCATGATTGACCGAACCGGATTGAGGGGAATTTTTCAAGAATCGAATGTAATAATCAAGCGGGCTCAAAAATACAGGTATACTTTGCTCTGCATTTTCGAATGGTGCATATCAAAGGATCAATCGGAGATCATCCATGGTCGAGCTTGAAAAGACAATCGCCCAGATGTCTATTTTCCAAAGCCTTTCTAAAGCCGAGATCCAGCGGCTGGCGCTTGGGGTTAATGTTCTAAATGTCTCCGGTGGAAGCATCCTTCTTCAAGAAGGAGAGATCGGTGACCGGTTCTATGTGATCATTCAGGGTGAAGTTGAAGTGATCAAAGCCATCGGCACACCGGAAGAGAGCCTGCTGGGGGTGCGCCTCCCGGGCGATTACCTGGGGGAGATGAGCCTGTTAAACTGGGACGGTCGCCGCACCGCCTCTGCCAGGGCACGCGGACCGGCCTGCATTACTTGAGATCACACGCGAGCAGTTCAACGATTTGCTGAAGAGCCAGCCCGAGCTGGTTTATGAGATGGTACGCGAGATGAGCACCCGGCTGACCAATTCTCAATCACAGGCAATCCAGGTGCTGCAGCAGAAGAACAGGCAATTGCAAGAGGCTTACGACGAGCTGAAAGCTGCCCAGGAACAAATCGTCGAGAAAGAAAAGCTCGAGCGCGAGCTGCAGCTGGCGCGCGAGATCCAGCTCAGCATCTTGCCGCGCACGCTGCCACAGATCGGCGGTTATGACCTGGGTGCGCTTTGCGAGCCCGCTCGCGCGGTTGGCGGTGATTTCTACGATATCTTTCTGCTCGATCAGGACCGGCTGGGCGTCGTCATCGGCGACGTCACAGACAAAGGAGTGCCAGCTGCGATATATATGGCCCAAACCCGAGCATTGATCCGGGCTAAAGCTGCCGCTGACCTTTCCCCTGTTCAGAACTCTCCTGCTGGTGAACCGGGTTCTGCTCGATACCAACGACAGCGGGATGTTTGTCACGGTTTTTTATGGGATCCTGGATCTTGAGACTGGGATCATGGATTATGCGCGTGCTGGACATGAAATTCCAATTACACTGAGCGCTTTGGGCGAGACATCTTTGTTAGAACATAGCCACGGCATGCCGCTTGGGCTGATGGAACAGCCGCTGATCGATGCCAGCAGCATGACCATCCACCCCGATGAGCTAGTTCTGCTCTACACGGACGGGATCACTGACGGGTTGAACCTGGAAAGCAACGGGCTAGGGACCGACGGTTTACAGGTGTTAATCAAAACCGGGTGCGGTTTGAACGCTCAGGATTTATGCATACATTTAGCCGATACGCTTTGCAGCATCCAGGACGGCAAACCGCAGTTCGATGATGTGACGCTGGTAGCTATCAGGTCGCACGCTCAATATAAATAATAAATCATTAGAAAGCGGGTCAAGGGTAAATATTTCCACAGGAACGCAGAATTAACCCTGGCATGTTTCAATCCATCCCCTCCCCGGACCACCCGCCGCAGAATCTGGAAATCACACCCGAAGGGTCTTGGTGACCCTTCGGGTTTCTTGACTTTTGGATAGATCTACCTTCGGATAACCGGTAAAAAGATCCCGTACTGGCGGAAGGTATAGGCCACCGCGTCGCCGTCCAGCTCAAAGTAATAGACAGCCACCGTCTGGTTGGTATCCAGATCCCAGCCTGCATCATCAAAGTCACACGAATAACTGCCTTCTTCTGCCTGGGCTGTCGTATTGAGATTTGTCCCGCCTGGTTCCCAGATCGCACATTGGACCTGAAGCTCACTGCCGTAAAAATGCGGGGCGTCAACAATCCCGCTGACCGTGTTCGCATCGAGATCCAGCGTCCCCGTGATCATGCCGATATCGACAACCTGCGCTTCGACGGCTCGCCGCTGTCACCGTCACCGTGTCTCCTGCATGGATATCCGGGTGTGAAGGGGTCCAGTCCTCGCTGTCCCAGGTCCAGAAATTGCCATCTGCATCTGCCTGACCGAGATACTCCTCCCCGCTGCTGACTTTGATCGCAAACGCGGCATTGGGTGCTGTCTGGACATAGACCGCGTTTGCGTTGGATGTGATTACTTCCATGCGCAATCCAACAAATTCGGCGCCCAGCCAGTTGCCATTCGGGTCATGGTACCAGATGTTGATCCAGTCGCCCGGCCAGATGTCAAACTGACCGAATAAGGTCGCAGTATATTCGCCTGTGCCCAGGATATCCATTGAGATCCAGGCACCTTCCTGGCGGCCGTGGTTCCAGGTTTCTGCGCTGCCGTCGGCCGGGAAGATGCCGGAAGATACCTGTCCGGTGATTTGATCCAGGTCCTCATCGATCTGGGCTGTGATCGGGACAGGCCGTAGGACACCATAAAAGCCCGCGTCGGAGGTTACCGTGACAAAATCGCCGGGGAGCATGTCGCAGCCGCAGTTCACGCCGTCCATCCACCCGTCTGATTTGGTCATCCCGCTGCCCCCGCCTTTGAGGTTGCCCAGGCTGTCTGCGACCTCAAAATCAACCTGCACATTTTCCCCGAACCAGCCGTCGACCGCGTTCCAGGTTGTGTTTGCCCTCGCATGCGGCACAGACAGGACGTTGATCACCCGGTCGCCGTCTGGCTCCAGGTAGATCAAAGCGATGTCCTGCCCGGGGAGGATATCCCATCCAGCATCGGTGAAATCGCAGCTGAAGCTGCCACCGTCTGGATCAACTGCCTGTCACCTCAATCGAAGGTCCATTCTCAACCCAGACCTCGCAATAGATTGTCAGGGGTTCTGCGAAAGGCGCATTCAGCGTCCCTTCAACCAGGTCGGAAGTCGGATCGACTGTCCCGACGATCGAGCCGATTGGATTGACTGCTGCGGTATAGCCGTCCGCGGTGACCGTCACCACATCGCCCTCCACGATATCCGGCGGCCCAGGCTGGTTCCAGTCGCCGTTGTGGTCGTGCGACCTAAACCAGCCGTCGCCCCCAGCAACCCCTTCAATGGTCGCTTTTCCTTCAACTTCAATCGACACATCTGCCTGGGGGTTCGTCCGCACATTGACCCAATCATGGGCATAGTTAACGTTCACTTCTGCCGTCCTGAACTCGCTCCCAACCTGGTTTCCGTCGGGATACGTGTACCAGATTTCCGATACGTCTCCGACCTGGGCTGTGAAAAGGCCATCCAGGTCGACGGTGAACGCTCCCCCCGGGTCATCGATCAGGAAGCGTTCTCCATACCCATCTGTGCCATCTCTGCGTGAGATCCAATATTCCCCAAGAGCCGGGAATACCGGACCTTCCATCACACCGGAGATCGAGTTAGATTCGATGTCGATCCGTCCGGTGATCGGGATGAGCTCAAGAACTGCAAAGAAACCGGCATCGGTCGTCACAGTCACCAGGTCTCCAGGGACCATGTCGCAGTCGCCCATCTTTTCGCCAGCATCCTGCTCCAAACCAGTTGCTGTCCGATTCAGCTGTTGCTGTTGCGCCGCCTTTCACGATACCTAACTCATCCGTTACGGTATAGATCATTGTGACGCCTTCTCCAAACGGGCCGTCAACCCAGTCCCAGGCAGCGTTGGCGCGTGCATAAGGCACATCGATCACTTTCCGGACCCGGTTGCCGTTTGGATCATAATAGTCAAGGCGGATGATTTGACCGGCTTTCAGGTCGTCTCCGTAAGCGCCAAAATCGCATACAAACTGGCCCCCATCGGGATTAACATTCGTGACGTTGAATGCCACATAATCATCACTGCAGCGCACGCGCAAATTCTGGCTGAACCAGGGCGCATGCAGCGTACCTGTGACGACATCGCTCTCCGGATCAACCTCGCTGTCCATGTACCCGACCGGATTGACCGCGCCGGTGTACCCGGCCGCGCTGACCGTGACGATATCGCCCGGTTTAATATCCGGCGGCTCGGGATCCCAAGAAGCATAATACTCGTTGGAATCGAAGTAGCCATCCCTATACGATTCACCTTGTAGTGTGGCTTTCCCTTCAACCTCGACGTCTACCGTGGATTCTGGGACGGTCTGCGCCTGCACCCAGTTGCGGGTGTAGTTGACGATAACAAGCATGGTGTAGAGCTCGACTCCGATTCGGTTTCCGTTCTCGTCGATATAATAAACCTCAGCCTGGTCGCCCATCTGCAGCCCGAAGCTGGAGACATCGATCGTGTAGCTGCCATCATTCCCAATCTCAAAGGTTCCGTATTCGCTCTGGCGGCGACCTGGGCTGTAGACACCATACTCTCCCATTCCTGGGAAAAATCCTCCCGTCATCTGCCCGCTGATCTGATCCAGTTCTACATCAATAGTCCCTTCTACAGGGATCATATGAAGGACAGAGTAGAAACCCGCGTCCGACGTGACCGTCACAACATCACCGGGGACGAGGTCGCACTGTCCGGTGAGGTCGCCGCACCATATGCCTTCCAGCCAGCCGTCCGAGTTCGTATCGCCCTCTCCACCGCCCTTGACGGCTCCGGAGGAGTCCCCTACAAGGACGCTGACATGAACGCCCTCTCCAAAATAACCGTTAATGCTATCCCAGGTCATATTGGCGTACGCATACGGGATTTCAAAGAGCCGTGAGATGCGGTTCCCATTCGGATCAAAATAATAAAGTTGGATCA
This sequence comes from uncultured Chloroflexia bacterium, assembly GCA_963788305.1. GTDB lineage: Bacteria > Chloroflexota > Anaerolineae > Anaerolineales > UBA4823 > UTCFX2. The sequence continues at coordinate 22,546 of CAWBGK010000019.1, forward strand.
CCTGCCCACCCATCAGGTCAACACCTTCAGCTCCAAAATCGCAGACGAACTCGCCTCCATCGGGATCGACATCCAATACATCGATCATCGTATCTTCTATCATGCAGCGGGCCCGTAGACTTTCGCTGAACCAGGGGGCATTCAGCGTGCCCGTAAAGACATCCGTCTGTGCGTCAGCCACACCTTCGATCGATCCGATTGGATTGACTGCCGTGGTGTACCCGACTGCGCTAGCGGTGACGACATCTCCCGGCTCGATATCCGGCGGCTCAGGATTCCAATCGTTATAAAAATTATCAGAATAGAACCAGCCGCTTATATCTGAGCTGCCCTGAAGCATAGCCTTATCTTTGACATCTACATCGACTGATGATTCAGGTACAGTTATCGCGTTGATTCTGTCCGTCGAATAATTGATAAACAACCGGAAGGTATACAGCTCGACGCCAATATGATTCCCGTTCTCATCGATGTAATAAATCTCGGATTGGTCGCCCATTTGCAGTCCAAAAGTTGAGACATCGATCAGATATACGCCGTCGGTTTCAATTGCGAAGCTCCCCCCGCTATCTTGAGCCCGTCCAGGGCTGGAGACCGAATAATAGCCATCAGCAGGGAAACTGCCGCCTTCCATTGTGCCGTCGATCCGATCCAGGTCAACGTCAAGCTGTCCAGATACTGTGATCATATTGAGAGTTTCATCGAACCCTGCATCCGATGTGACCGTCACGACGTCACCCGGGACAAGGTCACAAGCGCCAGTCGCATCGCCGCACCATATCGTGTCCAACCATCCGTCTGCATTGGTATCGCCGCTTCCACCACCCTTGATGGCTCCGGATGAGTCGGCAACCACAAAATCGACATGCACGCCTGCTCCAAAGTTGCCACCAACCGCATCCCAGGTCATGTTAGCCAGGGCATATTCACCCTCTTCAGGCGCGTTTTCACCCTGCAGCAGGGCGCCAAATAGCACGTCAGGTTGTTGCGGGCGAACTGACTCGGCGTCCAGCATCGTTTTCCCTTGGAAAGAGAGCTTCCTTTCGGCAAGTCGGTCCAGCTCTTCAGTTTGAGATCTATCCGTTGCCAAATCGCGGTCCGCTGGATTCGCTGTAGGACCGTGCTCCGAGGCGGGATTAGCAAACTGATCCCGGGTCCACGCCGCTGGATTTGATCGCGGTCGATTTAACCTGTGGAAGCGGTTGAGGATGATCAACACTTTTTTGAAATTCAGGGAGATCAAACGATTTTGCAGCCGCAATGGACACCCCCACCAGGACCAATGCAATTAGAACTGCCGAACAAACCATCGATAGCCGGGTCTTCATATCAACCTTCCTATTCTCTTCGTGAGCTGGTGCGGGATTATCCTGAAACAAGATCAAACTTGTGATCAGCAGGATCACAGTAAATCGAATACCCGTCTACCTCTAAGATGGCTGAGTTTTTCTTCCTGCCGACTTCGTGCAGTATCATTATACAGTCTCCCCAATTAAAAGTCAATCGGTTCTAATAATTTTGTTGGATTAAGAAATCAAAACCGTCGTGCCGTGACCGGTGACCTCCCAGTCTCGCGGGCTTTCAATTTTCAAGGGATCGAAGACCGGTGTGCTCCAGCGGAAAATCCATAAGGCATCTTCGTTGCGCATGTTGACGCAGCCGTGGCTCATCTGCAGGCCATAGTTGTTGTGCCAGTAGGTGCCGTGCATGGCATACCCCCCCGGACTCCGGAAGAAGCTCGTCCAGGGTACGCCAGGGAGCGTGAAACCTCCTTTCGCTTCGACTTCATCTCCGCCGGCGACGCTGCCCATATGCTTGGACGGCATTTTTGAGTAGATCACATATTTTCCAGGAGGAGTTGCGGTCGGCAGCTCGTTGTCCAGAAGGCGGTCATTCGGTACACCCGATGAGATCCGCGCTTCAAAAACCTTTTCGCCAGCCTGGAACGCTCGCAGCATCTGCTCGCGCAGGGAAATCTCGATTTTTTTCTTATCCGCCGGGATATCAGCCGCAATAGGTGCGTATTCAGAGGGGGCAATCATTCGTAAATGCTGACCTGGGACGTAATACACTTCCGAATCGCTCAGCTCGTTTACGATTTTATACCACGGCTTTCCATCAGGTCCGGCATCGACATCCGTTGCCCAGTGGGTCGAAGAGTAGTAGAGCCGCGAGCCGCGCCAGGGCGCCCAGCCGTCCCATTTGGAATATTGGTAGGCGGTGGTGAATGGCACAGTCACCTCGCACAGCTGGCCAGCCGGTACGATCCACCCGGCGATATCATTCAGACGGACTTCAACAATCTGCAGGCGGGCGCTGTGCACATATCCCCCCCAAACCCGGTACCAGAGGGTATTGTAGTATTTGGGTGCGTCCGGCGGGTGGAGTTCTTCATAAATTTGGAGAATCTGGTCTTTAAAGCGGTTCCCGACAATCGGCGCTTGGTCGTTCGGGCGAGAGCGGACGTCCAACTGTTTGACTGCGACCCGCGCCAGCATGCCCAGGTCTTGCTGCGGGCTGCGCGGGAAATCCGGCTCAAAAGCCGGCAGCTTGAAACCGCTGCCCGCGGCAAATGCCACCAGCCCTAACAGGCCCAGCCGTAGAAAATCTCGCCTTGATATCTGTGCTGCCATCGCATGAGGATTGTACTGGATGATTTTGGATAAATCAAGGAATGTTTGAGCGATGCGACCAGAGATTAATGTTCTTCTTACTCTTCGATGCATGCAGTCGTGTGCTCAACCTTAATTTTCTCTAAATACCGATTTCACGATTCCTGAATAATGCTGGTTTGTCCGTAATGCACGTCCATCAGTTAAAAAAAGGTGCTTCGATATAAAAAATACGTTCGCTTTTTTCGCATTTATCTCCGTTCTGAACCTTAACGCATACTTCAGAAACAGACTTCTCCTGCCCGATTCGTGATTGGACATTTAGAGCTCCTTCACGTAATCCAGGTATTGGTTCACAATCTTAAAGCCGATTGACACATAGAGGTTTCTGGCCGGGATATTCGTCACGGTTGTTGAGACGCAAACCCGCTTCATCCCAAAAGCTTTCATCCGGCGCAGCCCTTCAAGCAGCGCGGCGCGCGTTAGACCGTTCCGGCGGTATTGAGGCAGTGCGCCTACCGGACCGAAATCCCCGATCTTGTTGACAGGGTCGATCCATCCGTTGACATAGGCAGCAATGACGCCGTCTTCGGTGATCGTGACGATATCCAGATCGCGGTGGTAGCCGGGCATCTGCATAAAACGAGCATAATCCTCGTCTTTGACATTACCGACTGTCCACGGAAGCCAGACCTCGCGCTGGGTGGAGGCACGGTTTGAAAGTTCACCTGTCAGCGCGACTTCGACGGACATGATAACCAGTCGGAAGGGTTGATTCTGAGATCGGCTCATCCAGCCAGCGCAGCATATTGACTTCGGTAAAATTGCCGCGGTACCGGAATCCATGGTTTTCTAAGAAAGCAAGCCTTTTATGATCGTCCTGGCGCGATCCTGAAACAAGAACGCCTTCCCAAGGCTCTACCCTGTTCTTGCTGAGTTCATGGATTCGCGTTTCAGCCCAATTGAGCGCTTCGTCTTCAATCCCAAGCCAAGCATAATCCGGCAGAAATTGAAAATCGATTGAAGGATCTTCACCAAGGATCACAAAGCCGACCAGTTCGCCGTCATCCATCCAGAGCCGAACCTGTTCTTGTGGATTCAGGTGGCAGGCAACCATGAAGAAATTAAACGCCAGCTCGCCGATGTGCCAGTAGCGCCAGTCGTTCGTGAGCGAACGGGCTTCAATCAGAAGGTCCTGCATCAGTTGTAAATCAGTTTCGTTTTCGTAGAACCGGGTTGTTAACATACATCCTCAGGAATTGATTGGAAGAAGGGACGATAGTCCGACGGCGTTTTTATCAATAATTCTTTACTTTTTTACCGATCAATGTAACATTTTCCTTTAGTCTTTGGCATCTATACCTATCCAGGCTTAAGCGCTGTCATACAGATGAATTCTCGATGCCGATCCCTGTTTTTAACCATCTGAATATTACTAAAACCTGCTTCAGCGATCATTTGGCGAACATCTTTGTGGTCGAAGATCCTGATCCCATATCGAACAAAACCCTTCTTCTCCAAATCTTCCCTGCAGGTAAAAGTCAGAACAATCTTTCCTCCCTGTTGAAGGATTCGATAAATTTCTAAAATCCCTTGCTCGATATTGCTCCAATAAAAGAGTGAGTTCACCGAACATGCTTTTGAAAAAAAGCCGTCAGGAAAGGGTTGCGCTTCCGCCTGGCCTAAAAAGATATATAATTTTCCTGAACTTGACTTCCTCGGAAAATCTTAACCGGCAGGATTCCACCATTGCGAATGAAGAGTCTAAACCTGCTGCAAATCCTTGACCAACCCTCGGGATAATTCTTCCAAGCAAATATCCCCCGCCAAAACCAAGATCGACAACCTTATCATTTTCAACCAACGCTAATTCGCTTAAAGTGACATCGTTAAGCTGTCTGTTCCGAATATTCCAGATAGGACCCAGGAAATATTTTCCGGGAATACCGAGCGGATGACTGAGTTGGGAAGCAAGAACCTGCATCAAATTCATATGTTGTTGCTAATTTCCTTTCGTATCATGATCCACTCGAAAGGCGCCGAAGGGTCGGACATTGCTGAGATAGAAATTCTATCAGGAATACTTTTGTCATGCTGAATGGCTTTCTTTTTTATTGAACCGACTAGCCTCTTCCTTCCCTTTTTACCTTCCTTAGTACCCAGCAGAGATCTGGAGGTTGGTGTTTTACGAATCATCCTGAAAAACTTTCATTCGTTTTAGATTTTCACCATAAATCGATCTTTATTGTATATAATATCTTTTTAGAAAAAGACTATAGGGAACTATGCTGCACAATGCTACGTCATAAGAATGTCGAAATGACGTGCATCTATGTGATGACAACTATATCTACCATTTCATAGGGTCCTTTCTTTCTAGGTTGCGTTGACTGAGAAGATAGGCCCATTCAGAACGGTCCTGAGCCAATCACGGAGGAATATCATGACAATCCATTATCGAAGAATGCTGATCGGCGGGCTGGCTTTGCTGGGGATTCTGCTCCTGGCGGGCTGCAGTGTTTTTGATGTCTTCTTTCCGAATGACGAAGTCCCGGTCGATGTTCAGATTGAGCAGACCGTTGCGGCCCAGCAGGAGGTGGAAATTCTCCAATCCACCATTATGGCGCTGCAGACCCTGACCAGCATCCAACCTCCCACTGCTTTGCCGACGGTGGAGGCGCCCCCTCCAGTCGTTCAACCGACGTATACAGCGCTTCCGTCTTACACCGCTCTCCCAACCCTCACCTTCCAGCCAACGGTCACTCCTCCGGTGTACTACTATCCGACAGAGGTTTACCAGCCCACCACAAATTCAAGCATTGGGCGTCCTTACGTTTTACGTGTCCGCAACCAGAACCAGAAGGCTACCTTGTGGATTGGGACCAAGATGCCGTACGGCGGCAACTTCATCAAACCGCTTTTTTACGTCGAGTTCTACCCGCCCCAACCGGCCTGGATGCACATCACGTGGTGCCGGAGGAGCAGCTATTCTACCGATTGGGACAACCATTGGTGGGATGACTGGTACTCAAACTGGCAGCGAAATGACATCTATAACTGCCAGTCGCAGGATGTGTATGTAGACGAGCCGTTTCAAGAGATCGGCGTGCGCTGATTAGACCGCATCGGACGAGTTTATTAGCCTGACAGGCGGTTTGTGGGTGATCCGCCTGTCATGTTTTCTTTCTGCTTAACAGCACAAAAATTCCGGAGCTGATGACCATATCCACCGTCAGGATGTACATCATGATCTGAGGTCCGGAAGTTTCGAAGAACTGCCCGATCAGCCATGGGATAATCATCCCGCCCAGGCTGGCGCCTACAAAAATCCAGCTTGTAAATTGGCCGGTGACAGTGAGAATCTGGTTCGCGAAAGAAAGCGTGACCGGGAAGATCGTCGCTACAGACGCTCCAAAGATGATCGTCGCAATCCAGATCACTTCAGGCGAGCCGCCTCCAAACAAGGCTAACCCCAAACCGAACAGACATCCTGCCAGGTTGGCAGCAAGCAAGGTGCGGGGTGGAAACCGAACGGCAAAGGGGATCGAGATGAGCCGGCCGATTGTCAGCGCCCCCCAATACACCGAGGTCATGTACGCAGCCACTGTAGCAGAAGCGATGCCTGTCGCAACTGCATAGCTGTAAATCCAGCCTCCATAGGCCATTTCAGCGCCAGTGAATGTGAGATAAAAAAGGATGAAAAGCGCCAACAGCGAACCGCTTGGATTGACCTGCGGCTGCGCATCCGGTTCTTTGTGCGGGGCTGCTGGACTGGTAATGCTTCTGAAAAGCAATGCTACCGGCAGCAGCAGCAGGGCAATCAACCAGTAAGCCCAGCTGATCGCACCCGTTGCCAAGACTGCCTGAGCGATCAGGATCGGCGCGATGAAGCTGCCGAGACCCCAAAAAAGGTGCAGACCATTCATAAATGGACTGACGTGCTCCCTATGCAGCCAGACCAGCAGCGTGTTGCCGCCCACATCCACAAAGGCCTGACCGATTCCGAGCAGCAGCATCACGAGCGCCAGGAGCGCCAGCTGAGGCATGCCTGGGATCAGCGCGGTGAGGACTGCGATCATGACCAATGCCAGGGAGACAACCGGATGTCCGGGGCGCCGGTCAAACTGGCGTCCGCCAGCTAGCGCTCCAACCAGATAGCCAAGGTTGACAGCCGTGAACAGCAGGCTCGCCTGTTTCAGCTGGACGTGCGTCTGCTCTGCCAGATATGGCAGGCTCGGTCCGAGGACTGAAGCCGTCATCCCCAGGCCTACAAATGACATATAGTAAATCGCAGTAACAAAACGGGGTGAAGAAGTCATTTCCGAACAAAAATGCCGAACGATATCGATCACCAGGAAAACCAGGAGACACCTGTTCAGGCGTCTCCTGGCTGCTGATCCTGGTTAGCTTGAGAAACCGATCCCAGGATTACTTATCTTCCACCATGGTGGTCTTCTTGCCAGCGTGGTGCTTCAATGCGGCGTGAGAAGCCGCTAGTCGGGCAATCGGTACACGGAAAGGTGAGCAGCTTACATAATTGTTCCCTACGATGTGGCAGAACTCGATCGAGTCAGGATCGCCGCCGTGTTCACCGCAGATGCCAACTTCCAGGTCGATCCGCGCGGAGCGACCATCTTTAACAGCCATGTCCATCAAGCGGCCGACGCCAGTCCGATCCAGAGTCTGGAAGGGATTCTTGGGCAGGATGCCTTCCTCCACGTATTTAATCAGGAAGTTTCTCTCAGCATCGTCGCGGCTGTAGCCAAACGTCATCTGGGTCAGGTCGTTGGTCCCAAACGAGAAGAACTCGGCTACTTCGCCGATCTCATACGCAGTCACGCATGCGCGCGGGATTTCGATCATCGTCCCAAACTTGTAATCGAAGGTCACTTTCTTCTCGTCCATTACCGCCTTTGCAATTCGTTCGAGCCGCGGCTGGATCCACTGCAGCTCTTTCACGGTACCGGTCAGCGGGATCATCACTTCGGGCTTGACCACGACGCCTTTATTCGCCTGGTTTGCAGCTGCTTCAAAGATCGCACGGACCTGCATTTCAACGATCTCGGGCATATAGATGCTCAGGCGAACACCGCGCAGGCCCATCATCGGGTTGCTCTCGTGCATCCCTCGGATCGCAGCGAGGAGCTGCTCTTTTTCCTGCAGGCCTTTCGTCTCGCCTTTGATGCGCATCGAGATCACTTCTTCAAGCAGCTTTTCCTCGTCGGGCATGAACTCATGCAGCGGCGGATCGATCAAACGGATGATCACCGGGTAGCCGTCCATCGCCTCGAACAGCCCTTCAAAATCGGAGCGTTGGTACGGAAGCAGCTCATTCAATGCTTCTGTTCGTCCTTCGGATGTCTTCGAGAGGATCATCCGCTGTACGATCGGCAGGCGCTCGGTCTCGAAGAACATATGCTCCGTCCGGCAAAGTCCGATCCCGACCGCGCCGTACGAGCGAGCACGGCGGGCGTCTGCCGGGTAATCGGCGTTCGCCCAAACCTGCAGACCGCGGGTCGGCCAGCCGGCTGGGACAGCCCGGATTCCAGGCGTCGCACAGATCTCGTCCGCCCAGGTGAGCAGCGTGAGCAGGTCCGTCTGCTCCTCCAGCTTCGGAGCGGTGGTCGGGATCTGGCCGAGGAAAACCTCGCCGGTAGTCCCATCTACGGAAATCCAGTCGCCTTCCTTGACAACAACGCCGTTCGCATCCATCAGCCGTTTTTCCAGGTCGATATGGATTTGAGCCGCGCCAACCACGCAAGGGACGCCAAACTGGCGAGCAACAACCGCCGCGTGGGAGGTCGCGCCGCCCTCGCTTGTCAGGATGCCCTTTGCAGCGAGCATGCCGTGCACGTCGTCCGGCTTGGTGAACGGACGCACCATGATCACAGCCTGACGGTGTTCTTTCGCCATTTTTTCGGCGGTGTCGGCATCGAAATAGACCTGACCCACTGCCGCGCCTGGGGAGGCATTCACGCCCTTTGCGTAAAGCTTGCCGCTCGAGCGGGCTTTGGACATTTCCTTTGGATCGAACTGCGGGTGCAGCAGCGTATCCACCTGCTCAGGCGTGACGCGGGAGACTGCCTCTTCCCGCGTAATTAATCCCTCGTTCGCCATATCGATTGCGATCTTGACTGCCGCCTTCGCCGTTCGCTTGCCGGTGCGGGTCTGAAGCATCCAGAGTTTTCCATCTTCGATGGTGAACTCCACGTCCTGCATCTCTCGGTAGTGGCGTTCCAGCCTCTCGGTGATCTGCATGAACTCGGCGTAAGCCTGGGGCAGGTCTTTGGTCAGATTTTCGATCTTTTCAGTATTCCGGATGCCAGCAACAACGTCTTCACCCTGGGCATTGATCAGGTAATCGCCGTACATTTTATTCTCGCCGGTAGCAGGATCTCGCGTGAACGCGACGCCCGTTCCAGAGTTAGTACCCATATTCCCAAACACCATCGTGACGATATTGACAGCGGTACCCAGGTCATGGGCAATTCCTGCAGCATTCCGGTAATCCACAGCCCGCTTCCCATTCCACGATCGGAAAACGGCTTCCGTCGCCAACCGCAGCTGATCTTTCGGATCCTGGGGGAAATCAGAACCGGTGTGGCTCTTGACGATCGCCTTGAATGTCTCGGTCATCGCTTTCCAGTCTGCTGCAGTCATCTCAATATCCGCTTTATAACCCTTGCCGGCTTTATAACGAGCGAGCGGCTCTTCGAAAGCCTCGTCAGGGATGCCCAGCACAACGCTGCCGAACATTTCGACCAGGCGGCGGTAGGAGTCATAAACGAAACGGGGATCCATCCCTCGCCCGATCATACCCTCGGCAGTCCTGTCGTTTAAGCCAATATTGAGGACCGTATCCATCATACCGGGCATGGAGAACTTTGCACCCGAGCGGCAGGATACAAAGAGCGGTTTTTCTGGCTCTCCGAACTTTTTTCCGGTCAGCGCTTCAACCTGCTTCATCGCCTCAAGCTCCTGGTCCCACATGCCAGGCGGGAATTTTCCGCCTTCTTCCAGGTATGCGTTGCATGCTTCTGTGGTAACAGTAAAACCGGGTGGAACCGGAACACCTGCGCGGGTCATATCCGCGAGACCTGCGCCTTTGCCGCCCAGTAAAGCCCTGACAGCTTCCCAATCACCCCCAGCCGCTTTTTCTGCCTGTTCCACTTCATTGAACAGGAACACCCATTTCTTTCCAGTCATCTTATACTCTCCTGACAAAATTTGAATAATGCACATCGTGCACGGGAAGACATACCAACCGTATAGTTTACCACAGGCGATTAAAAAAAATGACCCGATCAAACTCGTTGACATCTATCCGTATTCCCGTTATAATACAGCCCGCTCTGCCCCGGCAGAATTTGCTGGGGCGTAATCTTGTATCCCTATCCCCATCTTCCCCGCCCAACGGCACCCGGATTGCGTTCCATTCGCAGCCTGGTTCGTGCGGTCTGTGCGGTGAAGTGAAGCTTGGAGGAGCTTTATGAAATACGCAATTGTTGAAGACGGCGGCAAGCAATTTAAAGCCGTCGAAGGTGGAACCATCGAAGTAGATTACTTCGAGGCTGAAGCCGGCGAGCATGTCGATCTGGGTCGGGTGCTCCTGGTGGTGGATGGAGAAAGCGTTTCTGTTGGAACTCCACTGGTCGAAGGCGCAAAAGTTGAGGCTACCGTGGTTTCGCAGGTAAAGGGGCCGAAGATTATCGTTTTCCGCTATAAGCCGAAGAAACGCTATCGTGTAAAAACCGGTCACCGTCAGAAATATACCCGTCTTCAGATCGAATCCATCTCGCAGGAAGCTTAGAAAGAGAGGTAGAAATGGCTCATAAAAAAGGCGGCGGCTCCAGCCGCAACGGTCGAGACAGTCAAAGCCAGCGCCTGGGCGTGAAGAAATTTGGCGGTGAGCGTGTGATTTCTGGGAACATCATCGTCCGCCAGCGCGGTACCCATATCAAACCAGGTCATAACGTCGGCGTCGGGAAAGATGACACTCTCTTTGCGACCGCAGACGGTATTGTCGTATTTGAAGACTTGCGCGACGATCGCAAGCGCGTGAGCGTTATGCCTGTCGTGGAAGCACAGGAAACAAAGTAAAGGTAGATATTGCGATGAAGAAAGACATCCACCCGAAATACTTCCCAGACGCTCAGGTCATCTGCTCTTGTGGAAACACCTGGACGACTGGTTCAACCAAGAAGGTCATCCGCACCGACGTTTGCTCAAGCTGCCATCCCTTCTTCACCGGTGAGCAGCGAATTGTCGACACCGAAGGCCAGGTTGACCGCTTCTACAAGAAGCTTCAGGCACGTAAGCAGTATATGTCTGATCTTGAAGCGCGCCAGTCTGCCCGTACTTCCCTCGACCGCCCGATCACTGACCTTGAATTGGGGACCCGCCCCACCGAGGCGCTGGCGAAAGCAGGGATTGTAAACGTTGGTCAGGCGCTTGAAAAGCTTGCCGACGGCACGACCGCCATCCTGGGGATTGACGGCTTCGGCCGTAAATCGCTCGCAGATCTGAAAAAGCGGCTGCGCACCTTCGGCTACGAGCTTCCAGAAGCAGCAGAAGAAACGGTAGTTTAGTCATCAAGCCGCTGCAGCTACACGGTTTTCCGGCAGGTGGAGAGTAATCTCCGCCTGCTTTTTTCTTAATCCAGATTTCTCTCCCACGCAGAAATTCGAGGGGTACAATTAGCAAATTCCTGTCCAATGAGGAGAAAAATGATACATCATACGGGATCGATCGAAGTCATTACAGGATCCATGTTCTGCGGAAAAACCGATGAGTTGATCCGCCGGCTGCGCCGTGCTACCATAGCCCGCCAGAAAGTGCAGGTCTTCAAGCCTGCGATCGACGATCGCTATGCAGTAGAAAAAGTCACATCGCATGCAGGCGGGGAATTTGACGCCAAACCCATCCAGAAAGCCTCAGAAATCCTCGGTTGGCTTAATCCTGGAACAACCGTCCTTGGGATCGATGAGGCTCAATTCTTCGATGCTGAGATCATCCCGATCCTCCAGGAGCTTGCTGATAAGGGAATGCGGGTGATCGTCGCAGGGCTTGATACGGATTTTCGCGGTGAGCCGTTTGGCCCAATCCCGGAATTAATGGCAAAGGCAGAGGTCGTGGACAAGCTCCATGCGATTTGCATGGTCTGCGGCGAGCCTGCCAGCCGGACCCAACGGCTGGTCGACGGAAATCCAGCCAGATATGACGATCCAATTGTGATTGTCGGCGCTTCAGAGCTCTACGAAGCCCGCTGCAGGATGCACCATCAAGTCCCAAGAGGTTGAGAATGCAAGATTATCATGAGTTTCTCGATGAAATCCTGGTCGATACCGCCTCACTTCAAAAGCGGATTGCAGAGATCGGTATGGAGATCAATCAGGTTTACCAGGGCAAGGATCTTCACTTGATCTGCATTCTGCGCGGCGGTGTCTTTTTTCTTACGGATCTGATGCGGCAGATCACGATCCCGCATACGGTCGATTTCATGGCGGTTTCCTCATATGGGACTTCCCGCCAGACCACCGGCCAGGTGCGGATCACCTACGACTTGAAAGATGAAATCCACGGACGGAATGTGGTGCTTGTCGAAGACATTGTCGACAGCGGCTACACGATCACTTCGGTGCTGGACCTGCTTCGCACCCGTCATCCTGCAGACCTGCGAGTTTGCACCCTGTTGGACAAACCAGAACGGCGCGAGGTTCCTGTGCCGATCGATTTCTGCGGCTTTGTCATCCCGAATAAATTCGTCTTCGGCTACGGATTGGACCTGGATGAGTACTACCGCAACCTGCCTTTCATTGCAACAGTCAACCTGGAGAAATTCCACCCCGATCCCAAATGAGCCTGCCCGGTTTTGATCCCCCGGTCCTGCAGCTGATCGAGCGAATCACATCTGCTCTGCCATCAGAAACCCCGACTATATCTGGTCGGGGGCGCGGTGCGCGACATGCTGCGCCGGACACACGACCCATGACCTGGATTTTGTCCTTTCCAGGGACGCCATCCAGAGCGCAAGGCGGGTCGCAAACAATTTGAATGCAGCATTCTATCCCCTCGATCCCGAACGTGATGCCGGTCGCCTGATCCTGACAGATCCCCCTTTCGAGAGGTTTGTGGTCGATTTTTCATCTTGGAGAGGGGCGGACCTCGAAAGCGACCTGCGCGACCGCGATTTCACAATCAATGCGATTGCGCTCGATTGCCGCATACCGGACCACCTGATCGACCCGCTTCACGGATCTGCAGATCTGCTTTCCGGCGTGCTGCGCCCATGCTCAAGCAATTCGCTGACAGATGATCCTCTGCGAGTCCTGCGCGCTGTCCGGTTCTCCGTGGACCTGGCTCTCAGAATGCTTCCAGAAACCATCCAACAGATCCGGCTGGCTCTCAGTCTAATAAGAACAGTCTCTCCGGAGCGCCTGCGGGATGAGCTGTTTCGGATGCTCGCTGGACGTTCGCCAGCGACCGCGATCCGCCTGCTTGACCAGTTCGGCGCGCTGGCAGAGGTGCTTCCGGAGTTGGAGAACTGAAGGGCGTCCGCCAACCACCCCCGCACATTCATGATGTCTGGAATCACAGCCTGGCTGCCGTGCAGAACCTGGATGCCATTTTCAATGTCCTCGTCTCCCCAACATGATCCTGAAAAAACGGCAAATTGGGCCTTTGGGCTGCTTTCGCTTCGCCTCGGCCGCTACAGGACCAACCTGGAACAACATCTTTCAGAGCGGTTAAACCCCGAGCGGTCGCTTCGAGCCCTGAATTTACTGGCTGCTCTTTTTCACGATGCCGGTAAGCCGCTCAAACGCAGCGAAGGCTCGGATCGAGAGATCCATTTCTATGGGCATGATCTGCAGGGCGAATCAATGGTCCGCAATCGGGCAGAAGCATTACGCTTGAGCAAGCTCGAAATTGATCGGCTCGCGAAAATAATCCGCCATCACATGCGGCCTCACATGCTCTCTCTATCAGAATCCCCCCTCAGCAGCCGGTCTATTTACCGATTTTTTCGCGATACCGGCGAGGCAGGCGTAGATATTTGCTTGTTTTCACTGGCTGATTGCCTGGCAAGACACGGAGCAGGGCTGCCTCAAGACGAATGGATCCGCCAGATCGACACGGCGCGAATTCTATTAGAAGCCTGGTGGGAAAGGCGCGAGCAAAAAATCTCACCGCCAGCGCTGCTGAACGGTGAAGATCTGATTAAGTCTCTTCAACTAACTCCGGGGCCAATGATCGGAAAGCTGCTCAGAGAGCTGAGCGAGGCTCAGGCAGCCGGCGAGGTTCAAACTCGAGCCGAAGCCCTGGCTTTTGCCCACCGTCAGCTGAATCAGGGGTAGATCACCTCCAACACAGGCTGATAGAAACACCGGCAGCCGTTGCCGTGCGAGCAACCTTCAACTGGAAGCTTCGGTGCTGACTCCTTCGCGTATGCGCCTTCCACATGACGGCAAGCCGGGCAGCAGTTGTGGTTGACAGAGACTCGCACGTAGATCACCCGTGGATTCTCTTGAAGCTGTTTGAGCGCGACCGCACTCTCCGACCATTCACACAAATCCATTCCGCAGCTGCTGCATTGCAGCGCTGAATCCGGCGATAGTGCATGGCATTTTGAACAGGTCTGCACGACTACCCTCCTGTGATGATATTAGATTTATTTTAATCGATCTGGAGCCAGCTTCAAAGTGGATTTTAACAGTCAGGAACAGGGGGTTTTTCGCTGCCGTTCCCTGCCTGCGAGTTTTGTTCGGCACGCGCCCTGCGCGCCAGCTTGTTGACGCTCGCAATCAATACGCCGCTGCTGAAAGGCTTTTTTAAGAAATCGTCTCCTCCGCAATCCAGCGTGAGCTCTGCAATATTCGGCTTATTAACAGCCGAAATGATCAAAATCGGGATGCTGCTGAATTTGCGAATCGAACGGACCACATTTAAACCATCTATCCCCGGCATCAGCAGATCCACTACCATTACGTCAGGCGCCCATAATCTCGCCAGCTCGATTCCTTCTTCTCCGCTGTTCGCTGTGATCACAGCGAAGGATTGAGGTTCCAGGATGATCTTTAAGAGATCTGTTGTGTCCCGGTCATCATCGACCACCAATACTTTTGTCTGCATCTCCTGCACATCCATCCAGTCAGGCTGTCTGATTGTACCTCGCGAATGGCTGAGACCAGTTAAGATCATACCGATTTTTCCATCCTCACAATGAGCTTTTCGACCATCAACTTGACCAATTATCTTTCAATTCAACAGTTTCGAACCTTACAAACACTTTACAACGGGGCATCAGGTTTGATTATCTCGTAGACTTGGTCAAGCAGCTTGAGATATGATATGATTCGTCCTGATTTGAACGCAACTGTTGAAGCGGTGATGGAATGTCCAAGCTGCGGCGAACCGGTCTCAGATAACTTGCGCCGCTGCGAACGCTGTGGTTTCGATTTAGCGATCGCCGCATTGTTAGCTGAGCAGCAGGCGACTCTGCCTCTTTACGTTCCGCACGGGATCGCTATGTCCCCGGAGCTGCTTGTCCCGCGAATTGGAGACTACCTCATCGAAGGTGGATTGCTCAGCCCCTCGGACCTGCATGCTGCTCTTAGCTACCAAAAGCAGCGTTCAGATGAGGGGAAATCGGTTCTGCTCGGTCAGGCGCTGCTGGAGCTGGGTATGATCAGTCGTGAAGCGCTGGACCAGGTTATCACCGCCCAAATCCTTCAACTTCAGTGTAAGCTAAGCGAGGCAAACCAATCTCTTAAACAGCGTGTCGATGACCGGACCCAGGAGCTGCGCCGGGCATTGGAGCGGCTCTCAGAGCTCAATCAGCTCAAATCTAATTTTATCGCCAACATCTCTCATGAGCTTCGGACCCCTCTCACGCATATCAAGGGCTACCTGGATATCCTGGCGGAAGGCGGTTTAGGTAATATAAATGAAAGTCAAAGAGAAGCACTCGAGGTGGTATCAAAGGCAGAAGAGCGCCTGGAGCGGTTAATTGACGATCTGATTCAGTTTTCATTTGCGGCGCGCGGGGAGCTCAGCCTGCAGCAGGATGACCTTGATGCACGAAGGCTGGTAGACTACTCGGTCGAACGCTCTCGCACCAAAGCAGGTCAACAAGAAATTAAGATTAATGTGAACCAACCAGTCCAACCTGTCAAAATTCACGCCGATGAGGACAAGCTCGCCTGGGTCTTGATGCAGATGATCGACAATGCCATCAAGTTTTCTCCAAGAGGCGGGCTTGTTACCATTGAAGTCTCACCAGACACAAGCCAATGGGTCAGGTTCGTGATTTCAGACACTGGGATTGGAATCCCAGCAGAGCATCTCGAAGATATTTTTGAGCCGTTCCATCAGCTGGACAGCTCAACAACACGGCGATACCCGGGAACTGGATTGGGCCTGGCGATGGTCCGACAAATCATCGAAGCCCATGGGTCGCAGGTCCATGTGAATTCGATCGTTGGAAAAGGCTCTGAATTTGAATTCCGAATCCCTGCAGCGAAAACCTTGTAGATTCTGAAACGAAGCATTCGGAGCAATGGGCGATTTCATCACACAAACCAGTGCGTTGCAGCCAAAAGAGTTGGAGGCGATCTATTCGATCAGCCGCGCGGTTGCAGGCGCGATCAACATCGAAATCTACCCTGGATGAAATTATCCGATATTTACGCCCTGTATTTATATTTGACAACATCGTCCTGTATACCCAAAAAGAGGTCGGCGGACTGGAGCCGGTTTATGCCCGAGCAATTGGTCGAGGTCGCGTCCGAGAAGCTGACCTGGCATGGGGCGAAAACACTGCCCTGAACACCTTCCGTTCGCTGAACACGACCACTCGCGTGGAAGAGCTAGAGAGTCCCACAACCGACCGGATCAATATCCGCCATCTGTTGGGGCTGCCTTGCGTCAGCGGCGAGGACATGTTAGCCGCATTGGTGTTCATCCGTTTTGGCGGTCCAAGGTTTCTTCCAGACCAGGTTCTGCTGGCAGAATTTGTCGCAGCCCATGTCGCCCAGCTCCTTCAACACCAGCGTTTGGGCGAGAAGATCGCCCTGCTGGAAGCGCGTCGACGGCTGGACAGTCTGCAGGACGACTTCATCGCAACGATCACGCACGAGCTGCTGACCCCGCTGGGCTTTATCAAGGGCTACGCAACCACCCTGCTCCGGGAAGATACATCCTGGGATGACCAAATTCGCCGGGAATTTTTGACCATTATCGACGAAGAAGCCGACAGGTTGAGAGAGCTGATTGACAATCTGATGGATTCCTCCCGCCTGCAGTCCGGTACGTTGTCGATGACTTTCCAGCCGCTTCGGCTGGACACCCTGCTTAAAGACGTTTCGCTGCGGGCGCGCTCCAGGCATGCCAACCTGGCAATTGAGCTAAAAATCGAAACACCCGGATTGCAAACCTCTGCCGATCCGACCCGTTTGGCGCAGGTTTTTGAAAATATTATCAACAACGCGATTAAATATGCCCCAGACTCGCCTCTGACGATTACACTGAAGGAAGTCGATCATAAGGCCTGCATCGCGATTCAGGACGAAGGTCCGGGCATACCAAAAGACCAGCTGGAAAAAGTCTTCCATCGGTTCTACCGGCTGCCAACAAACAACACCTCCGTGCGCGGGACTGGTCTGGGCCTGTTCATCTGCAGGCAGATCGTCCAGGCTCATAACGGCGAGATCGAAGCCACATCTGAAGAAGGAAATGGGGCGGTATTCAATATTTACCTGCCCTCGAGATAAAATAACATTTAAGAAGACTGATCAGGAGACGGAGATGGGTGTCAATATTTTGGTCGTTGACGATGAACCACGCTATTTACGCTTGATGGAAGCAAATCTGGTGACAGAGGGTTTCCTGGTGACCAAGGCAACGAACGGTCAGGAGGCTGTCGACCAGGTTGTCGAAAAACATCCAGACCTTGTGCTTTTAGACGTTATGATGCCTGTGTTGGACGGTTTCGGCGCATTAGAGCGAATCCGTGAATTCTCGAACGTTCCGATCATCATCGTAACGGCTCGCGGCAGCGAGAATGACCGTGTGCGAGGTTTGGACCTTGGGGCAGACGATTATATCGTCAAGCCATTTTCAGCGACCGAGCTGCTGGCGCGGTGTGCGAGCCGTCTTGCGCCGCGCCCAGACATCTGGAAGCGCCTTCGCGCAATCAACTTTCAACCACGGGAACTTGCGAATCGATTTCGCACGGGCCGAGGTCTTTAAAGATGATCGGATCGTGTTCCTATCGGCGACTGAATATCGGCTTCTGCTTCAATTCGCCCATAATCAGGGCAGCGTGCTCACGTCCGAACAGCTCTTAACGGATGTATGGGGACCAGAATATCGGGATGACAAGGAAATCCTCTGGGTGAGCATCTCGCGATTACGCCAGAAACTGGAGCTTGATGCAAAGAACCCAGTCCACATCGTCACACGGTCCGGGCTGGGGTATACGATGCCTCCGCTGTAGAAGGGTGGCAGCTCAGACGGATTTGAGCGGCTCCAGGTTATCGCTTGCTGCAGAGATTTGGATGCTTTTCGGCATCTGACTGGTTGCGCTGTGGAAACCGGACCCTTGCTGCAAGCCGGCATTATTTCAGAGAGGTAAGCTGGATGAACATGGATATCACTGCTGCTAAATTACGGGCAAAGATCATCGGAGCTCTGCTGCGAGAAGAGCGTCTCAAGACGCGGAAGACGATCGACGAGTGCGCAGAGCTGGTTGGCCTGGAGGCAGACGATTTCGAACAAATCGAATTGGGATCCAGGATGCCTTCATTGCCAGAACTTGAGCTGATTTCTTATTATTTGAATGTTCCAGCTGGATTCAATTTTAACTCAGACCCCGGCGGATAATTTGGGGGAGGAAAAAGTTCAAATCCAGGCAGCCAGGTGGATTCGGCTTCGTCAGCGGATGATCGGCGCCTTGTTGCAGCAAGCTCGATTGGACAGCAATCTATCGAAAGAAGAGCTCTCGAAAAAGCTTGGGATCGAGATGAGTGTTCTCGAGAAGTACGAACTGGGAGTGGAAGCTGTGCCCCTCCCAACGTTGGAAGCCGTAGCCGGGTCTCTCAACCGCTCATTATCCGATTTCGAGGATCAAAAAGGGTTTGTGGGAGTCTGGAATGCCCATAAGCGAGCCGTGAACGACTATTTGAAGCCTTCCATCCGACCTGCAGGCATTTGTCAGCAAACCTGTCAATCGCCCATATCTTGAGCTGGCCGTCAGGCTGAGTGAAATGTCGGTCGATCGTTTACGATCAGTCGCCGAAGGACTTCTAGAAATCACGTATTGACCCTTAGAGGGATATTAATCCGTGATTCGGATCGATTATGAGGCGGCGGATGCGAGAAATCTCCACTGAGAAAATTGCAATAAGAATAATAGCCTCCTGATTGACCAAATCGATGAAATGAGCTCTCTTCATCAGTTTTCAACCCGATCGGCAACATCAGAGGACCTATCCAAGCTCGCTAATTTAATCCACTTCGAAGCCTACGTTCACCGTCATCTCGATTACCGCCTGCCGTTGGATTGGGTGGGATATGAACCCTTTATGATTTTAGAAGATCGGGGTGGCATCGAGGCAGCACTGGCCTGTCCCCCCGATCCACCCAGCGTCGCCTGGATCAGGCTTTTTGCAGTTTCTACCCACGTTACTCCCAATCAAGCCTGGAATATTCTCTGGGAAAAGGTCCTCGAAAAGCTTTCCAGCGACGGTCAAATCAAATACATCTCCGCCATCCCAATCTATACTTGGTTTGCTGCTTTGCTGAAAAAAAGCCATTTCAGGGAGACCCATTCTATCGTGATGATGAGCCGTGAGACAACTCCGCTGCCCGAAACACCAACCACACAAGATGTGAACATCAGACCGATGACGTTCGATGATCTCGAGACCGTCCAGACGGTTGACACGGCTTCCTTCTCTCCTGTTTGGGTGAATTCTCGTTACTATCTCGAAAGCGCCTTCCAGCAGGCTGCGATCGCGACCGTTGCTGAGTATTTGGGTAAGATTGCTGGTTTCCAGATCAGTACCGCGACCCCTATCGGCGGGCACCTTGCCCGCCTGGCAGTCCTGCCGAAACTGCAAGGAAAAGGGATCGGTTCTGCACTTACCTACGACTTGATTTATCAGTTTCACCGGCGCGGCTCGCAAACGATCACCGTAAACACCCAAAGAAACAATCCGGCTTCGCTCGCCCTGTATTATCGGATGGGTTTTAAACTTACAGGTGAAGAGTACCCGATATTCCAGCTGCTGGATTTCCCTTGATTTTCGTAATTAAAATATGGAATATGGATTCTTCCTGAGGACAATTCCGCAGCGATCAACCCATCAAGTAATCTGTTATTATTTACAGGATGAATACTATTCTGAAACGAAAAGGGACGACCACGCCATGAAACATGATGAATTCAGCTGGCTCGAGCATGACGGAATGGAAACTCACTCGCAATGTTGGGAGCCAGAGATGGAACCACGGGCCGCGGTGTGCCTGATCCACGGATTGGGCGAACACAGCGGACGTTATAATTATGTGGCAAAGCGATTAACAGATGCAGGGTTTGCAGTGCTGGGATTTGACCTGCGGGGGCATGGAAAATCCGCCGGAAGGCGCGGTTCAATTTCCAGCGAGAAGATCCTGCTAGATCAGATCAGCCGTCTGCTTGAAGAAGCTCGACGCAGGTATTCAGGGAAACCATATTTCCTCTATGGACACAGCCTCGGAGGCTTGCTGGCTCTTTTCTATGCTTTGAAACTTCAGCCGGCACTTACGGGAGTGATCGCAACCAGCCCAGGTTTACGCAGTTCACTCCAGGACCAAGCGCTGAAAGTCGCCTCTGCCAAAATATTGGGGGCTATCCTGCCTGACGTCCTGATCTCAAGCGGTTTAGACGTGACTTTCCTCTCCCGCGATCCTGAAGTGATCCGTAATTACATGAATGATCCACTCGTCCACGATCGAGCATCACTCGGATTTGCGCGGTTGATGATCCAGATGATCGATTGGACCTTTAAACATGCCTCGGAATTCTGCCTGCCGCTTTTGATGATGAACGGCTCTGAAGATCGCGTCACATACCCTCGTGGGACTGTAGAATGCGCAAGGCTTGTCCCATGCGACTGTACGGTCAAGACCTGGGACGGACTGTATCATGAGATCCATAATGAGCCAGAAAAAGATTTCGTCTTGGATTATTTGATCGAATGGCTGATGAGTAAAATGTAATCTATCCCTGGACAAATCGGACACATCATGGGAAAATTTGGCGCGCTATCGATTAAGCCGCCATTTTCGAGGTAAACATATGCCAAAGAATCAAAATGAAAACTTGAGCAAACGCCAGGCCAGGAAAGAAGAAATTAGAAAGCGCGAGCTCCAACAGCGCAGGATCATGATCGGCGGGATTGCTGTAGTTGCGGTAATCCTTCTGGCGGTGATTATTATCCCCTCCATTCAGCAGTCCAAGAACCCCGGTGGAGAAATCGTCAAAATCACGCCGCAGGCTCATGCGACTGCGAACGGCACAACGATCGGAAACCCTGACGCCAAGGTGAAGGTCGTTGTATTTTCGGATTTCCAGTGCAGCGCATGCGCAACCTACGCAAATGATATTGAACCGCAGGTCATTCGCGAGATTGTCGAGCCGAATGATGTCTATTATGTCTATCATCAATTCCCTTTCCTGGATGATAGCGATCCCAATAAAGCGTCAGACCGAGCAGCGCTGGCAAGCGAATGCGCTGCCGAACAGGGCAGGTTCTGGGATTATAAAGCGATGCTTTACGCTAACCAGACGGGTATTGAAGGGCAGTTCAGCGATCCCCGCCTGAGCGCTTTTGCAAAAAACCTGGGATTAGACCTCGAATCGTTCGAAGCCTGCCTGGCTTCTGCAAAATATCAGAATGTCTTGGATAAAGGTGTGAAATTAGGGACCGAGCTGGGTGTCACCGGCACGCCGACCGTGTTTGTGAACGGACAGAATGTCAGCCCAGGGCGCGTTTCGACCTTTGATGAAATTAACGCATTGGTCCAGGCCGCGCTTCAAGGAAATTAAGAGCTCTTTATCTACACCGTCAATGAGAATTTAAAAACTGCGGCTGGTGAAGCCGCAGTTTTTTTGATCCTCTTATTATTAAGGGTGGTCTTTTGCCAGTGTCGGTAGTATCCCGGTAAAATTTTGAAGCTGAAAGAGCTCCATCGCAAAACAAAACGTTGACAAACGGTTGAGGTAGCGAAGCAAATCGAGATTCTCCACAATACCAGTGTGGACTAGACCGGCAATTTGCCGCTCGAGCGCGGCGGACTACCGTTCGAGCCAGATCAAGCACTGCCCCGGTAAAGCTATCACCAGGAACGATGAATTCCTTCGTGACCTTCACCTTCGTGGTCAGGAGTTCAACCTGCTGCTCCAGCCATTCAACCCGCTCCGAATCCACCGCTCGAAAATGAGCAGAGTTGTTGGGTGAAGCGGAGACTTCCGCCATCAGGTTGTAGAGATCTCTCTGGATGGTCAGGATCATCATTTTACTCGGGGCGTCCTCGACCAGGGCACGAGCCATCCCAAGTACGGAGCTTGCTTCGTCAATCGTCCCGACCGCTTCAGGAATTGGATGGTTTTTTGGGACGCGGCCTTCTTGCAGCAGTCCAGTATTGCCATCGTCTCCTGTTGAAGTATAGAAAGCGGGCATGAGGGGATTATAACCCAGGTCAGTCCAATTCACGATATAATGAATTTCAGGCATGAACCAGCATGCCTGGAAACCTTCAAAAGATTTTAGGAGTTAGATCATGCAGGTTCGCTGTTATAACTGTCACAAGCCATACACGATCGGAAAACAGGAGGCACAAGCCGCTCTGGATCTGATCGCCGCTCAAGGATTGAGCCATTACGACGCAGCCTGTCCGCATTGTCGGCGGGTAAACCGGGTTTCACGCCATGAGCTGGAGCGGGGGCTCCCAGGCTGGAAACCCTCCGAGCAGGAACAGACCTCAGACAACCAGAACTCCCCAGGCCTGATCGTCTCGTCTGCGATTATTGATACCGACCCCATGGTTTGGAAAATCACAGAGTAGCCAATGCGTACATATGATATCTCTCTACCCATCACAGAGAATCTGCCTGTCTGGCCTGGCGATCCTACCCCCCGGATTGAGCGAATCTCGAAAATGGAAGATGGAGCAGAATCAAACGTTTCGCAGATTTTTATGAGCGTCCACGCCGGTACTCATATGGATGCTCCCTTCCATTTCCTGGGCGGCAGCTCGCAAACGATCGAACAAATCCCACTCCAAACCTTGATCGGGCGTGCATATGTACTTCATCTGGAGGACGAGGTTAATCTGGTCACCGCTTCGATCCTCGAAAACCTCCAAATCCCACCCCGAACGCGCCGGCTATTGATGAAAACGCGCAATTCGAAGCTCTGGAAGCAGAAAAAGACCGGATTCGATGAGGATTTTGTCGCGCTCAGCCCCGACGGTGCTAATTACCTGGTCGAGCGCGGGATCCGCCTGATCGGAGTCGATTATCTGTCTATCGCTCCGTATGCGTCGCCTGCTGCGACTCACGAGCTGCTGCTTAAAGCTGGCGTTGTAGTCCTCGAAGGGCTGGATTTATCCGAGGTGTCTCAGGGTCGCTATTCTCTGTATTGTCTGCCGTTAAAAATCATCGGGACAGATGGCGCTCCTGCCAGGGTGATCCTGATTGGAGTGTAAACACTCCTCTTTACCAGTCAGAAGTTGTCACACCTGGAATCGGAAGGGTATAGCCCCCATCGACTGTGATAACCTGCCCGCGGATCATCGCAGCCTGAGGCGAGCATAAAAATGCGACCACATGGGCGATATCTTCGGGGGTCAGCAACCGTCCAGCAGGGGTGTGAGCCAGGGCTCGATCCAGGATATTTTCATCCGAACGTACCGCAGCAAAATGACTTAGAGCATCGGTTAATACGATCCCAGGGGAGACAGCATTAACTACGATGTTCATCGGAGCCAGCTCTACCGCCAGATAGCGAGTGAGCGCTTCGAGGGCGGCTTTGCTGGCGCCTACGACAACATAATCCGGAAGGACGCGTCCTGAACCCGGGCTTGAGATATTCACGATCGATCCGCCGCCGCGCTTTTGCATTAAGGGTACCGCTCTCTGGGCGGCAAAAAGGGCTGCGCGGGCGTTGATATTCATCGTCCAATCCCAACCTCTGGGTTTCTGCTGCACAACCGGACGGTTATAGCCGGATGCGGCGCTGTTGATCAGGCAGTCCAGTCCCCCAGATTCGCTTCGACAAAATCAAACATCCGGTTCAGGTCAGCCAGGTCGCCGATGTCGGCTTTAGCAAGCCAGGCGCGCCGGCCGATGGTTCGAATCTCTTCCACGGTCGCCTCCGCCGTTCGGCGGTTGCGAAAGAAATTGACTACAATGTCTGCGCCGAGGCTCGCAAAATGCAAGGCCAGAGCTCGCCCGATCCCGCGCCCTGACCCTGTGATTAAAACCTGCTTATCCTGGAAAAAGTTTGAAGTCGCTCATGCCTCGATTATACAGGAATTATTCGATGAAAATCTCGACATGATCTCCGTCTTCTTCGTCCACGACATCAATGATCTTGCCTTCCAGGTTGCGATCGTAAAGCATCTGGCTCAGCTCGCCGAGATCTACATCTCCAACTTCAGGTGCGTATTTTGCCCCGATACGTAGCCCCCATTCTGCCAGGGTCAGCGGTATATTCACAACGGCTTTGCTGCGTCCGGTCTGAACGTCGGTCACCCTCACCCGAAACCAACGAGCCTCTGTTTTGCCGTCTCCTGGCATGCGGTTCGCTTGGGAAGCGTTCTTACCCTTTGGATTCGCGTTCATCGCATCAAGCAGATTCACGCCTTCATTGGCGCTGACCTTGCCGTCTGCCACCATTTGTAAGATATGCATCCTGTCGCTTTCTTGATTTGAAAGGTTTTGATCCATCTGGCACTCCTTTAGATGAACATTGATTATTTTCAAGTCGTAAACGAATTATTGATCAATATTCTATATCGATTCTTAAATATTGTCAAGTGTAATATTAATATTATCAATATGGATATTGTGATTCTTAAAGTTAAGATTGAACTCTCGCAGAGATAATCTCGGATCACAGGTTTTGGTGACAAGAGTCCATTCGATCCCAGGATTCTGGAGGCCGTAGACAAACGAACTTGCCGCCTGAACATAAAAAAAGGCGATGCTCGAAGCCAGGATCGGCTTCATGCATCGCCTGATGGTCAATGCGGATAAATCAGCGCTATACCGCCATCGGCATTGGCGTGCTGAGCTTCTTTGGCGTCGGTGGTGGGAAGATGCTCTCGAATTCATCGCGAGAGATCGTCTCAACCTCCAGAAGGCGGGTGGCAACCGCGTCTAATTTTTCGCGGTGCTCCATTAAAATCTGCTTCGCGTTTTGATACGCCTCGCCAACCAGCCGGCGCACTTCGGTGTCGATTTCTTCAGCGACTGCTTCGGAATAATCTCGCTGTTCCGAAATCTCCCGTCCAAGAAAGATCAGCTCTTCCTTCTGCCCGTAGACCATGGGTCCAAGCTGAACACTCATCCCAAGTCGCGTCACCATCGCACGAGCCATACGGGTTACACGTTCCAGGTCATTCGCGGCGCCGGAGGTAATATCATCAAAGACGATCTCTTCCGCCGCACGTCCACCCAACAGGCCGATCATATCGGCGATAAGCTTCTTCTTCGCCATCAGCGTGCGATCTTCTTCCGGTAGAGCAAGCGTGTATCCACCAGCCATTCCACGAGCGATGATCGACACCTTATGGACAGGATCTGCCTGCGGCAGAGCGTTCATGACGACTGCGTGGCCCGATTCATGATAAGCGACGATCCGTTTTTCTTCTTCAGAGATCAAACGGCTCTTTCGTTCTGGCCCGGCGATGACCCGCTCGATCGCTTCTTCAAGCTCCGGTTGACCGATCAGTTTTAAGTTTCGTCGAGCTGCGAGGATGGCTGCTTCATTGACCAGGTTCTCAAGGTCCGCCCCAACAAATCCAGGAGTGGATCGAGCCAGTACGCCAAGCTCCACATCGGCCGCCAGCGGCTTACCCTTTGAATGAACCTTCAAGATTGCTTCTCGCCCGCGCATATCCGGGCGATCCAGCACGACGCGGCGGTCAAAACGCCCCGGGCGCAGCAGAGCCGGGTCAAGGATATCCGGGCGGTTGGTCGCTGCCATGATGATGACGTTCGTATCCGTGTCGAATCCGTCCATCTCGACCAGCATCTGGTTCAGGGTTTGCTCGCGTTCGTCGTGGCTGCCGCCGAGCCCTGCGCCGCGTTGACGCCCGACTGCATCGATTTCATCGACGAAGACAATACAAGGCGAATGACGTTTCGCCTGATCAAACAAGTCCCTGACGCGGCTCGCGCCGACGCCAACAAACATCTCGACAAATTCAGAGCCGGAGATCGAAAAGAAAGGCACACCTGCCTCTCCGGATACCGCTTTCGCCAGAAGTGTTTTACCCGTTCCTGGAGGTCCCACCAACAGGACTCCCTTTGGGATGCGCGCGCCGAGCATAATAAACTTTTCTGGCTCGCGCAGGAATTCCACGACTTCCTTGAGCTCCTCTTTCGCCTCCTCAACACCCGCCACATCCTGGAATGTGACGGAGGGCTGGTCGCCGGTGAACATCCGGGCGCGCGATTTTCCGAATGACATCGCAGCATTGTTGCTCCCTTGCGCCTGGCGAAAAACAAACCAGAACACTGCTACAAGGATCACGAATGGGAGCACATATCCCAGAATGGTTGCCACACTGAACCATGCGCTGGGCGGTTTGATTTCGAGCTTTATCTGGTCCGGTTGCAGAGCCGCAGTGGTTACACCCAGATCTTTCAACTGTCCAACCAGGGTAGAATCAGGCTCTTTATTAGATTTTCGCTCCGAGCCATCGGCATAAACGACTTCCAGATTGCTATCGCTCTCTTCAATCCGCTCAACCTTCCCGGCTTGAATATCCGCTGCCACCTGATTGATGGACAGGGTCTCCTGGGCCGCGGGCTGCTGGAAGTTATACACCACCATTGAAATAATGGCGACGAACAGCAGCAAGTAGATGATGGATGAACGGTTGCGGGTTGGGTTCACAATACCTCCAAATCAGATTTTACTCCGCATATTTAACAAAAGAATTATACCAATGGATAACTGGCACCGGCGAAACAAACTCAACGATGCAGGGATTTCTAACAACGTTCTAACGTTCCTGCCTGATAAGGCCATTCAAAACGAAGTCACCCCCAAAATACAGGTGGACAGCTGCCAGATTACGGCTGTCGTTTCAGGCGTATGGGTGGTGTCGCCCCCAGATCAACGCGTCCAACCGTCGGAAAATTCGCCGCAGCGTGGATCGAATCCGGGCGTATAGTCGCAGCCGCTTCGGCAGGATCACCGCCGCGCCTGGTAGCGGTCCGGTCCAGATTACCACAGCAGCTCCCCAGGTCAGCCCCGCTCCAAAACCAACAAATACCACTTTATCCCCGGCCTTCAACCTGCCTTCCTGAACTGCCTCCACAGTCGCGATCGGGATCGATGCGGTAGAGGTATTTCCATAACGGTCCAGATTGATCATGCAGCGCTCCATCGGGAATTGAAAACTCCTCAATGCTGCCTCAATGATGCGCTGGTTGGCTTGATGCGGGATGACAAGCTGGATGTCATCCAGCTGTAAACCAGCTTGCCGAACAGCCTCCCCCGTCGATTCTGCCATCACCCGGGTGGCAAAACGAAAGACCTCACGCCCATTCATGTGAATATAGTGTTTCCCGTCGGCGACAGTCTCCAGGCTGGCGGGTAACCGGCTCCCGCCTGCAGGAACCGAAAGCAAGCCACCGCCAGAGCCGTCCGAACGAAGAACTCCTGAGATCAGACCACCAGGCTCAGCCCCGGCATGCAGGACAAATGCGCCCGCACCGTCTCCAAATAATACGCAGGTGTTCCGATCCCTCCAATCCACGAGACGGGAAAGCGTCTCGGCGCCGATCACCAGCGCGTTTTGAATCGATCCGGAGCGGATCGCTTGCGTGGCGATATTCATCGCGTAAATAAAACCCGTGCAGGCTGCCATCAGGTCGAAAGCGCCGGCCTTGCTGGCTCCCAGCCGGTCCTGAACCAGGCAGGCAGTAGCAGGAAAAAGGTAATCCGGCGAAGATGTGGAGACAATGATCAGGTCAATTTCCCCAGGATGAAGATGAGCGACCTCCAGTGCCTTCAACGCAGCCTCATAAGCAAATGTCGCTGTGCTCTGCTCTCCAGCAGCAATTCGCCGCTCTCTGATCCCTGTTCGGCTTTGAATCCATTCGTCCGTCGTATCGACCCGTTTTGAGAGATCCTGATTGGTCAGGATTCGCTCCGGGACGGACATCCCCCATCCAGTGATATGGGCATAAGGGTTCATGGCTCCTGCTCCAACCCGGATTCATTCAGCATGAGAAACCTCATTTCCTGCGGCCTGTCCGATGATGATCGTCGCGTTATGTCCGCCAAATCCAAATGAATTCGACATTACCCGCCGAGGCTGTACCTTTCGAGAAACGTTCGGAATGTAATCCAGGTCGCATTCCGGGTCAGGCGTTTCGTAGTTGATCGTCGGCGGCAGCACACCGTCTCGGATGGCCAACACAGAGATCACGGCCTCCAGCGCGCCAGAAGCGCCTAAAAGATGACCTGTCATCGATTTCGTCGATGAGATCGGGACCTGATAGGCGCGTTCTCCAAAAACAGTCTTAATGGCTGCCGTTTCACTTTTATCATTCAAAGGAGTGCTGGTGCCGTGGGCGTTGATGTAATCGATCGCATCAACCTCAAGCCCGGCGTCTTGGAGCGCCATCTGCATGCATAACGCCGCGCCGACCCCTCTCTCGGCTGGCGCCGAGATATGAAAAGCATCATTCGTCATGCCGTAGCCAAGAATCTCAGCCAGGATCGGAGCGCCGCGGGCAGCGGCTGCTTCAAGCTTTTCCAGAACCAGGACTGCGGCGCCCTCCCCCATCACAAAGCCGTCCCGGTTCAAATCAAATGGCCTGGACGCGCCTTGCGGGTCGTCATTGCGGGTCGAGAGCGCTCCCATCACACCCAGGCTTGCCATCGCGATCGGCATGATTACCGCTTCGCTCCCTCCTGCCAGCATCACCTCGGCCTGGCCGCGCCGGATGACCTCCGCAGCCTCTCCGATCGCATTTGTCCCGCTTGCACAGGCAGATACGACCGCAAAATTCGGACCTCGCATCCCCAGCTCAATTGCGATCATGGCTGAGGCCGTGTCCGGCAGCATCATCGGGACCAGAAATGGGCTGACCCTGGAAGGGCCCCGATTTAAGTAGACCTGCATCTGTTCGAACATCGTGTTTAATCCGCCGATCCCGGTCCCGATTAACACGCCGGTCCGGTCAAGGTCCTCTTCGCTCAGCGGCAGGTCGCTGGAGCGGACCGCCTGCTTGGCTGCTGCGAGCGCATACTGGGTGAATAGATCCATCCGCCGAGCCTCCTTGCTGCCAAACAACGCGGAACCATCAAAATCCTTCACCTCTGCGGCAAAATGGGTTTTAAATTCGCTGCTGTCGTAATGGGTGATCGGGCTGACACCCGATTTTCCAGCCAATAAGTTCTTCCATAGGGTCTCAACATCATTTCCAAGCGGGCTGATGCAGCCCATCCCAGTAATTACCACCCGATTACGCATCCTTACCTCCATAAATAAATCTTCTCCTGGATCGCTAAACGGTAATAACACCAGCACGATCAATCCGAGGCGGCGTTCATTGCAGCCCAAAATCCACCGAAACACTCCATTCAAATTCTCTATTGATGATTCGAATTAGAAAGGAGATTATAGACTTTTTTGATAAGCTATAGATGAATATAGGCGAAGTATCTCGGCGAACCCATGCCCTGTTTGAGGCTCGCCGAGCATTTCACAAGATCGGAAGATTCGGTGAAATTCGTTCCAGGAGCTGCCTGATCTGCTGAACATGCAGGCGGTCGTGCGCAACCAGGATGTTGACCAGTTCTTGCAGCCGGGTCGGACCAAAGATTGCATGCCTCGCAGGTCTATGCCAGTCCTCAGGAGTCAGAACTCTCAAGCAGCGCAACCAGCTCCTGGCGGGCTGTAAAGAAATCACGGAGCGCCTGCTGTCCATCCTGGAGGTAGTACTGGCGCGTTTCCGACCAGGGATCGGTGTCCTGCCCGGCCAGAAAGGGGTTCTCATTTTCACTGAACTTGCGCAGGCGAGCCAGATTGACTTCCAGGTCAACGTCCCGAAGGTGGCAGAGGATCTCGGTCAGGCACCATTCCTTCTCGGCCGGTCGTTGACACCAGCGATCCTGCGGAAGCGTCCTGCAGAAGCTGTCGACAACCGCCGGTGTAGCTCGCACTTGAGCCAGCCAGCTAGAAGGTCTGGAATAAACCGGCTTCAGCGACCCCACTGGAGAATCGTCGATCCACGAAAGCAAATCCTCCAGATTCCCTGATTTCACATGCTGACCATCATCAACTTGAACAGCTCCGAGTTTGCGAATTGACGCAGTATGCCGCCAATCCCAACTTACCAGCAGGGTTAATGTCCCTTTCGCAATCGTCACCGACAACCACTACCGGTCCTTCTGGCCAGCCCAGGCGACCCATCACTTCAGCCAAAAAAGCCGGATCTGGCTTGGAAAAATGGAAAGATTCGTAGGATGTCACCAGGTCAAAACGAAATTCACTGGAAGGCAGGTTCGCCCAGGAAAGTCGGTGATCGATGGCTTGACGCGGAAATAACGGGTTGGTAGCAATCGCAAGCTGATACCCGCGCCCCTGCGCACGCCGGACCAGGTCCCTGGCCTCCGGAATGGGGGCAGTATATTTGTTTAAAGATGGGAAAATCGTCTCGTAAAAACCATCTGCCAATTCTTGAAACATCACCGGATCCGCTCCCGTCAGCGGATAAAAAACTGATTCAAAAGTCTCTTTCAACGTGCGGTCTGGAAGGCGGTTTTCGACCATCGCCCGAGTTCCTGCCATCAGGCTTCGGACAAATACATCCGGGTTCATATGGTTAGCGACGTGTGCAGAAAATGCCTGCAGGTATTGAGGGCAGGAAAGCATCAATGTCATTCTTGATGAGCGTATCATCAAGATCCAGCAGAAGCGTTGGTTTCAAAGCGCATCTCCTCGGAATTCGGGCGGCAGTGGATGGCATTGTCCGCAGCCGGTGTGCGGATCGAAATTATTCAGTCCCGATTTGATGCACGAAACCCGGACTTTAACCTGTTTTTTCATAAACGGGAAGGCTGCTTTCAGCTCAGGCTTCAGGATTAAGATTAGGGCAGGCGTTTGCCATCGAGATGCCCGGTACAGGGCAGGCAGAGCAGAGCTCAGCCTTCCAGGGGATCGGCGGCGACTTAGCGTTGAGCAGGCGGCACTCTTCGTGTTCACGCCCACGGTAATAATCCCCATAGAAATACCGGCATTCAGAACCGGCTGGAGTCCTCATCAAAAAGCCCCTGTCTCCGTCAGGCCCTGGTCACATAGCTGCCCGTGGACGTATTAACGCGGATCTTGTCGCCCACTTCGATAAATGCCGGCACTTGAACCTGTAATCCCGTTTCTGTGACAACCCGTTTCGTGACACCGGTTGCGGTATCGCCGCGAACGGCCGGCTGGGCTTCGACGACTTCCATGTCGATCGTTAATGGAAGTTCGATGTCAATCGCCTTGCCTTCATAGAAGGTCAGCTTGATTTCGAAGCCTTCTTTCAGATAGCTTGCCGCATCACCCACCAGCTCTTCCGGCAGAGCCGGCTGTTCGTATGTATCCAGATCCATAAAGTGGTAGAACTGGCCATCGTGGTACAGATATTGGACGTTGTGATAATCCAGCCGGACATCCTGGACCCGGTCGCCGGATTGGAAGGTCATATCCAGGTTGGCGCCGGTGAGCAGGTTCAAAGCTTTCACCCGGATGGTCGCATTCCCGCGCCCCGGTTTATGATGGTGGTAATCCAATACTTTGTACAATCCCCCATCGAACTCAAATGTCACCCCTTTTCGCATTTCATTTACATCAATCATACAATCCTCATTCGTTTGTTTCGAAATCTAAATAACCACAACAAAAAACGTGAAACGTGAACTCACGTCTCACGTTGCGCGTTGCACGCCTCGGGGATGGATTATAGCCTGAAGGCTGGAATTTTTCAACTCTCCTGTGGTAAACTACCACGGGTATCATTCATTGCCTGGATATCAGGCGTGGAGCAAAAGCGTGGCAGAAAAGATCCGCCGAGCAGTATATATCGAGGACGAGCCCGAGATGATCGACCTGGTCAGGTTGATCCTGGCTCGCAAGCAATACACAGTGA
Source organism: uncultured Chloroflexia bacterium (assembly GCA_963788305.1). Taxonomy (GTDB): domain Bacteria; phylum Chloroflexota; class Anaerolineae; order Anaerolineales; family UBA4823; genus UTCFX2. The sequence goes on from CAWBGK010000019.1 coordinate 54,577, forward strand.
TCGGCGCCAATGGAGGCCGAGAAGGACTGGACGCCGTGCGAGACATGATGCCGGACGTCATCTTGTTGGATTTGATGATGCCGGATATTGACGGCTGGGAGGTATACCACCAGCTCAAAGGAGATGAGCAGACGCGCGCGATCCCGGTGATAATCATCACCGCAAAGGCTCAGAACATCGATAAGGTGCTGGCGCTTCAAATCGCAAAAGTGGACGACTATATCGCCAAACCCTTTACGCCGCAGGAGCTGATCGACAGCCTGAACAAAGTCCTGGGGGAACCCAACCTGACCAGCGATGTCCGTTGAAATCCAGATCAGCAATTTGAGCCGTCCCGGCGGCTTGCCCATCCGCGCCCGCTGGTGCGACAGCTTTCCCTGCCGCCTGCGCGGATTGATGTTCCGCCAGGTGCTGGCGTCTGACGAGGGCTTATTGATCGTTCAGGAGAAAGACAGTCGGATCGATTCATCCATCCATATGCTCTTCATGAAAATGGATCTGGTGGTCGTCTGGATCAACTCAGCTTTAACCGTCGTCGACGTCCAGCTGGCAAAGCGCTGGAGGCTGGCAGTTTTCTCAAAGGCGCCTGCGCGCTATGTGCTGGAGCTGCCCGCCTCTGCACAGGCTCTTTTTTTGACAGGAGATCAGGTCAGGTTTGAACCGCTGCACACTCAGAATTAATCCATTAGTGATTTGCTTCGGGATGATCCTCTTCGCTTTGACTGCAGGGGCATTCATCTTCAATCCGGCGCATGGCCAGGAAACCGAAGGACCGATCTACATCGTCCAGGAAGGAGATTCGCTCTGGGATATCGCTGCGCGGTTCCGCGTTTCAATGGCGGACCTTGCGACCGCAAACGGCATCAGCGATCCAGGTCAGCTGATCGTCGGGGCGCAGCTGGTCATCCCTGGGCTGCAGGGCGTGCAGGGGATATTGACGACACGGGAGATCCAGCTGGGCGAGAGCCTGCGCGGGATCAGCCGGAGGTACCAGGTTCCCGAGGACGTGCTGATCCGGCTCAACCACCTGACCAGCCCGGAGGAGCTCTATGCCGGCGCGACGTTGGTGCTGCCAGAACAGAACGCCGCAGCCGGGGGGACGATCCGCTCGGTAGTCGAACCCGGCCAGTCGCTGCTCGAGCTGGCAATCGCCAATGGATCGAACCCCTGGGTCTATGCGGCGGCAAACCAGCTCCCGGGCGCATGGGCGGCGATCCCAGGAGATGTCCTTCACTTTACAGGCGCTCAGGCATCCGACCTGGAGGCCGATGCGCCGTATGCCTTCCCAGGAGCGGTCTCTGCCGTGGAATTGAACCCCACCCGTCTGGTTCAGGGGAAAGGCAGCCGAGATCGTGGTCAGCAGCACGCCCGGAATCAGCTTAACGGGCAGCCTGGCAGGCCACCCTCTCCAATTTTTCTCCGAGGACGACGGGCGCTATGTCAGCCTGCAGGGCGTCCATGCGATGATCGATCCCGGTCTCTATCCGCTGACGATCAGCATGACCCTGCCGATCAGCGGGACAGATCGTATTGCGCCCTACGCCTTTTCGCAATCCGTCCTGGTTTCTTCGGGCGATTACCCGTTCGATCCCGTGCTAGTCGTCAGCCCGGAGACGATCGACCCCGCAGTCACCAAACCGGAAGACGCCCAATGGAGCGCACTGACCGCAACCGCCACCCCGCAGAAAATGTGGGACGGCGGCTTTACCAGCCCGGCCCCGCCTCCGTTCAGCGACTGCTGGCCGTCTCTCTTCGGCAACCGGCGGTCTTACAACGGCAGCGAGTACGCCTATTATCACAGCGGGTTAGATTTCTGCGGCGGCGTCGGGACCGAGATCCTCGCTCCGGCGGATGGACGCGTGGTCTTTGCCGGTCCGCTGACCGTGCGCGGCAATGCGACCATCATCGACCATGGTTGGGGGATCTACACCGGCTACCTGCACCAATCTGAAATACTGGTCAAAGTCGGGGATATGGTGAGCAAGGCCAGCTGATCGGGCGAGTCGGCGGCACCGGGCGGGTCACCGGCCCGCATCTGCATTGGGAAATCTGGGCCGGAGGGGTCCAGGTTGATCCGATGGACTGGCTTTCACAGGAATACCCCGGCGAAGCCCCAGCCACCGTGCCGTCCTCTTAAATTCAAATCCAGAGCGTGGTAGGCGAAGCACAGCCGAACTGTTTTTTGAAAGATCAGCCTTCGTCAGGCGCCTGGTCCGAGACTTCTGCATCCAGCTCGTCAAAATCCGCCGCCTCGCCGCTTTCATAATCATGCAGGATTTCAGCGGCGCGGTCGACCAACGAGGCCGGCACGAGCATATCCACCACCGCCGACGGACCAACCGTCAATCCCATGACTCGGCCAATCCCTTCCTCAGAAAGCACTACGGGGATCTCCTGGGCTTCCAGGACGCCGCGCAGCAGCTCCGCCTCAAGCTCGCCGCTCGCGTGATAGACGACTTCCCAACGATCTTCGCTCATGATGGTCTCCTTCTTTGTCCATGCAAGTGATAAATGCCGACCAGCGGCAAACCGGTTTTCAGCCCACCAAATTGAAACCGATCATTCATAGAGTATAATATGACACGTTCGTAAAAACAACACCTGCTCCCTGGAAAAAGACCAGGAGAAGGGGGCTTTGCTGTGCTGGCAAGGCCTGACGCAATCATTTGAGGTACTCTATGGGCATTGCCACACACGCCATTGGCGAGGACTACTGGGAGAATTTCAAGCTTCAAGACGAAGATATTGAATTCCTCTACAACTACCTTCTGGAAACTGAAACCCCTTTAACATCTCAAGAGCTGATCGAAGCGCTGGGTAAAGAGCGCATCCGCCGCCGCAAAATCGAGATTGAACAGCAGCGCATGTCCGGCGGCGACCTGTACCAACCCAAGCTGTCCTTTAAAGTTGAACAGAACCTGATTTTCCCGGCGTTGAATTGGAAGCACGGGAAAGTTGCTGGTGTCCGCCCCGGGCTGAATCCTGAGATTGGCGACTTCCAGGTCATCCAGGTCGAATTCCCGGACAGCCCGCCAGGCGAGTTTGCAGCGGGCCTGGCCGACCACAAACTTAATGCTCCGCCGACCTTCTCGGACGATTTAAACCACCTGGACCTCGCAACGGTGCTCCGGATGTACAGCGATGACCTGCTGGACGCCCTCGAGGAGGACCTGGTCACGAACCCCGATTTCGTGCGCATCGCCGGGCGCTGGTTCCCGCGCGCCCTGTTGATCGACATCAACCTCGGACACCTGAACATCGCCGAAGCCGTGCTCGACATGGCGGGAGGCGGTCCGCTTCCCACCCAGGCGATCCTGGACCAGGTGGAGATCTCTTCCGACGTCAACCCGAAACTGCTGGAGTTCTCGATGGACCTGGCGCTTCAGGAGGACGTCCGCTTCGACGAGATCGGCCCTGCCGGCGACACGCTCTGGTACCTGCAGCGCCTGGAGCCCGCCGAGGTGATCAACCCGCCGGTCTTCCTGCGCTGCCATGAGGTCGAGGGCGACCGCACCCTGCTCACCGATCAGATGCTCGAGCTGGAGCAGAGCCTGGACGATGAGCTTTCGCCGTTCAAAGCCAAGACACCGCGGCTGGATGAAGTCGAGGTCCGCCTGATTTTCCCGCACTGGCGCTCGGGCACGCTGCCGCTCTCCGCCCGGACGCGGCACCTCTTCCCAACCGCCTACGAAGCCCCCCGGGTGCTGTTCACGCTGGTGGACGGCGAGACGCACGAGAAATTCCCCGGCTGGGTGGTGCGCGAGAAGCGCTTCGTCTACGGCCTCGAGCGCTGGTACGAATCGCACGGCGTGATCCCCGGCAGCATCATCAACGTAAAGCGCGGCAAATACCCCGGCGAGGTCATCGTCTTCGTGGACAACCACCGCCCCAGCCGGGAATGGGTGCGCACGCTGCTGGTCGGCTCGGACGGCGGCACGGTGTTCGCAATGCTGAAGCAGATCATCGCAGCCCCGTTCGACGACCGGATGGCGGTCGCGATCCCGGATAAAAAGGCGCTTGATCCGATCTGGCAGAAAGAGACAGCAGCCGTTCGAAAAGCTGGTCGTCAACACGGTCAAAGACCTGGCCCGGCTGAACCCGCAAAGCCATGTCCACCTCACCGAGCTGTACTCGGCGCTGAACGTCACCCGCCGCGTCCCGCCCGGTCCGATCATGGCGCTGCTTGCCTCCCGACCGTGGTTCATCCACGTCGGCGACATGCACTATCGTCTGAGTGATACGGATTTCGATTGATCTCCGGGCTGTTCAGGCCTGAATAGACCAGCAAGCTTCATCGGAGGGCCAACTTTGGAAATCAAGCGCATTTATCTGGTTAAACCCACGATCCATACTCGCTACCACATCGATTTCGAATGGTGGAGCCAGAACGAACGCGACTGGCGAGTTTACCTCCGCAACTACCTTTGCCCCGAACACCAGGTCGCCTTCGCCGAAGTGGACATCTTCGACCAGGTGGACTGGGTCGACCCGGAGACTGCCGAAGTCCAGCGCGTCGACGGTCTGCAGAACATCCTGATCACCCACTGCGCTCGCCAACAGTCCTTCCTTTCGCAGCAGAACACGCTGGTCGACTCGGTCTTCCGGCTGTTCCTGGCAAACGGCAACTCGCCGCTCTCGCCCGAGGACCTGGCGAACGAGCTGGGCCGCGATGCGACGATCATCCTGCGTACGATCTCCGGGCCGCGCGTTTACAAAGGCCTGCGCCCGGTGTTAGAGTAAGGATCTTCCTGGATAAATTCCTTATGGACGTAGAATTCAAACAAAAAATTGCAGGGGCTCAGATCCCTGCTGACTTGAAGGCCGCCCTGGCGAGCTATTTCCAGGTTTACGAACCGCTCAGAGCCTCCCTGCCCGAAACCCACCGCGGCAGGTTCGATTACTGGTTGAGCCAGCTGCTCGAACAGGCTTTCGACCCCAGCCTGGAGCCCCACTGGTGGGAGGTCGCCCTCTTCATGATCGCGATGGAGCTGGAGCCTCTGGGGGAATCCTTCCGGCCGCTGATCCAGGCCGGCGCAGCGCTGACCCCAAGCATGACAAAGCGCCTCGGCCCGTACGACGAGGTCACGCTGCGCGTGATCACGAAAGATACTGTCCGGACTGTCCTGCGCCTGAGCGACACGCTGACCGATCCGCAGACCTTCATGGTCGCCACCAACGCCCAGTCGCTCGCCCAGGCGCTGTTCGAAGAGAAGGCCTGGTACCGGGCGATCTACGCTGGCCGGGCCGCGGTCGGCTTCCTGATGCTGCTCGACGACGCCGAAAAACCAGAGTACTTCCTGTGGCGCCTGATGATCGCAGCACCGTACCAGGGTCGCGGCTACGGCGCCCAGGCGATCCGTAGGCTGGTCGAGTACGTCAGGACCCGGCCGAACGCCAGCGAGCTGAGCGTGAGCTGCGAGACGATCGCCGGCGGCCCCAAAGAATTCTACGAAAAACTGGGCTTCGTCTCCACCGGCGAGTACCTGGGGAACGAGCTGGTGCTCAAGCTTCCGCTCGGTTGAGCGGCATCTTTCCCTCTAGTGCGGCAAGATCCAATACGCAAGCACCCCGAGGACCAGGAAGATGATCCCCAGGGTAAGGTTAGGTGTCCCACTCCATACGCTTTCGTCTCCAGCACCGCCTTGGACGGATCGTCTGGGTCGTAGAAGACGGTCACCTGCCCGTCCTTCGGGTATGCGGCGATGATCTTTTCCGCCTTGCTGAGGCTGAAGTTCTCCGAGCCGAAGCCGAGCCGCTCGCCGGTGTAGCTTGACCCGACCACCGAGTACTGGTAGCTGAGGCGCAGCTGTGTATTTCGTCGACGAAGAGCCTTTTGAACTCTGGCTGTGCTGGCGTGTCAGCCCCGAATCCAGCACGACCCCGCTGGTCTTGACCCAGGTCTCCTGGGCTTCTTTGGCCATGCGGGACTGGCGGACAGCGAGGAAGACGAACCACAACCCAACAGCTATTGCGGCGATGGTGATGAGGAGCGAAGTATTGAGCATGGCCCACTTTTCCTTGAAGAGAGGAGGATAGGAGGATTATACAATAAGAATGGTGGGAACAAATGCATTATTCAGTCAATATGTTAACTCCCTGTCTCATGACCCTTCAGGTTTGCACATCCTCTTTTTAGTATATAATAACTCCCGTAGAAAGGAAATCCGCCCCTGTAGCTCAAAGGACAGAGCAGCAGCCTTCTAAGCTGTTGGTTGTGGGTTCGAGTCCCGCCAGGGGCGCCTGATTCTTGCCAAGGATCCCCACCCTGGAGCATGGAAATGATGGACGCAATCCCTAAATCCGAAGCCGATAAATTCGCGGAGGTCGACTCCGGCGAGTCGCCCGGCTACCACTGGCGCATCCTGATGCGCTCGCCCTCCTGGCGCCCCCCCACCGACGTCTTCGAGACTGACGAGACCCTCTTCGTGCGGGTCGAGATCGCCGGGATGCGCGAAGAGGACTTCACGATCGAGCTGAACGGGCGCGAGCTGACGATCCGCGGCGCCCGCCAGGACCCTGCCGAACGGCGGGCCTTCCACCAGATGGAGATCCGCTTCGGCGAGTTCGCTTTCGCCCTCGAGCTCCCTCACCAGATCGAGCCCGAAGGCAGTCCAGGCGGTCTACAAGGACGGCTTCCTGTTGATCAATGCTCCCGAAGGCCCGGCCGCGCCAGATCGTCATCGGAGAATGAAATCTTATCTTAGGAAACCGAATGCCTGCATCACGATGGAACTCAAGCATCCTCGAAATGCTCAACTGGCTCTATGAGGAACACGCCGGAATGGAAGACGTGATCGCCCAGCCGATCGTCACCCGCGTCGTCCAGAACGACTCGCCAGAAGCCGAACAGCCGGTGCTGGTCGGTCCGGACGACCAGATCCCGGGCGTTCTGCCGGTGCTCCCGCTGCGCGGCCTGGTCGTCTTCCCGCAGACGGCCGTCCCGCTGACGATCGGTCAGATGCGCTCGATCCGGCTGGTGGACGACGTGATGGCCAGCGACGAGCGCCTGATCGCGCTGGTCACCGCCCGCGACCCGGAGCTCGAGACCCCCGGGCCGGCGGATTTGTTCCAGGTCGGCACGGTCGCGATGGTCCACCGCATGTTCCGCGCCCCCGATGGCACGCATCCGCCTGGTCGTCCAGGGGCTGGTGCGCTGCCGGATGGAGAAATACCTCCAGGAAGAGCCCTACCTGAAGGCCGAGGTCGAGGTCCTGCCTGAGACGATCGAGGACGGCATGGAGCTGGAAGCGATGGCGCGCAACGCCCGCAACCAGTTCGAGCATATCGCCGAGATGATCCCCTCGGTGCCGCGCGAGCTGGTCGGCTCGGTGATGTCGGTCGAAGACCCGCTCCAGACCGTCTACACGATCGCCAACTTCCAGCGCATGGACCTGGAGGACGCCCAGCGGCTGCTCGAGATGGACTCGACCTCCGAAAAGCTGCACCGCCTGGTCGGGATCCTGGCCCGCGAGGTCGAAGCTGCTCGAGATGGGCCAGAAGATCCAGAACGAAGCCCGCTCGGAGATCGACAAGGTCCAGCGCGAGTACTTCCTGCGCGAGCAGCTCAAGGCGATCCAGAAAGAGCTGGGCGAGGCCGACGAGCAGGCCGCCGAGGTGGAGGAGTTCCGCAAGAAGATCGACGAGGCCGGGATGCCGGAAGAAGCCGATAAGCAGGCCCGCCGCGAGCTGGACCGGCTGAGCCGGCTGCCCACCGCCGCAGCCGAGTACGGCGTGATCCGCACCTACCTGGACTGGCTGGTCACGCTGCCCTGGTCGAAGATCACCCCCGACAACCTGGACATCTCGCACGCCCGCCAGGTGCTCGACCAGGATCATTACGGGCTGGAAGACGTCAAGGAGCGCATCCTCGAGTTCCTGGCGGTCCGCAAGCTGCGCCAGGAGCGCAGCGGCGAGCTGACCGTAGACGATGAGGACGCGATCCGCCGGGTGCGCGAGGGCGTGATCCTGTGCTTCGTCGGCCCGCCCGGCGTCGGGAAGACCTCGCTCGGCCGCTCGATTGCACGGGCGATGGGGCGCAAATTCGTCCGCATCTCGCTTGGCGGGATGCGCGACGAGGCCGAGATCCGCGGCCACCGCCGGACCTATATTGGGGCGATGCCCGGGCGGATCCTGCAGGCGCTGCGCCGGATCGAGACCCGCAACCCGGTCTTCATGCTCGACGAGGTGGACAAGCTGGTCTTCGATTTCCACGGCGACCCGGCCTCCGCGCTGCTCGAAGTGCTCGACCCCGAGCAGAACCTCGAGTTCCGCGACCACTACCTGGAAGTCTCCTTCGACCTCTCGCAGGTGATGTTCATCACCACCGCCAACCAGCTCGAGCCGATCCCCGCCCCGCTGCGCGACCGGATGGAGATCATCAACCTGTCCGGCTACACCGAGCGGGAAAAGATCGCGATCGCCAGTGGCTACCTGATCCCCCGCCAGCTGCGCGAGAACGGCCTGCGGGACGAAGAAGTCAAATTCAGCGAAGCCGGGCTGCAGAAGATCATCCGCTCCTACACCCGCGAAGCCGGCGTGCGCAACCTGGAGCGTGAGATCGGCTCGGTCTGCCGCAAGGTCGTCACGAAGATCGCCGAAGGGATTGCCGCAAGCCTGGAGATCGGTCCAGAAGAGGTGGCGGAGCTGCTGGGCCGGCCGCATTTCTTCAGCGACGAAGAGATCGCCCGGCGCACATCCGTCCCCGGCGTGGCGACCGGCCTGGCCTGGACGCCGTTCGGCGGCGACGTTCTGTTCATCGAAGCCACGCGCATGCCCGGCGGCAAGGGCTTCCAGATCACCGGCTCGATCGGGAATGTGATGCAGGAATCGGCCCACGCCGCCCTCTCCTACGTCCGCTCGAAAGCCGAGGCACTGGGGCTGAACCCCGACTTCTTCGAGAAGACCGACATTCACCTGCACGTCCCGGCCGGCGCACACCCCAAGGACGGCCCCTCCGCCGGGGTGACGATGGCGACCGCGCTGGTCTCGCTCATCTCGGGCCGACCGGTGCGCCACGACGTCGGCATGACCGGCGAGATCACGCTGCGCGGCCAGGTCCTGCCGGTCGGCGGGATCAAGGAGAAGGTCCTCGCCGCCCACCGCTCGGGGCTCAAGACCGTGATCCTGCCCAAACTACAACGAAGCCGACCTGGAAGACATCCCCGAAGACGTCGCAAAGCAGATCCATTTCGTGTTCTGCGAACAAGTGGACGATGTGCTCCAGGCCGCGCTCGAGCCGCACGCCGGGCAGGCGCCGGCAGCATGCCGAGATCGAGCCGCAGGTCGAGGCGGCCGAGCATGCCTGAGAAGATCCTGCTGGTCGAAGACGACCTGACGATGCGCACCCTGCTGCAGACCTTCCTGCAATTGGAAGGCTTCGAAACGGTCCTGCACAGGGCGGACGACGAGATCGGGCAGGTGCTCGAGATGATCCGGATCGAAAAGCCGGCGGTGATCGTGCTGGACGTGAACCTGCGCCGCTTCAACGGTTTCGAGCTGCTGGCTGCTGTCCGGGCGGACAATCTGCTGAAGCATACCGGGGTGGTCATCTCCTCCGGCACGGATTACGGAGAGCGCTGCCAGGACGCAGGCGCAGATGCATTTATCCTGAAACCTTATATGCCGGACGAATTGACCCGGACGATTAGAAATTTGATCGCTTCAAAGCGATCTTGAACGAGAGAGAACAGTGGGAAAGAAACAAGGACGTACATCCATGCAGTGGTGTACTGTAGAGCTGCACCTCCATACGCCTGCCTCGAGCGATTTTCAGCAGGCAGACGTCACCTTCCTCGATATCCTGCACCGCGCCGAGCTGCGCGGGCTGGCGATGATCGCCTTCACCGACCACAACACGGTCGCTGGCTACCGCCGGATGCAGGAGGAGATCGAGCAGCTCGAGCTGCTTGACAAGCTCAAGCGCAGCCTGCCTGAGGAAAAGGCCCGCCTGGCGGAATACCGCCGGCTGCTGAGCAAGATCCTGGTGCTGCCGGGGTTCGAATTCACCGCCACCTTCGGGTTTCATATCCTGGCGATCTTCCACCCGGAAAAACCCGTGCGCGAGATCGAGCACCTGCTGCTGGACCTTGAGATCCCGCCCGACCAGCTGGACGAAGGCTCGGCGACGATCGGCGCCTCCACCGACGTGCTGACGGCTTACCGGATGATTAACGAAACCGGCGGGCTGGTCATCGCGGCGCATGCCAACTCGAGCAACGGGGTGGCGATGCGCGGTTTCCCGATCGGCGGCCAAACCAAGATCGCCTACACGCAGGACCCGCACCTGCACGCCCTCGAGGTCACCGACCTCGAGAACAAGGGCAGCCGCAGCACCGCAGCATTCTTCAACGGCACCAAACCCGAATACCCCCGCCGGATGCACTGCATCCAGGGCTCGGATTCCCACCGCCTGACCGCCGACCCGGTCCGCAAGAAAAACCTGGGCGTCGGCGACCGCACCACCGACGTGCTGCTGCCCGAAGTCAGCTTCGAAGCGCTGCGCGAGCTCTTCGAGAGCAACGACTTCGCCCGCACCCGCCCGCACCGCATGTCCGCCGAGCCGGTCTTCGACTTCATCCGCTCCGCCCAGGAAGAAGGCGTCAACATCATCCAGGATTTCCACGAGAGCATGACCGTGCGCGGCGGCAAGCGCTATGCCATCATCGCCGACGTGTGCGCCCTGGCCAACACCAACGGCGGCACGCTGTTCATCGGGATCACCGACGACCCCAAAAAGCCGGTGGTCGGCGTACCAGATGTCGAGCTATCGCTTTCCCAGCTCGAGAAAGAGATCAGCAACCGGATCAGCCCCCAGCTCCAGGTCTCGCTGGATGTCCATGAGACAGGCGGCAAGAAGATCATCGTCGCCCAGACGCCGCGCGGGATCGACCCGCCTTACGCGGTGGATGACAACAAAATCTACATCCGTTCCGAAGCGGAGACCGTGCTGGCCGTGCGCGACGAGATCGTCGGGCTGGTGCTGCGCGGCCAGGCGGCTCAGCTCGGCGAGCGACCTGCAGAGACCGGCAGACCCAGCGCCGCTGAAGCGGCAGCTGCGGCAGCCCCGGCGCCCATCGAACCGCCGCCAGATACCGCCCCACGCACAGGCGTCGAGGTGATCGCCGTGGAAGAACGCGACGACGAGCGCTCCTACACCATGCGCGATCTGCGTAATGGCAATGTCGTCAAGAACGTCACCTTGAAATCCGCCCGCCGTCTGTGGCATTACGCGATCACAGCCTTCGACAAGCTCCCAAAAGACATCGTTCATGCCAAAATCCAATGGCAGGGCAACTATGGTCTGGTCAGCCGCCAGAAACAGGGCCGTGGCAGCCGCTACGACCTCGTCGACCGCTCAGGAAGCCAGATCCGCTATTATTTCGGCGTCACCGATGACGGCATCCACGGCGTCTGGAAGCGTCTCGTCGGCCAGGAAGAGGAATAAACCACCGGAATAGACCTGCCGCGAATGCGCTCGGAATCCATCCTCAAGGCAGCCAACCGTGGTCAGCGAGCATCTCAAAGCCGAACCAGAATTCAAGATCCGTGAGTTCCGCTACCCGCAGGATTACCCGCCGGTCATCGAGCTATGGAACACGGCCGGTCCGGGCATCCATGTCCGCCGCTCGGACCAGCCGGACGAGATCCTGAAGAAGCTTCAGCGCGACCCCGACCTCTTCCTGGTCGCAGAAAGCGAAGGCGAGATCATCGGCTCGGTCCTGGGCGGCTTCGACGGCCGGCGCGGGATGATGTATCACCTGGCGGTAAAGGCAGAATACCGCCGCAGGGGGACTCGCTTCCAGGCTGGTCGACGAGCTGGAGCGCCGCCTGCGGGACAAAAGGCTGCATTCGATATTACCTGCTGGTCACGCTGGACAACGCCGAAGCAATCCGCTTTTACGAAGACCACGGCTGGGAGCGGATGAACCTTTTCACCTACGGAAAAGACTTATAAAATGGGGAAAGATGAAATTATGGTGAGCATTACGGGTCGGCATCCTGACGGTCTCGGACCGGTCAGCGCGCGGCGAGCGCCTCGACCTATCCGGACCCGCCTTGCGGCAGGCTGCGGCCTCCAGCGGCTGGGAGGTGGCTGTGGCCGCGATCCTGCCGGATGAGAAGAAAGAAGTAGCCGACCTGCTGGCAAAATGGGCCGACCGGGGAGACCTGGACCTGATCCTGACCACGGGCGGGACGGGTTTTGCTTCGAGGGATATCACCCCCGAAGCGACCCTGCTCGTCATCGACCGGCAGGCACCCGGTCTGGCTGAGGCGATGCGCGCCGCCAGTCAGCAGCTCACCCCGCATGCGATGCTCTCACGCTCCGCAGCCGGAATCCGCAAACGGACGCTGATCGTCAACCTGCCTGGAAGCCCGAAAGGCGCCGTCGAAAACCTGGATGTGATCGCCCCGGTGCTGCCGCACGCTGCCCAGCTTCTGCGGGAGGATCCCGAAGCGGAACAAGGCCACTGAGAAAATGATGCTGCTGGTCAACCGGCTCTCCTATAAAATCAACGAAATCGATCGCAGCCTAGCTCTTCAAGACCTCCCTGGCGATGACCAGCCGCTGGATCTCGCTCGTCCCTTCCCCGATCGTCATCAAGCGCGCATCCCGATAAGCCAGCTCGACCGGGTATTCCCGGCTGTAGCCGTAGCCGCCGTGGATCTGGATCGCGTTCCGGCAGACCCGTTCCGCCATCTCGCTGGCAAACAGCTTCGCCATCGAGGCCTGCAGCCCAAAAGGTAGCCCCTCTCCCTTGCGCCAGGCGGCCTGATAAACCATCAGCCGGGCTGCGTTGATTTCTGTCGCCGCGTCCGCAAGCATCCACTGGATTGCCTGGAGCTCTGCGATCGGATGTCCGAATGCCTCCCGCTGGCGGGCATAGGTGCGGGCGTCCTCGAACGCAGATTGCGCCAGGCCGACTGCCAGCGCCCCGATGCTGATCCGGCCTCCACTTAGCACGGTCAAAGTCTGCGCCAGTCCATGCCCTTCAGATCCCAATAAGGCCTCCATCGGCAGGTGCACATCTACCAGGGCGAATCCATTGGTCGGCGAGCCTTTGAGCCCCAGTTTTTTTTCGGCAGGCCCGATATGAAGTCCGCTGCTGTCGGCAGGGACGATGAACATGCTGAGGGAATGAGCGCCAGCATCCGGATTGGTTCGGGCCAGGACGATGATGTACTCGGCGATCGCAGCGTTGGTGCACCAGGCCTTGGTTCCATTCAGCACCCATTCTCCGCCCTGGATGATCGCCCGTGTGGATACGCCCCCGGCGAGGTCCGAACCTGCCCCGGGTTCAGTCAGCGCGAGCGCCGCCAGCCCGCCGCGCCCAGAAACGACGGAAGGCAGGAAGCGTTTCTTCTGCTCTGTCGTGCCGAAGAGGGCGATCGGCGCGCATCCAAGCCCGTTGTGCGCCGCGATCGAAAGCCCGGTGCTCCCGCAGCCCCAGCCGATTTCCTCAATTGCGACGGCCGCGCTGATCGGATCGATCCCCGCCCCGCCGTACTCCTCCTGGACATTTAACCCCAGCAGCCCCAAGGGACCCATTTTTCGGACTGCCGGCCAGTTGAGCTGCGCCTCTTCATCCACCTTCCGGGCCATTGGTTTCAATTCATGCATGGAAAAATCGTGTATCGCCTCTCGCCACATCCGTTGCTCTTCATTGAATTCAAATTCCATCCTGTCCTCCTCCCGCCAACATTTCCCTGAGAACGCTATGGTTCCGGCTGTACGACCAATTCACTTACCCATCCGACCTGACCGTCAAAATCGATTTTCCACCAGGAAAAGCCCTTCGCCATCACCCCATTTACTGCATGGTCCACCACGATCCCGCCTCTGCCCACGGAGAGCAGCGCCAGGGGGGGATAATTGGTCCCGGGTCCGAGCCGCAGGTTCGCTTCGCCCTCTCCACCGATCACCACATCATCGCCAGGCTTATAGCGCTGTGAAATCTCTACCGGCTGAATGCTTACCATCATCAGACCATTCGCAACCGCACGCGGGGTATCTTCCGGTCGAAGCCTTACGATCGTCTCCGAATTGGGATGGTTTACCACTTTCCCATTCAGGACCATCGTCGACGACCCACCACCGTCCATCGCCACACCCCAGGCAGCCCCAAGCTTGAGCTTGGCAAAAAGCGCCAGCTCCACCATGCTCATCCCCAGGCTGCGGAGCCGATCGCGGCCATCAACAACGATAAAAAAAACGAATCGGTCGTTGATAGCAACCGCAGTGCGCGGATTGCGCAGAACCGACCCGAGGTCGTTCAACGGTTGGATGACCCCCTCCCGCAGGAACACATCTCCACCCGCCGCACCTGCAGAAGCTCCAATCAGGCTCTCGGACCGCTCCTTCCGGCAGCCAGCTTCAAGATGGCGCAGGTCGAAGCTGAAACCGACCGAGTCTCCAACCTTAAAACGACCGGTCATTTTCTGGGCTGCGATGCCGCTGGCAGAAAGCGCAAGGTGGTCAAAGGGGAGATACAACCCGCCCTGGTCCAAGCGCACCTCGCGGACCGTGCCAGATTGCATTTCGTCGGTCAGAATTAAAGGCTGCGCCAGCTCCACCAGGATCTCTATGCCCTCTTCGGTCGGGGGAGTCGTTGGACCGTATTGGGGAGTGTACAGGACCAGCTGGTCGTCATCACGCGGGATATTGATGGCGTCGAAAGCGATGGACTCGCCGGTGTCAGGAAGGATCACAAGCTGTTTGCCGGGCCGTTGGATCAAGCACTCGCTGACCAGCGCCTGCCGGTCAAAACGCCAGGCAAAACCGCCCAGGGTCTGGCGGTCAGTGTAGCGCCGTGCATACCACCCGGAGTGAATCAACCCGCCGCTGGGCGACCCGCTCTCTGTGTCAAAAAAACCTCCATTAATCGCGGCCGCAACCTGATAGCGCGGCCCCCAGGACCCGTCCCAATAGCCGAGAGCACCGTCTAAGCGCTCTACCTGCGCGCTCAGCGGCTCCAGCCCGACGCTAAGCGAACCATTTGCCAGGCTCGTATCGATGATCGCCTGCGGATTTGCCCGATCCAGGCGCGTTACATAAATATGGTCAGGCTCAGGGAGGTAAAACTCACGATAATCGATGCCTTGTGCCAGTTCCCGCCATAAAGGCTCAACGCCCTGGGCCTTCGGCCTCCAGCCCAGGTTGAACGATAAGATGAACAACAGGCAGACGACAAATCGTCTATCCATAAGATAAGTATACTGGAATATTTCCTCCTGCGGTCACCTATCCGCGACACTTGGTTTAGCCGGGAGATTCTCACCCATTTCAAAAAGATTGAGAATCGTTTCCCAACCTTTCCCTCTGGATCAGAAGACCCTACAGGCTGCAAAGTCCGGCCTCGATAATGTCTTGTTTCCATATCTCTGATCACATCCCATTCATGGTAGACTTATTGCCCAGATACTCATCCCTCAAGCTTCGGATATCAGTACACTCGGGTTTGCAGAATCATCAAGAGCGACCTCTAATCCATGGAAAGGGAATTTTTTATGAAGATTTTAATTGCTGCTGATATGGAAGGGATCACCGGCGTTGTCAGCTGGGATCATGTCAACACCAGCCACTCTGAATATCCCCGGTTTCGCCGGCTGATGACCGAGGATGTGAACGCAGCAGTGAGCGGCGCATTTTCTGGCGGCGCAAGTGAAGTCGTCGTCAGCGATGGTCACAGCTACGGCCGCAACATCCTGATTGAAGAGCTCGACCCGCGTGCCCACCTGAACAGCGGCACCCCTTCTCCTTTTTCAATGGTCCAGGGCGTCGACGAAGACATCGATGCAGTGATGTTCGTTGGCTACCATGCCAGGATCGGAACCCAGAACACGATCCTCGAGCATACCTGGTCGGACGAACGGGTGGCAAACCTGCTGATTAACGATGAGCCTTGCGGTGAAATCGGGCTGAACGCTGCTGTCGCCGGTTACTTCAACGCCCCGGTGATCCTGATTTCCGGCGACCAGGCTGCCTGTTGCGAGGCAGAGGCATTGATCCCTGGAATCGAACAAGCTGTAGTCAAATGGGCAAATGGGCGGATGTCGGCGGAGCTCCTGCCGCCTGCTATCACCCAGGAAAAAATCCGGATTGCGGCTTCCCAGGCAGTCCACCGGTTGAAAATTGATCAATTGCCAGCACCGCGCAAGTTGGAAACCCCAATCCGAATGGCAATCGATTTCGTCCATTCTGAAATGGCCGATAAGGCCGCGATTCTCCCCGGCGCCAGCCGCACGGGCAGGCGGATTGAATATACGGCTCCTGATGTTCCCAACCTGTACAGGGCTTTTCGGTCCGCCGTGATGATGGTGCGGGGTTGATTCGATGGCAGCCTTCCATCAAAAGGCGCCCGAAATCGTGATAAAAAACGCTTTAACCACTGGCAGTCGATCCAGTCCAGGATTTGGCCGCATCTTTTCCGATAACCAGGACGATCCATCCCCCTGGGGGATCTGCAATAGAGCTGTCAGCGATATGCGCCGAGAGCCGCGCAGCCTGTCTGAACGCGTAAACCAGGCTTTGATCGGGGATGCAGTCCGGGTTCTCGATGAAACCGACGACTGGCTGCTGGTAAGGTTGGCGCATGACGGCTATACCGGTTGGATCCGCACCGGTGCAATCCACTCCTGTTCGGAACAAGAGGCGAAAGCCTACCAGAGCGCTTGCCGCACAATGGTGCAGGCTGACCTCTTACAAGCCTGGTACCAGCCGATCGCCATCCCCGGTCAGGAGGCAGGCAGGCTGCCTTTCGGCGTTTGCGTGCCGGTCGAAGAGCAGAATAATTCTGCAGCCAAGGTCCGCCTCCCAGACGGCCTCACCTGGTGGGTGGACCGTTCCGGATTGCTGTCGGAAGATTTCTGGCCTACCCCTACCCCGGCGGGGATTGCATTCGCGCTTGGATTGTTTCGGCGTTTCATCGGCGTCCCATATTTATGGGGAGGGCGCAGCCCTTACGGCTTTGATTGCTCGGGTTTGGCGGAGAGATTTTGGGCTTTTCTTGGAACGAGCCTGCCACGCGATGCCGACCAGCAGTTCCAGTCAGGCGAGCCGGTTGAAAACGACCTGCGACCAGGCGATTTGTTATTCTTTGGGACCTTGACCGGCGAAACATTGGACGAGCGCCAGCTCGGTCGTTTTGCGGATGTCAGCCATGTAGCAATCTCTCTCGGTGGTGAAGAACTCATCCACGCCAACGGCGCTGCCGGCGGTGTTTCGATCAACAGCTTGAACCCGGCCCATCCCCAATACCGGGCATGGTTGAAGGACCATCTTGTTGGGGCACGGAGGTATTCTTGAAACTCTCTTACGAACCCTTTACAGTCAAACTCAAAACCACCTGGCGGATTGCCCACGGAGCCACAGACCAGCGTCAAAACGTGTTCGTCCAGATCGGAGATGGCGTCGGCGAAGCAGCGGGTGTCCCGCATCACGGCGAATCGCAGGAAGGGATCATCGCATACCTTCAGGCTGTCGCCGGCCGCGATTGGGATCCGTTCGATCTGGAAGAACCCCTGGCTGTCCTGCCGGGCGGGTCAAGCGCCGCAAAGGCAGCCATTGACCTGGCGCTGCATGACGCGCTGGGAAAGCGTCTGGGACAGCCGCTCTATCGCCTGCTGGGTCTCAACCCTGCAAGCGCACCTCCTACCACCTACACAATTTCAATCGACAAGCCGGAAGTGATGGCTGAACGCGCACGCGCTTCAAAAATGCCCGCTTTGAAGATCAAGCTGGGCGGCGGAGAAGACGACCTGAAGGTCGTCCGAATGATCCGCGAGTCCACCGACGCATCCCTGAGGGTGGACGCCAATGCGGGCTGGAGCCGCGAGCAGGCGTTCTTTCTGATCCCCCGTCTGGCTGAATTCGGGATCGAGTTCGTCGAACAGCCGCTTGCGATGGGTGACATCGAAGGTCTGCGTTGGCTGCACGACCAAAAACCAGGCTTGCCGATCTTTGCCGACGAGAATGTAAAAACTTCCCAAGATGTCGCCGCTCATGCAGGCGCCGTCGATGGGGTTGTGATCAAGCTGGCCAAAACTGGAGGGATCCGGGAGGCGCTGCGGGCAATCCATACCGCCCGCGCTCTGGATCTGCAGGTGATGATCGGTTGCATGGTGGAAACCAGCCTGGCCGTCTCAGCCGCAGCTCAGCTTGCTCCGCTGTGCGATTTTGCCGACCTGGATTCTCCTCTCCTGCTGGCGAACGACCCTTTTATCGGTCTGACCTATAACGGTGCGCAGCTGGTCCTGAGCAGCCAGCCAGGCCTGGGAGTCACCCGTAAACCATGAGGGATTGCAACCAATTTTCCACTCTCCCGTATATAGAGTAGTAGTGCTATGAAGCAAATGGAGAGTGCATGATGTTCAGTTTTATCTTCGGTGTCATCGGGGGTTTCCTGAAACTGGTTTTTGGCTTGATTTTCGGAGTGATCGGCCTGGTCCTTGGTACAGTCGGATGCGCCTTCGGATTAGTTATCGGTTTGCTGGTTTTGCTGGCGTTACCATTTGTGTTGATTGCAATGATTATCTAGAAAACCAGCTGTTTAAAAAAATCCGGCCTGAAGGCCGGATTTTTTTGTTAAGGATTCACAAAGAGGAGCAGTTGATCCCGGCGGGAAAGCGCGATCCCCGCACAGGCCGAGGCGATAGGAGAAAGGATTGTGGAAGGGACCAGCTGAAGGAAACCACTCGCCGAGAGGCGTCCTCCGAACATCTCTTTCGCATCCTGCAAGATCGTGCCCCTCTGCTCCGGACCAAGACATAGGAGAAGGAACCGGGAAAAAGGCGAAATTCCCATATCGCACCGCATCTGCTGATTTCGCCCATCGCCCAGAAGCCTGATCAGGTCGGATCCAGGGTCAATCCAGCTCGGGAATGGGCTATCAGGATGGGGTGCATCCGGGCTATAAGAAAGGACTTTTGGGGTCCCACGCTCACCGACAAGGTCAAAAAGCTGCATGTCACCACCAGTTTCTTCGGTTAGCGCTTCCAGGATTGCTTGAGCTGTAAGCATAATCTGGAAATACGCAAGAGAAGTCGCGATGTTCTTTCGAGCCTGAGCAGCCATCCAATGGTACGCTTCATCGGATGGTTCACCCCGATACTGGTGAAAAACCCGGTCCGGATTCATTCGAGCTGCTGATTTCTCCATCAGCTCAAGCGCCTTGCGGTATTCGCGGACTGAATAGGTCTCGATCCCCTGGAATGTGGCATTCATTTCCGGCAGAAGCCTCCAGGATGTCTCCAGGTAGCAGGCGACATCCGTTTCGGCAAAACTATCCACATCGTGATTAGCGAAAATGACCGCCTGTTTTAATCGCTTGACCAGCTCATCACTGCTGAAACCGAGATCCCATTTATCATTAATTCCGATCGCCCGGCGTTCAAGAACGCTGAGATGATCCTCTCCGGTCAGCACCGAATCTCGAAATGGGATGCTCGCTTCGATGCAAAGCATCAGGCTGAATAAATCTCCTTTATCCATCAGATCAGCCAGTCTTTTCGTCATCACCAGGGCGCTTAGAAATTCATTCAGACCACTGCGCGGGCTGATATTATGACCGGCCCTGAATCCAAAAGTATCAAGCAGCAAGCAATAATCTTGATCGCCTGAAGCAGGTCCATCGAGCAATTCGATCAGCCCGGCGATCTCGAGGATAAAGGGGGCGATAATCGCACGAATCTCCGGCTGAAAACCTTGATCGACCTGAAAATAAACCAGATCGTGAAATACGGCAGCCAGAGTCTGATAGGGAGACTCTTCATCTACCAGGTTAAAAACGTGATCTAAATTGTGATACGTGCGCATCTTCGCACACATGCCCAGCTGGATTAATCCTGCCAGATCTTCTATCGAAGATTTGTCTGCAGCAACATCTAACTGGCCCAATGCCCTGGAAATATTCGTGACAAGCCTGTCGAATAAGTCATTGCTCACGCTGCATCTCTCCTCAAACGGAAAGCACATACACCTTCAACCAGTACGATTAAGCTCAACCAACCTAAAATTTTATTTTACCCTTTAAATGGATAGTTTTGGGTTGAATTTCGTTTTCTAAGGGTTGCGAATTGGATTGTTTTAACCTCGATCATGGTTGGCAATTGACAAAAGTTAGCAACAAGAACCAACCGGGGTTTACTTCCCTGGTTGGTACGGTTGATTTGTTTTATTCAGTCGAAAATAGAAATCCTGTGACCAAATGATCACGATCTCAAGATATTTTTAAGCGCAGCAAGAAGCAAGGTCACATTTTCGACCCGGGAGGAAAAGCCCATCAGGCCGATCCTCCAGACTTTGCCTTTCAATTCACCCAGGCCGCCGCCGATCTCGATATTGTATTCGTTCAATAAACGCACCCGCACTTTTGGCTCATCCACTCCATCGGGTACCCTCACGGTCGTCAGGCTGGGCAGGCGGTGTTCCAGCGGGACATGCATCTCCAGACCGAGGTCTTCGAGGCCGCTCCAGAGCAGCTCCGCGTTGCGGAGGTGGCGGTCCCAGCGAGCTTCCAGTCCTTCTTCAGCGACAATTCTCAGCGCTTCATACAGGGCGTAAACCGAGCTGATCGGGGCAGTATGATGGTACATGCGCTCCGGACCCCAATACTTGCCCAATAAAGCCAGATCCAGGTAAAAGTTAGAAACCTTCGTCTTTCGCTGTCCGAGGAATTCTACCGTTCGTGGGCTTACCGTGATCGGGCTGGACCCAGGCGGACTGCCGAGGCATTTCTGAGCGCCGCTGTAGCAGACATCAATCCCAAGCTCATCGACAAGGATCGGCACTCCGCCCAGGGAAGTTACCGCGTCCACGATCAGGATTGCACCATGCTTGTGTACGACCTTGACGATTTCGTCGAGCGGTTGCATCGCGCCGGTTGATGTTTCGGCATGCACGATCGCGACCACCTTTGCCGGATGTTCATTAAGTGCCAGATCGACTTCTCCGGGGGTAAAAACATCCCCCCAGGGGCGCTGGATCGTTTTTAGATCTGCCCCGCATCGTCCAGCCATCTCCGCCAATCGGGCGCTGAAATACCCATTGATGCAGACCAGAACTTTGGTGCCTGACTCGACGGTGTTTACAATGGAAGCTTCCATCGCCGCTGTGCCAGTACCCGAGACCGGAAGGGTCAGCTGGTTGGTCGTCTGAAATACATAGCGCAGCATCATCTGGGTTCTATCCATGATCTCCAGAAAGCTCGGGTCCAGATGACCCAGGAGCGGGGTTGCCATCACCCTCAGGACGCGCGGGTCCACAAGGCTTGGTCCGGGGCCGAGAAGCAATCGCGGCGGCACATTCAATTCCTCAACTTGAAGGCGGTCGAACGAATTTTGCGTCATGATTGGCTCCCTCTCAAGATTGTTTGTTTTAAATTTCACTAACAAGATTATCACCCTTATTCCCAGCGTGTCAAGGTTGGTTGTTTGGGGTCGTTTGCTTGTCAAATCTTCAAGGGAAATCCAACACAAATTTCAAGACGACCGATTTGAAACACCTGACATACCTGCGACCTAAACGAAATAAGGAACGCATTAATGTTCATTTGCCAGGGTTGACCGAATCATATATGGATATATAATATCTGAATTACATTGTTATTCGTTGGTTGGAAAGGAAAATCGCATTATCCGACTCGGTACTTATCTCCTCATGATTGCAGCAGCGGCAGCTCTTTGCGCTTCCTGCTCAATTCGCGCGCCTGAAGCCAGTGTCCCCAATGCTCTGAACACCCCGGTGGCGTTTGTCACCAGGTCACCTCTAGCAGCGACTCCTGATCCGACCAGCAAGCCGGCTCGGACACAAACCCCAACTCTGCCGCCTGCCCCAAGCCAGACGCCAACGGCGACCCTCCATCCGATGACTATCCAGGCTCTGCGTCAGCGAGATTTCTCGGGGAGCGATATCCTTCTCGTCGAAGAGCTCGAAAGAGGCGTGAATTACAGCCGCCACTATGCCTCCTACCTGTCCGAAGGTCTTACGATTTACGGTCTGCTGACGATCCCGGACGGCGAAATGCCCCCTGGTGGTTGGCCGGCTATCGTCTTCAACCATGGGTATATCCCTCCAGACGTTTACCGCACAACCGAGCGGTATATTGCCTATGTCGATTCACTTGCCCGGTCAGGCTATGTCGTATTTCGGATCGACTACCGCGGCCACGACCGGTCAGAAGGTGTCGCCAGCGGAGCGTACAGCGATCCCGGTTACACGGTCGATGTGATGAACGCCGTAAGCGCATTGAAGCAGTCTGCTTTCGTTGATGAAACCCGGATCGGTATGTGGGGGCATTCGATGGGCGGTTTCCTGACCCTGAGGGCGATGGTACTTTCGAAGGACATCCGAGCCGGCGTGATTTGGGCCGGCGTCGTCGGCTCCTATCCAGATCTGCTTACGAAATGGCGTCGGTCTGGATCGATCACTCCGGTAGCGACCCTCGCCTCCGGCGGGCGCGGCTGGCGCTCAGCCTGGTCAACGCTGTATGGCTCTCCGGATGAGAACCCTGAATTCTGGAACGCCGTCTCGGCCAACAATTATCTGACCGATATTTCCGGTCCAGTCCAGCTCCACCACGGCACTTCAGACACAAGCGTCCCAACCGAGCTCTCCGAAATCCTGGCCGAACAGCTTGAAAAAGCCGGAAAGGTCGTTGAGCTGTATACATATCAAGGGGATGACCATAATATTTCAAACAGCTTCAACGATGCAATGTTCCGTACGATCCAATTCTTTGACAAATACCTGAAGAACGCCCAATAACGCAAAAATCGCTGCACCTGCGGACTTTGTGTGCTAGAATTCCTGGGGTTTCCCCCCCAGAATTCGCATCCGCAGAGGTAGACAAATGGCTGTCTGGACACGAGTGAGAGGCGCATCACGCGAATTGATCCTATTCGCAGCAGCGTCGCTCGCGTTTGGGATGGGTTACAGCATCTTTGATTCAACCTTCAACAATTTCCTGAACGAAAAGTTTGCCTTGAGCGGTTTCGAACGCTCCTTTCTGGAATTCCCGCGCGAGCTTCCCGGCTTCCTGGTTGTATTTGTTTCAGCCGGTCTGTGGTTTCTCTGCAGCCGTCGGCTCAGCGCGTTCTCCCTGCTCCTTGCCGCAGCAGGCGCGCTGCTGATCGGATTTGCTTCTTCCAGCTACGCCTTGATGGTCGTCTGGCTGTTCATCTACAGCATGGGACAGCATCTCAATATGCCGCTTGCATCGACGATCGGGATGGAGCTTGCGCGCGAAGGTCAGGCAGGCCGCCGGTTAGGACAATTGAACGCCTTGCGGAATTTTGCCACAATCGTGGGAAGTTTTCTCGTAGTCCTGGGTTTCAAATACCTGAATTTCGATTTCACGACCACATTCATCCTGACCGCAGTCGCCTTGACGATCGCCGCGGGGATGATGATCATGATGAAGCC
This sequence comes from uncultured Chloroflexia bacterium, assembly GCA_963788305.1. Lineage (GTDB taxonomy): Bacteria > Chloroflexota > Anaerolineae > Anaerolineales > UBA4823 > UTCFX2. The sequence goes on from CAWBGK010000019.1 coordinate 77,993, forward strand.
CAAAAAGACGACGCCGCCGAAATCCTTTCTGAAATTGCACCGCGAATATCGCCTGTATTACATCCTTGCGGTGCTTGCCGGCTCGCGCAAGCAGCTCTTCATCACATTTGCGCCCTGGGTGCTCGTTACGATTTTCAAACAGCCAACCCAAATCATCGCTACGCTGCTGACTATCGGAGGGATCATTGGGATCATTTTCCAACCGATCCTTGGCCGGTCGATCGACCGATTTGGCGAGCGGATTGTCCTTGCGGCCGAAGCGATCATCCTGATATTCGTTTGTTTTGGCTACGGCTTTGCCGGGTCCCTCTTACCCGAGGGCGCCGCTTTCATCGTCGTCTGCGTCAGCTACCTGATTGACCAGATGGTATTCTCGGTCAGCATGGCGCGCTCAACTTACATGAAGAAGATCGCAAAGTCCCCGGATCATATCCAACCGGCGCTGACGGCTGGAGTGACGATCGATCATGTTTTTTCAATCTCTGCTGCGCTGGTAGGCGGGGTGATTTGGAGCCGTTATGGCTACCAGTACGTTTTTCTCTTCGGCATGCTGATTGCACTGGCAAACCTTGCCGCCGCACTGCAGATTAAAACTCCTCCCAGGGTCGTTTAAAATCTAAAAATGAAGGGATAATCGATGGATCTACCGCTTTCAAGGCGAATAAAATGGATTTATGGATCTGGAGATATCTCCTTCAGCCTGACAAATACAATCCTTGCAGTCTATTTTGCGATCTTTCTGACAGATGTCGTCGGCTTGCCAGCCCGGTTAGCCGCAGCGGCGATCTTCATCGGTCGAAGCTGGGATTACATCAACGATCCTTTGATCGGCCACCTGTCCGATCGCACACGCTCGCGGTGGGGCCGGCGCCGTCCCTTTTTACTTTTTGCAGCGATCCCATTTGCGATCTGTTTCAGCCTGCTTTGGATGCGTCCTACCTTTGAAAACCAGGTGATGCTTGCACTGTATTATGCCAGCGCTTATCTGCTTTTTGACACAACCTTCACCCTGGTTAATACTCCTTATATCGCCCTCACCCCCGAGCTGACCGCCGATTATGATGATCGCACCAGCCTGACCTCCTACCGGATGTTTTTCTCAATTGCCGGCAGCCTGATCGCGTTCACAATTCCACTGGCAATTATTGGCACTTTCGATCCTCAAAATGCAAACCGGGTCTTGGGGATGGCGATTTTATTTGGCGTCTTATGCATCGCGCCCATCTTACTGGTTTTCTTCAACACTCGTGAACGGACTGATTATATGAAAGCCGCTCAGCCTGTTCTGCGCGCCTCCCTGAAAGCAGCCTACAATAACAGCCCTTTTATTTTTGCGGCTGGGATCTATCTGCTGACCTGGGTCGCAGTGGATATCTTACAAACCGCTTTGCTGTATTTTTTAAAGTACGTGGTCTGGCGCGAACCTCAAAGCGATCTAATCATGGGGGCGATCTTCGTTACCGCATTGTTAGCTTTGCCGCTCTGGGAATGGGCATCCAGGCGTTGGAACAAACGCCTTGCTTATATTGTTGGGATTGCGTTTTGGGCTGTCGTGCAGTTAGTGATGGTCACCCTGAACGCTTCTGCAAGCCTGGGCTTTCTGCTGACGCTTTGCGTGCTGGCAGGTATCGGGGTCAGCGCCGCCCATGTGTTGCCCTGGTCAATTATCCCAGACTCGATCGAGTGGGACGAGCTTCAAACCGGACAACGTCATGAGGGGATCTTCTACAGCTTAATCAGCCTGATGCAGAAAGTTGCATCCTCCATCGCAATTCCACTGAGACCATTAATTTTAGATGCAAGTGGATACATCCCCAACTCTGCAATTCAACCTCCCAGCGCGGTCACAGCCATTCGTCTGGTTGTAGGACCCATTCCTGCGGTCCTGCTGTGTGCAGGGATCATTTTTGCCTGGCTGTACCCACTCAACCGGACCCAATATCGTGAGGTTCTGGCAGAGCTTGACCAACGTCGAAATTCAGCAGAAAATCCCGGCATTACGGAGGCGCTGTGAAAAGGATAGAAGTCCGTCCGGTGAGCGGGAAACCGGAAAGGAATACTTTCCTGCATTTTCCATGGAAGGTCTATCGCGGCGACTCGCTCTGGGTGCCGCCGCTCCTGCCTGAGATAGCTGAACGCAGCGACCCGCAGCGAGGGGTTTTCTTCAAGCGCGGAGAGGCCGAATTTTTCCTGGCTTGGCGCGGCAGGACCCCCGTTGGGCGAATCTGTGCAGCAGAGGATTGTGCTGTTAACGAGCAGCGTGGGCTGCAGGACTGCATGTTCGGGTTCTTCGAATGTTTGCCAGATCAAGAAGCAGCCATTTCGCTTTTCGATTGTGCTGCAGATTGGGGCCGCTCCCGAGGCCGTAAAAACGCTCTACGGACCGTTTAACCTGGATTACGAAGATAGCTATGGCATCCTCATCGAGGGGCGCGACCGTCTGCCTGCCTTGATGTGCGGGCATACACCCTCCTACTACCAGAAATTCGTCGAAGATTACGGTTTCATGCCTGCACGAGGGGATAACATCGCTTTTCGAGTTAGCCTTGAGATTGATACCCCTGAGATTTGCCATCTTTCCCGGCTGGCAGACCGGCTGCGTCAGCGCAGCGGGATTTGGATTCGCGGGCGCGGCTGGACCACTGGGATCAAGAGGTCGATAGCGTCCTGGAACTGCTAAACAAAGCCACGGCGCACCTGGTCGATTACATCCCATGGCAACGCGAAGCCCTTCAAAATACCCTGGCGCCCTTTCGTGAGATCGCCATCCCGAGCTGCGGTTTGCTCAGGGAAAACCGGTTGATCCCCTTCTTTTATCGATAATGCATGATGACCGGTAGGAATATCTTGACTGGGTTGATTTTTCCAAGCACTTGACGTTCGGTATCCACAAACCAGACGCTTCCGGTGCTTGCGATTCCCCATGGATTCGATCCCTCAGGAAGTTGGAAAATCCGCCATCCATCCGCATCCCACAATGAAGAATAACTTTGTGTCTCCCATTGAGTCTCGGCAGGCGTGATATTGATGGTGCCTGTGCTGGATGCAGAAATTTCCATACAATCCGGCGACAGCATTACGCTGCCGGTTGTATACGGGATCGAAGCTGCGACGGCCGCCGACGGATTCAGCTCGCCGATGCCGCCAATCCCCTGTTCGCTGAACCAGACCCGATCATCCAGGATCGCGATCATCCCCGGGAGCATCGCGTTGGGCAGTGGGTAACCATCCACTCCTCCATCCGGATCCAGCACGCCGATTTGTCGGTTGCCCGTATCCGTGAACCACAATTTCCCATCCCCGTCAAAAACCATCCCTTGCGGAGTGCTGTCCTCGGGCAGATCCCACCAGTCAAGAGGGCTGTCAATAAGACTTCCCAATTCGTCTTCCGCAATGGTCAGTCGAAGCAGCCGGCTGTTTGTGCGTTCACCCAACCAGAGTTCCCCATTATGATGCAGCGCATAATAGCTCATCCCTCCTTCGGGCAGTAAGAATGAGCACTGCACCCCCAGCTCTGGATCGAGGTTGTAAAGGAGGGACGAGCTTCTGCTTGTAGCCCACAATCGACCCGCAAGATCCACAGCAGAGCCATAAAACCTAGTGGCGCCGCTCACCTGCCAGCGGGTGAATGCACCGTCATTCGTCGAGATCCGGCTTATGAAATTAGAGCTGCCTTCGACCCACCAGAGCCAGTCACCGTCCCGGCGAGCGTCGCTGGGGGATCCAAAGCCCGGGTATGAAAATACCTGATAATTTTCCCCCGTAGGATCGATCCCCCAGACCTGTTTCGCGTCGTAATCGCTGATCCACAACCAGCCCTGATCGTCCGCATTAATTTCATAAGCCGCACCTGCGGGATTCAAAGGGGTTTCAAAACCGCTCAAATTCGCGCCTGCGCTGGCTGGTAGGACTAACCCACAGCCCAACCCTATCAAAAGGATATGCAGGGACCGGATCAATCCAAATTTCTGGAAAAATTGATTCATATCAGTCCTTTGGATCTTTGAAGGATTTTGCATCGAAATATGCTGCCTCAGAATTAATCAACCGAACAAAGGTCAGCCCAAATTTCTTGTTGCATTATCATCAAAATTTTGCTATAAATAAATCGCTGTTATATTCAATCAGGAGGTTATTTATGAATACCCGTTCGTTCATTCTTTCTGCGCTGATCGCTGGAATCGTCACCGGACTGCTGGGCAACCTGCCTGTCCTCAATTTTATCAATTGTTTTATATGTTTGTGGGTATGGGTGGGCGGATTTTTTGCCGTATTCCTTTATCGGCGCTTTCAGAAGGGTGGGACGGGTCTTTCTGCCGGTCAGGGCGCTGGTCTGGGTGCTGTGACTGGCCTGATTGGAGCGTTATTCGGCACGCTGGTTTACATCGTGACCAGTGCATTATCCATGCCTCTCATGAACCGGCTCGCTGAAGCCTTCGATCTGGAAGGAGATCTGCCTTTCGAGTCCAGCGGTCCCTGGGGGATTCTCGGCCCAGCGCTGTTCTTCCTTGTGCTGGACCTTATTCTCTACCCGGCTTTTGGTGCAGTCAGCGGTTTGATCACGGCGAAGTCGTTTTGGAAAGATAAATAAGAAACCACCTTCATTTGGCGGCGGGCCCAAACAACTCCTTCAGCAAGTTCATCGAGCAGGTATCCACCACCGCCAGGACTTCATCACCTACTTCGAACTGCATGTTGCCGCGCGGGATCAGCACCTGTCCCGAACGGATAACGGCCGCGATCACGCAGGTGGCGGGCAGCGGGATGTCCTTCAACGATCGGTCCAGAAACTGCGAACCTGGGGGCAGCTTCTCCTCTACCAATGAATATTCACCCCGCCTGCAGCTTGAGCAGGGTCATCATGTCCCCCAGGGACATTTCTTCAGCGATCAGCTTGGCGAGGATGTCCGTCTGGTTCAGGCTGACATCCACGCCCATTTCTTGCGTGAACAGCCAGGCGTTCTTGGGGTTGTTCACCCGGGCGATGGTGCGCGGCACGTTGAACTCGAACCGCGCCAGGGTGGTGACCACCAGGTTGGTCTCGTCCTCCCCGGTGACGGCCGCCAGCACCTGCGCCTGTTGGATACCGGCGCTTTCCAGGACCGCCGGTGAGCTGCCGTCTCCATAAACAAGCACCTCCCGCGGCAGCTCGTGCTGCAGGCGCTCGATGATCTCCGGACGATTTTCGATCAGCCTGACTTCATGACCTTCTTCGATCAACTGGCGAGTCAGGTGCGAGCCGGTCTTTCCGCCTCCAACGACGATCACAAACATTATCTAGCCTCCTGCGTCCGACCCCAATAAGTCCTTGAAGCGATCCATAGAAGAAGCCAGGATAGCCAGGTGAATGGTATCGCCCGGCTGAAATTCCGTACCGAACAGCGGGATAAAAGCCTGACCCTGGCGGCTGATGGCGATCACCTGGATCTCCCCCGGGATGGAGACGTGCTTGACCATTCTTCCCGACAAGCAGGGCAGGCGTCTCGATTGTAGAGAAGGCTGACCTCCCCGCTGCCAAAGGTCAGCACCGGATCCAGCTCGGAGTGGGTGAGCAGCTCGTGGATGCGCTTGGCGCCCCAGGTGGTTGAGGAGATCGTCAGCAAACCCAGGCGCTGGTAGATTTCCGCCCGGCGAGGATCGTAAAGGCGCGCCACGACCCGCGGCACGTGGAAGATATTCCGTGCGATCCGGGCTGCCACTACGTTGGCATTATCCGAAGCGCTGGTTGCCGCAAAGGCATCCGCCTGCTCGATGCCAGCCTTCAACCAGCACATCATTATCGAAACCGATCCCCTTTACCTTCTGGCCGCGGAAATTCTCTCCCAGCCGAGCCAGGGCAGCAGGATCGTAATCGATCACCGCAGACGCTGTGACCTTCATCAGACATCAGCCGGGCAAGCTGCTCACCCACCCGCCCGCAGCCCATGATAATTACTTTCATACGACCACCTTTCTGTTAAGTTTAACCTGATTCAAGCCGCGCAGCAATGATTTCCGGATCCAGTCCAGGCTGTACAGGATCAGCCCATAGGGAGCCAGCCATACCCACCAGGCTAAGGGCAGGGCTTACGTGATGAAGCGCCATCAGCAAGCGGTGGGTAATAGATCAAGACCAAAACCAGCACAATCTCGACGGCGATCCCAAGCAGCAGGAGCTGTTGCTGGTCCAACCAAGGGTCCGGCCGCGATTGACTTCGGTGCGGCAGGCGAAGACGTTGCCAACCTGAGCCATGACAACACCGCTGAAGAAACACCGTCATTGCGAGCATGTTGATCTGCTCGGGGTTCGGATTCAGCAGGCTACCCATGAAGCCAGGCAGCTCCAGGGCCTCCGCCTGGTACACAAGGAAAAATCCAGAGTAGCACAGCACGGCTTCGATTGGCCCCAACCAAAGAAAGGCTCGTCGCAGCAACCGAGCGGTCCAGAAGCGGCTGGCTGCGCCGGCGCGGCGGCCGTCGCATGACATCCGGCTCGGGTTTTTCCATGCCCAGTCCCAGCGCCGGTAGCATATCGGTGCCCAGGTCGATGATCAGGATCTGTGCAACGGTTAGGGCTAGCGGGATATTGAACAACGCTGAAAGCACGAAGGGTAAGATTTCAGGTACATTGCTGGAGAAAATATAAGTGATAAATTTACGCAGATTATCGAAAACGGCACGCCCTTCTTCGATTGCCTGTAACGATCGAAGCGAAGTTGTCGTTGGTCAGAATCAGATCGGCGGCTTCTTTAGCAACGTCTGTACCGGTTACGCCCATTGCCACGCCGACGTCAGCTTTGCGCAGAGCCGGGGCATCATTCACACCGTCCCCAGTAACCGCCACTACCTCGCCACGCGCCTGAAGGGCAGCCACAAGGCGCAGCTTGTGTTCCGGAGCCATTCGGGCAAAGATGGTTTCGTCCTCCAGCGCCGCTTGTAGAGCAGCATCGTCCATTGCTTCTACTTCCGCCCCGGTCAGGATCACCGGATTTGGAGTAGTCAGCATGCCGATACGCCGTGCTAGCGATTCAGCCGTCAGCCCATAATCCCCAGTGACCATTACCATGCGAATGCCAGCTCTGCAAGCATGTCTTTACAGCTTGAGCCACTTCGGGGCGGGGCGGGTCCTGCATCGCCATTAACCCAAGGAAAGTCAGGTCGGTTTCCACGCCCTCGACGTTATAGCTCCCAGTGCGGGGTGGGAGGTCGCGGCGTGCCAGCGCCAGGACTCGTAATGCGTGGCCGGCGTACTCATCGTTGACCTCCAGCACCTGGCTTCGCAGCCGGTCATCCAGGTCGACGACACGACCGGCGATCTGTACTCGCCGGCAGAGCTGCAGGATTTCCCGCGGAGAGCCTTTGACAAACGCCACGTTCGAAGTCGATGGGCGGGCTTTTGATTCGTCTGCGCCAGCAGAAATACCTCCCACTCTGTTTGCGTATGAATCGTGCTCATCCGCTTGCGTCGAGCATCAAAAGGCAGCTCGTGGATGCGAGGGTAGGCAGCTGGTCAGCTGCAATTTCCTCGATCCCGCCTTTCAGCGCAGCAACTCGCAGTGCAGCTTCGGTCTGGTCACCAAGTGTGGTCCAGCGGGGATGTTCAGGGGTCGGTGGGTTGAGGCGAGAGTTATTGCAAGAGTGCACCGGCTGTCAGACAGCATGGTTAAATCTTCCGCAAGCGGCATCCCATCCGGGTTGGGCAAGAAACTGCCTGTGGGTTCGTAACCGATCCCCGAAACCGAAAGGCGCATCCCGCCCACCCATATTTCTCGCACGGTCATCTGGTTTTGAGTTAGCGTCCCGCTTTTATCGGTGCAGATCGTTGATACTGTACCCAACCGTTCGATGACCGCCAGCTTTTTTACCAGCACCCCGCGCAGCGCCAGCCTTTGACCGGCCATAGCCAGGGATAACGTGACGGTGGCAGGCAGTCCTTCCGGGATGACTGCCACGATAATCCCAATCGCCAGCAAGAAAGCTTCCATCCGCCCTAGACCAACATCAAAGGTCCCAGCCAGGAAGGCAACTGCCCCAATACCAAGCGCAACCAGGGCAATCCTGCGCGTCAACCGGGAAAGCTCGGTTTGTAGGGGCGAAGGTTCTTCTTGAACCGCCTGAGTGAGGTGGGCAATGCGGCCGAACTGGGTGTACTTGCCAGTGGAGTAGACTACCGCCCGCCCGGTGCCCGATACGATTGAGGTCCCGGCGAAAACCAGGTTGGGACGCTCCAGCTCGCTTAATCCTTCACGAAGGGAAGCGTCCGAGGATTTGCGCGCCGGGACGGCATCTCCGGTCAGGGTCGATTCGCTGGTCCTCAGGCCGTACTCTTCAACTACTCGGGCATCAGCCGGGATGTTATCGCCTTCAGCCAGGACGAGCAAATCCCCAGGTACGACCTGGTCGGTAGCAACCTGGATTTCCACACCGTCCCGGATCACCCGAGTATATGTCGGCAGCAAGCCTGCGCAATGCCTGCATGGCCTGCTCGGCGCGGTGCTCTCTCCAAAAGGAAAAGCCCGCATTTGCCAGCACCAGGGCCCAAATGACCAGCCCCAGCACCGGTTCGCCGATGAAAAAGGTGACCGCACCAGCCAGCCACAACAACAGTGCCAGTGGGTGGCTGAGGTGTCCTGCAATTTTGCCCCATGGTGAGGGTTTTGCTTCTTCCGTCAGCAGGTTACAGCCGTACATCTCCTGACGAGCAGGTACTTCGGTGGAGGAGATACCTGCCGGGGAGGATTCCAAAGCCTGGTACACCTCTGCCGTTCTCAGCGAGAAAATCGGATGTGAATCCATTGGATGAAGCGATAGGATGGCAGGCTAACCGTCGGGTTGGTGTTCCGCCTGGTTTCTTTCCAGGCGAGCAAGATAACATTAGCGTTCGAAGGCGCTTTCTAGATTGCTGCAGCTCTTCCAGCAAATGCTTGCGGGTGGAAGGGCTCAGGCGCGTATCCTGTGCTACTTTGACCTGCTCCTGCCGGGCTGCACGAACAATGAGTGCGGGTGCGAACATGATCCTACCGGCTGGAATGATTTCAAAATCATGCATGACAATCAGCAGAACCTGGTCATCGAAGTAAGGCAGACTCAGACTCAGGCCGCGGTTTAAATCCTGGGATTTTGCTCGCCGCTTGACAGTCTTGATGATTTCTTGAGTCTGGTAGCGTGCCAGGGCGCGCCCCTGAGAAACGAGCTGACCTAGGATCCCGTAGCGCTTTCGGATGGTAGGTTTCGTCGACCACCATATAAGGTGCCAGGCTGACTGCAGTGTGTAATATTCGCAGGTACTTCTGCATGGATGCGATGGCCGCTTCTGCCTCACCTGCGGAATTGACCAGCAGGTGATCTTTCTCGTCGAGGGGCACCCATTGGGGCAGGTAGAAACGGCGCGCCCAGGGCACATAGGGCACAAGCAGCTCCCCACGTCCTACTTCGTCTTCGGCTTCCCCTCCTTCAGCAATGGCATCCGTGGTCGCAGTAATTGCCGAGGTTGCTTCCAGGTCGTCGACTACGGGTAGCGAGGGGATTTCCTCTCCCTCGGTTGCCTGGTAGGTGACAGACCGGCCAGAGGGAAGCATTGTATTAACCATGTGGCTGGCTGTGCAGTAGCGGATCAGACCGGCACTGACTGATACAGCCTGGTTGGGTGAATTTTCCAGCTCGGCCAGGCGCTCTGAAAGGGTTGCGTTGACGTCAGCCCTCGTCACTGCGGTCGATCAAACCGCCAGCCATCTGCTCGCGTTCATTGACCGGTACCGTCAGGGTGGTTGGTTTAACCTTGTTCAACTCACCGGGCTCAACGACCACACGGTCGGGCAGGGAAAAGCGCACCTGGGAAGATCTCGCAATCAAGGCGTCTGCCAGGGTGCGTGCCTGGGTTTCCAGGTAGCGCATTACCAGGTTTGGCTGGGTGTCAAGCAGGAGATGCCAACGCTGGTATTCTTGCGCCGATAACTTACCAGGCTATCTGGCTTTTGATACCTGGGCGATGTTCCGCTCGAATTTTGTGGAGAGGTCGTCTTTTTGGCCATCTTCAGTTCCTCCTTAAATCCCTTCTCCATCGATCGGAGAGGCAGTCTCCTTCGGTTTCCCGCCCAGACGGGGTTCTTCCTGTTCGTGATCTAAGTATTGCGTCCAACAGGGAAGGCGCGTCCGGGTGATCTACATGCAAGGCATGATCGTAATCTCCGGCTGGGGCCGGCACTGGGTAGTAACGAGTTGGTAGGTATAAACCTAACATTGCAAAGAACTTTGTCGCGGCGCTGGAGGCATATACCAGAAGAGAATAGCGGTATTCCTGCATCACCAGCGACTGCCACTCAACAATAGAGGCCATCGCACCTTTCACGCGCGCTTTATCACGTACAATCCGGTGGATCTGTTTTGGCTCGCGGAATCCAACCGGGGAGAGCAGGAGAAGATGAGCAGCCAGGGCTAGCAGGCTGAATGAGATCAGGACCACCCAACCTCCTTCAGACCATTTACCGACGATTTGCCCAACAAATACCAGCGCTGCCAGGAAAGCGGCAAAACCTGCGGCCAAGGCTGCCCCAGCGGCGAACTCGACCGGTGTAATGCTGCAGGATGTGCTTGCGGACTGCCAGGCCCATCACCATGATCGGCATGAATACTCCCACACCGTAAAAGGGCACGGCTCGGGTCGTTTCGCCGCGCACCAGGAACATGATCAGCACCGCGATGCCAAAGGTGATCGTTACCGAGCGAGTGAATGTCCCGCGTGGGTCACGATAAACGATAGCTTCCGGAATCTCGCCAATGGCCACATCACGCCATTCGGTCGCCTGAGCGTCCTGGAATGCGGTCATCGAGGCTGCCGCCAGCAATCCCACAGCCAGGAACTGGTAAACCCAGAATAGGATGTTGCCTCCTGGGACCTGGTTAAATCCAATGTAAGCCAGGTTGCCCACCAGCGTCCGTCCCAGCGTACCATCAAAGACGTTGAAACGTAGAGAAAACGTGGCCAGGAACAGCGTACCCAACCCGCCATAGAACAGGAAGGAAGTCTGAACAAAGCGTCCAATGCCCGATTTGCCGCTATAGAAATGCCACAATCCATTCAGGCGCGGCATTCGCTTCTTTCCCCATTTTACCAGGCTCACATCTTCGTCCTTGACAAATTGGATGCCGTTCGACATGGCTTCAAGTCCAGAGAGAGCGACCATGCCCTTCATCGTCGCAGTGAGCAGATGGTAAAGAGCCTGTCTGACGGAAGCCGGCTCAAGGATCTCGGTGGAGACAACAGGCGCCACATCTATTAAAGTGGGCTATAAACAATCCTATTGCCATGGTTAATGTCAGCATGACAAAAACACCCAGCATGGTGAATACTACCCGCGCCGATTCGCCTCGCCCGCGGATCGTCAGGTACCAGGTGATCGCTGCCAGGGCAGCCCCAATTGCAAAATGCCAGATCCAGTTGGTGCCGTAAGCTCCCAGGATGGAAAGCAGCTGGTCGCCACCTGAAAGGGCAGAGACGACGATGGTCAGCACATAATCCTGGATCAGGGTTACAGCCACGATCAGGCTCAAGGTCGGCTTGAGGTAGCGCATTGAAGCTGTGTACGAGCCCCCACCCTCGTTAAAAATGCCGAGGGAATACATATACAACGCACCAAAGATGAAGTTGGCTAGTGCGATCAACACCACCGAGTAATATGCCAGCTTCTGCAGCCCATAGGGATGCAGTGCGCTCATCAGCTCGCCAGTTCCATAATAAAATGAAGTGAAGTAATCCACACCAAAGAGCGCCAGGGCAGCCAGCAAGCCGATCTGCCCAGCCCCGTGGATATGTTTATCTTCTTCCCGTTCGCGCGGTGAAGCGCGGTAAGCCAGGTAAGCAATAACGATCAGTAACCCGATAGAAAAGAGCAATGCGTTACTCCTGCAAATATGAACCTAATTCCAGAGATTTGTCCATCCATAGATCAGCCCAACCTCGACCAGCAGGACCATCCCTAGAAGCAAGCTGCTAACCCAGCCCCTGGTATCCAGGATAATCCGGGCATCAAATCCCATGAAAAGCAGGATGATAACAATCGGAACCACCCATCCTAGGATTTGATGGCCTATCGCCTGACGAGGGACTTCATTAACCAGAATATGATTCAGAACATAAACTGGACAGGGCAGCTGGTCGGCTAGAGTCTGACCAATCGGCTGTCTTTTCGGGTTGTGAAATTGTGGTTTGTATCCCTTCAGGCACACGACAAGATCACCAGGGAGCAAGTTTTTTTTGATTTCCTTTAACAGGCGGTTTCCAAATATGATTTTGCTGGTTACCGTATAGAATGGGTCGCGCAGCACTGCCTCCAGGTTTGTCAACCTGCGGCGTTCCAGGGAATCCTGCCCCTCCTGGGTTACCTGGGTAAGCAGCAGAGATTCCTTTCTTGGATGGCGACATCATGGATCGGATGGCTCTCGCCAGCCTGATATCATCCATATCAGCGTTTGGCACTAAGATGACCAATCGGCGAAATTCAGGTAGCAGTTGGTCGTCTTGGAGCAGGGTTCCGGAATGCTGTTTGTCAGTCATAGGATCTCCTTTTCTGGTACGACAGGGTTATACCGCGTAAACATAAAACCCCCATAAAGGTTTGTCCTTAGGGCATAAAGGAAAAATAAAAACCAGGGATCAAATCACTCCCTGGTTTCCTAAACCAAATGAACGATTACGCTATTCACCTTCTGAAAAACGGTAACCCACCGCCGGCTCGCTGAGCAGGTGGCGAGGGTGCCGCGGGTCCTTTTCCAGCTTTTTTCGCAGTTGGCTTATGTAAACTCGCAGGTATTCAACATCGTCAATATATTCTATCCCCCACACTTTGTTCAGGATGCTCTGATGCGTCAGCACTCGACCTATATTTTGAGCCAGGTACGCAATCAGTTTGAACTCCGTAGCCGTCAGCTTCACTTCGCTGCCCCCGCGCGTTACGACATGTCTGGCGAGGTCGATGACCAGGTCGCCAGCCTCGATGCTGGTTTCCTGATTGGTTTGGGTTTGAGCAGAGTGACGCAGCGCAACCCGTATGCGCGCCAGCAGCTCTTCGATCCCGAAAGGCTTTACAAGGTAATCGTCGGCCCCGAGGTCCAGGACGCGTACTTTATCCTTTTCGCTTTCGCGCACGGATAAAATGATGATCGGGATATTGCTCCATTCTCGCAAGCTGGCACACACCTCGAAACCGTTCATATCAGGCAGACCCAGATCTAGGATCACAAGGTCGGGCAAGGTGGCGGCAGCCAGCGCCAGACCTTCTTCACCTCGGCTGGCGGTGGTGACCCGGAACTTCTTCGTCGTCAGGATTGTGCGCAAAGCTCGTAAGATTTGAGGCTCATCATCGATCACCAGGATGTGCGGTTCTATGCTCACAAAGCCTCCAGATTCACTTCAGCGGGCGATTTTCCTTCCCAGGTGAGCGGCAAGGTGAAATTAAAGGCGAAGAGCCCCGTCAGATTCTCTGCCCAGATTCGGCCGCCATGCGCCTCTATGATTCCTTTACAGATGGATAGCCCTAACCCGGTGCCTGTAACTCGCTCGGCATCAGTCACGCGGTAAAACTTTTCAAATATGCGTTCCAAATGCTCTTGAGGAACCGGCGGACCTTGATTGGTGACCTGGACAATCAAGAAATAGGGATCTAACACCCGAGACGTGACCTGGATCACCGTGCCCACCGGGGCATACTTGGCGCTGTTGCTTATCAGGTTGACAAAGACCCGATTGATCTGCATGAAGTCGACGGGGACTAATGGCAGGTCCTCCGGGATATCCATCTCAATGCGGTAATCCTGTAACGCACGGTGGATGCGGCCGAGGGCGCTTTCCAAGATTTCCGAGAGGTGGTTCCATTGACGGACGGGGTTTAGCGCCCCGGCCTCGATGCGCGACATATCCAGCAAGTTTCCAACCAGCCGGTTAAGATGATCAGTTTCTTCATTGATCGTATCAAGCAGGTCCTGGCGCGCATCAGATTCCCAATCCACATCGCTGCCCAGCAAGCTGGTAACAGAAGCTTTGATCGTTGCCAGGGGTGTGCGTAGCTCGTGAGAGACCGATGAAAGAAGAGCAGACTTTAGCCGGTCACTTTCTTCCAGGATGCGGGCCTTGGTTTCCGAATGAGCCAGCACAGCCCGTTCCAATGCCAATGCCGCCTGAGTGGCAAAGGTGCGCAGCATTCGTTCCTCCATTGCGGTCAGTGGGAGTCCTTCACGATAGAGGTATAAGGTACCCAGCATCCGTTGGACCGTTTCGAACGGCATGCTGACCAGCGGGTTTTCGATAGGCTTAGGAGTGCCAGGCGGCTCGTGTATGTATTGCGCCTCCTCGCCGCCGATGGCTGCAATCTGGATCTCCACGTACTCTGCCTGGAAAGTTTCCAGGGTGTGGGTAGCAAGGATATGTCCTATATCGGGCGTGTTATTGACAACGCTCAACGCCAGACTGAGCTCATAGAGGCGCGTTAGACTCGCGCTCGCTCGCCCTGGCTTGCTCCAGGTTTTCCTTGGCTCGCCCAACCAGCTGGTTTATCACGATCACCACGATAAAAAAGATTCCCAAGGCAGTGATATCTTGAGGTTGGTGCACTATCAGGGTCTGGTAGGGTTTCAAGAAGAAATAGTTGTACAGCAGGAAGGCCAGGAAACCCGAAACCAGTCCAGGGCCAAGCCTCCCAAGGGTTGTGCTCAGAGTGACTGGCAAGAGATACAGAAGGGCAATAGTGGTTGTATTGAGGAGTCCACGCAACGGATACATAAGCATGGTGACAGCAAATGTAACCAGGATGGCCAGCACGTAGCCCCTTACCTGCTGCCAGCGAGAAGAAAGCGTCGGTTTCATACCAAGAATTATAACGCTCCAGGATGACGATAGTAGATGTCAATTCCCCGAAGGTATTAAATTCTCCAGAGTATTCGGAACACATCCCTGAGCGCCTTTTTTACGATTCAATTTTCAAATTACTAGGGACGATCTTTGAGATCGGGAGGATTTACCGTTGTCTGTTAATATTCATGAGGGACTTTTCAAGGACCAAGAAAAGGGATCAAACGCTCTATTCCCGAACATAAGGATCGCCCAGGGACATGGGTTCGCCAGAACGTTTTCGTCCGAGGAAGACAGCGATGGTCGTCAGGATATACGGCATTGCCAGGAAGAGCTGAAATGGAAGCTGAACACCTAGAGCTTGGATCTGCATCTGAAGCGCATCGATAAATCCAAAGAACAGGCTTGCCAGCAGAATTTTGCCCGGCTTCCAATCGCCGAAGATGACGATCGCGATCGCCAGCCAGCCGCGCCCGGCGGTAATGTCCGCCACAAATAAACCCGAGGAACACAAGGTGATAAAGCTGCCCCCCAACCCGGCCATCATGCCGCCAAACAACACCGCCACGAATCGATGGCTGGTGACGTTTACGCCTTTCATATCCACCGCCCGAGGATTCTCACCCATCGTCCGCAAGATCAGCCCGCTCTTCGTCCGATAGAGGTAGAAGGCGATCACGCCCACCATAATCAAACCAATATAGCTCAAAGCATAATGCGAGAAAAGAATCTCCCCGATCACAGGGATATCAGACAGAAAGGGGATCCGAACGGTCGAGAAAGGGATGAGATTAGGGATTTTTTCTGTTCCAACGTCTGGGAATAATGTCCGGTAGACGAAGAAGGTTAATCCTGCGGCAAAAATATTGACCGACAGGCCGCTTACAGTCTGATCAATTTGAAAAACAACCGCCAACAATCCAAAGATGATGGAGACCAGGATGCCTGCAAACGCCGCGCAAAAAACACCAAACCAGAGAGAACCGGTGTAAAAAGCCCCCAGAAAACCCGCAAGCGCGCCGCTGAGCATCATGCCTTCGATGCTCAGGTTTAAAACGCCAGACCGCTCAGTCACCAGCTCCCCTAAAGCGGCAAGCAGGATGATGGTGCCCATCCGCACTGCACCCCCAAATATGCTAATCAAGAAGCCGAGCTGAAGGAACTCAGTCAGCATATTCGACTCTCCTAATTCGATATTTGAAAATGGCTTCGCTGAACAGCAGGATAATGATCATTAAACCCATGATCAAGTTGACCAGCTCGCTGGAGACATCCGAATAAATCTGCATCGCGACCGACCCGTTTCGCAGCGCGCCGAAGAAGATTGCAGCCACAACCACGCCGAAAGGATGCAGCCGGCCCAGCAGGGCGATCAGAATTCCTGTAAAGCCAAAACCGCTTGAGAAACCGTAGATCAGCTTGTGATGGATTCCTAACAGCTCAATTCCACCGGCCAATCCGCAGATCGCACCGCTGATCAGCATCACGACCACGATCAATCGCTTGGTGTTGATCCCTTTATACCTGGATGCCGTCGGATTATCTCCCATAGCCCGGATCTCAAAGCCCAATTTCATTTTCCTCAGCAAAAAGTAGATCACAAAAGCAAGCAGGAGTGCAATCACAAAACCAAAATGCAGCCTGGTTCCAAACAGAAACGGTAAATCTGATGATGGCGGAAACCTGATCGTATTGTAATAATAGCTGCCCGGTTCCTGCCAGGGGCCATTCAGCAGGAACGTACAGATATAGGCGATGACATAATTCAGCATCACGGTCACGATGATCTCATTTACCTGATAGCGTGCTTTCAGGATGCCGGGAATGAATGCCCAGAGCGCACCGGTGATGCTGCCGACCAGAAGCAGTACAGGGATATAGAATCCAGCCGGCATCTCGGGGAATGTCAGGACAATGAATGTTGCTCCCATGGCGCCGGCATAGAGCTGCCCTTCCTGGCCGATGTTCCAGACCTTGGCGATAAAAGGAACGATCGTCGCAAGACCAGTCAGCATAATCGGCGTTGCCTTGATCAACGTGTCAATGATCGCCGTCTTGCTTCCAAACGAACCTTTCAGGATCGCCATAAAAACGTTTTTGGGAGTCTCGCCTGCAAAAATGATGATCCCTGAAGCGATAATCAGAGAGACAGCCACAGCAACCACTATGGATAATACATTCAGGATTATTCCGATATCCTTGCGTTTTTCAATCCTGTAAGAATATCGTTTCGCCATTATGATTCTTCCTCGATGCCAGCCATAAGCAGACCTACTTTTTCTTCGTCCACCTCACCTGCATCGAAAATTCCCATGATGCGGCCGTTATAGATGACCGCGATGCGGTCGGATAAATTATAGATTTCATCCAAATCTTCAGATATCAGCAATATTCCTGTGCCGGTTTTCAATAATTCCAAAAACTGCTGGTAAACAAAATATGTCGCACCGATGTCCAGCCCTCGAGTCGGCGAGCTGGCGACAACCACCTTCACCGGATGGGAAAGCTCACGCGCCAGGATGACTTTTTGCAGGTTGCCGCCGGAAAGCTGGTGGACTTTCTGTTCTGGCCCCATCGCGGCGATATCAAATCGCTGGATGGCGTCCCTGGCAAACCCCTGAATTGCCTTCGTGTTCAGCACGGATGCTCTCGAGCAGAACGGAGGATTGCCGTGCGCTCCAAGGATGAGATTCTCCTGGATCGAGAATTCGCTGACCAGTCCCTGTTTCAGGCGGTCCTGGGGGATGCTGGCAACTTCCTTGTAGATTTCAGCTGGCGAGCGGCGGATGATCGACTCCCCTTCCAGCATGACATCTCCGCCTGAGGGTTCGCGCACGCCGACCAGGACATCGAATAATTCCGGCTGGCCGTTCCCGCTGACTCCTGCCAGACCCAGGATTTCCCCTGCATAAACCGTCAATGAGATTTCGTGCAGCGCCTGAGAACCGTTATCGCGCAGCGCCGATAATCCTTTGATTTCCAGGGCAGGCTGGCCAGGTAGGATATGCTCTTTGTGGACGACAAAATCAAAATCTCTGCCGACGAGTAGTTTTGCGAGGGCGGAACGGTTCGTGTCGGCTGTGTCGATCGTTGTAATCATTTTTCCTTTTCGCAGCACTGTCACCCGGTTCGAAATGTGGATCACCTCATTGAGCTTATGAGTGATCAGGATAACCGAAATTCCGCTTTCTACCATCTTACTGATTATCGAAAACAGCGTCTCGACCTCTTGCGGTGTGAGCACAGCAGTCGGCTCGTCCAGCAGCAGCAAATCAACGCCGATATAAAGAGCTTTCAGGATCTCAACCCACTGCTGTTTACCGACCGAAAGCTGGCCGACGGGCGTCTCAAGATCCAGTTCAATGCCGTATTGATCGCACAGCGCCTGGACGCGTTTCCTTTCCGCCTGGAGGTTGAGCAGCGCCCCGGTGGATTCTTCCGCTACGATGATATTCTCTATCGCATTCATCGGTTCAGCCAGCACAAAATGCTGGTGAACCATTCCGATCCCCATCCTTATGGCGTCTCTGGGAGATGAAAATTTCACTTCCTGACCCTTGAAAACCATCTTGCCCGAATCGGGCGCGAGGCGCCGTAAATGCATTTGGCGAGCGTCGATTTTCCGGCTCCATTCTCTCCCAGAAGGCAATGGATATGGCCTTTCTGCACCTCAAATGAAACATGGTCATTCGCGACAAAAGTACCAAAGCTTTTCGTCAGGTTTTCAACGCGTAAAATAGGGGGCTCAGCTTTTGAATTCACCATTCAACACCCTCAGGAATCAGAAGGTTATTAAGCAGGACTGTTTGTCCTCTGTGAGGGCAAACAGTCCTGTGATCATTCTATCTTCAAAATCTTATTCCACGGCTTCCAGATTTAGCGGGACGACGAGCGTGCCGTCGAGGATGGCCTGCTTTGTGCTTTCAAGCTTATCCAGGACCTCTTTCGGTAAGGTTTTTTCAAAATCATAAAGCGGGGCAAGGCCAGAGCCGCCGTCTTTCATCAAGAAAGAGACGGGCTTGTCGGCAGGTGCATTATAGGGTGTTCCGTTGACCGTATGATCGTACCAGTATTCGATCATCGCACGGACGGATGGATCCCAGAAGAACAGCGCGCTGGTGATCACGGTCTCCGGCGCCAGCTCATGAATATCCGCCTGCGAGCCGAAAGCATAGATGCCCTTGTCTCGTGCCGCTTCATGCCCGCCGTAGCGCTCAGAATAGATCAGGTCCGCGCCGGCTTCGATTTGTGCAAGCGCGGTCTCCTTCGCCTTCACCGGGTCCCACCAAGATTCGATATAGCTGTTCTTAATCACCACGTCCGGGTTCACTGATTTGGCGCCATCCATGAAGGCGTTCAATAGATGGTTCACGCTGGCATATGGGAACGCGGAGACCATGCCGAGAGTGTCTGTTTCGGTCATCATCCCGGCGATCAGCCCGCACAGGTATGCCGGCTCGTGGGCGTAGGGTTGGATCCAATAGGTGTTCCCACCGACCGGCCCATAATTGGACGCAGTCACCGGGAAAATCCGGTCGGGATAATCCTTGCGAATATTATCAATGGGTTCGACTCCAGCGCAGCCATCGTGGAACCAGACGATATCGTATTCGTTCGAATCAATCACGTTGCGGGTGAACTTTTCAAACTCGTCGACTTTCACATTTTCGAAATACTTATAGGTAATCTCAAGCCCCTGCGGTGGGTTATCGGCTTTCACACGCTCAACCGCCTGGATCATCGCCTGCGACCACGGTTCGTCCATCGGACCGCAGTAGATGAAACCGATATTCACCTTTGTCGGAGCGGCTGGATTTTCTTCAGCTGGGGGAGCCGCCGGTGCCTCAGTCTTGGCAGGTTCTTGCGGCGCAGGCGCTTCTGTTGCCTTGGGAGCGCAGGCAGCAAGCGTAAGCCCAAGGATTACAGACATTGTAATGATTAGAAACAAAATTCTCTTCGTTGACATTTCGAGCTCCTTCTCTCCAAATCGTTCAAATTGGCTCATACGTCTGGATTTCAAGCTAAGCAATATACTAGAATTTCACCTCCACATGGTCTGATAAGGTCCATGAATTTTCACGGTGCAGAAGCATGCCTGAAATTTCCATAATAAAAGAAGTCCGCCTGTCGTCTGGCGCATTTTTCCCAGTTAATGAAATCTTCCCCTTTGGGATTGCCTCGGTAACCGCTCACACCATCTTCACGGAAATTCAAGTTTAACAAGTTCTCCTGAAGAGCTGATTTGCAGACCTTAAATATTCGATATTATAACCGAGAAGCCCTTTGGACACATGAAAATTTCACCTTGACAGGAGCCCAAACGAATCCGTTTGATTCGAATTCAACCGCTTGACATGAATTGTAAAACTCACTAAACTTACCTGACAATTGACATGTAAAAATAGTAGAGGGCTTTCATGGATATCACCATTCATCATGCAGTGCTGGATAAGACCTTGTCCCCTGTGCACATTGGCATCCAGGATGGAAAAATCGCGGTTGTTTCTTCATCAGAGATTTTTCCTGGCAGGCGGGCTATCGAGGCAGGTGGGGCGATGGTTTCTCCTCCCTTCATCGACTCCCACTTCCATTTAGAAAATGCTTATTTATCTGAAGTCCCCAACCTGAGCGGTACGCTCCACGAAGCGATCGAAATCTATGCAGAGATAAAAAAGAAGCTTGACGCCCCTGACATCGTCCGCAGGACCTTCCAGGTGGCACATGATGCAATTTCTAATGGTACTCTCTGGATGCGCAGCCATGTGGATATCGACCACATCGCGAAGTTGCACTTGCTGGAGGGCGTTTTGGCGGCGCGCCAGGCAGTAAGCGATTTCTTTGATGTACAGATTGTCGCGTTCCCGCAGATGGGCCTGGTCAGAAATTCGGAGGCGGTAGATTATTTGTGGGCTGCGATGGAAAAAGGCGCAGATATCGTCGGAGGTATGCCGCACAGTGAAAAAAACATGGACGATGCAGCAAAACAAATCGAGATCGTTTTTGAGATCGCAAAGAGAAATAACACGGATATAGATATGCACGTCGATGAGACCGATGACCCTTACTGGCATTCTCTCGAGCTGCTGGCGGATAAAACGATTGAAGAAGGCTACCAGGGACGCGTCTCGGCTGGACACTGCTGCGCGATGGGATCGTGGGATGACCGGCTGGCTGAAAGGGTAATCGAGAAGGTGAAAAAGGCCGATATCACCATCATCGGGAACATCCCGATCAATCTCTACCTCGAAGGGCGGCACGACTCGCACCCATTTCGCCGCGGCATCCCGCGCCTGCGGGACCTTGTTGAGGCAGGCGTAAACGTTGCATTAGGACAGGACGATGTCAGAAACATGTTTTACCCGTTCGGGAAATTGGACATGCTTGAAGTGGCAAATTTTGCCGCACATGCTGCCCAGCTCAGCACTCCATCTCAGAATTCAAGCGACTTTCGATATGCCGCGCTACAACGCCGCAAGAGCCCTGAACCTCAAAGGTTATGGTATTTTCGAAGGCGCTCCAGCCAATCTGATCTTGATTGACGCTCAATCGCCCGTTGATGCGATTCGACGGCAGCCTAACCGCAGCCTGGTCATCCGACAAGGCGAGATCCTGTTTGAGTCCATACAGACCTCAACATTTTCGACAAGGATCCCATCAAATTCTTAGGAAAACAGCCTCCACAACCACATGCTAATTGATCACCAGGAGGATTAAGCAATGAACCAAAGAATGGCAATCTACATGCAGGATGTTGTTGATATCCGAGCCGAGCTGGAATTGGCGCGCTACATGGAGGCAAGAGGCTTCAGTGAAATCTGGCAAGGCGATAACCGCCTGGCGAGGGACTGCATTGTCCTGATGAGCGCATTTCTTACCCATACCTCGCGATTAAGAGTTCGGTTCCGGCGTCCTGCCAATCTGGACTCGCAATCCTGCGGTGATCGCTGCCAGTTTCTCCTCACTGTGGGAGCTTGGCGGAAGGGTAAACGGAAAAGGCAGGGTGATGTTGGGCCTCGGAGCCTGGTGGGAGCCGATTGCCAGCCGGGTTGGAGTTACCATGAAGAAACCTCTCACAGCAATGAGAGAACACGTCGAGGCGATCCGCGAGCTCCTGGCGATGAAAACCGTCACGTATCATGGCGAATTCGTACACCTGGAAAATGTTTCCCTTGATGTGGTCTACGGAGACAAAACCCCCCGGGATATTCCGATCTATATCGGCGCGACCGGCGAGAAAATGCTCGAGCTGGCAGGCGAAATCTGCGATGGTGTCTGCCTGAACTACGGTGTCTCGGTCGAATATGTCCGCCGGGCGATTCAGCTTGTGGAAACTGGGGCGAAGAAAGCAGGGAAGACCCTCAGCCAGGTCGATCTGCCTGAATTGATTGTCGTCTCCCTTTCTGACAAGAATCCTGCCGCTGCCGTTCATGCTGGTAAGAAGCTTGCCGCATATTACTTCGCCACCGAGCCCCACATCATGAAAGCCAGCGGTGTAAGCGAGGAAATCGCTGCCAAAGCCAGGTCTATGATGGGATGGCCGGCGACGGAAGCAGACTACGAGCGCGCCAGCGCGGTCGTGCCCGAGGACCTGGTCCGGAATATCATGGCGGTTGGGACTGCTTCTGAATGTCGGGCAAAGGTGCGGGAATATCTCGATGCAGGCGTCACCTGCCCGATCCTTTACCCGCTGATGGGGAATATTCGCGAGGTCATCGATGCATTTGCGGACGGTATATAAACTGCCAAGAGGGAACCTAAATGGATAAGCACGAGATCGAGCAAAATACAATCCAATTCTTGCAGGAGCTTGTGCGCGCCCCTGGGATCGCGGGGCAGCTGTCCGCAGTCTCAGGCGTGGCGGTGCTCTGGATGCAAAACCTCGGCTTTGATCGGGTCTGGCAGGACAAGGCCGGCAACGTGATCGGAATGCGGCATGGGAGCAAGCCTGGTCCAAAGCTGGTCTTTGATGCCCACATGGATACCGTGGAAGTCGGTGAGCTTGGCGCCTGGGTACACGATCCCTTCGGAGGAGAGCTCAGCGATGGTAAAATTTGGGGGCGTGGCGCTGTGGATGATAAGGCCAGCCTGGCAGCCTATACGGTCGCGATCGCTTCGCTTCCCCGCGACGCCATCCAGGGAGATCTCTATGCGGTCGGTTCCGTCGGCGAGGAGCTGTTAGAAGGAGCCGCCCTCGAAACCGTCCTGAACGAGATCCAGCCGGACGGCGTGATCATAGGCGAGCCGACCGACTGCCGCCTTGGAATCGGACATAAAGGCCGGGCACGGCTGGTCTTCGAGCTTCGTGGGAAGGCGGCTCACAGCTCTTCACCTGAAATAGGTGACAACGCGATCGACAAAGCCGTTGAAATAATCCGGCGCGTCCGGCAGATCCCCCCGGTTGAGGACCCATTATTGGGAAAGAGCGTTATGGAGCCCATCCAGATCATCTCCAGCCCGTTCCCCAGCGCCTCAACCATCCCCTATGCCTGCCAGGTCGTTTTTGACCGCCGGATGGTGCGCGGCGAAACCCGGCAGTCCGTGCTCGACCTGCATCTCGACCTCCTGCAGGATATGCCCGGCTCGACCATCACTTTTCCAGAAGTGTCCTTTAAGAGCTACACCGGAACCGAAATCTCTAACGAGGATTTCCATCCGGCCTGGTCCGTCGACCCGAATTCCGAATGGGTAAAACTGGCGCACAGGGGTTTGATCTCCGCTGGGATTGAACCCGTCCTCTACGGGACTCCCTACTGCACGAATGGATCAGGGAGCGCAGGAGAGCGGAACATTCCGACGATTGTCTTCGGTCCAGGATCGGTACATCTGGCCCATGTGACCGATGAATATGTCGAAGTTTCTGAGCTGGTTCGATCGGTGCAGGGTTTCATCGGATTGGCACAGGAGCTTGGAAAATTCAAAGGTTAATATCCTGGATGGTTTCTGGAGTGAGGATGATTGTAAAAAATGCAACGCTTCTGACCTGGGGCACCCCCAACCGGATCCTTGAAAATCATGGGCTGGCGATCGTTGATGGGAAAATCAGCGAGATCGGACCCTCGGACGAATTAGCTGCAAACCATCCTGATGAAGAAAGCCTGGATGCTCGCGGACAATGGGTGATGCCAGGGAGTATCAACGCTCACGGTCATTATTACAGCGCTTTTTCTTGCGGGATTCAGGTTCCAGGAGAGGCACCGATCACCTTGCCCACGATCCTGCAGAAGCTCTGGTGGCCTTTCGACCTGGCTTTGAATTCGGAAGATGTGCGCTATTCCGTTTGGAATGGTGTGATTGACGCCATCAAGCACGGCACGACGACCCTGTTCGATCATCACTCTTCCCAAAACTGCATCGATGGGATCCTGGACCAGATTGCTGAAGTCGTCGAGCAGGCCGGGCTGCGGTCTGTTTTATGCTTTGAAGTGACCGATCGGAACGGTCCCGAGCGCACACACGCAGGGATCGATGAAAATGCCAGGTTTATTCGCCGCTGCCGTCAGGAAAACCTCGCTGGTGGCCGGATTAAGGCGAACTTCGGAATCCATGCTCCGATGACCGTATCAGAGAGCACGCTGGCATCTTGCCGGGATGCATGTCCGAGCGACTCTGGATTTCACCTGCACGTCGCCGAGCACGAATACTGCCAGGCCCGCAGCCTCCAAATGTCAGGCAAGCGCTCGGTTGACCGTCTCCGCGATCACGATATTCTGGGAGAACAAACGATCCTTGCGCACGCGATCCATCTGGACGCCCGCGAAATCCAGCAGATCGCTGAAACTGGTTCCTGGGTCAGCCATCAGCCGCGCAACAATCAGAACGCTGCTGACGGCGTCGCCGAGGTAGAGTCTCTTATGCGATCCGGAGTTCGTCTCTGCCTGGGAAATGACGGTTTGAGCAATACGATGTGGCGGGAAGCGGAATCGGCTTATTTTCTGCAAAAAATCAGGCATCGTGACAGCAGGCGGCTGTCCACAGATCAGCTCATCCAGTTGGCTGTATCCAACAATGCCACGCTGGCTTCGAAGTACTTCGAGGCGCCCCTGGGGATGATCGAACCTGGAGCACATGCCGACCTGATTTTTGTCGATTATCACCCGGCCACTCCGATGACCCTCGATACGCTGTCTGGACATTTCGTGTTTGGCCTGAACGAATCGATGATCACAACCACAATCGTCGCCGGGAAAGTTTTGATGAAAGATCAAGTCCTGGTAAACATCGACGAGGAGAGGATCAAGGCAAGATCCAGGGAGATCGTCCCCGCATTTTGGGATCGTTATCAAGCCCTCGTGCCTGGAGACCCTGTTTTAGGCTGATGTTCGCTGGATGAGATTAATCAAGGACGAAAGCATATAAAAAGCTCCGCAAGTCGTGATGAAGACTTACGGAGCTTTGATATCCAAAAAGCCGGCTATTCCAATAATTCAGGTTGATCCGCCGTTTTTCGGTATGCCAGCCAAAAACCGCCAAGCCCCCAGGCAGTAACCAGGACGCCGATCACCCAGCCCAGCATCGGGATTGATCGCAGCAGGACATAGACCAGTATGCCAAGCGCCAACCCAACAAAGGGGGAAATGGATGCTTTGGGGGCGATCTTTTCAAAAAACCAGTTCCCAGCCAGGTAAGCAACAGCCAGCTTGGTACCGTAGGCGACGATAATCCACAATACAGCTAAAAAGAAAACGATCGCCGCAAATGTGAATGCCCAGAGCGCTGCTGAGAAAACCCAAAATCCCAGGTTTCCAAGCCAGAGACCAATCACAAAGAATAGGCTTGCCAGCAGCAGACAAACCAGGATGAGATTAAGTGCAATCACGAGTCCCAGAAGCCCATACCCAAGCCCACGCAGCGGTCGGCTGCGCAGCGCCTGAGTTGTCCGTTTGAGGGGCTCTCGACCCAGCCAGAAGAAAACTGCGCCAAGAAAGAGTAGCACGACAAAGTCACGCAGCCGGGCGAGCGACCACTCGGTCAGCTTTGCTGTGTCGATCCCGCCGGATGCAACAGGCTCCTGGTAAAAGGGGGTCAGCAGGCTGGAAAATAGACCACCTAACACCCTCGGTGAAACAGACGCGCCAGGCAGGATCGAAGGTCTCGGGATAAGGATATCGCCGCCAAACAGCTTGATGACGCTTTGAACCAATTTAAGAATACCGATGGTCGCCCGGGTATCCCTTGAGACGTCCCCTTTCAGGTCGGCGCTCAGGCAAATTGTATTCAAGTCACGCTGGATTTCAGAATCAGTCAGTGTTGAAAGAGAAGCCCCAAGAAAATACAAGTTGCGCTGCAGGACGGATTCTGAGCCCAACTCAAGCGATAGTGCGGCGACATAGGTCGTCCCGGCCACCGATCCCTGAATATCCACCTGCTGCCCGATGACAAACAGGCTGCCGTCGACTGTGCCTTCGATCGAGACCTGGTTGCCGAGGATAAACGCATCGCCGAGCACCGAGCCGTCAAGGGACACTCGTTCGCCTGTTATGAAAACATCGTTATCGATCACCTCTTCTTTTGCCAGAGTGCCCTGCGGGAGAGGAGTGCTAGCCTGGACGATCTGAGCGGCACCGACCATCCAAACAGCCGCCAGAGCAAATACCAGGATTGTAAAAACACGGAAAGGTTTTTTTATGTTCATTCACAAATATCTCCAGGGAAATAGATGATTGTTCGTTTGTTGACCTTGACGTCGATTTTCGGGCCGAAAGCCATGCTTTTGTAATCATAGAAGGCTGGTGAGCGAATAAGTGCAGAGAACCACATAATCAATTATAGACGGTTTCTTATTTTCTGTGAAATCCGCATTGGCACCGTGTATTCATTTGTAAATAAATCATCTCTACCCCGAAATGTTATTAGTCCGTACGAATCAGAATATTACCCTGTCGGTTGAACATGGTACACTAGTTTGATAGAATAAAAGAGAGTCATGCTCACATGATGTCTGATAGAACAGCAACCGCTGTCTCTTGCCCGAATATCGCCTTCATTAAATATTGGGGCAACCGCGATCCATTCCAAAACATCCCCGCCAACGGTTCAATTTCGATGAACCTGGGCGGGCTCTACACCCATACTCGCGTCTGTTTTGACTCTTCTCTGGCGCAGGATCAGCTGACATTGAACGGCGATACTGCCGGACCGCGAGCGAGCCAGCGAGTAAGCGATTTACTTGATCGAATCCGGAACCTCGCCGGCGTCCAGGCTTACGCGCAGATCGAAAGCAGCAACAACTTCCCCACCGGCACAGGCATTGCTTCTTCAGCTTCTGGCTTTTCCGCGCTTGCGCTTGCAGGCAGCCGCGCCGCCGGTTTGGATCTCTCCGAAGCGGAGCTTTCGCGCCTGGCGCGAACCGCCTCTGGCTCGGCCTGCCGCTCAATCCCGGCGGGGTTCGTCGAATGGCAGGCAGGTGAGGATGACCGCTCCTCCTTTGCATTCACAATCGCACCGCCAGATCACTGGCAGCTGGTAGACTGCATCGCTATCATCAGCCAGATCCATAAACCGACGACCTCCCAGGAAGGTCATGATCTGGCGGATACCAGCCCCCTGCAATCCGGCCGAATCGCCAGCTCGACCCGTCGCCTCGAGCTTTGCCGGTCAGCAATCTTGAACCGGGATTTCGATGCCCTGGCCGAAGTAATCGAGCTGGACAGCAACCTGATGCACGCCGTGATGATGACCTCCAAACCAGCGCTGTTTTATTGGAAACCAGGGACAATCACTGTGATGGAGAACATTCGGGAGTGGCGAAAGTCAGGCTTATCGGTATGTTATACAATCGACGCCGGCCCAAATGTCCATGTCATCTGCCTCGAGGCTGCCCGGCGTCAGGTTGTCGAAAATCTTGAGCGGACGGAAGGCGTCCAGCGGGTGCTCACAGCCACACCTGGTGGGCAAGCGCACCTAGTTCAGGGTTCATGATGCTGAAATAACGGGTGATTACGGTCCAAAACGGCCGACATGGTTAGAAATGTGTTAGAAAGCCCTTCCCCCTACCCCAGTCCGCTTCTCTATTCAGCGCTGAACAGTTATAATGCCTTCTTGCAAATGCTCAGTGCTTACAGAATGAAGGTTATTTAGTCAATGCAACTTGTAGAGTTCATCCTTGGGTTAGCTGTTCTCATTTTGCTCCATGAATTGGGGCATTTTGCAGCTGCCCGTCTTCTTAAAGTCGAAGTGGAAGAGTTCGGGATAGGTTTTCCGCCTCGGCTCGTCAAGCTTTTCGAACACAAAGGGACGATCTTTTCATTGAACTGGATCCCACTCGGCGGTTTTGTCCGTCCGAAAGGCGAGAATGATCCGACCATCCCTGGCGGTCTGGCTGCATCCAGCCCATGGGTTCGCCTGGGTGTGCTTTTTGCAGGCCCTGTGATGAATATAGCCGTAGGTATTCTGTTAGGCGTCTTGCTCTTTTATTCCATGGGCGAGCCCGTGCCTGAAAAAGTCCTGGTTTCGTTTATCTCGCCAGGCTCTCCCGCTGCTGAAGCAAATCTTAAGACCGGTGATCTGTTTATCTCGATCAACGATCAAATAATCGACAGTGTTGAGAAACTGCAGGCGATCATCGCCGATAATCTTGGTGAGCCTGTGACGGTCATCGTTCAGCGCGGCGACGAGCTGATCACTGCTGTGCTTGTTCCCCGAGCGAAACCACCGGAAGGGGAAGGCCCACTCGGTGTAGCCCTCGATAATGCGACCCGTCCGGTCAGCCTGGGAACGGCGGCATACCGCGGTCTGTTTGTTGTCGGGGAAAACGTGCGCGGCATCCTGATGCTCCCTGTTCGGCTGATAAACGGTCAGGCGACGCCAGAAGAAGGGCGTCTGGTGGGATATAAGGGCATGTACGATATCTACCAGCGCCTGCAAAGCCCATTGTGGTTTTTTATGATGATCTCGATTTCGCTTGGCATCATGAACCTGCTTCCCATCCCGGCGTTAGACGGCGGGCGGATTCTTCTCACGCTTCCCGAAATTTTCTTTAAACGGCGTGTTCCCGCCAGGTATGAAAATGCAATTCACCTTGTAGGTTTTTCGCTGCTGCTGCTGTTGTTGATTTATATCAACCTGCAAGATTTTATCAATCCGGTTCAGCTTCCCTGAGCCTTTTTTGAGAACAATTAATTAATGTCCACAACGGATGAAATCCCATTTCAAAAAGTGATTGATGCCGTAGCGGATATGGACGCGCCTGTCCCTGCACGCCTCATCCGGCGGCTCTCAGACCTGGAGCCGTCGGAAGTATCCTTGATCCGTCCCATCTGGACGACAATTCCGCTGAAGCGTCGACTTTCAATTATGGAAGAAGTCGAGCAGCTCAGCGGCGACGATTATTTGCTCGATTTTGTCGCAATCAGTAAGATAGCCCTGGAAGATGACAATCCTCACGTTCGCCTGCTGGCAGTTCACGCGCTTTGGGAATATGAAGACTATGGATTGATCCCTGCCTTTCTGAACCTGTTAAGGAACGATGACAATGATGACGTCCGGGCTGCCGCAGCCAGCGCTCTCAACCGCTTTGTTTATGCCGGCGAGATCGAGTCAATCTCTCCAAAAAAACAAATGGAGATCGAAGACGCCTTGCTCGTGAGCGTGGAACGAGATGAAGCGCCAAAAGTCCGAGCGCGCTGCGCTTGAAATCATTGGGGTACTCCAGCCGGGAAGAAATCACACCACTGATCCAGAGAGCCTTTGATTCGAAGGATCGCGCCTGGCAGGTCAGCGCGCTTCTGGCCATGGGGCGATCAGCAAACCCGATCTGGCAGCCAGCTGTGATGGCGATGCTGGAGAACACCTATCCGGCATTGCGAGCTGAAGCTGCCCGTGCCGCCGGCGAGCTGGAATTGAAAGAGGCGTTACCATCCTTGATGGAGATGATCGACGACCCCGATGAGAATGCCCGGATGGCAAGCATCTGGTCGCTCTCCCAGATTGGGGGCGAAGAAGTTCGCGAAAAGATCGAAGCGCTGTTCGAGGAAGCTGAAGATGACGAAGAGCTCGACTTCCTGGAATCAGCTCTGGATAACTTGAGTTTTACCGAAGGTGCGAAATTGATGCCTTTCTTCGGTATCCCGGAAGACGAAGATGAAGATGAAGACGAAACGGACTGGTTGGATGAGATGGACGAGATGGAGGACCTTTTCGACGATGAAGAGGATCTTACCGATTGAATGAGCTTCTCGGCCTTTTTATCAATATCCTTCTGCCAATCTTCTTAATCGCCGGCGTTGGATTCCTTCTGGCCCGGTTCACCCAGATTAACCCCCGTAGTATCTCCCAGCTTTTCCTGTATGTTTTTGGCCCTTGCATGATTTTTAACCTGCTGACCCAAAGCGAGTCGAGTAATTTGATGTTTGGTCGCATTGTCGCCTTCAGCCTGGTCTTTATTTTTCTTTTGGGGGCAATCGCCTGGGTGCTTGGAAAATTGATGAAATCGGACCGGGCCACACGCTCAAGCATGATGCTGGCGGTGATGTTTTCAAACGCAGGAAACTACGGGCTGCCAGTCGTCTTATTCGCTTTCGGTCAGCCCGCACTGGGATATGCCAGCATTTATTTTGTGATAAACCTGATTTTGGCTTACACCGCGGGCACGTTGATTGCATCGATGAGCTCAATGGACCTTTCCAGGGCATTCATAAATTTGCTCAAATTGCCGTTGATCTATGCTGTCCTTCTGGCTGTTTTATTTTCCAATACCGGTTGGGATTTGCCTGTGCCGCTATCAAGAGCAACTCAGCTGCTCGGTGACGCTGCCATACCCTGCATGCTGGTATTGTTGGGCATGCAGCTGAAATCCGCCAGCTTGAAAGGGAAGATCGGACCGGTTGCATGGACTTCGGCCCTTCGTCTGATTTTCAGCCCCATTCTCGCGTTGGTGCTGCTGCCTCTGTTTGGTCTGTATGGATCTGCCCATCAAGCCGTCGCCCTTCAAGCCGGCATGCCAAGCGCAGTCATAACCACGATGCTGGCGACAGAGTTCGACGCGGAACCAGGTTTTTCGACCGCAGCTGTTTTCTTAACCACCGTGCTCAGTCCGCTGACGCTGACACCTTTGCTTTCATGGCTTGGAGCTTGACGTGCGTCAGCTTGGAGCAGTCCTGGTTGCGGTTCTTCTAGCAGGTTGGGTCCTCACCGGCAGCGCGTTCGCACAAGTCAGCAGCATCGAGACGGATATCGTTCATATTTTCGGAGAGACAATCCATTTCTCTGCGAAGGTAAAATCGAGCATCCCGGTGAAAGCCGGGGTCTTGTTTTTTCGTGCTGTCGGCGACACCCGCACGACGGTCGGGTTGGCAGATGTAGAAAACTTGGGGCCAAATCGTTATCTGTTAACCTACCTGCACGAAATTGCCGATTACCCGCTCCGCCCTTTCTCGACCATTCAATACCATTGGGAGCTGACGCTGGCAAATGGCGAAGTTGTATCCAGCCCGGAGCAAATCCACGTGTATACGGATAATCGCTTCGATTGGAACACGCTTGGTGACGGCCAATTTCGCGTCCATTGGTATAAGGGAGAATTAGCGTTTGCCCAAAGGGTTTTAGATATTGCCCACGAAGGCAAAGAACAGATCAACAACCTGCTGACGATCCCGCTGCCTGAAGCAGTACCTGTTGATATCTACATCTACGAGGAAAATGAGAGCCTACAGTCGGCGCTACAGACAAAAGCCGAAGAATGGGTCGCCGGGCATGCTGATCCAGACCTGGGAGTAGTTCTCATGGCGCTCCCGGAAAGCCCGGAACGGCAGCTGCTGGCTGAACAGCGTATCCCCCATGAATTGATGCACATATTTCTTTATAATTCGACCCCACTTGGTTATAAGAACATCCCGGTCTGGCTCACAGAAGGTCTTGCTTCGCTTGCAGAGCTGTATTCAAATCCTGATTACCCAATCGTGCTCGAAGAGGCTGTGAAAGCGGAAGGATTGCTCCCTATGAGCGCCCTCTGCGGCGGCTTTCCGCGCGAATCATCTGGAGCGCTCCTGGCTTACGCCCAGGCGCAGGATTTTACTCAACATCTGAAGGACTCATTCGGCCGTTCTGGTATCATGGCGCTGATCCTGGCTTATTCAAATGGGCTGGATTGCGATCACGGCGCCCAACAGGCTTTAGGGAAAAATCTTAAGCAGTTAGAGCGGACCTGGGTAGATGAAAACCTTTCGCAGGATTTCAAGCAAAACTCTCTGGACGGCCTCGTTCCCTGGCTGATTATCTTGTTGGCTGTCTTTGCGGTCCCGCTCGGTTTAGGGCTCAGGCGAATAAACGCCTCCAGGGCTAACCGTCATCGAGATTGACAAATTGCGCCACGACCTTGAGAGAGGATCGCTCACCGGAACGAAACCACTTCGGAGATCGAAAATGAACAGGATGGATCAAACACTCAGCCGGCTGCACGCTCAAGTAGAAGGACGGGTTCAGGGGGTCGGGTACCGAAACTTCGTGGAATACACCGCTCTTCAGCTTGGGCTGACAGGTTGGGTGCGCAACCGCTGGGATGGTTCTGTTGAAGTCGTAGCTGAAGGTGAAAATGGGGCGTTGAAGCAGCTGGTCTCCGCCCTGGAGCGAGGGCCTCGCTCAGCCAATGTGACCAGGGTTGCACAAGATTGGCTGCCTGCGGTCGGCGAATTCACCAGTTTTTCCATCCACCGAACGGGCTAACCAAATCCCTTCTGCAGCTCTTTCAATGAGATAAACCGCCCGCGCCCGATAATAATGTGGTCCAGGACTTCCACATCCAGGAGTTTGCCCGCCTCAACAACAGCCCGGGTCAACGTGATGTCCTCCGGGCTGGCAGATGGGTCGCCGCTGGGATGATTATGGATCAGGATGATCGCAGCGGCATTTGCTCGAATGGCCATGGTAAACAGCTCACCGATCCGGGCGTGGCTCGCATTCAAACTCCCCTTGTAGACCGTAAGCACCCGGTCCACCCGGTTGCGGATATCCAGCAGGATCACCCGAAGTTCTTCATGTTCGAGGGCGCCCATTTCAAACAGGACGAGATTTGCCGCATCTGCCGGGCTGTGGATCGCGGGACGATCGTCCGGTGAGACGGCTGCCAGGCGCCTGCCGAGCTCGATAGCAGCCTTGATTTGGGCAGCCTTCGCCGTCCCAAGTCCATGGAGCGCACAGATTTCCTCAAAACTTGCCCGGTGGATCCCTTGAAGCCCACCCAACTCCTGCAGCACGCGCTGCCCAACCTGGACTGCATTTTCTCCAGGCACGCCCACTCGAAGCAAGATTGCCAGCAGCTCGGCGCTGCTCAAAGCCTGTGGGCCGTGTTTGGCGAGCCGCTCACGCGGTCGTTCGTCTTGATCCAGGTCGGTAATTCGATAAGTCGCGCTTTGCTCTCTCATGTCTTCGCTCCACCATAATGTTACCCTTGCCGACGGCGCTGCATGGAATATACATCAGCTTAGCCGGCATTACAAGGTTCTCTTTTCCGAACAGCCCAAAAACCTGCGATGTCTTATCCGTGCTATAATCGCCAAAATGGAGTGAGCCATGCCTGTTGATCCAACTGCCTTAACTAATTTTATGTTATTTCTCACAGCCTGGGGGGGGGCATTTATAGCTGCACTCTGGCTGAGCCTGGTCATCTGGACCTATCGTGACGTCCGCCAGCGCGCAAGAGACCCCTTTGCTCGCATCCTGGCAGTCCTGGTGGTCGCAGTCTTGTTTTTACCTGGGATCGTAATCTACCTGATCTTGCGCCCTCCGCATACGCTCGAAGAAGAATATCAGCATACGTTGGAAGAAGAAGCGCTGCTTCAATCTATTGAAGAAAGCGCCCTCTGTCCGGGGTGCTCACGGCGAATTAAAAAATCCTGGATCGTCTGCCCCAGCTGCCATACAAAACTAAAAAAACCCTGCCATCAATGCGGTAAATTGATGGAGCTGCCCTGGAACCTGTGTCCATTCTGTGGAACAGCGGCTCCAGGCATGCGCCGGGAAAACATGTCTCTGGATGAAGCGCTGCGTCAGTATACCGGTGAAAATGAGAGCGAATCCACCGGTCAGGAGCCTGAGACTGTTCGATAGGCCCCAAACAATGCTCGAACTCGCACGCCTCAGATCCTCAGAAAGCCGATCCACGCAGTCTCAAAACCTACCGGTTTCAAATGACGCCCTCCGAGCGGCTTGGGACCCAGCTGGCGAAGTGGCTATTTCCTCTTTTTGCCCGTTTGGATTATGAAATCAGCGAATCGCTTCCTGCCGCAGGACCGGTTATCCTCGCGGCGAATCATGTAACCAATTTCGATGTGTTTCCGATCCAATTCTCCATCAACAGGCTAATTTTCTTCATGGGAAAAGCAGAGCTTTTTAATAACCCGGTTCTTGATTGGGGGTTTCGCCAGTTTGGAGGGTTCCCGGTAAACCGCGGCGAGCGTGACGATTGGGCTTTAGAGCACGCTGCTCAGGTTCTTGACCTCGGGCTGGTGCTGGGGATGTTCCCGGAAGGGAAGCGAAATAAAGGTCTTGGCCTGCACCCAGGCAAAACCGGTGTGGCTCGCCTGGCGATCCAGAAAGGATGTTCGATCCTCCCCGTTGCTCAAGATGGAACGCAAAAGATGTTCAAAGATTTCCCCAGGCGGCCCTCCGTTCATGTCCGGTTTGGCCAGCTGATCCAGCCTCATCCAGGCGAGACTGCGCTCAGCTTAACCGATCGGGTGATGTTCGCAATCGCAGAAATGCTCCCGTTGGAGGAACGCGGCGTGTACCGTCAGCGGCCCTCAGGTTTCTAATTTTCCCCGTTATTCAAATTCTAGGATAAACCCTCAGATGACTTCCAGGTCTTGCTGCGTAGATAGGATTTCCGTTTCAGCCTGGTCGATGTCGGGCTTAATCCCCAACCGCTGACGGATTGCGTCCAGAAATCCCACAAACAACGGGTGCGGACGGTTTGGCCTGGAGAGAAATTCCGGGTGGAACTGGGTGGCCAGCATGAAAGGATGGTCGGCCAGCTCCACGATCTCGACCAATTTCCCATCCGGGGATATCCCGCTGCAGACCATCCCGCCAGTTTCTAACATTTCCCGGTAAGCGTTGTTCAACTCAAAGCGATGACGGTGGCGCTCTTCAATCGAGGATTTTTGGTATGCCGCGGCAGCCCGCGTCCCAGGCACCAGCTGGCATGGATACAGACCCAGCCGCATGGTTCCTCCCATATCCGCAATGGAGCGCTGGTCTGGCATCAGATCGATCACCGGGTACTCGGTCGTGTGATCGAACTCTGTCGAGTTCGGATCATCGCTCCCAACTAGAATGACGCGCCAGCTCTACGACCATCAACTGCATCCCGAGGCAAAGGCCCAGATACGGCACGTGATTCTCCCGGGCATAGCGAACAGCCTTGATTTTCCCTTCGATCCCCCGGCTGCCAAAACCGCCAGGGACCAGGATCCCATCCGCTTTCTTGATGACATCCCAGCCCCGTTCCTTCTCCAGGTCTGAAGAATGCAGCCAATCAATCTCTACCTCAATCCCCAGTGAGAGTGCAGCGTGCTTCAGCGCTTCTCGGACGCTGAAATATGCATCATGCAGCTCAACATATTTTCCTACAAGCGCCACGTGCACGACCGGTTTCGGGCGGCGGACTTCTTGGATCAGGCGCTCCCATTCCCGCCAATCTGGCTGGCGACGAGCCTGCAAACCTAACCGCCCCATCAAGTAATCGCCAATTCCCAGCTTTTCCAGGATCAGGGGCACTTCGTAAAGCACCTGGGAAGTAACCAGCGGGACAACCGCCCTGCGCTCCACGTCGCAGAACAATGCGATCTTTTCCCGCAGGTCATCCTCCACCGGGAAATCAGAGCGTGCGACGATTACATCCGGCGAAATGCCGATCGAGCGCAGCTCGCGGACAGAATGTTGGGTGGGTTTTGTTTTCAGCTCAGAAGTCGCACCAATATGCGGCAGCCAGGTGACGTGGATCGAGACCGTATTTTCGCGTCCCAGGTCATTCCTCATCTGGCGCAAGGCTTCCAGGAACGGGAGCGACTCGATATCCCCAACTGTCCCGCCGATTTCGACCAGGACGATCTCGGCGCCGAGCGTCTTGGAGACCAGGCCTACTCGACGCTTGATCTCATTTGTGATGTGGGGGATGACCTGGATGGTCCCACCCAGGTAGTCGCCGCGGCGCTCCTTGCTGATTACTTCAGCATAGACCTGGCCGGTGGTCACGTTGCAGACCCGGTTCAAGCTGACATCGATAAAACGCTCATAATGCCCAAGGTCCAGGTCCGTCTCGGCGCCGTCATCCAGGACGTAGACCTCTCCGTGCTGATAGGGGCTCATCGTCCCAGGATCGACGTTTATATAAGGATCCAGTTTTTGCACAGCAACGCTGAAACCGCGCTCTTTGAGCAGCCTGCCAATCGCAGCCGCGGTAACGCCTTTCCCAACCGAGCTGACTACACCACCGGTGAAGAAGATATATTTTGTCGCCATGCCACTTATCCTATCCGTTGCGCGGGGTCGATCAAAGGTCCATTTTCGAGTTTACCATAATATAGCAGCGATCAGTAATATAAATGGACGCCACCGGTTGACCCGAACACCTGACCATGATATAGTAGCAAGTTGTCATGCGAAGATTGCCATTCCTGCTCCTGCTTTTTTTGATGCTAATCGCTTTGTCGGTTAACGCTGCTCAGGCGCGCCAGTTGGACCAGCAATCCACCCCAACTCCCCAGCCAGACGACACGATCCAGATCCTATCTCCGCAGACCGGTCAGGCGCTTCAGGGCAGCATCCCAGTCATCGTGAATACAACCCTCGAGAACTTCCAGACTGTAGAATTAACCTTTGGATACGCTCAGGATCCTTCCCAGACCTGGTTCCTGATCAAGCAGGGGATTCAGCCGGTCACCGGGACGATGCTGGCGCTCTGGGATACGGGGATGCTCACAGATGGCGATTACAATCTTCGGATGGAAGTGACCTTCAAGGATAGCAGCCAGAAATCGGTGACCGTGACCGGGTTGAGGGTCCGAAATTATTCGCCCATCGAAACCAATACCCCGCTGCCGCCTCAGCCAACTGCGACCGCTGCCCCTGCCCGAACTCCTACATTCACCCCGCCGTTTGCGCCTTCCCAGGTTCCGCCAGCGGCGCCCCCTTCCCCGACTCCGTTGGCGAGAAATCCGGCAGAGCTGGATCAGCAGGAATTATTAGACTATGCGATCAAAGGCGTCTTGATCGTGGTCGGTCTGTTCGCCTTCGCCGGGATGATTGGCGGGGTTCGCAGATTAGGGCGTAAAAATTGATGTTCAATAAATCGAGCCAAACGCCTGGCGAGATTCCCGCCTTTTTCCTGATTGCTGGATTGGGTAATCCCGGCATCCAGTACCGCTTCAACCGTCACAATGTCGGTTTCATGGTCCTCGACCGGTTCGCAGCGAAAGTGGATCTCAAATTTACCCGGGTGGAGTCAAAGGCGCTGGTCACAAAAGCCGAGATCGACGGAAAAAGGATCATCCTTGCCAAACCGCACACCTACATGAACCTTTCCGGCCAGGCGGTTGGCGCGCTGTTAAAGTATTATAAAATCTCTTTAGATCGCTTGCTCGTAGCGTCCGATGATGTCGACCTGCCTTTAGGGACACTGCGCCTGCGCCCCGGCGGAGGCTCGGCAGGACAGAAAGGGATTGCTTCCATTATTGACAGGTTGGGGACTCAAGACTTCCCACGCTTGCGCGTTGGGATCGGCCGCCCCCCAGGCAGGATGGATTCCGCTGATTATGTGCTGCAGGATTTTTCCAGCGGCGAAAGGGTCATCCTGGTCGAAACGTTGGATCGAGCAGTAAATTCAATCCTGTCCTTTATAAATGAAGGCCTGGATGCAGCAATGAACCAATACAACGGTACGGTTATTGAGTAATGCCACAGACAGCCGGATTAGAGCTCCTGATCGGTCCAATCATCCAGTCTGAGAAGAACCTCCTGGTCAGTTTGGAAGCCGGGACATCCGAGCCGCCGCTGGGATTGCGGCGTTCAGCTCGCCTGCCTGTCCTCGCCGGTCTGTATTCCGAGCTTAAGCGGACTATTCTTATCGTCACGGACCGGGCCGATCGCGCCCTGACGATATTCGATGAGCTTGGGCTTTGGCTGCCCGATGCGCCGCGTTTGCTCTTCCCTGAGCCAACGCCGCTTTTTTACGAAAATGCATCCTGGGGCGAGAGCACTCGCCGCGAGCGTCTGACAGCGCTCACGACCCTGGCTGCATATCATATCCCGGGCGCATCGCGCCTCGATCAGCCGCCAATTTTGGTCGCGCCAGCGCGCGCCTTAATGACACGTACCATCCCTCGCCGGGATTTCCTGAAAGCCGCACGGACGTTGAAGGTCGGTCAGGTGATTCGGATAGACGAGCTAACCAGGATCTGTCTGCGGTTGAATTACGAATCCGTCAACACCGTCATTGCTCCAGGACAGTTTGCCCGGCGTGGAGGCATTCTGGATATCTGGCCGACGGCCGAGGCTCAGCCGCGTCGTCTGGAATTCTTTGGCGATGAGATCGACACACTTCGTGAATTTGATCCCAGCACCCAGAGGACTTCAAAACCATCTGATGATGCAGACGAGGCGCGCATCCTGATTACCCCGGCGCGCGAATTTCTGCTGCGGGACGGCGAGCTTCCAACCGGATTGGATGAGGGCCCAAGCGAATTCTATCTGCCGCTTTTTCATCCCACACCAGCTGGCTTGCTCGATTATCTGCCTCGCCATGCATTGGTTTTGGTTGATGATCGACAGGCGTTGGAAGAGGCGATTTCCGAGATTGAAACACAGGCAATCGAAACCCGGCGCGACTCGATCTCTGAAGGAACGCTCCCCGAAGACTTCCCGGTCCCGTATCTAACCCTCGATGAGATCAACGACATGTTGAGCGTCCATCTGACCCAGGATCTAGCTCAAAGCGGGAAAGAGCTTGAGGTTGAGCTGGAACCCGAAAATGTCAGGCTGTTCGGCCAGCGCTTCCAACCTGGTGAGCGTTTCTTAGGACGTTTGAAGACTTTGATGGAGTCGTTGAAAGCACGGTTTCAGGCCGGCGAAGTGCTGGTGATCGTCTCTCGCCAATCTGCCCGACTGCGCGAGCTGTGGCAAGAACAGCGCCTATCGAACGGTGCTGGCTGGCCGGTATTTATTGAAGGCAGCCTATCAGAAGGTTGGAGCTTCGCAACAGAAACTGGTGGTCTGATCCATTTACTGACGGATGGCGAAATCTTCGGCTGGCGCAGGCCAGAGCCGCGCCGCAGGGCTAAGCGCTATGCTGAAGCCCCAGAGAGCGGCTACTCTGACCTCCTTGTCGATGAATATGTCGTCCATGTTGACCATGGGATCGGGCGTTATATCGGGCTGGTGCGCCGTAGCGTCGATGGGTTTGAGCGCGAATATCTGACGATTGAGTATGCCGACGATTCTCACCTTTTCGTCCCGGTCCATCAGGCTGACCGGCTGACCCGTTATGTCGGCTCGGACAGCCGTCCCCCAACGCTCAGCCGTCTGGGCAGCAGTGAGTGGCGCAATGTAAAAGCTTACGTTAAGGAGTCTGTCCAGGAAGTTGCAGAGGAGCTCCTGGAGCTTTATGCGAAGCGAAGCGTGGTCCAGGGATATGAGTTCGCTGAAGACTCAATCTGGCAGCAGGAGTTGGAGGCAAGCTTTCCCTATATTGAAACGGACGACCAGATGCGAGTGCTTTCAGAAGTCAAGCGTGACATGCACCTCGCCCGCCCGATGGACCGCCTGATCTGCGGTGATGTCGGTTATGGAAAGACCGAAGTTGCGCTGCGGGCCGCATTCAAAGCCGTCGAAAATGGAAAGCAAGTCGCAATCCTGGTCCCTACCACGGTGCTGGCTCAGCAGCATTTCCAGACCTTCACACAGCGCCTGTCGGCTTTCCCCGTCGAAGTTGAGATGCTCTCGCGGTTCCGCTCCCCGCAGCAGCAGCACGAGATCGTCTCAAAACTGTCGAACGGTAAAGTGGATATTGTGATCGGTACGCACCGTCTGCTGTCTTCCGATGTGAATTTCAAGGATCTCGGTCTGCTGATCATCGATGAAGAACAGCGTTTCGGTGTCACCCATAAAGAGAAGCTCAAGCAAATGCGCACGGAAGTCGATGTGCTGACGCTGACTGCGACGCCGAATTCCTCGCACACTATATATGGCGCTGAGCGGTGTGCGCGACATTTCGACCATCAATACACCGCCAGAAGAGCGTTTGCCGATCGTCACGCATGTCGGTCCTTATTCTCCGCGGCTTGTCAAGCAGGCGATCCAGCGTGAATTGGAGCGCGGCGGTCAGATTTTTTTCGTCCATAATCGAGTCCAGACCATCGGAGCAATGCACAGCCACCTGCAGCAGATGGTCCCCGAAGCGCGTATCACTGTCGCTCACGGCCAGATGGACGAGACCCGGCTCGCCAGTCGGATGGAGGCCTTTTCACGTGGCGACGTAGATGTGCTCCTCTCGACCTCCATCATTGAGTCTGGCCTGGATATCCCCAACGCAAATACATTGATCGTCGATCGGGCAGACACATTCGGTCTGGCGCAGCTTTATCAGCTGCGCGGCAGGGTTGGGCACGGCGCGCAGCGCGCCTATGCATATTTCTTCCGGCATAACCGCAAATCGCCGACCTATGAAGGCCGT
This sequence comes from uncultured Chloroflexia bacterium, assembly GCA_963788305.1. Lineage (GTDB taxonomy): Bacteria > Chloroflexota > Anaerolineae > Anaerolineales > UBA4823 > UTCFX2. The sequence goes on from CAWBGK010000019.1 coordinate 118,474, forward strand.
CAGCGGCTGGAAACGATCGCAGAGAATACCCAGCTCGGTGCAGGTTTCTCCATTGCGATCCGCGACCTGGAAATCCGCGGCACTGGCGATATCCTCGGCACCCGCCAACATGGGCATATCGCTGCTGTCGGATTTCACTTGTACACCAGCATGCTGGCCCAGGCTGTCCACCGCTTGCGGTCAGGATCGGATCAGCAGAATGTCCCAACCATCCCCGGCGCCAGCCTGCCGTTGAATCCAGTCAATGTTGAGCTGCCGCTGCCGTCCGCGATCCCGGTCGATTATGTCTCGGATAACCGCGTCCGCCTGGGGCTATACCGGCGCATGGCCGAAGCCAGGGAAACCACCGATCTGGAAGCGATGATCGAGGAGTTTACGGATCGCTTCGGTCCCATACCGGAGGCGGTCAGCAACCTTTTCACCCAGTTCAAGATCAAGCTTTTCGCCGAACGCGCCGGTCTCGCCTCGCTGACTGTAGAAAACGGCCAGTATGCGCTTCGCTTCCCGGATGGCGAAATCCCGGAAGATCTGCCTGCGCTTGGACCACAGGTGCGCCTTGGTAGGACCGCATTATGGATCCCGATCCCGGATGCTGCGGGTGGGCTCGAGCTGCTGTTGGAAATTCTCGACGGGCTTCAGGTCCGTGAAAAATCGCCCGTATCGGAGGCAGGCTGAGATGGCGCTTTTCCCGGCTGGAATTCCCCTCTCCAAACGCCTGTTCGACCTGCTGGCATCGGCCTCCGGCTTGTTGATTCTTTCACCTATCCTGATCGTCCTGGCGCTTTTCGTTCGATTCAAGCTGGGGTCGCCGGTTCTGTTCAAGCAGCTCCGCCCAGGCTTGAAGAGCCGTCCTTTTTGGATCTATAAATTCCGATCGATGGCTGATCTTCGCGATGAACAGGGCGAATTGCTTCCTGATCAGGCAAGAACTCTCCGCCTGGGGAGAGTACTTGCGCTCCACCAGCCTGGATGAGCTGCCCGAGCTGCTCAATGTGCTGCGTGGCGAGATGAGCTTCGTCGGACCGCGCCCGCTCCTGATGAGCTATCTGGCTCGCTACAGCCCAGAGCAAGCCCGCCGCCATGACGCTCTCCCGGGGATCACAGGCTGGGCCCAGGTCAATGGTCGGAATGTGCTGACACTGGGAAGATAAATTCCGGTTGGACGTCTGGTACGTCGATCACTGGTCATTTTGGCTGGATATCCGCATTCTGCTGGCAACGCTGGGAAAAGTGATCCGTCGGGAAGGGATCAGCCAACCCGGGTATGCCACAGCCGAGGAGTTCATGGGCTCAAATGATTTTTCTGATGTTGAATCACCAGGGCAGGCAGGAGACCATGTCTGCTGAAAACTTAATCGATAACAACGAGCTTTACCGGATCATGTTCCGGATCCGCCGTTTTGAAGAGACGGTATTGGAAAATTTTTCCAGGGGCGTTTTTTTTGGCACCACGCACACCTACCTCGGCGAAGAAGCCGATGCTGCCGGTGTGCTCACGAATCTGAGTGAGGCTGATATCGTTTTCAGCAACCACCGCTGCCATGGTCACTTCCTCGCCTGCGGTGGAAGTCCGGTCGCGCTGTTTGCCGAGATGATGGGGAAATCCAGCGGAGTTTGCGGAGGAAGGGGCGGCTCGCAGCATCTGCACTGGCACAATTTCTACTCCAATGGCGTGCAGGGAGGCATCCTGCCGATTGCGACCGGGATGGCAGTGGCTGAGAAGTGGAAAGAGAGCGGAGCTGTGACGGTCGTTTTCCTCGGCGACGGCACGCTGGGGGAGGGCGTTCTCTATGAATCGTTGAATCTGGCCTCGCTCTGGGGCGCTCCCATCCTGTATGTCGTCGAAAACAACCGGATCGCCCAGACTACACCGATCGAGCTGGCCGTCTCGGGCAGCATTTCCGCCCGGTTCGAGGCTTTCGGCATCCCGGCTGCAGAGCTCGATAGCAGCGATGTGCTGGAAATCCTCCCGCTGGCAAAGCGGCTGCTCGCTGAAATCCGGCAGAACTTGAAGCCGCGCGCTCTCATCATCGAAACGGTTCGCTTTGGACCGCACTCGAAAGGCGACGATACTCGCCCGCCGGAAGTGGTTTCCAGGCTCCGGCAGGATCGCGATCCGCTTACCATTCACGCCAGACGACTCGATCCAGCCGCGCGAGCCGGGATCGAAGCTGAGGTCCAGGTCGAGATCGACACCGCATTCCAGGCCGCCCTGGAGAGCCCTACCCCAAATCCAATCCTGGATGAGACGGGCGCTTTAGGACAACGTCTTTTCGATTGAGGATCAAAATGGCCAGTGTATTGGATTCCTTAAATTCCGCCCTGGTTCGGGCTCTCAGCGACGATCAACGGGTGATCCTGCTCGGTGAAGATGTCCTTGATCCCTATGGCGGTGCATTCAAAGTGACCCGCGGGCTTTCCGATCTCTTTCCCGGGCGTGTGCTGACCACTCCGATTTCTGAAGCTGGTATCGTCGGCATCGCGACCGGGATGGCGCTGCGCGGGTTTCGTCCGGTGGTCGAGATCATGTTCGGTGATTTCATCACACTGGCGGCCGACCAGCTCGATCAACCATGCGTCCAAGTTCCGATGGATGTACAACCAGCAGGCAAGCGTCCCGCTGGTCGTTCGCACCCCGATGGGCGGGAGGCGGGGTTACGGGCCTACCCACAGCCAGACCCTCGAAAAGCTGTTCCTCGGGGTGCCTGGGCTGCGGGTACTTGCGCCTTGCGCTCTGGGCGACCCGGGAAAACTGCTCCATCAAGCCATTTTCGACGATGATCCCGTCCTTTTCATTGAAAATAAGCTTCTTTATCTGCTCCGCACCCAGGAAATCGAGGGGGACAGTGAGTTCGAGATCCAGGAACGCTTGCCAGAACCAGAGAATTCCCATTCGGGGGTAAATCCCTATGCCCCAACCTACATTTTAAAGGTGCGCGGGGCTCCGCAGGCCGCTCTGACCCTGGCGACATACGGTTATATGGTAGAGCTTGCCCGCCAGGCCGCACTCCGGCTGGCGTATGATCAGGAGATTTTTGTTGAGCTCGTCGCCCCAACCCAGCTGGCTCCATTCGCAACAGCTGAAATCCTGGAGTCCGTTGGCAGGACCCGTAGGCTGCTGACCCTGGAGGAAGGAACACGGCCCCTTGGCTGGGGCGCAGAAATCGTTTCTCAGGCCGCCCAGGCGCTCGGACCTCGCCTGCTGGCATCCGATCGGATCGCTGCCTTGAACCTGCCCGTACCAGCTAGCGGGCTGCTTGAAGCCAATGTACTCCCGGATATTGAATCTATCCTTGCAAAATGCCAAAAAATCGTCATCCAAAGGTAAAATAAGCTCTCAGACGAATAGTATTTTTTAGACAAAATTTATCGATATCAGAGAGACGGCAACAATGGATCGCGACCAGATTTCCAACCCTCAACTGTTCCACTGCCCTACCTGCGGCGCCAGCCTTCCTGTTCCTGACGCGCCATCAATTCGCTGCGAATATTGCGGAAGCAATGTCCTTGTACCGCTTGAATATCTCCCGCGCAAAGAGGCTGACCATGACCATCCAGTCTCTCCGGTCATCATTCAGGTCTCCTCCCCAGGTGGAAATGCTGAACCTTCTCGCCGGGGAAACGCCTCGTTGATTCTCATCCTGATCGTTGTTTTCGTCAGCATCTGCGTGTTCTCCAGCGTCCTTATGTCCGCGACAGGCGTATTCACCTCGGCCGCGATATTTGGTGAGGCAGTCAAAGACTTTTCCCCAACAGAGATAGGCGCGATTGTGCCAACAATGGCTGTGAATCTACCGACTTTGGTTCCTGCTGCAGCCACGCCTCCAGCCGTGCAGGTGGAGCTCTTGTTTGGCGGTGACGGCACCGGCCCCGGTCTATTCGATGATCCGCGCTATGTGGCTGTCGATCCCCAGGGAAATATATTTGTAGCAGATTATTCCGATGGTCGCATCCAGAAATTCGACCAGGACGGCAGTTTCATCCAGCTCATCCAGGTAGAGCCGGACCGCAACGATAATGTTATCATCCGATCCATGGCGCCAAATTTCAGCGGCAGCCTCTATATAGCGCGGGGGGGTGATCTTCTGATCTACAATACAGCGGATGGCGCTTCTGCTGGCTCGATCCCCGGGCAGTTTCCAGATTTGAACCACGACCAGGTCGCAATCGACCCGTCCAACCGCATTTACGCAATGAACACAGCCAGCGCAGACGATGGGCTGCTTCAATATGATTCGCAGGGCAATCTCCTCTGGAAAAAAGACTCCCTCTTGGAAGGAATCGCCCCTAAAAACGAACCATCCAGCATCAACAGGATTGCTGTAGACGGTATGGGCAACATGTTTGTCCTCAACTCGTTCGCCAGTGAGATATACAAATTCGACGATCAAGGCAGCTTCCTGGATCGATTCGGCAGTAAGGGGAACGCCGAGCAGCAATTCAACAGCCCCGATGCGATGGCCGTAGACGGTAAAGGGCGGGTCTTCGTGGTCGATACGTCCCAGGGTTATCAGCTCAAGGTCTTTGATAACAGCGGCTCATTTCTTAAGTCGATTCCCTGGCCAGACGAGCTCACGTTTCCACGCATGATCCACTTCGATGTGAACGGAAAGCTTTACACGGTGACAAACACCAGCCAGGTCGCCAGGATGGCGATCCAGGAGGAGGCGCTTGGCGATTAGACGATGGCTCATCCAATAACGATTCCGCTGCTCAATCCGAACGAGCCAGAAGCGCTGCTGGCTGCCCTCTTTGTCCATGAAGGTCAGCGCCTCGCTCTGGCGAGCTTATCGCGACGTTGGAAACGACCAAGTCGACCGCAGACCTGACTTCCGAAAAAGACGGATACGTTTCTGGGCTGAGTATGGCGCAGGGCCAGACCGTCAGGTCAGGCGAGACCCTTTGCTACCTGACTGAGCAGCCGGGAGAAATTCCTCCGAAACCAGCGCTCACCCCAATTGTCAGAGATGAATGGCAAAAGCAGCGCATCACGCAGCCGGCACTCGCCCTTGCCGTCCAGCTTGGGATTGACTTGAGCCGCCTGCCTGCCGACTTGCTTGTCACCGAGAGCGTTGTCCGCGATCTTGCCAAATCCCTGAATGAAGTTGCCCCGCTCGATTTCTCTTCCTTCCCGTCTGATCCCTCTTCGGTTATCATCTACGGCGGCGGCGGGCATGGTAAATCGCTCATCGACCTGATCCGTCTGCTCCAGGTCTACCGGATCGTTGGGGTGATTGATGATGGTCTCCAGCCGGGCGAGCAGATCCTGGATGTTCCCGTCCTCGGCGGTTTTATAGCCCTGGGAGACCTTCGAGCGCAGGGCGTTCATCTCGCTGTCAACGCAGTCGGGGGGATCGGCAACATCGCTGTCCGCATCGATGTCTTCCAGCGTCTGATGGCGGCCGGCTTCACCTGCCCGGCGGTCGTCCATCCTGCTTCATGGGTTGAAGCGAGCGCCTCCCTGGCGGATGGCGTCCAGGTCTTTGCCCATGCTTATGTCGGCAGCGGTGTCCGGGTAGGATACGGGTGCATCGTCAATACTGCCGCAGTCGTCTCGCACGACTGCATTCTTGAGGAGTACGCCAACATTTCCCCCGGTGCGCTGCTGGCTGGAGACGTTAAGATCGGCGCTGCGGCGCTGATTGGGATGGGCGCAACGATCAACCTTGGCGTCCGCGTGGGCGCTGGAGCCAGGATCGGCAACAGCGCTGCAGTAAAAGAAGACGTTCCTGAAAAAGGCATCGTTCGTGCCGGCGCAACCTGGCCATGAGGAAAACTGAATGACTTATCAATTTCGAGTTCCAATGTCCTCCCCAGACTTCAAGTGAGTCTGAGCGCGAGGCCGTCGCGTCAGTGCTTCGTACGCCGAATCTGAGCATGGGTGGAGAGATCCTCGCCTTTGAAGCTGCGTTCAAAGACTATACCGACCTGCGTCATGCAATTGGCGTCAATTCCGGTACAGCCGGGCTGCATCTCTGCGTGCGCGCTGCTGGGAATCGGCGAAGGCGATCTGGTCATCACGACACCTTTCTCGTTTGTCTCATCGACCAACGTGCTGCTGTTCGAGCGCGCTGTCCCCATCTTTGTGGATGTCGATCCAAAAACCGGGAATATCGACCCGCTCATGGTTGACCGGGCTGTCGAGGACCTTACCGGCAGCAAGACATCGGCAAGGCGCTGGCTGCCTCGGCGGAGTGTGCAAGAAGGCGCCGTGCTGAAGGCAATCCTCTCCGTGGATGTTTTTGGCCAGCCGGCGGACATGGACCCGATCCAAAAGTCCGCAGATAAAGCCGGCTTGCAGATCATCGAGGATGCCTGCGAAGCGCTGGGAGCCGAGTACAAAGGCCGCAAAGCAGGGCTGCTGGGCGACAACGCCGTATTCGCATTCTATCCCAATAAACAGATCACCACTGGTGAAGGCGGGATGATCGTTACCGATGACGACCGGGCTGCTGAGCTGATGCGTGCGCTGCGTAACCAGGGCCGCGCTCCAGGCGATACCTGGCTCTCTCATACGCACATGGGTTACAACTACCGCCTGGATGAGATGTCCGCCGCCCTTGGCAGAGCTCAAATGCTCCGCCTGGAGGAGCTGCTCCTCAAGCGCGAGCGCGTCGCAGGCTGGTACTCGGAACGCCTGGCGGAGATCTCCGGCGTGGAAGCGCCGCAGCTGGCCCCCGAGACCAGCCGGGCAAGCTGGTTCGTTTATGTCATCAGGGTCGCGCCAGAGCTCAACCGGGACCGGCTGGCAAAGCAGCTTGAAGAGCTGGGCATCCCTGCCAGGCCCTATTTCCTGCCGATTCACCTCCAACCCTATATGGTCGAGCGCTTCGGATACCAGCCTGGGGATTTCCCGGTCACGGAGGAGCTCGGCCGGAGAGGCCTGGCGCTGCCCTTCTCATCGGTGATGCGCGAAGAGCAGGTGGAGCTGGTCTGTTCGGCGCTGGCAGAAGCGGTTTCTGCCCAGAAAACATGAGATTCGGACGTTTGCATGATTGACCCCGATCCCGTTATCGTCTTCATGGGTTCGCCCGACTTTGCTGTGCCCACCCTTCAGGCGCTGAACGCCAACTATCGGGTCGCAGGCGTGGTCACCCAGCCCGACCGTCCCGCAGGACGCGGCCGGACTCTCACCTCACCGCCGATTAAAGAGCTGGCAGATGCTCTTGGTCTGCCTGTCATCCAGCCCAACCGGCTGCGCGAGCCCGAAGCGATGGATGCGGTTCGCAGCTGGTCGCCCGACCTCATTGTCGTTGCCGCTTTCGGGCAGATTCTGCGCTCTGCGATCCTCGATCTGCCGCGCTTCGGCTGCATCAACGTGCACGCCTCGCTGCTGCCGCGCTTGGCGCGGCGCTGCGCCGATCCAGGCTGCAATTCGGGCTGGCGATTCCGAAACCGGCGTGACGATCATGCGCATGGACGCCGGGATAGACACCGGACCAATCCTGAGCCAGCGCTCGATTTCCATCGCTGCGGGAGAAACAGCCGGAGAGCTATCGGACCGCCTGGCAATATTAGGAGCGGAATTATTGATTAAAACCCTTCCAGGCTGCCTCAGTGGAGATATTCAACCAATTCAGCAGGCCGAGAATCTTGCTACCGTATGCTCCAATGCTTCGCAAAGAAGACGGCGAATTGGATTTCAATCGTCCGGCAGTCGAGCTCGAGCGCCAGGTGCGCGCCTTTCAACCCTGGCCAGGCGCATTTATACCCTGGCAGGGCGGGGTCTTGAAAGTGATCCAATCCGCCGTCGTTGAAGGAGATCGCAAGTCTCATCCACCATCCCGGCGGGAGGTCTATCGCGGTCAGCCCGCAGTCTGGACCAGCCTGCGGCTTGCTGGTTCTCACGCTGATTCAGCCCTCAGGTAAGAAACCGATGTCGGGTAAGGACTTCCTTCAAGGAGGCCGCAGTTGGATTTGAACAGGGCATCCTTCGAAGCACGATTGAGCCTCTTCCCTCGCGCCACCCGAATCGAAGGTGAATCCGAGAGCGGTGAATTAACGATTGCAGGGCTCCGTCTCTCCGAGCTTGCTTCTGAATTTGGCACGCCGCTCTATGTATACGACCGGTCGACTCTTGACAGCGCCGTCCAGGAGTACCGCTTGGCGCTTGCAGAGGCTTATCCTGGCCCGTCTGGTCTGACGTTTGCCGGGAAAGCCTTTCTCTGCATCGCCATCGCCCAATGGGCTCAAGAGACAGGCCTGCTGGTGGACTGCACCGGCCTGGGGGAATTGACGATCGCCAGCCTTGCAGGCGTTCCACAAAGCCAGACCCTGGTGCATGGCGTCAGCAAGAGCCTGGCTGACTTGCACCTCGCTGCTGTCCAGTCCGGGGTGATCGTGGTGGACAATCTCACTGAGCTGGATCGGCTCGCAGAAATGCTCCAACCGGCGCGCACAGCGCCGCCGGAGCTCTGGCTGCGGTTGCGGCCAGGCCTGGCGGTCGATTCACACAGCTACATGCAAACCGGGCAGGATGACAGCAAGTTTGGGATGAGCACAGATGAGATCGAGCAAGCCGTCCGGCAGTGCCTTGCCGAAAACCTCCCGTTAAAAGGTCTCCATTTTCATCAGGGCTCTCATTTTCACGACCCTTCCCCGCTCGGCCCGGCGATCGAGACTGCATTGGATTTGATCTCCAGGCTGCGCGCAGCGACCGGCTGGATCCCTGAAGTCTTCTGCCCTGGGGGCGGCTGGGGAGTCCCTTACCATGAAGCCGACCTGCCGCACCTCCCAATCCGTGATTATGTGGACGCGGTTGCTGTCGCCCTCCGGAATGGCTGCCTCAAGCGGGAGCTGCCCCTGCCGCGCCTGCAGCTCGAGCCTGGCCGCAGCCTGGTAGCCAGGGCGGGTGTCGCCGTCTATCAGGTCGAAGCGGTAAAACGACACTGGGAACCGGCGCTGGCTGCTGCTGGATGGAGGCATGGCAGATAATCCCCGCCCGGCATTATACAGGGCTCGCTATACAGCTCTGCCGGTGCGCGGTCCAGCCCGCAAGCAGGCGGGGCCCGCCTGGCTGGCTGGTCCATTCTGCGAAAGCGGCGACATCCTGATTGAAGATCTGCCGCTGCCTGAAATTGAGCCCGGAGAGCTGATTGCTGTCCCGGTCAGCGGAGCTTATCATCTGAGCATGGGCAGCAACTATAACGGCTCGCGCAGGCCAGCCGTCCTCTGGCTTGAAGCGGGTCGCGCTGCGCTGATTCAGCGCCGCGAAACCCCGGCTGAGCTCGTCCGTCGAGACCTTCCCCTTCCTGGCAGGAAGTTACAGCCCCACAATGCTGTCGATCCTGCTCAAGAGAATGGTTCACACCCATGATGAAACCATCGTCCAGGACCAATTCACAAAGCAGGGATTTATCTGCCCTCCGCTGCGTCTGCTTGTGTTCGGCGCTGGCGCGATAGGGACCTATATTGGCGGAAGCCTCGCCCTGGGCGGGCAGCAGGTCGTCTTTCTGGAAACCCCACAGACCCGGCGGGAGATCGAAGCGACGGGTTTGCATTTGGAACTGGGTGGTGAACGGCGGACCATCCCATCCCCGCGTGTGGCTGATTCGCTCCCAGAAGCGCTTTCACACGGACCCTTTGACGCGGCTGTGTTTGCGCTCAAATCCTTTGATACTGCTTCTGCCCTGGAAGCAATGCGCCCCTATGCGGACCGGCTTCCCCCGATCCTCTGCTTGCAAAACGGCGTGGAAAATGAAGCCGTCATCGCCGGACTGCTGGGAGAAGACAGAGTCATCGCCGGGACTGTGACTAGCGCGGTCGGCCGGCGAGCCGCAGGAGATATCATCCTGGAAAAGCTGCGTGGGGTTGGTATCGCCGCCGGGAATCCCTTATCTTCAGATCTGGTCAGCGTGTTCAGCGCCTGCGGTCTGAATGCCCGGCTGATCCCTTCTGCCGAAGGGATGAAATGGTCCAAAATGCTGACCAACCTGCTTTCAAACGCAACCTCGGCAATTCTGGGGATGACCCCGGCGGAGGTCTTCGGCGATCCCGGCTTGTTCCGCCTGGAAGCAGCCCAGCTTCACGAAGCTCTGCATGTGATGCACAGGCTGAAAATCCCTGTCGTGGACCTGCCGGGGACGCCTGTCCGAATGCTTGCCTTCGCAATCCAGAAGCTGCCGCTTGGATTGGTTAGACCGCTGCTTCAGCGCGCCGTTGGGGGCGGGACGTGGTGCTAAGATGCCATCATTTTATATCGATTTGCACAGCGGCAGAGGCCAGAGCGAGGTGGATTATCTGAACGGAGCTGTCGTGCGTTTTGGGGAACGCTTCGGCTATACCGCCTCCGTGAACCGGCTGCTCACCGAGACGCTGCTTGGATTGATCCACGGCGAAATTCCGGTCGACCGCTACCTGCGCCAACCGGAGAAGCTTCTTTCTGCCTGGAAGAAAACTTAGAATTGAACTCGTGCCCCCGGTACGGCGATATCCGTATACCGGATGGTATCGTAGAAAAGCGGGAGTGGTGGAACGGATGTCCTGCTGATCTCGATTGCACCCTTGAGACGCTCGTGTGCTTCAACAAGCAGCTGCGCCCGGTTTGCATACAATGTCATCAGCGGTTCGCCTGCGTCCACCCGATCGCCGACTTTTCTGTGCACAACAATCCCAACGGCGTGATCGATAGGCTCGCCTTTTTTCTCCCGACCTGCGCCTAACCGCACCGAAGCCTCACCGACCGCCAGCGCGTCGATCGTCTGCAGATACCCTGCGGCAGGCGCAAGGACCGTTTCTTCCATGCTGGCTTTCGGCAGCCTGTCCAGGATCATCTACATAAGTGACGTCGCCCCCCTGAGCTTGCACCAGCTCCCGGAAATGCTCCAGCGCCTGACCGTTCTTGATCACCTTCTCAGCCATCTGCGCTCCGCTGTGCTCATCATCCGCCAGCGCCCCCAGCACAAGCATGTAGCTGGCAACTTCGATGCAGTGCTGGCGAAAATCAACCGGTCCGCCTCCGCGCAAAGTCTCCACCGCTTCACGGACCTCCAGGGCATTCCCCACTGCACAGCCCAACGGCTGGTTCATGTCCGATAGTAAAGCGATCGTGTCGCGCCCGGTCTGCCTGCCTATCCAGACCATGGTTTCAGCCAGCTGGCAGGCGCTGTCCAGGTCCCGCATGAAAGCCCCCCTGCCCACCTTGACATCCAGCAGGATCCGCTGGGCGCCGGCAGCGATTTTTTTACTCATGATCGACGATGCGATCAATGGGATGGACTGGACGGTTCCGGTGACGTCGCGCAAGGCGTACATCTTGCCATCGGCTGGAGCGAGGTCTGCTGTTTGTCCAGAGAGGACCAGCCCAATCCGGCGGAGCTGATCCATGAATTCATCCGTTGTAAGATCCACTCGATAACCTGGGATCGATTCCATCTTGTCCAATGTCCCGCCGGTGAAACCCAGCCCACGGCCGGACATTTTTGCAACCGGCAGGCCGCATGCTGCGACAATCGGCTCTACAACCAGGGTAGTCTTATCCCCAACACCACCGGTTGAATGCTTGTCAACTGCAATCGGTACCACGCTGGAGAGGTCGATTTGATCTCCTGAAGACGCCATGGCCAGTGTCAGATCGCTTATTTCCTGGAAAGTCATCCCTTTCAGGACAACCGCCATGGCCCAGGCGGCTGCCTGGTAGTCAGGGATGTCCCCTTGCGCAAAGCCCTGTATGAAATAATCGATTTCCTGGCGGCTTAGCTCCTGGCCATCGCGTTTCTTTATGATGATATCGACCGCGCGCATCTTTACTCCGGTTCTCTCTTCATTCCTTAATGTCAATTATCTCTCCGATACATTATAACCTCACAGATTATAATAAATCCTCCTGACATCCTGGTACTGAAGGGCTTTCAGCAGCAATTCGAATGACTGTTCAGAGACCAAAAACAACCAGAGCATTCCTCGAGGCGACCCGCCTGCTGGCTTCTCCAGGCAGCGTTTCTTCTAAGCTTGCTTCAATCGCCGACTTTGCCGCCGAGGCAATCCAGGCAGATTGGGTCTCTCTGGTTATCATAGATTGGGATCTCCATGAGTTTAATGAATTCTTGAGCAGTGGGGCTGTTTCTGCCCCCGAATTCAGCTCGCAGTCTTTTTTTTCAAGTGCAGCTTCAGAAACCGCAATCTTAAGCCACATCCCATCTGAAATCGGCATCTTCGAATTCTGCAACGCGTTTTCACCGCCTTTATCCATCCGTCCAGAAGAAATCAGGTCATTTCGTCGGCTTGAGTGAATGGATCGAAATGGAAGGCAGGATCTTTGGAGTGATGAGTGCTGTCAGAGCGGAGGCGCACGGCCCGATGGATGATGAGGACTGGCATATGCTTGGCTCGTTGGCATTGCTGGTCAGCCAGGCATTTCATGTCGAACTTCTTGTTAAGCTCGAACAGGCGCACAGCGAGCAAGCCGCGAACTCTTCGCGAAGTTGCCCGCAACTTAAACTCCAGCCTGGACCTGCAGACCGTCCTGGAATTGATCTTGGACCAGCTCGGTCATGTGGTCGAATACGACAGCGCCAGCGTTATGCTTGTAAAAGGTCCGGAGCTTCATATTGTTGCGAACCGAAAATTCCGCTCTTCCAAGCAGTTGAACGTTCAAGGTCTGGCGCACGAGTACGCCCATATATTCGAGGTTCTTGAAAAACAAACCCCTGTGATCATCAACGATACCCATCAAGATCCACGCTGGCGAAATCTTGATGGATCTGGGTACATCCGCTGCTGGCTGGGCGTACCTCTGGTCGGCAAGGAGAGGACAATCGGTTTGCTGAACCTGGACAAAGAACAGCCGAACAAATATTCCCAGGAAGATGCAGCCCTCGCCACAGCCTTTGCAAACCAGGCCGCGATCGCGATCGAAAATGCCCGTTTGTTCCAGGCGGAACGCGAGGCCTCAGATCGCCACGCGATCCTGCACCGGATCAGCCAGCAAATTGTGGCCATAAACCTTGAAGAAGAAGGCGTTTATCAGGCGATCCATCGTGCAGCTGCAGAGCTGATGCCCGTTGAAGCTTTTGTGATTACCGAATACGACGAATCCAGCCAGAAGTTTCGTGACAGCTATTTAATCGATCAAAACGGCCGGATTTCTTCAGCATCCTTTGAAAAGGAGGACAGCCTGAGCGGTAAAGTGATCCGCACCGGACTCCCGCTCTTTATCCCCGATTTGCTCAAAGACAAGGATCAGGACCATTACATTCATTTTGGCGAAGATGCGCATGTGCGCTCAATCGTGGCGGTTCCCATGCAGCTGCGCGGCAAAGTGATCGGGATGATATCCGCCCAAAGCTATTCTCCTGAAGCCTATTCCTTCGAAGACCTCACCATGCTGGAGATGCTGGCATCTTATGCCGCCGTTGCCCTGGATAACGCCCACCTCTTCGAGCACATCCAGCAGCTTGCGACGACCGATCCCGTTACCAACCTGTTTAACCGTCGTCATTTTTTTAATCTCGGCCGGTTGGAGTTCGTCCGCGCTGCCAGATTTAAAAGAAGGCTCTCCGTGATCATGCTGGATGTCGACCATTTCAAAATGGTAAACGACCGTTTCGGTCACGGGACCGGCGACCAGGTGCTCCTGAACCTTGCCCAGCTGATCCGGTCAGAGTTACGCGAAGTAGATATTGTTGGACGTTATGGGGGTGAAGAATTTACCGTTATCCTTCCGGAAACCGATCTTTCAGCTGCTGTTGGCATCGCCAGGCGATTGAGCCAGAAGATAAAGAAAGCATTTCAGGCTTCCGATTCAGCGTTTCCACGAATCACCGTCAGTATGGGTATCGCAGATAACAGTTTTGCTGTAGATGGGTTTCCTGCCCTCGTCCAGCTCGCGGATGACGCCATGTACCAGGCAAAAAGGCGCGGGCGGGATCGAATCGTCGCTTACACCCAGCCTGAGCCTTCAGCTCCAGGCTGAGGCTTTCCCGTTACGTGATCAGCATTGCATCTCCAAATGAATAGAACCGGTATCCATCCTGGATCGCAGTCCGATATGCACCCAGGACACGCTCGCGACCTGCAAATGCACTGACCAGCATGATCAATGTAGAGCGCGGTAGATGGAAGTTCGTGATCATCGCGTCCACGATCATGAACTCATAGCCTGGGAGAATGAAAAGGTCGGTATTTCCGGTATAGGAGCCGATCGGTGATCCATTATCTGAATTTCTAGCAGCGCTCTCCAGCGTCCGCACGCTTGTCGTTCCCACTGCGACCACCCGCCCACCAGATTTCCGGGTCTGGTTGATCGATTCGGCCGCTTCCTGCGAAAGGCTGCACCATTCGGTATGAATCTTGTGCTCAGATGGGGAGTCTTCCGAGACCGGAGCGAAAGTATCCAGCCCGACATGCAGCGTGATCGAGCAAAAATGGATGCCGCGATCCTGGAGCCTGCTGAGCAGGTCTGCTGTGAAATGCAGACCTGCTGTGGGTGCCGCGGCCGAGCCTGGCAGTCGGGCATAAATCGTCTGATACCTTTCCGGATCCTGCAGGGGGACGTGAATATACGGTGGCAGCGGGGTATGCCCAAATTTCTCGATCACAGGTTCAATCGGGCTGGCAAACCGCACAATCCGCCTCGGCCCGTCCAATGCAGAGATGATCTCGGCTTCGGTCCCCCCTTCCAGCTGCAAGCTCTGGCCAGGTTTTAACCCTTTGCCGCCAACCAATGCTTCCCAGGTGTGGGCGTCTTGGCGCCTCAGCAGCAGAAGCTCCACCCGCCCGCCGCTGGGATGCTTTGATCCAAAGATGCGGGCAGGAATGACCCTGGTTTCGTTCAAAACAAGCAGGTCTCCTGGATTTAAGTAATCTCCAAGCTGAAAAAAAAGGGTATGTTCGATTAAGCTTGTTTTCCGATCGAGAACCATCAGTCGTGAGGAGTCTCGCGGTTCAACCGGAGTTTGGGCGATCCTCTCTGCAGGCAGGTCGTAATCAAATTCTGAAGTTCGCATCGGGCTCACTTATTCATGAATCGCGCCAGCAAGTTGAGGATCAGCGTCAACAAAATTGAGAGCAGTAAAGAAATCCCCAGTCCAAAAACACAGGTCAGATTGCCTCGCTCGATCTGGATATTTCCAGGCAGGCGGTCAGGATTGAAACCCAACCTGGAGGCCACCAGGATGATCGCCCCAACCGAAATCATGACGATCCCAACTAGAATCAGCAAACGAGCAGTCGGAACCATTTGAATAATCCTTTGGATTCAGATCAACCGGGGCTGGGTGTCGCCGGGAAAGGGTAATCCCAGGTGGTCATAAGCACGCTGAGTGGCCTGGCGGCCCTGTGGGGTTCGCTCTAAGAAACCAAGCTGCAAGAGATACGGTTCGACGACATCCATAATAGTGTCTGGCTCTTCACTGACAGATGCTGCGATCGTGCTCAGGCCGACCGGGCCGCCGTTATAATTCTCGATGACCGTGCGCAGCACACGCCGGTCGATCTCATCCAGCCCAAGCGGGTCCACATCGAGCAAGTCTAAAGCCCGTCGAGAGACATCTCGGGTGATCACACCGCTGGCGCGAACTTCAGCAAAATCCCGCACGCGTCGGAGCAGTCGAAGCGCTACTCTCGGGGTGCCGCGCCCACGCTGTGCGATCTCGTCCACCCCATCCGGCTCGGCTCCAATCCCCAGGACGCGCGCGCGGCCCGGCGCACGATATCATTCATCGCCGGCAGGTCGTAGTAATCCAGGCGGTACACGGCGCCAAAACGAGCGCGCAGAGGCGCAGTTACCAGCGCCAGGCGGGTGGTGGCGCCAATTACGGTAAAATGAGGCAGCTTCAGGCGGATGGAACGGGCTGACGGACCCTTACCTATGATAATATCCAGCGCATAATCCTCCATCGCTGGATAGAGCACCTCTTCTATCACTCTGCCCAGCCTGTGGACTTCATCAATAAACAGGATATCCCCCTGCCGCAGGTTGGTCAGGATGGCCGCCAGGTCGCCGGGCCGCTCGACAGCCGGACCGGAGGTGATCTTGATATTGACTTCCATCTCATTCGCCAAAATATGGGCGAGCGTCGTTTTCCCCAGGCCTGGCGGGCTGTAAAAAAGTACATGGTCCAAAGGCTCGCCCCTCTGCCGGGCGGCCGCGATCAGGATGGCCAGGTTTTCTTTGATCCGATCCTGGCCGATCAAATCGTTCAGGCTTCTCGGACGCAGCGCCTGGTCGAGACGGTCATCGGTTTGAGGCTGAGGGTTGACCAATCGATCAGGACTTTCTTTCATAATGGGTGATTATAACCTCGTTTATTGCTATAATTGGGGCATCCCATTCAGGAGCAGCTACCTATGGAAAATGTCTTCCCTTCACCTCATCCGCTGGTTGCACACAAGCTTGCAAAACTGCGCGATAAGAGTACTGAACCCAAGAAATTTCGCGAGCTCGTGCGCGAATTAGGCGCGCTTCTGACGTATGAAGCTACTGCCGATCTGCTGCTTCACCCCTGCCAGGTTGAAACCCCGCTGGCACTGACCAACGGGATGGAGCTTCTTCAGAAGGTTGGACTGGTGCCTATCCTGAGAGCCGGTCTGGGCATGGTTGAAGGCGTCTGGGGATTGATGCCTTCTGCGGAAGTCTGGCATATCGGTATTTACCGCGATGAAAAGACCCTGAAACCCGTGGAGTACTACAACAAGCTGCCGATCGAGCCGACCGTATCTGTCTGCCTGGTGCTTGACCCGATGCTGGCAACCGGTGGATCTGCCGTGGCTACGATCAACGTCCTGAAGAAATGGGGAGTAAAGCGCATTAAATTTGTCGGCCTGATCGGTGCCCCGGAAGGAATCGCTCTGGTCCACCAATTCCATCCAGAAGTGCCTATCCATCTGGCCGCGATTGACGAACGGTTGAACGAGCGCGGCTACATTTTGCCTGGGCTGGGTGACGCGGGTGATCGCCAGTTTGGAACCGCATAAATCCAGAGCGAGCGTTATTTGATTAACAGATTATCCATTTCTTATATGGGAGCCCTATGTCAACATCAAAAATTATCGGTCGTTATGAAGTAAAATCCGAGATTGCAAAAGGCGGAATGGCGACGGTTTTCCACGCCTACGATCCCAGATTCGAGCGGGATGTGGCGATAAAAGTCCTGCCGACGGTCTTCCTCCACGATCCGCAGTTTCGCGTCCGGTTTGAGCGAGAGGCAAAAATGATCGCACTGCTCGAGCACCCGGCGATCGTGCCTGTTTACGATTTCGGAGAAGAGGAAAGTCAACCGTATATCGTCATGCGCTACATGTCAGGCGCTTCCTTGACTGAGCGGATCAGGCAAGGTCCGATTTCTCCGGAAGAAACCGTCCAGATCATCGCCCGCCTGGCGCCGGCCCTCGACGCTGCGCATGCCCGAAATATCGTTCACCGAGATCTAAAGCCGGGCAATATCCTCTTTGACCAGTATGGGAATGCTTATCTATCCGATTTTGGGATCGCCCGGATCGCATTAGAAGGGAGCGCCACCCTCACCGGGGAGGCCATCGTCGGCACTCCGGCATACATGAGCCCGGAACAGGTGCAGGGAGATAAAGCGATCGACGGGCGCAGCGATATCTACTCGCTTGGCGTCCTGATATACCAGATGTTGAGCGGCCAGGCGCCCTACCAGTCCGACACGCCGGCTAAAGTGATGATGATGCATATCCTCCAGCCGACGCCGAACATCCTGGACAGCAAGGCCGACTTGCCGGAGGGATTTCAACCGGTCATCGCTCGCTCAATGGCAAAGAACCCAGAAGACCGCCAGGCGACAGCCAGCGAGTTTTCCGCTGAGCTGGAAAGCGTTCTGCACGGCGGACCCGTCAGAATCTCAGGTCCGGCAGCAGCCGCGCCGGGCGACCGGTCAACGACGCCTGATTACCATATGACCACCATGATGACCCCTGGTAAAACGGTCTTGGGGTCAGTTGCCGAGCTGGATCAGGCTGCTGCCGCGCCAGAAGCAGGCTTAACCACCCCAAAGCGCCGGTCTTCTGCGCTTGTCTGGCTCATCCCGCTCATTTTGGTCGGTCTGCTGATCGTCGCAGGTGGTGCAGCGGCGCTGTTTGGCAGGCAGGGCCAGGGACCGCTGGCGTTTTTAGCGCCCCCTCCACCAACAGCAGTTCCGACTCAGGCACAAGAAGTCGCACCCACAGCTCCACTAACCCAAACAGCTCCAGTTGCGATTTTACTGCCAACAGAGACGGCAACTGCCGCGCCGGTCGAGCCCACCGCAACGCTTCTTCAGCCCAGCGAGACCCCCACTGAAACCGCGCTGCCTTCTGGTCCGGTCGTTGGCGGGGCGGATAAAATGGCTTATCTGGACGGCAATGACCTCTGGGCTTCGAACCTGGACGGCAGCGAGCTGGTCCAGCTCACCGATGACGGCACCATTAAAAGCAATCTGCAGTGGACGCTCGACGGCCAGGGCGTCAACTATATATCTGGAAAATGCATCTATTCTGTTAAGCTGGTAGATAAGCAGAAAGAGATCATCACCTGCTTTAACTTCGCAGAATACTTCAAAGCCTTCGAAATCTCACCGGACGGAAAACAGGTCGCCCTGAGCATCGACAACCAGCTTTACCTGCTGCCATATGAGCTCGACTTGATCCGCTCGATCAGCGTTCGCGAAGACCTGACCGAGAAAGCCGAATGCAAGGATTTCGCGCCGTATACGCGCAACTTTGTGAAATTCGCACGCTGGTCGATCGACTCAAAAAAGCTGGCCATGGTGATCATGGGGGCTGCTGCCGGGCTCAGCTCCGCGGACATCATCCAGGTCATCCCGGTGGATCAATGCACTCCAGAACCAAAACCGCTGGACAGCTTCCCACCGCCGCGTTTCATCCCAGAAGAATATATCGCCTCCCCAGGTATCCCCGTTTTCGGTTGGGACGGACGCGATCTCTTCTCTTTTGCGACCAACGTCCGCTATTATGGCTTGGGGAACCTCTACACCTACAACATGGACACGAAGAAACCCGGCATTGAGATCAACCCGATCGACGGGAACTGCTGTTATCGCGATCCGGCCTGGAGCCCTGACGGCAGCCATCTGCTCTTTGCTTATCAGAAATATCCCGGCGGTGACAACTCGATGAAATTTTATTTCATCCCTTACGGCACGCTGGGAACCGGCATGGTTTACGAGCCGCTTCCGATCCCGGACCTGCAGCCGAAGTCAAATCCGTTTCCTGTCCTGCGGCCAGCAAAGCCCTGAACGTCCTCTGAGAGGTCTCCTTCATGACCAAAACCCGAAAGGCATTGATGACCTTTCGGGTTTTTTCATCCTTTTACGTTATACCCCGTGCCTTTCAACTTCTTGCACTTCAGCCCTCTTCAGCTTGCCGGCGCCGAGGCGTTTTAAGTCTCTCCCGGCATCTTGAAGCCTGCCCCAGGCTGTTTCTACTGCCTCCAGGTCCTCCCCGGTTTCCGGCAGCTCACCATAGCGGACATGCAGGTACGCCTCTGTAATCGTGTTCAAATCCTCATGGTTCTTCGAGAAGAGCTCTCCCATCTCAGGCAGAAATTCGTAGGGGGTCCGTTGAGGCAGCCTGGGATTGTTCAGGTCAGCGCAAAGTTCCATCAGTTGGGCGTAGATCCGGCGAATACGAGCAGCAGCAAGCGCACGCTGGGCTGGCCGCAGCCGTTCCACCATCCCGTTCAGTGCATCCAGCAACGCATTTCGGAGGAGTTTTCCCGCTTCGCCTTCACGAAGAAGCGATTCGGGTTTCTCATAATCTATCTGTCGCTGGGGCTGAAGGGTCTTTCGAATTCGCATGACCAATATGACAGGACCAATAACAGCACCAATCCCCAGAAACAGCAGGATTTGAAGCGCGATCGGCATTCCGGGCGTCTGATTGGCAGAATTCATTTGCGGAAATATGCCACCGAATCGGATGTTCCCGGTGTCTCTGTTGTCTGGGTAGGGATAGACCCGAGCTTGAGCCAGAGTATGAACGGATCAAGCAAATAGGAAAACATCAAACCTGGGATGCTCAGGACAAAAACTCCCAGGGCGATCAAAGAATTTGATCACTTCGCCGAGCAAATCCAGCAGCAGCCGATATTGCCCGCTCAGCAGGCTGCCAACGATCGCCGCCAGGGTCACAACGCCTCCTAAAATCCAGCTGACGCTTATCGACCAGCGCAGGTCAAACGGGTTTTTCAGGACACCCTTGCTGATCCCAACGTAAGAGACTCTGGCAAAAACGACCGCCAATAATCCGGAAAAAATAAATAGAATAGAAACACCGATTCCAGGGACTAGAAAACCTGTCTCGGGCTGCAATCAAGATGATAGCTCATAAATAAAACAATAGCCCAAGCTCGAACCGTCGCCATGCAACCATCGGCCGGATGACGCCGCGGAGAGCGATACGCCTCGCCACCACAACCAGATTACAAAGAAAAGCACCAGCATTGCCCCTGAATCCAGCCCGATAAGGCCAGGATGTGACACTGGCGAATTGGGGTTTCCAAGCAGCCAATTCTCCGCAATGATCAGGCTGGCTACAAGCAAAGCGCCGAGCAGTACTAGCTGTACCTTCCGAACCACGCGCAGCGATTCCACTACAATACCCACCCCATATGCTGCCAGCATGATTCCGCCCAATACGAGTGCAGAAGTCCGCAGCGAGGCGTCCGAACGTGGTGCTGAGTCATCATCTGGAACCACGGCAGGATCCAGCACATCTCAACAATCACCAGCAAAACAGCCGAAATATGAGGCCACCAGCGCAAGGAACTGGTATTGGCGTGTTTCTGTTCGATCGGAGATGTTACCTTCTCTACCAACATCATGACCTCAGGTGGCATGTGGAATGTGATGAACAGTGATCCCCGGCAGTCCTGGCGGCGCCTTGCGGCCGACGCTGAGTAAGACGATCCTGCGGCCGTGGTCTTTGAGCCGGATCAATGTCTCCAGAAAGGCATCGTGGATGAGCGCGGTTGTGATCATTAACGTCGCCCCATAAGGAATTTGCGGCGCCTCAGCGACCAGGAAGCGCTCAAAAGTGCCGGTGACAAATGGGGTGACGCTTGCCAGCGCGCTGAGCAGGTTGACGAGCTGGTTGGGCGATCGTCCTGGCGGGACCCGGAAAGGCTGGTCCGCATGAGCGAGCGAGCTGTTAGAGATCATACCCACCCGGTAGCCGTCCTCCAGGGCGTGCTCAACAATCGCAGCCGAAATCCGAACAAGATGTTCTAACATCTCGGGGTCCGTTCCTTCCCAATAATGGGGCAGCGTCATCGCGTTCAGGCAGACCACGAGCACTCTCGCCGAGACCGGTTGGTAAACTTTTACCTGCAGTATCCCGGTGTGAGCACTCGCCGGCCAATGGATCCTTCGAAAATCGTCCTCCGGATGGTAATCCCGCACGCCCATCGATTGGGTGGGATCTTCGTACAATCGCTGAACCGAGCGTCTGTCTCCAAAGGGATCCCCGGATGGGAACTGCAGCGCTTGAAATGGGATGGTTTCTGGAAAAACGGTGAGGTAATCCTCTGTGCTTTTCTCGATTGACTGCTCAAAAATGCCAAAAAGGTCGCCCGAATCAACCCGGGCAGGGCCCTAAACGGTAAACACCGCGTTTTCGCAGAAGCAGCTCGATCGAGCGGCGGTCTCTTTCGTACCAACGCAGGCTGAACAGGCTGACTAAAGAGCCAAGATCCGGGAGATGGGTTGGGCGGAGCATGTCCTCGTTGCGAGGTCCAACGGCATAAGGGATGCTGTCAAGGATACGCAGCCAGGGGAGCGGTAAAAATTTGCGGTTTTCCACCTCAACTTGCATGGATATGGACTCTCCCGGGTAGCCGCGCTTGAAATGTAACTTTCGCCGGTAGCTCAAACGGTCCAGGGCATGGTTTTTCCACCAGAGCGCGACCGCGCTGATGATCAGCATCATGAATGCAAACCCGGCCAGGGGATAAACCCTGGCAAGCAGCCCAAGCAGAAAGACCAGTCCCAGAAAAGGCCACCAGCTCAGAGGCGCCAAATTAACCCTCCACCGGCACTGGCACGCTGTCCACAATTCCCGCCACCAGATCCTCCGGCTGGCGTCCCCGCAGCTGCGCCTGGGGAGAGAGCATCATCCGGTGCGTGAGCACATGCGGTGCAATCTGTTTGACATCGTCTGGCAGCACAAAATCTCGCCCCTGGATCGCAGCCCAGGCCTGGGAAGCCTGCAGCAAGGCCAGGGTGGCTCTCGGGCTGGCGCCAAGCGCCACCTCTTGATTCTTACGGGTCTCGCGTGAGATCTTCACAATGTAATCGCGCAGAGAAGTCTCGATTCTCACCAGACGGCGTTGTTCTTGCAGTTGTAGGATCTGCTCCGCATTTGCGACCGGCTGGAGCTCCGGAAGCGGATCCTTGAGCCGAAACCGATCCAGGATCGCAGCCTCCTCTGCTTCATTCGGATAACCGATTGCGATCCGAAGTAAGAATCGGTCTATCTGCGCTTCCGGGAGCGGAAATGTCCCTTCCAGCTCAATCGGGTTCTGGGTCGCCATCACCAGGAATGGACGCGGGGTCAGCCGGGTAACTCCATCCACAGTAACCTGGTGCTCCTGCATCGCTTCTAACAGGGCGGATTGGGTTCGGGGGGTGGCGCGGTTGATTTCATCTGCAAGCACGACCTGGCTCATGATCGGCCCGGGCCGGAACTCAAATTCCTGGGTCTTCTGATTGAACCAGCTCAAACCAGTCACATCGGATGGCAGCAAATCCGGTGTGAATTGGATTCGCCGAAATGAGCAGCCCAAGGAGACCGCCAGCGCCCGGGCAAGAGTTGTCTTCCCAATCCCAGGCACATCCTCCAGGAGTACGTGCCCTTCGCAGAGCACGGCGGCAAGTGCCAGGTTGATCACGTCATCTTTCCCAACGATCACTTTTTGGATGTTCTCGCGCAGCTGGCGGGCAATTTCTTGGATCATTTCCACCTCAAGGCTTTATGGGATTTTTTGTGGTTTTCTGCAAACCCACGCGAAGTATTTTACCTGAAACGTCTGATAAGTATACTCCTACACCCTCTTGACAAGTTCACAGGTCGGTCTATAATGAGTGAGTGCTCACTTTTTGAGTGAGTACTCACTCATTATACGGTCGGTATTTTCCTGTTCGATCAGGAGAAGGCAGTCCATATGGACGGAAAACCACAATTATCACGCCGAGAGAGACAGACCGCTGCCCGGAGCGACCAAATCCTTGACGCTGCCGCCAGGCTCTTTGCTGAAAGGGGCTTCCATAGGACGACAACCAGGGATATCGCCCAGGCCGCCGATGTCGCCGAAGGCACTTTATACAACTACTTTGCCAACAAAGACGACTTGCTCCTGGGAATCATGCACCGCCTGACCGATACATTCGATCATGATGATTCTCAGTCCAGGTCAGAGCCTACCCAGGTCCGAGATCATTTCATCTCCCTGCTGATGCTTCGCAGCATTTTCGAACCGGAAAATTCCGCGATGATGCAGGCGCTCCTCTCCGAGATTCTAGCAAATTCGGAGCTGCGCGAAAGCTATTATCATCAGGTCCTCGAGCCGACCATCCTTGATCTTGAAAAGAGCCTCACAATTCAGGCGCACGCGGGTCAGATTAAAGTAGAGGATATTTCGGCAACCGCGCGAGTTATTGCGGGGATGGTCATCGGTTTATTCTTCCTAAAAGTGATTGGGGACCCGCACGTAAAACCGGAGCCTGAATGGCTGGATCAAGTGGTAATCCCGCTTTTACTGGATGGGATATCCGGAGACAAGCAATGACAAAACCTGGAAATCATCTGGTTGCAGAACATCTGGCAGACGCTCGGACTTACATCAAATAACTAAAGGCCCGTATGTTCTTAAAGAACCTGCTTCGCAGAAAAGTTCGCACCCTGCTTACGATCTTTGGTATCGCGATTGGGGTTGCCGCCATCATCGGGATGGGAGCCCTGGCGGACGGGTTGGATTCCGGCTACAGCTCGATGCTGCAGGGCAGCAAAGCTGACCTGGTCCTCAGCCAACCGAATGTGATGGATATCAGCTACAGTGCGGTGGATGAAGCTCTCGGCAAAGACCTGCTCGCTGCGCCGGAGGTGAAGGAGGTCAGCTCGATGCTGCAGGGTTTCACCGCCACGGAAGGTGAGCCCTTCTTTTTTGTCTTCGGTTATCCGTCCGATAGTTTTATATTGGATCGATTTAAAATCATCGAGGGGCATGGGCTTAACTCACGCGAGGCTGCCGTTTCGCGTGGCAAACCAGTGCTGCTCGGCTCAGCCGCATCAGAAGTCTTTAACAAGACGGTAGGCGACAGCATGCGGGTGACAGGGAGCGTCTTCCGAATCGTCGGGATCTTCCAGACAGGCGATGCGTTTGAAGATAGCGGGATGGTCTTGGGATTAAAAGATGCTCAAGACCTGCTGGGCCGCCCGAGACAGGTGAGTCTTTTCTACATCCGACTCAAAGAGCCGGCTCTGAAAAACCGGTTCCTGGAACGTGTGGAACGCCTCTGGCCGGATTTCTCCGTCAGCGGTCTGCAAGAATACGCAGAAAACCAATCCATGGCTGATATGATGAACGGCTTTGTATGGGCGATCGGCAGTCTGGCGATCATCATCGGCGGCGTGGGAATGATGAACGCGCAGCTGATGTCGGTTATGGAGCGGACACGTGAGATCGGGGTGCTTCGGGCAGTCGGTTGGAGCAGCCGGCGGGTCTTGTGGATGATCTTGATGGAATCCATCTCAATCTGCCTGCTGGGCGGAATCCTGGGTTTTGGATTAGGTTATGGTCTCATTACCATGCTTTCGAATGCCAGCGTTGCAGTGGGAGTCAGCACATCCAACATCACCGCGGGTCTTACGATCCAGGCATTCGGCGTGGTCTTCATCCTGGGCTTGATCGGAGGGTTGTACCCTGCCTGGCGGGCATCCCGCCTGCAGCCTGTGGAAGCGCTGCGGTATGAAGGCGGGAGCTCTGGCTCAAAAGTCCGCCGCCTGCCGTTTGGAGGCATGGCAGTCCAGAGCCTCTGGCAGCGTTCATCCCGCACGCTGCTCACGCTGGGTGCGATCGGATTGACCGTCGGCGCGATCATGGCAATTGAAGGCGTTATGCAAGGCATGACTTCTTCGATGAGCACAATGTTCAGCGAAGCCGAAGCAGAGATCATGCTTCGTCAGGCAGATATCGCCGACACCAGCCTGAGCGCCATTGACGAACGCGATGGAGCAAAAATCGCTGCGATGGACGAGATCGAAACTGCCAGCGGGATTGTCTTCACCGGATTTACGATGCCTGAGGTGGGTGGCTTCTTCGTCCTTCTGGGGTATCCACCGAACGATTTTGCGATTCAGCGTTACCGCATCATTGCAGGCGAGCCGCTCGCCAGCAACCACCAGGTCATCCTGGGTAAGACGATGGCTGAAGCGTTAAAGAAAAAGCCGGGTGACACAATCGAAATGAGCGGCACCCGCTTCAGTGTCGTTGGGATTTATGAATCGGGGATCGGATGGGAAGAAATGGGCGGCGTAGTGACGCTGCGTGATGCCCAGACTTTCACCGGGCGGCCGCGCAAATCCACAATGTATGCCGTGAAGCTGAAAGACCCCAATCAAGCCGAAGCGGTCGTTGAGAAAATTAACCGGGAATTTCCCGGGATTCATGCTGCGCTTTCCAGCGAGTTTGTCGATCAGCTCCCGGATATGAAAAACTCGGACAGCATGGTGAGCAGCATTTCACTCCTGGCGATCATCATCGGCGGGGTAGGCGTCTTGAACACCATGCTGATGTCCGTTTTTGAGCGGACGCGTGAGATCGGCGTGCTGCGTGCCCTCGGCTGGCGCCGGCGAAGGATCTTGGGGTTAATCATCCGGGAAGCAATCATGCTGGGCCTGCTTGGAGGCCTGACAGGGATCGGCCTGGCTTTTGCGATGATCTATCTGATCCAATTGTCCCCAATGCTCGGCGATTATTTTGTACCGATCTGGAGTGCAGAAGTCTTTCTGCGGGCGATTGGGGTCGCTCTTTTATTAGGAATTGTTGGCGGAATTTACCCTGCCTACCGTGCGACCCGCCTGCAGCCCATCGAAGCGCTGCGTTATGAGTAAAAACCTGATCGGGAAAGAGATCAAATTTCGGAGGATCCGTATATGAAGCGGAAGACACAAACGACAAAAACCACCCTGGCTTTCATCTTTGGGGCAATCCTGCTGATGGGCTGCTCCAGCCTGAATCCTCAGGCTACGCCTACGCCAGACCTGGGTCTGAGAAAAGAAACCCAACCATTTGTCAGCGCGACTGGAAAAGTTGTCCCGGCGCAGTGGTCCCGGTTGAGCTTCTCAGCAATCGGCGTCATCCAGGAGATCCTGGTGAAGAAGGGCGATCTTATCCAAGAGGGTGATGTCCTGGTTCGAATGAAAGGCAAGGAAGAGTTGCTTGCCGCGATCTCTGAGGCAGAGTTCGAGCTGGCTGCTGCCCAGAAAGGGCGTGACGATCTCACCAAGAACGCCGATGAGGCGCGCACCGCGACCCTGGAGAAGATTTCTGCTGCGACAAAAGCCGTGCGGGATGCCCAGTACCAGCTGGATAATTTCACCATCCCTTCCAATCAGGCAATGTACGACACGCGCGAGGCGCTGCAGGTGATGGAAAAGAAGCTCGACGAGGCTCGGGCGGCATTTGAGCCGTACAAGTATTATCCATCGACAAACGACACCCGCGAAGACCTGAAGGAAGATCTTGATGACGCTCAAGCCGATTACAACTCTGCGGTCAAGCGGCTGCAGTACGAGACCGATCTTGAAACCGCCAAGGCAAAGCTGGATAAAGCACTTGAGGATTTTGAGATTTGGGATGAGGGTCCTGACCCTGCGGACGTGGCTGTCGCAGTAGCTCGACTGGTCAATGCGCAGGCAGCGCTGGCAGCGGCTCAAGCCCAATTAGATGACCTGGAGCTGAAAGCTCCCTTTGCCGGGACGGTCAGCGATGTGGATGTCCGTGTTGGGGAATGGGTGACAGCCGGGCAGCCGATCTTGCTGCTCGCAGACCTGGATCATCTCCAGGTCGAGACCACCGATCTGAACGAGATCGACGCTGCGCGCGTGAACGCGAATGATCTGGTTGACCTGACATTTGACGCCCTCCCAGGGACAGAGGTCAAGGGTACTGTAAAAAGCATCGCGCCGAAGAGCTCTGAAGGCTCCGGAGTGAACTATACCGCTGTGATCATCATGGATGAAATCCCTGAGCTTTTACGCTGGGGGATGACTGCCTTTGCAGACATCATTGTGGATTGATCCCCGCCGGGATCAAAAAAATGGTCTGCATTTGAGGAGGCTTTATATGAGCGATGATGAAAAATGGATGATTGAGACCCGCGACTTATGCCGGATTTACGGAGATGGTGAACAGATCCGCGCCCTGGATCAGGTGAACCTGCAGGTTTCCCCCGCCGAGCTGATCGCGATCATGGGTCCAAGTGGAAGCGGGAAATCCACCCTCCTGAATGTGATTGGTGCCCTCGACCTGCCAACCAGCGGCAAGGTCTTTGTCAACGGTCAGGACGTAGCCCAAATTCACAACAAGGACAAATTTCGGGCATCCACAGTAGGTTTTGTTTTTCAAATGCACAACCTGCTTCCGACATTGACAGCCCTGGAAAACATCGAAATCCCGATGATGGGGCACTTTGGGCCGAATGCGCGCCGCAAACACGCCAGGGAGCTGCTTGGAATGGTCGGACTGGGGGACCGGATGAACCACCTGCCCGGTCAGCTTTCCGGGGGACAGCGTCAGCGGGTCGCCGTAGCTCGCGCCCTGGCGAACAACCCACCGGTCGTGCTGGCCGACGAGCCAACCGGAAACCTGGACACGCAGGCAGGCAATGAGCTGATGAACCTGATCCGCGAATTGAACCGCAACCAGAAGGTCACATTCCTGGTGGTGACCCATGATCTCAGTGTTGCCCGCCAGACTCGCCGGGTGGTGGTGATGGCCGACGGAAAGATCGTCCGTGAAGATCGCATCGGATCTCCCATCGAAGAAGACTTGAAAGTTTGGGGGCACTCCGGGTTGGGCAAACGAATCATTAATCGGGACAATGCCGCCCTCGCCCAGCTGGGGATCAACGAAAAGCAGATGGAGACACTCCGGGAGATTTTTACCAGGAACGCAGCGGAGTTTGAAACAGAATAACCGAAGTTAGAATTCCAAATCCAACGGGTATAATCCACCCTATGGATTCGATCGTCGCCCTGGATCTCGAAACAACCGGCCTGGACCCCGAGAAAGACGCCATCATTGAAATTGGCGCGGTCCGCTTTCGCGGCCATCGGGTCGAAGGCGAATGGAGCACGCTCGTCCACCCTGGACGCCGCATCCCGCCTTTTATCACCCAGCTGACCGGGATCACCGACCAGATGGTTCTGCAATCTCCCTCAATCCGGGATGTTCTGCCCGAATTAATCAAGTTTGCGGGTGATGCGCCAATCTTGGGACATAACGTCCGCTTTGATCTCTCCTTCTTAAAAAAATACGGCCTCCTGCGCGACAACCTCTCGTTCGATACCTATGAGCTGGCAGCAGTTCTGCTCCCGAATGCAGGCCGCTACAACCTTGGCTCTCTGACCCAGGCATTGGGCGTGCCTTATCCGGCCACCCATCGAGCCCTGGATGACGCCCGAGCGACGCGCGGGGTCTACCTTATGCTGGTTGACGAAGCCATGGCCATGCCGCTGCCGCTGCTCGCAGAAATCCTGCGGTTAGGCGATCAGGTCGAATGGTCCGGTTATTGGCCGCTGCGCTGGGTAATGCGCAGTCGCTCAGGAGAAATCGCCTCCCCTGATTCCGTCCAGCATACTTATTTCGGCCCGCTCTTTGAAGAAAGGAAAATCCGCCCGGTTGCCCCGCTCCAGCCTCATGAGACGCTGGCTGCCCTGGACGAGGACGAGACTGCTGCAATCCTGGAACCCGGGGGAAACTTTGCCGCTCATTTTCCGAACTTCGAATACCGCTCTCAGCAGGTGGAAATGCTTCGCTCGGTCACGCGGGCGTTCTCTGAAGGACGCCATCTGTTGGTTGAGGCAGGGACGGGTACGGGTAAAAGCATGGCCTATCTGATCCCTGCGGCGCTCTGGGCGATCCAGAACGACTGTCGGGTGTTGATCTCGACCAACACGATTAACCTTCAGGATCAATTGATCAATAAAGACATCCCCGATCTACGCCAGGCGTTGGGGATTGAGCTGCGCGCCGCCGTCCTGAAAGGACGATCTAATTATCTCTGCCCCCGTCGGTTGGAAAACCTGCGCCGGCACGGCCCTGAAACAGCCGACGAGCTGCGCGTCCTGGCGAAAACGCTGGTCTGGCTGCAGGCCACAGAGACCGGCGACCGGTCTGAGATAAACCTCAACGGACCGACCGAGCGCCAGGTCTGGATGCGAGTTTCTGCAGAAGATGACGGCTGCACGACCGAGAACTGCCTGAAACGGACCGGCGGCGCCTGCCCGTTCTTCCGCGCCCGCCAGGCCGCTCAAGGCGCCCATATTCTGATCGTCAACCATGCCTTGCTGCTGGCTGATGTGGCCTCGGGAAGCAGGGTTCTGCCAGAATACCAGTATCTGGTTGTCGACGAAGGCCATCACCTCGAAGACGCCACGACCAGCGCCCTCAGCTATCAGGCTACTTCGACCGACGTCGATCGCCTGATCAGACAGCTTGGGGGGTCAGGTTCGGGCTTATTAGGCTGGACGCTCGGCGCCGCCCAAGAAATCATGCCGCCGGGCGAGTTTGCGGCGCTGAAGCACACCGTCCAGCGTCTGACGGACATTGCCTTCCGCTTCCAGAACCTGAACCAGCAGTTCTTCAGCTCGATCAGCCATTTCTTGAGCGAACAGCGCGAAGGGCTGGCGGTCAGCAATTATGCCCAGCAAGAGCGAATCCTGCCGGCAACCCGGACGCAGCCTGCATGGGAGGAAGTCGAGCTGGCCTGGGAAGAAGCTTCCCTGGCTCTTAAGCCGCTCCTGGAAATGCTGACCCAGCTCACCCACAGCCTCGCCGAAATCCAGGAGGCGCTGTCTGAGGAAAACGAAGAGCTCTACGGCAGCCTGTTGAACCTTTACCGCCAGATCGATGATTTCGGCGCAGAAATGAACGCTCTGGTTTTCGAGCCGGCTGCGGATCGCATCTATTGGGTGGAAGTGCAGTCAGGTGGCTACCAGATCTCGCTTCACGCTGCTCCTCTTCACATCGGTGAGATGATGCAGCGGTTCCTTTGGAATGAAAAGACTTCCGTTGTCCTCACCTCAGCTACCCTCACAGCCGCCAATGAGTTTGACTATCTGCGCGGCCGGCTCAGCGCAGTAGAAGCCGATGAGCTGGCGGTCGGCTCTCCCTTTGATTATGAAACTGCGGCGATGCTGTACCTCGCCAACGACATTCCCGAGCCCAGCGACCGCAATGGGCATCAGAGAGGTGTGGAAAACGCCCTGACCCGCCTCTGCCGGGCAACGGGTGGGAAAACGCTTGCGCTTTTTACCTCCTACGACCAGCTTAAACGAACATCCCAGGCCATCGCACCTGTATTGGCAAAAGAGGATATCCTGGTCTTTGAACAAGGGGATGGGGCTTCTGCGCACACGCTCTTAGAGACATTTCGCTCGACTGAGCGAGCCGTCTTGCTGGGAACACGCTCGTTTTGGGAGGGAGTCGATGTCCCCGGCGAAGCCCTGTCTGTGCTGGTGATCGTCAAGCTGCCTTTCGACGTGCCTTCCGATCCGGTCGTCGCAGCCAGGTCTGAAACCTTTGAAGATCCCTTCTTCCAGTATTCGCTTCCAGAAGCGATTTTGCGTTTCCGCCAGGGTTTTGGCCGGCTGATCCGCACACAATTCGACCATGGGGTCGTTGTCGTCCTGGATCGCAGGATCATCTCAAAACGCTACGGTAAACTGTTCCTGGATTCGCTCCCAACCTGTACGGTAAAATCCGGCTCATTAGCCGACCTGCCGCGTGCAGCCGCCCAATGGCTGAACTTTTGAGGTGCTCTTAATCCTTGCGGAATTCATCGATCAATTGCTGTTTTAAATCCCACAACTTATGTGTCAGCGAGACGTGGTAGATGTGGGGGTTCATGATCCGGCGGACTCCCGGATCCAATCGCTCAAGGTCGGTATTTCTGCGAAGTCGAATCCCGTCGAGGTCGGGCAAATCGTATACCAGCTTCCCTTCGTGTAAAATCTCCACAGATAAGGGTTCAATTTCGGAAACCTCAGCCTGTTTCAAGCTGCGGATCATGGTGTGTTCGTAGGGGTGGTGCAGCGTAATTGGATCCATTTGCCCTGGCTTCTCATCGTCCAGGCCAACCAGATCTGCGGTCGCTTTTCCACGCTGGTCGTACAGCCGCCATACCCGCTTATAGCCCGGATTTGGGGTCTTGGCGGGTGTCTCGGAAATCTTCAACGCCGGGATCCATTTTCCCTGCTCATGTACTGCCACAAGCTTATAGACGCCTCCTAATGCCGGCTCGCCCCACGAGGTGATCAGGTGCGTCCCGACTCCATAAACCAGCCGGTTAATTAATCGATCGGCGTCCAGACCGTAGCGCGGAGCTTCCTGGCTGATTTGGGTGATGATTTGCCAGATCACCAGCTCATCCAGGTTGTTGGACAGGACGATCGAGACGTCCTCGAAACCTGCTTCGTTGAGCATCTTTGCTGCCTGGATGCTGAGATAAGCCAGGTCGCCTGAATCCAGGCGGATGCCGATGGGTTTGTGGCCCCCTCGTCGCAGGTTTTCAAATACTTTAATCGCGTTGGGAATTCCGCTTTCCAGCGTATCGATTGTATCCACCAGCAGGACGGTGTCATCAGGGAAGACTTCTGCGTAAGCCTGAAAAGCCTGCAGCTCGCCCATCCCAAGTGCCATAAAAAGTTGGACCATGCTGTGAGCGTGGGTTCCTTTCGGGGGGAGTCCAAGCACAGCAGAAGCTCCGACATTCGATGTAAAATCGGCTCCTCCAATCAAGGCAGCGCGTGCACCCGCGTTGCCACCTTTACCCTGGGCACGGCGCAGTCCAAATTCCAGCAGTAAGCTCTTGCGCCCAATGTCGTGGATCCGCGAAGCTTTTGTCGCAATCAGCGTCTGGTAGTTGAGCTGGTTTAACAAGGATGTCTCAAGGATTTGAGCCAGCCCAATCGGACCGCGCACGATCGTCAACGGCTCATTCGGATGAACGACTCTCCCTTCCGGAATCGCCCAAAGGCTCAAAGCAGAAAAATTGCCTTCGCTTTTAAGCCAGGACAAGAAATCGTCATCAAACATCTGGCGACCATCAGTTGATTTCTGGCTGCGCAGATACTCGAGGTCTTGATCGCGGAATTTGACCCTGGACATCCAATCCAGCAGCCATTCGAGCCCAGCATTAATGCAGTAGCCTGCCTTGTGCGTGCCGTAATCGGGATAGCTTCGGAAATAATGGTCGAACTGCACCTGCTTCTCATGCAAGCCCATCCTGAAATAGACCTGGGCCATCGTGAGCTGATACATATCTGTGAATAATATCCCTTCTGCAGTTAACCAATCCACCTTCTTCATGTGATCCCTTCCCGCCCGTGAAATTCGTTCTTCGATCCGAATTTGAGATTATAATTGCTGCCAGGCAGGATATATTATAAAGTCAGAGCCTGGTAATCTGAACAAAAAAATTATATAATCTAATGAAATGAATGAAAGGTAGATGATTATGAAGGGAAATCCTGAAGTCCTCGAACAGCTCAACGCGATGCTCGCTGATGAGCTGACTGCAATCAACCAGTACATTGTCCATTCCGAAATGTGCGCAGATTGGGGATACGAAAAGCTGCACAAACACATCGAAGAGCGCGCGATTACAGAGATGAAACATGCTGAAACGCTGATTGGACGGATTCTGTTTCTCGAAGGTGCACCTGTCGTCAGCAATCTGAAGAAAATCCATATCGGACCCGATGTCAAAATCCAGCTGGAAAATGACCATCTGGCAGAGCTCGGCGCCAGCAAAGGGTATAACGAAGCGATCGCTGTCGCAGTCGGAGCAAGCGACAATGTCTCACGCGAGCTGTTCGAGAAAATTCTAAAAGACGAAGAGGATCACATCGATTGGATCGAAGCCCAGCTCGATCAGATCGAGCAAATGGGCATCCAGAATTATCTCGTCGAACAATTGGGTTAATCATCAGATAAAAAACACTGACCCTGTTAAAAGGACAGAACTGCAGCTGCCGTCAGAAAAAATCCCTCTGACGGCAGCTGTTTTTAACCATGAATTGGATGGATTTAAGGCAGATAATCCAAGAAATTCTTATTATTCATAAAGCCGATGTTCCGCCTCATTACCCGGCTGACCTCAGATCTTCACGACCGGGAATTTGACCGGACCGAAAGCAGGCGGCGGAAGCCTTTCCAGAGCAAGAAACCTCCCAGGATCGCCCCCAAAATCAGCAAGAGGTGGGAAAAGAACCAGAGCACCGATTGGAGCGACCTGCGCCAGCCTTCGACCTGCAAAGTGCTCGTTTCCGGCAGGATGATTGGAAAATCATAGGGAAACCCCTTGAGTTTTTCAATGAAACCCTGGCGAACACAGCCTTCAAGGCTGAAAATGTAGAGATCGTTGCACCAGTACCAGGCCAGGCGTAGATCGTGCGCAAATTCATCCCAGCTGAGCGGTTCAAAATCACCGAATTCCAGGTCCACACCCCCCCCTGTGCTGCCGATTGCGATGGATTGTGCCTGTGGCGCATAGCTGGCCAGCATCCCCGCTCCATGCGGTCGGACAAAGCTTGAGTAGATCATCCACACCTCGCGATCCGACGGCAGGTCGACGATCCCAAAAATCCGCTGAAGCATGGAGGATCGGGCTCGTCGCTCGTCCTCTAACAGTGGAAATTGATAAGTCTCGACCTTATAGCCATCCTCGCGTATCCGGCCAAGAAATTTTTTGTAGGATGCCAGGCCTTTCTGCCATTCCCTGCGAGCGAACAGCCGGCGGGCGTATTCAGGTAAAATCCGCAGGTTCTTGCGTGCTAGCTCGGCAATCTCACGCATATCAGGCTCGATATCCAGCCCAACTGCAGCCCATTTCAGGCCCTCGCGCTCCGTCCATTCCAGGAAATCGAGATAACGCCGAAATGCCGGGCCGCTGTTTCGCAAATTCAGCCAATACCCTTCATCTTTAGGTAAAAGGAGCCAGGCGATAACCGGTACGCCTGCTTCGTTCAATCGCCGCACCATCTTCGCCCTTTGGGCGCTCAGGTCGGGCAGTCCCAGGCTGATCCGGGCATTCAACGTCTTGACATCCGAGACCAGCGATTCATTCAACAACTCATCTAAGGCTTCTGGTTCAAGCTCACAAAAAAATGTCAGGTTTGGATTGGCCATGTGGACACCTCCTGAAAAAAGTTGCTGCCGGGTAATTTCTGACAAGCTCAGTGTGAGTCATTTTATCATGTCTGGTTTAGGAAAAATCGAACCAATCTGAAAAAGTGGGTAAAATATCGTGATGGCGATGGATTCGACGGGTGATCTGGCAAATGCGATTGAGGACTTTCATCGAGCGCGCAGCCGGGCAGATTTGAGAGAGCTGCTTGCACGCCTGACGGGGGATTCAAACCAGCTGCTTTCCTATGATGAAGTCCGCACGATGCTCAGGCTTCAAGGTGCGGCTTCTCGCGGCGTCCAGGAAATTCCCTTGAACGCAATTGTAGGCAGCGTCGGTCGATATACGGATTTTACCCGGGATTTCTTACCGCGCCGGGAGGTCAATCCCGAGCGTTGGGCGCGGGTCAAGCTTGCAGCATCTGGATATGCCGGCCTGCCGCCAATCGATGTCTATAAGATCGGTGATGTTTATTTCGTACAGGATGGCAACCACCGGGTTTCCGTCGCTCGTCAGCTTGGCTCAGAATACATCCAGGCTTATGTCACCGAGGTCTATACCCACATTCCTTTGACGAAGGATATCCAGCCGGATGACTTGATCCGCAAAGCTGAATACAGCCAGTTCCTGGAAAAAACGAGCCTGGATCGTTTGAGGCCCAATTCCGATCTCAGCGCGACGATACCCGGCCAGTATCCGATTTTACTGGAGCATATTGACGTCCACCGTTATTTCATGGGTATCGATTTTCAGCGATCGATCACTTACGAGGAGGCGGTGCTCCATTGGTATGATGTCGTCTATTCTCCGGTCGTCGAGATCATCCGCACACAAGGTACGCTCCGCTGGTTCCCCGGTCGGACGGAAACCGACCTTTACCTTTGGATCGCAGCGCATCGGAGTGAGCTGGAAGATGAGTTCGGGTTTCCGGTCCGCGCTGAAACTGTTTTCGAGCATTTAGTTGAAGATCATACCGAGAGCTGGATCAGCAGGGTTGGAGGAAAACTCCTGAACCTGGTTATTCCGGATGGGCTCGAAGGCGGCCCTCCCATCGGGCGCTGGCGCGATCAGGTCGAGATCCGCCGCGATAACCGTCTATTCATCGAGATTCTCGTGCCAATTAATGGGAAAGAAGACGGTTGGTGCGCTCTGGAACAGGCGTTGGAAGTTGCGACACGCGAGCAGGCCATCCTGCACGGACTGCATGTCGTCCCATCGGATCCGGAAGAGGATGCCGGACTTTCAGAGCTCCAGGACAGGTTTGACGGGCTCTGTCGAGCAAAAAACATTCAAGGCAGCCTGGTGATCACGAAAGGCGAGGTCGTTGAACAGACTTCAATCCGGGCTGCAGCCACCGATCTCGTCGTCGTCAACTTGAGCTACCCTCCTGGCGAACGCCCAATCTCCAGGTTGAACTCAGGCTTTCGAAACCTGCTTCACCGCAGCCCTCGACCGGTCCTGGCGACACCTCAGACCGTATCTCAGCTGAACCACGGGCTTCTCGCTTTTGATGGCAGTGCGCAGGCGCATGAGGCTCTTTTTGTCGCAACCTACCTCGCCAGGCAGTGGTCGATCCGCCTGGATGTCGTATCTGTTGAGGATGGGAAAGGATCAGGCGAGAAAACTCTCGAGCAGGCCAGGATTTATCTGGATGATCATCATGTCTCAGCGCGTTATTTTTTAGAAGTAGGCGATCCGGGTGAAGCTCTGCTGCTCCTCGCTTCTGCAGAAGGCTGCGACCTGATCATCATGGGCAGCTACAGCCTCAAACCCGTTCTTGAAGTCGTGCTGGGAAGCACCGTCGATAAAGTCCTGCGAGGCTCAAAGACGCCGACGCTGATCTGTCGCTGACGTCTGGATAGCTTTCTGGGGGAGCTTCAATTGCGTTTCACGGAACCCGTAGGTATTGATCACACGCGTCATCGCGAAGGTGGTATCGGTGGTTGTATCGGGCCTCAGGACATGGATATGGCCGTGGATGAAATATAAAGGTTGGAAGACCTCGATCAGCCAACGAAAAGCACGGATTCCCTGATGAGGCAAATCCTCCCCATCGTGTATGCCTTGCGGTGGGGCGTGGCTGATGAAGACGTCGACGTAGCGCCCATGCATCGTTCGGTTTCTGAAGAATGCCGGCACCAGGCTGAAGACGTGAAGCCACATCTCGGATTGGGTATATTGAAAGCTGCCTTCGCGATAGCGCACGCTTCCTTCCACTCCAGCCAATAGAAGCCCGCGATAATGGATAGATTTCCGATGCAGGTCGATCCCACCGTGGGGGAAGCTGTGCTGCCCTGCTTCAGAATATTCGACCGTTTTATCATGATTGCCGCGCACGTAAAACAGCGGCACGTCCATCGCGTTATAGACGTATTCAAGATAATAATAGGGCAGATCGCCGCATCCAAGGATCAAATCGATATCAGGAAATCGACTGCGGACCTGTGGGCTGTAGATAAAAGGAACCAGTGTATCGCTTAACGACAAGATTCTCATCTTTCCCCACGCTTGCCTGCTGGTTTACCGCCTGTCATCCGGCAATTATACCCTTCGAACGTCGGTTCGACTCCACTTGACAGTCATTTTTTGGCATGCTATACTCACCCCGACGCGGTGCGTCATTATGTTTTTTAAATCGGTATTGGATAAGGAGAAGTGATATGTCTGCCGAGACGAACCTTGCTGAAACTCAAGATCAAAATACCTGCTGCCAGCCTGGACGGAAGGTAGTGCTGGCTGGAATTGGCGCCTGGTCCCTGGCGCAGGAAAAAGCCGAACAAGTTTTCAACCGCCTGGTCGAACAGGGCGAGATCGCTGAAAAGAACGGTCGAACCCGCTTAAATGCGCTGAAGGAGAAAAGCAGGAAGCAATCCGAAAGCAAAATGGAAGATTTCTCCAAGGTTGCGCAATCTGCCATGGAAAGAATGAATCTCCCCACCCGGGCAGACATGGATGCGCTGAATGAGCAGGTTTCCAGCCTCTCGGAAAAAATAGACGAGCTTAAGGCGTCCTGATCCTCCGATGGTTACCATAAAACGCTACCCCAACCGCAAGCTCTACGATACAGCGTCGAAGCAGTATGTGACTCTGGATGGGGTTGCTGAGCTCATCCGCCAGGGGACTGAGGTCAAGGTGATTGACCATTCCAATGGAAAAGATTTGACCTTGCTGACGCTCACCCAGATTATCATGGAACAGGAGCGCAGGCAAACAGGTTTGCTTTCCGGCAGCCTTCTGACCGGTTTGATCCGTTCCAGTGGGGACCGGCTTTCAGCGCTTCAACATGGCTTCCACCTGCCCCAAAGCATCTTTCGGACCTTTGACGAAGAGCTCCGCCTGCGCATCGATGAGCTGATCTCTTCCGGCGAGCTGACCGAAGCTGATGGAAATATCTTGATCGAAAAGCTGCTCAATCCAACCGCCCGGCTCGCCGATCAGCAGCAGCTCGAAAAAGACATCGAGGCATATCTCGAGCAGCGCCAGATCCCCACCCGAGCAGAGCTGCGAAAGCTCTCCGATCAGCTCGATCAAATATCCAGTCATCTCTCAGAGGTTCTTCAGCTCGATGATCTTAAATCAAGCCGCAGCGATCCTGATTTTGAATCCAAATAACTTAAAGGTGAAATTTCCCATGACGCATTATCACATTCTCAGAACTCTCACTGATCGCAGCCTTTGTGGTTTCAGGCTGCTCAATATTTCGTCCAGGAGGGATCTCGCTTCCCAATAATCCTGTCGAAGCAACTTCCAGCTCGCCAATGCCTGCTCCCACCTGCCTGCCGCAGCCGTCCGGACCCTGCCTCACACTTGGTCCAGATGAGCCCGTGCAAATCCGCGGCGATATCCCATTCACCTCTCCATTTTTTTTGAATACGATCTCACAGCCCTTCGTCATGTTAGAAGATCAGGCCGGGTTTATCCGCAGGGACCGGGAATTTCGTTTTCCCCTCGAAGGTCAAAAAATTGGCCCGGTAGTGGTTGGCGCAGATCAGAAGTTGAGCTACACCCTCACGCTGCCTTCTGTTCCTCAGGGCACCGCAGTCGATGTAGACAATGACAGCACCTCGGATCTCGGCGTTCAGACGTTCCAGGTCGCCTACTGGTCCAACACCTGGGGAGATCCTTTCCTCGAAGAACGTGATGGCAAAGGTTGGTCGACAGCCTATAACTCGGCGATCACGGATCCAGAAAATGACGATGAGATCGTCGGTGGGATCCTGGTTGTCTGGTCTCCAGACGAAAACCAGGGTTTCCCCAGCGGTTTTGGACCCGACCGCAAGCTGTTCACTTCTGACGATCCGATCGAAACCATCCCTGCTGGCTACAACCTGTGGACTTGAATGAAGAGCCGTTTCGGTTCTATAAAGAGAGATATCCGGGTTTGACCCTGCTTGAAGGTGCAGGTGCGGTGAAGGATTTTTCTGGCCTCGGATATGGGGAATCTTTCCAGGCTCTATTTGCAAAGGTCAGTCGTGAATACCCATTCACGGATGCGAAGAATATCGACTGGGATGCGCTTCAAGATGAATTTGGCCCTCGTTTTGACAAGCTGAGCTCAGACCAGGAATTCTATAAGACCCTTTTTGATTTCACGCTTCAAATCCCGGATGGGCATGTCGGCGTCTCGATGGATCAGGAAATATTCTTTTCCAGGTACGGGGGTGGTTTTGGGATGGTCCTGGATCGCTTGACAGACGGCAAGGTCATCGTCAAAGAAATCTTGCCAGGCCTGCCTGCAGACAAAGCTGGAATCCAGCAGGGCGCCGAGGTCCTCACCTGGGATGGCGAGCCGGTCGCACAGGCGATTGAAAAAGTCGTCCCGGGTTTTGGCCCTTATTCAACTGACCATGCCCGCAAACTGGGACAGGTGGCATTTCTTACCCGTATGCCTCCCGACACGAAGGTGGAGATCGAATACAGGAACCCTGGTGGAGCACAGCCGGAGTCCGAAGCGCTGAAGGCAGCCGCAGAATTCGACTCGCTTCTTCTTTCCATCCCGGGCTACAACCTGGACGAAGTCCAGCTGCCGCTTGACGGACTGGTCCTGGACGAGAGCGGGCTTGGTTATATTCGGATTGACACTTTCAGCGACGACTACGCCCTGATGGCCAGCGTATGGGACCGCTACATTCAAAACTTGATCGATAATGAAGTCCCCGGATTGATCATCGATCTTCGTGCGAACCCGGGTGGATCGTTGGGCCTGGCCATGGACTTCGCGGGATATTTCTTCGACAAGGAAATTGAGCTGTATGAGAACTATTATTACAGTGATACGACCGGGAATTTTGAGCCTACCGGATATCCAACCCGCATCCAGCCTGCTCCGCTCTTTTACAAAGGTCCAATTGCTGTGCTCGTCAGCTCGGACTGCATCAGCGCCTGCGAAGGCTTCGCCTATGCCATGCAGTACGATGATCGATCGATCGTAATTGGTCACTACCCAACTGCCGGCGCTTTTGGCGAAGTCGGTCTGGGGCAATACAAGCTGCCGGGAGACTTCACCATGCAGTTCCCGACAGGCCGCCCTGTAGCGCCCAATGGTGAGCTGGTCATCGAAGGGACCGGCGTCCTGCTGGACAAGACCGTCCCGGTCACCCTGGAAAGCTCGTTGGGACAAATCGACGCCGTGCTGGAGTGCAGCGATCGCCGAGCTGCTCGAGAAAATTCGCTGAGCATGCTCTTCCATCCACTTCGCTTGTCAGGCAGCCTGGCTAGAGGTTCCAGACCAGATACATCGGTCCTGATCGGATGTTGACCGTCGTATCACCAGGTTCGCTGAGCTCGCCAAACACGTTATAAACAGCCTCTGGTCTTCGATCGAATGGGTAATCGTGTTCCTGCCCATCGATCGACCAGAGGATTTGGATCCGCTGATCCGCCTTCTGGAGCTCATAACCCCACAAACCCGGGACATCCGTGATCGTGCGGACATAGGCTGCCCCAAGCATTTGTGAAGAATTGAATTGAAATGCCTTGTAGGCCGGAAAAGGATCGCCGCGGTCGTCGACCAGGGCTGTGCCGCGCCAGCCAGTCAGGCTGTACCAGATGTTCGCCCGGAGCTTCTCGGCGAGTGCAGCCAGGTTCACCTGGGCGATGTAATTCGCCTTGGTCTGTTCAAATTCGGGGGTTTGACATTCCGGCGATCCGTCCGGAAAGGCGCAAATCAGGCCGGCTTCGGTATTCATCAGAAATTTTTCTGGGTGCTGGTAAGCCGCCAGCAGGCTGCGCAGGTATCGGGTCTTGGCGATCAGGACTGGACCCGTGCTGTCCCAGCTGCTGTTCCAGTTCGCATTGCCGTATTGAAACGGCCCGCTGTAGTAATCATATGCATGGAAGCTGATCCCATCAAAGAAATCGCCTCCTCCGCTGCGCAGAATCCCTTCCAAAAAGAGCGAGGGCGTGCAGTCTTTTCCTTCGGGCGGGTTGACAGGGTCGCAATCCAGCAGCAGGCCACCGACAAGAACCTGCGATTCGGGATCGGCAGCCTTGACTCGCGGATAAACTTGCTTCAGCATTTCGGCGAAGTAGCTTCCGCCGTAGAAAATGTCCGTCTTATCGCCCCAACAACCGAAGGGGCTTTCGGAGGGGACGAATTCAGGATCGATATCCGGTTCGTTCCCGAATTCCCAATATTTCACATTGTAGGGTGGCGCGCTGTAGCGCTTGACCGCTTCATAAAGAAAATTGGCAAAGGCGGGAAGTTTCTCATAAGAAACAGGACCGCAAAAATCCCCGGGGTTCAATTGCGCCCACTGCGGAGTGCTGTTAACAATTAAGACCATTTCCAGCCCGAGCTCGGAGGCAGATGCGATTTCCATTTCAAGTGTTGAAACTGCATTCCAGTTAATTTCGCCCTCGCTCGGCTCAACATCAGACCATTTCAACGAATTGCGTCGAATCCAATCCGAACCCGCCTGCTTGACCAGGTCGAGTGCAGCCTGGTCCATCCGGTTGATCTCAATCCCTGGGATTGGCTGCGGCGGCGGGACTGAAATTGGGCTCGGCTGGGCAGGCATGCTGTTGCACCGCTGAGGGTGTAGCCGCTAGGGGCAGCGACTGGTCGGGTTTCATCTCGGTGGGAGCGGTGGGTGTTTGGACGACCAGCGTTGCCGGGATGGGTCCAGAGTTCTGACAACCTGCCAGAGCCAACATAATCCAAAGAATAACTAATCGTCCTCCAAGAGTGCCGACTGCGCATCTTGTTCCTCCCCAGCATCATCTTTTATGAACCATAGTATTGAGCGACCCCGAGAATC
Source organism: uncultured Chloroflexia bacterium (assembly GCA_963788305.1). GTDB lineage: Bacteria > Chloroflexota > Anaerolineae > Anaerolineales > UBA4823 > UTCFX2. The sequence continues at coordinate 160,100 of CAWBGK010000019.1, forward strand.
GAGAGAAAATCGATGGTCAGAAAGAAAGCCAGATAAGCCAGATAAAAACCAGCCAGTTGAGAATCGCCCTGCACGGTCGAGCGCTCTTTATGAGTTAATCTCAACCAGGTACCGTGTACCAGCCGGAAATTTTCCAGCCATCCGCTGACCAGCAGCAGCAGCACCGGGATCACTGCCGGATATATGTAGCGAGCAGTAGGGAAATAATATGCCGCGTCGATGATATTCGGCCCGCCTCTTGTCAGCACCAGGAAGGTCGCCAGGATGACCACTAATCCGAAGGTCGCGATCACATCCCACGGCAGCGTCCTCCAGCATCGAACCGCGCCCAACAGCGCCCCCAGGATTCCGAGGAGGGTAAAACCGAGCAGCAGGCGGTATGCCCACACAGGCTCGAGCGGCGGGACATGACCCCAGCCGAACCTCGCCCAGAATGTTTGGAAAAGATGCCGGGCGCTGATCGGGTAGAGGTCCCGGGTGCCGCCTGTGTCAACCAGCGATCCAAGCAGAAGCGAAGGATGCACTTTTTCAGGCAGCCAGTCTGCGATGAAGTTGTCAATCACAGGGTTCAGCCTGGGTCCCGGAGCCTCGCCAGAAGGATTTCGAAGCAGATTTATAAACGGCTCTCCGCCCCATTCGCCGCTTTCTCCATCGCCAGAATCAAAGGACGGCGGCTCAGAGATCGGTCTGTGTCCCTCTACCAGCAGAAGCCCATCATAATATACATTTATCCCTGGCTGTTCAAGCTCAGGCGCCAAATCCACCCAAACCCGCCCACCAGCCTCCGGCAATACAGACTGGAAAGCGTAGAATGTCGGTTCGGGCGAGACAAACAGCTGCTCGGATAAATTCTCCTGGGTTGTTCGCAGCCCAGGTCCCCGCAGACGGGTTTTCTGGTCCGACCAGACCCAGTATCCGAATGTGATCGGCTTTCCAGCCAATTTCTCCAGGAAAGAAGCAGGCAGGTGTTGATAAGCCTCAGGAAGGTAGCTAGGATGGATGGGTAAACCAGCTTCGACCTGCAGCGCATATTCACCGACAGGAGCCTGGTCAGTCTTGACACGCAGCGCTGCCGCCTGAGGGGTGTTCCGATACCAGGCAAATGCATCGTCCCAACGCAGGCTGAAAACCAGCCCTGCTCCCACGCTGAGCGCCAGGACAAACCAGGCTGCCCGGCGCATCCTGCCTCTCGCGAGCGAAAATAACAGCGCCGGTATGGTTGCCGCCAGGGCAACCAGTGCTGTGGTTTTCGCGAACCAGGTCAGGATTGCGGTAAGGGCAAACAGGCTGAAAGTCAGCCAGGAAAATCCGCGCCGGATCAGGCGCGCGCTCATCCAGATCAGCAATGCTGCCGCCGCGATTGCCAGGCTGTCATTATTCACTGAGCTCATATTTTCCACAAAAGCCGGGGTCAGCGCCAGCGTCATGGGCAGCATCCAGCGCAGGGGATGGCCCTTGGATACAAGCTCGCTCGCAGTCCCCCATGCAGCAAGAACCGTCAGGACCAGGAAGACCAGCGATGACAGGCGCCCTGCATAGAGCTGGGCGTCTATTCCCATGGAGCTGATAACCCGAATCGGTAATCCTGCGAAATAATAATAAAGCGGCGGCTCAGTAAGCTGAGAAAATCCTGGAATCGACACTTTTTGGCTCGGCGGACCGATCACCGGTGCGGGTGCGGACATCTGCGCATAAAAGCCGTTCTCGATCATCGATTTCAGCACCTGCCGGCTGAATTTTGGCGGAATTTCTGCTTCAGCCGGAATCTCGTCAAACTGAGCCGCCAACCAGGCGTATTCAAAATGCTTTGGTTCGTCATAATGCTGCCACGGCGGCAGTAGAAAAACGTACATCAAGCCGTGTAAAAGCGCCAGCGCCAGGATCATCACGATCAGGAGCGGTTCACGCCTTTCTGAAGGAGCCTGAGACTTTACATCAATGTCAGTCATCTTCCGCCAGGGTGGCAATCCGATCGAAACCGCTGCTGAAAATTCCCTTGATCTCGCGAGCAGTATCAAGATAGTCCAGATATTCCCTTCCAATCGGGTCCACGATATCTCGGAATTTCCCGGTCATCTCGCTCAATAGGTAAATTTTTCCAATTCGGTTTGGGAAAGCCGCCAGCAAGGCCTCCTTATGACCCTGCTCCATGGTGAGCGCCAGCTGGAACTGCTTGATCAGGTCAGCCGTTATCAGCCGCGAGCGGTGAGCCGAAAGATCCACGCCGTGTTCGCGCAGGATTTCCAGGGTATACTCGGCTGCCGGATAGCCCGGCTGAGCGTAGACTCCAGCGGAGCCAATCCGCCAGGTCTGCCCCATCTGCAGGGTGAATAATCGAAATAATCCCTCAGCCATCGGGGAGCGGCAAATATTTGCAGTGCAGATAAACAGAACCGATCGTTCCAAGGATTAATCCACTTATTGTTAAATCGAGACTTCCATATTCCCTCCGGGGGGTGTTCTCCTCAAACCAGATGCCTGGAGATGCCAGAAAGATAGCAGTCCCAGCACCACCACCGGGAGATATGCAATGACGTGCAAGAGTATACCGTAACTCAGCCCTGCCGATCGATCCCATCCAAAGAATTCGAAAGCCAGGACGCCTGCATATTCAAATACACCAACTTTTCCCGGCAATCCCGGCAGCGAATATCCGACCTGGATCAGGATCAGGGAAAACAGGGCAACATCGATCGATGCCGGGAGCCCCAAAGCCAGAAGTGCGATCAGATTGGTCAGAATCGCCGTCCCCCAGATTACTGCCGTCTGAGCCAGGAGCCACCCGAGCTTATTCGGCGTTCGGAAAACAGCCAGCGATGCAAATCCAGCCCTGGTGTGCCTTTGAACGAAATCCGCCATCCGCCTGGATAATCGCATGCTGATTTTTTCAACCAGCTTATTCAGTTGGCTTGGGAAAAGCAGCAGGATTATCAAAATAAGGCTCGCCAATAAAAAAACCAGGCTCAGCATCGATACCGTCAGCTTCAGCCACTCCGGAAGCGGTACTTTGAGAAGCATGATTCCGATGAGAAGGATGAACGCCAGGATATCGATAAATTTCTCGCCCAATACAGTGCCGACCGCGCAGGCTGGCTCAACCCCGCGTTGGCTGACCACATAAACACGGCTGACCTCACCGATTCTGATCGGGAACAATGAGTTGAGCAGCTGGGCAGAAATAAAAGCTGCGGATACATCTATAAAATTGATGAGTCGATTGCAGGATTCCAGCTGGTATTTCCAGCGGTACGATTTCAACATCAGCGTGGTCACGGAAACCACCAGCCCAAGCAATAAGAAACCGATCTTAACCTGGCTGATGGTGTTCGCGACGACTGACCAGTCGACCTCCCGCAAAGCCAGGAACAAGAAAAAAAAGCCCAGCGCCAGACCGAATATCGCCCGTGTTATCCGGGAAATTGCGGGTCTGGAAAAGGCTTTTTTCAAGCTTCTAACGCTTTTCTGTGAAGGCTCAACCTGCATCCAGCGCTCAATCAATGGTCCATTGAAACGATCTGGTCCTCCCAACGGTGCCAGCGCCCATGGTTGGCCTCAAGGATCTTTCGCCCTTCTCCAGGGGATTGCAGCCCCACGAGCTCCAGGTCCGCATCGACCATGATCCGGACCAGATCGCGGAAGAAGACCCTGGGCTCCCAACCGAGCTCTTTTTGCGCCTTCGACGGATCGGCCTGCAGGTAATCCACTTCAGTGGGTCGAAAATAGCGCGGATCGATCTTGACATAATCATGCCAGTCGAGGTTCACGTACCCAAAGGCCTCATCGAGAAAATCACGGACTGAATGCGCCTCGCCTGTGCCGATCACAAAATCATCCGGAACATCGTGCTGGAGCATTTTCCACATCGCAGCAATATAGTCAGGCGCATACCCCCAGTCTCGCCGCGCATCCAGGTTGCCCAGGTAGAGCGCATCCTGCTTGCCAGCCCGAATTGCAGCCACCGCCCTGGTGATCTTGCGGGTAACAAAAGTCTCGCCGCGCCGGGGGGACTCGTGGTTGAAAAGGATCCCATTACAGGAAAACAGCCCGTAGCCCTGCCGATAATTCCGAGTGATCCAGTAAGCATAGACTTTTGCGGCAGCATATGGGCTTTGGGGCATAAATGGCGTCTCTTCATCCTGCGGCGGATGGGCGCTGCCGTACATCTCGCTGGAAGATGCCTGGTAAAAACGGGTCTTGATCCCGCTTTTCCGTACCGCTTCCACGATCCGCAGGGTCCCAAGTCCAGTGATATCTCCGGTGTATTCGGGCAGATCAAAGCTCACCCGGACATGGCTCTGGGCAGCCAGGTGGTAAATCTCATCCGGCTGGATGTCATAAATCAGCTCCATCAGGTTCCCGGAGCTGCCGACGTCGCCGTAATGCAGGGCCAACCGGATTCCGTTTTGATTATGAGGGTCACGGTAAATATGATCTACTCTGCCGGTGTTGAAAGTGCTGGCTCTCCGGATCAATCCGTGAACTTCATATCCCTTTGAAAGCAGCAGCTCTGCCAGATAAGAGCCGTCCTGTCCGGTAATTCCAGTGATAAAAGCCTTTTTCATAGAAGAAAATTCGACCTCTAACCTTCCAATTATTGTTTCTTGTGCGATATCTGACCCGAGTTCAGCGTTAAAGCAACCTTTCGACTGCTTCCAAGGAACTCCAGCAGAACGCGGACTCGCTCGCTCCCAGGCAGACGGGCATCGAAGATCGCTTCATACCCCCTGAACGGGCCATCGCTGATCCATACCATATCCCCTGATTTCAAGCCCGCAAAAATCTCGCCGCCGGCAAGATTGATTTCTTCCACGCGCTTCCGAATGGAATGGATCAGGTTATCCGGGACGGCAGCTGGCTCGCCGCCGAAACTCACCAGGCCCAGAGTGTGTGGCATCCACTGGAACAGGGATACTCCCACCTCATCCAGGTCCGAAAACACAAAAAGATAGCCCGGAAAATATGGTTTCAGCCGTCGGGCACGCGGATTAACCGGTTGAACGCGGATACGCGGATAAAATACTTCAAATCCATGCGATACCAGCTGCCGCCAGATAATATCTTCTTTTCGAGGTTTGCTGCGAACAGCATACCAGTTGCCATTCATTTATCGCCACATCCTGAGGTTCACCCTAGACCGGCAAACCTTCAACGGGATTAGGATTATAACACCACTTCCAGACCGAAAATTCGACCGAGAAATCGACGGGTTAACCACACAAAAGGAAGCAGCACCAGATGCAGCCCTGCGCTGATCATATAAACCAGGGCAATCGCCCGCAAGACCTGGTTGAAGGGTTCGGCCAGATTATCAATCATCCAGGGACCAGCGCCTGATAGGATCGCTGCGACTGCAAGTGCTGCCAGAATCAAGCCAAGCGGCAGCCATGCTCGACGATCCGACGGTGATGGCAGCATGGTGCTGCTGACAACCAGAGCCAGATAAAACCACAGCCAGAAGTCAGGCAAAACCATCATTTGCTTAAATGCCTGCCCAAATGCCACGGCTCCCTGGATCCAGAGAGTCTGCACCAGTTCAGGCAAATGAAGCTTAATCAATCCCGCATAGGCAACAAACGCCCCCCCCGCCAGCAGCGGCGCTGTTCCAATCAGGGCATCTCTGACCCAGTCCGTCGATTCGGTTTCAACAAACCCCAGCTGGAGTTTGCCGTCTCCGGTTGGTTTCGGGAGCAGAGAAAAACCTGCCCGTTCGCACTCCCACCAGCCGAGCCATCATGAAATGGCTGCCTTCGTGCAGCAGAACACCGGGGAAAAATAAAATTGAGAAGAGCGAAATCGACAGGTCTGTCCGCCGCGTCAGGAATAAGAAAACCGTCTGGATTTCTCGGTGCAGGCTGCGCTGTAAGAATAGGAGCGGAACGAGCGATGCGATCAGCCAGATGAGACCATCCAGACGGGCAGGCATGCCAGGATTTACCGTTGATTATTGGGCGGCTGCTCGGACGATTTGTGTGAAATCTTCAACTTTCAGGCTGGCGCCTCCAACCAGGCCGCCATCGATCTCTGTCTCACTGAAGAACTCGACTGCGTTTTTGCTGTTGACTGAACCGCCGTAAAGCACCCGAATTTGTTGAGCGGTGGACCTGCCAAATAAACCGGCAAGCGCAGGCCGGATGACATCACGAATGACTTCCGAAGCCCCTGCAGCCGTGGAGGGTTTCCCTGTTCCGATCGCCCAGACAGGCTCATAGGCGACCACCAGCGCGGCGGATCGATCGGGGTCTTCCATCACCTTCAAGTCGCCCAGACCGGCTCGAATCTGACGCTGGATCACCTCGGCGGTTTGATTTGATTCATATTCAGCAAGTGTTTCACCAACGCAAACGATCGGAATCAGCCCGTGTGCAAACGCTGACTTCACCTTCCGATTGACGGTCTCATCGGTCTCTCCGAAATAGGTCCTGCGCTCCGAATGTCCGATGATGATGTACTGGCAAAGCTCGGCAACCATCATCGGGGAGATCTCTCCCGTGAAAGCTCCCTTGGCTTCCCAGTGCATGTTCTGCGCGCCAAGCCCAATGTCCGTCCCCTCCAACATGGCTGCGACGGGCAGGATGTCCATAAATGGCGGGCAGAGCACTTTTTCAACGTCTGGGAAGCTCTTCAGACCGGGCACAAGTTCTGAGACAAATTTCCGCGCCTCAGCCATCGTGTTATACATCTTCCAATTCCCTGCAACAAATGGTCTTCGCATATGATCTCTCCATTCTTCCATTCCATTTACGCTACTCAGCACCGAAAAGGGCGCACTGCCGTGCGCCCCAGCTGTCTGTCTGAGTACAGGTTCAATACTGCCAAAAAAGGCAATTATTTGTCCAGCAGCGCTGCAACACCGGGCAGAACCAGACCTTCAAGCATCTCCAGTGAAGCGCCTCCACCCGTCGAGATATGGGTGATCTTGTCGCTCAAGCCTGACTGGTTAATCGCCGAGACCGAAATCACCGCCGCCCACAATCGAGAGAGCGCCGCTTGCGGCGACTTCCCGGGCGACGCCAAAAGTCCCTTTGGCAAAATTAGGGAATTCAAAGACGCCCATCGGTCCATTCCAAACAATCGTCCCGGCGCTATGTAAATTCTTGCCAAACGCTTTAACGGTCTCCGGTCCAATATCCATGATCCGCCAGCCGTCTGGCACCGGGCCCATTTCAATCGTTTTTCGTTCCGCATCATCATCGAAGCGGTCGGCAATCACAACATCCACCGGTAAACGCAAGTGCTGTTTGCCTTCAGACAGAAGCTCGCGAGCGGTCTCCAATGCTTCTTCATCCACCAGAGAATCGCCGATTGGATATCCCTGCGCCTTGAAAAAAGTATTCGCCATCCCGCCGCCGATCAAGATCAAATCCGCTTTCTTGAGCAGGTTGCGGATCACGCCGATCTTATCAACGATCTTCGCACCGCCCAGGATCGCGACAAACGGGCGCTTAGGTTCTGCGACCGCCTGGCCCAGGTACTTGATCTCTTTCTCCATCAGAAAACCTGCGACCGCCGGGAGGAATTTCGCAACTCCTTCTGTAGAAGCGTGCGCACGGTGCGCTGACCCAAAAGCATCGTTGACATAGAGTTCCGCCAGTGCTGCAAATTGGCGAGCCATCTCCGGGTCGTTCTTCGTTTCGCCCTTATAAAAGCGGGTATTTTCAAGGACCAGGACCTCGCCTGGGTGGAGCGCTTTCGCTGCAGTCTCTGCCACCGGACCAACCGCCTCTTCCGAAAACGCAACAGGTTTGGCCAGCAGACCGGAAAGGTGCGCCGCGGTAGGGCGCATGGAGTATTTCGGATCCGGACCTTCCTTTGGCCGTCCAAGATGGGAACATAGGATCACTGCTGCCCCGTGCTCCAGCAGATAATTAATCGTAGGCAAAGCTGCCTGAATGCGCGTGTCGTCTTCGACTCTTCCATCTTTGATCGGTACGTTAAAATCTACACGCACAAGAACTCGCTTGCCCTGAACATCAACATCGGTTACCAGTTTCTTATTGAACATGAATTCCTCCACCCAATAATCTTGAGTCTGGGAAAAGCCAGCCCTCAAGATCAATGGGATGTGGGTTATTTAAAGGTACTTCGCCATCATCGCGGCAAGATCAGACGTCCGAACCGAGTAACCCCATTCATTATCATACCAGGCAACGATCTTGACAAACGTCCCGGCTTCTTTTCCCAGCACGCTGGTGAAGGGGAGGTCGACGATCGAGCTGCGCGGATCGCCCTTGTAGTCGATGCTGACAAGGGGTTCGTCTTCTGCACCCAGGATACCCTTGAGCGGACCGGCAGCAGCATCACGGTAGTCCTGGCGCAGCTGTTCGGTGCTCACCGGGTTCTCAAGCTCAGCTGTCAGATCGATGACCGAAACGGTGGATGTTGGGACTCTCAGCGCATGACCATCTAGCTTTCCAGCCAGCGATGGGATGACGAGTTTGATCGCCTTGGCAGCGCCGGTGGTGGTCGGGATGATGCTCATCGCTGCCGCGCGGCGCGGCGCAGGTCGCTGTGCGGCAGATCAAGGATTTTTTGATCATTGGTGTAGGCGTGGATCGTCGTCATGAAACCACGCTTGATTTGATACTTGTCATGAACAACCTTGACAGCGGGAGCCAACCCGTTTGTCGTGCAGGAGGCGTTCGAAACAACATGATGCTTGGCTGGGTCATACATCTTATCGTTGACCCCCAGGACAATCGTGAGGTCCTCACCTTCGGCGGGGGAAGAGATGATGACCTTTTTTGCGCCGCCTTTTGTGATGTGGTTCTCGGCGCCTTTGACAGCCTTACCCTTCTTGTTTACGCCATCGCTCTTCACCGTAAAGATGCCGGTGCTCTCGACCACAATCTCAACCCCAAGGTCTGCCCACGGGATGTTTGCCGGGTCGGTTTCCTTGAATGCTTTAACCGATTTGCCATCAACCAGCAGCTCGCCGTCGCCGACCTCAACCGTGCCGTCAAACTTGCCGTAATTGGAGTCGTACTTGAGCAGGTGAGCCATCGTCTTGAGATCACCGATATCATTGAAGGCAACAACTTCCAATTCCTCGGGATGGTAGTCGCGAATCGCCTTGATTACCTGCCGCCCGATTCGGCCAAAACCATTGATACCAACTCTTACTGTCATTTGATCCTCCATCTAAATTTGGGATTACGTATTCATTTTTATTGAACCCGTAGGAAAACCGGGTGCTATTCAATGCTAAAAACCGCAACCTATTCTACCAGAGGTCCCGTGCGTTCCTGATATAAATCCATGATGACCTGGGCAAGCTTGTGCGAATCATGCCGCCAGGGATAGAGCGTATCGACCAGATCGGCGGTATATACTGCCGTTGGTTCCTCATCATCTGGGTCTGTTTTCACCCAATCGATGGACGCGGGCAGCTTGCCTTCAAAATGATCGTTAGCGATGGATAGGTCAAACAGCTTCCCAGAAACATGGGTTTCAATCGCGCGGATGTGGTCCTGGGTATTGAAATCATTCGTCTCCCCGCGTTGAGTGGCCACGTTGCAAACGAACAGCTTCATCGCCCTGCTGGCTCGAATTGCCTCAAGCAGATCCGGCACCAGCAGGTTCGGTAAGATGCTGGTGTAAAGGCTCCCTGGTCCGATGATGATCAAATCCGCCGCCAGGACCGCCTGAATCGCCTGGGGAAAAGCCGGGGGGTTCCCCGGCTCGATCCAGACGTGCCTGACCTTGCCGTTCGCCACTGAAATCTTGCTCTCGCCCTGGATTCGCTTCTCATTCGCGATCGAAGGCAGCATCACGTCTGCTTCCAGGGAGACATTATGAAGAGTCGAAGGTAGGACCTGACCTTGGACAGCCAGGACGCGCCCGGACTCGGCCACCGCACTTTCAAAGCTTCCGGTGATCTCGGCAAGCGCCGAGATAAACAGGTTGCCGAAAGAATGCCCGTCTAAGCCCGAATTTCCATTTGGAAAACGGTATTGGAACAGCTGCGCCATCAGGGCTTCGTCGCTTGAAAGCGCAGCCAGGCAATTGCGGATATCTCCAGGTGGTAATATGCCCATCTCCTGGCGCAGCCGGCCAGATGAACCCCCGTCATCCGCCACAGTGACGATCGCAGTGATATTATGGGTGAAGGTTTTCATCCCACGCAGCAAGGTAGCCAGACCGTGCCCGCCGCCGATCGCCACCACTCGCGGACCGCGCCCGCGCTGGCGGTGTGACATCAACGTAGATGCGACCCGATCGCCCGGGCGCAGGAAAGGTTGGATGATCGTACGGTTCAATTCGTAAATTCCGAACATCACCAGTCCGATACCCAGACCTCCAAAAACAACCGTTCGCACTGGCCTGGGGAGGAAGCGCAGGGAGGCGGCTGAAAGCGCAGGCAGCCACCAGGTCTCCGGGGCTGTTCGATAGATTTCCAAAATCAGGATACCCAACCCGACCCCGAGTAAGGTTGTACCCAGTAAGATCATGACAAGCCAGCGCTTAACTCCCAGACCTGGGGTAAGCCATGTGGTCAGCTCGTGCCATTTTCCCTGGAGGCGTTTTATCGGAACTTTCTGATGTTTCGCATTCATGCAACCTGAGATGATAGCAGAATTCCACCTTCTCGTCAACGTAAGAATTTTCTGCTTTTGTATGCTATACTCGCAGGAATGTCGATCAACGCCGCAAAACGATGGATCCTCGCCGGAGAAATCAACCCTGAAGCAGATCTGGAGCTGGGAAAATTTCCGCCCATATTGCGTCAAATCCTCTACAACCGTGGTTTGAAAACATTTGAGGATGCAAGAAGATACTTGCAGGCTTCACCCCCTGAGGGGAACCAGCCGGCGAACATGTTGGGCATCCCCGCAGCAGTTGATCTGATCTGGGATGCAAAACAACGTGGAGAGCCCATTGCTATCTATGGCGACTACGACGCAGACGGTGTCACCGCCACTGCTCTGCTCACCGATGTCCTCCGACGCTTGAACGCCCAGGTCCGGGGCTACATCCCAAACCGGTTTGAAGAAGGCTATGGCTTAAATAAAGAAGCGCTACGAAATCCTGGCTTCCGAAGGCACACGGGTCGTTGTCACTGTAGACTGCGGCGTGCGTTCACTCGAGGAGGCAGCTTACACTCGCCAGCTTGGCATGGACTTGATAATCACGGACCATCACAAGCCTGGCGCCGAGCTTCCTGTGGCTGCAGCCATTGTTGATCCTAAACAGCCTGGAGAGACCTATCCAGATGAGAAACCTCGCTGGAGTCGGTCTGGCTTTTAAGCTGGCTTCTGCGCTGATGGAGAAAGCCGGATTCGGTTCTCCCAACCCTGCATACCCTTCCCCGGCGGTGGATTACCTAGATCTTGTGGCTCTTGGCACGGTTGCAGACCAGGCCCCCTCATCGGGTGAAAATCGCTCGCTTGTGCGCACCGGGCTGGAATACATCCGCAAGCCCCATCGTCAAGGAGTACTTTCATTAATGGGCGCAGCGCAGATTGTTCCCGCAACGATCTCAGCAGACAGCATCGGATTTCTGCTCGGTCCCCGGCTCAACGCCGCTGGACGGCTGGATTCGGCCGTCGCGCGCTGGATCTGCTCTTACCTCTGATGTCAGCGAAGCAGCTAGTCTGGCGCAGCTGCTGGATAACCAGAACCGCGAGCGCCAGGAGATCACTCGAACCATCCAGGCTCATGCCGAGGAGTACCGTGCTCGCACAGGACCCGGAAGCCCTGCTGTTGTTTGCAGTAAATGAAAACTATAACCCGGGCGTCATAGGTCTTGCAGCTTCTCGCTTGTTGGAAAAATACCACCGCCCGTCTATTGTCGCCCATCGAGGCGACCGAATTCACGCGCGGGTCCTGCCGCAGCATCCCCGAATTTCACATCACCAATGCCCTGGACCGATGCGCGGACCTGTTGGTCAGGCACGGCGGCCATTCTGCTGCCGCTGGCTTCACGGTCAAAAACGACGAGCTGCCGGAATTAATCGAGCGCCTTAAATCCATCGCTCAGGAAGAGCTGGCTGATCTAGACCTGCGTCCAAGCCTCACAGCCGATGCCGAGGTTTCGCTCTCAGAGCTGACTGGAGAGCTGCTGGACGACCTGGCGTATATTGAGCCGACCGGCGCGAAGAACCCGCAGGCAGCTTTTATCTCTCGTGGAGTGCGGGTGTTGCGAAGCCGTACCGTTGGTAAAGACAGCAGCCACCTCAAGCTGACTGTCACAGATGGTTATATCACCTACGATGCAATCGCATTCCGGTTGGGGCATCTGCAAGCAAACCTGCCGCTGGTTCTGGATCTGCTCTTTACTTTTGAGGTCAACCGGTTCAATGGAAACGATATCCTTCAGCTGAACGTTAAAGACATCCAACCGGCGGATGGGCAGAGCAGGTTTTTTTAATCCATACCTTCGTAAGAATTCAATCCACAAACCGGTATTTTACGAGCGTCCAAACGGCAACAAAAGCATCCTGAAGCTTGATCTTCTTCCCCTCGCTGTAGTCTCTTGGGTTGAAGGTTATCGGCACTTCAAAAATCCGGACTTTGCGCTTTAAAATTTTCGCGGTGAACTCGGGCTCGAAATCGAACCGGCGCGCATGAATTTTCATCTCAGCCACGACCGAGCGGCGGAATACCTTATACCCGGTTTCCATATCCGTCAGGATATTATTGTAGAGCACGTTCGTCATTAACGTCAGCAGTTTATTGGCGATCATGTGCCAGAACATCGTCGGTCGTGCGCGGCGCACCCAGGAAGCGCGAACCATAGACCACATCCGCAATCCCTTCCTCGATCGGCTTAAGCAGCATCGGATAATCGCGCGGATCATATTCCAGGTCGGCATCCTGAATGATCATAATTTCCCCCGCAGCGTGGCTGAAGCCTGTTGTCACCGCCGCTCCCTTTCCCAGGTTCCGCTCATGCAGGAAGATCCGAACGGATGGGTCCAGAGCGAGCTCCTTCATGATCTCACGCGTACCATCACTTGAGCCATCATCCACAATCAGAATTTCGTCTGCAAGGCCGGTAAGCTTGACGCGTCTGACAATTTCTCGGATGGTATCTTTTTCATTATATGCAGGGATAATCACAGATAGATTAATCATATCTATTCCATCAACTCCATTAGGTCCGTAAAAATCAAGATTGGTATAGATTATAATCTTCATGAGCCTAAAATATGTTCCTCTCCAATCTTCCAAAACCTGCCATTATCGCGGATCGCCGGAGCTTCTGCCAGCGCGCCTGAGAATACGCTGGCAGCATTCAAGCTGGCATTGGACCAGGGCGCTGACGCTATCGAGCTGGACACAAAGCTTTCTGCGGACGGTCATCCGGTCGTCATCCACGACCAGACGGTAGACCGCACGACGATGTCCACAGGGAATGTTCGCGAACATACCGTGGCTGATTTGAATAAGATGGACGCAGGCAGCCATTTCGACAGCGCCTTTCGCGGCGAACCCATTCCCACGCTTGAAGATGTATTTCAGGCTGTCGGACAGCATGCAATTATCAATGTCGAGCTCACAAATTACACAACGCCTGGAGACAATTTAGCCAACACTGTGGCCGATCTCGTCAGGCAGCATAAGCTCACTCAACGGGTCTTCTTTTCCTCGTTCAACCTCCAGTACACTGATCGAGGTCCACCGCATGCTTCCCGAATCCCCGCTGGGTCTCCTCACCGTCCCTGGCTGGAGAGGAATTTTCTCCCGGCTGCTCGCCGCATGGACTTTTCCATATCAGAGTCTGCATCCCGGTCTCGGCGAGGCAACGGCTCGGCTGATCAAATCCGCCCATGATCGTGGGCGCCTGGTCTTCGTTTATACGGTCAATCGAGAAGAGGATATGGTTCGCCTGTTCGAAGCCGGTGTGGATGGTATTTTTACTGACGACCCAAAGCATGCCCGAGTAGTGCTTGAAAGAATACGCCCTTCTAACCGCTGAGTGATTTTGTTTGTTATTATTGGAACCCATCTGATTGAGAATGAAAGCAGCAGCTATGATCGAACCGACCGATATCACACCCGAAGAGATCATGGTTTTTTGCATCGCCCGCCAGGTGTGCGACGGGGAAATCGTAGCGCAGGGGTTGGCTACTCCGCTGGTGGCAGCGGGATACTTGCTCGCAAGGTCGCTTCACGCACCCAACCTCTATTTCACCTCGGCAATAGGTCAGGGAGTTTGCCGCCGGGCCTGCCCACTCTGGCCTATCGCCTGCGAAGCCTTATGGCTGGACCGATCATTGAACAATGTCGGTTTTGTGCGAGCCTGCGGCGGACCTGCTACCAAGGCTGCAGCCAAAGGAGTTTTTTCGCCCCGCTCAGATCGATGCCGCCGGCAACTTCAACAATATCGCTTTTGGGCAGGATTATCGAAAACCGCGCCTGCGTCTGCCAGGAACCGGGGGAATCCCAGACGTAACGACCTATATCCGCGAGATTCACCTGTACGTACCGCGCCCACTCTCGAGCTCACCTTCTGGTGGAAAAACTGGACTTCCTCTCCGGTTTGGGACATCATCCAGATCGACGCTCAAATCCATCCCCTGAATACCTGGTGAGCGACCTGGGACAATTTGGACTTTCTAATGGACAGGATCCATTCGGAAAGCCGCGCCTGCGGCTTACCAGCTTTCATCCAGGGACCTCCATAGAGCATATCCAGGCGCGTACAGGTTTCGAGCTGGAAATTTCACCGGAGGTTTGCCCCACACCGCTGCCTTCCGTGGAAGACCTCCGTCTGCTGAGAGAGGAAATTGATCCGTTGGGGATTCACCGGTCAATCGCTCAGTGGAGGGCCTCGAGCACCGACTGCTGCACGAGATCATCGCAATCGAAAATAAAATGTCTGCATCCAAATAGTGCTCAGGTCAAGAAGATTTGCTGTGTCCTGACCAGATGCCTTCCGTTCTTGAATGGAACCCTTTCGGAAATAATCCAAAGATGCGCTAAAATAAGTGCATGGATTATCGGAGGAGCCGCCCTTTCGCCTGGCTCAGAATACTGGCTGCGGCGATTATATTGCTGTTATCCACACCTGTTCAAATTGCCTCCGCTCAGGATAACGGCGATCCCAATTCTGATCCATCGGAAAAAGCCGGGTTGTTGCTCGACCAGCCTTCAGGCCGGAAGAGCGAGTACGTCCACCTGTTCCTGGTGACATTTGATGGCGCCGCCGTCAGCCCGGATCTTCCGATCTACGACTTGATCCACAATTCTCGCCGGCAACGACTCCTGCTTGACGCCGCTTTCTTCCCTTTCTTCCGGCGACCGCGCCCCGGTGGCGAGCATACGCCGGTGGCGCCGCCATTGTCGCTGCTGAAGATGATGAGCGTGTTGTCCAGCATGTTCTTCTGCTTGAGCGCGTCGACGATCCGCCCGACCTGCGTGTCGAGTTCGGTGATCATTGCGGCGTAAGTCTGCCGGTGCACGTCGCCAGGCAGGTCCTTGTAGGCGTCCACCGCCTCCTCTGGTGCTGGTAGGGCGCGTGCGGCGAGCGAGGCAACATAGAGGAACAGCGGCTTCGCCGTGTCGTGGTCCTCGATGATGCTCACGGTCTTGTTACC
>CAWBGK010000020.1:0-261095 GCA_963788305.1 uncultured Chloroflexia bacterium
ATGTGGAAGGTTAGCTATGACAACCAAAGTACTGACCTGGCTCGATGAACGTCTCGGATTGCAAACGATCTATGACACTGTGTTGGACCGCAAGGTCCCGAAAGTAAATTGGTGGTTCACCCTGGGGAGCGCCAGCGCGATCCTGTTTGCGTTCCAGGGAATCACCGGGATGTTCCTGACCATTTACTATGTTCCATCCCCAGACCAGGCTTACGACAGCATCCAATATATTATGAACGGCGTAACATTTGGTTGGCTGATCCGCGGCATCCATCACTGGGGTGCATCGCTGATGGTGATCGTCGTTTTTATCCACATGCTGCGTACTTTTTATTATGCAGCATATAAATACCCACGCGAGTTCACCTGGATCACAGGTGTTGTCCTGCTTTTTGCAACCCTTGGGATGGGTTTTACCGGATATCTCCTGCCCTGGAACCAGCGTGCGTATTGGGCAACGACTGTCGGAACCGAGATCGCCGGCACCGTCCCGCTGATCGGCCCATTCCTTGCGAATGTGCTGCGTGGCGGTACCGGCTTGAGCGCAGTGACGCTGACCCGCTTCTTCTCCGCCCATATCTGGTTTCTGCCAGCATTGATCGGGGCGATGATCGGCGTGCACATCTATATGGTTATCCGACTGGGGATATCGCATATCCCAGACCTGGATGAATAAGGGGAGAGGAGCATCGCTGTGAACGAAGAGCAGAAGCAAAGTTACCTGGATAAGCATAAAATAGCCAAGGAAAAAGGCGAAAAGTTTTTCCCAGATGTTATTTACAAAGATTTGCTCGTCTCCTTCGCCTTCTTTGTCATCCTGGTGATGCTGGCGACTTTCGTTGGGGTTGCAAATGAGCCGAAGGCGGATCCCAGCGACAGCAGCTACATCCCTCGCCCGGAATGGTATTTTTTATTCCTTTTCGAGATGTTAAAGTTTTTCCCCGGGGCGGTCGAGTGGATCGGCACATTTCTCATCCCCACCCTCGCAGTGCTGCTGCTGATCCTGCTTCCTTTCATCGACCGCAGCCCTGACCGTCATATCAGCAAGCGTAAACTTCCGGTTGCAATCATGGCTGCAGTGGTGCTGGGCATGGTCGGGCTCACCATCCGGGCAGTGGCCACGACACCCCCACAAGAAGAGACCGCCAGCGCTGCAGCCTCGCTGAGTGAGAGTATCCTGATTGGACAGGACCTTTATTCCATCCACTGCGTGGAGTGTCATGGAGCTGATGGCGAAGGTGGGGAAATTAAGGGTGTCGAAGGGCTGGAAGGATATATCATGAAGCCGATCTCCTCTCAGGACGAGATGTACACCCGATCCGACCAGACCTTCTTTGACGTGATCAATTATGGCCAACCGAGCCTGGGAATGCCGCCTTTCGGCAAAGCCTACAGCGGCGAATTAGGGGTCGGTGATATCGAAGCGGTCGTGGATTTCATGCGCTACACCTGGGATGACCGGGCAGAGCTCCCCCAGGAAGTTGTACAGGCTTCGGCGCTTCCGGCGCTCGGTGAAAATGAAGTCCCTTCTTATGATGTCCATGTTGAACCGCTGGTCAAACGGTACTGTGTATCCTGCCACCGGCCTGGCAAAAAGAACAACAACAACTTGATGCGCACTTATGAAGAGATCATGACCACGGGCGACAATACTCCCAACGTGATCCCCGGCGACCTGAACAGCAATCTGATCCGGATGATCAACCGGGAAGAGATCGAAGCCGGCGGACCGATGCCGCCAACCAAAGCCCTCAAGCCGGAGGTCATCGATATCTTCACCCGCTGGGTTGCCGGCGGTGCTCTAAAGACCTCAGAAGAAGCAGCAGCTGCATCACCCGGAGCGGTCCCCCCGCCAGGTGCTGTGTTAACAATCACTTTGACTGCTCCCCTTACTTCCCCGATAACTGCAACACTCTCTTCGCCTGGGTCGACGCCGATTCCTTGATCTGCTGCATCGTCGCCCTTTTTACGTCTTCAATTACTTCTGCAAGAAAAAAGCCCTCCTGGTATCAGGAGGGCTTTTTCATTGGGAAATGTGTCGGTCGCTTTAATATTGGTCGTTAGCTCATCTTAGCGATGACAGCATCGCCGAACTCGGAGCATTTCAGCAATGTCGCCTGGTCCATCAGACGGTGAAAATCATAGGTAACGGTCTTAGCAGTAATCGCCCCATCCATCCCTTTAATCACCAGGTCGGCCGCTTCGTCCCAGCCCATGTAGCGAAGCATCATCTCTCCTGATAATATTACCGAACCCGGGTTTACCATATCTTTGTCCGCATATTTGGGCGCGGTCCCATGGGTGGCTTCAAACACCGCATGACCGGTCGTGTAGTTGATGTTGCCGCCCGGCGCGATCCCAATCCCGCCCACCTGGGCTGCCAGAGCGTCGGAGAGGTAATCGCCGTTCAGGTTCATGGTCGCCAGCACGTCAAATTCGCGTGCCCGGGTGATCGTCTGCTGAAAAACGATATCCGCAATGACGTCTTTAATCAGAAGCCGACCGCTTTTAAGCGCAGCATCCTGTTCGGCGTTGGCAGCATCTTCACCTTTTTCAGCCTTTGTCCGCTCCCACTGATTCCAGGTATAGACTTGATCGCCGAACTCCTTCTCGGCAATCTCGTAGCCCCAAATCCGAAATGCACCTTCTGTGAACTTCATGATATTTCCTTTATGCACCAGTGTCACATTTCGGCGGTGATGATCTAAAGCCCAACGGATGGCTGCTCGAACCAGGCGTGCCGTACCTTCAGCTGAAACCGGCTTGATCCCAATCCCTGCGGTATCCGGAAACCGTATTTTAGAATACTCCTGGGGAAAAGTTTGTTTCAGCAGTGCCTTGAATTGCGTGTTTTCCGGCGTGCCGTTTTCAAACTCGATTCCAGTGTAGATGTCCTCCGTGTTCTCACGAAAGACGACCATATCGACATACTCAGGATTTTTTACTGGTGAAGGGACCCCGCGGAAGTAGCGCACCGGCCTCTGGCACACATAAAGGTCCAGCGCCTTTCTTAGGGCAACATTCAATGAGCGAATCCCGCCCCCAATTGGGGTGGTCAGCGGGCCTTTAATCCCGACCAGGAATTCCTTGAATGCCTGCACAGTCTCTTCTGGTAGCCAGGAGCCATAATTCTGGAAAGCCTTCTCCCCGGCATAGACCTCCATCCATTGGATCGAGCGCTCTCCTCGGTAGGCTTTTTGGACTGCGGCATCCAGAACCCGAACAGACGCCCTCCAGATATCCCGCCCGGTGCCGTCACCCTCGACAAACGGGATCACTGGGTGATTGGGGACCTTTAGCTCGCCTGCTGATATCGTGATCTTCTCTCCGTTTTTGGGGACTTTTACAAATTGGTAATCCATAATTGCTCTTCTCCGTCATCAAAATAAATCCAAAAATTTCCTGCAAAGGCGAATCCATATGCACTTTGCATGCTCACCTTTAGATGCATTATAGCAAACAAAGGTGACGGTAATCCCCTTACCTGAACTGTGTCATTGCTAACGGTGCGTATATGTTTGAAGCAGAAGAAGTCTTCTGGTTGGCGGTGCATTGGCCAAGGCAGGTAAGCTGTTTCAGGCTGCGCCGGCTCTACCCGGAAGCGCTGGTTGAATTTGGGTAAGTAATGGATCAGCACCTGATTGGCTTGTTCTTGGTTGCATGCTCCGGCTTTGCGCAGGGCTTTTACCAGACGGTCCTGGAGGGTACCCCACAGCCGTTCTACTCGGCCCTTGGCCTGGGGGCTGCGAGCAGCGATCAACTCGATCCCTAATTCGTCCGCCAGCCTGCCAAACTGGCTCTTGGGCTCTTCCCCGTCTAGTTCCTGCTCGATGGTTGCCTTCGCTGAGCTCTGGAAGATCGAATGACGGTCGGCGTAGATCGCCGCCGGGATGCCTTGTTGTTGGCAAATGCTCCGCAGCCCAAGAAAATACCCCGCCGCATCTTCTTGTTCACGAAACACTGCTCCCAGTAACTCACCGGTGGCATCATCGATGTAGCCGATCAGGGTCAGGTATGGCCCACGACCTTCCAGCCAGTCATGCCGGCTGCCATCGGTCTGCAGCAGCATCCCGACCTTTTCCTTGCGCTCCCTCCAGCTCCGGTGGCGTGGCGCTCGTCGCTTGCGCGGGCTTTTTTGCCCTGCTTCCCGCCGGATGCGACGTACGGTGCAGCGTGAAAGAACCAGCTCGTGCTCTTCTGCCAATTCTTCCGTGAAGTGGCTGTCGTTGTAATCTCGATACTCCTTTTCCGACAGCTCCTGGATTTTCTTGCGCACCTCTTCGCCCACCCGGTTATGCGGTGCTCGGCCGCGGTTCCCGTGAGCCAGCCCCGTTGCTCCTGCTCCGCGATACTTCACCATCAGCCTCCGTACTTGCCGCAGGGACAAACCCAATCGCTGGGCGGCTTCTCGGCCGCTCAGTTTCTTCTCTTCGACTTGCTGTAGCACATACACTCGCTTGATTTCGTCCATGCTCAATGTCACTCTTTCGCTCATAGGGTGACATTTTTGCTGATCAGTTACCTGGTGTCAATTTCGCTGAACAATAACACGGGTGAAAATCCGCCTTGTAAAAGTCGAATAGAGGTGCTAAACTTTAAGCCCAAGTGTTATGAGTACCTTGTCTGATCAATCGCCAGGCCTGTTCGACCAGGTTTGGATCATAATCGGGTCATGGCGGCGGGGTGGTTTTCCCCGCCACACAAATGCGCCCAGACGTACGTTGGATTTCGATCCGCCGGATAAAACGGGATAACTATCTGAACGTTTTTACGTTCGTTTAACTTCCCGGAAAGCCTGGTGGATCCAAGCGGCTTTTCGGGAAGTTTTTTATCTGTATCAAGGAAGAAAACGATGAACGAAGAGAAATCGAACGACGGCGACCCTTTGAGTAAGCCGAGCAAACCACCCTGACTCCTATAATCCACCAGGGCAGTTGCCCTTATAAAGGAGCGAACAATGATCGAAATCTTCAAAAGCGAAGCGAATGAGCTGAAAAGGCTTGCAACCCCGGTTACCGGCTCCTGGATCAATCTGACCAACCCCACCCCTGAGGAAATCGCTCAAATCAGCGCCCTGGGGATACCCTCCGATTACTTAACCTATCCGCTCGACCTTGACGAACGCGCCCGGACTGAGCGCGAAAACGGCGAGCTGCTCATCGTGCTCCGCATCCCATACTATCAGGGGGCTGCATCTGATATCCCTTATACTTCGATTCCCCTCGGAATTATCGTCAACGATCAATGGATCATTTCGGTCTGCAAGCTCGAGAATGAGATCGTCCGTGAAGTGATCGACCGCCGCATGAAAGACCTTGTCACAGCGAAGAGGCTGCGCTTTGTCCTTCGCATACTGCTGATCACAGCATCGCGGTACCTCCTCCACCTGCGGGAGATCACCAAGCGGGTGGACATCCTCGAGGACGAGCTGCAGCAGTCCACTCGGAATAAAGAAGTCCTCGAGCTTTTAAAGTACCAGAAGAGCCTGACCTATTTTACAACCGCGCTAAAATCCAACGAACTGATGATGGAACGGCTGCGCCGGAGCCGGTTATTTGAGACGTATCCGGAAGATGAGGATCTGCTCGAAGATGTCTTGACCGAAAACCAGCAGGCGATTGAAATGACCAACATCACCAGCAACATTTTAAGCAGCATGATGGACGCCTTCGCCTCGATCATCTCAAACAATCTGAATGCTGTGATGAAATTCCTGGCTTCGATCACGATCTTGCTCAGCTTTCCGACGATGATCGCCAGTTTCTTCGGCATGAATGTCCACGTGCCGCTTGAAGAGAATCTGTTTGCCTTTATCTTCATCATCGCCTTTGCGTTCATGATCGTCGGCGTTGTGGTTTACGTTTTTTGGAAGCGCGATTGGTTCTGATTCATACAATCAAACGACAAATCGGCCGCCGGGATGAGAACCTCATTTCTTGCGGCTTTTTATTTAAATCGATCAACCAGTGGGTGGTGGAAATGAAAGCTCAGGCGGTGGATCGGGCAGGGGCCAGTTTTCTCAAGGGCAGCCTGATGTTCCTTCGTCCCATAGCCCTTGTTCCGCGCAAATCCATAGCCGGGATAGCGAGCATCCAAATTGCGCATTTTGGCGTCTCTGGCAGTTTTTGCAAGGATCGATGCTGCCGCGATGGTCAGCGAGCGGGCGTCCCCTTTAATGATCGCTGTCTGTGGGATATCGATATCGGGAAGTGCGATGTAATCCACCAGAAGGTGCTGCGGAGTCATCGAGAGCTGCTCGATCGCCCGTGAGACAGCCAGCCGGACGGCCGGGGCGATCCCTAACTCATCAATCTCCTGGCTTTCGGCGAAACCAACAGCACAGCCGACTGCAACTGCCATCAGGCAATCTCTCCAATATTCTCGTTCTCCGGGGGTCATCTGCTTGGAATCGCGCACTCCCACAAGCCGGTCCGCGATCAGCAGATCGGCAGGCAGGACCGCAACTGCTGCGGCAACCGGTCCTGCTAACGCGCCTCGGCCTGCTTCATCGACCCCCCCCACCCAATTCATGCCTGCAGACCAAAGTTCGGTTTCAAAGCTCAAATCTGGCCGCACAGGTACCAAGGCAGGGTCAAGTTTTCGCATTCAGACCCTTATAGAACCCTCTGCGGTCGTTGCGGCGGATGCTGAGAATATCAACGACCATCCGGAACGTGTCTTTTAAAATCGAAAGCTTGCTTTCAGGATCGAAAAACCAGGGAATAGGCAGCTCTTTTATCTTATATCCGCCTCGGCGGGCAAGATAAAGGATTTCGATATCAAAGGACCAGCCTGCTAATGTCTGCTGGCTGAAAAGGACCTCTGCTGCACGGCTGCTGAAGCATTTAAATCCGCATTGGGTATCATTCAAACCTGGCAGCGCCATGATCCGGATAATCCAATTAATTACCCTGCCGCCAAGATGGCGGTAAAATGGCTCTCCGATTCGCCGGGAGCCAGGAGCTTCCCGCGAGGCAATCACAACATCATAACCTTCCAGCTTTGGAGGAAAAAAACGCGGGATTTCAGTCACCGGCATCGATAGGTCGGCATCGCACATCATGCGGTACTCCCCGCAGGCTTCGAGCATTCCGCGCTTGACAGCCAGCCCTTTGCCGCGCAAGACTTCATGGATCGCCCTAAAACCGGGGGTTTGAGCTGCGAATTCCTGGCTGATCTCGAGCGTTCGATCCCGGCTGCCATTCTCCACAACAAGCACCTCAACAGAGATCGATTGCTGCTGGATAAAATCCCTGACCTGAGCCAGAGTTGCCGGCAAACGTTGTTCCTCATTATAGGCAGGGATTATGATCGATAAGGTTGGCGCGTCCAACGATCCGTCCCTTGGTTCATGTGATGATCACGACGACGATCACCAGCAAGAGCAGAATGATCAAGTTCGCAACCAGCAAGATCGCTAACAGGGTCCACTGCCGGCGTGAAAATGGCAGCTTGCTTGAAAGACTTTGAATAAATCCAGGTTCCGCGCTGCTGATCTGCGTAATCCGCGATGGCTCAGCTGGTTTCTTGGGCGCTGGCAGCTCGCTCATCGAATATTGATCGTGAATCTCGCCGGAAGGAAAAAGCAGCTCTTGCGTTGTAACACCCAACAGCGCTGTCACTATTTGCTCAATAGTATTCGCATCAAGCAAGCCAGGAGCGGTCCAGATGGAATTGATGAACCGCTCAAGCCCATCAATCAGCACAATCCTGACAGCTGGCTTTTCGGTCTGAACATGCGCGCCTGGATCCGAAAAATACAGGACCGTTTCAACTTGCGGGCATTGAATCCCCTGCCTGTTCAGTACTTCTTTTAATACAGCTGTTTTTCTAAGAGAAGATGGGATCGGATTAGGCCGAATTGGCCTGAAGCCCCCGGTCTTGCCATCCAAACCTGCCCAGCTGCTTTCACGGGCATGAAAAACACCTTTTTCATTGGAGTGAAAAATAACCCAAATCCCTGCAGGACCAACCAGGATATATGGGATCGGTTCATCCACCCCATCCAACCGAACCTCACAGAGCAGTGTGAAACGATGATCAAGCACACGATTCAACGCCTCTGCAAATTCCTCCTGCACAGGCGATCTCTTCATTGAGGATCCGAGCTTTTGAATGACTTCTATACTGGAGCTGGTTTTTTGATGCTCCAGTTTTTGTTGACCGTATGTATAGACTTTCATCTAGATGACCGGTACACGATCCAGGTGATCCTGGATTGCACTGATATCGCCGGAAATGAGCACATCTCGCCCATCCGTCTGGATGACCCTCAACGGCTGATCGATCTCAAAGGTGCTTGCCTGAAGTTCAATTCGCTTCCCTGTAAACAGTGCCTTGCCCGATTTTAGCTGGTCGATCAGCGCCTGGCGGTCGAGCATCACTCGATCCGTGTAGGTCGGGCCTCGCCGCAGATAGGCACGCGCCCAACGAAGATCCCCTTCCGGGCCGTAATGCACAGCCTCGATTATGCCATCCACCTTTTTTTTTGCCATGGATGCCCTCCAGCTTGAACAAATCGCAGATTAAAATCTTGCGTAGTGCGTATTCTCATGAGATACGCACTACGCAATTGATCATAAGTCGGGGCGGGCGGACTCGAACCGCCGACCCCCGCGTCCCAAACGCGGTGCGCTGCCGAACTGCGCTACACCCCGGCGGATGTGAGTATAATGCGAAGTACCGTGAATAGTCAAGGACAATAGAATCAATGTTTCCAATTCTTTACCACGCTCATCACAGCATGCACCAGGAAGACCTCCCTTTCTGGCTGAAACTCGCCCAATCCTTTCCCGCACCTGTTTTGGAATTGGGATGCGGCACAGGAAGGGTGCTGATCCCCCTGCTTCAAGCCGGGCATCAAGCTGTTGGACTGGACCGCGATATGGGGATGCTGAAACTGCTGAAGACCGCCCTTTCTCATTTCCCTGCAGTTGGAAATCGGATTTTTCAAGCCGATTTCACAGCATTTAACCTGGACCTCCGCTTTGGTCTGATCATCCTGACGTGCAACACGTACAGCACATTAGATCGGGTCCAGCGCTCCCGACTCCTGGAACGAGTCAAAGCTCATCTGAGACCGGATGGTATCTTTGCTGCAAGCATGCCCAATCCTGCCCTCCTCCAAAGCATGCCTCGCCGCAGCAGTCCGGAAGTCGAGGATGTCTTTCCTCATCCCCTGGACGGCGAGCCAGTCCAGGTCAGCAGCGAGTGGAGGCGAGATGCAGAGACCTTTCGCCTCACCTGGCATTATGATCACCTGCTGCCTCATGGAAAAGTAGATCGTTTATCTGTTGATGTGGTCCATCATCTCACCGCTTTTGAAGAGCACCTCTCAGAAATCCGCTCAACCGGCCTCAATCCATTTGAGCTGTTGGGCGAGTATGACGGCTCAGATTATTCTTCCGATTCAACCCAATTGATCATGCTGATTTCACAGGTGAAATAAAAAAAGCTCTTCGGCTGCGGATTCTGCAGAACCGAAGAGCTCGATGATTCACCGTGTAGATTTAATAACGCAGGATTGCCCCGATCTTGTCAAACCCTTCGGTTAACTGAACCGGATGGAGGACTTCCACATCTCCGCCTGCCCTCATGACAGTACTCACACCCAGCTCGACTACGTCGGTGATTTGTTCAGCCTTTCCGCTGCAAAATGGGCAGCTTTGCATCGGCTCAACTGAAATATAGCCACAGGTTTTACAGCGAAATCCTGGCTCTCGTAAACCTTCGTGAATCAGCAGAGTTTGCACCCTGCCCTCGCGAATCGCATCCAGAGTCTGCTGCAATCCGACCACGCCGCCTTTCCCTTTTGCCGAGCTGGTGACCACCTTTTGAACAAGCTGAGCCTCACGCTGCCTCTCGGCTCCTTCAGCAACCTGCATCGCCCTTTGAAAAACCTCAGTATGACTCGCAACCATGCTGATTGGAAAGGTTCCAATAATAAGACTCTGCCAGGCCTTCGGCAGCAGATTTCGAAACAGCGCCACATTGTCATCCGTCCCCCCGATTAATATCCTGCGGATGTTCTTTTCGGCGAAAAAGTGGATCGCAAATTCTGCCGCATCCCGCATATTCCTCTCGGTGGCTTCCTCGACATAATCAGTTTGTCCGGCGCTCCCACCTCTGCGTCCGGTTGCTTGTGATCCGCCTCCGCGTTTGGTGTGCCGGATGCTTTCGCCAAGCATGCCATCTTGCTCTTGGAGCTCTCCCAGATGGAAGTGAAAAAAGCGCGCCCCCTGCTTGTCAACCAGTACGACCCCATAACCGCCGTACGAGTCTAGAAGATCTGCCAGCGGCTTTACGTGAGGTCGGTCCGATTCCCGAACCCTGCTCCGGAGAGGGATTGCCAGGGCATAACTCCGGAAAAAGTTATTGCTCGCACAGGAGAAAATCGCCAGGCTTCTCCCAGACCAATCATATTCGTGTTCCATGAATTGATAGATCGCTTCAACATCATCCACCAGCGCCACATCCTTCAGCATGCTGCGCAGCCTGAGACGGTAGAAATCGGCATTCCCCTCCATAGGATCCGTATTCAAATAGACGCTCAGGACAGGATGACCAGGCTGATAATGCAACAGCTCTTGCACATTTTGATCTGTTATCATTCTAGCCTCCTCAAATAATGTGGTTTGTTTTCCCCAAGATTTGCTAATCCTATTGTATAGGGTTCGACCTGTATAAGTCAAGCAGTTCATGAAAGATTCAGGAAATTCTAACCCCTGGACTGTCACCCGCACATTCAACCCTCCCTCCACTTTTTCGGCAACCATGCTATGATTATTCTTTATGAGCACCTCAGCCAGCATCAGACTGCTTGCGAAGCATGATCCTTACCGGCGATAAGCAAATGCCAACGAATTGGATCTTGCACGTAGCCCCTCTGGACGATACAAATCAACGGATAGACCATTCGGTTCTTTCCGCGGCAGGTTATGAAGTCAACCTGACGGCTGATTTCGACCGTATTGATCCGCTCATCCGCAGTTTTCAACCGGATCTGGTGATTCTCGCCGAAAAATTCTCGGGGTCTGCCACCTTCAGCAGTTTCAGGCTTCTCATCCAGCGCTATCCTTTCATCCCATTCGTCTTAGTCCCAGAAAACCATACTTCCGAGCGAATGGCAGCTGCCATTCAAGCTGGATTTTGCGGATATATCCAGCACCCAGGACGGGCAGACGAGCTCTTGAGCTCGGTTCAATCAGCACTCGAGCGTCGCCAGCAATGGATAAACCATTCCCACCTGATTTCGAGGCGAGATACAAAATCCCTTCAACGCAGGGTGGATGGACTCGAGTCAGTTGAACGAGTCGGTCGGCAAGTTACCTCAATTCTGGACCTGGACAGCGTCCTGTCCGCGATCGTCAACGCCGCTGTTGAGCTCTCCGGCGCAGAAGAGGGCAGCCTGCTCCTGGTTGATGAAGCTAGTGGAGAACTTTTCATCCGGGCCAGCCGGAATTTTCAGGAAGATTTCATCAAGAAGTTCCGACTTCCTATCCGGGATTTGCTCGCAGGGTCAGGTGCTTCTCACCGGTAAACCCCTGCTCATCGATACTCAGAAACCAAAGAAAATCAAGACTGAATATCTCGTCCACACCTTGATCTATATGCCAATCAAGCTGCAAGAACGAGTGATCGGCATCCTGGAAGTCGATAACCGTCTGAGCGGGAAACCATTTTCCGATTACCATACGTCTTTGCTTTCAGCGCTTTCAGATTATGCGGCAGTCGCAATTGAAAACGCCAGCCTGTATGCCCGCAGCGAAGATGAGCGCAGGAAGCTCGACGCCATCCTGATGGGGATTGAGGATGGAGTGATCGTCACCGGACCTGACGGTCGGATCATTTTAACCAATCTGAAAGCCAGGCAGGTCTTCAACCTGCAGGAAGAAAGCCTGGTAGGAAAAAATCTCTTCGATTTGAATTTGCATCAAGAGTTATCCGACGTGCTTAAAAACGAAAAACCGGGCTCTCCTACCCGGCTGGAGCTGGCCGTCGAAAGTGGAATGGTGTTCAATACCCAGATCACCCCCATCGAAGGGATCGGGCTTGTGATCATCATGCAAGATATTACTCATCTCAAGCAGCTTGACCAGGTCAAGACCGACTTTGTAAACACAGTTTCGCATGATATCCGGTCACCCCTTACGGCGATCCTCGGATACGTCGAGCTCATCGAACGGGTTGGTCCTGTGACGCAGCAGCAAAAGGAGTTTATCCAGCGTGTCCAGCTCAGCGTGCACAGCATCACTGCTCTGATCAACGACCTTCTGGAATTGGGACGGATTGAAGCCGGTTTCGATTCGCGGAAAGAAAAAATCCCGTTTTCACCCATCGCCTATTATGCAATCGACAGCCTGAGGAACCGGGCGGCGGAGAAATCTGTTCGGTTGAAGATCGAAGTCCCTGAGGAATTTCCAGAAGTGCTTGTGAATCCGCTTCGCCTGCGCCAGATGACGTCGATCTTGCTTGCCAATGCCATTAAAGTATCCAGCCCCGGAGCCGAAGTGCGAGTTCACGCCCGGGCTGAAGCCGGTCAGATTATCTTGCAGGTTTCTGATGATGGTCCTGGCATCCTCCTGGCAGACCAGCCTTATATATTTGACAAGTTCTTTAAGCCCAGCAATATTCCCGCCGACGCCGCAGATACAGGTCTGGGATTGGCAATCGTAAAATCGATCGTCGACAATCACCAGGGTAGAATCTGGGTGGACTGAATCCTGGGACATGGATCAACGTTTACAGTTGTCCTCCCGATTGCAACCCCGTCGTCTTGAGATATTGCCAGATCTGGCCGATTCTTTCCTTTTTTTGACATCATAAATTTGTCTCATTGAGCAGTCGTCCAGGTTTCTTAAAGCTCTAAAAGCTCATGAGATGTATTAAGACAAGCCCCCGTCCAGGCATTTTGGTAAACCTGACGGGGGCTTTCGCCAAAGGAGGAAACAGCGATGAGCAGCGTAATTATTCCCCTGAAATCTAAACCTATCATACCGAAAGAGCGGGTTCGATGTTATTGTCAAAAATCATCGATTTGGCATGATATTGTTCATTGATTTTGTGAGGATTATCACAATTATTCCTGATTTTCGCCCTCAATGCTGCGCTCGAGCCAACCGGAGCCGGGTGTTTTCCTTTTGAAGCCATGCCCCGTGGAGAGAATCCAGCTCCATGCTTAATTTCATCCAATCCGGTACGATGAGTACCAGCCCACTGGACCTCGGTGAGAACATCGCCTGCGGCAGAAACAGCCGCATCAGGATCGGGTTGAGCGGAAAACCTCGCAATTCAACCACCAAAACCGTCTTACCATAAAAGGGTTCAAGAAAGGTTCGCTGTGACCAGCTCAGCTCTTCCGGTGGAAAGAGCTGTTGGATCAGCACCGGGTGAATGCTCCGCATTCGACGGTAAGCAACCTTAAAGGTCAGAAATGGCGTCGAGATCTTGAGAAAGCTCGTCCCGGCCTGCACATATGCAAAATAGCGCCCTGAGAAAGCGAGTACACAGATCGTTGCAGCGATCAGCGCACTCGTGAGAAGCCAGACATCACTGCTGATTCCAAGAAATCCGGATTTTCGGATCAGACTCCAGCGGGACGCAGCCGCTAGGACCATGGACAGCACCAATGTATATTTCCAGACCCGATCTACTGTGCGCCGGTATGTAAGGAGGGGATGGCGCGAACCAGCTGCCGATCTCATGGTCCGCCTCCCTTCGATTCTTTGTGTCCGCTTGAAAATGGCAATGTAAACCAGAATGTGCTGCCCTTTCCAACCACGCTGTGAAAACCTATCTCACCATCCATCAGCTCAACAATCCGCTTCGAGACATTCAATCCGAGACCCCAGCCCTGTTCATCGCGCACTGCCGGGTCGTCCGATCGAAAGAACTGGGAAAACAAGCACTCCTGGTCTTTCGGACTGATCCCAATCCCATTGTCTGATATTTCAATCCGGGCTTTACCTGCATCCTGTTTCGCTCGAAGCAAGATCGTCCCCCCATTCGGGGTATATTTGCTGGCATTACTGATTAGATTCGTCAGAACCTGAACAACCCTGTTGGGATCCGCGTGAATTTCCGGGAAATCCTCGGAGATATTGATCAGGCAGATTTGATCCTTCTCTTTGAGCCTGGGAAGAAGCCTGTGGTATGTCTCTTGCGCATAATCGCATAAAGCAATCGGGGTAGCATTTAAATTCAGGCGACCGGTTTCGATCCGCGCGATATCAGACAGGTCGGAAACCAGTGCAGACATCCGATCCACATTGCTTTGGATCACTAGAAGGAATTCAATCTGTTCTTGGTTAACCGCGCCTGCGGCTCCCTGGCGAATCAGCTCCGCATATCCCTTGATCGACGTCATCGGGACTCGCAGCTCATGGGTTACTACCGCGACGAACTGGGATTTCGCCTGGTTTGCGTTCTGAACAGCCTGGTAAAGCCTGGCATTTTCAATGGATGCCGCTGCTCGACTGCTTAGATGGCTTAAAAAACGCTCTTCGGCTAAGCTGAACACCTGTGGTCGGTCCAGTACGATGACGCCCAGCAGCCGACCGCTGTGCAGAACAGGCACGACCATCCGAACCATGTCGTCATTTTCTCGCATCCCGCTGTGAGGGGCAAGGTCTTCAATCACTTGACCAACCAAAGGGTCCGCGGCAGGTTCAAAATCCGGCGGGAAGCTCTCCAGACAGGAAACTCCTCCACCTCCATCGCGAAAAAGCAGCACCCAGGCTTTGCTTGCCCGTCCAACCTCGATCACCCGTATGCGCGTGATCTCCAGTACACGACCGTAATCCAAACCCTGGTTCAAATCACGATCCAATCGAGCCAGGGTCTCCAATTCTTCGACACGCCGCGAAAGCTCCTGGTCGGTGCGTTCGTAAAGCCTGGCATTTTCGATCGCGACCGCCGCCTGGGCTGCAAAAACGTTCAAAAGCTCAAGGTCTGCCGGAGTAAACAGACCTGTCGCGGCTCGATTATCGACGAAAATCGCCCCAATCGGCAGGCCACGCACGAGCAGCGGTGCGCACAATATTGAGCGCAGCGCATAGAGAGTCACAGAACTCGCTATGATGAAATCGCGGATCTGAAAGTGCGTCTGTTGTGAGCACGCCCTTTCCACTCTTCAGAACCTTATTGACGACCGTCCCGCTGATTTCCATATCCTTTGGAAGCAGAGTTCTCTGGTCGTAGTTCCGGGCAGCGCGCAGCTCCCAGCTGTCGCGATCGTTCTCCAGCAAAACCAGAAAGCCTCGTTCTGCCTGGACAAGGTGAATTACGGCATCCATCACTTGAGTCAGCACTTCATCAACATCCAGCGAATTTCCCAGGGTGTGGGAAACGCGGAACAAAGCGTCAAGCCGTTTCTGCTCGCGATCCATCTTTGGATCATCGCAGGCAAGGATCATGTCGTTTAACTTTTCCTGCAAGATATCCTTCCTTTGATGCTCAATGGCTGGCAGTAAAGCTCTTACAGCGTTTCACGGACATATTTCGAACGGTCCGATTACTATGTGCCTCGCACAACCTTGGAATTTCAGCTGATTAATCAACCTGCGCGTTCAATAGGATGGTTAATCCGCATGGACAGGAAATCCGGCGGTAGTCTGGTTCGTCATCTGATTCCAATCACAATACAATCGCAGGGGACATTCAGGACAGCGCGGCTGGCGCGCCTGACAGACCTCCCTGCCAAGCCGGATCAAATTCAAGTGAAGTGAGAAATAGGTCTCTGGTGGAAATAAAGCGGCCAGGTAATCATGAGACTGGTCCGCAGATAACCGCTCAGGACGCAAACCCAGTCGTCCAGTCACGCGGTGGATATGCGTGTCAACCGGAAATGCTGGCTTGTTAAGCGAGAACAACAGCACGATCGCAGCTGTTTTTGGTCCCACCCCTTTGAAAGACATCAACCAGGACCGCGCCTCTTCAACCGGGAGTTCGGCAAGGAAATCAAGGTTGAGGGAACCGCGCTGCTCGGTGATTTCAAGCAGCACCTGCTGGATGCGTGGTCCTTTTTGATTGGCCAGTCCAGCCGGTCGGATTGCATCGATGACCTCGGCGCTTTCGGCGTCCCGAACTGCTTCCCAGGTGGGGAATGCCGCCCTTAGCCTCTTATATGCACGGTCACGGTTGTTATCATTGGTGTTTTGCGAAAGGATCGTCGATACCAATTCATCCAGCGGCGGAAGCGGATCACGCCACTCCGGATAGCCAAAATCCTGAAGCAGCAATTCATGGATTTTTATAGCACGTTCTTCCAGGTTCATTTCAGGCGACATGCTGTCCAAAGCTCATGCAAACATCAATTTAAAGTTCGGATAAGCATGCCCAACCGCAATTCCCCGCCAGTTCCGCACGGTATGCTCAGGCCCGAAATCCTTCAGCTCGTCCATTTCGGCCTGTGAAAGTGCACCAAGCTGGCGCAGGACTTCCATCGCAACCGCTGTTCGGGCCATTTTTCGGTCGTCGCCATCAGAAATTTTCAGTGCAATCCCGACGGCATGAGACCCTTTTCCCATCGCATCAGGCATCAAGCCGATTCCCTGAAAAGCTTCTGCCCCGCCTTTGGAAACGATCTTTCCGCCTGCCGCCTGCATCAGGCGCGTGTCGAATTGTCCCGGACCACCGACCATCTCTGGATGAGCACGCATCGCTTCCGTGATTTCCCGGCAGGCTGCTGCTCGTCTTGCAGGTTGGACTGCTCCGGCCTGCGGATCCATCAGGCGGGCATACCCCTGGGCCGCATTGCAGAGAGGAACAGCAAAATTTGGAGCCGAACAGCCGTCGATTCCCAACCCGACCTGATCCATACGCACGCCGCACATTTCAGCGAAGACGCCTAGAATTTCCCTTTGGAGGGGGTGAGCGGGATCAATATATTCGAGGTTTTCAGGGAATGTCTCGCCTCGCTGCTTTTTTAAACGCAGGGATGCAAGCATACCGCTGTGCTTTCCGGAGCAGTTGTGCCGGTTTGAAGTGACCAACTCTTTGCTTTCATGCATCCGCTTCACAGTTGCCGGATCATAAGGTTCATGAACACCGCACAGCAGCTCCGATTCGGAAATCCCGGTTTTTTCCTGGATCGAGCGCACCGTTGCCATGTGCTCGTCTGTCCCGGAGTGAGACGCGCACAAAATGGCCTTCTCAGCCATGCTCAGCCCAAAAGCCTCTGGACCACCGTTCTCAAAAAAAGGGAGCGCCTGGAACGGTTTAGCGGTTGAACGCAGAAATGTCACTGCACCCGGGTCCCCATACCATGCCAGCAGATCGCCAGCGGTATCTACGACTGCGATCGCACCGAAATGAACCGATTCAATCGTGTCTCCGCGTGTCAGCTCATAAACCGGAGCAAAGGGAGATATCGAAAACGAAGCCGAGATCGGAGAGGTCATTGTTCATCATCCTCAATCTCAGGCTGGCCGATGACATTCGCTGGCCGGAACCGCCGGGCATAAAACTGGTGCAGCCCGTGGCGCAGTCGAACCTGGTAGAGTTCGCGAAGCTTGCCCTGAGCAGGATATTTTGGTAGCAGCTTGGCTGCAATTTCCTGGGTATTTTCGGGCAGGGCGTTCTTGGCTCCCAATAGGTTAATCTGCTCGTCAATATCCTTTAAAAGCTTAACAAGAGCACGAATATCCTCTGGTTTCACCAGCCCACCGCGCCCGCTCACCATCGTATAGTCCGAATACGAATTCTGCAGCATTTCCAGGCTGGCCAACCATACGGGCAAATCGGCCTGAGCCAGAAATGGCGGCTGGTTCAGCATGATAGCATCGCCCACAAAGACTGTTTTTACATCCGGGATTCTCACCCAGATCGAGCCAGGGGTTGGACCGGGCTGGTGCTCAAGGACGATCTCAGGGCCGCCCCAATGCATGGACATACGTTCTGAGAAGGTGATATCCGGTGAAGCCCAGCGCATCCCGATCGATTCGGTATAAGTTTCCCAGATCGAGCCCGTTTCAACGCTCAAACCTTTAAAAATCGTCGGTCGGTTGCGAAAGACCTGAGCAGATTTCTGATGCGCCAGGATCGTACACTCCAGCGAGCGCGTGCCCAGCGTGCGGTCTGGATGTGCATCGAGGCTGACCAGCATCCGGTTGGAGCCGCCGCGGTAATTATTGATCGTTGCTCGCCAGGAACGAGCGTCCTCCGCCCTCAACGGCGCATCAATCGCGATGATCCCATACGAATAGACCAACGCTCCTACAGTCACCCCTAAATAAGAGTCTTCAAAATAGATGCCTTGCGTTATTTGCTGCATAGTCTTCTCAATTTCCTATCTATTTTCTGGCTTATTCAGCTGACGATGGGAATTGTGAACACGAACCGAGTGCCCTGACCGGGTAAGTTTTCAACCCATATTGTGCCGCCATGTCCCTGCACCGCAAGCCGGCAGTAGGCCAGCCCTAAACCAAGACCCCGCGGAGAACCAGCCGTTTTCAGTCGGGTGAACTTCTCGAATATCCACTCCTGGTCCGCCTGCGGGATTCCAGGACCCGAGTCGCTTACTTTAAACAGGACCATCTCGCCTTCGAGCAGAGCGCTGAGATGGATTTTACCCTTTGCCGGCGTAAATTTCACTGCATTCTCTAATAAATTGATCAGAATCCTGCGGATCATATCTCCATCTGCAAAAATGGGTGGTAAATCAGGCTCGAATTCCCAGGTCACCTGCTGATCTTTGTTCTTTGCAGCTTGGAGGACAGCATCAATTGCGTCCGAGATCAGAGCAGAAACGTTCGTCGGTTGGCGGTTTCCAATGACCTGCCCAACCTCCAGCTGGCTGATATTCAAGAAGGGAATTTGTCAGGCGTTGGATTCTTTCGGTTGAGCGGAGTGCGATGGATAACAAGTTTTGAACGGCCTCATCTTCTTCCATCAGGAACATGGATGAAAGGACATCCAGGCTGGATACAATATTGGCCAGAGGAGACCGCAGATCATGGTACACCATCGCCACCAGGTCCTCTCGGATGCGGTCCAGGTCTTTTCGCTCGCTGATGTCACGCAAGATCCATTGGAGATTGGAATCAGCTCCGATCTGGATTTTGCGAGCATATACCTGGATCGGGATCTTGCGTCCACCTGCCGAATTCAGGACTGACTCATAATCGACCATTTCACCCTTGCCGAGGCGCAGGAAATTGGAACCGAATTCTTCCAGGTCTGCGGCATGCAGATCGCAGATATTTTGACCCAGGAGTTCCTCGGGAGCGATGCCAAGGATTTTTTCAGCCTGGTGGTTCACTTCAATAATCCGGCCATCTCGTTCGGTGATCAAGATCGAGTCGATGCTGTCTTGAAAAAGCTCGCGATAACGCCGATGAGCTGCTTGAAGGCTTTCGTACAGATGAGCATTGCGGATTGCCGTCCCTGCCTGATCGGCAATCGCTTTGACCAGATCCAGGTGCGCAGGCATGAAGAAACCCGGGTGCGGGTGGACAAGCGTGATCACCCCGGCCAATCGCTCGCGAGCCAGGATCGGCGCACTGACAGCGGATTTTGGACCGGTCTTGTCAGCTGCATCATCAGGCCTGCGCAGCCAGCGCGGATCCCGGCTGGTGTCCTGGATCAGCACCGCCTCACGCTGGCGAGCTACCCATCCAGCCAGACCGCGTTCATAGGTTGAGCGCAGCTGCAGGGCAGCCTGATCATGCGGATGACCCAGCATTGAAAATGCCATCTCCGCCGGTTCGCCTTGCTCGTCAATAACGATAATGCTTCCACTGATCGCCCCGACATTGTTCATCGAAAGCTGCAGCACGCGCTCGAGCACCGTCTGCAAATCGGGGGCGGCTGCCACTTCTCTCCCCACGTTGTACAGCAGCTCAAGGGCAGCCTGGTTTGTTTCTCTACCCTTCTCAATTTCATTCATAACGACACACAAAATTCACTATCCAGGGGTAGAGGCGGGGGACCAGAAACATAAATCAGAGTATAGCATACCGGGTTTCAGCCAGGGTTTTCAAAACAGCAAACCTTCATCCTGACTGCAGCAAGCGAGAACCCTTTGGCAGCTCGAGCATAAGCGCTTCCAGGATAAGGCGCGGATTTACATTCTGGTCCAACAGTGCCACCGAACGCTCAACTGTGCCGACCAGCCTGCTGGCTTCCTGCACCTGGAGACCAGACGCAAAACCCTCTATCGTTTCTATCCAGTCGATATTTGCGATCGGTGCGGCAGCCCCCGACGAGCGCAGGAAAACATCGCGCCAGAAGGATAGCCACGTCAACAGCCTCACGCGCAGTTTGATTTTATCCTTAGAAAGAGCCTCAGCTCGTTTGAACCGTTCTCGATAGCTGGCTTTCAGCAGCTCGGCGAGCTCATTCAAGCCATCTGTTCGCTCTTCCATTAGAACAGGTGTGTTGGAAAGCCGAACCGCGAGCCCGGGTTTGCCTCCTGAGACATGGGCTGCGAGGCAAGCCTGCTCTTGGGTTAAACGGAACCGCTGCTGAAGCGCGGTCTCGATTTGTCCGTACGGGATCGGGCGTAGGCGGATCGCTTCGCAGCGCGAAACCACCGTTGGGAGCAGGTTCTCCGGGCTGTCGGCGGTCAGCAGAAGGATCACCTGCGGCGAAGGCTCTTCAAGCGTCTTCAACAGCGCGTTCATTGCGCTTGGATGAGCTTCTTCAAAACGCAGCAGCAAAGCCACTCGATATCTGGCTTCGTATGGGTGCAGAGAGAGGCTGTGCTGCAGCTCGCGGATCTGTTCAACCTTCAACGTCCCGCCCTCTCTTTCGGCTTGAACGACAAAAAGGTCAGCATGCTGCTGGTTCTCGATCTGGCGGCAAATCCGGCAGGTCCGGCAAGGCGCGCCAGATTCTTCGGGTTGAGTGCAGTTCAGTGCCTGCGCCAATCGGAGCGCCAGAGTCCTCCGCCCCACTCCAGGTGGTCCGCTAATTAAGAAAGCATGCCCTACCTGGCCGCGTTGGATCCGCTTTTCCAGCAGTTCAACCGCCCATTCATGACCGATCAAGTCCCATCTCATCAAGAAAGATTGTAGCGCATTGGCTGCGGATTGGCAACTCCCGTATGACCATCTGACCGCTGTGCTATAATGCTTTTCTGTATTTAGACCTAAAAATCGGACAAAACAAAGCGTGGATTGGAATGAGAAGTTAAACATCCAGCAGCAGCAAGCCGTACAGGCTGGAATGGGTCCTGTTCTGGTCCTTGCCGGACCAGGGTCCGGCAAGACGCGCGTCCTGACCAACCGGATCGCTTACCTGATCGGTTCGGTTGGCGTGCGACCATACAATATCCTGGCGGTCACCTTCACAAATAAAGCCGCCCGGGAAATGGAAGCCCGGGTTCTGGATCTGGTCGGCGAGAACCTAAGCGGGTTGACCCTGGGTACCTTCCACGCCAACTGTGCCAGGATCCTGCGCCGTTGGGCTGACAGCCTGCCTTTTCAATCGAATTTCGTCATTTTCGACCAGGACGACCAGTACAGCCTGGTCAAGAGCGCTATCGCCGAGCTGAACCTGGACGAAAAACGCTACCGTCCTGCCGGCGTTCTTGCGGCGATCTCCAACGCAAAAAACGAGCTGGTCCTCCCGGATGATTACCCTTCGCAGAACTACCGCGATGAAGTAGTCCAGCGCATATACCGGCGCTACCAGGAAATGCTGTTGGCGAACAATGCCCTGGATTTCGACGACCTTCTGCTCTGGACAGCTTCCTTGCTGGCAGAAAACCCTGCCGCTCGCGATTACTATTCTCGAAAATTTGAGCACATCCTGGTCGACGAGTTCCAGGATACAAATATGGCTCAGTACCAGCTGGTCCGCAGCCTGGCTTCGTTCCACAGGAACATCTTCGTCGTGGGCGATGCCGACCAATCGATCTACCGCTGGCGCGGCGCAGATTACCGCAACGTGCTGCGCTTCCGCGAGGATTTCCCGGAAGCCCAGGTGATCCTGTTAGAACAGAATTACCGCTCGAAACAATCGATCCTCGACCTGGCGACTGTGGTCATCGACCGAAACACCGCGCGCACTCCCAAGCGCCTGTTTTCCGAGCTGGGCCAGGGTCAGAAACCGATCCTCTTCGAGGCATCCGACGACCGCGTTGAAGCTGCATTTGTCGTGGATGTGATCCACAAGCTGATCCGGGAAGAGCATGCCGATCCGGGCTTTTTCGCAGTGATGTACCGGACGAACGCCCAATCACGATTACTCGAAGAAGCCTTTTTGCAAGCCGGGATACCGTACAGGCTGGTCGGGGCGCAGCGTTTCTACGGTCGCAAGGAAATCAAGGATGTGATCGCGTATCTGCGCATGGTCCACAATCCGAGCGACGAGCTCAGCCTGAACCGGGCAATCAATACCCCCCCGCGCGGCATTGGGAATAAAACCTACCTCGCACTCAAGACAGGTGCCCAGCGTGAAAAGCTCCCTCCAGGAAAATTCCTGCTCCAGCTCGCAGGCGGGGAATTTCCAGAAGGGATAGAGGCATTTGGAGGCAGGGCTAAACAAGCCCTACTGAGCTTTGCAGCCCACCTTACAAATTGGACGGCACTTAAAGAGCAGCTCCCGCCGCTGGCTCTGATGGACCGGATTCTGAGCGACATCGATCTCCATTCTTTCGTGGATGACGGCACCGATGATGGTCACGACCGCTGGGAAAACGTGCTTGAGCTCAGGCGTCTCGCAGCTGAATACCAGGAACTGGGATTGGTCGCCTTCCTTGAGCAGATCGCCCTGGTTTCCGATCAGGACACCCTGGAAGGGAATGGGAGCGCGCCCACACTCCTAACCCTGCATGCAGCCAAAGGATTGGAATTTCCGGTCGTGTTCATCACCGGCTTGAACGACGGTTTGCTGCCGCACAGCCGCTCTTTCGACGATCCTGAAGCGATGCAGGAGGAGCGACGGTTGTTTTATGTGGGCATCACCCGAGCAAAAGACCAGCTCTTCCTGACCTATTCTCAGAACCGCTCTGTCTATGGCTACGGGGATCCTGCTGGACCTTCCCGCTACCTGGACGACATCCCCTACGACATGATCGATGAGCTGCAGCCCGCCCGCCCACAAAAACGATCTGCCAGTCCGATTGCTCCTCATCCGGAGCGCTGGGAAAGCATCCGAAAGCTCACAGGAAAGCCGCACGATCGCGTAGATCAGCCCGCCGTCCAGCAGCAATACGCACCCGGGATGCGGGTTGAGCACCCCGTCTGGGGTGAGGGGATGGTGCTCAACAGCCGACTCCAGGATGGAGATGAGATCGTCGATGTGTTTTTTGCAGAGTTGGGGCTCAAGCATCTGGCAGCCTCGCTCGCCAGACTCGAGATTAAGTCTTAGGTTATAATCCTCAGCGCAATGCCTGTCCTTGACCGCGAATCCCTGGAATTAATCAGCCGCAGCGCCGAACAGACCCGCCGCGCCGGCATGCGCCTGGGAGCGCTCCTCCTTCCGGGTGATCTGATCTGTCTCTCCGGCGACCTGGGTTCGGGAAAAACCACCCTGGTCCAGGGTCTTGCTGCCGGATGGGGTTCGCTTGATCCAACTTCCAGCCCCACTTTCGTCCTGGTAAACATGTACCGCCGTCCAGAGGCAGACGTCCTTTTTCATATGGATGCATATCGTTTGAACGGTGCGCATGAAGCAGCCGATCTGGACATCGAATTGATGCTAGAGCAAGGGCCTCTGGTGGTTGAATGGGCAGACCGGATTGAGAAGATTTTGCCGACGGAGCGCCTGTGGGTAAAACTGCAGTGGGTGGATGAAGACCAGCGCGACCTGGTTTTTTCTGCTAGGGGCAGGCGCTATGCAGGTTTGATCAGCCATTTACGCAGGCGTTTTTATGGAGTGGGATCCTGATGCGCTCTTCATCCTCTATCCTGCTGGCGATTGATACATCTACCCGAACGATCGGCCTGGCTCTATATGACGGCGTCCAGGTCCTGTGTGAATCAACCTGGACCAGCATGGATTTCCACACCGTCGAGCTCGCACCTGCAGTGGAAGAGGCGCTGAAAAAGGTAAATCTGATCCCAGCCGGGATCGGTGCGCTGGCGGTTGCCCTGGGTCCGGGCTCGTTCACTGGCTTGAGGATCGGCCTGGCTTTGGTCAAGGGGATGGCTCTTGTCCACCATGTTCCGATACTTGGAATCCCCACCCTGGACATCCTTGCCATCGCACAGCCAGTTGCAGAGCTGCCGATGGTAGCTGTGCTGCGAGCCGGCAGAGGCCGCCTGGCTGTTGGTTGGTATAAACCCGAAAGCCAATCCTGGCGGATGGAGCGGGACATTGAAGTCTGCACTCCCCAGGAGCTGATTGGGAAAATAAGCCAGCCCAGCCTGCTCTGCGGCGAGCTCAGCAGCGAAGAACGCGAGCTCTTCCACCAGGCGCGCCCGGATCTTGTGCTCGCATCACCAGCCCAATCCCTTCGCCGTCCAGGTTTCCTGGCAGAGCTCGCCTGGAAACGCTGGAAAGCCGGGAAGATCGATGATCCTGCCAGCCTATCCCCTGTTTATCTGCATTACAACGATCCAATTCCTGAATGAACGACCTTTCCGATGCTGGCATCAATCATGTGCTCATTCGGTCTATGCAGGTCGAAGACCTCTCTGCCGTACGGGAAATAGACCAACTTTCTTTCAGCCTGCCCTGGCCAGAAAGCGCCTTCGCATACGAGCTGCACGAAAATCCAGACTCCTTGCTCTGGGTGGCAGCAGCGAACGACTCAAACGGTGCAGCCGTGATCGTCGGGATGATCGTAGTCTGGTTGATTGTAGATGAAACCCACATTGCGACAATTGCGGTTCACCCAGATTATCGTGGTCAGGGGATCTCGAAAGCGCTGATGAAAGCTGCTCTTACCGAGACCGTCCGCAGAGGCTTCAGCATCGCCACGCTGGAGGTTCGGGCCAACAACAAAACCGCCCAAAACCTTTATCGGCGGTTTGGATTTGAAATCGTCGGCGGACGCCCGCGCTATTACCGGGACAATAATGAAGATGCGCTGATCATGACCGTAAAAGGTCTGGATCTGCTGTACCTGGAATGGATGAATAATAACCTGTAATCATTGGGATCAGGAGAAATGTCATGACGCCAGAAGAGGTCCTCAAAGAAGTCGCCGGTCAGGTCTCTGCCTGCACCCGCTGCCCGCTTCACCATACGCGCAAGCACTCTGTCCCCGGAGAAGGCCGGGCACAGGCTGAAATCATGTTCATCGGCGAAGGTCCTGGTTTCCACGAAAACGAGCAGGGCCGTCCATTTGTTGGCGCGGCTGGTAAATATCTGGATGAGCTGCTGGCTGGAATCGGGATGCGGCGTGTGGATGTGTTCATTACGAACGTCGTGAAATGCCGCCCGCCTGGCAACCGCGATCCGGAACCCGGCGAGATTCAAGCCTGCAGCGCCTATCTGGACCGGCAAATCCAGGCGATCAACCCGGAAGTCATCGTTACGCTGGGACGCTTTTCAATGGCTCGCTACATGCCTGATGTAAAGATCAGTTCGGTTCACGGCAAAGCAAAGAAAGTAGATGATCGCCTTGTGGTGGCGATGTATCACCCTGCTGCTGCTCTGCACCAACCTTCCCTGAAGTCAGTCATCGAACAGGATTTCTCGCATCTACCCGAGCTGATCGCTAAATCGATTCAGAACCAGGAAAACTCACCGCAACCGTCCAAGGAGAAATCGGATCCAAAACAGCTCTCCCTGTTCTAATCCAACCTGGCTGTTCCGAATAACTGTGAACCCTTTGAAAAACCTGTACAACCGGCTGCCGGTAAATTTCCGGATCGGGATCCGTAAATTGATCCCGGATCCCATGCTGCGCTCATATGCCCGCAAGAATACGGATGTTTACCTGATTTCGTATCCAAAGTGCGGTAGGACCTGGCTGCGGATGATGATCGCTAAAGCCATCGTCAGCCACTTTGGATTGCCGGAGGACGAGGACAGCCTGCTTCTGCGTTGGAAGGACAGACCCCATCCGGATGTCCCCAGGATTACGGTGATCCATGACGACCGACCGATGCTAAAATCTCCGGAAGAGCTGGAAATCTCAAAAAAAGAATATTGCGGCAAGCAAGTTATTTTTCTCGTCCGCGACCCGCGCGATGTGATCGTCTCCAGCTACTTCGAGATGAAAAACCGCGGCCGTATGTTTGGTGAAAATCCTTACGAAAAACACCAGGCGATCTTTCAAGGCAGCTTATCGGAATTCATCCACAGCGATCACGGTGGGTTCAGCACCATCCTGCGCTACTATAACATCTGGGCTGAAAACCGTGACATCCCGGACGGCTTTCTATTGGTTCGGTACGAGGACCTGAAAACCGACTCACAAGCCCAGCTCCGCAGAATTTTCGATTTCATGAACCTGGAATCGATCCCGGATGAGCGCCTTGCCGAAGCTGTCGATTTTGCCGCCTTCGATAACATGAGGAAAATGGAAGCTGGAGGCAAAGTTCAACAGCGGCATCCTCAAGCCGGCGGATCAGGCCGATCAAGAAACGTATAAAACCCGCAGGGGAAAAGTGAGGGGTTATCTTGACTATCTTTCAGAAGATGAGATCGCCAGCTTGAATGCTCAGATGCAGCAAACCCTTTCGCCGTACTTTGGTTATTAAACCCTGTTAGAATCTAACTTCCTAACATATTATCGAGGACTAAAATAATGTCTGAAACAATAAAACAAAATCTTTTGAACAAGTTCCGCATGCACAACGCCAGCATCGCGATCCTTGGACTTGGTTACGTGGGTCTGCCTCTGGCTGTCGCGTGCGCTGAAGCCGGTTTTAAAGTGGTCGGGATTGATCCTGATCAGCGTAAAGTGAACACCATCCGAAAATTTGAAAGCCACATCCAGGACATCTCGAACGAGCAAATTGAGCGCCTGGTTAAAACCGGTTATCTTGAGGCTACCACGGATTTTTCCGCCCTCTCGAAAGCCGATGCAGTGAGCATCTGCGTACCAACGCCTCTTCGAAAGACCGGCGATCCAGACCTCTCATTCATTCTGAGTGCTTCCGAAGAGCTGGCGAAATATATGCATCCCGGTATGGTGGTTGTGCTTGAGTCCACGACTTACCCCGGGACAACGCGCGAGATCCTGCTGCCAAAACTTGGCGACGAAAAGGGGTTGAAAGCGGGAGAGGACTTCTTCCTCGCGTTCTCACCAGAGCGCGTCGACCCTGGTCGCAAGGATTGGACCACATTGAACACGCCTAAGGTGATCGGTGGAATTACCCCCGATTGCTCGGAAGTTGCCTCAGCCTGGTATTCCGAAGCCCTTAAGACCGTGGTTCCGGTTTCATCCGCCGAAGTCGCTGAAATGGCTAAGCTGCTGGAAAACACCTTTCGGATGATCAATATCGGTCTGGTAAATGAGATGGCCATGATGTGCGAGAAGTTGGGTGTGGATGTTTGGGAGGTGATTGATGCCGCAGCCACCAAACCATTTGGCTTTATGAAATTCACGCCGGGTCCCGGTCTGGGTGGTCATTGCATCCCAATCGATCCGCTCTACCTGTCCTGGAAGCTGCGCGCCCTGAATTACACAGCCCGTTTTATCGAGCTGGCTTCTGAAATCAACACCGGGATGCCGCGCTATGTGGTTGGAAAGGTCCAGGACGCATTGAACGAGCAGGGAAAAGCCCTGAAGGGCAGCCGGACTCTTGTCCTGGGTGCAGCCTACAAACCGGACATCGACGACCTGCGCGAATCACCCGCCCTGGATGTGATCGGTTTGTTGGGACAAAAAGGCGCATCGGTCTCGTACCATGATCCCTATATCCCAAGCCTGCGGCACGATGGGATCAATTTGGACTGCGTCCCCGACCTGATGCAGGCAGTAGCCCAGGCAGACTGCGTCGTGATCGTCACAAATCATAAAACTTATGATTACCAGGCATTGTTGCGCGAATCCAAATTGATCGTAGACACCCGAAACGCGCTGGGGGCAGCCGGACGCGGCAATCCGAAAGTAGTCCGGCTGT
Organism: uncultured Chloroflexia bacterium; assembly: GCA_963788305.1. Lineage (GTDB taxonomy): Bacteria > Chloroflexota > Anaerolineae > Anaerolineales > UBA4823 > UTCFX2. The sequence goes on from CAWBGK010000020.1 coordinate 27,966, forward strand.
AATCGTCCCCAAAAAGCTGCCTGTGAAACCCGAATGGTCTCGCTGCTTTTTGGGGTCTGGACAGAAAATGCGAGAATATTTGCCTTGAAGGCTGGCAGAGGAAAAAGAGGAAAAGATGGCAAACTACCTGGTCACCGGCGCTGCTGGTTTCATCGGCTCTCGGGTTGCAGAGCTGCTGCTCGAAGCCGGCCACCTCGTCATCGGCTGCGATAACCTCAATGACGCCTACGACATCCGGATGAAGCTCTGGCGGCTCGAATCCTTAAAGAACAGCCCCAATTTACCTTTCATACGTTGGACATCAGCCAACGCGTTGGACTTTCCAGCGTTAACCAGACAGGCGATGGCAGGGAGGTTTCTCTGGATGCCGTCATAAACCTGGCTGCACGAGCCGGCGTCAGGTCTTCTGTGCTCGATCCGTGGATTTACTATGATACAAACTTGACCGGTACGCTCAATCTTCTGGATCTCTGCCGTCAGCTGGGTGTTCCAAAATTCATCCTGGCTTCTACTTCCAGCGTCTACGGCAATAATGCCCCACTGCCCACTCCAGAAAGCGCCAGCAGCGATTTTCCGCTCCAGCCGTATGCAGCCAGCAAGAAAGCCGCAGAGGCGCTTTGCCATGCCTACCACTATCTTCATGGCATCGATGTGACCGTTTTTCGCTACTTTACTGTGTACGGTCCAGCCGGACGGCCGGATATGTCGATTTTCCGTTTTACCCAGTGGATCTTTGAAGAAAGACCGCTGCAGCTGTACGGAGATGGCGAGCAATCCCGAGGTTTTACCTTTATCGACGACATCGCTCGAGGCACTATCCTCGGTTTGAGACCGCTAGGTTACGAAATCATCAATTTGGGTGGGCACGAGACCATCACGATTAATGCATTAATCCAGATGCTTGAACAAAAGATTGGTAAGAAAGCGTGCATCCAGCGCTATCCTGCAGTCCCGGCGGATATGCTTTCCAATTGGGCAGATGTCCAAAAGGCAAGGCAGCTGATCGGATGGAAGTCCCAGGTATCCCTGGAACAGGGCCTGTCGCGTTTGATCGAATGGTACGAGAGAGAACGGAGCTGGGCAAGCCAAATTGCAACATTCTGAGCCTGCTCTCACTCAATTCTTCGTCAAACGACGACTTTCCATGGGTATTTATTCAGGATGAACCCGGGATCGCTTAAAACCTGGCTCGAGCAGAAGCTCAACCGGCTGGTTGGGAACGAGCTGGTCCGCCGGATGATCAAGAATTCCGGCTTTCTTTTCGGCACCACCGGGATATCTGCGGCGTTGAGCATGCTGCAGGGGATTCTTTCTGCTCGGCTCCTCGGCGCAGCCGGGTTCGGCGCCCTCGGCACGATCACCCTGTTTACCAGCGTGATCAATAATTTTGTGTCATTTCGTATGGGGGAGCTGGTTGTGAAGTTCGTCGGCCATTTCACAGAGCTGGACGACCCGCGTTCCGCTGCTGCGGTATTCAAGCTGGCCGCTTTGTTTGAGATCGTCGCTTCGTTCGTCGCGTTCGGTTTGATCGTGTTGCTCGCTCCGCTGGGTGCGGAGTACCTCACCAAAGACCCCGCCATGGCGCCGATGTTTGTGCTGTATGGGCTTGTCGTGCTGGCAAATCTGATTGCCGAGAGTTCCACGGGTTTGATGCAGATCTACGACCGGTTCGGGCGGTTAGCCGGTCTTGGAATCATCCAAAGCGTCGTGACCCTGACATTGATTACCATCGCCTATCTTATGCAGAGCGGACTTACCGGCATACTGGTCGCGTATCTGGCCGGAAAAGCGGTTGGCGCGATCGCCATCTCAGGCGCGGCGCTGCTCGAAGCCTCCCGCCGCTGGGGTAGAGGTTGGTGGCGCATCCCGATTACAGCAGTTCGCTCGAGCTGGAGCGAGCTGGCCCATTTTGCGTTCAGCACGAACATCAGCGCCTCGATCAGCCTCCTGACAAAAGACAGCGAGCTGCTTTGGGTTTCACTGCTGCGCGGCCCAACTGAGGCGGGTTATTACAAGCTGGCGCTGGCGCTCGCCAACATGGTGCAGATGCCCATAGAGCCGCTCCCCCAGGCGACTTACCCCGAGCTGTCTCGCCAGGTAGCGCGTTCGGAATGGGCTAATCTGCGTTATTTGCTGCGCCAGGGTTCGCGGCTTGCCGGCGCTTATTCTTTGCTTGCGACCGTGTTCCTGGTGATATTTGGACAGCCGATCATCCGGCTGCTCTATTCAACCGAGTTCCTGCCGACATACCCGGCTTTGGTCATCCTGCTCGCTGGTCTCTTAGTAGCCAACACCTTCTACTGGCGTCGGATTGCCCTGCTGGCGCTGGGGCGAGCCGATTTCCCGGCCAAGGTCAACGGGATCCTGGCAGCCATAAAGATCGGTGCGACGCTCGCATTCGTTCCGCGCTACGGCTACCTGGTCAGCGCAGCGCTGCTGGCGGGATTCTACTGGGCTGGATCTTTGATTTCGGTCCTGAAAATCCGCTCGCTGATCGCCCAACGTGAGCAGCTGGAGTCCTCTGCGGCTTGAGGAACACATGAAAATCGCGATCATCGCTCCAACCGAAATCCCGGCTCGCCGCGCGAACACCCTTCAGGTGATGAAAATGGCCCAGGCGCTGACTGTCCAGGGTCATGATGTGGACCTGGCAGCACCGGCATCCCATCCGGCTCCAGAGCAGACCTGGGAGAGTCTGGCCAGGCACTATGGCCTCCATCATCCATTTTCAATCACCTGGCTGTCGTCAAATCCAGCCCTGCGCCGCTACGACTACAGCTGGCGAGCGGTGCGCCGGGCGCGCCGCCAGAACGCTGACCTGGTCTACACCCGCCTGCCCCAGGCTGCTGCGCTCTCGAGCCAGCTCGGGATCCCAACGATCCTCGAAGTCCACGACCTGCCTCAACGGGTCGCCGGCCCGTTGCTTTTCCGACTGTTCCTGGGCGGCAAAGGCGCCTGCAGGCTGGTCGTAATCACCCAGGCGCTGGTAAATGATCTGGAACAGCAATTCAAAATCAACCTGCACACACCCCTTGCGGTGGTTGCTCCAGATGGGGTGGATCTGGAACGCTACAAACAGCTGCCCTCCCCGCAGAATGCCCGGCAGATGATCAAGCAGGATCTGCCTGAAATTCTGGCCAGGCTCGATCCTGATGCATTCACCGTCGGTTACACCGGGCATCTCTACCCCGGCCGAGGCAGCGGGCTGCTGCTGGATCTGGCTGAACACCTTCCCCAGGTTGCCTTCTTGATCGTGGGAGGAGAACCTGCCCAGGTCGAATCAGCCAGGGTGGAGGCAATGATAAAAGGGCTGGACAATATTTACCTGACGGGTTTCGTCCCCAACGCCGACCTGCCGGTCTTTCAAGCTGCTTGCGATGTGCTGCTGATGCCTTACCAGCAGAAAGTGGAGGCTTCGTCCGGAGGCGATATCTCTCGCTACCTCAGCCCAATGAAGCTCTTTGAGTATCTGGCCTGCGAGCGGGCGATCGTCTCCAGCAGACCTGCCCGTCTTGGGTGAGGTTCTGAGCTCTCAGAACGCGATCCTCATTCCGCTCGACCAGCCCGAGAGCTGGGTATCGGCAATCAACCAGCTGAAAAGCGATCCGGAGCTGCGCCAGCGCCTTGCCCTTCAAGCCAGATCGGACGCCAGCCGCTATACCTGGGAACAACGCTCCAGGAAGATCCTCGCCGGATTGGAGCTGCCAGCGGCGTTGACCGGCTTTCCCAAAGCATGAGATAATCAAGCCTCTGGATCAAAATGTCGCAGATCGAAAACAGCTCCTCATCAAAATATAACACGGCTCGTAAAGCCGCTCTGGCCGTCTGTGCTCTGGCAGTTCTGGTTGTTATTTCCTTTGGTCTGGCGTTGATTGAAAATCAGCTCAGCTCGATAGCAGGATGGACATCGTATTTCTGGGTATCGCTGATCAGCCTGGGAGTGCTGCTGGGGATCTGGCGCTCAATGGAGAAAGAGCAGCCGCCGCGCTGGCTGTTCTATCTGGTCGTTGCGGCCGCGCTGCTTCGCCTCGCGGCGGGCGTCTTTTGGTCCCTCAGCCTGCCGAGATGGGGGCATGCCACACCCGCTGAACAGGGCGGCTACATCATGGGAGATGCAGCCGGTCGCGATCTGGCTGCCTGGAAGCTTGCGCAGTCCGATTCATCGCTGCTGAATTCATTCCAAAACAACCGCAAAGTGGACCAATACGGCGGTCTGCTCTTTATCAGCGCCTTGATCTACCGCTATTTAGGCGCTGATTTCCACCAACCATGGCTGGTCGTGCTGCTGGGCGCGGTGTGTTCCGGATTGGCTGTGCTTTTCGTCTGGGCATTCACCCGCCGGATCTGGGACGATTCTGCTGCCAGGATCGCGGCCTGGGCGATGTTCCTCTATCCTGAGGCCGTGCTGCTGGGCAGCTCGCAGATGCGCGAGGCTTTCACCATCCCGCTGGCTGCTGCATCTTTTTATGGATTGGCCCGTTATCGCGACGATCACTCTCCAACCAGCCTGGTATGGATGCTGGTCCCGGTGTTATTCACCGCCTTTTTCTCGCCGCTCTCGGCTGCGTTGCTGCTTGGCGGTCTGGCGCTTGCCGGTTTGTTCCTGATCCGCTTCGGATCATCCAAATCCGTCCAGCGGCGCTGGTTCTGGCTGATCCTGGGCCTGCTGTCTGGTCGTGGGTCTGGCAGGGCTGTGGTTTGTGCTTCGCGAAGTCGTCCCGGCGCGCATCACCAATCCAATCGCGATGCTCAGCTGGTGGCTGCGCAAATCCGCCAGCTTCCAGGCCTATCTCAGCGAGCATGCCTCCGGCTGGATGCAGAAAATCTTCGACTTTACCCCTGAATGGACACACCTGCCGATGCTGGTCGCATACGGCGTGGTGCAGCCGTTTCTGCCCGCCGCGCTGATCGCCGGCAGCGAGGCGCCGATCTGGCGCTTCGTCGCAGTCTGGCGCTCCCTCGGCTGGACGCTGCTGCTTGCGTTTCTGGTTTATGCGCCGTTCCACGCTTTCCGCCGCAAGGAAGGTCAGAACCTGATACGGGCGTTCGCGCTGGCGGTCTGGGTGGTTATCCTGGTGGCAGCCTTTCGAGGTGGGAGCGATATGTGGGACAATCCTCGCTACCGGGCGATCTTTGCCGGAATCCAGGTGGCTTTGTCCGCCCGGATTTGGGTTGAAATCCAACAATCTCGCGATCCCTGGCTGCGGCGCGCCCTGTTGCTGGCTGGCGCAATTCTGGTCTGGTTTTTACCCTGGTACCTTCAGCGATATTATTCGATCGGCTGGCCTGTGAACAATCCCTTCATCATCCTTGCGCTGGGGATCACCACCGGCGCGCTGCTCATCCTGGTCGACTGGTATCGAACGACCAGACCTAAGAAACCGCCCAGTAGCTCCTGAATCGGGTTTGGAGTCGAAAAGGATTTAACTCATCGAAAGCTTCATACGATGGCCAGGTACCTCAGCGTGCAAGATTGAAGCAGGTATAATTACAGAGTTCTGGTCTCCAATCCAATTCAAAACCTGGTAAATGATTATGCCTGATGAAAATCGACTGAACTTATCGATCATTGTTCCGGTTTACAACGAGGCCGAAAGTCTGGCGCTTCTTCACGAGCAGATCCACCTCGCAGTCGATCCGGTCGCCGGATTGTCCTGGGAAGTCGTATATGTCGATGACGGCAGCCGTGACGAAAGCGCCAAAGTGCTCGAAACACTTGCTTGCGGGGACCCAACCCATACCTCCGTGGTGTTCTTCCGTCGGAATTTTGGCCAGACTGCTGCGATCGCAGCCGGCATTGACAATTCACGCGGTGAAGTCATCGTACTGATGGATGCCGACCTGCAGAACGATCCAGCAGACATCCCCCAAATGCTGGACTTGATTCAGCAAGGCTATGATGTGGTGAGCGGTTGGCGTGAAAAACGCCAGGATACCTTTCTCAACCGCGTCCTTCCCTCCCGAATTGCCAACTGGCTGATCTCAACTGTCACAGGCGTCCATTTACACGATTACGGCTGCACGCTGAAGGCTTACCGCCGGGAAGTGCTCACTGGATTTCGGCTTTACGGCGAGATGCATCGGTTCATCCCGGCCTACGCCAACTCCGTCGGTGCAAGGATGATCGAGCTCCCGGTCCGCCACCATCCCCGTCGCTATGGCCAGACCAAGTACGGTCTCACCCGGACGATGAAGGTCATCCTGGACCTGTTCACGGTTAAATTCCTGATCAGCTACGCCAATAAGCCAATTTACCTGTTCGGGGGAACGGGGATCGTCCTGATCCTGATCAGCCTGGCTACGCTGCTTTTCCTGCTCATCCGCCGGGTATTTTTCGACATCTCCGTAACTGGTTCGCCGTTCTTCTCCACCAGCATGATGATCCTGATCCTGGGATTTCAGTCGATCTTGATGGGCTTGATCGCAGAGCTGCTGGTCCGCACGTATCATGAGTCTCAACAGAAACCTACCTACACGGTCCGCAAACAAATATTCCCTCAAAATGAGCTGGACTTCTAAGTAATGGGCAGCCCAAAGGTTCCGATCCGATTTCATCAAAAGAATCAAGAAGGGCCCGAAACTTGACCGAACAGGGTGCAAGTGGACCGGTCCATTCCTCAAGGCAGAGCGCCTTGCGCATCATCGGGACGCTGGTTGCCCTGGTCTTACTCGTATATCTACTCAGCCAGCAGGGATGGGAACAGATCTGGGCAGCTGTACGGAGCATCCCGCTCTGGCGTTTCGGGTTGGCGTTCCTGCTGATGCTGGCCTCCCGCTTCGCAATTTCTATGCGCTGGTATACCTTGCTGCACTCCGCCCGGCTCGATATCACTTTCTGGCAGACCTTGAAGATCACATTTGCCGGGCTCTTTGCGACGAACTTCCTGCCTACCACGATCGGTGGAGATGTTGTCCGGCTGGCTGGCGCGATCCGCTTTCGATTGGATGCGGCCATCAGCGCAGCTTCGTTGATCGCTGACCGCCTGGTAGGGATGACCGGCATGGCGATGGTGCTGCCGTTGAGTATTCCTGCGCTGCTTAACCTCCAGGTTGATCCGGATGCGAGCTCACCCTTGTTGGTTTCAACCATATTTTCTTATCAATGGCTTGAAAAAATTCGCGGAAAAATCTCGAAAGCTTTCAAGGATCTCTTCCAATCTCTGGCCTTCTGGTTGAAGAACCCCGCTGCCCTGGCGCGCTCGTTAGGATATTCCTGGGTTCATATGGTCTGCTTCTTTCTGATTTTGCAGATATTGCTTGGTGGTGTCGGTGAGCAAATCCCCTTATGGACCATTGCAGGGCTGTACAGCCTGGTATATTTTGTTACCTTGATCCCGATATCAATCAATGGGTATGGACTGCAGGAAATTTCGATGACCTTGATATTTTCGAACCTGGGGAGAGCATCGCTGAGCAGCGGTCTTACAGTCGCACTCCTTTTCCGCACGATAACCATGCTGGCTAGTCTTCCTGGCGCATTCTTTTTACCGGAATTTTTAACCTCCCACAACAAGCCAGAAACAAGGGATCAGGTCAACGGACCGGTAAGCTGAAAGCAATGCCTTCCACTACCGTAAATAGGATGTTCGATGCTTTTTTTTGAAAACACTGCCCAATTTTTCAGCAGATTTTCACGGTGGAACTTGCTTTTCTTTGGGATCGCGGCAGGCGCTGTCCCGGTGTTGGCGTTCGTCATCAACTTACCCATCTTCCATCAGGCGCTCCCTCGCCTGGGTGCATTCGGGCTGGCAGTTGGCTTAGGCGCAATATTCCTCAGAGCGTATTTTTTATCCCTGAGAGCCAGCATTTCGCTCGGATGGGGGACCAGCCTGGCAGGTTCGCTGCTGGGCTCTGCCAGCCTTTACCTGGTCCTCTCCTACATCCCTGAGATCTCAACCTATCCGTTTACGCTTACCTGGTCAGAAGCCAGCCGTTATTATTATGCCTCGCTGTATTTCTCCGAGCGCATCTATGGAATCCAGACGCCTCCGACTGTCCTGCACCCCAGCCGCTATTTAATGCAGGCGATTCCCTTCCTACTGCCCGAATTCTCCAATCTGGCTCCACCGGGCATGGCAGGTGCTGCTTTGGATCGTCATGCCAACGATCGCTTCTTTCCTTTTAGCCCGCCGCCTGAAGATCGAGCCAGGCTTGCAGCGCTGGCTGTTCGTGGCGGCTGCGTACCTGGTCTGGATGGTCGGCCCCGTGTACTATCACCTGCTTGTACCGGTGATCATCGTGATCTGGGGCTTTCAAGCCCGTTCGATCCGCTCGCCCAGAAGTCGGTTCGCAATTTCTGCGCTGGCTGTCTTCGCCGCTTCAGCCTGGGCCGGGGTCAGCAGGGTGAACTGGTACCCGGTCCCCGGATTGATGGCATCGGCGTTAATCTTGATGGAAGAACCCATCGGATCAGGCGCTCTCCGCCAAAAATTTTCTTACATTCTCAGGCTGGCCGGATGGACTATTTTTGGAGCTGCGACGGCCTTCCTCGCCCAGGTCGGGTACATCCTCTGGTCAGGGAATTCCGTTGAGCAGTTTACAACCAGTTTTTCCTCCAGCTTGCTCTGGCATCGCCTGCTGCCCAATGCGACTTATCCGCCTGGGCTGCTCCTGGCAATTCTGATCGTCTCTCTACCGATGGTTGGGGTGATCTGGGCTCGGATTTTTGACCATCCTGCTGGAAAAGCCGCCTGGCGCCGTTTTCACCCGCTCCGCCTGTTGGGCTGGCGGGAATCCTGCTGGTCTTCTTCTTCGGCGGGATGGTCGTCAGCGTAAAGATCGGCGGCGGCAGCAACCTGCATAATCTGGATGCCTATCTGACATTTCTGCTGATCATCTCTGCTTATTTCTTTTACCGTCAGGTTGCCGAAGAGCCAGATTTCCAGTTTTCGACCGCTGAGTCCCAGGTTTACCAACCCGCTTCAACAGCAAGGCTTTCACCTCAGCTTATATTGCATCTCTGCGCTGACCTTCGGGTCTGATCATTTATTCAGCATCGGTTCTCCTGACCCATGTGCCTGCATCTTCATCCCCCGATCCAGGCTCAATCCAGGAAAACCTGAACGAGCTCGCCGGTCCGGTCTACCGCGCAGTCCAGGAAGGTGGAGAGGTCCTTTTCCTCTCCAACCGCCAGCTTTTGACCTTCGAAAACTTACAGGTCCCGCTTGTTCCGGAATATGAGCGGGTTTTCCTGATGGAAGCAGCTATGGCAAACGATCCAGACTACCTGGGACGCCTCTACCAGGAGCTCGCCGACCACCGCTATGCCCTGATCGTCAGCGAACCGCTCTCTCGAGAGCTGAAGGATCCCAGATCGGATTTTGGAGCCGAAAACAACGCCTGGGTGGAAAACGTATCGCGCCACATCCTGTGCAATTACACCCCGATCAAGACCCTGAGGGAAGTTCAGCTGCAGATTCTGGCTCCAGCTCAGAAACCGAAGAAGAACTGCCCGTAGACCCGAGCCAAGTCATGTACTGGAGCCGTACTGGAAGTTATTTGGATTTATTGAGCTGGCTGACCATAAGCATATTGTGCTGGTCTGGCGGCTGGCTGCTCTGTGCTTCCATCTTCCGAATCCGCATCCGCGAACAGCTGTTTGTCGGCCTGGGGGCAGGGCTGGTTCTGCTAACTTTCTTTGGCAATCTGTTCGCCCAATTCACTCCGCTGCCCAGTTGCTTTTTGGGCGGCCGCAGCGCTGATCTTTCTATCTGGGTTGGCAGGTGCGTGGCGTTTAAAATTTCCATGGCGATTTCCCATTTCGGAATTCCTGGACTGGAAGCAGATCCTTGGATTTGGTGGATGCTTTCTGCTCTTTCTTGCAATCAACCGGGGGCTGGCGCTTTTTGACGATTATTCAAACCTGCCGCTGGTCTCGATCCTGGCGACCGGCGATGTACCTCCCCATTTTCACTTAGATCCCTCGCAGATCACCTACTACCATTACGGGTTGCATATCCTGGCTGCCGGATTGATGCGGATCGGCGGTTTCTATCCCTGGAGCGCCCTGGATATTTATAAAGCTTTGAGCCTCTCTCTGACCATCATCCTCGCTCTGCTCTGGTTCCGGCGCTGGATGAAAGGATCAGCCACCCTGCTCTGGGCAGGAATGCTGGTCCTGTTTGCAGGGGGACGCGCTGGTTGCTGCTGTTGATCCCAGAGTCGGGCTTGCGCGAGATGAGCCGAAATGTGCAGTTGATCGGCTCGGGGATCCAAAACGCTTCTGACCTCTACTCCGCTCTGATCGGTCCATGGAGCGCACAGGGCGATGGACCGATCCCATTCCCATTCGCCTTTGTCAACGGCATCAATCCCCCGCTTTCGATGTCCATGGGCGGAGGGGCGGCGATGTTCAACATGGGGCTTTTCCTGCTGCTGATCCTGGCTCGCCGGCGCTGGAGCCCGCTTCAAGGACTGATCTTTGGTTTGCTGATCTCGGTCCAGGCGCTGTACTCAGAGACCATGTTTGCGATCATCTGGGCCGGGATTGCCCTGGCAATCTTCCTCCGCAGCTGGCTTGACCGCTCTCTAAAACCGGCGGTCGAATGGGTCTGGACCCTGCTACCCGGCGTGTTCCTGGTTCCTGTAGTGGGCGGCAACCTGTCCGCGCCGTTTCAGCAGTGGCTGGGCAGGACGCTTGGCGGAAGCGCCGCGGGGCTGGTCACCGTCCCGCAGGTCGGCTTGCGCTGGCCTCCAGCAGTCCTTTCCGCACATCTCGGCGAGTTGTACCTGGCCAATCCTGGCAATCTGTTGATTGCGCTTGCTGAAATTGGACCGATGCTGCTTCTTGCACCTATCGCAGTCTGGGAGGCACGCGGCAGCCTGCACTCGCGCAAGCTGCTGATGGCCGGGCTCAGCCTGATGGCTCTCGTCAGCGCTTTCCTGCCGCTGCTGGTCCGGTTTGTCGGCCGCGACAGGGATATCACCCGCCTGCTCGGTTCTGCGCTGATGGTCTGGCTGGTCATAACGCTGCCTTACCTCTGGCTGGCGCTCAAGCGCGGCCGCCCGGCTGTCAAAGCCGCTGTTATTGTGTTCACAATCCTGTCGGTTCTTTCCGGGGTCGCATTGTTTTCGACTCAGCTGATCTCGATTGCTCAAACCCAGGCTTCATATTATATAGATGATGTTGACGCCTGGATGAGCCAGGACTATTGGAACCAGCTCGATCCAGGGGCATGGGTTTTAGACCCGGTTCACCCTTACCGACCCGCAGCCCTGTTCGGCCGGACTGCCGGTCCTGCCTATCTGGATTTTCATATCCCTCTCCAGGATTTTATCACCCTGACCAAAGAACTTGATCCGCAGGAGATCTCGAGGGCAGGATACAGCTACCTCTACCTGGATCGAAAAACATGGAGAGAGCTTTCGCCGTCCCAAAAAGCGGCTTTTGAAAATCCTTGCGTCCAGCTTGTCAAACAGACAGAAAACGAGATCGGCGATTTTCGACGCTTGTACGAGATCTCCGAACTGTAAATTCCAACCCTTAAGCCCATAACATATCGTTAACGAAATATTCCTTGACCTTTTCCTTTCCCGGATTATAATTCAACATCTGAATTTTGGAATTTACGATGCTTACTGAGACTCTCTCCGACCGCGAGCTGATCCTGCTCGAAGAAATCGAACACGACCCGGACGTCTCCCAGGCGACGCTGGCAGCTCAGCTGGGTGTCGCAGTGGGTACGGTCAACTGGCACCTCAAGCGCCTGGTCTCCAAAGGGTATGTCAAGGTCAAGCGCCTCCAGCGCCGCAAGCTCCGCTACATTATCACCCCGGAAGGCTTGGCATTCCGCGCCTACCTGGCAGTCAATTATATCGAGACATCCATGCGGCTTTATCGAAAGACAAGGCTGCACGTCCGCGAGCTGCTGGGACAGGTCCGATCTTCAGGTTTCACCCAGGTTATGATCGATGGCGATGGCGACATTGGTGACATCTGCCGGCTTACCTGTCTGGAAGAAGGTGTGAAGGTCGTCGACTTCATACCACCGAATCCTGGCAATGGGCTGCCTGTTTTGGAAGTGCAGGGGACAAAAGTCCTCTTGCGCATGGAAAAATGAGGAAAATGATGGAATCAAACAATTTTTGGGCGAATCGCCGGGTGTGCGTGACCGGAGGGGCAGGGTTCCTGGGTTCCTTTGTCGTGGAGGGGCTCCGTCAGCACGGGGCAAGCCAGATATTTGTCCCTAAAATCGATGAGTATGATCTGGTCCAAAAAACGGATATCCTGCGCATGTTAGAGGATTCCCGCCCGGATCTCATCATCCACCTGGCTGCGTTGGTTGGCGGCATCGGCGCAAACCGCCTCCGCCCGGCTGAATTCTTCTACAGCAACCTGATGATGGGCGTCCAGCTTATTCACGAAGCATGGAAGAGCGGGGTCAGCAAAGTAGTCGCGGTCGGCACAATCTGTGCATATCCGAAGTACACTCCCGTTCCATTCAAAGAAGAAAATTTATGGGACGGCTACCCGGAAGAGACAAACGCCCCCTACGGGCTGGCGAAGAAGATGCTGCTGGTCCAGGCGCAGGCATACCGCCAGCAGTACGGCTTTAATGTGATTTTCCCGCTCCCGGTCAATTTGTATGGGCCGAGGGATAATTTTGATCTTGAAACCTCACACGTGATCCCTGCGATGATCCGAAAATTCATCGCTGCGAAAGAGCAGGGCGATCCGCAGGTCGTACTCTGGGGAGACGGCTCGCCGACGCGCGAGTTCCTCTATGTCGAAGACGCTGCCGAAGGGCTGTTGTTGGCTGCAGAGCGCTTTGATGGTCCTGAGCCGTTTAACCTCGGCTCAGGAATAGAGATCCAGATCAAGGACCTGGCCGAGATCATCGCCCAACTGACCGGTTTTGAAGGCAGGATTGTCTGGGACACAAGCAAACCAAATGGTCAGCCGCGCCGGGCGCTCGATACAAGCCGGGCGGAAAAATTCTTCGGTTTTCGGGCTCAAACGCCTTTTGATGTAGGTTTGAAACGAACCATTGAATGGTTCCTTGAGAATCGCGATCCTGCCTCCCAGGGCTAGTTCAGGACGAAAACGGTCTTATGTCTGTTAAAAATGAATTAGCAGCTCCCCCTCACACTAATCCAGACGAGTGGTCGCTGGTGATCCGTCCCCAGCGCAGCTTGCTGGATTTGCGCCTGGGCGAGCTGTGGCATTACCGGGATTTGATCGCTCTGTTCGTCCGCCGCGACTTCGTCTCGGTGTACAAACAGACGATCTTAGGGCCGCTCTGGTACCTGATCCAGCCCATCCTGACGACCGTGATCTTCACGCTGATTTTCGGACGGATAGCCAAACTCTCGACCGATGGGCTGCCCCAGTTTTTGTTCTACCTGTCGGGGATCGTCGTGTGGAGCTACTTTTCCGAATGTTTGATAAAAACCTCAACTACCTTCATCACTAACGCCCCACTCTTTGGCAAAGTGTATTTTCCCCGGCTGGTGATCCCGATCTCGGTCCTGATCTCGAACTTGATCGCGTTCTCGATCCAGTTTGTGCTCTTCTTAGGATTCACGGCGTATTACTACTTCAGCGGCGCCGATGTTCAACCAAATATCTGGGTCCTGCTGACCCCATTCCTGATCATCTTGATGGCTGGTTTAGGCCTGGGATTTGGGATCATCGTTTCATCGCTCACCACCCGCTACCGCGACCTGCGTTTCCTGGTCACGTTCGGGGTCCAGCTCTGGATGTACATCACCCCGGTCATCTACCCGGTCTCCAGCATCCCTGAACGCTTTCAACCGCTGATCCAGGCAAACCCTCTCACCCCGATCGTTGAAGCCTTCCGCTATGCATATCTTGGCAGCGGGACGGTCAACATGGCAAATCTGCTCTACAGCACTGGCTGCATGATCGTCGTCCTCTCCGTGGGCATCGTGCTCTTCAACCGGATCGAAGCAACTTTCATGGACACGGTATAGGGGGGGACTCAAATGGCAACTGCGATAAGTATCGAGAACCTGAGCAAGGAATACAGACTGGGCCAGATCAGCGGTGGGACGCTGCGCGAGGACTTGAACCGCTGGTGGGCGCGCCAGCGCGGCCTGCCCGACCCCTACCTGAAAATCGGTCAGGAGGATGTTGGGAACCGCCAGGGAGAAAAAATCTGGGCGCTGCGAGAAATCAATCTAGTAATCGAGCAAGGCCGGGTTCTCGGCATCATCGGCCGCAACGGCGCCGGGAAGAGCACTCTGCTGAAGATCCTCTCGCGCATCACCGCCCCGACTTCCGGTGAGGTCAAGATCAAGGGACGCGTCGCCAGCCTGCTGGAAGTGGGCACGGGTTTCCATCCAGAGCTGACTGGTCGAGAGAACATCTTCTTGAACGGCGCGATCTTAGGCATGAACCAGCGCGAGATCGAGCGCAAGTTCGATGAGATCGTGGAATTCTCGGAAGTGCAGAAATTCATCGATACACCCGTCAAACGCTATTCCAGCGGCATGTACGTCCGGCTCGCCTTTGCCGTTGCCGCCCATCTGGAACCGGAGATCCTGGTCGTGGACGAAGTCCTGGCCGTGGGAGACGCCGAATTTCAGCGTAAATGTCTGGGGAAGATGAGCGACGTGGCTCGCGCCGGCCGCACCGTCCTGTTTGTCAGCCACAATATGTCCGCTGTGATGCGCCTGACCGAAGAGACGGTCGTTTTGAACCGCGGACGTCTGGCTTTTCATGATAAGACCACCCAGGCTGTGGATTTTTACATGTCCTCTGGCCTCGCCCAGGTTGGAGAACGCCGCTGGGAGCCAGACGAAATCCCAGCCAGCGCAGCTCCTTTTCAACCTCGCCTGCTCCGAATCTGCAATTCACGCGGGCAGATCACCGAAAGCGTCCGCTCGACCGAGCCGCTGACGATCGAATTCCACTACCGGCTCGAGGCGCCGATCACCGGGCTGCGCATCGGGCTTTACCTCCAAACCGGACGGGGCGAGATGGTCTTCACAAGCTTTGACACCGACGAAGCTTCTCATTATGAAACCCACCGGATCCGTCAGGCAGGCGACTACATCAGCCGCTGCGAAGTCCCAGGGGATTTTCTAAACGAAGGCCGCTACTTGCTCGGCGTCAATGCCAGCTCCTACCTGATCCAGCGCTATTTTCAGGAAGAGCAGGCGATTGCTTTCACAGTAGACGCAACTGGAGCCCCGGGTTCGCACTGGCTTGAGCTCCGCCATGGCCCAATCCGGCCGCGGCTGGAGTGGGAAATCGTCCCGGATGGGAGCCGGTCCAATGAATAATCGCCGGATGGTTAAAAATCTCCTCGGCGAGCTCCCGCTCACTGCCGAAATCTACTGGCAGCTCTTCCAGCACGGCCGCCCGGTGGCGCGTAGCTTCTCCCTGCGTCGGACGCAGAAAAATCTCCCGGACTGGTGCGCCCAATCGCAGCGAGCATCTGCTGATATCCGCTCCAGCAGCCAGCTGCAGCGCAGAGTCTGGCTTTTCTGCACGCTGCGATATTGGATCGAGCACGGCGCCTTGCTCGGGACAGCGCTGTCCGGTCAGGGACACCAGGTGACCCTGAGCTACTTGCCGTACCCCAGCTTTGACCGGCCGATCTCCTGGTTCGACGTCCGCCGAAATAATCTTTATGCCCGGGATGTGCTAAAAGCTGCATCTACAGTCTTGCAGCCTCTGTCTCTTCTCGACGTGAAAAAACCAGCCGTCGAAAACCTCCCGTCTGCCCTGCGGCAGGCTGTCAGCAATGTCAGCCTGCGCGACGTCCAATACACTCTTCAAATCGAGGAAGTTGAGGTCGATAACCCATCTTCACCCTCCGGGCAGCTCTACCGTATGCGCCAGGAACGCAACCTTTTCGCCGCCGCAGCAGCCTTCAGCTGGATCCAATCGCTGCCCTCGAAAAGCGACCCGAAGTGCTGCTCACTCCGAACGGCAGCATCCTTGAAATGGGCGCGATTTTTGAGACCGCACGCTTTCTCGAGATCCCTGCAGTCACCTACGAGTTCGGCGAACAGCGCGGCCGGATTTGGCTGGCGCGCAACAGCCAGGTGATGCTGCAGGAGACGAACGACCTCTGGGATGCGCGCTGTGAGCAACCGCTCACAGCGAGTCAGTGGGAGCAGATCCAGGCACTCTATGCCTCCCGCCAGGACGGAAGACTCTACCAAAACTTTGCCCGCCTCTGGCAAGGCCTGCCGAGCCAGGGTGGCGAGCAGGTCCGCCAGGAATTAAATCTTGATCCGAGGCCGATCGTTCTTCTGGCCGCCAATGTCATCGGAGACAGCCTGACCCTTGGGCGTCAGATATTCAGCAAGGATATGACCGAATGGCTTCAGCGCAGCGTCCAGTATTTCGCCGGTCGGAGCGATGCCCAGCTGCTCGTTCGGATTCATCCTGGCGAGCGCTATCTAAAAGGACCATCGGTCGCCGAAGTGGTGAAAGCTGCCCTTCCTCAAATCCCGGACCACATCCGCCTGATCGAAGCCGACGCACCGGTAAATACCTACGACCTGGTCGAGATCGCCGACCTGGGGCTGGCGTATACCACGACAGTCGGGATGGAGATGGCGATGAGCGGCGTCCCGGTAATTCTGGGCGGCAGGACCCATTACCGCGGCAAGGGGTTCACGCTGGATCCAAACGGGTGGGATGAAAATTACAGGCTCATCGAACAAGGACTGCGCAAGCCGGGAGACAACCGCCTGACTCGCGAGCAGGTCGAGCTGGCCTGGAATTATGCATATCGCTTCTTTTTCGAATATCCCTGCCCGTTTCCCTGGCACCTGCTCGATTTCTGGGAAGAGCTGGAAGCATGGCCTGTGAGCCGCCTTCTTTCCAGCGAAGGCATGGATGCCTTTGCTGCGACATTCGACCAGCTGGTCGGCGAACCGCGCAGTTATGCGGCCATCGAAAACGAGGAGATCGAGGCGCGATGACCGAAGTAAAACAGGATGTCCGTCAGTTCTACGATGAGGTCGGCTGGAAGCTGGTCGGCGAGGATGTGTACCAGAACGCTCGCTACGAAGACCTGCGGCCGGTTTCCCGGCGTTATATCCACGACTGCCATTTGCGAGTAGCCCGCCATCTGCAGCCGGAAGGCCGTTTCCTGCTGGACGCCGGTTCGGGACCGGTTCAGTATCCTGAATACCTCCAGTATTCAGCCGGCTACCATCGCCGAGTCTGCGCCGATATCTCGTATCACAGCTTTGAAAGAAGCGCGCCGCCGGTTGGGCGACCGCGGCCTTTACGTCGTCGCCGATATCGCAAACCTTCCGTTCAAACCGGAGGCGTTTGATGGCCTTGTCTCACTTCATACCATTCACCATCTCCCCGAAAAGGAGCACCTGAAAGCATTCGACGAGCTCCACCGGGTGCTCGCCCTGGGGAGCAGCGGGGTTGTCGTGAACGGCTGGGCCAGCTCGCGGTTGATGAACACTTTCGACCCGCTTGTTCGGGCTGCCAACACACTCCGCTATTTTATGGAACGCCTGAGCGGAAAAAGCCTGAAGGATTCAGATAACCCGCAGGGTTTATCGGCCGAACCCCGCAAGCAAAAGAAAGCCAACGAACAAGGCGGAATGCCAAAAGGCACATTTACCAGCAAACACGATGCAGCCTGGATCAAAGCAGAGGTCGGCGCCCGAATGCCGGTCCAGATCCTGGCCTGGCGCAGCGTCACCGTGCGCTTCATGCGAGCGCTGATCCATCCCGGGTTGGGTGGGCGGTTCTGGTTGAGCCTTCTTTTCCGCCTGGAAGAACGTTTTCCTCATTACTTCGGCGTGAATGGAAAATACGCGCTGATCGTGATCCATAAAGAAGATAAGGCTGGCAAATCATAAATGAACTGGAATGACAAAGTCGTCCTCGTGACCGGCGGGACCGGATCATTTGGCAAGAAATTTATTGAGGTCATGCTGGCAGAATACTACCCCGCCAAGCTGATCGTCTTCAGCCGCGACGAGCTGAAACAGCATGAAATGCGCGTGGCCGGTTTCGACCATCCCAGCCTGCGCTATTTCATCGGAGACGTGCGCGACCAGGACAGGTTGAAGCGCGCCATGCACGGCGTGAACATCGTGATCCATGCCGCCGCGCTCAAGCAGGTGCCCGCCTGCGAATACAACCCGCTGGAAGCGATCAAGACCAACATCCTCGGCAGCAGCAACGTGATTGAAGCGGCCCTGGATGCAGGCGTCGAAAAGGTCATGGCCTTAAGCACCGATAAGGCTGTTAACCCGGTCAACCTGTACGGCGCGACCAAGCTGGCTGCAGAAAAGCTCTTCGTCCAGAGCAATGCTTATGCCGCCGGGACCTCAACCCGCTTCAGCTGCGTCCGCTACGGAAACGTCGTCGGCAGCCGCGGCAGCGTGATCCCTATTTTCATCAAGCAGCGTTCAGCCGGCAAGCTGACCATCACCGACGAGCGGATGACTCGTTTCTGGCTGACTCTGGAACAGGGTGTACATTTTGTGATCCACTGCACCGCGGAGATGTGCGGCGGCGAAGTCTTCGTCCCCAAAATCCCATCGACCCGGATCGTCGACCTGGCTAGATTGATCGCTCCTGAAGCAGAGATTGAAGTTATCGGCATCCGCCCAGGCGAAAAGCTCCACGAAGTCCTGATTAACGAAGACGAAGCCCGCTCGACTCTGGAGCGTGACGATCTGTACGTGGTCACGCCGTCAACCCCCTTGTGGCAGCGCGACCTGCAATACGAAGGCCGCCCTCTGCCAGAAGGATTCCGCTATGCCAGCGACACCAATCCGGTCTGGCTGACCGTGGAGCAGATTCGAGATTATGTCGCGCCGTTCGAATCGAACGGCTTGCAAGCGCTTTGATCGACATTTAACAATCTAAACCCGGAGGGCAGGTCGTGCGGAAACTCCGCATCCTGATCACAGGAGCCAGCGGCTTGCTCGGGTTGAATACGGCGCTCGAAGCGGCGGAAAACTGGCGGCTGCCGGGATGGTCCAGACCATGGATCATCGCCCAGGTCAACAACCGCCCGCTCAAACCAACGTTCTTCGAGACCATTCAGGCCGATCTGCTGGCCCCCGGAGCCGTGCGCAGCCTGCTGGATCGAACCCGTCCTGATTGGGTGATCCACTGTGCAGCGCTGGCTGACATCGACGCCTGCGAGAGAGATCCGCAGCAGGCGCGAGAATTGAATAGCGATGTACCACAAATTCTGGCTATGCATGTCGCCAGGAGCGGAGCGCGCCTGCTGCACGTTTCCACCGACGCGGTCTTCGACGGCAGGCGGGGAGATTACAAAGAAACCGACCAGCCCAACCCGCTGAGCGTCTACGCCCGCACCAAGCTGGAAGGCGAGCGGGCAGTTGCAAATGCAAACCCGGACGCAATCATCGCCCGCGTCAACCTGTTCGGCTGAAGTCTTTCCGGGAAGCGCAGCCTGGCGGAGTTCTTCTTCAACAATTTGAGCCTCGCTAAAACCTGCATGGGATTTACGGATGTGTTCTTCTGTCCGATGCTGGTCAATGACCTTGGAGCGTCATTTTTCAAGATGCTGGATGCCGGGCTGAGCGGTCTCTACCATGTGGTCGGGAGCGAGTGCATCAGCAAATACGAGTTCGGGTGCCGTCTGGCGCGCACTTTCGGCTTCGATGAAGACCTGGTCATCCCAACTTCTGTTTTCGATTCTGGGCTGCTCGCCGCTCGTTCGCCTAATCTGACGCTGGACACCCAAAAGCTCAGCCAGGCGCTGGGAGAGCCGCTCCCAGGATTGTCAACTGGTGTGTTGAAATTCCAGTCAGTTTCAACTGGGTTATCCGCAACGATTAAGAAAATTGTCAGAGGAATAATAAATCGATAGAGGAATAATGCGACTCCTGTGGGTTTATGATTTTGATACATCTTTTTGGGCAAAAAGAATTCAACTAATACAGTCTTCTACGCCTGGAAAGCAATATGATGGTTTAGATTATCGAATGTGGGAGGAAACCTGGAGAAAATATATCCTAAAAGCAGGGTTCCCATCATATTGTCGATATGTTGGGCAACCTGGTTATTTTCTAGCAAGTCCTAAAAACATCATCTCATGTTTCAAAGAGGAAAAAGTCTTACAAGCACTCGCATTAGTGGTTGCGTGGGGGAGGATGGTTAGAACAAAGAATATGATTTATTCCAGGTCTCTGGAAGAGATTGAAGAAACGCTGTTGGATTGCATAAAATATATCAAGACTGAAGAGAATACCAAGTCTGCATGGCATTTACTCAATAAGAAATTTAATTGGAGTCCAGTAATTACATCCAAATGTTTGCATTTCTTAACCCGATCATTGGGATATGAAGAAAATCCACCTGTCCCTATTGACAATAAAGTCATACTAGAAAAAGTTTGGCTGGAATTCGAAAATAGGATTAGGTCTCATTCCTCATCGGATACGGTTCCTTTACCAGGTAGATGGAGGAGCATCGGGTCTAGCTGGAGCACATATAATCGATACATGACGGCAATCAACTGTTGGTCAGAAATAAAAGGGTGGACAACAACTGAGGTCGAAAATACACTCTTCATCGAGTATAGAGAACTTGAGCAAGAAAATCGATGATGTCAGGAGACTGAAAAAACATGGAAATACGGATCGGCAATCGTCTGATCGGGCCGCAGCAACCCACCTATTTCATCGCAGATGTCGCCGCGAACCATGACGGCGACCTGGAGCGGGCTAAACTGCTCATCCGCCTGGCAAAAGAAGCTGGCGCCGATGCAGCCAAATTCCAAAATTTTCGCGCTCCGAAGATCGTCTCCGACTACGGCTTTCGGAACATGAGCGGGCAGGTCTCGCACCAGGCCACCTGGAAAAAGTCCGTCTTCGAGGTCTACCAATCGGCTTCAATCCCGTTCGAATGGTCGCAAGAGCTGAAAGAGGAATGCGACCGGGTCGGATTAGATTACTTCTCGGCTCCGTACGATTTCGAGTCGATCGATATGCTGGATCCCTACGTGCTGATGTACAAAGCCGGATCCGGAGAGATCGACTGGCTGGAAGCGTTAGCGCGGATGGCGAGCAAAGGCAAACCGTTCTTCGTCGCCACCGGTGCGTCCTCCATCGGCGAGGTCCAGCGCGCGGTCCATGCAATCTTGAAGATCAACAAGCAGCTCGTACTGATGCAGTGCAATACCAACTACACAGCCAGCCCTTCAAACTACGACCATCTGCATATCAACGTATTAAAGTCCTATGCCGCGATGTTCCCGGAAGTCGTCCTCGGGCTTTCCGACCACACCCATGCCCTGGCGCCCGTGCTGGCCGCGGTAACTCTGGGTGCTCGGGTGATCGAGCGCCATTTCACCGACAGCAACGAACGTGAAGGTCCAGACCACAAGTTCGCGATGAACCCGCAAAGCTGGGCAAACATGGTAGCAGAGACCCGCATCCTGGAACGCGCTCTGGGCTCGCCAGACAAGTTCATCGCCGAAAACGAGTTTGACACGGCTGTGGTCCAGCGCCGCTGCCTGCGCGCCGCTCGTGAAATCCAGGCTGGCGAAGTGTTCACTCGCGAGATGATCGACGTGCTCCGGCCGGCGACCCCGGGAGCGATCAAACCCAGCGAAATCGAATCCGTGGTCGGGACTGTTGCCCTGCACGACATGCCGATGGGCAAAGAGCTGAAGTGGACAGATTTAAGTTAGTATGCGCTTGCTCTATTTCTCCCGCGATTACACCACTCACGACCACCGCTTTCTATCAGCGCTCGCCAAGACCGATCTGCAGACCTCCTACCTGCGCCTAGAACAGCGCGGCCACACCCTCGAGGAGCGTACCCTCCCGCCGGAGATCGAGATCGTTCAGTGGAGCGGCGGGAACGCGCCTGCCCAGTTCAAGGACGGAGGTCGGCTGCTGATCGACCTGAAGCGGGTCATCCGCCGCACCCAACCCGATTTGATCCTGGCCGGCCCGCTGCAGCGCTGCGCCTTCCTGGTCGCGCTCTGTGGATTCAAACCGCTTGTCAGCATGTCCTGGGGCTACGACCTGCTCCAGGACGCCCACCGCAGCCCGGCGTGGGCCTGGGCAACCCGCTTCACCTTGCAGCGCTCCTCAGCTCTGGTCGGCGACTGTGAGACTATTCGAAACCTGGCAGTCTCATTTGGGATGAGGAACGATCGGATCGTAACCTTCCCATGGGGAATCGATCTGCAGCATTTCACCCCTGGTGGAAATAGAAACCCTGCGGATCAGAGGACAAAGCCCTTCACGCTGCTTTCCACGCGCGGCTGGGAGCCGATCTACGGGGTCGATTTGATCGCCCGGGCATTTGTGATCGCAGCCGCGGCTCGACCCGAGCTTCGCCTGATCATGTTGGGAAACGGCCCGCTTGCCGCTCAGCTGCACCAGACTTTCGGACGAGCAGGACTCGATCCATCTGCTTTGGATCTGAAACCTTCTCAAAGCACAGGCAGGGTGATGTTCCCCGGTCAGGCGGGTTATGCCGATCTGCCGCGCTATTATCGGGCTGCCGACCTGTATTTATCCGCCAGCCACAGCGATGGAAGCTCGATCTCGCTGCTCGAAGCAATGGCCTGCGGATGCCCCGTCCTGGTCTCGGACATCCCCGGCAATCGCGAATGGGTAAGCCAGGGCAAGAACGGCTGGCTTTTCCCGGATGGCGACCCCCAGGCGCTTGCTCAGATGATCGTACAGGCCATGGAACAGCGCAGTCAGCTGGCAGAGATGGGGGGTCACGCCCGGCAAATTGCCGAAGCACGGGCAGACTGGCGGGAAAATTTTCCGAAGCTCTTGCATGCATTCGAGATCGCCCAGAAACCATCCAGGACCCAATAAGATTCTATGAACGTTCCAACGACCGCTATCATTCAAGCCCGGATGGGATCAAGCCGTCTGCCCGGAAAGGTGCTGCTCGAGATAGCAGACCAGCCGATGCTGGTCCGGGTTGTCGAGCGCTCCAGGCGCGCCGCCAGATTGGATCAGGTAGTCGTCGCTACAACCACCGACCCGGCTGACGATCCGGTCGCCGAGCTGTGTGAAAAGCGCGGCTACGACTTCTTCCGCGGCAGCATGTTTGATGTGCTCGACCGGTATTACCAGGCTGCAACCCGTTTCGAGGCCGGTGTGATCGTCCGCCTCACGGCAGACTGCCCGCTGATCGATCCGGATGTGATCGACCGGACGGTAGAAGCGTTTTCCGGCAACATCCAACCTGAAGACGTATTATTGTCAAGATCTGGCCCCATCCATCTATTTCAAAAATCGAATTTCGATCTTCACAATCCATTTCCTTTCGATTTTGCCGCGAACCGCCTTCCCCCGCCCTGGGGACGAACCTACCCAATCGGCCTGGATGCTGAAGTTTGCACTTTTAGCGGCCTGGAAACAGCCTGGCAGGAAGCAAGGGAGGCCCACCAGCGCGAGCATGTGATGCCTTTCTTCTACGATCACCTGGAGCGGTTTCGGGTTTTACTCGTCAACCACGAACAGGACTTTGGCTCTCTGCGCTGGACCGTTGATACCCCGGCGGACCTCGAGCTTGTCCGCCAGGTTTACACCAGCTTCGGTGGTCGAGAGGATTTCTCCTGGCTCGAGATGCTCGACATGTTCGAGCGGCATCCTGAGCTGAGTCTGATCAACGCCGGCGTCGCAGCAAAACACTACCGTCAGGTGGATGATCGCCAGGATGAAGCAACCAGTTAAAACGCAATGACATTTCTGACCATCTTCTCCGCCCCAAAACCATTTACCAATCCGCATATCGCATTGATCCAGCGCAACGGCATCCAATCCTGGCAGCGTCTGGGCGGGGACGTAGACGTCTATCTAGTGGGTCAAGAAGAAGGGATGGCCGAGGTCGCCAGTGAGTATCATATCCCGCTGCTGTCAGACGTCCGCCGCAACGAATCGGGCACGCCGCTCGTGAGCTCGATCTTTGATCTGGCTCGAAGCGCCAGCTCCAGCGAATTGATGGCTTATGTGAACGGCGATATCCTGCTCCTGCCCGACATCCTCCAGGCTGCCCGCCAGATCGCAGCCGAGCTGCCAGCCCAGCCCTTCCTGCTGATCGGACAGCGCTGGGACCTGGATGTGACCGATCTGCTGGATTTTTCAGCAGGGTGGGACCTGCGCCTTCAGGACCGCGTTCACAAATCCGGAAAGCTTCACGCTCCGGCAGGGAGCGATTATTTCGTTTTCCCGCGGTCCGCATTTGCCGGGATGCCGGATTTCGCGATCGGTCGTGCCGGCTGGGACAACTGGATGATCTTTCATGCCCGAGAACAGGGTTGGCCGGTGATCGACGGGACGCCATCAGTGATGGTGATCCACCAGAGCCACGACTACAGCCACCTTCCTGGAGGGCAGCCCCATTACAACCTGGTCGAAAGCCAGCATAACATGCAGATCGGCGGTGGTCTGAAGCACATGTACATGGTCCTCGACGCAGACCGCCAGCTGATCGATGGGAAGATTCGTCGTCCCCGGATCACATCGTTGAGGCTCATCCGCTCCCTGGAGCGCAGGTTGATGCCTGAGAGCGGCGAGCTGCGCGGGCTGCGCGGCACGCTGACCCGCCGCCTGCGCAAGCTCCGCAGGTGGATTGGGCGTGAAGTATGACCCGGATCGGGATTAACCCGGCGCGCGGCAAACAGAGTGATTACCGACCTGCCCGCATCACCCTGGGGGTGGTCACTTACATCCCCTCGCTGGAGGGTTATTTCGAGAACCGGCTTGAGGTGCTCAAACTATGCCTCGCCAGCCTCCAGGCGCACACCGTTCCACCGCACGACCTGTTCATATTCGACAACGGCAGCTGCAATCCAGTGATCGAATACCTGGTCTCGCTCCGCGATGCCGGTCAGGTGGACTGCCTGCTGCTCTCGCAGCGCAACCTCGGCAAGATCGACGCGCTCAGAGTGCTGTTCAGCGCTGCGCCGGGCGAGCTGATCGCCTATAACGACGACGATATCCTCTTCTATCCCGGCTGGCTGGAAGCCCAGCTCGAGCTGATCGAGAGCTTCCCAAAGGTGGGTATGGTCAGCGGCGTCCCTGTTCGAAATGCCGCAGGGCACGCTTTCCAGAGCCTCGAACAGCTGGCGTCTCGGGCATCTCCCGACTTGCAAGTCTTGCGCGAGCGCCGAATCCCGGATGAGTGGGAAGCCGACTGGGCAGTGAGCACCGGCCGTGATCCACAGTCGCATCTTCAGGCCACTCGGGAACAAGTAGACCTGGTGCTCCGGTCGGAGCATGGCGGCAGGGTCGAAGCAATCGGTGGCGCCAACCATTTCCAATTTGTTGCTCCAAAGGAGATCATCCTGCAAGCCTTGCCAGATGAATGGACGGGCAAGCTGATGGGGTCGATGATCGAGTTGGACCAGGCTGTTGACCGGCTTGGTTATTTGCGCCTTTCCACCGTCCAGCGCTTCACCCGCCATTTGGGCAACAATCTTTCCGATGAAGTGCGCCGCGAAGCTGATTCGCTTGGGCTGGTTGTCTCCGCCGGGAGATCGGTCCCTTCGAATAGAAAGAATTCTCGTCAAAAACATTGGGTTCTGCACCTCCCAGGCAGCCGCAGAGCCTTATCTGCCCTGTATCGGCGTCTTTTCGATATTCTCTACAAATGAATTCTTCGATGATCGATCTCAGCAAGCTGCGAGACCGTCCGCTTTTCATCTGCGGGCATCCCAAAGCCGGCACCAGCCTTGCCCGCGCCGTCTTTGACTTCGCATCCCCAGTTAGTGGTTTTTCCTGAGGAGACCTCCTTCTTTCGCCGCTTTCTTCCCCAGGCGGAAGGGCTGGATCTCGAAGGACAGCTTAGGTTGGCGGAAAAACTGCTGATTCACATTTTTCTCTGGAATCAAGTGAATCCACCTCCGGTCCAGGACGGCTTCCCAGATCGAGACTATTCCGCAATCCCATATGAGCAAGTCCGCCTGGCAATGCGCGAATATGCCAGCCAATCTCACCGCAATGCCGGCGATATCCTCAGCGCGGCAATCCTTGCATACGGTCAGGTCAGCGGCCAGGCCGGGGTCCAATCTCGCTGGTGGGTTGAAAAGACCCCCTATAACGAGTATTTTGTCGGAAGGATTTTTGAGTGGTGGCCTGAGGCTCGCTGCATCCATATCCTGCGAGATCCGCGCGACAACTTCGCGTCGTACAGCCGGAAGCACCCCGATTGGAGCCCGGAATTCTTCGCATCCAACTGGGTTCGCTCCACAAAAGCCGGACTTGATAACTGCACCCGTTATGGACCAGAGCGCTATCTCCTCATCCGTTATGAAGACATCACCCACGCTCCGCAGGAGCAGCTGATGAAGCTGAGCAGTTACCTGGGGATCGACTGGGATGCTTCGCTCGCCGCACCGACCCGCGCCGGTGAGCAGTGGCGCGGGAATTCGATGTTTACCGACCAGTTCCAGGAGATCAGCGCCGTGCCGGTCTCCCGCTGGAAAGAAAAACTTTCACCGATCGACGCCGGGGTGATTGAGCAGAAAGCTGGCAGCTTGATGGCCTCTTTTGGATATGATTGCGAAGCGCTTGCTTCGGGAGGCATGTCTCGCAGGCTCGCCGCCCGCTGGCGCTGGCTCGTCTGGCCGGTCCGCCGGCGGCTCCGCAGCCGGGCTAAGTCTCAGCCTGAATGACCAGATACGGATAAGATGACCCAATCAATCAAAGGACGACTGTTCAATGCATACCGCGCCCTGCGCGGGTTTGAAGCCAAAAAACCTGCCGGAAGGGAAATTCCTTCGATCTCTGCAGAGGAAGTCGCCGAGGCGAAAGGTTTCTTCCCGCTCGAAAAATTCTTTATCTTCGGGCATGCCCGTTCCGGCACGACGATGCTGACCCGGCTGATCCAGCTGCATCCTGAAGTGTACTGCAGCTACCAGGCTCACTTTTTCACACGCCAGCCGCTCCTCGAATTGCTCGTGCGTGATCCTGAAGTCGGTGAATGGCTGACCCGAGCCAGCAACCGCTGGAACCGGGGCAGCGACCTCTCGCCGGTTGTGCTGCGCGCTGCCGCAGATTTCATCCTGGAGCGTGAAGCCCGATCGGTAGGCAAGCGGATCGTGGGTGACAAAAGCCCCAACAGCCTGCTGGACGGCGAATCCGTCCGCCTGCTTCATAAAGTGTATCCTGATGCCCGCTTGATCTATATCATCCGCGATGGGCGCGACGCGGCCATCTCGCACCGCTTCCAGGCCTTCATCGATAAACCCCAGTACCTGACCAAGGAAGACCTGCGCATCCGGGCAGATTTTATCGAAAACTCGGAAGCGTTCCTGCACGGCGAGCGCTCAATCTTCACAGAGGGCGGCCTGCGCCGCGCTGCCGAAGGTTGGGTCCGCAATGTGAGCGAGACCAGTCAGCTCGGAGTGCAGCTCTTCACTGGACAGTTCCACACGCTTCGCTACGAAGACCTGCTTGAGAACCCGCTGGGCGAGTTGGCGAAGCTGTGGGGTTTCC
Organism: uncultured Chloroflexia bacterium; assembly: GCA_963788305.1. Taxonomy (GTDB): domain Bacteria; phylum Chloroflexota; class Anaerolineae; order Anaerolineales; family UBA4823; genus UTCFX2. The sequence continues at coordinate 55,371 of CAWBGK010000020.1, forward strand.
TCGGCGCAGCACCCGCCGATCCCGAGCTGTCAATGGCTGTATCTGCGGAAATGAGCCGCAACCCGGACGCCGAATGGCAGCAGCAGAAGGCAAATGAAATTGCCCGGCCGCTTCAAAAAGGCAAGCGCGGAAATTGGACCGAAATCTTGACGCCATATGACCGGAGTATCTTCTCCAAGATCGCCGGCGGAACGCTGCAGGCCTATGGTTACCCGTTGGGGGACGGATGAAGATCCTGATTGCGGGACTCGGCTCTATCGGCCGCCGGCATTTCCGCAACCTGCTCGAGCTGGGCGAGCGAGACATCATCCTCTACCGCACCATGCGCAGCACGCTTTCGGATGACGAGCTTTCCGGTTTTCCGGTCGAGACCGACCTTGCAGCTGCCCTCGCACACCGCCCGGAGGCTGCGATCGTTTCCAATCCGACTGCCCTGCACCTGGAGGTCGCCATCCCGGCTGCCCGGGCCGGCTGCCATCTGATGTTGGAAAAGCCGCTCTCAAGTTCCCTGATAGGTCTGGAAGAGCTGCGACTCGCTGCTCAAGTCCATGGCTGCAGGATCCTGGTCGGGTATCATTACCGCTTCCATCCCGGCCTGCAGCGGATCAAGGCGCTGCTCGAAGAGTCTGCGGTCGGTCGGCCGCTCTCCATCCATGCTCACTGGGGCGAGTACCTGCCTGGCTGGCATCCCTGGGAGGACTACCGCCAGGGGTACAGCGCCCGCGCGGACCTGGGAGGTGGCGTCATCTTGACCTTGAGCCACCCGCTTGATTACCTGCGCTGGCTGTTCGGCGATGTCCAATCGCTGTGGGCTTTCAGCGGGAAAATCGGGGAGCTCGAGCTGGGAACCGAAGACACAGCCGAGATCGGCCTGCGGTTCAAGAGCGGCTCGCTGGGCAGCCTGCACCTGGATTACAACCAGCGGCCTCCAACCCATCGGCTTGAAGCCGTCTGCACGCAGGGGACTTTGCGGTGGGACAATACAGACGGCACGGTCAGCATCTTTCGGCCCGATGCCGGCGCATGGCAGGTCGAACCGCCGCCCTCTGGTTTTTCCAGGAACGATCTGTACCTTGACGAAATGCGCCACTTTCTGCAGGTCTGCCGGGGCGAAACCGAACCGCTCTGCAGCCTGGAGGATGGGGCAAAGGCGCTGGAATTAGCGCTTGCTGCACAGACATCCCAGGCATTGGGTCAGCGAATCAATCTATAAAAAACTGCTATAATAGCGGTTCGTCTTTCCAAAGAATTCTGTCCATGAGCTTCCCTGCAAAGCGAAAGGATCCTCTAGATCTTTCGGGTTGAGGCTGCAAAAAAGATCTTATTATCAATCAAGGAGATTTACGTTCATGTCAGTCAATAAACAAAACGGCACGCCGATCAGCCCGTACGGCGGCAAACTTGTAGACCTGGTCGTCACCGGTGAAGAGCGCGAAGAACTGGTAGCTCGCTCGTCCAAGCTGCCTTCCATCCAGATTTCTGCTCGCTCGCTATGCGATCTGGAGCTGTTAGCAACAGGCGCATTCTCGCCTCTCGATCGATTCATGAGCCACAGCGATTACGAACGTGTGCTCACAGAAATGCGCCTGAAGAACGGCCTGCTGTTCCCTATCCCGGTCACCCTGCCGCTGGATGAAAACGCCCTGCCAAAGTGGGGCGAGGCGATCACCCTGAGCGATGCTCGCAACAACACGCTTGCCGTCATGCAGATTGAAGATATTTTTCACTACGATCCGATGCGCGAGTGCCGCCTGGTGCTCGGGACCAACGACCCAAAGCATCCGATGGTCTCAGAGATGGTGCGCTGGGGTAAGGTATACGTCACCGGTGAAATTAAAAGTCATCAACCTGCCGATGTATTATGATTTTGTCGATCTGCGCCGCACTCCGGGCGAAGTCCGCCAGCGGTTGGAGGAAATGGGCAACCAGAACGTCGTTGCATTCCAGACCCGCAACCCGATGCACCGCATTCATGAAGAATTGACCAAGCGCGCCGCTGAAGCCATTGGCGGCAGCCTGCTGATCCACCCGGTGGTCGGGATGACCAAACCCGGCGATGTGGACCACTTCACCCGGGTGCGCGTCTATCGCGCCCTGGCAGAAAACTACTATGATGCGAACAAGACGCTTCTCAGCCTGTTCCCGTTGGCGATGCGCATGGCCGGCCCGCGCGAAGCCATCTGGCATGCGATCATCCGCCGCAACTACGGCGCCAACCACCTGATCATCGGCCGCGATCACGCCGGCCCCGGGATCGACAGCCAGGGCAAGCCTTTCTATGGTCCCTATGAAGCTCAGACGATGATGGCCCAATACGCCGACGAGATCGGCGTTCAGCCGGTTGAGTTCAAGGAGCTGGTCTACCTGGCTGATGACGAGCGCTATGAAGAAGTGAACAAAGTCCCCGAAGGCAAGCGGGTCTTCTCAATCTCCGGCACCCAGGTGCGCGATGACTACCTGGCCAAAGGAAAGCTGCTCCCCGAGTGGTTCACCCGCCGCGAGACCGCAGAAATCCTTCAGCAGATGTACCCGCCGCGCCACAAACAGGGCTGCTGCATCTGGTTCACCGGGCTTAGCGGTTCCGGAAAATCCACGACAGCCGAAATCCTTACCTCGCTGCTGCTCGAACGCGGCCGCCAGGTTACGATCCTGGATGGCGACGTTGTGCGCACCCACCTTTCGAAAGGGCTTGGGTTCTCACGCGAAGACCGGGATACCAACATCCTGCGCATCGGATACGTCGCCGGCGAGATCGCCCGCCACGGCGGTACAGTCATCTGCGCCGCAATCAGCCCTTACCGGGCGACCCGGAACGAAGCCCGCAGAATGGTCGGCGAAAATTTCATCGAGGTATTCGTCGATACCCCGATCGATGTTTGCGAGCAGCGCGATGTCAAAGGGATGTACGCCCGGGCCCGCCGCGGCCAGATCACCGGTTTCACCGGCGTCGACGATCCCTACGAAGAACCCGTCAACCCGGAGATCACGCTGAATACCGTGAGCTTCACCGCCGGTGAGAATGCCCACAAGATCATCACATATCTTGAAGAAGCGGGGCTGATCCTGCCGAATGGGCATATCAACCCCCAAAAAGCAGACGTTGAAACTGCTTAACCTCAAAGCCATTCAAATCAGGAAAACCAGGCCTAAATATCTTCCATTCCTTCCGGGATGGTCGAAGCCCCCTGGTTGATTATTGATCCCCGATAATATGGCAGGTTTTCACAGCGATGGATTCGCTCGTGAAAACCTGCCGAGAATATAGAATGTCTGAGCCACACAAAAAGCTGCCAAAATTATTCGAGTTGAACGGTCGGGTTGCCCTGGTCACCGGGGGGGCCGGTCTGCTTGGCGCCGAGTTTTGCCGGACGCTGGCGGAGGCCGGCGCAGCCGTTGTTATTGCCGACATCGACCAGCAAACCGCAAATTCCCTGGCAGAGAGCATCTCCAGGGCTGGATCTTCTGCACTCGCGGTCCAGGGAGATATCACCCGACCTGAAGATGTCCGGCGCCTGGTCAATTCGACCCTGAAGGCATTTGGCCGGCTGGATATCCTGGTAAACAGCGCCGCCCTCGACCCAAAATTCGACCCCCAGCATACCCAGCCCGGCGTGCGCAGTCCCGTCTCCGGGGCTTTCGAAGACTTCCCACTCGAAGCCTGGAACCAGGCGCTCTCGGTCAACTTGACCGGGGCTTTCCTCTGCTGCCCAGGCTGCCGCCGCACCCATGCTGCATCAGGGCGGAGGCGTGATCATCAACATTTCCTCCATCTACGGCGTAACCGGCCCGGATCAGCGGATCTATCAGCAGCCCGGAAATCCACCGCAATATAAACCGGTTTATTACTCCGTCACCAAGGCCGGCATACTTGGCCTGACTCGCTACCTGGCTGCCTATTATTCCGGAAAAAACATCCGGGTGAACGCGCTGACTCCAGGCGGTGTTTTCAACGGTCATGACGACGCCTTTGTTCAAGCTTATTCAGCCCGCTCAATCCTCGGGCGCATGGCTCAAAAAGACGAGCTGAACGGAGCGCTGCTCTTCCTGGCTTCCGACGCATCTGCATATATGACGGGTGCGAACTTGATCGTCGACGGCGGGTGGACAGCCTGGTAATGGAAGAATTTCGGTTCCGCTTCAAGGAGAATCGATGACCGAAGTGCTGGCGCTGATCCCGGCTCGCGGCGGTTCAAAGAGCATCCCACGCAAGAACATTCGCCCGTTCGCCGGTTTTCCGCTCATCGCTTTCAGCATTGCCGCCGGCCTGGCTTCCGAGACCGTCACCCGGGTGATCGTCTCCACCGACGATGAAGAGATCGCCGCAGTATCCCGCCGCTTTGGAGCTGAGACGCCGTTCATCCGTCCGGCGCATCTTGCCGAAGACAACACGCCGGATCTGCCTGTCTTCCAGCACACACTGGAATGGCTTCAGGAGAATGAGGAATATCAGCCTGAGATCGTCGTCCAGCTCCGCCCCACTTCCCCTCTTCGTAGGGTCTGGCACATCGATCAGGCAGTCCACCGCCTGCTGGAACACCCCGAAGCGGATGCGGTTCGGACCGTATGTGCTCCGTTCCAAAATCCGTACAAAATGTGGCGGATCGGGGAGGACGGGTTGATGAAGCCGCTGATCAAGACCGAATACCGCGAGCCGTACAACATGCCGCGCCAGCTCTTGCCGGACGTCTACTGGCAGACGGGCTATGTGGACGCCGCGTGGAGCGACACGATCCTGCTTAAAAACTCGATGACCGGGGATGCCATCCTGCCGTTGGTCATCCCACCCAACGATTGGATCGATATCGATTCTGCCGATGACTGGCGCCGAGCCGAACGCTTGCTCGAGGGGGCGAAATTAGCTTTGACGATCTCGGTTTTCAGGTCCTCGAAACCGGATCCAAACGGAAATAATTGGAGGTCCAAATGCCCTTGATGAAAATTGGAGACCGCCTGATTGGCGATGGACAGCCGACCTATGTGATCGCCGAGATCGGCGTGAACCACAATGGTTTTCTCGACCTTGCGCTCAAGCTGATCGATGTCGCTGTAGAAGCCGGCGCAGATGCGGTTAAATTCCAAAAGCGCAACCTGGAAAAAGTTTACGCCAGGAAATACCTGGACAATGCCAACTCAGGCGAAAAGACGCTGCGCTATCTGCTCCCTATCCTGCAGCAGGTGGAGCTGACCAACGAGGCTTTCTATACAATCGTAGACCGCTGCCGCGCCATAGGGATCACCTTCCTGTGCTCTGCGTTCGACACCGACAGCGCGGATTTCCTGGATGGGCTTGGTGTGCCGGCTTTTAAAGTAGCTTCCGCCGATCTGACAAATCTTCCGCTGCTTAACCACCTGGCCTCAAAGGGCAAACCGCTGATCCTCTCAACAGGTATGTCACATATGCACGAAGTGGAAATCACGGTCGATTTCCTGAAGCAGAAAGGCGTCGATTTTGCCCTGCTCCACTGCAACAGCACCTATCCGGCGTCTTTTGAAGATATCAACCTGCGCTTCATGAACCAGCTCCGCAGATTCAACGTGCCGGTGGGTTACTCGGGACACGAACGAGGCATCGCCGTCTCAACCGCCGCGGCCGTGATGGGCGCCAGCATTCTTGAACGCCACCTGACCCTGGATCGGACAATGGAAGGCCCCGATCACGCCGCCAGCCTGGAACCGCAAGGTTTCACAAAAATGGTGCGTGATATCCATCAGGTAACAATTGCGCTGGGTACGGGGAGGAGAAATTTATCTCGCGTGGCGAAATCCTGAACCGCGAAGTCCTGGGCAAGAGCCTGGTCGCAGCACAACGCATCCTGCCCGGTGAGACGATCACTTCCGACAAGGTCGCCGTGAAAAGCCCGGCATTAGGCCTCTCGCCCCAGAATTACACTCGACTGCTCGGAAGGGTCGTCCAGCGGGAGATCGAAGAAGATGAGCCTTTCCTGGACCGCGACCTGGGGATCACCTTCTCCCTGGAAGCCCAGCAGATGCTCCCGATGGAGTACGGCTTCACAGTCCGCTTCCGGGATTTCGAAGAATTGCTCCAGTATCATCCCCACATGCTTGAGTTCCATTTCACCGACCAGGATCTAGACGAGGCATACCCTGGCATCGATTTTTCAGCGAGCTCGTCCCAGCCGCTTAAGCTGGTGGTTCACGCCCCAGAATTCTGGGAGCGTTCGCTTGTGGACCTCTGCACCCTGGATGAGCGCCAGCGGGTTGCCTCTCGCGAGCTTCTTCAGAAGACGATCGATCTGACCCGCACGATCGCCCCGTACTTTGTGGGCGTCCCAAAAGTCGTCATCCACCCGGGCGCGATGAGCCTGGATCATCCCATCCGAGATCATAAGGCGCTTTACGACAACCTGCGCCGCTCCGTCCAGGAGCTGGATCCGGCTGGAGTTGAATTGCTGCTAGAAAACCTGCCGCCGCACCCCTGGTATTTCGGTGGGCAGTGGCTGACCAATGCGTTTATGGATGCCGTCGAAATCCGTGATTTCCTCGATCCGCTCGGCTTGAAGTTCTGTTATGATGCCTCTCACCATAAGTTGTACACAAACTGGGCTCATGTGGATTTCTATGAGCAGCTGAAGATACTGCTCCCTTATATTGGTCATCTTCACCTCGCCGATGCCGCCGGGTTGGACGGAGAGGGTCTGCAGATCGGGGAAGGAGCGATCGATTGGATTCATTTCTTCCAGGTATTGGGTGAATACCACGGCACGATGATTCCAGAAATCTGGCGCGGTCATCAGCGCCAGGGTGAAGGATTCTCTGATCGCGATCCAGCGCCTGTCTCAGGCATATTATGCAAGTAAAGAAGTTCTAAAAGTCCCAGCAACCCAAGTAAATTTCCCTCTGGCACAGCATGGCACAGTCAAAACTGATCACAAGGATATCCGAATGGCGCAACCACCTGCGTGTACTAAAGCTCGCTCGTCAGGTAGCCCGCCATGCACCGCACGCGTCTGCACAGCAGCCGGTTGTATTTTTTAATGCCTCTGCCAGGATCACAGGGCTCAGCCAGAATGCAGCCTTTTCGCTGATTGCCAGCTGGGGTTTGCGTCTTGCTGGCGTCCCTGTCCAGAATTTTGTATGCAGCCGCGGCATGAGCCGCTGCGTGCTGGGTACGAACCGAGACAACTTCCAAAAACACCCACCTTGCCAGGCTTGCATTCGCCAGTCCTCCCGGCTCCATTTCCGCGCCGACACCTATAGGTTCCATTACCAGCCTGAACCAGACCTGACCTCGACATTAAAGAACCTGACTGTTGAAGAATTTAAGCTCGTTCGAGTACGGCAAGATCAGCGGGTCGCTTGTTACCCCGGGAGTCACCATTCCACTGGGCCGCCTGGTGCTCCCTTCTATTCGTTGGACGCTGCGGCGCTACACCTTGCCGAATGATGCGAATACCCGCTTCTTATTGCGAGAGTATATCCTTTCAGCATACAATGTCGCCCGAGAATTCTCGGCATTCCTGGATAAAGTCAAACCTTCAACCGCGATGATTTTCAATGGGATGATGTATCCTGAGGCGGTGGCGCGCTGGATTGCACAGGCTCGCGGTCTGAGAGTGATCACTTTCGAAGTTGGCTTTCAGCGTTATTCCGCGTTCTTCACCGATGGAGAAGCCACGGCTTATCCGATTACCATCCCAAAGAGTTTCGAGCTGTCCGACGGACAAAACCAGAAGCTGGACCAATATCTGGAACAGCGCTTCCAGGGAAAGTTCACAATGGCCGGGATCCAATTCTGGCCCGAAATGCACAGCCTGAACGAGACCTTTTTTGATAAAGCGGAGGGATTCCGACAGATCGTCCCGATATTTACCAATGTGATCTACGATACCAGCCAGGTGCACGCAAATACGCTGTTTCCAGACATGTTCGCCTGGCTTGAGACCGTTCAGACAATTATCCGCTCCCACCCGGAAACCCTTTTCGTGATACGGGCTCATCCCGACGAGATGCGCCCCGGTACCGCAAAACAGAGCCGGGAGACTGTTCGGGAATGGGTTTCTTCAAGCGGGGTCTGCTTCGCTTCCCAATGTTATATTCATCGATTCGCAAGAATATATCAGCTCCTATGAGCTGATCCAGCGGGCAAAATTTATCTTGATCTACAATTCCTCGATCGGCCTGGAAGCATCACTCATGGGGAAGCCGGTCTTGTGTGGAGGAAAAGCTCGCTACACCCAGGTTCCAACCGTCTTTTTCCCGGATAGTCGGGAAGAATATATCGCCCTGACCGAGAAATTCTTGGGGGCTGAAACGATCGAGCTGCCGGTCGAGTTCGTCCAGAATGCTCGCCGCTTTCTTTACTGCCAGTTGTTCCGCTCGTCGCTCAGCTTTGAAGCTTATCTCAAAGACAGCTATCGAAAAGGCTACGTTCAGCTTCAATCGTTCGGTTGGAAGGAGCTCCTCCCGGAAAACTCGCCGACCATCCGAAGCTTGCTTTCTGGCATTTCTGGTTTGGACGCGAACCAGGAAGTAAGGCTGCGGACCCAGGAAGGCGAGGAGAGCCCTGCCGCTTTCTTGATCGAGGAAGATGAATGATTAAATCAAATCCGACTGTGTCTTCCCTTCATTTTCAAGAGAAGATCGAGATACTGTCCGTGGATTTGCTTGAGCAGAATCGCGCCCTGGTCGAGGAGCTGAAAACCTTCGCCCGCACGCTGCACCTGGAGTTCGGATGGCATTACCTGCTTGATTTGAGCTGGACGATCCAGCAGTTGGGTGATGTACAGGCTAAAATCATCATGGATGCTGGCGCTGGAACAGGGATCCTGCAGTGGTACCTTGCGCAGAATGAGGCGATGGTATACAGCGTCGACCGATCCAGCCGCAGCAGCCTCCCGCTTCGCTTTCGAAACCGCTTCCGGGCACGCGGCCTGCGCGAGAGTGACCTCCTGCCTGCCGGGCAGGCTCTTTTCGCGCACTTCAAAAGACCCGCTCGTGGGCATGTTTTGCGCCGTTTTGCCGGTCAATCCCTCGCTGCTGGGCGTGATCTTCTCAGCTTTCTCGGCCCAAAAATCCAGGCCGGATCCGTTCTGATCTACAACCAGGATCTGAGCAGGCTGACGGATATCCCTGCTGACTCCATGGATGCTGCAGTCGCGATCTCAGCGCTGGAGCACAACACTCCTGAAGGACTTGAACAGGTTGTGAAGGAAATTATGCGGGTGTTGAAACCGGGCGGGGCGCTGCTCGCCACGCTGACAGCCGGCAGAGACCAGGATTGGTGGCACGTCCCATCCAACGGGTGGTGCTACACCGAAACCAGCTTGCGCCGGATCTTCGATCTGCCAGAGAGCGTCCCCTCAAACTACGACCGTTATGATGACATGTTTCGCGCGCGCTGCGCAATTCTGCGGAGCTGCGCGAAAATCTGGCTCGCTTCTACAGCCAGTCAGCCGAGGTAGGCATGCCGGGAGGCGTCTGGAATCCCGAATACCAACCGGTCGGTGTCTGTAAAATCAAAAAAGGTTAATAAATGAGCACAATTCGAAAACCAGACTTTATCATCCCGCATCCAGGCCTTGCTGGCCGAGGCCATCCAGGTCCCCATCGAGATGGTCAACCCTGAGCTTGCCTTTGGAGATCTCCCCCAATGGGACTCCTTAGGTCACATGGAAGTGATGCTCAAGCTCGAAGAGCTTTTCGGTGTAGAGATCGACGCCGACACGATCGCCATGCTGATCAGCATCCCTGAGATCTGCCGTTTCCTGCAGGAGAGCGGCTATGTCGAATGACCTCAGCCGTCCATCCGCACCGGAACAATCCGTGCTTCTGGAAATCGACCCGGAAGTCACGATCCCCGAGTTCCTGACCGGGGAGATCCAATCCAAGCTGGCCTATGCTGACGAGCAGATCCTTGCCGCCCAGGTCTCGTCCGACCATATCCAGCTGAAAATCCGCCCTGGAATATCCTCTGGAGTGCAGGCCGAGCTGGTTCAAAAAGTCCAGCGGGTGGTCCTTTCGATGGCAAAAGGCGCATTTCGGCAAAAAATCCAGGTCCTCGAAGACCAGATCGGACGCGCTGTTCCTTTCCGATCCGACCCCATGCCGGAGCTGCTCCGAAGCGGCGAAGTCAGCCGGGAATCAGACGGGATCTTCACACTCGGCCCGCTGCTCGCTCGCCTGATCGCCTATTTCGAAGCCCTGTTCGTCGATCTGGCAGATTCGTTCGAGGCAAAGCCGTACCGCTTCCCCACGCTGATCCCGGCCAGCTACCTGGAGCGGGTGAACTATTTCCGCGCGTTTCCCCACTCGCTTACATTTGCCGCCCACCTGCGCGAAGACCTGGATGTGATCGACCAGTTTTCCCAGCAGGCCGTTTGCGACCATGGAGTGCTCAAAGCCCCGGAAGGCTCCTTTGCGAGTGTGCAGGCTCTGCTTTCTCCGGCGGTGTGCTATCACCTCTATTTTACGATGGCCGATAAGCCGCTCCCTGGTGGGCAGGCAGTTGCCACCGCGGTGGGCAACTGCTTTCGCTACGAAGCCATTAACCTGACCTCTTTGGAACGCCTGTGGAACTTCACGATGCGCGAGCTGATATTTGTGGGCTCAAAAGATTTCGTCCTGGAGAACCGCGATCTCGCCCGCCAGCGGATGCGCCCGGTTCTTGAGCGGATCGGCATGGCCTACCGGGTGGAGAGCGCCAACGACCCCTTCTTTATCGGCGAGTTCCGCAAACAGGCCGCCTTCCAGAGCGCGTTTCAGCTCAAATACGAGATCCGCGCCCTTCTGCCGTTCAAAGAGTCCACCCTGGCGGTTGGATCCTACAACTACCACCAGGATTTCTTCGGCCGCAGCCTGAATATTACCCTCCCGGATGGGTCGCCGGCCCATACCGGGTGCGTCGCCTTCGGGTTGGAGCGGATCGCTTTCGCTTTTCTGTCCCAGTTTGGGCTCGATCCGGCTCTTTGGCCGTCAGAAGTGCGAGAAAACGCGGCTTGACCCGCGCAGTTCTTTCAATTGCAGGAGGCTATCATTTCCACAGACCTGACCCAACCCGTAGTCGTTTGTCGTGAAGCCGTCGAGGCGGATTTACCTGCGGTCGCAGCTTTTTACGATAAGCTGGACCAGCTCTACCGGGGATACACCTACAACTTCCCAGAAGTCGAACACCCCGGCGAGCTCTGGCTGGACATGTTCCGGCGCACGCTCGGGCGCTACAGCGTGCTTTATGTCTCCGAGGTAGATGGAGAGATGGTCGGGTTCATCGTCGCCCGGATCAAACGCGTCCCGGAATACCTGGGCGGGGTGATGGTGGGCGAATTGAAAGATATGTGGGTTGAGCCAAAGGTGCGCCGGCTCAGGATTGGCGAGAAGCTGCTCCATCTGGCTATTCAATGGTGCCGCGACCAGAACGTCCATTCGTGCGAAGCCCAAATCCTGATGGGAAACGAGCCGATCATCAAGCTGATCGAGTACCTGGGAATGAAGAAAGAAATCACCCAGTTCCGCCTGAAATGGGAAGATTATAACGAAGGCTAACCACCGTTTTTTTGCGTCTGAAGAATTTACTCCCTACCTGAAATAAATATGGAAGAAGTCAATCAAGCCCAGGTTGCTGGCTGCCTGCGCAGCCTTGGGGTCGTTCCAGGCGACGGCTTGCTGGTCCATTCAGCCGTCCAATTTCTCGGCCGCCCGGTCGGAGGCCTCCAGATGTACCTGGACGCGATCCTGGAGGTCATCGGTCCAGAAGGCACGCTGATCGTCCCGACCTTTAATTTTGGGTTTGCAAAAGGCGAACCTTACGACCCCCTTACGACACCTTCGGTAGGCATGGGAGCCTTCTCGGATTTCGTCCGCCGGCTGCCTGGGGCGTTCCGCACCCGCCATCCGATGCAGTCGATCGCAGTGCTTGGGCGTTGGGCAACAGATCTGGCAGCACGCGATACCCTCTCCGCTTTTGACCCCGGATCTGCTTTCGAGCGGATGCTTGAGCTGGATTTCAAGCTGCTGCTGCTCGGCGCCGATTCCCGGGCAGTGTCGATGTTCCACTACTGCGAGCAGCGCGCCGGCGTCCCATACCGCTACTGGAAAGAATTCAGCGGACCGGTCCGCACGCCCGACGGCTGGCAGAACCGCACCTACAAGATGTTTGTCCGCGACCTGGATCTGGACCCGCAGCTCACCCTGGACCCGGTAGTTGAACGCCTGATAAGCCAGGGTAAATGGCTCAGCCAGACGCTGAATTACGGCCTGATCACCGTCTGCCAGCTGCGCGATTTCGTGCTCGCAGCCGATGAATTTCTGGCTGCAGATCCCTGGTCGCTTGTCGTCAGTGTCCAGCATCGTGCCGCTGATAATTCTATATCTCCCCCCTTGATAGAGGAATGAAATGAGCAGCATGTTTGAGCTGATCCAGGAGCTCTGGCCTCTCCAGAGAAACCTGGTCTCCGATGACTACGACCGGGCGCTCCTGCGCTTGAAAGCTGAAATCGAAGCCGTTCCAGGTGGGCGGATGATCATTCACGAATATCCGACCGGCGAGCCCTGCTGGACGTGGAAGGTTCCCGAGAAATGGACCTGTTCAGAAGCCTATCTGGAGACCCTGGATGGACGACGGCTGATCGACTTCACCGGACAGCCCCTTCACGTGGTGTCTTATTCCCTGCCTTTCGAAGGCGTGGTCAGCCGTGAAGAGCTGCTCCGCCATCTGCATGTCCACCCACGCCTCCCCGAAGCTGTGCCGTTCGTCTTCAAATACTACCAGCGCGATTGGGGGCTTGTGCGCCTCTCAGAGCCTGCGCGACTCGCTGGACCAGGATGCCTATCGAGTTGTGATCCGCTCGCGCTTTGAGCCGGGGACGCTCAAAGTCGGCGAAGTCGTGATCCCCGGAGAAAGCGCCGAATCCTTCGTGCTGGCCGCTCACCTCTGCCACCCTGCGATGGTCAACGACGACCTGACCGGCGTGGTTGTTGGGGCTGGATATCACAAAAAAGTTGCTTCAGCGCCCAAAACCCCGATTCACCTACCGCCTGCTGATCCTGCCGGAAACGATCGGTTCAGTCGCCTATCTGAGCCACAACGAGGATCTGATCCCGAATATGGTCGGCGGTCTTTTTCTGGAGATGCTCGGGAACAATTCGCCGCATGCGCTGCAGGGTTCCTTCCAGCCCGAGAGCCAGGTTGACCGCTGCTTTGTCTCAACGATGCCAGCCCTGGACCCCGATAGCTACACCGCCCCCTACCGCCAGGTGATCAACAACGACGAGCGCCAGTTCAACGCCCCGGGTGTGCGCGTCCCGATGCTTTCGCTCTCCAGGGTCGAAAAACCCGGCTCGCCAACCTGGCCTTATCCGGAATATCATTCGAGCTTCGATACCCCGGCAGTCATCACCCCCGAGCGCCTGGAGGCCTCCAGGGATACTGCCCTCGGCTTGATAGAAGCCTGGGAGCGAAACTGCTACGTCGTCAACCATTTCAAAGGCGAGGTTTTCTGCTCCGGCTACGGGATTTGGATCGATTACCGGGTCAATCCTGAAGGCCACCGCCGCCTGTTCGAGATCATGGAGCGCTGCGACGGCGAAAAGACTGTGGCTGACATCGCTGTTGAGCTCGGCATCCCCTTCCAGGCAGTCTGGGAAGTCCTCCGGATTTTACAGGAGAAAGACCTGGTCGGATACAGCCCGCATCCGCAACCCACCCATCCGCGCAGATCATAAACTCCAATGAAGACCCAATTCATCATCAAAAGTTGGCTGAAATCATGCCGCTGGCAGTACCGCCGGGCAGCCGTTGCGCTGCGCGACGGACCGCAAGCCCTCCGCTGCGCTCCCATCGTTCTGGGCAACGCCATGCCTAAATCCGGCTCGCACTTGATCAATCAGGTCGTCCAGGGACTCACCAGCCTCGGACCTTTTGTCAATCCCGGTTTCCCACCTGTCAACCGGAATGAAGTCAACGACAAGCTGCCTGAAGCTCAGGTGCTGACTAATCTCAAGCGGATGCGTCCCGGTGATATTGGTTATGGGTATCTCAAGGCGCGCGAGCCGTTCATCTCGATACTTTCCCAGCCAGGGAGGGCAACGGTTTTCGTCTATCGCGACCCACGTGATATGATCATCTCGCACGTCTTTTATGCCACCCAGATGCATGCCGGGCATGGGATGCACCGCTACTACAATGAAACCCTCCAGACCATGGAACAGCGCATTAATGCCGCGATTCAGGGTGTGGAAGAGCCCGGGTCTGAGCTTTCTTCCATCCTATCGAAATACGAAGGCTACCTGGGTTGGCTTGAACAGCCTGCCGTGCTCTGCCTGCGCTTCGAGGACCTGATCCTCGATCGAAAGGCTGCCTTATCAAGCCTGCTGGACTACCTGGTGAGGCGCGGATTTCAACCGAAGCTCCGCCGTGAGCAGGAGATCGCCATCCTTGAAAAGGCGATCGCGCCGAAAAAATCCGGGACTTTCCGAAAAGGCCAGCCCGGCAGCTGGAAAGAGCATTTCACCCCTGAAAATGTCCGCTTCTTCAAGGAGCAGACAGGAGACCTTATTCTTCGAATGGGCTACGAAACCAGCCTGGACTGGCCGGCCTCGTGAATGCGCTCAAGGTCCCATCGCTTGAACAGGCGCGATCCCTGTTGGACGAGGCCGGGGCTCTCAACCCGGGCCCCTGGACAGCCCACTCGCTTTTTGTGGCGCAGGCAGCCGGGGCGATCGCCGAGCCTCATCCGCAAATGGACGCCGAGGCTGCAACCATTTTTGGTTTGCTGCACGACATCGGCCGGCGCGCCGGCGTCACCGGGATGGTCCATGCCGTCGACGGCTATACCTACCTGGAAGTCTTTAGGATATTCCGACGCCGCTCGCATCTGCCTGACCCATTCCTATCCGATCCCCAACGCCCTCGCCGGAGCCGCTCCGTGGGATGGGACTCCGGAACAGCTCGCGTTTGTTCAATCCTACCTGGACTCAAATTCATATACACCTTATGACCGCCTGATCCAGCTTTGCGATTCGCTTGCCCTGCCGACCGGCTTCTGTCTGATGGAGAAGCGCCTGGTAGACGTTGCGCTGCGCTACGGCTTTAACGAACACACTCTTAACAAGTGGAGGGCTTTCTTCGAGATCAAAACCGATCTCGAACGAGCGATCGGAAGATCAATTTACGACCTGCTGCCCGGCGTGGTTGGGACAACCTTCGACTGTTGAGCCTGTAAGTCTCTAAAGACAAAGCCCTCGATCATGAAGAAAAAATTGGATCTGTTTGCCCGCCTTACCCGCCGCCGCATCCGCCGCTGGCAGGCGATGCTGCGTTGGCGAACCCTCTCGCCTGGCTCTTCTCCGATCTTATTCGCGAATTCATTCCCGAAGAGCGGCACGCACCTCCTCACCCAGGTGATGCACGGTTTCTGCGGATTCGGCTTTGCGGTGGAAGCCGGCCTTCCCGCAGTCGTCACCTTCGACGGGCTGACCGGACGACAGCGCTCCCCGGCTGAGATCCTTAACGACTTGAAGCGCCTGCTCCCAGGCGATATCGCCTACGGGCACGTTCATTCCTTTCCAGAAGCAGTCAATTTTTTGTGTCAGGAGGGGATAGCGGGTTATTTTATTTTACGCGATCCTCGCGACGTCGCGGTTTCGCACGTCCATTACATCGCAGAGATGGCCCCCGGTCACATCCTCCACCGCTACTATCATGAAATCCTGCCCGGATTTGACGAGCGGCTTGAAGCCAGTGTCGCCGGCGTCCCACTTGAATTCCTGAGCAGTGCCGGTGGTCTCGCTTCCGAGCAGCCGCTCCCGGATATCCGCAGCCGTTTTGAGCCGTTTCTGGGCTGGCTTGACCACCACGAAGTGCTCGTCCTGCGGTACGAAGACTTCATCACCGACCGCCATGCAGCTGTAGTCAAGGTCCTCGACCACGCCATCGAGCGCGGTTTCGAGCCCAGGTACGATCGGTCGGAAGCCATCCGCCTTCTGGTAGCGAGCATCGATCCGGCTCACTCGCCCACATTTCGCAGCGGAAAGGTCGGCGGCTGGCGCAGCGCCTTTAATCCTGAGCATATCCGCCTGTTCAAACAGACCACCGGCGATCTTTTGATCCACCTTGGCTACGAAACCTCCTTGGACTGGTAAATTGATGTCATCCTTAAACTTTCACCTTCCAATCTTTGGGAACATATATATCGAATGATCGACCATTGTTCAATCGTCATCCGGGCCTACAACGAAGCCCGCCATATCGGCCGCCTGCTCGATGGCATCGCCCGCCAGACTCTGTCGGAACCCGAAATCATCCTGGTCGACTCGGGCTCAACCGACGGGACTGCTGCAATTGCCGCAAGACGATCCGTTAGAATCCTGCATATTCCCCCGGAGGAGTTCTCTTTCGGGCGCTCGTTGAACCTGGGCATCGCCGCCGCGCGGCATGAGCATGTGGTAGTCGCCAGCGCCCACGTTTACCCGGTTTATCCTGACTGGCTGGAGCGCCTGCTTGCCCCATTTTCTGATCCCAGGGTTGCCCTGACGTACGGGAAGCAGTGCGGCGGAGAATCGACGAAACTCTCCGAGCAGCAGGTCTTCGCACGCTGGTATCCGGACCAAACAAACCTGCATCAACCTCACCCATTCTGCAACAATGCAAATGCAGCCCTCCGCCGCTCGCTTTGGGAGCAGCACCCATACGATGAAAACCTGACCGGTTTGGAAGACCTATCCTGGGCGCGCTGGGCGCTGGACCAGGGCCACACGATCGCATACGTTTCCGAAGCGGAAGTCGTCCACATTCACAACGAGACGACAACCGGCGTCTTCAACCGCTACCGGCGCGAAGCGATGGCTTACAAACGCCTCTTTCCTTCCGAGAGCTTCACATTTGCAGACTTCTTGCGTCTGCTGGCCAGCAATATTGCAAATGATATCCGGCATGCAGCCCGCTCGAAATCTCTGGGGGGGAATCTGGCCGGCATCGTCGCATTCCGTTGGAATCAGTTTTGGGGTACTTACCAGGGCTACCGCCATCCCAGCCTGATCACTGAAGGGCTTCGCAAGACGTTTTATTACCCCCCCGGCGCCCAGGCCCACGCAGAAACCAGAGCCCGTGAGATTGAGCCCATTCGATACGGGGATAACCCATGAAAAAGGGTTCAAAAACGAGCCGCTTTGGCGTTAACTCCCGAATCAGCCACGACTCGTCTGAATATTACAGCTCCAGGCTCTATGCAGAGCTACCCGCCAATCTCGTGGAGGCAGATGCCCCGGATCAACTTTTTCCGACCGAATATGAGAACAAAGTAATTTTAGGTAGTTCAGATAGTATGAAAGAGCTTCCCGATCGCTGCCTGCACTTGATGATCACCTCGCCGCCCTACAACGTCACCAAGGAATACGACGAGGATTTATCTCTCCAGGAATATCTTGAGCTGCTTCGCAGAGTATTCACCGAAACGTACCGCGTGCTGGTGAACGGTGGGCGTGCCTGCATCAACGTCGCAAACTTGGGCCGAAGACCTTATCTTCCGCTTTCCGACTTCATCTCAAAGCTCGCGCTGGAGATTGGTTTCCAGATGCGAGGGGAGATCATCTGGAACAAGGGTGCCGGGGCGGGCGTGTCGATGGCCTGGGGCAGCTGGCAGTCCGCCTCGAACCCCGTTCTCCGCGACGTCCACGAGTATATTCTGGTGTTTTCAAAAGGGTCCTTTTCACGCCAGAAATCTGACGGTAAGCAAAATACCATCACCCGTGAGCAGTTCATGGAATGGACAAAATCGGTCTGGACGATCAATACCGAATCAGCCCGCAAAGTCGGACATCCGGCCCCGTTTCCCGTTGAGCTGCCCTATCGCCTGATCCAGCTGTACTCATTCACGGGAGATGTCGTCCTGGACCCATTCATGGGCAGCGGGACAACTGCGATCGCGGCCTTAAAGTCGGCTCGCAAGTACGTAGGATATGAAATCGACCCGAGCTATATCCAGCTTGCGGAATCCCGAATAGCAGCTGTCGAGCTTCAATAAAGATGCAGCAGCCTTTATTCACCCACATTCCTTCAGGTGAGCTATGACCTCAATCGTCGCCCTAGTCCCCATGCGCCACCATTCCCAGCGCGTCCCCGGAAAGAACTACCGCCCGCTGGTCGGCAAGCCGCTTTACCAGCATATCCTTGAAAAACTGCTGGCCTGCCCTGAGATCTCGCAAGTTGTCGTGGACACCGACAGTTTACCCATCATCCGCGAGCTGCGCTCCGATTATCCCCAGGTGCACGTTGTTGAGCGGCCGGAACATCTGCGCGCTGACCAGGTATCGATGAATGAAATCCTGGCGTACGACACAGCCCTGGTAGAAGCAGACTTCTACCTGCAGACCCACAGCACCAATCCGCTGCTGCAGGCCGAGACGATCTCGCGCGCCGCCAGGACCTTCCTGGCGAACTATCCAGGTTACGACTCGCTCTTTTCAGTCACCCGCATTCAGGTTCGGCTCTGGGACCAGCTCGGGCGGGCAATCAATCACAATCCGGCCGTCCTGCTCCAAACCCAGGACCTCCCGCCAGTCTTCGAAGAGAACTCCTGCCTCTATATCTTCACACGTCAGAACTCTGCTTGCCCGTTTAAACCGCCTCGGCGACCGTCCGCTGATGTTCGAGATCGACGCCGCCGAAGCCTGGGATATTGATGAAGAGCTCGACTTCTCGATCGTTGAATTCCTGATGCAATACAATCAAAATAAGCCTCCCTATCCTTAATGCTTTATAACGAAAATCCTATGCCAACAATCCTGCTTTCTGCACCCTATATGGTTCCAATTGTCGACAGGATCCGCCCGCTGCTCGAAAGCTACGGCCTCGATCTGGTCGTCGCGCCCGTCCAGGAGCGCCTGAACGAAGCAGACCTGCTCGAATACGCCGGTAAAATTGACGGCGCTATTTGCGGGGACGACCAGTACACCGCCCGCATCCTCGAAGCCTGCGCGCCCAGGCTGAAGGTGATCTCAAAATGGGGCACCGGGATCGACTCGATCGACCAGGTGGCCGCAACCCGGCTCGGAATCGTGATCGGCCGCACCCCGAACGCCTTCACTCTGCCGGTTGCCGACACCGTGCTAGGATATATGCTTACTTTCGCCCGCCGGCTGCCCTGGATGGACAGGATGATGAAACAAGGCATCTGGGACAAAATCCCCGGCCGCTCGTTGAGCGAATGTACCCTGGGAGTCGTTGGGGTGGGCAACTGCGGCAAGGCCGTGCTGCGCCGGGCGCGCGCCTTTGGGATGCACCTGCTGGGCAACGATATCATCGAGATCGCCCCGGATTTCCTGCGGGAATATGAAGTCGAGCTGACCTCGCTCGAAGACCTGCTTGGTCGGGCAGATTTCGTCAGCCTGAACTGCGACCTTAACCCGACCAGCTACCACCTGATGAACCGCCGGACACTGGCGCAGATGAAACCTTCCGCAATCCTGATCAACACCTCGCGCGGACCTGTCGTCGAAGAAGCTGCCCTGATTGAAGCCCTTAAGGACAGGACCATCAGCGGCGCCGCCCTGGACGTGTTCGAATATGAGCCGCTGAAATCGGATCATCCCTACTTTGGAATGGATAACGTCCTGCTCGCCCCGCATAACGCCAATTCCAGCCCGGCTGCCTGGAGGCGAGTCCACCGCAACACCATCCGCAATCTGCTCGTCGGGTTGGGGTTGACGCCTCCGTCAGAATATCCAGAATTCTAAGGAACGCCACGCACAAATTCTTCGAGGAATACCTGCGCCTGGCGTGACGGATTGTGTGGTCATCCTCGAAGAGCATTGAAGATTGCCTAAATATCAAAGAGGAAGAATGAAAGATACGAATAACGGCAAGACAGTCCTTGTCACCGGTGCAGCCGGGGGGATCGGCCGCGCCACATTAAGTCACTTTTTCGAGAAGGGTTGGCAGGTGATCGGGGTGGATCGGGCAGAATTCGGACCTGGTTTTCCACCCAATGGGCTCTTCATCCAATCCGACATCTCGATCGGTGAGAACATGGAAATCATCTTTTCGAAAGCGCGCGCCTTTACAGACCACTTGCATGCGCTGGTCAACAACGCCGCGCTGCAGATCGCCAAACCGCTGCTCGACACAACAGTAGAAGAATGGGACGCGGTGATGGCATCCAATCTGCGCTCGGTCTTCCTGGCCACCAGGCTCGCCCACCCACTGCTGAAAGCTTCCGGAGGCGGGGCGATCGTCAACGTCTCTTCCGTCCACGCGGTGGCGACCTCCGCCGATATCGCAGCCTATGCCGCCAGCAAGGGTGGCATGCTCGCCCTGACCCGCGCCGTGGCGATTGAGTTTGCGCCCGACAACATCCGCTGTAATGCGATCCTTCCAGGTGCAGTGGATACGCCGATGCTGCGCGCCGGACTGGGGCGCGGCCACGTCGAAGGCGATGACATCTATAAACGCCTCGACAACCTCGCTCGCAAGACCGTAAACGGACGGATTGGCCGGCCTGAGGAAATCGCTCATGCGATCTTCTTTCTCGCCGACGAAACTCAGTCCTCCTTCATGACCGGCCAGGCGCTGGTTGTAGACGGCGGTGCGACAGCCCGCCTGAGTACAGAGTGATCCAATTCCTATGACTGAGATCAAAGCAAAGCTCAAAACCAGAATTCCCGAAGCCCTCTGGCAGTCTGCGCGCAGCTCGTGGAATTCGATCCAGAACGCTGGGTTATTGCCTGCTGCAACTTTTCACCCCTGGCGGCGAGCCAGCATCCGCCGGCTTGGCGAGCTGAAGGACATCCACCGCGGCCAACGCTGTTTCATCATCGGCAACGGCCCCAGCCTGAAGCAAACCGACCTTTCCCTGCTGAAGGATGAATTTACCTTTGGGATGAACCGGATTTACCTGGGCTTTCCCGAGATGGGTTTCCAGACCACCTATTTTCTGACCATCAACAGCCTGGTGATCGAGCAGTGCGCCGAAGATATCCGCCTCCTTACGATGCCGCGCTTTATATCCTGGCGCTCGCGCCATTTGATCGGGACCGCACCCGATCTCAATTTCCTCCATACCACTTACACCGTCCCGAAATTTTCGACGGACGCCCGCGGCCGCCTTTGGGAAGGCGGCACCGTGACCAATATCGCCCTGCAGCTGGCTTATCACATGGGTTTTCAGCAAGTGATCCTGATTGGCGTGGACCACAGCTATTCCGCCCAGGGTAAACCCAACACCACTGTGGTATCCCAGGGAGAGGACCGCGACCACTTCCACCCGGATTACTTTGGCAAAGGCTTCCGCTGGCAGCTCCCGGACCTGGATACTTCCGAACGCGGCTACGCAATGGCTCGCCAGGCATACGAGTTCAGCCGGCCGCCAGGTCATTGACGCAACCGTCGGCGGAATGCTGAACATCTTTCCAAAAGCCGATTATTTATCGCTGTTCTGATGTCATCTGCAGAGAACCCTTCTAATATCCATGCAGAATCGCTCTGTTTCGCGGCATTTGATCTATACCGCTGCGATCTTCCTGTTTCTGTTGGCGCTGGGTTCGGGCATTCGGCTGTTCGACCTGACCGACCAGCCGATCGATTTTCACCCCACCCGCCAGCTGCGCAGCGCGATCGTCGCCCGCGGGATGTACTACGAAATGCTCCCGGGTGCTGACCCGGCGCTCCGGGAGCAGGCTGCCTCCTTCTGGTCCTCCACCGGTCAGTACGAGCCTTCGATCCTGGAGCGAATTGTCGCGCTGGGCTATATCCTGCTTGGCGGCGAGCTGCCCTGGCTGGGTCGGCTGCTCAATATCCTCTTCTGGGTCTTTGGGGGCATCTTCCTTTTCGACCTGGCGCGCCGGATGACTGGAGCGGGCTCAGGATTATCCAGCACAGTTGGAGCCCTCATTGCGCTGGCCTGTTACCTGGTCTTGCCGTTCAGCGTCCAGGCCAGCCGCGCTTTTCAACCCGACCCTGGGATGACGGTCTGGATCATCGTCGCAGCCTGGGCGGCTTATCGCTGGTCGGAGCGCCCGGGTTGGAACAGGGCGGTTCTTGCTGGAATCTCAGCCGGGATGGCCATCCTGACGAAGGCGGTAGCCTTCTATACGATCGCCGGGATGCTGCTGGCAGTCACCTTCTTTACATTTCGGCAGGAAGAACAGCGCTTTGCTCGAAAAGTCAGCCTGATGCTCCGCAGCCCTCAAGTCTGGACAATCGCAGCCCTGGCAGTTCTGCCAACCCTGATCTATTATCTCAATCGAGGCGACCGTGCCTCTGAATACCTGGGCTCCTGGACGCTTTCCCTCTCTCACCTGCTGCTGCAGCCGGTGACTTACCTGCGCTGGCTGAACCTGATCCAGCAGCTGCTTACGCCGGTTGGTTTGGCGCTTGCAGTCCTTGGCGTGATCTTCGCCAGAGGTCGGGCTCGCTGGCTGCTTAGTCGGCCTTGTGGGCCGGCTATTTTGCATACGGGCTCTTCCTGCCCTATCAAATGACCACGCACAGCTATTATCACCTTCAGCTGGTCCCAATCGCAGCTCTTTCTATCGCCCCGGCTCTGCAGCGCTTCACGGACTGGCTGGTTGGTCGCGGGCGAATCTGGCAGGTCGCTTCGGCCGCGACATTATGGTCGTCCTGCTCCTGGGAGTTTGGCAGGCGTTAGTCCCACTCTACGGCCGCGACGACCGCAGCGAGCCGGCTTACTGGCAGGAGATCGCTTCTTACCTCCCTGCGGATGGAAAGATTATTGCGCTGACCCAGGATTACGGCTATCGATTGATGTACTACGGCTGGCGCAAGGTTGTGCTCTGGCCAAATCGGGGCGAGCTGCGGCTGAGCGTTTTGCGCGGCAGCGATAAGAAGTTCCAGGAGTTCTTTTCAAAGCGGACCGAAGGGAAGCGTTATTTCCTGGTGACCGCTTTCAATCAATTCGAAGACCAGCCGGCCTTGAAAGAAATGCTCTACGAAAACTTTCCCATCCTGACCGAAGGGACTGGATACATCATCTTCGACCTGATGCAGAAAAAACCAGTGAACACGATCGAAAACACAGTCGGCTTTTCCCCAGAATGTCATCCCTTCCGCTAGTCACCATTATTACTCCCAGTTTCAACCAGGCTGCCTTTCTGGAACAGGCCATTTGCTCCGTGTTGGGACAGGATTATCCAGCCATCGAATACTTGGTTATCGATGGGGGTTCGAACGACGGCAGCCGGGAGATCATCGAGCGCTACTCAGACAAGCTGGCCTGGTGGGTCTCCGAGCCCGATTCAGGCCAGGCTGAAGCGATCAACAAGGGATTTCAGCGCGCCCGCGGCGATTTTGTCGCCTGGTTGAATTCAGACGACCTTTATCTGCCAGGAGCGGTCTCCCAGGCGGTCCAGGCGCTGAATGCCGAACCCGGCCTTGGGCTGGTCTATGGTGACGCGATCGCAATCGACTCGTCCGGAAAGCCATTAGGGCGGTTTGACTTTGATGATTGGGGGCTGATTGACCTGGTAAGCTTTCGGATTATCTGCCAGCCGGCGGTTTTCATGCGCCGCAGCGTCCTGGAACTGGCCGGCGAGCCTCGACCGCAGCTATCATTTCATGCTGGACCACCAGCTCTGGATCAGGATGGCCAGATTCGCGCCCATCCGCCACGTCCCAGCCGGGTTAATCGATCCGGCTCGGCCGGTTCAGGGTTTATGGGCAGCCGCTCGCCATCACCCGGGCGCGAAGAACATCTCCCAGGCAGCCGGTTTCGGGACAGAAACAATAAAAGTGTTGGATTGGATGCAGGCAGAGCCCGATCTCTGCAGCCTGATCCAGAAACACCGATCTCGCGTCCTGGCCGGAGCATACCGCCTGAATGCCCGCTATCTTCTAGACGCCGGGTTGGCCTGGAAATCCCTGCGTATCGTATGGGAAGGCGCTGGGATACCGGCCGTCTTTCGCGCTGAAGCACTGGCACCGGATGCTTTACGCCGGGTTGACCTTGTTCAAAATCGAAAGATTGGCAGACCCGCTGATTCATCGAATCGAGGCTCGCCAGAGACAGCGTCTGACCGCAGTGCTCCACCATACCTGCATCGCCCGGGTTCCAGCCCTCGACGCAGGTCCAGCCAAACCGTTCAATTTGGCAGAATGGCCGGGATTGAGCCTGAATGACGCTCATAGATCGAATCATGATTAAGAATCCAACGCATCGTTTTCGTTCGCCGATCCTGGTCACCGGCGCTCACCGCACTGGCACAACCTGGGTTGGAAAAATGCTTTCCGCAAACAACCAGACTGCATATATCAGCGAGCCGCTGAACGTTCTCCACCGCCCAGGCGTTCTGATTTCCCCGACCGAACGTTGGTACACCTATATTTGCGAAGAAAACCAGAGTGATTATCTGGATGGCCTTTCGAAAACGCTGGGCTTCCGCTATCACACCTGGGCTGAGATTGCTTCCCTTCGCTCATTCAAAGACCTCGGCCGGATGGGTCGGGATTGGGGAGTATTCATCAGAGGCAGGATTGGAAGGCTTCGACCTTTGATCAAGGACCCGTTTGCCGTCTTTTCTGCACCCTGGTTTGCCGACCAGCTTGGCTGCCAGGTGGTCATCACAGTCCGCCACCCGGCCGGGTTCGTGAGCAGCTTGAAGCGCCTGCGCTGGCCTTTTGACCTGAATGACCTGCTCGCCCAGCCCCTGCTGATGCGGGATTGGCTCGAACCCTTTCGGGGGGAGCTGGAAACCGTAAGCCGCGATCCAGGCGACGAGATCGGGGCGAACTGCCTGCTTTGGAAGCTGGTTTACACCGTAGTTCACAGATACCGGGCTGCACACCCCGAATTCCTGCTCGTGCGGCAGGAAGACTTGTCCCGGCAGCCGACCCAGGGCTACCGGGAGTTATATGACAACCTGGGTCTTGCTTTTTCTGGGGATGTCGAGCAGGCGATCCTGAATTCAAGCAGCCCGGAAAATCCGAAAGAGCTGTCCAGCAAAAAGGTCCACTCGGTCAGGCTGGACAGTCAGGCAAACCTGGACAGCTGGAAGCGCCGCCTTTCCTCGCAGGAAATCCTGCGCATCAGGCAGCTGACCGGAGAGGTTGCCGCTGAATACTACCCGGATCAAGATTGGGATTGAGCGATGGCTTCTCCTCCGCTGGTTTCCATCATCACACCTTCATTCAACCAGGCGCAATTCCTTGAGCAGACGATTCTATCCGTCCTGAATCAGGACTATCCCAGGATTGAATACCTGATCGCCGACGGCGGGAGCACCGACGGCAGCCGGGAGATCATCGAACGCTATGCAGACCGGCTGGCCTGGTGGGTTTCTGAACCGGACCGCGGCCAGACGGACGCCCTCAACAAAGCCTTTTCTTATGCCAGGGGCGAGGTCTTCGCCTGGCTGAATTCCGACGATACCTATTTACCCCAGGCCGTTTCAGAAGCTGTCGAATACCTTCAGAGCCATCCAGATGCGGGCATGGTTTACGGTGATGCCAACCTGATGGATGCGGCCGGCGATGTGATTGGAAAATTTCCGGCTCGCCAGACGGATTATCGGCGTCTTCGTGAAGGGTATGTCCATATTCCCCAGCAGTCAGCCTTTTTTAGGGCTGGACTCTGGAAGCAGGTTGGTCCGCTTGATCCATCTTTTTATTTCGCCATGGACTATGATCTCTGGGTCCGGCTGGCGCGCATCTCGGAATTGCATTATCTCCCGAGGACCTGGGCGAATTTTCGGCTGCACGGCGCAGGCAAGTCCGTCGTAGCAGATGACCGCTGCTGGCCGGAAATGCTGCGCGTCCATTACCGGGACGGCGGCAGCTCTTTTTCTCGGTTGGTCCTTAAGGCGAAGCTGCGGCCTCTGCTGTACGCCTGGCTGCCGCTGCGGATGAGGGTCTGGCTTCGCCGTATGTTATAATCGCCTTTCCAGTTAAGAATATGCCCCAAACGAAACCAACTTTCATTTACGATTCAGCCGAGCGAGGCCTTCCAGCCCTGGAGGAGTTGCGAGAGCTGTTTCGCTACCGCCACCTGGTCGTGCAGACCATTCGGCGGAATATTGTTGTGCGATACAAGCGCTCGGCTCTCGGAATTGCCTGGACCATGCTGAATCCGCTCGGTACCACCTTGATCCTGACGGTCGTTTTTTCAAGTATGTTCGGAGGCGCCGCCAACTATGCACCTTATGTGCTCAGCGGCCTGATTTGCTGGGTGTTCTTTTCCCAGGGCACCAGCGATGCAATGGCCAACCTGATCTGGGGGGAAGGATTATTGAAGCGGATTTATATCCCGCGCACCGTATTTGCTGTATCCGCAATTGGGACAGGGCTGATTAACATGGTTTTCGGCCTGGTTCCTCTGCTCCTGGTGATGCTGATTACCGGGATGAAAATTCGGCCCACCATCCTGCTGCTGCCTATACCTGTCCTCTTCCTGGCAATGTTCGCATTAGGAATCGGCTTGCTCCTTTCAGCCGTCGCGATCTATTTCACGGATATTGTCTACATGTACGGCATCGTTCTAACCGCCTGGATGTATCTCAGTCCGGTGATCTACAAGATTGAAATGATCCCCGAAAAATTTGCCTGGATCATCAAATTAAATCCGATGTATTATTTGATTACCCTTTTTCGAATGCCGATTATGAACGACACACCGCCCCAGCCAGAAATATTTCTGATCTCCGGGGCGATTAGTTTTTTCACGCTTGGTAATTGGCTGGGTCTTTTTCTCCCAGAAGGCGGACGAGTTTGCTTACCATATCTGAAGCAGATCCACGCCCCGTCCTGAAAAAGACCGGAAATCCGACGATCGATCAAGCTGCAATCCGACTCGAGAACGTCGGAGTTCTGTTATCGGGCTCCAGACGAGAGGATCCCATCGATTAAGGAATATGCGATCCGGTGGATGCAGGGGAAGATCAAGCACCGCGAGTTCTGGGCGCTGCGCGATGTCAGCCTGACCATCCCGCGCGGTGAAGCGATTGGCCTGATCGGTCATAATGGGGCAGGGAAAAGCACGTTCTCCAAGCTGGTTGCACGTGTTTTAAAACCCACATCCGGTCGGGTCGTTGTCATCGGTCAGATTGCCCCGCTTCTGGAATTTGGCGCCGGTTTCCACCCGGAATTAACGGGCAGGGAAAACATTTTCTTAAATGGCGCTTTGCTTGGGTTTTCTCATCAGGAAATGGAGGATAAATTCCAGAACATCGTCGATTTTGCCGAGCTCTGGGAATTTATCGATGCCCCGATCCGGACATATTCCTCCGGGATGTGGGCCAGGCTGGGATTTGCAGTCGCGACCGACGTCAAGCCTGATACCTTAATCATCGATGAAGTCCTCTCTGTAGGAGACGAGTTTTTTCAACGCAAAAGCGCCGCCCGAATGCAGGAATTTCGCGACCAGGGCGCCACCATTTTGCTGGTTTCCCATAATTTAGCCTCCATCGAGCAAATGTGCCATCGCGCCGCCTGGCTCGATCACGGCCGCCTGATGGAAGTTGGAAAACCTGAAGCAGTGATTGAGGCGTATCGGAACCATCAATCATAAAATGAGTACTGGACTGGGTTCCGGTTATGGTAAAATCTAGCCTCAATTTAGATCGGACTTCAATTGTCAACATTTCGAATGCAGGAGTTTTATGCTCAAAATATTCAGCCTTCTCTTTATTGTTGCCTCTTTCTTCCCCAGCTCTCTTAAAGCCAGCGTTACCACGGGTAAAAGCTTCGCTGCTGCCCTCCAAAATCCACAACAACCCGAACTGGAATCCGAAATCTATCTGCCAGTCATCTTCCGCGTTCTTGCCCCATCTGTTTTTGGCGTCGAGACGAGGGATAATTACAATCGTGAAGCCTTCCAGACCTGGAAAATGGACGCAGCAGACGCCGCAGATGTATATTGGCTGCGCGCGGCAGCCTTTAATTGGGACGAGATTGAGCCCACTCGCTATCCGACCCCGTTCTATTACTGGAACAAGGTCGACGAGGCCGGTCTGATTAAAGCAGCAAACAGAAATATGGCCATCATCGGGACGATCAAGTACACACCTTCCTGGGCTCAAAGAATCCCCCCTGGGCTTGCGGGCCGATCGCTCCTGATTCCCTGGATGAGTTTGCCCAGTTTGTCACCGCTGTCGTCAGGCGCTACAGCGCCCCACCTTATAACATCCACCATTGGGAGCTCGGCAACGAGGTCGACGCCGACCCATCCTTAATTTATCCCTGGTATCGGGCCGTATTCGGCTGTTGGGGAGACAAGAACGATACCTATTACGGTGGCGGTTATTACGCCGAAATGCTCAAGAAGGCGTATCCGGCTGTAAAAGTGGGTGATATGCATTCCAAGGTTTTGCTCGGTGGTTTACTGCTCGACTGCGATCCCACGAACCCGCCGCCAGGCCGAACTGACGGATGCCTGCCGGCAAAATTCCTCGAAGGCATCTTAAGAATACGGCGGAGCCCCGTATTTCGATATTCTCGCCTTCCACACCTATGTCGGTTTTGGACCTTTAGACAAAATTGGGACGGATGACACCCTGAAAATTCGGGATGTCGACAACCCAAGCTTCAAAGCGAGGGGCGGACAGGTCGATGGTAAGGTGAACTATGTCCGCAGCCTGCTATCAGCATATGGGATCAGCAAACCGCTTTTCCTCACCGAAGTCTCGCTGAGCTGCTTGGATGAAGCATTTGTTGACAAATTCTGCACGACCGAACAGGATCTCTTCTGGGACCTGCAGGCCGATTTCGTCGTGACTTCGCATCTCCGCGCCTGGGGACATGGGATGATGGGAGCGATCTGGTACACGCTTGAGGATTCGACCTGGCGCGACACAGGCCTTCACACCCCAGAAATGACTCCAAAACCGGGCTATCTCGCGCTTCAGTTCATGTCCAAAGAGCTGAAAGATGGCGCCGTGATCTCCGAAATCAAAGATTATCCCGGACTGCGCGGCTACGTATTCCAGCTCCCCACCAAGAAAGTCAGGGTTTTATGGTCGCCAGATGGGGTGACAGGAGTTTCAATTGTTCCTCCGGTCGGTACGTCGCTGATTTTTGACAAATTTGGGAATCCCATTGCGCTGACGGGAACAATCGAAATCGTACATCCGACATATTTTGAAATCCCCCAATAAATCATCTGGGGGTATTTTCCTTTTTTTCCAACATCACAGGTGGTAGAATAACTCCCCAAATCCCCCTCAGATCGGTTTTTTCCAGATGGGAAAAACCGATCTGGATCTTTTTAACCTTCATATCCGCAGGTTATATCCTGGCCTTTCTGCTCATTGCCGGGTTCCGAATGGTCTATCCCTATGAGCTGGAGTGGATCGAAGGGGCAATGATCGACCAGATTCGCTGGATTCTCCAGGGTCAGGCGCTGTATGCTCCTCCAGATATCCACTTCATCCCATTTGCATATACCCCGGTTTTCTTTTACCTGTCCGCAGTTTTGATGAAATGGGTAGGAATTGGTTTTCTG
This sequence comes from uncultured Chloroflexia bacterium, assembly GCA_963788305.1. GTDB lineage: Bacteria > Chloroflexota > Anaerolineae > Anaerolineales > UBA4823 > UTCFX2. The sequence continues at coordinate 84,767 of CAWBGK010000020.1, forward strand.
GCTCCGCGGTTCATTTCCATCCTTGCCGCAAGCGGTTGTATCTTGATCATTTATCAGATCGTCCGGCGTGATACCGGTCGCTTTTTCCCTGCCGTAATCGCAGCAGGGATATACGCAGCCTCCTTCCAGCTCACAGGAGTCTGGATGGATCTTGCAAAGGTGGATTCGCTTTTCATGCTGTTCGTCCTGGCAGCGTTCTTCTTCAGCCGGCCGGAAAAACACAAGGGCTTGATGCTGATTTCGGGGATGTGTTTCGCCCTGGCATTCTTCACCAAACAGCTTGCCCTGCCGGTCATCCTGGTCTTTGGTCCTCTTTCGCTTTGGATCTATCGCGGCAGAACCTGGCCTGTCTGGATCACAACGCTGTTATTGATTTGCGGAATCGCTGCAGTCTCCGATTTAATAAGCAGCGGCTGGTTTTCGTTTTACACCTTTAAGACCGTGATGACCCATCAAAAAGTCTCGGGTTGGCTCCCATTCCTGCAGGCTGCCATTCCAGGGCTGTGGCCTTCGATCCTCCTTGCAGTCATATTCAGCGTTCGCCAGCTAAGGAGCACGTCTCCGTTACGAATGGAGAAGAATGGTCAGGAACTTTGGAACACTTTGGGTTTCTGCGCGGCGTTAATCTTGACCAGCTGGAGCATCTATTTCAAAATTTGGACTTTTCAGAACGATCTGATCCCGGCTGCAGCTGGCCTGGCGATCATCTGCGGGCTGTGTGCTGGAAGTGTTCTTCAAGACCGCCCAAAATTCGTCGTACCTGCTGCTTTCGCACTCATCGTCCCGGGGCTGCTGTTCCTCCAGCTCGCCTTGCTGGTTTACAATCCCCGCCAGCTCATCCCGACGGAAAAACATTTCAAGAAATCCGAAAAGATCATCCAGCGCACCCAGTCCCTCCCGGGGGAAGTGCTGAACTTTAACCGCGGTTACTGGAACGATCTGGCGGAAAAAAACACCTATCTCCATATTACACCTCTGGGAGATGTCTTTGCCGCAAATTTCCCGCCGGGATCTGAATCCTTCCGCCGCCAGGAATTAATCCAGGATATGTTTCAAGATTTATTATCGAGCCAGATGTTTGACTGGGTCATTGTGGATAAGCTGCCTGACTCGTGGCTGCCCTATTATTTGTTTGTTGGAAACTTTCTGCGCGAATCCGGGGTCAATTATCCAGGTCGGGATCAAGCTATGGTCCCAAAATACCTCTTAATGAAGAACCCCATCGCGTACGGTGGCAGCTTTCCCCTGGACGAGCCCCTGTTCAATGACCTTTACAAAGAAGGGTGGGGAAAAGCAGCCGAGGGCTCGCGTCAGATCGTCGCTTTCCAGGCTCTTCTGTTGATCGCGATAAATGGGGATCGTCCAACCGAGCTGGACCTGGTCGTACAGCCCGCATGCTACGATGGAAAACCTGCTGTTACTGGTTTGAAAGCATCCTGGGGTCCTAAGGAAATTGGCATGATCCAGCTGTCAGCTTGCGAGAATGCCTCGGGCAGGTTCACGATTCCCCCCGACCAGATTCGGACAGATGAATACAATCAGCTTTCATTCGAGCTGGCAGGCCACCCAGACTGGTCGCTGAACGAAAACGAATCACCAACCTTGCTCACTGTACACGAGCTGACATTCCACCAGCGCTGAACGGATATTTTGAAGAAGTCCCAGAACAGTTCCTTTGCTTTGATTGCCCTGTCAGTTGTGCTGGTCTCGGGAATGCTTACCCTCCTGGCAGTCGCACCCATCCAAAAATCCAACACGGATCCGGATGAAGCTCTTAATTGAGAACCCGGCAGTGTGGGTGGGTCAGAATTCGCCGTCTTTTCCGCAGGTTGTGCTTTTCCGCCACTCATTTCGCTTGGTCGATCCAGCGCCTCTGGCAGAGCTCGAAATCTTTGCAGATACCCGTTATGAGGTCTGGATCGACGGCGCCTGGATCGGCAGGGGACCTGCCCGGTTTTCCAGGACACTTCAAGAATTTGATGTTTATAAACTTGACCCGTTCCATACCGGCACACACACCATCGCTGTGCTGGTGCAGTGGGCACCTAATATTCGCCGCTCTGAATCAACCGTTCCGCAGTTGACCGCCAGGATTTTGTCGCAGTCCGGATTTCGGAAACAAATCTTGACAAAGACTGGCTCGGATTGGAAAGCCAGGCTCTCTGATGCATGGCAGCAGGACTCCGCTCCGGTCCATGACTGGGGTTTGATCGGCCCAACCGAGCTGCTCGACCTGCGCCGCTTACCCATGGACTGGCGCCAGCCTGGATTTCCCGACCAGGATTGGCCGGATGCCGTTTTGCTTACCCAGTCCAGAGAATGCGCTGCTCGAGCCTGTAGTTCAACCGCGTTCTATCGAGCTCCTGGCCGAGTACCGCATGCCCCTCACTATTTTGGATGCCGGTCTGCTCTCGCCGCACTGTTCCATCGTCGAAATCTCTCCCCCGGTCCCGAATCCGTACGAGCTCAAGCTCCAGGTCTCCTCCCCGACGGAATTGGTGATCGAGACGGTGTCGATATCCTATCCATTCACGATGACCGCTGGGGTTGATGGAAACTTGCTCCATTGGGCTCCATCTCCCGAAGACCGTCTGGATGTGTTTAAAGCGTCAGCTCCTGTGGAAGCAGGGCCTCATCAGCTTGTGATCACGAACATCCCTGAACAGGGGGCCACTTTCTGCATCTCCAGGGACGGCGGCACGATCCCGCTGCTGGCTCTAGAGCAGGGGGTGCACGCTGGAAGAAGGACCCTCCTTGCAGAACTTGCATCGGATCTCACTCAGGTGCACGCCAGCCGAGACGGCAGCCGGCCTGGATTTGGAATTCCGCAAACTGCCTGCCTATGTCGTCCTGGATGCCGGTCGGACGATCCACGGACGCATCTACCTCGAAGTTGAAGGTCCTGCCGGCTCGATTCTGGATATCGGCTGGGACGAAAGGCTGCATACGAGCTCAAGGCGCCCGTACCCTTACCCCGGCTCGCTTTATCCGCAGTGGAACCAGGTTGACTCCTGGGTGCTCGACGGCCGCATGCGCTCAATCCATACGATCGACGCCCGGGCCGGTCGTTATATTCTCATCGCGGTCTGGGGCGAAGGTCCAGTCAGGCTGAGCCAGATCCAGGCGCTGGAAGAACGCTATCCAATAGAACAGGTTGGCGAATTTCATTCATCAAATCCGCTTCTGGACCGCATCTGGCAGGTCGGCGTGGACACGCTTCGCCCCAATATGACAGACGCATTCACAGATACACCCTGGCGTGAGCGCGGCCAGTGGTGGGGAGATGTTCACGCCGAAAACAGGATTGCCAGGGTCGCTTTTCAGGATCAGAGGTTGCTGCGCCGCAGCCTGATATATATGGCTGATGCCTTGCAGCGCAGCGAAGCGCCAGGGTTGGTTCCAAACAATCAGGGCCTGCGCATGCTCGATTACTCGATGTTGTGGGTCCAGGATCTGGCGGGCTACCTGAAGGTTACTGGTGACAAAAATTTGGCGACGGAGTTATTTCCACGGCTATCCCAGCTGATGAAAAACCTGGAAAAGGCCGAAAATGACCGCAGCGGTCTGCTGGATTTACCCGAAGGACCCTGGTCTGAGACCGCCTATATCGATGTTGCAGCCAGGCTGAGCCGGTCTGGACAGTCTGCTGCTTTGAACTCAATCTATTATGAAACGCTGAAACAGGCCGCCTGGGTCGCAGATTTCACAGGTAGATCTACAGCCGCCCGCAGATGGACGAATAAATCGGAAAAAATCCGGTCGGCGATCAATAACCTCCTTTATCGGCCTGAGGATCATCGCTATCTTGCGAGTCTCTCTGAAACAGGTTATTCTAATCCCACCGTCCACTCCCAGGCCTGGCCGCTCGCATTCGATATCATTCCAGAGGATCAGCGCATACAGGCAACCAAGTCTTTGCTGGAGATGATCCCGCCAGATCCGGCGAAATCAACGTTCGGGACCTATGGTATGTTATGGATCCTGGAAGCCCTCGGAAATGCAGGCTTTTTTCAGCAGGCTGTCGCCTTGATCGAGGACTATTATGGATATATCCTTCAATCGGGCGCTCAGACCTGGTGGGAGGGGTTCCACGCCGGGGAATATCCAGAAACCAGCATATCTCACGGCTGGAGCGGCGCTCCCACATGGTTCCTGACGAATTTCATCCTCGGCGCCCGTTCAGACGATCTGGATAGATGGGTCGTGCGCCCCTCTTTTTCAGCAGTCGGGCGAGCCGCAGGTCGGCTGCCGCTTGCCAGTGGGGTTCTGGAAGTCGAATGGCAGAATCCTGGATGCGGTGAAAGTAATCTCACGATTTCAGCCCCGCTCCAAACTCGTGGCGAGGTCGTCTTCCCAAATTCCTGGCAAAATTTAGAGCTTCTTCTGGACGGCGAAAGCATCTTGGGCCTGGAACCGACGATACAATTCAATGGATTTCAAGACCTCCAGGGTACCCACATTTTCCTGGAAGGCGGCGCCCACGCGTTCTCCGCCCGCTATCTGTGCATTCCATGAATTTCTCGGAAACAAGCTATACAGATTTTCTGGCTGAAATGAAGAAGAATCAACAATGAAACCAGCCTTGGGTATTATTTTCTCTTCCACTCCGGTCGCCCGGAGGCCGATATTCTGGGCTCTGGCTTATATTCTGGTCGTCGGTGCGGGGATATTTCTCCTGCGGACCGATTGGGGTTATGACGATCCATTCATCACTTTTCGTTATGCCTGGAATCTCAGCCAGGGTTTGGGTTTCGTTTACAACCCGGGCGAGCAAATCCTGAGCACGACAACACCGCTTTTCACCCTGATCCTGGCCGCCGCATCACTTTTCGTGAGCAACATCCCAAAAGCAGCCAATCTGATTGGGGCTCTGAGCATTGCCATCGGCGCTCTGCTGATCTTTGATATCGCCGCATCCCTGAAAAACCCCCTTGTAGGGTGGACTGGTATTGTGCTTTATCCCTTATCTGTCCTGCTTCTCGATACCCTGGGTTCCGAGACTCCGCTTTATATCGCACTTTGCCTGGCTTCATTTGCCTGTTATTTTCGAGGCAGGCTCACCATGGCGGCTGGGTTCAGCGCTTTCGCTGTGCTGACCCGACCGGATGGGATCCTGGTGGCGGTGATCCTCCTGGCAGATTGGCTGATCGTCCGCAGACGGCCTGTTCCCTGGAAGGCATTGCTCGTTTTTGCCCTGATCTTGCTCCCTTGGGTTGTGTTTTCCTGGCTTTATTTTGGGTCTCCAATTCCCATCACGCTTGCGGCCAAGCAGAATCAAGCTTTCATGGCGATCGGTCGCAAGTTTCCAGAACACATCTTTGCCGCGCTGGAGCAGTCAAACATCCCCTGGTACAGCTGGGTCCTGGCATTGCTCGCCCTGGCAGGCGGTATTTTCGTACCGCTGCGCGCCCGCCAGTGGGTTGTGTTTCTTGCATGGCCTTTGCTCTATTTCATCTCGTACACTGCCCTGGGGGTTTCCAGCTATTTCTGGTACTATGCCCCGCTTCTCCCCGGAGTCCTCGTCCTGGTCGGCCTAGGCCTCACATCCCTCACGAGAGGTATAGAAGCGCTTATCGATCCTGAAGTGCATAGATCTTCCTGGCTAACGCACATCCCAGAGGCAATCGGCGCGGCGATTTTGCTCGCTATGTTTATCCCCATGGCAGCTCAGGCGGTTTCATCTTCCAGTAAAAACGATTCTCGTTACCCGATCTATCGACGGGCAGGCCTCTGGCTGAACAAAAATACACCGCTTGATGCATCGGTAGGGGTCCTGGAAGTTGGGATGATTGGCTATTTTTCTGATCGTTTCATTGTCGATTTCGCTGGTTTGATCCAACCGGAGATCATTGAAAATATGGACCGTCAATCAACCTACAGCGATTCAGCCCTTCTTGCAAGTACTTTATACAGACCAGACTATCTTGTCATAAATGAAGGCTGGCTCCCCGAATTTGAAACAAAATACATCTACAAAAATTGCGTCCACGTAAAACAGTTCAGGGGATCACAGTTTAGCTATCCGACAAACCTGGACATCTTTTCCTGCTCCCAACCCTGAAATGTCCGGGTCTCCGCTGATGATTGTTTGCTATAATCTCTTCCACATTCTTGTTCTTTTGTGAGGTTGCCGATGCGTTTCATCCCGACAGAAATTCCGGATGTTCAATTAATCGAGCCTGAGATGCTGGGGGACCAGCGTGGCTTTTTTATGGAAATTTACCATGCCAGGATATACAATCAGGCCGGGATCGATGCGGTTTTTGTCCAGGACAACCAGTCTGGATCGCGCCGCGGCAGCCTGCGTGGTTTGCATTACCAGATATGCCACCCGCAAAGCAAGCTGATTCGCGTGGTTCATGGAGAAGTCTTCGACGTTGCCGTTGATATCCGCCGCAGCTCGCCTACTTTCGGCCGCTGGGTGGGGAGGCATATATCGTCCGAGAACCGGCTCCAGATCTATATCCCTGTGGGTTTCGCCCACGGCATTTATGTCCTGAGCGATTGGGCCGAAGTGACCTATAAGGTGAGCGATTTTTACGCACCGGAATGCGAGCGTACGCTGCTTTGGAATGATCCGCAGGTGAATGTACTCTGGCCGCTGTTTGATGGAGAACCGCCTGTCCTTTCTGCAAAAGACGTGCGCGGGGCGACGCTGGAAAATGCCGATCTCTTCGAGTAATTACCGATGAAGAATATCCTGGTCACCGGTGGAGCGGGGTTCATCGGCTCTAATTTCATCCATTTCATCCTGGCTCGCGAACCTCAGGCTCAGATTATCAATCTGGACGCATTGACCTATGCCGGCAGCCTGGAAAATCTGAAAGGGCTGCCGGATCCATCCCGATATACATTTATCAAGGGCAACATCTGCGACCGCGCTCTCGTCCAGAGTCTGTTGGAGCAGCACCAAATCGATACCATCGTTCATTTTGCTGCCGAGACCCACGTCGACCGCTCCATCCTTGGTCCTGAGCAGTTCATCCAGACGAACATCATTGGCACCTTTACCTTATTGGATGCGGCAAAGTCCTATTGGCAGGCCGGCGGACGATCGGATCGGTTTCGATTCCACCATGTCTCCACGGATGAAGTCTTTGGCTCGCTTGCACCAGACGATCCTCCCTGGACTGAAGCGACTGGCTACGCTCCCAACTCGCCGTACGCGGCCTCAAAAGCATCAAGCGACCACCTGGTGCGAGCCTATGGGCATACCTACGGGCTGCCCTATTCGATCACCAACTGCACGAACAACTATGGACCTTACCAGTTTCCTGAAAAACTGATCCCTTTAATGATCCTGAATGCGACTAACGGTCTGCCGCTGCCTGTTTATGGCGACGGACAGCAGATCCGCGATTGGCTTTATGTTGAAGACCATTGTGAAGCCATCTGGACCGTGCTGGATCGCGGCGGCGCAGGAGAGACCTATGTGGTCGGCGGGGAGAATCAGCCGGCCAACCTGACCGTCATCCACACCATCTGCGATATCCTGGACGAGCTTCAGCCCAGCTCTCCCCATACCCCACATCAACGGTTAATTCAATACGTTGCTGATCGACCCGGTCATGACCGGCGATATTCAATGGATATCCAGAAGATTCGCCGGGAATTGGGATGGCATCCAAACCATTCGATGACCAGCGGCCTTCTGGATACCGTCCAATGGTATCTCGACCACCCGGAATGGGTCCATGCTATCCGACAGGCCCAGGATTACCAGGGCTGGCTGGCAAAGAATTACGACCAAAGGTCCTTAAAATCCTCAGGAGGAGAGATCTGATGAAAGGGATTATCCTCGCTGGAGGTCACGGAACTCGCCTTTTCCCCTTGACGATCGGGGTGAGCAAGCAGCTTCTCCCGGTATACGACAAGCCGATGATCTATTACCCGCTGTCGATGTTGATGCTTGCCGGGATTCGCGAGATTCTGGTGATCAGCACGCCAGCAGCGCTGCCGAATTTCAAGCAGTTATTGAGCGACGGCAGCCAATGGGGGTTGGAATTAAGCTACGTTGCCCAGCCAGAGCCGCGCGGGCTGGCAGATGCATTTCTCGTCCAGCCCGACTTCATCCGAGGCGAATCTGTCTGCTTGATCCTGGGAGACAACATATTCTTCGGTCACGGTCTACCCTCCAGGCTGCGCGAGGCAGCCCGGCTGGAGCAAGGCGCCCTCATCTTTGCCTACCCGGTGCGCGACCCGGAGCGTTATGGAGTTGTGGAAATCGACAAGGACGGCATGGCAGTAAGCATCGAAGAAAAACCGCTTGCGCCGCGCTCGAATTACGCGGTCCCCGGCCTCTATTTCTTTGATTCATCGGTTGGCGAGATCGCCGCCAACCTGCAGCCATCTCCCCGTGGCGAGCTAGAAATCACCGATGTAAACCGGGCTTATATGCGGCGCGGCGAGCTGCGCGTCGAAGTGATGGGGCGCGGGGTCGCCTGGTTGGATGCCGGGACCCATGAGTCGCTGCTCCAGGCGGCGAATTTTGTCCAGGCTGTCGAAGACAGGCAAGGTATGATGATCTCCTGCCCCGAAGAAATCGCTTACCGCCTGGGGTTGATTGATAAAGCTGGGCTTCGAAAGCAAGCTCAGCGCTACCACAACAACCAGTATGGGGAGTATTTGATTTCTTTGCTGGACCAGGATTTCTTTTTCGAAGATCAAAGCTCATCATGATTGAGCATCGAGCACCATGAGACTTCTATTACTTGGAAATAAAGGCCAGCTTGGCTGGGAGCTGCAGCGTACGCTTTCCCCATTAGGAGAGCTGGTCTGTGTGGATTATCCTGAGATTGACCTGGTTCAGCCGGAAAGCGCCTGCAAGATGATCCTGGCGTGGCATCCCGATATTGTTGTCAACGCAACAGCGTTCACGATATTGGAAAATGCCGAAAGAGATGCTGATACTGCGTTGTTGATCAACACAACCGCGCCTGGAATGCTTGCAGAAGCTTCTCAAAAGATTGGCGCCGCTTTCATCCATTATTCTACAGACTATGTCTTCGATGGGACCAAGGGCTGCCCTTATATCGAAAGCGACGAACCCAATCCCCTCAACGTCTATGGGCGCACAAAGCTTGCTGGCGAACAGGCTGTCGCTGCTGCTCAAAAAGCCTGCCTGATTTTCCGCACCAGTTGGGTGTACAGCCTGCGGAGAGACAACTTTGTGACCAAAGTCCTGGGGTGGGCTCGTCAGAACAAAGAGCTTTTCATCGTAGACGACCAGATCGGAAGTCCTACCTGGGCCCGAATGCTGGCGGAAATCAGCGCCCAGGTTCTCGCAAGAAGCGGCGCCCATCCATCAGATTGGATTGCCGAACGACGCGGCGTTTACCACCTGGCGGGTGACGGCACTGCCACCAGATTAGAGTGGGCGACCGAAACGCTAAGGCTCGATCCTCATCCGGAAGAACAGCTTTGCAGTCAGGCGAGACCCGCCCAGACAAGCGATTTTCCTTCGCATGCCGTTCGCCCGCTTTATTCCGCCCTTGACTGCAGCCGGTTCATCAGCGTTTTCGATCTGCGCCTTCCACCCTGGAAGACCGCCTTGAAGATGGCAATGGATACGGCAGGGTAGAATTTTTTGATGAAAGATCAGCACCTGGAAAAATCAGCTCAGTTATCAGAATTTCCCAAACCGACTCTGGCGGTCTTCGCTGCAGATTATTGGGAACATGTTTGTCCCCAGATCCGCATTGCAAGACCAGCTAAATTTGCCGGCTTTCCGCTGATTCGCGGTTCGATCTGGGCCGATAGTAAGCTGACGCTTGTTCCCGACCAAATCAAACAAGCCGACCTGGTAGTGATCACGCGCGAATTCCCGATCTGGAGCTCCGAATATCACCAGGTAATGGAAGAAGCGCGTAAATCCAGCAAGTTCGTTGTGTATGAGCTGGACGACCTGCTGCTGGAGATCCCTGAACAGCACCCCGATTATGGCTACTATACGGCATCTCGTTCTGCGATCCTCCAGGCAGTTGTTGAAGCAGATGCCGTGGTCGGCAGCACGCCAGCAATTTGCGAGTATCTAGAGCAATTCAACCCGTCCACCCATCTTTGGGAAAATTACCTGGATGATAGTTTGTGGTCTTTCTCCACTCCCAATCAGTCGCCGGACCATACGCCGATCCGAATCGGCTATATGGGCGGACACAGCCATATCCATGATCTCAACCTGATCATTCCTGCTTTACAGCGGATTCTGACACAATTCTCCCACCAGGTTCAAATAACATTCTATGGGATCCAGCCGCCCAGCTTATTGAAGAATTTCTCGAATGTCGACTGGATTCCGGTTGCCTTCGGCTCATATCAGGATTTTGCGGCTTATTTTCAACATCAGAACTGTGATATTTTCCTGGCCCCCCTTGAATCCAATCTCTTTAATCACTGTAAGAGCCACTTGAAATTCCTCGAGTATGGCGCTCTCGGTGTTCCAGGAGTCTACAGCCGTGTGAAGCCTTACGAGCGCTGCGTGGTCCAGGGCCAGAACGGATTTCTTGCCTCTGACAACGACGAATGGGAAACGTATATCGCCAGGCTTATTGTTGATCCCGAGCTTCGCCTTCGAATTGGGAAGAATGCCCAGGACTCCGTTCGACAGAGCTGGCTGCTTTCTGATCACTCCGAGATTTTTGCCGACCTTTACCGAAAATTCTCGCATAAACAGTCGGCGGTCGAGAAAAACTCGCTTGCGCAGCAGGTTGCCCGAAAAATGCACTCTTTTCAAGAGGCGTTGGAAAAGGAGCTGCTCGAAAGCCGACTGGTAAGAAACCAGGTAGCATCCCTCCAAAAACAGCTGGTTGAAAAAGACCAGGCTCTCCTTGAAACGGACCGAGCCGCACAAAAATACTTCTACCTTTATCAGGATTTGGTGACTAGCCGCACCTGGAAATTGATGGAGCGATTGATCAAACTGAAGCTCCGGCTCGTTCCTCGGGGCAGCCTGAGAGAACGTGTGCTGGCCGGAGCCTATCATTCAATTTCTGCGCTGAAAAACAGCGGTATTAAATCGTTCGTCAGTCAGGCTCGTAGTGAAGCCATCCGGATCAGAAAACCCGATCAAACCTCGTCGATGCAGGACCCCAGGAAATTCAGTGCTTTGTATCCCGGTTCTGTACCGCCAGGCGCACGCCTTTCGCTTCCAGCAATAGCCGTACTTCTCATCCAGTCTGAAAACAAGGTTTTTCCAGACACGGAGAGGTTTCAAAAATGGTTGCGCCGGCAGACGCTTCCCCAGGCGGCCAGTTTAATCCGTTGGGATATTTCGGCGTCTTGTGCTTGCTATCTGAATGATCCCTCTTCAGAATGGATAGCTTCGAGCGTGCCTGAGCTGCTGGAAGGAATCTCAGAAAAATATCTCGTCGCTGCATCCGAAGATTTGCTCCAAAGCGAAGAGTCCTATCTCGAAACCAACCTGCTGGCTCTGGAAACCGAGGGATTGGCTTTCACCGTCAATGTTCCTGACAAAGACGAAGCGTTCATCCAGGCTACTCGCCAGGGAAGACTGCCCGGCAGCCCAGATTTTCCTCTCCTGCGCATGATCGTTCAAAAAAACTGCCTCCGCCCGGACTTCTCGATCGATCTTTCTCGCTGGCAAGCCGGTCATCCAGATCAAGCCGAGAACTTTCGTGAGATCAACCGGCAGAACCCCTCAGCAGTTGCCGGAAAAATAATCTCTCATTTCACAAATCTCGTCGATGAGATGACCCATCTTCCCTATGAGACCCAGGCAGCCCAACCATTAGGATTGGTTGAACGGCACCTGCTGGTGGGTGATTCTGGCTGGGATCGAGCCAGTTCATTCTTGATGCTCAATCCAGTGGATCAAATCATGCCAGCAGTGAGCGAGCCTTCGGATCTTCCTACCGTATTCGTGGTGATGCCTTTTCTGGCCGTCGGCGGCGCTGAAAAAGTCGCTCTTCGGGTCATGGAAAACCTTTCGGATCGCGTTCGATTTGTGGTCTTGACTTACGATTCGCATGACCATGCCCTGGGTACAACAACCGCTCATTTCCGGAAGATAACACCGTATGTTTATGAAATTCCTGAATTTCTCTCCAATGAGCTCAACGATTCTTTTACCGAGTATCTGATTCAGAGATTTAATCCAGCTGCAATCTACATCGCCAATGGTTCGCCTTGGATTTACGATTCGCTGCCAGTAATAAAGGACCGGCATCCATCGATCCGGATCGCCAACCAGGTTTATGATACGCAGATGGGCTGGATCAATCGCTACGATCCTGCCCTGTTGACTTTCATCGATGCCCACATCGGATGCAACTCAAAAATCAGCCAGGCTTATCTCGATAAAGGCGCTCACCCAGATACGGTCTTCTTCATAGAGAATGGCACAGACCCGGTTGAGCTTGATCCGCATCGTTATGATCGAGCTCAAAAAGACAACCTGAAAATCAAGCTCGGGCTCCCGCTTCAAACCAGGGTGGTAAGCTTTGCGTCAAGGCTCAACCCTCAGAAGCGCCCGATGGATTTTGTCGAGATGGCCAGGCGGTTCTCTGCCAGATCGGATATTTCTTTCTTGATGGTCGGCGATGGACCGCTCGCGGGGACGATCGATGAACAGATCCACAGGATTGGAGCGGCAGGTCTCATTCGCAAACCATTTTATCAACCGATCACGGATATCCTTGCGGTCAGCGATGTGCTGGTCTTGCCGTCTGAATTCGAAGGCAACCCCTTGATTGTGATCGAAGCCCAGACGATGGGCGTACCTGTCGTGGCTACAGATGTCGGCAATATCCGTGAGATCCTTGAACGTACTTTGGGTGGTGTCGTCGTTTCTCAAGTCGGGGATATCCCGGCGCTGATGGCCGGTGTAGAAAAAATGCTCGACTCCCGACCTCTGCCTGAGGAGATTCGAAACAGCACGCTCCAGCATTTCAACTGGAAGGATTGTGCCGAGAAACATCTCATGGCTTTCTTCGGTGCGCCAAATGCCTGAAATTTCAGTGGTCATCCCGTCTTACAACCACAGCAGCTACATCGACAAAGCAGTCGAGAGCGTTCTGAACCAGACCTTTGACGATCTGGAGCTGGTCATTGTTGATGACGGCTCGACGGATAATACCCTTGAAGTCTTGGAGGTCTATTCTGATCCCCGTTTGAAAATCTTCAGCCAGGAGAACCTGGGAGCGCATGCTGCAATCAACCGCGGGCTGGAGCTGGCTGAAGGCAAGCTCCTTGCAGTTTTAAATTCTGATGATTTCTACCACCCCAAGAGGCTTGAGAAAGCCGTAGAGGCGCTTAGAAAGACACCTCAAGCCGGTTTGGTTAGCTCATATATCCAAATTGTGGATCAGAATAACCATCCGATCGGAATTAAGCACGGATATCAAGACTATGAGCCCTGGCCATTAAAAAATGCAGAGCGCAGCTTTCGGGTCGGATCCGAATTGAAAGACGTGCTTCTGACGGAGAATTGTCTCGCGACGACATCTAATTTTGTGTTTCCACGCCGCTGTTTAGAGCAGGTGGGTGGATTTCGTCCCCTTCGCTTTGCTCATGATTGGGATTTTGCCTTAAGGATCAGCCGGATTGCGGACCTTGTTCTGCTCCCCGAGCCATTAATAAGTTACCGAATTCACCCGCAGAATACCATTCGCAAAGATCAAAGCGCGATGATCTTTGAGATTTGCTGGATATTGGCGGTTCATCTGCCGTGTGCAGTCGCGGACCCGGATTTTCTGGGGGTTGACGCCCTGGAAAAACAAATCGATCAGCTGCTTCATTCCATCTATACTTTCAATTGCGATCGTGTGTTGAATATGCTTCTGCTGATGAAGCTGCACGAGCAACCCGAGCTGGCTTTAAAGCTCCTGCACCCTCAAAATCCGATCCGGACCATGCTGATTGAACACATCCAGGAAGAAAAATCTCGCCAAAGCAGCAGCGTCAGTGCTTCCGGCACGCAGTTTATCTGGGCGGCTGGTTTGATCCGCAGGCTTAAAAAGGCTTTTCGCAAAGATCTTGAATAATATGAGTGGGGAAGTTCCCGATCTCAGCATCATCCTTCCTTGCTTCAACCGGGCGCACGACCTCGCCCGTGTGTTGAATGCCTTCGACCAGCAATCCGGATGGACCTCTTTTGAGCTGATTGCTGTGGATGACGGATCCACCGACGGCACCTACGAGCTTCTCAGCACATATCAACCCACAAGCTATTCCCTGCAGGTCGTCCGGCAGGAGCGCAATCAAGGCCCGGCTGCAGCCCGAAATGCCGGGATAAGTCAAGCAAAATCACCGATTGTTCTCTTTGCCGGCGATGATATTTTACCGGATCGGTATCTCGTGTCCGGGCATCTGGCAGCCCACCGTTATTATCCAGGGAAGGAAATTGCCGTCCTTGGCAAAGTGATCTGGCCGAAGGACATGCCGGTCAACACCCTGATGGCGCATATCGATGGGATTGGCGCCCAACAGTTCAGCTACCATTATCTTCGCACGGGGATGATGTACGATTTCCGCCACTTCTATACCGCCAACGTCTCAGTCAAGCGAGAGCTTCTGACGGAGCAGGACAAATGGTTTGATACCGATTTCCCGTACGCTGCGTTTGAGGATACTGAATTCTCCTACCGGTTAAGTCAGGCCGGGATGAAGATCATCTATTTAGAACATCTGCTCGGCTACCATTATCACTATCACACCATCTGGACCTTTTCCATCCGCCAGTTCAGAGCAGGGATGATGGCCTGTCATGTGGTAAAAAAGCAGCCAGGGAGCAGGAATTTGGTCCTCGGCAGACGGTGGAAACTGCGCCTTCTCCGGCTTCAATGGTTGTCCGTCCTTAAAAAACCCGACGAGACAGCCGCTGCAGAGCTGGAAAGCCAGGCGCTCCACCTGGCCAGCCAATACGAGTGGAAATCGCATCCAGCGCTTGACCGGTTCTATCTGGGATTGCTCTATTATTTCTTTTATAAAGGGACTTATTTTTGGGTCTTTTTCCGATGAAGCAAAAGCCAAAAAGATCAGCAGCCTGTTGGCCGGACGCATGCTCGCACCAATCTCAGCGCTGATCTCACAACAAACCGGCGGATCTTGAGTGTTCACACCTTCCGAAAAAGATACATGTCTTGTTCGGATGAATCTCGCACACCGCCTGACAGATGATCAACCAGGACCAGGTTCAGAGAGCTCTGCAGTTCTCGCATATACTTCTCGGAATGATAGGTTGCACAGGCGTTTGTCCCGCGAAGCTCCGCCCCAAAAACTATCACGCCGTCGGTCTCGAGTTTTTCAAGCCAGTCGCTCGAAAAACCAGATTTCCAGGCTGAACGTTTTCCATGGACTGTGATCAGCAAGTGACCGTCTGTTTTTACCACGCGTGTCAGCTCCTTGAACCAGGCTTCCTGCTGGTTGATATCGAAATGGGTGAAAACTGAATAGGCGTAGACGAGTTCAAAAGATTCGTCTGCAAAATCCAGCGGCGGATTGGCTTGATTGACTTTGAACTTTCCCATCTTGGAAAGTTTTTTCTGACACCACTCGATCAGGTCAGGATTGTAATCCGTTCCCCAGATTTCACATTGATGGCGAAGATCAGACCACCAACGAGTGATCCTCCCGCACCCGCAGCCGAAATCGAAGACCGATTTCAGCTCATTCACCTCCACACCATTCCTGCGCAAGAAGGTGGTAATCGCCTGATGCATAAAAAGCCCACCCAGCTGGTACCAGGCGATTTCTCTTGTCCCAATCACCAAATTAATCAACTTTGCTGGCGGGAAAGGATACCCATCAAGCGATCCAATCAAGCGATAGCTCAGGTTATAGACATCAATTCGATACTTGCGGACAATTCGATTTAATAATGACTTTGCTTTTCTCATGTTTCAATCCTTGATCGACCAGAGTGTAAAATTTTAGCCAGCTCCCGCATTTTTTAAGATATTTCCAGGTTATCGGGCAATAGGATAAAGGATGTCCATTAGGAGATGATCCTGAAATGCTATTATACATTCTCTCGTTCAATTGTCTTCTCCTGAGTCATATCGATCAATCCAAGCTCTATCCGAAATTAAGGTTTTTTACACCGACCTAATCATTGAGATGTCCATCTTTTCGCAATCCATAAGTTGCTTTATAAGAGATATGCAGAACAACGCCTTGAAATCCAAGACGATCTTTGGACTATTGTTCAAAATAGATATCTAATTCACGAAAGGAAAACAGGAATCTCTGCATATTTGTTTGTCAACCAAAAAATCACTCCATTTTAGTATTTATGTACTACTAAAATCACAAAAGCTTGAGGTTTTCTAATTTTTCATAAAATCCTGAGAGAATAGCCGTGAACCAATGGCGGCTATTCTTCATTTAAATGTACAAAAAAATAGTTTGTCGATTCCACCAATCCTGTTCTATATTAATAACAAATTAATAAGCAGCGCTTTCACACTTGTAATTTGATAAGATCGCTTATCTTGTAAAATCTAGGTATGAAATAAAAAAAGTTCTTTTCACAAATTTTCTGAGATAGTGGATTCAATCGATTTATAACGATCCATCCATGAGCAAGACGATCAGGCCGCTGGGCAATTTCCAGCAGTTGCTGCTGCGCTCGTTTATTGTTGAAAGAACGATTAACAAATAAAGGTAAATCAAAATTTGAATGTACTCTTCCGGTTCATCACTGCACATCGATCTGAGTTCGTTCAAGGTTGAATAACGAAGACAACCGGTAAGGAGAAAAAATGCTAACCAAAAAATTACTTCAGATAAGCATGACCGTTTTGATGGTGTTCTCATACACCCAACCATCACAGGCAGCCTCCGTATTTGCAGGAGGCCCCGCTAGCAGGTCCCGTCATAAACGTTCCAGGAGACGCCAATACCGATCTCCAAACTGCGCTCAACCAGGTGCCAAATAACGGAACGATCGAGATCCAATCCGGGACCTACAGCTCGCCAACTCCGGCTTTTTCATTCAATGGGCAAGACCGGAGCTTCACCATCCAGGCCGCCGATGGTGCCAACGTGGTTCTTTCTGGCGCAGGCAACCATCGGATCATCGAGCTGATCAATTCCCCGCTTGCGCATGTCGTGTTCAAGGGGATTACGTTTGCGAACGGCTACGATGCCAGTTCATCTCACGGCGCCGGAGTGACCGTTTCAAACTCGAATGTGACCTTCATCGATTGCATTTTCGAGAACAACCGTCAGGCTGGCTACCGCTATAACTTGAGCGCGGCTTCGGTGTTCGTGGGTGATGGTTCAACAGCGAATTTTTTCAGCACCATCTTCAGGAATAACACTTCAGAAGATGGCGGCTCTGGGATCGCCACACGAGATTCGACCATTAATGTCCATAATTCCCAGTTCCTGAACAACACGACAACTTCAACGACTTATCTGGGTGTCCCAGTTGGCGGAGGCATTAATATCGCTAACTCTGTCGCCAGGGTCACAAACTCCCGCTTCTATGGGAACAATACTTTTGGACATGGATCAGCTATCTATATTATCGGAGAGTGGTTTAAAACCGGAAGTGATGTCATAGTAGCGAATTCCTCCTTCGAAAACAACCATGTTGTTCGCACCAACTCTGTTTTTGAGCCGATTTCAGGCGGCGGAATAAATGTTGAAGACAATACCCGATTGAAGGTATACCATTCTCGTTTCATCAATAACAGCGCCTGGGTCGGCGGCGGGATGAGCATCTACCGGGCTAAAGTGGAGATCCGCGACAGCGTGTTCATCGGTAACCGCGCCACCGATCCGGATCCAAACTCGGGATTCGGTGGGGCAATCTCCTTCAACATTAATGACCGCCCGGATGCCTCCAGCCTGCTTATTGAAGACACCTTGATCCAGGGCAAATACCCGGGCTACACAACCGTCGCCAAGTATGGCGGTGGATTACACGCCCATAACAGCGTCCCATCAACCAGGCCTCCCATCACGCTTCGGCGAGTCATCCTGTAACGACCTGGATACCACGACAACGTCGACCAAACCCACCCTCGGGGCAGGGATCGAAATCGGGGATGTGAACTTCTTGATGGAAGACTTGATCGTCATGAACTGCGATGCTCGCGGTCCGCTGGGTGGCCGCGGTGGTGGTATGATCGCCTTCGGAAACACTAACATTAATATCCTTCGATCTGCATTTGCAAACAATTCGGCCGATTCGATCGGGGCAAGCCTCGAAACCTGGGGGTCTACGCTCAATGTCGCCAATTCCAGCTTCTTCAACAACGTCCTCAGCCCGGGTGTGAAGGAGTATGCAAGCGGTTCGCTCGGTGCGGCCATTTTCTCCAGCCCGGATTTCGGCCGCAATTTGTCGATGAACGGCACCGTCGCGAACAATTTATTCCAGAACAACGACGGCCTGGCTGCATATGATGACGATCGCGCCACAGGATCACTCAATGCATTGGTCTACAATAACAATAGCTTTTACGAAACCACTTTTGGCGAC
This sequence comes from uncultured Chloroflexia bacterium, assembly GCA_963788305.1. GTDB lineage: Bacteria > Chloroflexota > Anaerolineae > Anaerolineales > UBA4823 > UTCFX2. Next base: position 103,212 of record CAWBGK010000020.1, read on the forward strand.
AAAATCTATAGAGATTCACTCACCGATGTTCAATCCCCCGCTGGATTAAACAGCCTGGTGGTTTCCCGGTCAGGTTCCTCGACCGACAAAGCTCCTCAAAATAACAACCAGTTGCTTGCTAATTCATCAACGATCAATAAACTTTATGCTGCACCCAGCATGCTGCTGCCGGTTCTGGCAGCCGGCGAATATGCCCAAAGTACAACAGGCTATTTGGGTTACGGCTGGAACGGCTCTTCGGCAAATCTGGATGGATCGTCTCTATCCTCCCAAACGGGAGTTCAACCCACGACCACCACAGGGAATCACAGCATGAATGTCGACGGGACAAACTCGACCGTCCAGCTCCCAATGGGACCTGCCCCGGCTTTCAACGCCTCTATGATGTCCGGAAATCCATATTCAACCCTGAGTTGGGAGCACACCGCAGGTTCTTTCCTGGGCATTTATGCAAACCAGGGTCTTAATCTGTCCAACCAGAGCTCTGGGTCAGTTCAAGTTCAATCCACCAACCGCATCTATTCGGTCTATCTGGTCACAAAAGAAGGTGGCTTTGTCAAGTCATTTGACACGCGCACGGCAAAGCTTTTCGCCCAGGACAAAATGACCGTCTTGATCAGTCTCGACCAGCCCAACCGGGAAGCATCTTTCCCAATCCAAAACATCGGCGGTTGGACCATCGATTGGACTGCAGAGACCAGCACGCCCGACTTGATCCAGATAACAACTTCAAGCGGAACCATCACCAGTGTTGGAGCCGTCCCGTTCAATATTTTACCGGACCAACCAGGCACATATAATGCCAAGATGGATATTGACGGCGGTCCAGCGGGCTTTGCCCAGGTGACGATTGAGATCATTGTTGTTGAAACGGTTGAAAACGTTTTTCTACCAGTTGTAAAGCGGTGAGTAGTTTAAAACTGGCCGGCTGCGCCTCGCCCTGCCCCGGGAATTAATCCGGTTTCGCAAAAAGAGCCGTTCAGTCAGATGCCGGTTCTCCCTAGAACCTGCCAATCGTCCACTTTTTCAAATAGAATTTGTGGCCGAAAGGCAGGTTTTTTATTGCCTGATCCATCGGCGCCAGCAGCCATACGACAAATGCTCATTCATTCAAGAAAAGCTTGCAGGTCTATCCCTCCTTTCAATCCTGGCATCGTGCTCGACCCCCATCAATGTTTACGAATGGACATTTCAGAAAAAATCTGTTAACATATTTTTTTATGACCAAGATAACCATATGAAAAAGACCTGGATCGGGATTCTTGTAGGAATGCTTCTTCTTTCGCTCCTCAAGCTTTGGCTAGTTGAGGCGCAGTCAGTGTATGTCCTGGCTTATGCCCTTCACGATGACGCCTTATTCCTGAAACTTGCTCAACATTTATTAAAGGGTGAGTGGTTGGGACCTTACGATCAATTTACTCTGATCAAAGGTCCCTTCTATCCGATGTTCATTGCTGGCGTTCATGATCTGGGCGTCCGCCTCCTTTTCGCCCAGCATTTCTTGTACGTGTTTGCATGTTGGGTCCTGACAGCCGCCTTGATCCCCGCATTTAAGAAACCAGCCTTATTGCTGATCTTCTTTGGCGCACTCCTGTTCATCCCGGTCAGCTATGAAATCTCTACCTTTCGCGTCCTTCGCGAGGGCATCTACACATCGCTTGTGCTTCTGGTTTTGGGATGCGCCTTTGGTCTGGCGCTTCGCCCTGCATCAGCATGGACCAGACTTTGGCCCTGGGCTTTCGGGCTTGGGCTATCCCTCTCCGCTTTCTGGCTCACGCGCGAGGAAGGGATCTGGCTTCTTCCATCCCTTGGGCTGATCATCGCCCTTGCAGTTTATCAAAGCAAAAGGTGCGGTTTGTGGGCCTGGAAAAGCAGGCTTGCGCTTTGGCTGGGTGTGCTTGCGATCCCGGTTGTTTGCGTATGGATGGTTTCAGCCGCGAACATGCAGAATTATGGTGTTTTCGCAAAGACCGAATACGATTCAGCGGTCTTCAAATCAGCTTACGGCTCGTTGACCCGCGTCAAAGCTGGAATCCGCCGTCAACAGGTCCCTGTGACCCGCAAAGTACGGATGAACATCTATGATGTCAGCCCGACATTCGCTGAGCTTCACCCCTACCTTGAAGGACAGATTGGCAAGGGATGGGGAGAGTTCGGTAATAAAAATCCGCAGAATGTTAATGAAATTTTGGGTGGTTGGTTTATGTGGGCTTTTCGAGATTCGGTCTCACACGCCGGATATTATTCTAAGGGCAAATTCCCTGAGGATTTCTACCTTAAAATGACGGATGAGATCGAGACTGCCTGCAGAAAAGGATTTTTGTCCTGTTATCCACCTCGTTCCTCGATGATACCCCCTGTTTTGATTGAAGACATGCGCCCGCTAGCACATTATTTTCAGGATGATTTGCTGAGCATCCTTCGATATGAAGCCTTTCTCATCGATTGTCCAGCCTACACCCCTGATCCAGATCATGATGCCTCGATATTTCCACGGCTGACCGGCGAAGAGTCCTGCAGAACCAGCGAAGAGCTGGCTTCAATCCCTTTTCCGCTGCCAGAACGGGAACGGTTAAAAGGCATTAAAATGACAATCCTGCACGGCATTCTGGATTCTTTCCAAAGCTTCCACTTGCCCCTGGCGATAATCGCCCTGCCAGCATATGCGGCGCTTTTTCTGCTCCAATTCAAGAGAAAAAGAATGCTCGACAGTTGGGCTGTTGCATCCATATTTTTGACCGGAGCGCTGACCCGGATTCTTTTGGTCGCCCTCTTTCAGCTGACATCCTACCCCAATTTCACGGTCGGGTACATGGCGCCAGCCTATCCGCTGCTCTTAGGATGGTGCACGCTATCAATTCTGGGTCTGATCTCCGAATGGATGCTGCCTGATCCGGTTCTTTCAACCGCCAGTTCTTGAAGCAATAAAAAACTTCCTCACGAAAATAGCTCCTCGCAATCCAACCCCAGCTCTCTTCAGCGGGCATCTTTCGATCACCTGGCTGCGTGCTGATCCATTCTCCTCTCCACCATTTCCGCGAGCTGGCCGATTGTGTCAAACACATCCATGTTCAGCTCTGTATCATCAATGTGCACTCCAAAAACCTCGTCAATAAAAACCGCCAGGTCCACAAGGTGGAACGAATCGATCAAACCGCTGGAGATCAATGGGTCGTCGCGTTCTAATTCGAATTTCGGCCGTTTCAAAACCTGGGTGCGGATATACTCTGCCAGTTTTTCTTCGATTTCTGCTCTCATTATTCACCTCGTAACTGCGGGGAATCTCCTGTCTGCAGCGGTCCATCTTCCAAAGCACTCTCCTGCAGATACTTCTCCCGGTTCGCCGAGCGAGAGATTTTCCCGCTGGATGTCTTTATTAGCCAGCTCCGCTCGACAAACCAGATCTCTGAAAGCGCAATTTCGCTTTGCTGGACCACACGACGGCGAAGCTCTACCTCGAGTTTCTTTCTTTCGCTTCTGCTCAGGCGCCCATCCTCCAATTCGCAAACCATCACAATGTTTTCCGAGCCGAGCGTCTGGTCGAACAGACCAAATGCAGCGCTGCGTCCAGGGATGATCCCGGGAATCTCGTTAGCAATCGCCTCTAAATCCTGCGGATAGATGTTTTTTCCGCCCACGATGATCAAGTCTTTTTTTCGACCTGTGATAAAAAGCTCTCCCATCTGCAAGATAGCCCATATCGCCAGTGTGATACCAGCCGTCCTGGATGGTTTCTTGGGTGACATCAGGTCGGCGGTAATAACCGCTTAACATGCAGTTGCTGCGTAAGGCGATCTCACCAATCTGCCGCTCCTGGAGCAGTTTGCCGTCAGAATCCAGAATACGAATCTCCGTCCCGGAAATTGGAAAACCGCAGCTCACCATCGCCGTTGAGCCTCCCTCGTCTGCCGGTCCCGGAGCTGCCTTCTGCTCCTTTTGAAGGATGGAAGTTCTCACCCAATCCACCCGGACGGATTTCCCTACCGGATATTGTGTGACGGCAAATGTGTTCTCTGCCATCGCGTAGCATGTCGAAAGCGCAGCTTGATTTACACCAATAGCGGAAAATTTCTCGAAGAATATCCTGATGGCTCTGCAGATGAACTGGCTCTGAACAGTTGATGAAGGCGCGCATGCTGGAAAGGTCAATGCCGGATAAATCCCGAGGCCGGATCACCCGCGCCGAATGATTGTAGGCAAAATTGGGCATCCAGCATAAAGTCCCTTTTTCACGCTGGATCACCTGGAAGAGGACCTTTGGATCTCGCACCCATTTGAAAGGCGACATTAACACCAGGGGGATACCGGCGACCAGCGGCATCAAAAATCCGGCGATCAACCCCATATCATGATAAAGCGGCAGCCAGCTGACAACGACGTCATCAGGCTTTAAATCGATCGCCCTGCTGTACGATTCGATTTGATTCAACACCGCCCGATGGGAAAGCGCGACACCTTTCTGCAATCCAGTCGTTCCACTGCTGTGTTGCAGAAAAGCGGTCTTGTCGCCGGAAAAATCGGGCCATACTCGTTCTTGATAATCCCCAACCGCTTTCCTGATGACTTCATCCGTGCCGAGCACTGCACACCCTGCATCGGCAAGAAGACTTGCCAGCTCAGCCTTAAACTCAGGAGAAGTGATCACTGCCCTGGCCTGAGAGATTTTCACCAGCTCTCTCACTCGTGTCATGTAGATTTGAGGATCTAGTTTTTCAGTCAAGAAAGGGAAAATCGAGCCGATTGCTCCCAGGTACATCGCTCCCCAGAACGCGTACAGCAAATCCAGCTCATGGCGCAGCACCAGGATGACCAGGTCGTCCTCGCGTACACCAGCAGCCTGCAAAGCCACTGCATACCGCGCCGACTGGTGATGGAGCTCTGCTGCAGAGATCCGAAGCTCGCTCTGATCCTCGTTAAGGAAAACCAAAACCGGGTGCTCAGGGCTGCTCCTGGCGCGCTCCTGGATGGGCTGAGTCAGGGTATGGCAGGATCCAATCCGCAGGATTTCTGGCGATTTATCCTTTGTTGCTCTCACAGGAAGGAGATTTTATCACAACCCAGACATCGCCTTCCAATCTGAAATTCTTGGTTTTGATATAATCATTCCAAACCCTTGCTGAATGTCCTTCGGCGCCGAAAGTTGTCCAGGAATAGTATGCCGGCTTTCATCCATGAATCCGATCCGCTCGTATCGATTGTCGTCCTGAACTGGAATGGGGCGCTCATCTTGCCTCGCTGCTTGAATGCGATCGCGGCGCAGACATTCCAGGACTTCGAAGTGATCGTTGCAGACAACGCCTCAACCGACGGGTCGGCAGAAGAGATCGAAAAACGCTGGCCGGGCTTCAAGGTCATACGTTTTGATCAGAACCTGGGATTTGCCTTGGGAAACAACCGCGCCGCCTCCGAGGCGAAAGGTCGCTGGCTTGCATTCGTGAATAACGACGCGTTTCCAGACCCCGATTGGTTGGGATGCATCATGAAGGCTGCCCAGACAAATCCGGGTTTTTCGTTTTTCAGCTCTCGATTGGTGTACGCGGACCAGCCTGATCGGGTTCAAAGCAGCGGAGATATCTACAATATCAGCGGATTTGCCTGGTCGCGGGACAATCATTGTCCGGTCGAGCAGGCGCACCTCGACCCGGATGAGGTTTTTAGCCCCTCCGCAGCTGCAGCGGTTTACTTAAGCGATGCGTTTATCGAAGCAGGTGGATTTACCCGGCGCTTCACCAGCCACCATGAGGACGTCGACCTTGGTTTCCGCCTTCGACTGCTGGGATATCGCTGTCTATTATGTCCCAGGCGCTGTTGTCCCTCACCTGGGGTCAGCCAGTTACGGGAAAGAAAGCAACCGGACTGTTTATCAAGTTCAGCGAAATGTGGTCTGGGCGTATTTTGTCAATATGCCAGGCGTTCTTTTTTGGAAGTATCTACCCGCTCATCTGCTTGCCAACTTTGTCTTTATAATTTACTATACGCTCCGCCGGCAAGCTGGCCCGGTCTGGAAAGCCAAATGGGACGCCCTTCGCACCCTGCGCGAGACGCTTCATGAACGCACGCGGATCCAGAAAATCCGGCGGGTAGAGCCCAAAGAGATTGACCGGATTCTCAATCACAATTGGTTGGCGCCGTTTTTGCTTGGCAGGCGAACCCGTGCAGTCCGCTCGCGCTTCAATCCTACCAGTGAGAGAAGAAATAAACCGAGATGAATTTCCGGTACCAGATCCCAACCGGTGTGCGATCGGACCAAAGCCGCGGGCAGATCTTTTTGAAAACCCGAGAAGGTGGCCGCGTCTGGGTCGACAAGTCAGTCCTTCGTCTCTGGCATGCTGCCGACGGCATCGGTCCGGATGATGTTCTGAGCCTGCTCCACCCGAAACCAGCCGAACGATTGCAGATCCTTGCCGGGTTGGCCTGCCTCGCAGAAGCGGGCTTGCTCCTAAGAGACGGTCTGCCTGTCCCAGCCAATCGCATCTCCGTCCAGCAAGGTGAGCTGGTGTCCGTTGTGGTCGTCAGCTATAACAGCCAATCCTGGCTCCCCGCCTGCCTTGACTCCCTGGCAAAGCAGAGTTACACGCCTGTTGAAATCATCCTGGTGGACAATGGCTCGAAGGACGGCTCGGCGGATTGGGTCGAGGGGCAGCACCCGGAGCTCAGGCTGATTCGCCTGGGGCAAACCGAGCCTCTGGCGAGAGCCTTGAACCTCGGCATGCAGGCTGCCAGTGGGAAGTACTATTCTTCTGTTGAACCCTGATGTCCAGGTCGAACCGGATGCAGTCGCCCATTTGGTGCACAAGGCAGCCTCCAATCCGCGTTGTGCGGCAGTTGCAGCCAAACTGCGCATGCTTTGGACGCCGGCGTTCCTGAACGGTCTTGGGAACCAGGTCGGCGCGATATCCTGGGGTACGGATATCGGATTGGGCCATCTGGATCTTGGACAATTCGCCGGATGGGACGAAATCCCTTCCGCCTGTTTTGCAGCCGCCTTGATCCCCTCCCGGGCTGTTCGAGACGATTGGGCCGCTGGACGAAGGTTTTTCGATGTATTATGAAGACAGCGAATGGTGCTACCGGGCGCGGCTCTCCGGATTTTCTATCCACGCCGCACCGGCAGCTGTTGTCTACCACGCCTTTGGCAGCCGGCAAGCACAGGACAGCACGGATATGCTGGGTCCGGCAAAAATCCGCCGGGTTACTTCAGGGAGATTGCGTTTTATCACCCGCATCAACGGCGCTTTATATTTTTGGACCTTTTTTTTGAGCTATGCGCTGGAAGACTTCCTTCGTTCCCTTTTTTATTTGATCCGCGGCCGTGGTGGGATGGTGCGCTCGATATTTCAGGGTTGGGTAGACTATTTCCAATCTCTCTCCGGGCTGCTTAAGCAGCGAAGAACAATCCAGGCAAACCGCCGCATGGATGACCAGGAGCTGTATCATTTGCAGAGGCAATATCGCCCGTCCCCCGGATATTCGCCGGTTCTCCTCAGCTGACCTGGGAAGCCATCTGTGGTGAATATCTGTCTTTAATTCTTGCTGGTCGAACGAACGAATTCCCGGAATTTTCAAATGAGCGGTCCGGCGAGCAGCCTGTTTCCAGGCCAGGACTTGTTCAAACAGCCTGTCCGCGTTTGGAAAACCGAAGGATTAGGCGGGATGCTCCGCTGGATCGGCCGGCGCATCCAATGGAGACTGATGCAGCCATAACCAGGCAGAGCAACTGGAGCGGACAAGGAAAAGATGAAAATTGGCATCGACTGCACGTCGCTACCCCCGAACCCGGTCGGGGCGGGAAATTACATCATCCAGCTCGTCAGGGCAGTCACGGCTTTCCCCAGCCAGCATGAATTTGTGATTTTTGCCCAGCAGAGAGGCCGCGCCCTGATCGGCGAGTTGCCTGGAGATCGGGTGCAGTGGGCTCTTTCAACCGACATGCCGCCCGCTCTGCGATTGCTGTGGGAGCAGGTCCGGCTCCCTCGAGCGGCATCCTCTGCCGGGATCGATCTGCTCCACTCTCTGCACTATACCCGGCCAAGGTTCCTCTCCTGCGCTTCTGTTGTCACTTTCCACGACATGACCTTCTTCCTCTACCCCGAGCTCCATACTCGCTCAAAAAGGATATTTTTCCCCTGGGCAATCCGGATGAGCGCTCGCCGCTCAGAGGCTATAATCTCCGATTCCGAAAGCACGCGCCGCGATGCAATCCGTATCCTCGGCATTCCTCCGGAGAAGATCGTCGCTGTCCCGCTTGGCATCAGCGAGGAATTCAAGCCGATTGCAGACACCCGTCTTTTGGATTCAATCCGCAAGAAATATCACCTCCCCGAGAGGTTCATCCTCTTTGTCGGGCTGATCGAGCCGCGCAAGAACCTGCCGCTTCTGCTGCGCGCCTACGCCCGCCTGGTAGAGCGCGAAGACCCTCCACCCTTGGTGCTTGCGGGACGGTTGGGTTGGGATTCTGGTCCTTTTTTCCAGCTGATCGAAGATCTCAAGCTGAAGCAGAACATCCATCTCCCGGGCTATATCCCGGCCGTGGATCTGCCGGTCCTTTACAATTTAGCCCAGATCTTTGTCTACCCATCGTCCTATGAGGGATTTGGCTTCCCGCCGCTGGAAGCAATGGCCTGCGGCACACCTGTGATCACCACCGCGGTCTCAGCCATGTTGGATAATGTCGGAGACGCCGGGCTGCTGGTGCCTCCCCAGGATGAGGAGGCTCTTGTCTCAGCGCTGCATGAGCTGCTGGAAAATCCAGGTCTTCGTGAGCAGTTTTCCAGCGCGGGCATTCGACGTGCTGGCGAGTTCACCTGGCAGAGGACGGCAGAAGAAACCATCCAGGTCTATGAGAAAGCCAGCAGATCAAAATGAGCGCACCGGTCCTTTCTATCTGCATTGTCACATACAAGTCCCGGGATTTACTTTGTGATTGCCTGAAATCGATTTCCGAGAACACGCGGCTCTCCTGGGAATCAATCGTGGTGGATAACGGCTCAAACGATGGGGTTGGCCAGCTGCTCGCCCAGGAATACCCGGATGTGCGCTTTATCCAGAATGACGCCAACCTTGGTTATACCCGTCCAATGAATCAGGCCCTCCGGCAGGGGCAGGGCCGCTTTTTGATGCAGCTCAACCCGGATACACAGATCCTTCCAGAAACGTTGGATACGATGGTCGCGTTTATGGAAGAACACCCGGAGATTGGCGTGATGGGCCCAAAAGTGCTGAACCGAGACCGACACTCTCCAGAAATCGTGCCGGCGCGGCGAGTCCACACCCTGGGCAGTGATCACTTACTTCCTCGGCCTTTCCAGATTATTTCCATCCAGCCAGCTCTTCGGCAAATACCAGCTCAACTATCTGGATGAGGACGAAACCTGCCCGGTTGCGGGCGTCGCCGGCTCCTGCATGCTGATCCGCCGTGAGCTGATTGAGCAGATCGGGTATCTGGACGAGCGGTTCTTTGCCTACCAGGAAGACGCCGATTTCTGCTTCCAGGCCCGTAAGGCAGGCTGGCAGGTCTTCTATTACCCAAAAGCCCAGATTATCCATTATGGCGGAGAAGGCGGCTCCAAAGAACGAGCCGTATCGCTCGATCTTCGCCTGGCATCGGTCTTATTTCCTTTATTACCAGAAAAACCTTGCCAGAAACTACTTCTTCCTGTTCAACTGGCTTTATTATCTGGCGATGTTCATCAAGCTTTTAGTCTCTTTGGTAGTAAACTTCTTGCGTAAAGAGAAAATCGTCAGCGCCCGCCGGCCCTGAAGCATTTCTGGAGGCTATTTGAAATAAAGCGTGGTTCATAGCCTCTGGCGGAATAACCTGTCTATCATGTTATTTAATTCGATCAACATCATCTTTATTTTCGAAACCCTGCTGGCAGCATTGCTGACTTCACTGGTAGCCGCGATCGTCAGCATTCAGCTTGCCAGGCGAACCCGCTTGATCGATCAGCCGGGCAGCGCTCCTCACAAGCAGCATCGCCATCCCGTCCCTCTGGCGGGCGGCTTCGCGCTTCTTCTCACAATCCTGATCAACGGCTTGTTTTTAGGCTCTTTTCATCAGCCTGCTGTCAGGGCAGCCTTGATATCGGCAGTCCCTATCTTCGTATTCGGCCTTTGGGACGATTACCGGGGCCTTTCGCCAGCGGGTAAATTGGTTGGCCAGTTAATCGCAGCAGTCATCCTGATCCAGCAAGGGATTTATATCAAGATATTCGAATCACCGGAATTCTTTTTTTATGGGACCGGCGGGGTGTACCTTTTTCTGGATTGGGCGCTCACCGTGCTCTGGGTGGTCGGAATCACGAATGCCTTTAATTTTGTCGACAGCATGGACGGTCTCGCGGTAGGATTGGCAGGGATGGCGGCATCTTTCTTCATGCTTGTAACGCTGGCTTCCGGACAGTTACACCTCGCCCAGCACAGCGCGATGCTGATCGGAGCATGCATCGGTCTCTATTTCTTCAATTCCCCGCCTGCGCTTCTTTTCCTGGGAGATTCTGGCGCCCAGCTTCTTGGTTTTCTGCTGGCTGTCCTTGGGATCAGCTACGCGCCTCAGGGCGTCAACCAGTCCTCATCTTGGTTCGTCCCGGTCATGCTGCTCAGTGTGCCAATTTTCGACGCATCGCTTGTGATCCTTTCACGCCTTCGGCGCGGCAAGCCGGTCTATCATGCCGCCCTGGATCACACCTATCATCGCCTGCTTCGGCTGGGGTTGCCTTCCAACCGTGCCGTGCTGGTGATGCAGGTGGTCTCGCTGACGCTGGGCTGCCTGGCTTTTATCAGCTTGATCCAACCGCCGTCCATCGCAAACTTGATTTTCATGACCTTGATCCTCATCGGGGGGCTCGCCCTGGCCTTGCTTGATCGGCGCGCATTTTGGGTATAATTCCTTGAATTTGAGGCGCCTCAAGAATGTCAAATGAGTGGTCTCTTCGCGATGAGATCCTGAAAGCCACCCAAAGCTGGCCCTGGTTGGTTCTGTTATGCGCGGCAGGCGCCTCTGATGGGTTGGGCTATCTCTATGGTCTGGCCAACCCCCCATCGTGCGACCCGAGAGCTTTACGTTGGCTTAAACATCTATCATTCATTGGACGGCGGTCAAAACTTCAGCGAATCTGCTGGCGTCCAGGTGGTGAATGCCAACGATTTCAAGAACTGGCAGATGGCAAGCCTTAACAACCTGATTTTAATGGACAGCGTGATCGATGAGACGTTAAAACGACTGCAGGACCTCGATCCCTACTGGTCAACCGTCAGCCGGACAGATCTGGCTGCCGCGCTGCATGTATACTGGCGAAACGCCGGCAAATGGCGGTTGGTAGCCGAGAATCCAGACCCAATCCGAGCGAGCCAGGCCGCCGCCGTCTGGCAGGATGTCGTGCTGGAACAAGTGCATGCTGCCGTACTGGAAGCTCAGCAGGCGCTCGTTTTGGAATTTCAGCTCCACTCGCTGACGGATCAATCTGCCCAAAATCTCGCGACGATCAAGAGTTTAAAGCGGACGATCCTTGCGTTGGAAGAATGGCAGATCGAGCTGGACGACCGGTCGCCTGAAGCGGTCATCGACGCTTCCGAGTCCTGGCTGATCTGGCGGCTGATCACTAGGGCTGACTCAGCTCCAGAATGGGAACCCTTCCTTGATCAATATCCCTCTGCAGGTGCGTCCGCCCGGAGTTATCTCGAGTGGATCGGGCAGGCTCTCCCGCTTTTTGAAGGTGAAATCCGAATCCTCGAAGGGCAGCTTCAGGATCTTAAAGCCCAGGAACAGGAAGCAAGCGCCTTGTTTGCAGAGGCATCCCAAAAAAGCCTGGGGCTTTCCGCCACCCTGGATGTGGATCGGTTATCCGGGACCCCAATCCGACCGTCGGTCACGCGCCCGACCGGGCTGCTCATGCTGTTCGGGAGCCTGGCAGGTCTGGTCGTATGGTTGGCCTGCTGGTTCAGCAAAATAAGCCTGCGAGGCGTTTCATGAGCACAGGAATGCTGAACAAAACCTGGATCTGGCTTGAAAAAGCTGCCTGGGCTGCAGTGTTGTTTTTTTTGCCGGTGACGAGCTTCCCATACTTCCCAAATGCGGTCGGCGGCGAGGCGCTCGTACGACCGCTTTCGCTCTATCCGCTCGTGTTTTTGATCCTTTTTTCAATCATTCCAAAGCTTTTCCGTAAACCGCTCCCAAAAAACTTCCTCCCGCTGCTTTTTTTTATCCTGGTCGCGGTTGGTGCGTCGTTACTATCCCTTGTTAGGAGCATTGAGCCGGCGTTGGGGGTCTCAGTGGATTCGCGCGTCCTGCGCGGGGTTTCCACCCTCGCGATCGGCTGTGCCTTTTTTGTCACGCTTTCGATCCTCCCACAAAGCCCGGCCGACCTGAGGTTTTCGTTGCGCTGGATTTACGCGGGGATCGGCGCAGCAATGCTCTGGGGATCGGCTCAGGCCTACAATATCCTCGCCCCAAATCCCGAATACTTCGCATTTCTCGAGAAAGTCCAGCGCCATATCTCCACCCGCCGGCTGCTTCCTGAAAGGATTTCTGGGATGACGTACGAGCCTCATTGGTTCGCAGAGCAGATCATTCTGCTCCTGATCCCTTACGCTCTGGCGGCAGTGCTGATTGATACCTCTGCATTCAAGCGGCGCTGGCGGCGCCTGTCTGTTGAATGGTTCCTTCTTGGATGGGCCTTGGTCCTGCTTCCTTTCACTTACTCGAGAGCCGGGCTGATAAACTTGATCGTCGTGCTCTTCCTTGCGATCCCGCTTTTTCGACCCAGGCGGACCGAGAACAAGGTAGCAGCCGGAAGTTATTCAAAATCTCGTCCATGGATGCGTCGGATCGCGGAGATCAGCCTGCTCGCGGTTGTTGTTGCCGCTTTGATTTTCAGTATCGGCGGTAGAAACCCTTTTTTCGCCCGAATTTGGGGCTACTGGATGACGCCCAACCCCAACCTGCAAGGGTATTTAAGCTATCTTGGTTTTGACGCCCGCCTGGTTTACGCCCAGGCCGCCTATAACACCTATCAGGCCCATCCCCTTTCCGGGGTCGGGCTGGGTAATTATGCCTTCTATTTTGAGGAGATGCTGCCCTACCGCCCAATCGCCGAGGTCCCCGAAATCCTCCTGATGATTACACCAGAAATCGGGCGCGATCGATTGATTACTTCCAAGAACTTCTTCCTGCGCATCCTGGCCGAAACCGGGATCATCGGTTGGATCGCGTTCCTCGCTTTCTTTGTCGTCTGCGTCGGCTACGCCATTTATCTCTGGCTGTCGCCGGAAAAAGAATGGAAATACTGGGGTATGGCAAGCCTGATCGGCTTGATCGCTTTTAGTTTATCTGCCCTGACTTTTGACTCATTCGTCATTCCCAACATGTGGGTTCTCCTGGGACTGGTGACTGCGGCGACCCGTATCGCCAGCCGCAAAGACCTTCCCCTGAAGAATCCCTCTGAAAGAAACAATGAACCGAACCTGGAACCTGCGCGAAGAACTGTATAACGTACTCCATCGCTGGCAAATTCTGCTGGCTGCCGCTTTGCTTGGCTGTTTTGTGGGCTGGGGATTGTCCTGGATCTGGCCTGCCCATTATCGGGCATCCAGCCAGATTTACATTGCCCTGAACCCTTACCGAAAATTTTCGGACTCGGTCTTCGAAGCGCTCGCGAACCCGAAATACTCCAACCTGGACAACTACCACTACTGGCAAATGTCTCAGCTCGAGTCAGCGATCACCATGGACGGCTTTCTGGAGCCTGTACTCGACCGCCTGAGGGAAATCGATCCCTATTGGGAGAACGTCGACATCGACGCGCTCCGCAGCATCCTGAAATCCGAATGGAGGACCAGTGGGACCTGGAGTTTGATCGCCAACCACCCGGATTCGGCTCACGCCAGTCAGGCCGCCCGAGTCTGGAGTGATGTTGTGGTCGAACAGGTGGGCATAGTCCGTCGCTGCGGCGATCCGAATGATTTTTATCGATGAGCAGCTCCAGGCCGGAGAGGACGAGATGCTGAGTTCATCGATGCGGCTGCAGGACCTGATCGAGGTTCGCAGCTCCCTTGATGAATGGCAGCGCCAATCTGAAAAAGGTGACCCAACCATCCCTCTCGACGCCAACCAGCGGGCGAGCCTTTCCGCCCTCGTTGCATTCCCGGCGGAGTTCACACCCGCCTGGATGAATGCCCTCGAAGGCATGCCTCCGGCCGAGGCGCCTCTGCGAGAATACCAGGACTGGATCGGCCAGATCCAGCGGGTGGTCCAATTGGAGATCAATTCCTTGAACAGGCGCCTGCGCCAGCTTGACGCGGACCAGATCGAGCTTGCCCAATCCTATTCGATCGAGTCGAAAGCCAGCCGCGGCTTTTCTCCAAATATCATCATCGATCGAAAAGAAGACCTCGAGGCGCGCCAGATCCGCCCGACCTCGGTTTTTGTGCTGGTCGGCGGGATCGTCGGGCTGTTAATCGGGCTCTTAATACAATTGATTATGATATTGCCACCATGGAAACGCAATTGAGCTCGCCCAGAAAAAAACCTTACCTTTCGACGATCACCAGGATCGCCTGGGCATTGTTCTTCCTGACCTTGCCGGTGACAAGCTTTCCTTACTTTCCGGCCGGGATGGGCGGTCGGACTTTGGTGCGGCCGCTTGCTGTTTATCCGATGGTTGTGCTCCTCGTTCTGGTCGTCATCCCGTGTTTATTCAAAAAACCGCTCCCGAGGACCTTCCTGCCGCTGCTTGCGTTCATCCTGGTCGCGCTGATCAGCTCCGTGTTCGCGTTCACCTCGGACATGGAGGCGTTTCGAGGCGTCACCCCAGTTTCCAGGCTGGTGCGCAACCTGGCCACGCTCGGAATCGGCGTCTCTTTTTACTTTACGACAACCCTTCTCCACGAGAAATGGGATGATCTTCACTTTTCACTTCGCTGGCTGTACGCCGGTTTCGCCGCCGCGCTGCTCTGGGGCACCTTTCAAATCCCGAATATCATCTTGGGATGGCCAAAATATTACCGGATGGTCAATTCCCTGCAGAAATATATCTCCATCCGCAGGCTCTTTGAAACGCGCATCTCAGGGATGACCTTCGAGCCCAAGTGGTTTGCCGAGCAGATCTGCTTCCTGCTCTTACCGTGGCTGATCGCCTCCGTGTTGACGCGACGCACCGTCTTCTCCTGGCGCTGGCGCAGCGTCACGATCGAATGGTTGCTGCTCGTCTGGTCGGTTGCCGTCCTGCCGTTCACATTCTCGCGCACCGGCCTGTTCCTGCTCGTGCTGTTGGTTGTAATCGGCTATTTCCTCTTTCCTTACCAGTTTCACCAGAAACCCGCCCGCCCAAAGAAGCCGCTCCGCAGGAGGATATTCGAGACTGGCTCCATCGTCTTGATTGTGATCACGGCGCTGGCGATCTTCGGCTCGCAGAATGCCTATTTCTCCCGGCTGTGGCGTTATTGGACCGAGGCGAAGACCCGCAACAAATCCTATCTCGAGTTCATCTCCGTCGCTCAACGCTTCGTCTACTGGCAAACGGCCCTGAATATTGCTTCCGAGGATCCCTGGCTGGGCGTCGGTTTGGGGAATTATGCTTTTTACTTTGATGAGAACCTCCCCAATCGTCCCTGGAACCAGCAGGTTGAAATCGTCCGTCAGATCACTCCCGGCGAAGATCGCGACCGGCTGATCACACCCAAAAACCTGGTTGCCCGCCTGATCGCTGAAACCGGTGTCATCGGGCTTGTCGCTTTTTTTACCTACATCCTTTCAATCGTTGGATGCGCCGTCTTCCTGTGGTTCTCACCGTCATCGGAACAGCGCTTTTGGGGGTTGGCGGCTTTTCTTGCCTTGATCGTTTTTTTGTTCCTGGTTTTTTCTTTCAATTCCTTCGCGCTGCCCAACATGTGGGTCGTTTTTGGCCTGATCACAGCTGCAGCACACCTGCCGGAAGCCGGCAGCACGTTCGAACAGCTTGAGGTGCCGGTTTGACCTCGCACGATCTGACGCGCCGAAACACCATCTTATCTCTATGGCGGATATTTTTCGGCCTGATCGCCCTTCAGGGCTTGGGTGTTTTAGTTTCATACCTGCAAACGAGGTCCGAGACCGGTTTATTCCTTGGTTTTTCCAGGATGCGGCTGGCGATCGTCGCTGGCGTGCTGCTCCTGACCGCAGCAGCCGCCTGGCTGTTTGTGGGGAGCTTACTCTTTCCCGTTCGCTTCCACCAGAGGGCAGTTGGCTGGGCAGATTGGCTCAGCCGCCCGGTTCGCTGGGGTTACCTGACCCTGCTCAGCGGGATCCTGCTCTTTATCTCCAGCTACCTGCTCACGCTTTACCCGGATATCACTGAACCCTTCACGCGCGGTTTTATCGAGCGCTTGGTCCCGATCATCGCCTGGTTGACGGGCGCCTGCGCACTATTTCCTAATCCTGATGATCTACCTGGGACGTGCCAGGGGGGTCCCGGTGCCAGGCCCTATTCCTCGCAGCTTCTGGTTGTTCCTCGCCTACTTCTGCGCAGCCTTGCTGGCATGGTTTTGGGTCAGCCAGACGGTTCTCCCGATCGCTTCATCCCGGGTGGGCTGGAACCAGCTGGGCGTGCCGGTTCTGGAGTCTCAGCTGGTTCTGGCCTGGGGCGTTGGGATCCTCGCCCTGCTTCTGGTCGACCGGCTGAGCGCGGCGGGAAGAACCAACGGCCGGCTGTTCGATCTGGTGGCAGTCGTCTTGCTCTGGTCTTGCGCCGCAGTGTTCTGGCAGAGCACGCCGATCTCTCCAAATTGGTTCGTATCCGAGAAAATCCCTCCCAATTTCGCTCAATATCCTTATTCTGATGCGCGCGTTTATGACGTGGCGGCTCAGTCCGCCTTGATTGGAGAGGGGTTCAAATTCTTTAATGGTATTGATGTCCGCCGCCCGCTTCATGCGGCATACCTGACCATCCTGCACCTTGCCGCCGGCCAGGAGTACGACCGTGTGATCTTTCTGCAGGTGCTCATCCTCGCGCTGCTTCCGGTTTTCGTCTATTTAACGGTCAAATCCCTGCACAACCGGGCTTCCGGGTTCGTCGCAGCAGCCTTCATCATATTCAGGGAGGCGAACTCGATCTCGATCGCAGGCACGATCACGGCCTCGCATGTAAAGCTGATCATGGTAGACCTCCCGACGGCTCTGATCGTGATGATCTTCTTCTATCTTTCGATTCGCTGGCTCAAACAGGTCGAACAGCGCAGCTTTCCAGCTCTGGTCGCCGGAGGAACTCTCGGCCTGGCGATGCTGATCCGCCTGGAAACCGCAGTCCTCGCCTTTTCGCCAGTGCTGATTGCCAGCCTGGCGCTCCTGCCGAAAAAGCGATTTGCCTGGTGGGTTAAACATCTGGCTCTTTTTTCGTTGGGCGCCGCGCTGGTCATCTCTCCCTGGATCGGGCGCAACTGGCAGCGCACCGGGCAGCTTTTTGTCGATTCGCCGATGTTCCGCTATCTGCTCCTGGTTCAACGGTTTCAGCCGATCGCCACATCCGCCTCGCCTCCACCTGCCAGCCCATCTGCACCCGGACAAGAAGGTGCGGTTCCAACCACTCCGCCTGCAGCGTCCATCCTCCCAACGCAGGTTCCTGGGGGACTCGAAGCGGCTGGCAAGAATTTAGTAAACGAATCGCTTAAGAAACCCGGCGAGCTGGCTGGATTGTTCGCAGCCCATTACCTGAACAACCAGATTCAGATGCTGCTGATCTACCCTGACGCGTACCGTTTCTTTGACAACTTGATCGGTTTGTTCGGACACCGCGACCTGCTGAAATATTCCGAGTCCTCCTCGCTGACCGACCTCATCCGCAGGCTGCCTTTCTGGAGAAAATGGGACGGCAGTTTCCCATCCCAATCGATCCTGCCGGTGCTGTTTTCGGTGTCGATGCTCGCAGCCGGGCTTTCGGCCGCCTGGAGAAAGCAGCGTCTGGTCGGCCTGATGCCGGCCTTGGCTCTCGTGTTCTTTATCGGTTTCTACGCCCTGCTGCGCAACTCCGGGGGTCGGTACATCCTCCCGGTGGACTGGATCAGCATCCTGTATTTCAGCATCGGTTTGATCGCGTTTTCCATGGCTGCAATCGAGCTCGCCGGGCGGTACCGGCCGCGCGAAGACTTTCAAGCGCAGCTTCCTTCAGCGGACACCGTTTCCAGTCCGGAGCGCTTGCTCAAAGCTCCAAAATTCTATCTTTCCGTGGTGTTCTTTCTGCTCCTCGGAGTCTCGATCCCGCTGGTTGAGCGGTCCTTCCCGCTTCGTTATCCCCCGGAGCGCGAAGCCAAAATGCTGGAAGCCCTGCTCGGATCAGAAACCATCCCGCTGAACATCCGCCGCGATTTCGAGGAATTCCTGGTTCAAGGCGGTACCGCCATGGCTGGACGCGCCCTTTATCCCCTGTTTTACCCGTCCGGCTACGGTTCTCCGGACCCGGACGAAGGACCGCTGATGACCAAAGACTACCCCCGCCTGGTGTTCAACCTGACCGGTGAGTTTTCGCTGGATATGGCTTTGCCGATGCGAAAACAGCCCGTTGAATTTTAAAAATGCCTCGGATGCGCTGGCTCTCTTTTGCCTGACATCAAATCCTCTGCGCGCCGATCCGCTCGCTCTGGCGCTATTTGATCAATCCGGCAGCCTGGATGGAATCTTTCTCCGCTCGCCTCTCCCTGAAAATTCATCCTGCCCGCTGCCCCCGTATTCCCCCAAACAATAACAGGTGTGTTTTCTTATGAATAATTCCCGGTCTCGCATGATCGTATTCATCTTCTTAGGGATTTTCGTTATATGCTGTCTGTCTGCGAGCGGGATCGCCGCAGTTTCCATGCTCCTGGACACCGATGGAAGCTCCTCAGCGCCAGAGCTTGAGGTGATAACCGGGCCAGGATCGTCCGGGCCGGAGCCCACAGCCCCGGAGCTTATGGTTTCGACTGAAGTGGTCACCGAAACCCTCGCTGCGCTGGAGAGTGAAGACGTCCCGATCTATGACCCGATCGTGGTGGCAGAGCAGCTCGAAAACAAGCAGAGTCTGCCCCGCAGCCTGGAGTTCCCCGTCCAGATTTATCAAGCCGGGGATACGGAGACATTCTGGGTCATCAATTCTGAGACAAATATCAACTTCCAGGTGCCGGCCGTGCTGCGGTATGTGAGCGATCACGTATATTTTTGGATCGAAGAAGGCGCTGATTTCGACGAAAAAGAGGTTCGGGCGCTGGTGGACAATTTTGAAGAAAAAACCTACCCTACCAACCGCGAGTTTTTTGGAAGCGAATGGACCCCCGGAGTCGACGCAGACCCCCACCTCTTCATCCTTTACGCCGGCGGCCTGGGAGGCTCGGTCGCGGGCTATTTTTCTTCCGCCGATGAATATCTCCCTGTCGTTCAGGAATATGCGAACGGCCACGAGATGTTCTTGATGAGCACAGAGCACGTCGACCTGGATGAGCAGTATGCTTACAGCGTCCTGGCACACGAATTCCAGCACATGATCCATTGGTACCGCGACCGAAACGAAGAAACCTGGATCGATGAGGGATCGGCAGAGCTGGCCGCCTTCCTGAATGGATATTCGATTGGCGGGCATGATCGGTCTTTTGCCTCGAATCCTGACATCCAGCTCACAGACTGGCCGAACGACTCTGGCAGCAGGTCGCCCAACTACGGAGCATCGTTCCTCTTCATGGCCTATTTCCTCGACCGGTTCGGCGAAGATGCAACCAAAGCTCTCGTCTCTGATCCATCCAATGGGATGGTCAGCATCGACAACGTCCTGGCACAGCTCGGTGTGGTTGACCCGCTCAGCTCAGCTGTGGTCACCGCCGACGATGTCTTTATGGACTGGTTGATTGCCAACATCCTCCAGGATTCAGACGTAGCCGACGGCCGTTATGACTACCAGAATTACCCGGGAGCTCCAGACTTCGACCCGACAGAAACCATCACAGATTGCCCGGTCAGCCCGGGCACGCGTACGGTTCACCAGTATGGAGTCAACTACATCGAAATCCGCTGTAAAGGCGAGCATCTGATCCAGTTCACCGGATCCACTCAGGTGCCTGTGCTCCCGGTCGATCCTCATTCCGGCAGCTACGCCTTCTATTCAAATCGCGGCAACGAATCAAACATGACCCTGACGCGCGAGTTCGATTTTACCAACCTGTCTGGACCGATTACGATGCAGTACTGGACCTGGTACGACCTGGAAAAAGACTACGACTATCTTTATCTGACTGCTTCATTGGACGGCGAAGACTGGCAAATCCAGATTACCCCCTCAGGCACCGCGGAAGACCCTTCGGGGAACAGCTATGGTTGGGGATACAACGGGGTGAGCTCTGGTGGTGCTGGTTGGATCCAGGAGGAAGTGGATCTGTCCGAGTTCGCAGGAAAGAAAGTCAAGCTGCGCTTCGAATACATCACGGACGCAGCTGTCAACGGCGAAGGCTTTCTCGTCGATGATATAGCAGTCCCGCAGATCGACTACTTCACAGATTTTGAGACAGACGATGGGGGTTGGAGCGCGGAAGGTTTCGCGCGAATTCAAAACACCCTGCCGCAGACCTTTCGTCTGGCTGTGATCAGCCGCGGCCACGAAACAACCGTCCAGATGGTCCCGGTTGCCCCTGGGGAAATGGTTGAATTCCCGATTTCAACAGGCGGAGAAATTCAGGATGTCGTACTGGTCGTAACAGGGACCAGCCGCTTCACCCGCCAGAGTGCGGTTTATTCTTTGTCGGTTCAACCAAAATAGCCGCCCGTGGAAGGCGGTCTATATTGATCCATAGTTTGTCATCCTGTTGATTTACTCAAAAAGCAATTATTCCTCGCACTTAAAACACCGTGCGAGGAACAGCGCTGTTGGCTCGGTCAGGTCGTGATCAGGCAGCCGGCGGGGTAGATGTCCGAGGAGCTCGCAGCTCGCTGAGCTGCTTTTCCAGTTCTATCCGGCGGTCGCTCGCAGCTTTTTCCACTTCAGTTCGAACACGCTCGGCTTCAGACTGGATTTTCCCGCGCAGCTCCTCTCCGGAGGAGGGAGCCAACATTAAAGCTGTTGCCGCGCCGATCAATCCACCCAGGATCAAACCTGCAAAGAATTTTTCAATATTCATAGCCTCTGGCCTCCTTCTCTTTTAAGAATTATAACAGAAAGGAAATAAATTTCTTCAGGGTCAATCCTGAGAGACCGCCTCCTGATTCGACTGTATAATTGGGTTATGATCGTCCTTTCTGTTGGCATGCCCCGCGCAGGTTCCGGCTGGTACTACAACCTGACGAACGATTTGATGCTTGCGAGCGGCGCAGAAGACGCCCACCTGATCCGCAAGCGTTTCCGCCTCCAGGGGATTCTCACCGAAGTGAACTGCAACATCGGCGCTCTGACGCCCCGCCGTCTGCTTGCGGTAAGTTTACCGGCGTTGATGGGCAACACATTCGTGATAAAAGCCCACGCCCCCCCCACACCGTTTGCGCTGCGGTTGATTCGAGTTGGGACGATCCGGCCGTCCTATATCTACCGCGATCCGCGCGATGCGATGCTCTCGGTGATGGAAAACGGCCGCCGGGCCATCGAAAAAGGCCGCGAAAATGCCTTCTCACCTTACGCCGATTTTGATGCCGCTCTAAATTTTATGGCTGAATATCTGCAGGTCTGGGAGGCGTGGATGGCCTGCAGCCAGGCTCTGCTCGTCCGCTACGAAGATTTTCTGTTAAATTACAACGATGAAGCCGGGCGGCTGGTGGATTTCCTGGACCTGGACATCCAGAAGCCGGAAATCCGATCGATCCTGACGCGCTACCAACCAGAAGGGGCTAAGCCCGACCAGAAAGGATTGCATTTCAGCCATGGAAAAATCGGGCGGTTCCGCCAGAAGATGAGCCCGGAACAACAAGACGTGATGGCAGACCGCTTCTCCGGCTTTCTGGACAGGATGGGTTATGCGGTTTGAATCGAGTAGGGGGCGGGGACAAGCCGCCCCCTCTCACACCACCGGACATGCGGGTCCGCATCCGGCGGTTCATCAAGCAAAGCGCAGTTCTTGATACCGAGTTTTGATACTCTTCAGCCCTGAGTTACTCCAATAGGTGTTACTCAGGGCTTCGTTTACCACAGGTGACTTGGACATATGCCAAGGGCTTTTGCCTACAGCTCCTAGTGCTGCCCGTTCTCTGGGCACTCCCAGCTTGGTCAATTCACGGTAGCGGGTTGTATCCCGCTTCCAACGTTTCCAGATCATCTGCCTCAGCCTGCGACGGAGCCACTTGTCCAGGTTTTCATAAACGCTCGGCGTATTCGCCAGCCGGTAGTATCCGATCCAGCCCATCGTGTACTGATTGATCGCCTCGATCACGTCTTCCAGCTTGCCTGACCGGGTACGCTTGGTCAGGCGGCGGAGCTTCTCGCAAAACCGCTCCCGGCTGCGATTGGCTACTCGGATGAGCACTTCCCCATTGCGTTTGAAGAAACTGAACCCCAGAAAATTCACCCGGTTCGCTCTGTCCACCTTGCTCTTCTTTAGGTTAACCTTCAGCTTGAGCTTCTGTTCCAGATACGCCTTCACGCTCTCCATTACTCGTTCGCCTGCCCGCCGCGTCTTTACATAGATGTTGCAGTCATCAGCGTAGCGTACGAACTTGTGCCCCCGCTTCTCCAGTTCTTTGTCCAGGTCATCCAGCATGATATTTGACAGTAGCGGCGAAAGCGGCCCACCTTGCGGTGTCCCTTCTACAGTGTCGATCACTACACCTTCGACCAGCACCCCACTATTCAAGTAGGCCCGGATCAGCTTCAGCACCCGTTTGTCTTTCACCACGCGGGCCACTCTAGCCATCAGCATATCGTGGTTCACCAGGTCGAAAAATTTCTCCAGGTCAATATCCACTACCCATTCGTATCCGGTTTGCACATACTCCTGGGCTTGCTTCACGGCTTCATGCGCACTGCGCCCGGGTCGAAACCCGTAGCTGTGGTTCGAGAACAACGGCTCAAACAGAGGCGTGAGTGCCTGTGCGATCGCTTGTTGGAGAAAACGATCCATTACACTCGGTATCCCTAACAACCTCGCCCCACCATCCGGTTTGGGTATCTCTACCCGCCGCACAGGCTTCGGCTGATAGGTTTGCTCGTCAAGCGTTTTCCTGATCTCCAACCAGTATTCTTTCAGGTACGGTCGCAGTTCTTCCACCCGCATCCCGTCGATGCCCGGTGCTCCCTCGTTCCGCTCGACCCGCTCTAAGGCTCTGACGACATTCTGGTTTGCCCAGATCTGTCCCCACAGCTCCGCACTCGACTTTCCTTCTTCTCGTGCCGGGGACGGCTCGGCCCTCTGGTCAGCCAAAGGAAGCTTCACTTCCCGCCTCTGCCCAGCAGTACCCTTATCCAGAGCATTCTGCCTTTCCTGCTCGTCCCGCGAACTGCTCAAAGTACTCGTCCTCCTTGATGTTCGGCCCTTCCCTCCTCGACGGAGTTGGTACTATGGCCTCAGCTGACTTCTGCCGCCTCAACCTGACCTCGCAGCCAGGGTTACTACTCATGTAGCTTGTCGGCAGACCTCCCCAGGTAAGAACGCTGACTGTCTCTGCGCCCTTGCCGTATTTACTGCTTTGGCTCTTGGTCGCATCGGGCTTCGTTGTCTCATGCCAACTCGCCCAGCCTCGTAGCCTCATACGGTTCGTATGCCTCAAGTCGCAGGTTTGCCTCCGGCTTCCTCCAGACCTCGCCTCGCGGCGACACCTTTGCCTTTGGCTAGCGGTTGGTGCGACCAACCTCCGCAAGGGTCTTTCACCCTCTAGTCAGCGCCCATGCTGGGCGCACATAACAGGGGCGATCGCTGAAAATCCGTCGCCCCCGTTGAGTATCCATTTCCCACCCGGCAGCAGCCTGAGGTCTCAATCCAACAATCCATCTGGTCAGACTTGTCATTTCAAGCCAATCAGGGCATAATAGACCTGCTGCCCGGATCACATCCGACCGGGACAGTGAATGCCTTTTAACTGCTCCAACAGTTCAGGCCTCTACCTTTTACAGGAGGGTACCATGTCAACGATTCCCCCTTCACGAAGCTCTACAGACGCAATCCGCAAGAAAACTACCACCATTACCCTGCGCCAGAAAAAAAGGGCAGGCGAGCCGATCAGCATGCTGACCGCATACGACTACCCGACCGCCATGGCAGTTGACCAGGCCGGGATCGACGCGATCCTGGTCGGAGATTCGCTCGGGATGGTCGTGTTGGGTTACCCCAACACGCTGCCTGTCAATATGGAGGAGATGCTCCACCATTGCAGGGCGGTCTCACGCGGCGCCCAACACGCGCTGCTCATTGGCGATATGCCATTTATGTCTTACCAGGTCTCAACCTCGGAAGCGGTCCGCAACGCAGGGCGGTTCCTGCAGGAAGCCGGCATGGACGCGGTCAAGCTGGAAGGCGGCCGGCCTCGTTTGGACGCGATCCGGGGAATCCTTTCAGCCGGCATACCGGTGATGGGCCATCTTGGCCTCACACCCCAAAGCATCCATCAATTAGGGGGGTTTCGGCCTCAAGCCCGCGAAGTCGAAGCTGCCCTCAATTTGCTGGAAGATGCCATTCTGCTCCAGGAAGCCGGATGCTTCAGCATCGTGCTGGAATCGGTTCCGGCCCGGCTTGCTGCTGCGGTTTCCGAGCGGTTGGAGATTCCGACGATCGGCATCGGAGCAGGCGCCGGCTGCGACGGCCAGGTCCTGGTCACCCACGATCTCTTGGGGCTCTTCGAGCGTTTCACCCCGAAATTTGTGAAAAAATATGCCGATCTTTACAACGAGATGGCCCAGGCTTTCTCTGCCTATAAGGCCGATGTTGAATCGCGCGGCTTCCCGGCGCAGGAACACAGCGTCGAGATGTCCGATCAAGAATGGAATCAATTTTTACAGGTGGTGACTGATGAGTTATGATCCAAATAATTCGGTTTTGATCATGGGGACAGGCGCGATGGCCTGTCTCTTCGCGGCGAGGCTTTCTGCCGCCGACGTTCCGGTCTTTATGTATGGCACCTGGCCTGAAGGCAGGCACGCCCTCCAGACGGCAGGCGTCCGGCTGGTCAACGAGACCGGAGAAGAGCACGCTTACCCTGTGCAGGTGATCTCGCAGCCAATGGATTGCCCCGGGTCGCGGTATGCATTGGTTCTCGTCAAATCCTGGCAAACCCAGCGCGCCGCCCGTCAGCTCGCCGACTGCCTGGCGCCAAACGGCGTGGCGCTTACCCTTCAAAACGGGGTCGGAAACCGAGAGGCGCTCTCTAAAGCCCTGGGCGCCAAACGGACCAGCCTGGGCGTCACCACGATTGGCGCCACGCTGCTCGGCCCCGGGAGGGTCCGCGAAGCGGGTGAGGGGGTGATTTCAATGAGCGGTCATCCTCAGCTTTTGCCGCTGGCAAACATGCTGCGCGCAGCCGGGTTCCTGATCGAGATCGAGCACGACCCGACCGCGATGCTTTGGGGTAAGCTGGTGATCAACGCTGCGATCAATCCGCTCACTGCAATCCTGGAAATCCCGAATGGAGAGCTGTTAGCCAGGAGCCCGGCGCGCCTCTTGATGCAGTCGATCGTCCGAGAAGCAGCCGCGGTCGCAGTCGCTCAGGGTATCCGCCTGCCCTATCCCGATCCAGTCGTCGCAGCAGAAGCGATCGCCCGCCGGACCGCCCTCAACCAATCATCCATGCTCCAGGATGTGCTGCGCGGCGCACCGACAGAGGTCGACCAGATCTGCGGGGCGATCGTCCAGGCAGGCGAGAACACCGGCGTGCCCACGCCGAGCATCCGGACCGTCTGGCAGCTCGTCCGGGCTCTTCGACCGGAGTAGTGATGAAAACGATCCTATCGATTGAGGATTTACGGTCAGAGCGCCGGCTCTTAGCCGATCCGCTCGGCTTTGTTCCCACGATGGGCTACCTGCATGACGGTCATTTATCACTCGTCAGGGCAGCCAGAGATCAATGCGCCAGCGTGGCGGTCAGCATCTTCGTCAATCCTTCTCAATTCGGTCCGCAGGAAGACCTCAGCCGCTACCCGCGCGACCTGCCTCGCGACCTGGCTCTGCTCGAAGCCGCCGGCGTCGACCTGGTGTGGACCCCAACCGCCGAGATGATGTATCCTCCCGGCTTTCAGACCTGGGTGAGCGTTGACGAAGTATCAGCTCCGCTCGAAGGCTCGATGCGTCCGGGGCATTTTCGCGGTGTGGCGACTATCGTCGCAAAGCTCTTCAACGCCGTCCAACCCACGAAGGCGTATTTCGGCCAGAAAGACGCCCAGCAGGCTGCGGTGATCCGCCGGATGGTAGCTGACCTGAACTTCAACCTGGAGATCGTCGTCTGCCCGATCCAGCGCGAACCCGATGGGCTGGCCCTTTCAAGCCGCAACATCTATCTCGACCAGGGACAGCGAACGGCTGCTGTCGTGCTGAGCCGGGCGCTCCGGGCTGCAGAGGCAGCATTTAACCGCGGCGAACACCGGGCAGAACGCCTCCGGGCGATCATGACCGAAACCATCCAGGCCGAGCCTCTGGCTGAGTTGCAGTACGTCTCCTGCGCCGACCCGCTCAGCATGCAGGAGATCGAAGGGCTGATCCCGGATCGAGCCCTGCTCTCGATGGCGGTGTTCATCGGGAAAACCCGCCTGATCGATAATTTGGTCCTGGGAGGCGAATGAGATGCTCCTTGCGATAGACGTCGGCAACACCAATCTGACGCTCGGCCTCTACCAGGGCAAAGAGCTTGGCCCACGCTGGCGGCTGGCTACGGTCCACGACCGCATGCCGGACGAGTACGGGCTTCAGTTCATCGGGCTGCTGAACCATGCCGGTTTCGGACCCGCAGATATCGATGGGATCTGTCTGGCTTCTGTCGTCCCGCCGTTGACCGGCAAAGTCGTTGAAGCCTGCCAGCGCTACCTTGAAAATGATCCGCTCGTCGTCGACGCCGGGGTAAAGACGGGTGTTCGCATTCGCTACGAAGATCCCCGCGCCGTCGGCGCAGACCGCGTCGCAGATGCTGCTGCTGTCCAGGTGCAGTACGGCGGACCGGCTTGCGTCGTCGATTTCGGAACAGCGACAACCTTCGACGCGATCTCGAAAGATGGGGATTATCTCGGTGGGGCGATCGCCCCGGGAATCGGGATCGCCTCCGAAGCGCTGTTCATCCACGCCGCCAAGCTGCCCCGGGTTGACCTTCAGCGCCCGCCGGCCGCAATCGGCCGCAACACCGTGCATGCGATGCAGTCCGGGCTTTTATTCGGCTATACCTCGATGGTGGAGGGCATGGTTGACCGCTTCCGGCGCGAGCTCGGCAAGGATATGAAAGTGATAGCCACCGGCGGGCTGGCGGAGCTGATCGCTCGGGAGACCGAAGTGCTGAAAATCATCGCCCCCTGGCTCACTTTGGATGGATTGCGGATCATTTGGGACCTGAACCGCTGAGCTTCCTGGAGATCCAAACCCGGACTGGTTGGGCGCGCACGCTGCAGGGTTTCGCCGAATGGTGCAGTCCGCAGCCTGGCTGGAGGGTGCTGGATGTCGGCTGCGGTCCTGGCTTGCTGCCGGGGATTTTTAAAGCTGCCGGCTGCACGGCTTTCGGCGCGGACATCGATCCCGACCTGCTCACCGGCGAACGCCTGCATCCTGAGCTGCTCCAGGCGGATGCCTGCCGCCTTCCGTTTGCAGAGCGCACCTTCGACCTGGTCACCGCCAGCAACCTGCTTTTCCTGCTTGCCGACCCGCTCACGGCGCTGGTCGAATTCAGGCGGGTCGTCAAACCCGGCGGGCAGATCGCCCTGCTCAACCCGTCTGAAAAGATGAGCCTCTCCGCCGCAGCCGCCCTGGCGGACGAGCGCGGCCTGCAGGGGTTGGCGCGTGAATCTCTGCTAAACTGGGCCCGCCTCGCTGAAACCCATTGGCGTTGGGACAGTGCGGATCTGAATAATCTGATGGATGCCGCCGGGCTGCATATTCAAGCATCGACCTTGAAAGTTGGGGAAGGTCTGGCCCGGTTTATAAAAGTCGTCCGGCTTTGAGTTTATCGGAGGAATACCGTTTGGAAACGCTGATCCTGCCTGCAGCAGAAGAGGCATCATTATCGGCTGCCCTGGATTTGATCCGCTTGGGAGAGCTCGTGGCCTTTCCCACCGACACGGTCTATGGCCTGGGAGCAGCCCTGGAAAACCCCGAATCGATCGAGCAGCTCTACCGGGTTAAAGACCGCGAGGCTTCCAAAGCGATTGCCGTCCTGGTCGGCGATCCATCCGATGCAGTCAGGGCAGCATTATCCATGCAAGGGATTGCGGAAAGGCTGGCATCGCGTTTCTGGCCCGGTCCGCTCACCCTTGTCGTCTCCCGCCGCCCGGACCTGCCTGAGAACCTCTCTCCGCAGGCGACCATCGGAATCCGGATGCCGGATCATGCATTGGCCCTCCGCCTGCTGCAGAACACCGGCCCGCTGGCGGTCACCTCCGCTAACCTGTCGGGCTCGCCCAACACGACCTCTGCCCGGGAAGTATATGATCAGCTCGCCGGTCGGATCCCGCTGATCCTGGACGGCGGGCGCACACCCGGAGGGCAGCCCTCGACCGTAGTGGACTGCACTGCAGGTGAGCCGGTCATCCTCCGCCCCGGCCCGATCAGCCTCGAGCAGCTGCTCGATGCACTGTCCTGATCCCGCTCGATTCTCATGGACCCTTCAAGGGGCATTCATACCGGCTTAAGCTCGATCGGTATAATAGGAATTACATTCTCCCTTAACAAAAATCCGTGCAGGCGGCGTGGTTGGCAGACCATTCCAGGCACGGTTTTTGTTTTAACAGCCAGGCGTCAACCCCACTCATCCGCCTTCTTATTCTCGAAGAAAATAAATAAATGCGCAGTTATCCTGCCGCGGTTAAGTGACTCCTGGCAAGCGGGAGCGATGTCTCTTCTCCGATCGTCCCGATTCTTCCTGCCAGCGCTGCCCCGATGATCCCGGCTTCGTTCAGCATCTGCGCCGCGACCAATTCGGTCGGCACATCCATGAATTCCTTGAAAGAATCGAATTTATTGCTCGTTCCGCCGCCCAGGATGATCAGGTCGGGTGAAAAGAGGAAGCAAAGTATGTTAAGGTAGCGGTTGAAGCGCTTGCCCCATTTTTTCCAGGAGAGCTCCTCGCGTTTCGCGCCGCGTCGGAAGCCTGCCATTCGGCGTCCTGTCCGTCCATCTCGATGTGTCCCAGCTCTGCGTTCGGTAGCAGGTACCCGTCCGTGAAAAGGGCGGTCCCCAAACCGGTGCCGATCGTGACGATCAGCACCACCCCCTTGCGGTCGCGTCCGGCGCCAAAGCGCATCTCGGCCAGGCCGGCCGCGTCGGCGTCGTTGACTATCCAGGTCGGGCAGCCGGTCTTCTGGGCGATCTGGGCCGCAGCGTCATATCCGATCCATCTTTTAGAGACGTTCGCCGCTGAAAGCGTCACCCCATGCCGCACCACACCCGGGAAGCCGCACCCGATTGGACCAGTCCACTGAAAATCCCGGACGATCCCGGAGATCAATTCGATCATCGGTTCAGGATTCGCACCCGGGGGCGTCGGCACGCGCAGCCGCTCCGCCAGCATCTGGCCGGTATCCGTATCCACCGGTGCACCTTTGATCCCCGATCCTCCGATGTCGATCCCCAAGACCTTCATCCCAACCTCCTGATATCCATCATTCTATTTTAAGCATTGGATATGAAATTATATCCGTCTTCTATTCAGATAGGAGATCAACGTCGAAAAGGTCTAGAGGTCTCCCATGTCAGACGCGGCTCAGCATATTGGATCAGCGCATAACCACCTATAACCAGATATCTAACGTCGTTGGCGTTGAAAAGTTTCAACAGATCGCTGAAGTCGGAGTTGATGAACATCATATCCTTTAACAGACCAGACGTGTTCGATCATTTCCCAGGCAGCCTTTATGCGTGCTTCAGAGCTCTGGGATTGCCAGAAAATAAGGTCAAAAGACCGGTCCAGATCCTCAATTTTACCTTTTCGCTCGACAAATATGCCTTTCACCATCGTCCTCAAAACAAGATTATAGCACGCTCACATCCGTCGGAGCTCAGCCGCCCGGTTTAACGGCTTTCTGCGTTATAATGTCCCGCTTGTAGGAAGGATGATTTATGAACGAGCCATCTCTAACGATCCCCTGCGATCATCTTCGATTACGGCGGTGTCCTGGTGGATTGGGATCCGCGCTACCTCTACCGCAAGCTCTTAAACGGCGATGAGCAGGCTGTTGAACAGTTCCTGAAAGAGGTCCGCTTCTTCGAATGGAACGTCCAGCAGGACGCCGGTCGGCCTTTCCACGACGCGATCCTCGAGATCTGCAGCCGCTACCCCCAGCATTGCGAGCTGATCCGGGCTTACGACCAGCGCTACGAGGAATCGATCTCCGGGCCGATCTGGGCGACGGTCGAGATCCTGCGCGAGCTGAAAACCCTCGGCTACCCGCTCTACGGGCTGAGCAACTGGCCGGCCGAAAAGTTCCCCCCCGTGCGCGACAAATACGAGTTCTTCAGCTGGTTTGACGACATCATGATCTCGGGCGATGTCAGGCTGGCCAAGCCCGACCCGGCCATTTTCCACCTGCTGAGCGAGCGGATCGGGCATCCCCCGCAGGATTGCCTATACATCGATGACGCCCTCCACAATATCGACGTCGCCAGCGAGCTGGGCTTCCAGGTCATCCATTTCAAATCTGCGGACCAGCTCAAAGATGATCTAAGAGCCCTCAGAATCCTTTGATTCTGCGCTGATCTCAAGCCTGCATCCCAACCATTTTTCTCGATAGCGCTGGTAAGACTACCCTCCTGCCTGGACCACGGCGTCCGCCTCGATCTCCACCAGCCACTCAGGATCGATGAACCCGGCGACCTGCACCATCGTGCTGGCGGGGCGGATGTCCTTGAAATACTCCCCCAGCACGGTCGCCACCTTTTCCCAATCCGCGATGTCGACCAGGTAGATCCTGATCCTCACCACATCATAAAGCGAGCCGCCGGCAGCTTCCAGGGCAGCCCGGATGATCTCCAGGCAGCGGCGCGCCTGTCCGGCAGCCTCGCCCGGGCTGGCGGTGCTGCGGTCTGGTCCGATCGGCGCAGTCCCGGAAACCGCGATGAGATTGTCGAGCCGTACGGCTCGCGAGAAACCGATCACCGCTTCATATGGGCTTCCACTGGAAATATTTTTTCGGGTCATGTTATTCCTTCTTATCGATATTGACCTTCATACCCTTGTTTCCCCCCAGGACCATCGACAGTCCGAGCAAGAAACCGAAATTGTACCAACCGCCGTTGTTGTGGGGCTCATATATTCCAACCTTCTTGTTGAACAGGGTCATAAAGAAGGCAAATGGCAGGGTAAATCCATGCCAGAGACCCTGCCAGAAACCGGCCACATCTCCCTTTGGGGATTCTGTGTTGACCAGCTCGTTTGGGGTTGCTGAAACGAATATCTTATTCATATACTGACTCCTGTATTTTCTTTTTGAGATGATATCTGGCTATTACAAAAGTGTTTGCCTCGCCTGTTTGGTCCTCATTATCTCCTGAGATTATACAACTGCAGCCTGGTTTTGCCAGGCAGGAAGAGCAGTCCACCTGACTGACAGCCGATTTTTTTCAAAGCCATCGTTGACCCAACCGCAAACATGTGGCATAATCCCGCCTATCTGAATTGCCCAACGGCTATGATGGAAACGAGTACGCTGATCCCTACCTGACAGCGATCCCGGGGCAATGGGTGCAAGCCGGGACAGGCCTCCAGCCGAAAATCCTTCCGGAGTCGCGAGCAGAAATGGTTATTGGTTGTTAGTTATTGGTTCTTTGTTCTTGGCAGGAAAGTGTTGATCATAAGTTGTATTAAATGCCTTAAACTAACAACTAAAAAACTAATCACCAAAAACCAAAGTAATCCCCGCCGGGTCCGTCCCCCGTTATCCTCGACGCAGGCATCGCCGATTTCAACCTCGGCGCCTGGCCGAGCTGCCCGCCTCTGCGCGGGAAGCAGGGTGGTACCGCGGGAGCTTTCTCTCGTCCCTGGATTTGGACGGGAGTTCTTTATTTAATCTACGTTCGAACCTTAGTTCGAACGTTCTATCGGAGGAATCATGCCATTCAAAGAAGTGCCGACGAAGGTCGATTTCCCTGCCCAGGAGCGCGAGCTGCTGCGCTTCTGGCACGAGACGGACGCCTTCACCAAGCTCAGAAAAATCCACGCTGACGACCCGCACTGGTCGTTCATCGACGGTCCGATCACCGCCAACAATCCGATGGGCGTCCACCACGGCTGGGGACGCACCTACAAGGACCTCTACAACCGCTTCTACACGATGACCGGCCGCAAGCTGCGCTACCAGAACGGCTTCGACTGCCAGGGTTTGTGGGTCGAGGTCGAAGTCGAGAAGGCCAAAGGCTTCACCAGCAAGAAGGACATTGAAGAATTCGGGCTGGACAACTTCGTGCGCATGTGCAAGGCCCGCGTCCTGCGCTACGCCGCCGTCCAGACCGAGCAGTCCGTCCGCCTGGGCTACTGGATGGACTGGAACGATCCGGACGAGCTGCGTATGCTTGCCGACCTGATCGAGACCGATCCGCTGAAGGTCATCACCGTTCAGCGCCCTGAAGGCCCGTTCACTGAAACAGTCGAGCAGATCATCGGTCAGCTCGGGCTTAAAGACCTGGCCGGGAGCTACTTCACGTTCTCGAACGAGAACAACTATATGATCTGGACCTTCCTCAAAAAGTGCTGGCAGAAAGGCTGGCTGTTCCGCGGCGTCGATGTGATGCCGTGGTGCCCGCGCTGCGCGACCGCGATCAGCCAGCACGAGATCGTCACCGACGGCTACGCCGAGCTGACCCACCGCAGCGTCACCCTGCGCTTCCCGCTGCTGGGGCACGAAAGAATCCCTGTTGGTTTGGACCACCACACCCTGGACGTTGAGCAGCAATGTCGCGGCCGCAGTCGGCCCTAACCTGATCTACTGCAAGGTCCGCCAGGGCGACGAAGTCTTCTACCTCTCGAAGGGTACGCTCCACATGCTTCGTGGCCCGTATCAGCTGCTCGAAGAGCTGAACGGCTCGCAGATGGTCGGCTGGACTTATTCCGGTCCGTTCGACGACCTGCCCGCCGAACAGGAAATCGGCGGCCACACCGTCCTGAAAGAGCTGGCTCGCGACGTCAAATTCAGCGCCGTCCAGTCTCACCAGGTGATCCCGTGGAATGAGGTCGGCGAGACAGAAGGCACAGGGATCGTCCATATCGCCCCTGGCTGCGGCGCCGAAGACTTTCAGCTCGGCAAACTGCACCATTTCCCGTTGGTCGCCCCGCTGGACGAAGAAGGCCATTTCGTTGAAGGATTCGGCTGGCTGAGCGGGCGGCATGTCAGCGAGATCGCCGACCCGATCTTCGAAAATCTGCAGCAGAAGGGCCTCCTCTATCAGGTCGAGCCCTACACCCACCGATACCCCACCTGCTGGCGCTGCAAGACCGAGCTGGTCTTCCGGCTTGTCGACGAATGGTTTATCAGCATGGGCGAGACCTACGATAAGCCGCGCGAAGAGCTGACCTTCGAAGAAAAAGAGCGCAGCCTGCGTTACCAGATCATGGACGTGGTCGACCAGATCCGCTGGATTCCCGAGTTCGGCTACTCCCGCGAGATGGACTGGCTTCGCAACATGCACGACTGGATGCTCAGCAAGAAGCGCTACTGGGGGCTGGCCCTGCCTTTCTGGATCTGCGAGAAGTGCGGTGAGTACGAGGTGATCGGCGACGAACACGAGCTTGAAGCGCGCGCCATCGAAGGCTGGGAGGCATTCGCAGGGCACACACCCCACCGCCCCTTCATTGATTCTGTCAAGCTCGAGTGCCCGCACTGCAAAGGCCGGATGAACCGCATCCTGGATGTCGGCAACCCCTGGCTGGACGCCGGGATCGTCTCGTTCAGCACCCTCCGCTACCGCACCGATCCAGATTACTGGCGCTCCTGGTACCCCGCCCACTGGATCAGCGAGTTCGTTCCCAGGCCAGTTCCGCAACTGGTTCTACAGCCTGCTCGCGATGGCGACCGTGATCGACCGCAGTGCGCCGTTCCTCGAAAACTTCGGATACGGAACCCTGCTGGCAGAAGACGGGCGCCCGATGCACAAGAGCTGGGGCAATATGATCGAGTTCAACGAGGCCGCCGACAAGATGGGCGTCGACGTGATGCGCTGGCTCTACTGCGCCCACAAACCCGAAAACGACCTGATCTTCGGCTACAACCGCGGCGACGAAGCCCGGCGCTCCTTCTTGATCCCGCTCTGGAACGCCTACAGCTTCCTGGCGACATACGCCAACCTGGACAATTGGTCTCCAGCAGAGGATGAAGTCAGTCCCCGCTCTGCGAAAGGGGAAGAGCGCAGAGGGTTTCGATCCGCATAACCCTGAAGGTCCCACGCCTCACAGCGAAAACCTGCTCGACCGCTGGGTGCTTGCTCGCCTGAACCAGGTCATCCCGCTCGTCTCGGAGGCCCTGGCGAATTCCGATTCGAACACCGCCACAGGCTACATCGC
This sequence comes from uncultured Chloroflexia bacterium, assembly GCA_963788305.1. Taxonomy (GTDB): domain Bacteria; phylum Chloroflexota; class Anaerolineae; order Anaerolineales; family UBA4823; genus UTCFX2. The sequence goes on from CAWBGK010000020.1 coordinate 137,788, forward strand.
CGCCTTCCTGGACGACCTGACCAACTGGCACATCCGCCGCAGCCGCCGCCGCTTCTGGAAGAGCGAGCACGACGGCGATAAAAACGCTGCCTATGCCACCCTTTACCACGTGATGGTAAAGTTCGCCCGCCTGCTGGCGCCCTTCATTCCGTTTGTCACCGAGGCGATCTACCAGAACCTGGTGCGCTCGGTCTATCCGGATGCCTTTGAAAGCGTCCACCACACCGCCTGGCCGGCCGCCGACTTTGATGCGGTCGATCCTGAGCTGCTCGAGCAGATGGACGTCGCCCGCCAGGTGGCCAGCCTGGGGCTCGCGGCTCGCAACAGCGCCGGGCTGAAGGTCCGCCAGCCGCTCGCCCGCGCTCTCGCATACGCCGGCGGTCGGAGCACGCTGCGGCCCGAGCTGGTCGAGATCGTCGTCGACGAGCTGAACGTCAAACAGCTCGAGTTCGTCGAGCAGGCCAGCCAGCTTGTCCGGTATCACGTATTGCCTGACAACAAGCTGCTCGGCCCGCGTTTCGGCGCCCGCTTCCCCAGGGTGCGCCTCGCGCTTCAGGCCGCCGACCCGGGCGCCGTCGCCGCGAGCGCCGCAGCCGGACAGCCCTTCGTCCTGGACGTGGATGGAGAGCAGGTCGAGCTTGCCCCGCAGGAGATCCTCATCCAGACCCAGCCCGCCGAAGGGTTGGCCGTCGCGTTCGATAAGCTGGCCACCGTGGCAGTCGATTTCGGCGATCACCCCCGAGCTGCGCGCCGAAGGCCTCGCCCGTGAAGTCGTCCGCCGCATCCAGGCGATGCGAAAGGATGCCGGGTTCGAAATCTCCGACCGGATCACCACCTGCTATCAAACTTCCGGTGAATTCCTCGAGATTTTCAAGGATTGGGCGGACTATATCAAGGCCGAGACGCTGACGACCGATCTGGTCGAAGGCGAGCCGCCTGCCGGCGCTTACCGCGAGACCCAGCAGGTGGAGGGACAGCAGATCACCTTAGGAGTGATGCGCAAGGGATAATCCAATGAGCGCTGACGTTTTCGAACAGATCCGTTCGAACCTGCTTGAAAAGCGGGCCAACTTGACCGAATGGCTCGAGGCATCGTCCAGCAGGTGAACGCGAGCTCCGCCTGGGAATCTGCTGGCGAGCAAGCCGTTCATACCCACCTGGCCGCCATCGATCAATCTCTGGAGAACGCCGCTTGCGGCGAGCTGGGATGCTGCCAGGTCTGCCACGAAGTGGTCGATACCCGCCTGCTTCAGATGGATTACACCTCCTGCATCTGCCTTGAGCATTTCTCTGAAGAAGAAGCCCGCAGCCTGGAGCAAGAGCTTGAGCTTGCCCAGACGGTGCAAAAATCGCTGCTTCCCCAGCATGGCCCGGACACCCCTTACCTGGAAGCGGCCGCCTTCAGCCGCCCGGCCCAGGTGATCGGCGGTGATTATTTTGATTTCTTTCAGTTCGGGGATGGCTCGCAGGGTCTGGCGGTTGCGGATGTCGCCGGTCACGGCATCTCTGCCGCCCTGCACATGGCCAGCGTCCAGGCGCTTCTGCGCACACTGATCCCCACCAGCAGTAGACCGGAAGAAGTGGTCAACCACATCCACAGGCTGCTTATCCATAATATTCGTTTTTCAAATTTTGTCACGATATTCCTGGCAAAATACGACCCGGTCGCCCACCTGCTGCGTTATGCCAACGCCGGGCATAACCCCCCGCTCCTGGTCGGAGCTGACAATGGTCGATTTTCGTTGGAGTGGCTCCGCCCCACCGGCGCGGCGGTTGGCTTGCTCGAAGAATCCCTTCAGCAGGAGCGGAGCATCCCAACCCATTCCGGCGACTTCCTGGTGATGTACACAGACGGCGTCACCGAAGCGATGAACACCGCCGGTGATCAGTTCGGCTACCAGCGGCTTGCGGAGACGGTCAGCCGGGGCGTGAAAGGCTCGGCAAGTGAGATGGTTCAGGCGATTCGCCAGGAGCTTGTCGAATTCAGCGGTCCGGAACCGCTGGCAGACGATGCAACCATCCTGGTTTGCCGGCTGTTGGGCTGATCAATCAGCGGCATTCCCAGGAAAGTGGATCTCCTGGTGCTCGCATCCTGAATGACGACCTGCGATATACTTGAAGCGGCGCCTCCGTCCGGTGCGCCGCTTTTTGATAGAATCCTGTCCAGGCAACCTGATGTACAAACCCGTTCCACCCAAATACAACCCTGTTCTGCAATGAAGAGCAGATTCTTAATTTCTGGAAGCTGCGCCGGATTTTTGCCAAAACCAGCGAGCTTCACCAGGGCAGCGCCGAATTTTCTTGCTTCGAATACCCTTCATCCGCAACCATCAAGCCCGCTGTGAGCGATATCCAGCCGCAGGCAGTTGCAAGATGTCTATCTTCGCTACCGGCTGATGCGCGGCTACCACGTCGATAAACGCAGCAGCTGGGGGGCTCACGGGCTGCCGGTCGAGATCGCAGTCGAGAAACAGCTGGGCATCCGTTCCAAAAGCCAGATCGAAGCCTATGGGATCGATCGATTTAACGCTCTTTGCCGGTCTTCAGCCTTCAAACACATCCAGGCCTGGGAGCGCTTCGCTGACAGGCTCGCATCCTGGACGGATATGCAGAAAGCCGGCGTCACTTCTGCGAGCGAAATGATCGAATCTACCTGGTGGATCCTGAAGACATTCTGGGAGCGCGGTTATCTGGTTCAAAGCCTTCAGGTCGCTCCGTATTGCCCTCGCTGCGGCACTCCGCTTTCAAGGCATGAGGCCTCCCTCGGCAGCCGCCTAGCAGACGACAGGGCTGTTCTCGTGCGCATGCCGCTTGTCGACGAGCCTGGGACCTCCCTGCTGGTCTGGACAGACCAACCCTGGACGCTGGTCGGCAGTGTGGCTGTCGCCGCCGATCCCGAAGCAGAATATGCCCTCGTCCGCCGCGGGCTCCCCGAGGGCGGCTCTGAAAAATTGATCGTGGCCCGCCACCTGGTCGAAAAGGTCTTTGCGGACCAACCAGTCGCGGTCCTCGAGACGTTCAAAGGCAAGAAGCTCAAAGGCAGGCGCTATCACCCGCTGTTCACCTTCCTTCATCCGCAGAAGCCGGCCCATTTTGTCATCCTGCAGGATAATCCTGTTCTGGAATCAGGGTCAGGTCTGGTCAGCATTGCGCCAGCTTTTAGCGGGGATGGGTTGAAGGCTGCGATCAATAATGACCTGCCGATTCTGATGACCGTCGCAGAAGACGGCGCCTTTATTCCCGAAATTCGCCCCTGGAGCGGTCAATTCGTCAAAGACGCCGAGCCATTGATCGTCGAAGAGCTGCAGCGGCGCGGGCTGCTCTTTAGCGAAGAAACCATCACGCATTCCACGCCATTTTGCTTGTATTGCGGTTCTGCTCTTCTCCACGTTGCCCGAAATGTCTGGTCGATCCGCCTCGGCGAGCACGCAGAGCGGTTGATCCAGCTGAATCAGCAGTCCCATTTCGTCCCCTCTCATTCCAGGAATCTCGGCCTCAAAGGCTGGATCGATGGCGATGCAGAATGGATCATCAGCCGCGAGCGCTTTTGGGGTACTCCGCTCCCCATCTGGGAATGCCCCCTCTGCCGCAGCCAGATTGCCGTCGGCTCGCTCGAGGAGCTTTCCAGGTTAGCCGGACGCAGTTGTGCTCTCGATGATCTGCACAGGCCGTACATCGATCAAATCCAGATTCCGTGCCCCAAATGCAGCGGCATGATGAAGCGGGTCCCTGATGTGGTTGACTATTGGTTTGATTTCGGCTCGATCCCAGCTGCCCAGTGGCATTTCCCATTTGAAAACCGCCCGGAATTCCGCGCCCATTTCCCGGCCAATTTCATCTGCGAAGCTGCCGAGCTCGATCAAAGCTGGTTCTATTCGCTCCAGGTTGTCAGCGCCTTGCTCTTCGACAGCATAGCCGTTCAAAACATCATCCGCATCGGCCCGGTTTCATTCCTTGAGAGTGAAAAAACTTCCATATCTCCTGAGAAATTTGCCGATCCCTGGGAAACCCTGAACCAGCACGGTGCTGACGCCCTTCGCTGGCATTTCTATACCGCTTCGGGCCCTGGTCAAGCAGTCCCTTTCTCACCCGATCTGGTCGGGGTCATAACCCAGGAGTTTTTTCAGAAACTCTGGGACATCTACGCGTTCTTTATCACCCTCGCCAACCTTGACCAATTCAATCCCACCCTGCCAGCAAGCAGTGATGTTGACGACATTTCTCCCCCTCTCCCCATGGGAGGAACTCAGGGATGCCAGCCCTCCCACTCTCTTCTTGGGAGTGACACCAGCGATCACATCTCTCCCCCTCTCCTCATGAGAGTAACGCCCGGGATGCCAGCCCTGCCCACTCTCTTCTTGGAAGTGACGCCAGCGACGACATTTCTCCCCCCTCTCCCCATGAGAGTAACGCCCGGGATGCCAGCCCTCCCCACTCTCTTCTTGGGAGTGACGCCAGCAATAACATCTCTCCCCCCTCTCCCCATGGGAGAGGGGCCGGGGGTGAGGGCTTCCTCCTCGACCGCTGGCTGCTCTCGGAGCTCAGCATCCTGATTCGCGATTCTAACCCAGGCATTCGAAGCCTACGATGTGACAGGTCGCAGCAGTTCTGATCCAAAACTTCGTAGATGACATGTCCCAATGGTACCTGCCTCGCTCCCGCCGCCGGTTCTGGAAGCGCGGCCTGGATGCAGCCTTGAATTCGGCGTACACTACGCTTCACACGACGCTGCTCAGCCTCGCTCACCTGCTTGCCCCGGCCGTGCCCTTCCTGGCAGAGGTCCTCTACCAAAACTTGCAGCGCACAATCGACCCGGCCGCTCCCGAATCGGTCCACCTGAGCCGCTGGCCAAAATTTGATCCGGAGAGAATCGACGAAAGGCTCAATGCCGAGATGCGGCTGGCGATGAGACTCGCCTCATTGGGTCATTCTGCCCGAAATCAGGCCGGGGTAAAAGCTGCTCAGCCTCTGCAGGAAATCGTATTTCAAATGGCAAGTGAAGATGAGGCCGGGGCTATGCAGCGGTACAGAGACCTGGTTGCCGATGCGTTGAGCGTCAGGCAGGTGCGCCTGCTCGGCGAAACAGCCTTCCATCGGTTCATCGCCGCTCAGGAGTTGGAGCTCAAGCCAGATGAAGTGGAAATTCCGCTCCTCGACCTGCCTGGATTTGCAGCCGCCGCAGACGGCGGCTATCAGGCAGCCCTGACCACCGCGCTGACTCCGGCCTTGATCCGTGCCGGGCTGGTCGGCGAAGTGATCCAGCGCATCCTGGACCTGCGGGTCAAAGCCGATCTTGCCATCACCAGCCCGATCGTGGTCTTCATAACGGCAACGCCCGGGCTGTGGGATGCAGTCCAGGAAGGCCGCGAGCTCCTCCAGGGCGAGACGAACGCAGCAGAAATAATTCAAGATAAGCCTCCCGAAGGAGTTCAAGTTGCTGAAGCCTGGTTCGGCGGGCACTGGTTGAAAATGGGCATTTCTATACCTTCACAAAATTCTCAATAGACTGTCACACCTGCGCATCGGCCGGTGTTTATATGTTAATGAACACCGCAGCCCAGGAACCCTGGAATACCATGACCCCTCCCCGCTGGCTGGCTTCGATCTTCACCCCGCAGAACAAACCAGTCGAGCTCGAAGCTGGACGCTTTGAAGAGCTGTTCGAGCAAAACTGGGAGCCTGTCTGCAGGCTGCTCTTCCGCCTTCTCGGCGATTGGGATGAAGCCGAAGACCTGGCGTTGGAAGTGTTTCTCGAGCTGCATCGCAATCCCCCGCGCGAAAACCAGAACCTCCCCGGCTGGCTGTACCGGGTGGCGCTGAACCGGGGATTGAACGCGCTGCGCGCCCGAGATCGACGCCGCCGCTACGAGCAGCAGTCCGGCCTGGAATCTCTCAGGGCTGCCGCTTCCGCCGATCCTGCCCAGGATGTTGAGCGCAAGCTGGAAGGCGAGTTTGTTCGTGCTGCATTGCAGAAGATCAAGCCGCGCTCAGCCCGATTGCTGCTCTTGCGCTATTCCGGGCTCTCGTATGCAGAGATTGCTGCGGCGCTGGACCTGGCGCCCGGCTCGGTTGGCTCCTTGCTGGCTCGAGCAGAACAAGAATTCGAAAGGGTCTACAGCCGCAGAAAGGAAGGGATGGGATGAATTGAAATATTGAGCACCTCACCGAAGGTCAAATCCGGGCTTATCTCGACCGCAGCCTTGAAGATCCAGATTTGATCCGAATCGAACGCCATCTTACAGACTGTTTGAGCTGCCGCACGGCCTCGGAGTCAGTTCTTGAAACGTCGCAGCGGATACAAAGCCATTTTTCCCGGTTGGACCCCAATCCAGGGTCGGATCATCCAAAATCCCTGACATCTGTCCGCTCCATTCTTGAAAACCGGATGGAATTAGAAAAGGAGAAACAAATCATGAAACCAAATGCTATCCAGCGCATTCCGCCTCCCGCATGGGTCGCCTTGGGGCTGGTCGTCGTCCTGGCCGTCGCATTGACCTTCCAGCCTGTCCGCGCCCTCGCGGAGGATTTCCTGGCGCTCTTCCGGGTCGAGCAGATCCGCGTCGTCCAGGTCAATTCGGAAAAGAGCCCGGATAAATTGGAGAGCTCCTCCAACCTGGAATATATCCTCTCCAACCAGGTCCAGCTGGAAGAGCAAGGCGAGACTCAGCAAGCGGCCGACCTCGCTGAAGCCACGGCGCTGGTAGGCTTCACGCCCCGCCTGCCGGTTGAAATCGAAGGCGAGCCGGAATTTACTGTTCATCCCGCTGGAAATTTGAGCCTGGTCGTGGACCTCGAGCTGGTGCGGGCTGTGCTTAAGGACATCGACCGCGAGGATATAAAGCTCCCGGACGAGCTCGACGGCGCGGTTGTTCAGGTCCGCATCCCGGCCAGCCTGTCCGCATCCTTCGGCGATTGTATTTTCAGAGCCTACCCTGCTCCTGTTGACCCGGACGAACCCGAGGCGGAAGAGTGGGATTTTCGGAGCTGCACCAAACTGATGCAGGTCCCCAGCCCGGCCGTCTCAGCCCCACCGGACCTTGACCTGAACCAGATCGGCGAAGCCTATCTCCAGTTGTTTGGGATGGACGCCGAAGAAGCTGCCTCCTTTGCCCGCAGCGTGAACTGGACGACCACCTTCGTTATTCCGCTCCCGCGCTACGACGCCGATTATGAAGAAGTCCAGGTCGATGGAGTCAGCGGCACATTGATCTATGACTACGGCATGGCAAACGAGAACTATACCCTGATCTGGATCAAAGACGGGTTCATTTATGCCCTGAGTGGCTGGGGAGGCCGTTCCGCAGCCTTGAAGATCGCCGGCTCAATCCAATAGACATCCAGTCAAAGATCGGGTATAACCAGGGGTGCATGCCTCTGATAATACCCAACCATGGACATCACCGGGGCGCAGAAATTTGCGCCCCGGTTGACTTGGAACCCTTTCAACCATGCCGAACAGCCCTGCGATCGAAACCCTCAACCTGAAGAAATCCTTCGGCGAAAAAGCCGCCGTCCGGGACCTGACCCTGACCGTCGAGCGCGGCGAAGTCTTTGGATTTCTGGGTCCCAACGGCGCCGGCAAGACGACTTCGGTCAAGATGCTGCTCGGGTTGGTCGCTCCCAGCGGTGGGAGGGGCTGTTTGCTCGGCGCCCCGATCTCGGATTACCGCAACCGCCGGAAGGTAGGATTTCCTGCCCGAGCATTTCCGCTTTCACGATTGGCTTTCAGCCCTCGAATTCCTCCAGCTCCACGCCGACCTTTACCAGATGCCTGCCAGCATCTCTCGCCATCGCATCCCCGAGCTGCTTGAGCTGGTCGGTCTGTCTGCTTATTCAGACCTCAAGCTGCGTTCATTTTCTAAAGGCATGCTCCAGCGGATCGGCCTGGCTCAGGCCTTGCTCAACCGGCCAGAGCTGGTCATCCTCGACGAGCCGACCTCCGGCCTGGATCCGGTCGGCCGGCGGCTGGTTCGCGATATCATCCGCGATCTGCGCCTCGGCGGCACCACGGTTTTCCTCAATTCCCACCTGCTCAGCGAAGTCGAGATCACCTGCGATCGGGTCGCGTTTATCAAACACGGCCAGGTGATCCAGATCAGCCCGCTAAAAACCCTGATGGAAGGCGAGCTCAGCGTTGAGATACGCCTGCGAGGTCTTCCCGCCGCTGCGCTGGGCGGGTTGGCTGCCTGGGCGCGCAGCATCCGCCTGGACGGCGAGCATCTGAGCATGACCGTCGACCATGAGGAAGACCTCCCGCTGATCAACCGCTATCTCGTCGAGCAGGGCGCTCAGGTCTTTGCCCTGCGGCCGCAGCACGTCTCTCTGGAGGATCTGTTCATCCAGATCGTCGGCACGGACGGCGGCTTATGATCACGCTCACCATCGCCAGGTTGACCTTCCGCGAGGCTGCCCGCCGCAAGATCCTGCTGGCTGCATTGCTGCTTGGGCTCGCCTTTCTGATCGTTTTTGGAGTTGGGTTCCACTTTATCCTGCTCCAGATGGAAAATGACATAGGCGAATACCAGCTGATCATGCTCAACGAGATGCGCAATTTCATGCTGATGGCCGGCATGTACGTGGTCAACTTCCTGGCCGCGATCATGACCGTGCTGACCTCGGTCGATACGCTCTCCGGCGAGATCAGCACCGGGACGATCCACACCCTGGTCTCCAAGCCGGTCCGCCGCTGGGAAGTCGTGCTGGGAAAATGGTTGGGCTTTGCGGTGATGATCCTGCTCTACCTGCTCCTGTTGGGTGGGGGTGTGATGGCGCTGATCTATCTGCGCTCCGGATATGCCGCCCCGCATCCTGTCCGCGCCCTGCTGCTGATCTGGCTGAACGACCTGGTGCTGCTCAGCGTGTCGCTGCTCGGCGGGGCCAGCCTCTCCACGCTGGCGAACGGGGTGTTGGTCTTTGGTTTATACGGCATCGCCTTTATCGGCGGCTGGATCGAGCAGATCGGCGCTTTCTCATCCACCACTGCTGCAAGGCAGATCGCCCAGAACATCGGCGTGATCACCAGCCTGATCATCCCCAGCGAGGCGCTCTGGCGGCGCGCCGCCCACGAGCTGCAGTCCCCACTCGTTGCCATTCTGGGTGTCTCTCCGTTTTCCGCCGGCGCTTATCCGTCTGCAGTCATGCTGGTGTACGCCGTCCTTTACATCCTTGTCGCCTTCGGATTTACGATCCGCAATTTCAACCGGCGCGACCTGTGAGCCTGGCTGAAGTTCGAGTGATGTTTTCCTGTTAAGCTGCAAGCTCGGCTTGCGCTGAACGACCTTTTCTGATATGATGTTTTGTTTGGAAGTTGCAGCCCCGGCAGCCTCGCCGGGGCTCTACTGTCTGAAGCACTCTTATTGGATCTGGACCGCCCTTTGTCCGCGTTTTAGAAGGAAACTTGTTTATGAAAACCCACAGAACCGATCTGCGCAACGTCGCGATCATCGCCCATGTTGACCACGGCAAGACCACCCTGGTGGATGGTCTGCTCAAACAGGCGCGCGTCTTTCGCGAAAACCAGCAGGTTGTTGAGCGGGTGATGGATTCTAATGATCTGGAGCGCGAGCGCGGCATCACCATCCTGGCGAAGAACACCGCCGTCCAGATTTGGGACGCTCAAGCAGGCCAGCAGGTGAAGATCAACATCGTCGACACCCCCGGCCACGCCGATTTCGGTGGAGAGGTGGAGCGGGTGATGAACATGGTCGACGGCGTGCTGCTGCTGGTCGATGCCGCCGAAGGACCGATGCCGCAGACCCGTTTTGTGCTGCGTAAGGCGATGGAGCTGGGTCACAAAGCGATCGTGGTCGTCAACAAGGTCGACCGCAAGGGCGCCGAGCCGCAGCGCGTCCTCAACGACACCTATGACCTGTTCATCGAGCTGGGCGCAACCGACGAACAGACCGAGTTCCCGGTCGTCTACACCAACGCGATCACCGGCCAGTCTGGGCTGACCCCCGACCTCGGACCGGACCTGCAGCCGCTCTTCCAGGCGATCCTGCGCCATGTCCCGCCTCCGTACGTCGATCCTGACGCCTCGCTCCAGCTGCTCGTCACCAGCCTGGGCTATGACGATTACCGCGGCGTGACCGCGATCGGGAGGCTCTTCGCCGGGCGGATCAAAGCCGGGCAGCAGCTTGCCCGTATGACTCTGGAAGGCCAGGTGCTCCCGGAGCGGGCCCGCTACCTGTACGTCCACCAGGGGCTGGAGCGCGTCGAAGTCGAGGAAGCCTCGGCTGGCGAGATCGTCGCCCTGGCAGGCCTGGAAGGGATCGCGATCGGCGAGACCCTGGCCGATCCGGAGAACCCGATCGCCCTCCCGCAGATCCGGATCGATGAGCCGACCGTCCGGATGACCTTCAGCGTCAATACCTCGCCCTTTTCTGGCCGGGAAGGGCGCTGGGGCACCTCGCGCAAGCTCCGCGAGCGCCTGTTCGCCGAGCTGCGCACCAACGTCGCCTTGCGCGTCGCCGAGACCGAGACGGCCGATTCCTTCCTGGTTTCCGGGCGCGGCGAGCTGCACCTGGCGATCCTGATCGAGACGATGCGCCGCGAAGGCTATGAATTCCAGGTCTCGCGCCCGGAAGTCATCCTGAAGAAAGGCGACGACGGCGAGATCCTCGAGCCTTTCGAAGAGCTGCATATCGAGACTCATCCAGATACGGTGGGCGTGGTCGTCGAGATGCTCGGCGGTCGCCGCGGCCAGATGATCGACCTGGTCGAGACCGGCGACGGCAGCACCCACCTGACTTATATCGTCCCGACCCGCGGCCTGCTCGGCTTCCGCTACCAGTTTTTGACCGCGACCCGCGGCATGGGGGTGATGAACACAATCTTCCACGGCTACCTGCCGTTGGCCGGGCCGATCAGCGGGCGCGAGCGCGGCTCTCTGGTCTCGTGGGAGACCGGCGTCACCTCCACATTCGGGCTGCACAACGCCGAAGAGCGCGGCATCCTGTTCATTGGGCCGGGTGTCGAGGTCTATGAAGGGATGGTGATCGGAGAGAACGCCAAGCCCGGCGATATCGCCGTCAACGTCTGCAAGACCAAGCACCTGACCAACATGCGCGCCGCCCGGGCCGACATCACCGTCCGCCTGACAACGCCGCGCCAGATGAGCCTGGACGAAGCGATCGAATATCTGACCGAAGACGACCTGCTCGAAGTAACCCCCGAAAACTACCGCATCCGCAAGCGCATCCTGAACACCGAAGACCGGGGCAAGCTGACCAAGAAGGCTAAAGAGGCGCTGGAAGTCTGAACCACAAATCCATTGCATTAACTTACCATTTGTGGTAACTTAATGCAATGGATTTTTTAAATTTTTTGCAGATCGTCGAAAACGAACCGTTATTCGAGACGGGGCTGCTGCTGGTCGGGGATGCCAATCCATCCGATGTGCGCAAACAGTTATCACGTTGGTGCGCCGCTGGCAAAGTTATACAGCTCCGCCGCGGCCTTTATACACTGGCGCAGCCCTATCGCAAAGCCACACCCCACCCCTTTGTCATCGCCAACAAGCTCCAACCCGGATCCTATGTCAGCTGCCAATCTGCCCTGGCTTATTATGCGATGATCCCGGAGGCCGTTCCGGTAACAATCAGCGTGACCACTGGACGCCCAGACAGGCTTCATACGGAGCTTGGAGATTTCGACTTTCAACACATCCAGTTTAGCTGGTTTCGTGGCTACAATTTGGAAGCGCTGGGAAATAACCAGCACACGTTCATCGCCCCACCAGAAAAAGCCCTGCTGGACCTGGTGTATCTGCAGCCGAAGGGTGATTCGTATTTATTTCTGGAAAGCCTTCGACTGCAGGCCCTTGAACAGCTAAATCTGGATCGATTGAGCCTGTTCGCGAAACTGGCTCAGAAACCGAAGCTCCTGCCGCGCTGTCAAAGTGATCGAACAGCTATATCATGAAGAAGTAAGCGGATTTCGTGAAGTATGAAGGAATATCTCCTCACCCTGGCTCGCAGCAACACCGACCTGTCTTATCGGCGCAATCTCGCACGAGAATATTTGCAGGCGCGTGTTTTGGAGAGCCTTCAGCGTTCAGGGGCGATGATCCCGATGGCATTTCACGGCGGAACTGCCCTGCGGTTCTTATATGGCCTGACTCGTTTCTCAGAAGACCTGGATTTTGCCCTCGAGAAGCCTTCTGAATCTGGCCATTTTCAAAAATATTTGCAGGCGATCCGATCAACCTTCCAGGCAGAAGGATATAATCTTCAGATCAAAGTAAATGATAGAAAGACCGTTATTTCGGCTTTCGTTCGTTTCTACAGTCTCCCTTACGATCTGGAAATCTCACCCAACCCAAACGAGGCGCTGTCTATCAAAATTGAGCTCGATACCCGTCCACCGGAAGGTGCAGTCTTGGAGACCGACCTGGTGCGCCGCCATATTACCCTGCGCATCAACCACCATGACCGCGCTACTCTTTTTGCAGGCAAGCTGCATGCTATCCTGCATCGAAAATATGCCAAAGGCCGCGATCTCTTCGACTTGATGTGGTACCTGAGTGACCCAACCTGGCCCGAGCCGAACCTGGTTATGTTGAACAATGCCCTGGTTCAAACAGGCTGGCTCGGTCCTGGGCTCACGGGTGAGAGCTGGCGCAGTCAGGTATTGAAGCGGCTGGACCAGCTGAATTGGAAAGATGCTCTGGCAGACGTCCGTCCTTTCCTGGAACGACCTCAGGAGCTTGAATTGCTGACCAGGGAAAATTTCTCCAGGCTACTCAGGGAATAAACCATTTCAGAAGGATCCTGACCGATGCCCCTTGCGTCCCGCCCGAACCCTACAGCGAACTGAAGCGCAGCGAGCCTGCCCATGTGCTCGAAGTCGCCAGGTCGCTTGCCAGGTTCCGCCAGAAGAGCCTCGCAGAGATCTCGAATATTACATCCATACCTACCTTAAAACCGCTGGCAAGAAAATATTCTTCTTCGTCACAAGCCGGCAGGGCGAATACTCCGATGTGTTCCCACTCGGGTCGATCGCGATCCCCGTCACAAAAAAACCGACCGTCGCTGTCACTGGCAGCGTAATCCCAAACTCCGAGATCCCGCTTGCATTCGTGGTTTTGCTCGCCGCGCCCAAATAAAATTCGCCTTCGCCATGCAGGAGCGGGTCGCAAGCCTGGTTCGCGTAAAACTCAAGCCGGTACGTTGTGCTGGCATTGCTGCGGAGCTCTCCGACGAGCTCCATCGTCGACGCCTTCACAGTCGCCCGGTCGATATGCGGGAAGTTCTGGCGCTGGTTCGCGCCAGTATCCGCGTCCAGCAAGTCGTTGCCCGTCACACCGTCGTTTTCCAGGTCGATCCCCATCCCGCCGTTTCCAAAGACCAGGTTTCTGGAAAGCAAGTTGCCGATCGCCGTGCCGCCCTTGACAACAATCCCTTCACCAGAATTCCAGAGTATCGTGTTCGTCTCTGTGATGAAAACCCCACCGATGATATTGTCATGCGCATCTTGAATAAAAACGCCGGCCTTGCTGTTTGGCAGCTGCAGCCCGCTTATCATGCTCCCGCCGATCGAATTGCCCTGCACGATGTTGTCGTATGCGCCTGACCCGCTGATCCGAACTCCATCGTTGTCGTTGCCGACGATCAGGTTGCCGGCAAGCGGGGTCGTTCCGCCGATCGTGTTGGTCATCGCGTTGGTCACGCGCACCCCGTCCATCGCATTACCTAGGTCGATCGATTGAGTGGCGTCAACCCCGATCCGGTTGCCCTTCACTGTGTTGTTCCTCGCCAGCATGTTCTCGATCAGCACCCCTTCGGCGCCATTTCCTGAGATTTGGTTGCCCTCGCCCGGGTTGTCTCCGCCGATATTGTTGCCAGGCGCGTTATCGACATGAACACCGACCCCTGCGTTCGGCAGCGGTGCTGTCCCGGTCAGATCGGTCCCGATCTTGTTGCCGTGCACCTTGTTGAGGTTCGCGGTCGATCCTGTAATCAGAATCCCTTCCATGTCGTTGCCGGAGATCAGGTTTCCCGAGCCAGGGATCGGGCCGCCGACCACATTGGTCGAGCCGTTGTCGATCATCACCCCCTGCTGGAGGTTGCCGGCATCCAGCGTGCCGCTCACGTCCGTCCCGATCTTGTTGTTGTGGACGACGCTTCCGTTCGCCAGCGAGCCGTGGATGTACACACCTTTCTGGTGATTGTATGCGATCACGTTTTCTTCACCTGGATTGAGCCCCCCGACCATATTCCCGGGTGCGTTATCGATTTCCACCCCGCTCATGCCATTGGGGTCCGGCCCCATGCCGCCGATGTCTGTGCCGATTTTATTCCCCATGATCGTGTTGGCAAATGCAGTCGGTCCGCTGATCTTGATCCCGTCGCCGATGTTGGCGGAGATGATATTCCCTAAACCCGGCCCGCCTCCGATGATATTCTGTGCGCTTCCAGTTATGTAAATCCCATTTCCCCCATTAGGCATGGGGGCTACACCCGCGATGTCGACTCCGATGTGGGTGATCTGAATCATGGCTGGTCCGCCTGTGATTTCTATTCCATGACCCTGGAAATTCTGAATCGTCATCCAGCTGATCTGAACAACCCCGGCAATCGCCAGCGGGCCAACCGTCAGGCCATTTGCGGACCCCGCAGCCGTGCCGTCGATGACGATCATCTGAGGACCACCTCCGATGATCATCGGCGCGCTGATCACCGGCAGAGCTCCAAGGTTCCACGGCGGCCCTCCAACCATGATCGGCGGCATCGGAGGAATAGCCGGGAGGATATTATGGGGTCCACCCGGCGTGTTGTTCGCCGCGCAGATCGCCTCTCGCAGGCTGAACAAACCGTCCGGTCCTGGGAGCATCCCGATAAATATCGCACCACATGCCGGACCGGCGTCCATGACATCCAGGTTGGTCGTCACAGGGATGACCGCAGAAGGCGCATTGCACCCTGCTCCAGGCCGGAAGCCGGCGTTAAGCCGAATACAAGCCCGGCGGCTAAAAAAGCTGTGAGTAGAATCCTCCCTTTGCCTGTTCGCCCGGGCTGCGTTCTGGAGCCGACATGGTACGGGCGCTGAAGGCATGCGCTCCCCCATCTTCCATACTTCTCCTGTTTTGCATTTGAATTAGGAAAACCGACACCCATCGCTCCCTCCCTGGAAATCCGAACACGAAACCGCCCCGCTTGATACATTCTGCTGAGACCGTCGGGGAACGATGTAATGATTCTATGCAGTTACAATTATTGCAGATATGGGAGCGAAAGTAAAGTAAATTTCACTTTCCTGTTCCTTACTTCTCGCGTAAATTTCCCAATCGTTTTCGTACGTTGGGATTGTCTGGATTCGGATTTCCGTTGGATCCAGCGTAATATTACGGCTGCGTGATGCCTGTGAGGAAGCTCTGCCAGGTTTCCTGGAGGAAAGTCCCGAACAATGCCCATAAAATCAATAAAAGGATGACGACCAGCACGAAAATCAAGAAATATTCGATCTTCGACATCCAACCGCCTCTTTCAATAGATTTGCTCCAGGATGATCACCAGGATATTCCATAACATCGGCAAACCAGCAATTATTGGGATCATCCAGACGGCTTTTGGGAGTTTTCCGGAAAATATTCGAACTGACCCGAGCTGAAGCGGTCGGTTCATCACCTCGATGGCGGACACAATCAGCACGACCGCAGCCAGCTTCAGCAGCAGTGCCTGCATCCAGCCTCCCAGACCCGCCACCATCGGGTTGGCTTCCCATATCCCAGGGATGATGAGCAGCCCGACCGCGGTAGTCGCCAGGTCGAGCAGCTCGGCGATGATAAAAACGATCGACACGCTCTGCAGCTTAAAAGGCGCTCGAACTGGGGCATCCAAAACCGCGTTCGCCACCAGCAGGGTTCGATCGGCTGCCCTGTCACCTCGATAAAATCTCGAAATATCCACCGTGTTTACAGCCCGGTTAACCAGGCTGACGGCAGCTGCAATATATATTGCCTTATCTTTTATCCCCTCAACCCAAAACGGCAGTGTTTTCACGTTGTTCCTCCTCAATGACTTGCCGATTGCACTAATTATGCCAGATTTTCCCGTATTTGTCATGTGACAATTGCTGTCAATTTGTCGATTCGCAATATTTATTTCAATTGCAATATTTTATGAATTCTATTTCGGGCTGTTTTTCAACGGAATCTGTCAAAAAACACGGGGTCGCCGCCCTCCACTCGCGTGGTTTTCGGCCGGCTATTCAGCCATGAGGTCGATTTACTGAGGTAAAATGGTTGTAAGATTCAATGAATATTCAGCGGAGCTGTCATTTGAAGAAATTGCTTTCAGATTACTTTATGTTGTTCGCAATCGCATCCGTCCTGGTGATCCTCGACCAGCTTACGAAATCGTGGGTTCGCCTTAACCTGGCTTTTGGGGAAGTCTACCATCCGGAGTGGTGGCTTTCGCAGTTCGTCCGCCTCGTTCACGTAAAGAATACTGGCGCCGCATTTGGGATGCTCCAGAGTTTTGGCGGCGTCTTCATGATCCTTTCGTTTGTCATCAGCTGCGTGATCATCTACTATTTTCCCCAGATCCCCCGTCAAGATTGGGTGGTCCGGGTCGCGATGGGGATGATGCTGGGCGGCGCGCTCGGGAATTTGGTCGACCGTCTCCAAATCGGTCATGTGACGGATTTCTTTTCTGTCGGCGGCTTCCCGGTTTTCAATATCGCCGACGCCAGCATCTCTGTGGGCGTCGTCGTCCTTTTCATCGGTTTATGGATCCAGGAGAACCGCCAGAAAAGCCAGGCTCAAGCACAGGCCCAGCAGCCCGATTCGTCCTCCTCCAACCTGGATGCCCCCAGCGTTCCGGAGGAATCCCAGGGTGAATGAACCGCCGGAGCAGCCAGATGTTTTCACATTTCTCAACGATCAACCGCAGCGGCTGGATAAATTCCTGGTAGAACGCCTGCCCGAGTTGTCGCGCACGCGCATCCAGACCCTGATCAAAGATGGTCAGGTAACCGTAGATGGAGAAATCCCGCACAAGTCCGGCGCTGCCATCGACCTCGGTGCTGAAGTTAGGATATCAGTTCCACCTGTAAAGCCTACCGGGCTTATTCCAGAAGCGATCCCGCTCGATATCATTTTCGAGAACAGCGATTTGATGGTCGTGAACAAACCCGCCGGGATGGTCGTTCACCCGGCTGCCGGGCACAGCTCCGGGACGCTGGTGCACGCCGCCCTGGCTCACGCACCCGAGATCGAGGGCATCGGCGGCGAGCAGCGCCCCGGCGTGGTCCACCGTTTGGATAAAAACACCTCCGGCCTGATCTTGCTCGCCAAGAATGACCGGGCTCACCACTGGCTGCAGGACCAGTTTCGGCTGCACAAAATCCAGAAGGTCTACCTGGCGCTGGTGGACGGCCGCCCGCCGACCCCAGCCGGGAAAATCGAAGCTGCAATCGGTCGCGACCAACGGGCGCGGAAGAAAATGGCCGTTGTGACCGCATCTAAAGGCCGCCAGGCAGCCAGCGAGTACCACACGATCGAAACCTTCCCCGAGCACACCCTGCTGGAGGTCCACCCGGTCACCGGGCGCACCCACCAGATCCGCATCCACCTGGCCTTCATCGGCTGCCCGGTTGCCGGAGACACCGTCTACGGCCGCCAGCGCCCTACCCTTCAATCGATCGCCATTTCCTCCACGCGGCAAAGGTTGACCTTCCGCCTGCCGGGAGAAAACGAAGCCAACACATTTGAAGCCCCGCTTCCGCTGGAATTGGAAACAGTTCTGGTTGGTCTCAGGGCTGGAAAGGTTAAAGAAACCAGATGAAAATTGTCGATCTGCGTTCGGATACGATTACCCA
Organism: uncultured Chloroflexia bacterium; assembly: GCA_963788305.1. Taxonomy (GTDB): domain Bacteria; phylum Chloroflexota; class Anaerolineae; order Anaerolineales; family UBA4823; genus UTCFX2. The sequence goes on from CAWBGK010000020.1 coordinate 155,608, forward strand.
CCCCACCCCCGAGATGCGCCGGGCGATGGCTGAAGCCGAGGTCGGCGACGATGTCTACGGCGAAGATCCGACGGTCAACCGCCTGCAGGAGACCGCCGCCCGGTTATTAAACAAAGAGGCCGGGCTCTTCGTCCCTTCGGGCACGATGGGCAACCTGGCCGGCATCCTTGCCCACTGCACCCGCGGCGATGAAGTCATCCTGGGGGACAAATCCCACACCTTTCTGTTCGAAGCCGGCGGGATCTCGGCCTTGGGCGGTGTCCACTCCTGCCAGATCGCCAACCAGCCGGATGGCACGCTCTTGTTGGACGCGATCGAATCCGCAATCCGTCCGGATGACCCGCATGACCCGATCACGAAACTGGTCTCGCTCGAAAACACCCAAAATCGCTGCGGAGGGGTGGTGCTGAGCGTTGAATACACCACCAGGGTTGCTGAATTGGCTCACCGCAACGGCCTGAAGCTCCACCTGGATGGAGCCAGGCTGTTTAACGCCGCGGCCGCCCTGGGCGTCCCGGCTGCCGAGCTGGCTTCCCCGGTCGACTCGGTCACCGTCTGCCTGAGCAAAGGGCTGTGCGCCCCGGTCGGCTCGGTTTTGTGCGGCTCGGAAGAATTCATCCATCGCGCCCTCCGCATCCGCAAGATGCTCGGCGGCGGGATGCGTCAGGCGGGCATCCTGGCCGCGGCCGGGATCGTTGCGCTGACTGAAATGACCGAAAGGTTGGCAGATGACCATGCCCGCGCCGCCCGTCTTGCCCAGGAGCTAGGAAAAATCCCGGGATTGCACGTAAACAAACCCGCCACAAATATGGTTTTCCTGACGCTGGATGAATCCATCCCCCACACCACCCGGGATTTCGCCGGCCGGTTAAGCGATCGCGGCGTAAAGGTCGGTGTGGTCTCCCGGCGCGGCTATCGGCTGGTGACGCACTATTGGATCGACGACGGCGCGGTCGAACAGGCCGTTGCCGCTTTCAAGGCGGCGCTTTGAAAAATGAGTGCATGTTATAATATTCACATAGTGCAGGTAAAAGAATGAGCGAATGGATTTCTTTATCACAGATCGACCAGACCACCGCCGAGATCAGCTCGAAATTGACCGTCAAACCAAAAATTGGCCTGATCCTCGGTTCTGGGCTGGGGGGGTTGGCTGAGCAAATCAACAATCCGGTTTTCATCCCCTTTGAGCAGCTTTCCAACTGGCCTGTTTCGACGGTAATAGGCCATAAAGGCCGGCTGGTCATTGGAGGATTGGAAAGCCAGACGGTAATGGTCATGCAGGGCCGCAGCCATTACTATGAAGGCTACAGCATGGCGCAGATCACCCTCCCTGTTCGCGTGATGCAGCGATTGGGCGTCGAAATCCTCATCATCACCAACGCCGCTGGGGCGGTCAACCCTGATTTCGAGCCGGGCGATGTGATGCTCATTACAGATCACCTCAATCTGGTCGGCATGGCCGGGTTGAACCCGCTGCGCGGCCCAAACCTGGATGAGTTAGGTCCGCGCTTCCCGGATATGGGCTGCCCCTATGACCTTAAGCTTCGCCAGGCTGCCGTCCAGACCGCCAGCCAGCTGGGTATCCGCCTTCACCAGGGCGTCTACGTCTCCCTGGCCGGCCCATCCTTCGAATCACCCGCAGACCTTCGATTCCTCCGCCTGGCTGGTGCGGATTCGGTTGGAATGTCCACCGTTCCAGAAGTAATCGCTGCCCGCCACGGCGGGACTCGCGTCCTGGGTTTCTCAGGCATCAGCAATAAAGCCAACCTTGACGGCAGCACGGTTACGACCCACGAGGAGGTTCTTGAAGCGGGAGACAAGATCGTCCCACAATTGTTAGCTCTGATCCGGGGTGTTCTCCGAAACCTGGGAAATTAAGATACCAGGCCCTGGGTCTTATCATTCGCATTTGATCCCCAGCTAGGAGCGGCATGGAAGAAGCACTCGGCTTTTTTCGCGCCTTTGAGATGTGGATATATCTGCTTCTCGGGCTTGGGGGACTCTTATACATTCGAAGGTTTTTACTTGCCTGGAACGAGCTGCAAGGTGCAAGTTTTGGGTTGGAGCGCGAGAACGCTCAATCGCGGCTGAACCAGTCTGCCAGCATTATTGTGTTGATATTAACGATGGTCGTAACAGAATTCATCATGGTTTCTTTTGTCGCCCCGGCGATGCCTGGCAGTGGTGCGCTGAATACTCCAACGCTGGATCTGCTGGCAACCCCCACCACAACGCTTGCTGCGACAACTCCGGGTGCCGAGCCGCCTCAAGCCACCATCTTGCCGGAGCTGGCTCAAACAATCCCGGTCGTCGAGAGCGGATGCACTCCCGGTCTGATCGAGATCGTGATCCCGCAAAACGGCGAAGAAATCCGCGGCGTCGTTCCGGTTGTCGGAACAGCCAACATCGAGAACTTCGGCTTTTATAAATTCGAGATCAAGCGTCCGGAAGAAAGCGTCTGGCTGACGATCCAGGCCGGAAACTCACCCGTGGTCTCCGGCAAGCTCGGCGATTGGGACACCAGCCGCCTCTCCCCAGGCAACTACCAGCTCGCCCTGGTTGTGGTCGACAGCCAGGCGAAACCTTCCGAGCCCTGCATCATCCAGGTGCGGGTTTCACTTCCGCCCCAGGAGAACCCTGAGCCATAGAAATCCGGCCGATATGCCCGAGATCGAAATTCGCCCTGCCGTCTCATCGGATATCCCCATTCTGATCGCGCTGGATCACAGCACGATTACCGATGTCGTCTGGCAGATGGAATTCCACCATCAGCGCGAGCCCGGGCAGATCGACGTCCATTTTCAAAAAGTCCGCCTGCCGCGCCCGGTTCGCCAGGATTACCCCAAACCCGTGCACTCGCTTGCGGAAGACTGGACCCGTCTCTCGGGCACTCCTGGTTGCTTCGCACGCCGATCAAGTGATCGGTTACATCGGCCTGGTCCTGGATCGAATAACCCAGGCGGTTTGGGTGACCGACCTGGCGGTGAAAAAAAGCCTCCGCCGCAAGGGGATCGGCAGCGCACTGGTGCTGGCTGCCGTCGAATGGTCTGCCAATCAGGAAAGCCACGACCTGGTGCTCGAGATGCATCCTAAGAACGGACCAGGAATTGATTTTGCCTTCAAGATGGGCTTTGAATTCTGCGGATATAACGACTTTTATTATCCAGGTAACAAAATTGGAGTGTTCTTTCGGAAATCCTTTTGAGATTTTTAATCCATTTATTGAGGAACGTCTTTTACAGGAATGTACGAATTTCTTACTGCAGCGTTTAAAATGCTGAACAGCTTTTTATCGGCGGGGATCGCAATTACTGCTTTCTCGCTCTTAATGTATGCGTTTTCGTTTAACTTACGAGATCGCGTCACCCGCTCTTTCACCCTGATCCTTTCCTGCGTCGTCATCGTCTTTGTCTGCGAAGCGCTCACCACGGTCGCCGATACCCCTAGGTCATTAGAATTCTGGCTGCGGCTGCAGTGGGTCGGGATCATCTTCCTGCCGATCTCCTATCTTACTTTTTCCGACGCCCTGCTTGCAACGACCGGAAAGCCGTCCCGCGGCCGGCGGTCGCTGGTCAACACGTTGATGGGGATTGCATCGCTCGGGTTTCTGCTGGCGCTGCCGGCCAACCTGCTGGTCGGCCGGCTCGTGCTGATCGATGCGCCCGCGCCGCACCTTCAGCGAACCTGGCTCACATGGATCTTCGCAGCGTTCTATCTCGCGGCCGATGGCCATCTCCTGGTTCAATTTCTGGAGAGCCTACCAGCGAACCGTCACGCCATCCACTCGCCGCCGGATGACCTACCTGATCCTCGGCGCCCTGGCGCCAGCCCTCGGATCCTATCCCTATCTGCTCTTCGGATCCAACCTGGCCGCCCGCGCACCGCTGCTCTTCTGGTCGATCGTGACCCTCAGCAATCTGCTGGTGACCTTCCTCTTGGTCTTGATGGCCTACGCGGTCGCCTTCTTTGGCGTTCCCTGGCCCGATCGGGTCGTAAAACGAAGGTTGTTCAAATGGCTGATGCGCGGACCGGTGACCGCCTCGACCGTGTTGGCGATCACAACGCTCCTGCGCCGGTTTGGAAGCCGTTTTGGCTACGATGTTTCCGCGATGATCCCGGTAGTCATGGTTGCCGGCGATTCTGCTGATGGAACACCTGATCACGCTCGCATCGCCGGTTTGGGAGCGCTGGCTCTTCTTTGGAAAAGACCGCTCCGAGATGGAGCGTTTGCAGACTCTCGATGAAAGGCTGCTGACGATGGGCGACCTGCAGCAATTTCTGGAAGCCATCCTCGCCGCAGTCTGCGACCGCCTGCAGGTCTCCAGGGCTTTTATCGCCACCCTGAGCGGTTCGGGGAAAATCGAGAATTTTCTGATTATAGGAGGTGACAATTCGCTGAACGGAGAAGACATCCCGGTCAGTTCCATCCAGGCTGCCTCGCAGGACGGCGTGGGACAGGTTCTGTTCGCCTGGGGCGGCAATTGGCTGGCGCCGCTTTACGACCCGGCCGGGGACAGAACCGAGCTGGTCGGCCTGCTGGGGGTCTTGCGCACACCGGACAAGGACCTGGACGACGAGCAGCGCGAGGCGCTGCATTTGCTCGCCCACCGTGCGGCAGTTGCCATCGGCGACCGCCTCCGCCAGGAGCAGGCTTTCAGCTCTCTGGAAGCCCTGACTCCAGAGATCGAGATGATCCAGAGGCTGCGCGCCGCTTCTCGCTACGATGGCACGGAAATCCTGACCTCGCCGGATGTCCCGCTTGAAGCGGACGAAATGTCTTCCCTTGTAAAAGATGCTTTGACTCATTATTGGGGAGGTCCAAAGCTGACGGATAGCCCTCTGCTTAACCTGCGAGTGGTCCAAAAAACCGCCCAGGAGCAGGAAGAGAGCTCGATCAACGCCCTGCGCGCGATTTTGCGCAGCGCGATCGAGCGCGTCCGTCCCGAGGGAGAAAGGCGTTTTACAGCGGAGTGGATTTTGTATAACATTTTGGAGTTGAAGTTCATGGAAGGCCGCAAAGTCCGGGAGGTTGCATTGCGCCTGGCGGTATCCGAGGCGGATCTTTATCGTAAGCAGCGGATCGCAATTGAAGCCGTGGCAAAATCAATCATGGAAATGGAACAGGAAGTCATTCGGGATTTTCCGGATCCTGTTCCTCTCAAAGCAGAAAACAATCCAAATGATCAAGTAATGGAACCAGCACGGGGAGGAAATCTTAATGGTAAATAGAAACCGTTACCATGAAGAGCATGAAGGACCGCCCCCACCCATGCAGGAATCGTGGTGGGATTCTGTGCTCGCTGAAGAACAGGCGCATGGAGGGCCAGCAGCGCGCTCCGCTCGAACGGCGGTGCTTTCCGCTGGGTGGGATGAAACCCATGCCGACGAAAACAACGAGGAACAGCTCGATTGGCAGCGTGCGGTTGAGCTTTACGAACAGGATCAGGTCGTCCAAATGGAAGTGACCGGCTATAACCGCGGCGGTCTGCTCGTCAGCGGGGACCGGCTGCAGGGGTTTGTCCCGATCTCTCACCTGATCGAATCGCCCTGCCAGGTCGACGAAGCAGAAAAATGGCTCGCCAGTTTTGTTGAACGCATCCTTGATCTGAAAGTGATCGAATGCGACCAGGAGCGCGGCCGGGTCGTCTTTTCAGAGCGCGCCGCCCAATCCAGCCCGGGCAGCAGGAATAATCTCCTCCGAAACCTGATCCCTGGATCCTGCGCATCGGGTGTCGTCACGAACATAACCGATTTCGGCGTGTTTGTCGATCTGGGCGGTGTGGAAGGATTGGTCCATGTTTCGGAAATCTCCTGGGGTAGGGTTCAGCACCCCTCCGAAGTCGTCACCCTGGGCCAGCAGGTTGTGGTTTATGTGATCCAGGTCGACCCAAAACGAGCTCGGGTCGCGCTAAGCCTAAAACGTCTGCATCCCAACCCCTGGGAAAGCGCCGAGACCCGCTACCACTCGGGACAGATCACCGAGGCTGTCATCACCAGCATCGTCCCCTTCGGCGCGTTTGCCCGCCTGGAAGAAGGATTGGATGGGTTGATTCACGTCTCTGAGATCGCCTCCAGTGCTGATCCGGATGAGATGATCTCCCTCCAGGAAGGCCAGCGCCTGCAGGTTCGCATCCTGCATGTCGACGCCTCAAAACAGCGCCTGGGGTTGAGTTTGAAGCTTAACAGCGAAGAAGTCGCCGGCTGAAGTCATTCGACGCAGATCATCAGGACCGCCCGGTCTTGCTTGCCGGGTGGTTCCGTCTGCCGCAAGCCGGAAGGTGAGTGGACCGTGAAGGACTTGTGGAAGATCGTTTTCGCTGTGTTCTGCACGCTTCTGGGAGTGGGTGCCGTCCTGCTCGTCAGCGATAGGCTCGCGCGGCCGGCCGCTCGAGCTCGGCCATGTCCCATCCCCCTCCCCGCTGCTCGTTCACGTGGCTGGCGCAGTCCGTCGTCCTGGCGTGTACGCTCTCCCGGCACAAAGCCGGGTCCAGGATGCCGTCCAATCTGCCGGTGGTTTCTTGCCGGGGGCAGACACCCAGGCGCTCAACCTGGCCGCCTTCCTGGAAGACGGCCTCCAGCTTCTGGTCCCGACGATCCCTCCCACCGCAGCGGTGCTCGAAGTCTCAGCCTCAAAGCACCCTCCCGGAAGCCTCAGAAACAGCCCTCCCGCCGACGGGCACTCCGGCCGCAATTTTCCCGATCGATATCAACACCGCTTCCTCGCTCGAGCTGGAGCTGCTCCCGCAGATCGGGCCGGTGCGCGCCGCTCGAATCGTCGCCTATCGGCAGGCCCACGGACCGTTCAAGGATATTGCCGCGATCCAGAATGTTTACGATATCAACCCGGAGGTCTATGCAGCCATTCGAGACCTGATCATCGCCGCCGAGCCGCGTAACCCCACACCCTCGCCGTCCAGCACGCCCTGATCCAGCCCGACCTTCGGTTCCTGCAACCTTTTTTCGAGGTCTGCGTAGATTGAATCAGCAGCATCAACTCCTCGACGAAATCCGGCTTTTCGATCCCTTTGCCGGGGAAGAAATCGATTAAAACGAGCGTTGAAACCGCCCCAAAACCCCAAATGCACCCAGGACTGCGCGGGGTTAACCCAAAAGAGGCGGAAATAGAATAAGGAGCATAAGAATGTCTGATATAAAGAAACTCACCCGATCGCGCGACAACCGCATGATCGCAGGCGTATGCGCTGGGATCGCCAGCTATTTTGATATTGATCCGACCATCGTGCGCCTGGTCTTTGTCGCCTTCGCGCTGTTGGGCGGCCCGGGATTTATCGCCTATATCGTCGCGCTCCTCCTGATGCCCATCGAGCCACTCCCCGCATCGACGGCTTCGGTTGTGGAAGTTCAGGAATACCCGAAGGTCGACGAATAACCGCGCCCGGCATGATCAACATTCAAAACCTGCCGGATCATCCACCGGCAGGTTTTGTCCTTACCTTCTAGTCATTGTGAGCCTGTCCGCCTGTCCGCCTGTCCGCCTGTTCGTGAAGTTTGCGGACGTATTTTACGGACGTATTTTGCGGACGTTCATTGCGGACGCTGTTTTGCGAAGCAATCCCTGCTTCTTCAGCGTTCTAAACCGACCTGTCAGTTGCGGCCTGTCCACCTGTCCGCCTGTCCGCCTGTCCGCCTGTCCGCGTATTTTGCGGACGTATTTTGCGGACGCTGTATTTGCGAAGCAATCCCTGCTTCTTCAGCGTTCTAAACCGTCCCGTCATTGCGGACGTTCTTCACGAAGCAATCCCATCCTCTTCTACGCCCTAGAACACTCCGCGCTTGAATTATCCTCCAACCAGCCCCCGAACGACCCGCACCGCGCTCGATGCGTCCGGAGCGTAAGCATCCGCCCCGATCTGGCTCGCGTAAGCGTCCGTCACCGGCGCGCCGCCGATCACCACCTTGACCTGCTCGCGCAGCCCGGCGGCCTGCAGCTCCTGGATCGTCGACCGCATGCTGTTCATCGTGGTCGTCAGCAGCGCTGACATCCCGATCACATTCGCGCCCCCTTCGACCGCCTTGATGAACGTCCTGGCGTCCACGTCCGTGCCGAGGTCCTGCACTTCGAACCCCGCCCCCTCCAGCATCATCGCCACCAGGTTCTTCCCGATGTCGTGCAGGTCGCCCTTGACCGTCCCGATCGCCACCTTGCCGGCGGATTTGACCCCGCCTTCCGCCAGGTGGGGCTTCAGCAGCGCCAGCCCGGACTGCATCGCCCGCGCCGCGATCAGCATCTCGGGGACGTAGAAATCGCCATCCTCAAACCGCCGGCCGACCTCTTCCATCGCCGCGATCAGCGCCTGGTTTAATATTGCCTCGGCGCTCTGCCCCTCAGCAAGAGCCGCTCGAACGCCAGCCTGCACGCCTGGTGCATCCCCATCGATCACTTTTAGATAAATTTCTTGAAGCTCCATTTTTTTCCTCGTTGAACCTTCAGTTTTCTTTGCAGTTGAATCATATCATATGCGAACCAGTCAGGCAAAAATCGGTCGCATGAGCCGGCTGCTTAAAGTCGATTTTTGTGATCGCACGCGGTCATGAAATCCCAGGGGATTCCAGATAATGGTTCACCCGACTCAAAAAGACCCCCCCGGTTTCAGTTACCGGGGGAATCTTTTTGGAAGTCAATCCAGGCAGTTCAATCAGGTTTACGGATTTTCGATTACCGGGAGGAAAAGTCTCAACAACGGCAGCGAATAGGATAAGGCGATCTTCAAGTCGCCGCGCGAATTGTCATAGTAGGAGATCGCCGGCTGACCCGCCTCGATCGGAGGCTGTCCGTTGGGAGGCCAACCAGGATCTGCCGCTGTGTAGACCGACAGGTCGATCGAGCAGCTCGCTCCCACATCTCCATCTGAATCGATGGTGTCGAATTGCCACCCATCGACTGAATTCCAGCGCGCGTAATCCAGATTCCCATTCGTGAGGTCGTAGTAGCAGATATGCCGGGTCCCATCCGTCCGGTTGATTTTGAGCGAGGAGTACAGGCCCACATCGACTGTTTCAACCAGGCCTATATCATCCAAAGTGCTGAGGTTAAATGTAGCCCCGCCGTCTGGCGAAGCAGCAAACTCCAGGTCGCCGGTCGTCACGTTATAGTAGCTGATGTATGGGTTGCCGGCGCCGTCAACGTCGATCGAAGAACGCCAGCCGACCTCGTACTCTTCTGTACCGTCGTTGTTGTGGTCGCCGTCATCCACGATGACCGTGTCCCAGATCCCGAACGGGGGCGTCTGGTAGGTCATCTTCAAATGGTCGTGCTCCTCGTCGAAATAGCTGATATAGACCCGGTTGTCGTTGCTGACCGCAAGCGAGGTAAATTTGCCCACGTCATATGTAGAATCGCGCGTGTCGGTGTACCAGTAGCTTCCGTGCACGCCCCAGTCCGCGTAGACCAGGTCCCCGTGCGTCGCGTCGTAGTAACTGATGTGCGTCCGGCCGAGACCGTCCAGCTTCAGCGAGAGATACTGGCCGACGTCAAAGGTATCCAAGATCGTATGGTACTCCCAGCCAAATCGGTCCCCGCCGGAGGCCTGCATCAGGTTGCTGTTGTCCGAATCGTAGCTCCCGATCCGGATCGCCTGGTTAAACGTGTCGATCGACGAGAAATATCCGTTGTGCGGGCCGAGCGGCAGGGTCCTGGTCCACCAGGCCGACCCAAAGGCGTTGGCGTACCTCAAGGTGCTGTGGGTGGAGTTGAAATAGCTGATGTGCGGCACGTTCGAACCGTCGATCGCCAGCGAAGAGTTATAGCCCATATCCTGCCCGTTGATGTCCACGGTCTGGGAAGCCGCCCAGCTGTTCGTCGTTTTCCTGTAGGTGAACTCCATCTGCCCCAGCGGCGCATTGTAGTGCAGGATCCCCGGCGGCGTGCCAGAAGCGGCGTAGTTCAGGTCGATCGAGGTGAACTGGCCGGAATTCCCAAGGTTCGATTTGATCGTCGTGATGGTCACGCCCGTATTTCTCACGACCGCGTACCTTAAGTGACCGCCCTCCGGCCTGTAGTAGCTGATGTGCACCCTTGGAGGGTCGTTGCCGCTTTCCACCGCGATCGACGACCACCAGCCCGTGATGCCCGAAGAAGTTGATCGTCTGGCGGTTCCACGATCCATTTTCTCCGCCCCAGCCGGTCAGCCTGGACAGCCGCAGGTCCCCATCCGGGGCGCCCTCGTCGCCGTCCGTGAAATCCAGGTAGCTGATATAGGGCACGCCGCGCACGCCGGAAACGCCCTGGTCGAACAGGTCCAGCGAGCACATCGACCCGGTGTTGGGGCGAGCCTGGTCCCCGCCTTCGCCGTCGACCGTCGCGGTCCACCAGTCGTCGCCGTCTCCGTCCATATCGTCGTCTTTCTGGTCCCAGAAGGCGTATTTGAGGTCGTCGTATTTCTCGTCGAAATAGGCGATGTGGACGTTCGAATTCGAGTCCACCTTGAGCGAAGACCACAGCCCGACCGCGCCCTGGTCCAGGTAATTGTCCACCACCATGAAATACCAGTTGGCGCCGCCCTTCCAGCGCGCAAACTTCAGGTTCCGTTCGGACTTCATCGTGGTCCCGCCGGGTTTAACGCGGTCGTCGTAATAGCTGATGTAGATCCCGTTCGAATCCGCCGCGATCGAGGTGTATTTACCCACGCCCGGGGGGTTCTGGATGATGAAATCCGGGTTGTTCGGGTTGACGTTGTTCAGCCAGGGCAGCTGGAGCTTGCGCACTTCTGCCAGGAAATCGATGTCGCCCTCGGGTGCTGTCTCTGCTGTTGCCTGCCCGCCTCCGGCCTCAGGCCTGAGGTAGAGCGGAGCAGGAGTGGGGACGTTTACCGGCGCTTGCCATAACCCGCCGAACGTGTACATTAACTTCAACGCCCCGTTTGTGGCGTCGTAGTAAGCGATGAACGCCTCTTCTTTGGTGGTCAGCGGGCTGAAGAAAAACGCCAGCGAGGCGTACTGGCCGACGCCTACGCTGTAGTCCAGAAGCATCGTTTCCCAGATCGCAGTCGTGCTGTTGTAGCAGGCGAAATACAGCCCGTCGCCGCCGTAGGCCGCGCACGGCTGGCCGTTGGACCGGTAAGCGAATGTGCGGTCGGTCATGTTGGCGAAGATGCGCGGGCCGTCCACAATGTCGATATTCCAGGTCGGCATCGGAACGGTCGGGGCTCCTGGCGCCGGTTTCCTGAGAGAAAGCCGGTTGAGCCGTCAGCGTCGTGACCAGCATCAGAAACAGGAGCATGTGGATCAAGCGCCTCCCCCATGCCTGGGGGCGCTTTTTTGATTGAATAAATTCTGAAACGGAGCCGCTTTTAATATCCATCGGACTCTCCTTGTGCTTGATTTACGGTGTTTTTGACAGTATAGCACAATCCCAAATCGATTGTGCGCTCATTGGTTCGCCCGCACGAAGTCCAGGGCGTACTGGGCGTCCTGGTACTGCGGGTTTTCGACCAGGGCCTGCTGGAAATTTTCCAGCGCAAGCTTGCTGTCGCCCTGGCGGTACTGCGCCCAGCCGTGCCACAGCAGGGCCTCTTCCGAATTTGGGGTGATCTCCAGCGCGTATTCGCTCAGCGCGATCAGGTCGTCGATCTGACCGGTGTGGAAATAAGCGATAAACGGACCAAACTGGTAGCGCAGCATCCGCTGGGGCAGTCCCAGCTCGCGCGCTGCGTCGTAGGCGTCTGTGGCTTCGATATAGCGCTCGAAGTAGGTCAGGTTGGAACCCAGGTTGAACCATGCAAACCGGTTCTTGGGGTCCTCCTTTGTTTCCTGCTCGGCCTTTTCGAGGGCGCGCTGGCGGTTCACATCCGGGTCCCAATTTTCTCCGAGGATTTTCTTGATCGTATCTTCTTTCTCCGGCGGGTAGATCATGATATAAACCCGGTTGAACGACTGCCAGTATTCGTCGAGCTTTTCGTAAGCGATCCGCTGGTCCGGGCCGTGAAAGCTGTCCTGGCCGATGAAGACCCCTTCTTTATCGTCGTATCCGGTCAGGAGCTGGTAGTGGGCAGCCCAGTGGTCGTCCTCTGGCCAGTAATCTTCTTCGAAGAAGAAGCTCTCCTCGATCATCACCGGCAGCCCGGCCGCAAGCAGCCGCTTGAGCAGCTCCAGGTCCCCGCCCACCCGGTATTGGATCTGCAGCCAGCCGGCCTGCGTCCGCACGTAGTAAGCCAGCTCCTCCACGTTCACATTTCGGTCGTCGCGGTAAGGCTTGATCACTTCGGTGATCGTCTTCTGGTCCCCTTCCCAGCCGAACGTGCGCAGGTACATCGCCAGTGCGGCCGGCCCGCAGTTGTTCATGTCCTGCTTTTCCCAGGCAGGCGAGGGGAGCGTGACGGTTTCGGGCGGCGGAGGATCGGTCGGTGTGGGGGTCGGCGGGTGCGCCTCGGTTGGGAGCGGTGGGGGCGTTGCAGTCGGCAGCGCGGTCGCTGGAGCCCTCGAGACCTGAGCCACATCCGGCCTCGGCAGCGCGGTGGGCATCGCCTCAACCGGGTTGATGACCTTTCGCAGGTACGTCCTGGCCGATTCCACCCGCCAGGACAGCCGCTGGTTGACGGGCGGCAGCTGGTAAAAAATCAAAGCGGATGCTGTGAGGATCACCAGAATGGCCAGGGGGATGATCCAGATCGGTTTGCGCATCTGGCAATTCTATCATCAGACGAAATGTGTTTGGTGAAGGGCACGTTAAGGGAATCAGGCGGCTGAATTCCGCCGGCATTGGCTCAAACGACCTCGATAATTCAAAAGGTCGTCCTTCCCGACAAAGCATTGGGCCTTGTGGTTTAGGTAGTAACGACTGTCAGTCGTTCATGATTTTGTCGACCCCGGATTCAGTCATCCCTGCTTTTTACCGTCGACGAACTCCCCACAGCATTTGTTATAATACCGGACATGAAATATCACATTTGGACAGAAGGCTGTCAGATGAACGTCGCCGATTCAGTCCGCGTCGCCTCTGCGCTGGAACACCTCGGTTACCATCCGACCCGCATCCCCGCCGAAGCCGATGTCATCGTGCTCAACACCTGTGTGGTCCGCCAGAGCGCCGAGGACAAAGCCTACGGCCGGCTGAGTTCGCTGCGCCCGCTGAAAGCTCAAAACCCCGGATTGGTGATCAATTTAATGGGCTGCCTTGTGGGCATCAGGGGCTACGATCGCTTGAAATCCCGCTTCCCCTACGTGGACGTGTTCTCCCCCCTTCCGACCCGGGCCCGCTGATCGCCTACCTGACGCAGGCCGAGACCCGCGATCTGGAAAAAGAAAGCGTCCAGCAGCGCTACGCGCTCATGGACGGGGCGCTGCCGGGGAGCGCCGACTTGCTGCTGCCGATGGACGAGCGCGGCCGGCTGGTCTCAGCCCATGTGCCGGTCGTGCTGGGCTGCTCGCACGCCTGCACATTCTGCATCATTCCCTACCAGCGCGGTCCCGAGCGCAGCCGCCCCGCAGAGGATATCCTCGCTGAAGCTCGCTCCCTGGTCTCCCAGGGGGTCAAAGAGATCACCCTTCTGGGTCAGATCGTCGACCGCTACGGCAAGGATATTCCCGAGAGTCCCACCCTGGCCGGCCTGCTGAAAATCCTCCATGAAATCGAAGGCCTGGAGCGGATCCGTTTCCTGACCTCCCACCCGAACTGGATGACCGCCGAGCTTCTGGACGCCGTTGCAGAGCTGCCGAAGGTGATGCCGCATATCGAAGTCCCGATCCAGGCTGGCGACGACCTGGTGCTCGCAGCGATGCACCGCGGCTACACCGCTGCGGATTACCGCCGGCTGGTCGAAAAAATCCGCCTCCGCATCCCGGGCGTCTCGATCGCCACCGATATCATCGTCGGCTTTCCCGGCGAGACAGAGGCTCAGTTCGAGCGCACTGCCGACCTGCTGGCCGAGCTCAAGCTGGACGTCGCCCACCTTGCCCGCTATTCTCCCCGCGCCGGTACGGTCTCGCAGCGGCGGATGCCGGACGATGTGCCTGAAAAAGAGAAATGGCGCCGCTTCCGCCTGCTGGAAGAGCTCCAGGAAGGGATCACCGCTGAGATCAACGCCCGCTGCCTGGGGGAGGCCGAGCTCGGTCCTTTTTGAAGAAAAAGTGCGCGGCCGCTGGCGCGGCAGGACCCCTACCAACAAGCTGGTCTTCGTCCAATCGGATGAGGACCTGCGCGGCCAGATCCGGTCGGTCCAGGTGACCTGGACCGGACCCTGGTCGATGCAGGCGCGCCTGCCGGCTCATCCAGAGCTCGACCCGGCTTTGCTTCTTTCGAAACCGGCGGATTAGGCTTTGGCGTCCTGCGCAGCGCTCCGCAGCCTGCGCAGGAACGGCGGCGTGTTCAGGCCTCGCTCCAGCAGGTAGGTCAGGTAGTGCTGCATTAATATTTCTACTTCCCGGTTGACCTCAGCCGAAAGGCCGAGCCGCATCGCCTCAGAAAAACTGCTGCGCTGGAAATGCCGCAGCAAGTGCAGGGCGTTGATCGAGATTGGGATTGCACCGGGCGCCCCCGGGCCGCACTTCGGGCAGAGCACGCCCCCTGCTTTCGCCGAAAAAAACTGGCTTTCCGGTTGGATATCCCGGCCGCAGCCAAGGCAGTGGAAGAGCTCCGGCCGGAAGCCGACCTGGTCCAGCAGGCGCAGCTCGAAGTAGCGGATCACAGAGTCGGGATCTGTCCCCTCCGAAAGCCGCTTGAGCGTATCGGCAAGCAGCACGAACAGCTCGCGCCCTTCCCCCTGTTCGTATGTGAACCGGTCCAGCAGCTCCACCACGTAGGACGCATACGTGACCCCGGCCAGGTCCTCGCGCAGCGGCAGGAAGGCGTCGATCGTCTCCGCCTGGGTGACGATTAAAAGATCCCTGCCGCGTGCCAGCAGCAGGCTGGCGCGTGTGAAGGGTTCCAGGTGGCCCGCCTTGCGCGAGCGAATCCGCCTGACGCCCTTCGCCACAGCTTGGATTTTACCCATCTCCTGCGTGATCAGCCACACCAGCCGGTCTGCTTCTCCCCAGTCCGAATGACGCAGCACGATCGCCTCGACCCGCACCACACGCTGGCGCCTGTGATTTACTTCGCTTTCTCCCATTCGCGCATTATATCAGGCCTGTGCTCGCTGGAAGTCCCCAGAAGTTTGGTTGACTCTCTGTCGGGCATCTGGTAAAATTCAGCCCGCTGTGAGCGTAGTACCCTTCGCTCAACTTCATACAGATTGAAAGGGCTTGACAATGAAAGTACTCTTGATTAAGGACGTTTATAAATTAGGCCGCGCTGGGGAAGTAAAAAAAGTGGCCGACGGCTACGGCCGGAACTTCTTGATCCCGCAGGGCCTGGCAGTCCTGGCGACCCCCGGAGCGCTGGCTCGCTCCGAAAACATCCGCACCCAGGCAAACGCCAAGCGAGCAGTCTTGAACAACGAGATGAGCGGCGTGGCCGGAATCCTCTCGAAGTTGACACTGTCTTTCCCAGTCAAAGCAGGTGAAACCGGAAAGCTCTACGGCTCGATCACCCCCGCGATGATCTCCGATGCCATCAAAGCCAAATCGGGCGTCGAAGTCAGCCGCCGCCAGCTCGATTTTGAGCCGATCCGGACCATCGGAACCCACCCGATCCGCGTCCGCCTGACGATCGACCTGATCCCCGAAGTCACCGTCATCGTCCACCGCGAAGGCGAAGTCGTAAGCCTCCCGGGTGAAGCGCTGGCCGCAGCGGTCGCTCAACCTGAGGCGCAGGAAGCAGCTTCGGAGACCGAAATCCAGGCTGAAGAAACGCCGTCCGAAACAGAAACAGCATAGCAGATTTGAAACCTTCTGGGCAGGATAGCCCGATCGCCGCCTCGGCCTGGACCTGCTCCTGCATTTTAATCCAGGCCGAGGTGATGATTAACAGATGAGCGAACAGATCGGTCAACAGCTCCGCCAGAAGCGCGAACAACGAGCCCTGACCATCGAGCAGGCCTCTGCCGCCACCCGGATTCGGGCGCATTACCTGCGGGCGATCGAATCCAGCGAATGGGATGCGCTCCCGTCGGCTGTTCATGTCCGCGGCTTTCTGCGCGCCTACGCGGAGTACCTCGAGCTCGAACTCAGAGGCGCTCATCGCCGAGCTGGAAGGTACGGAACCTTCCCCGCCCGTGCCGCAGCCGCCTCAACCCCCGCCCAATACGCAGCCCCAGCTCAACGATACCGCCCGGCAAATCCAGGAAGAAGCCGGCGAGATATTCATGGATATCGGTCGCAAGCTCCTGGGTCAACGTGAGCTGCTCGGGCTTTCCCTCGAAGACGTCGAGCGCCACACCCACATCCGCCAGCATTACCTGCGTGCCCTCGAAGCTGGGAACCTGGAAGGGCTCCCTTCCCCGGTCCAGGGCAGGGGGATGCTGAACAATTATGCTTCTTTCCTGGGCTTGAATTCCGAGGCGCTGCTCTTGCGTTTTGCGGACGGGCTCCAGGCGCAGCTTCAGGCTCGCCGCTCTGCCGATCCGCAGACATCGAAGCCAGTCCCAATCAGAGAAAAAACGACCCCACCTTCTCGCCTCCGCAAGCTGCTCTCTCCAGATATCCTGATCGGTGGATCGCTCGTGATTTTTCTGGGTGTTTTCATCGTCTGGGGTGTGATCCGGATCTTTGCAATGACCTCTGAAACCGATCCGCTGCCTACCGCCCCGTCGATCGCAGAAATCTTGCTTGCGACCGCCTCACCCAGCCAGACCTCCGTACCTCTGCCGGAGACCCCTACCCCGCCTTCACAGGCCGGCCTCTTCCCGACCCAACCGGTTTTTCCAACCGGAACACTGGAGGAAGGCGCCGAGCCGCCTGCTTCAGGCGGAGCAGCCGTACAGGTCTACCTGACCATCCTGCAGCGCGCCTGGATGCGGGTCACCGTGGATGGCAAAATCGAATTCCAGGGGCGGGTGCTCGCGGGCAGCGCTTACCCGTTCGTCGGCAGCTCGCAGGTCGAAGTCCTGACCAGCAACGGCGCTGCCTTGCAGGTATTCTTCAACGGCACGGATGTTGGGACGATGGGCGAAGCTAACGAGATCGTGGATCTGGTGTTCATCCCTCAAGGCGCCTTCCCACCCACGCCGACGGTCACCCCGACGCCCGCACCCACTCAGCCCATCATCCCGACCGTCCCTCCTGCAGCCACGCTCGCTCCCCCGCCGAATCCGTGATCCCATCGATCCACTCGGAATGCTTCTAATGGACCCTAAAACATTCCATCTCATCTCGCTGGGCTGCGCCAAGAATACCGTCGATTCGTCTTCGATGGCTCAGCTGATGGACCGCTCCGGATACCAGCTGCGCCCTGACCCGAAGAAAGCCTCGGTTCTGATCGTGAACACCTGCGGTTTCATCGCCGCAGCCCGGGAAGAGTCTCTTCAGGTGCTTAAAGAGCTGGCGGCGAATAAGCGCAAGGGCCAGCTGCTGATCGCCGCCGGCTGCCTGACCCAGCGCTACGGCCTCGAGGTCGCCCGCCAGGTGCCCGGCGTCGACGGCATCCTGGGGACGCGCCGCTGGATGGACATCGTCGAATTGGTCCAGGCGCTGCGCTCCAGTCAGCACCCCTTACCGCTCTACCACCTGCCTGAGGCTTCCGTCGTCGACCACGACGAGCGCGGCGCCCAGCAGGTCTCCATCGAAGGTCGCAGCGCCTACCTGAAGATTGCCGACGGCTGCCGCCGGCCGTGCGCCTTCTGCGCGATCCCGCTGATCAAGGGGACGCTTCTCAGCCGCCCGGAGCAGAAGATCCTCGCCGAAGCGGCTTTCCTCCAGGACTGCGGCGTGCGCGAGCTCGTCCTGATCGCCCAGGACACGACCGATTACGGGCACGACCTGGGCCTCAAAGACGGGCTGTCCCGGCTGCTCGAGAAGCTGGTCCTCGCGGCCCCAAAGATCGACTGGATCCGGGTGCTGTACGCCTACCCTGGCTTCGTCAGCGATCGGCTGATCGAGGTGATGGCCGGCAATCCCCAGATCCTGCCCTACCTGGACATGCCGCTCCAGCACGCCCACCCGGATGTGCTCCAGCGCATGCGCCGCCCGGCGAACGTCGATTCGGTCCACCGCACGCTTGCGAAGATGCGCCGGGCGATGCCCGACCTGGCGCTGCGTTCCACCTTCATCGTCGGCTACCCCGGCGAGACTGAAACCGAGTTCCAGGCTCTGCTCGATTTCCTGGCCGAGATCCGCTTCGACCGGGTCGGCGCGTTCCAGTTCTCTTTCGAGCCAGGCACCTCCAGCGAGCCGCTCGGCGACCCGGTCCCCGCCGAAGTGAAAGAGCAGCGCTACGACCGGCTGATGGAGCTACAGGCCTCGATCTCGCTTGAGAAAAACCAGGCCTGGGTCGGCAGGACGCTCGATGTGCTGATCGAAGGCGCCGGCGACGGGCTTGCGATGGGCCGCTCGTTCCGCGACGCCCCGGAGATCGACGGGCTGGTGATCGTCGAAGGCGAGCTGCCGCTCGGCGAGATCGTCCCGGTCCGCATCCACGGCGCGATGACCTACGACCTGACTGGTATCGTCCAAAAAAGAGGTTAACAGGCCGGAAACAAATCCCGAATTCATTGCCTGAAAAAGCCCTTTTTCACATAGAAAGTGTCTTCCCCGATGCTCGATCTCAACTCCCCCGAAATCTCCTTCCTCGTCCAGGCCGTCCGCCAGGCCGCCCTGCTCGTCCGCCACGTCCAGGCCGAGCTGGTCTCGCCCGCCCTCACCAAGGACGACCGCTCGCCGGTCACCGTCGCCGACTTCGCCGCCCAGGCGCTGGTCGCCCGCCTGCTGATCGACCACTTCCCGGACGACCCGCTCGTCGCCGAGGAAGCCTCCGCCGCCTTGAAAGCCCCGGGCGCCGAAGACACCCTCGCGACCGTCGTCCGCTTCGTCTCCCGCGCCTCCGGTCCCGCCTCCCCCGACCAGGTCTGCGCCTGGATCGACCGCGGCCGCTCCGAATTCTCATCGCGCTTTTGGGTGCTCGACCCGATCGACGGGACGAAAGGCTTTCTGCGCCGCGACCAGTACGCCGTCGCCCTCGCCCTGGTCCAGGATGGTCAGGTCCAGGTCGGCGCCCTCGGCTGCCCGAACCTGGTGGATGCCTCGACCCCGGACTTCCACGGCCCCGGATCGCTTCTGGTCGCCGTCCGCGGCCAGGGGACATGGACGACCTCGCTCGAATCTCCTGGCGTCTATCAACAGCTTCATGTCTCAGCGATCGGCGACCCCTCCAGAGCCCGCCTGCTGCGCTCGGTCGAATCCGGCCACACCAACATCGGCCAGATCGACCAGGTGGCCGCTTCCATGGGCATCCAGGCCGACCCGGTCCAGATGGACAGCCAGGCCAAGTACGCCGTGCTCGCCGCCGGCGGGGGCGAGCTGATGCTGCGCCTGCTCTC
The DNA here is from genome assembly GCA_963788305.1 of uncultured Chloroflexia bacterium. GTDB lineage: Bacteria > Chloroflexota > Anaerolineae > Anaerolineales > UBA4823 > UTCFX2. The sequence continues at coordinate 174,975 of CAWBGK010000020.1, forward strand.
CCCATCAAAGCTGGATTACCGCGAGAAAATCTGGGACCAGGCCGCCGGCTCGCTCGTGCTGGAAGAGGCTGGTGGTCGCCTCACCGACCTCGATGGCGCCTCGCTCGACTTCACCACCGGTCGGAACCTCACCCGCAATCGCGGCGTCCTCGCCTCGAACGGCATGCTCCATGCATCCGCATTAGCAGCCCTTCGCGAGATTGGAGCCTGATCGGTCCGCCTCCCCCATGAGTCGATCCCTGCACTTCCGCCCTGCATATATTGCGGTCCTGCTCAGCCTGGTGGCCGTGTTCGCGGCCTACCGGGTCCACGACCGCGTCTTCGAGGGCATGGCGCACCTGGAAGACGAGATGGCCTACCTCTGGCAGGCCCAGGTGATCGCCCAGGGACAGCTGACCGTGCCTTCGCCGCCAAACCCGAAGAGCTTCCTGTTCCCCTTCGTTGTGGATTACAACGGGCAGCGCTTCGGCAAATACCCGCTCGGCTGGCCGGTCGTGCTGGCGATCGGCGAGCGCCTCGATCTTCGCCATTGGGTCAACCCGCTCCTGGCCGGGCTTGGAGTCTGGCTCACCTACCTGCTCGGCCGGCAAGCTATTCGGCGAGACGGTGGGGCTGCTCGCTGCCGGCCTGACCGTCAGCTCGCCCTTCTTCTTGATGAACTCCGGGTCGCTGCTCTCTCACCCGCTCGGATTGGTGCTGAGCACCGCCTTCGTGCTGGCCTGGCTGGACGCCTTCCTGGAGCCAGTCTCCAAAAGACCGTGGCTGCCTGCCCTCGCCGCTGCTGCCTCGCTTGGGCTGCTGGCGCTATCGCGCCCGTTCACGGCCCTCGCCGTGGCGCTGCCGTTTATGTTCCACGGCCTGTACCTGTTCTTCCACGCTGGACGCGCGGTCCGGCGCCGGCTTATCCTGTTCGGCGGCGTTACGCTGGCGATCGCCTCGCTCTATTTCGCCTGGCAGTACGCCGTCACCGGCGACCCGCTGCTCAATCCCTATACCCTCTGGTGGCCGTACGACAAAATCGGCTTCGGCCCCGGCGTCGGCCGGATCGACGGCGGACATACCCTGAACCAGGCCTGGGTCAACACCCGCTTCAACATCCACGTCGGCCGCTTCGACCTGTTCGGCTGGGCTGGATGCTCGCTGATCTTCCTGCCTTTCGGCTTGATCGCCCTGATCCGCGACCGCAACGCTCGGGCCATATTGCCGGTCAGCGTCTTCGTCAGCCTGTTTGTGCTCTATCATGCCTATTGGATCGGCGCCTGGGTCTTCGGTCCGCGCTACTATTATGAAGGGCTGTTCAGCCTCACCCTTCTGACTGCTCTTGGGATCGCCTTTCTGGCGGGCTGGCCCACTCGTCCCGGCGTGCCATTCCCCAACTACTCGGGCTGGCGCAAGGCCCAGCCGCTCGGCATGACCTTCCTGCTCGGCTTGCTCCTGGCGGCGAACCTGATCTTCTACATTCCCCGCCGGATGGAGATGCTCACCGGCCTCTACGGCGTCCAGCGCTCGCACCTGGCGCCTTTCCAGACCCCCTCCGCCCAGGCGCTGACCCCGGCGCTGGTCATCGTCCATACTTCTGAAGGTTGGATCGAATACGGCACGCTGCTCGAGCTCGAGAGCCCCTTCCTGGATACCCCGTTCATTTTCGTCTATTCGCGCGGCGCACAGACCGATTCTGAAGTCGCCGCCCATTTCCCCGACCGCAATATCCTCCATTATTATCCGGCCGATCACCCCGATGTCTTCTATCCCGAACCCCTCCCTTCCGATTAATCCATGGACCGGTCTCGGGCGCCTTGCAATTCTTCAACTGCCCTTTAGCCAACCTTTACACCTTTTTTATTGCTTTTTTGATCCTCAGAGATTATCCTCAACAAAAATATGAGCGAAGCCGCTTATCGAATATTGGTTGTGGATGACGACACTGCCCAGGCTGAGATGATGAGGGAGTTCTTACGACTCTCAGGCTTCAAGCAGATTGACCGCGCCTCCGATATCCACGGCTTCTGGCAGATCCTCAGCCAGCACGATTACGACATCATCCTGCTCGACTACCGCCTGCCCGACGGCACGGGGCTGGACGTCCTGGACCAGATGGCCAGACGCAAGCGCCAGATCCCCGTAATCATGGTGACCGGCCAGGGCAATGAGCGGATCGCAGCCCAGGCCATCCTGCGCGGCGCCTCAGACTACCTCTTAAAAAGCGGCGACTACCTGGTCACCCTGCCGGCGTTGATCCAAAAATCGATCCAGGCCCACAATCTCAAGCTCTCGATGCAGAAGTCCCTCGACAGGATCCGCTACCAGGCCCTGCTGCTCAACAACGTGCGCGACGCAATCGTCGTCTGGGACATGGCCGGGCGGATCACCTACTGGAACCCGGCTGCCGGCGCCCTGTTTGGCTACAACGCCGATGAGCGCCTCGGCCGCCCGGTGGAGCAGGTATACCTCACCACCTTCACGCCGCCGATCGACCCGCCCAAAAACGGTGAAGTTCCTCCCAGTCATGTCGTCCGCCAGGTATCTCACCGCGCCGGAAAGACGATCTGGGTCAGCTCGCGCCTGACCGCGCTTCGTGACGAAAAAAGCTCCAGCCGCCTGATCGGCTACATGGACGTTTCCCACGACATCACCCGCAGCGTGGATGCCGAAGGCGCCCTCCGCGAGAGCGAAGCCCGCTACCGCGCCATCGTTGAAGATTACCAGACCGAGCTGATCTGCAGGTTCAAGCCAAACGGCACGCTCACCTTTGTCAACGAAGTCTTCTGCCGCTACTTCGGCAAGGAGCGCGAGCAGCTGCTCGGGATGAATTTCCTCTACTTCATCCCCGAGAGCGATCGCCCGAAGATGATCCAGCATCTGGTCTCGTTTGGGATCGACAAAAATGTTGCGACGCTCGAGCACCAGGTCGAGCAGCGCGGCCAGGGGCTGCGCTGGCTGCAGCGAACCGATCGGGCCATCTTTGACGCCCGTGGCCGGATCCTCGAATTTCAGTCCGTCGGCCGCGACATCACCCACCGCAAGCGGATGGAAGTCCAGGTCCAGGCTGCCCAGACCCACCTGATCCAGGCTGCCCGCATGGCGACGATCGGCGAAGTCGCCTCCGGCGTCGCCCACCAGATCTACAACCCCCTCACCACCATCATCGCCGACGCTCAAATCCTGCGCCGCAGCCTGTCCCTGGACCACCCTGGTCGCGAATCCGCTGAAGCCATCGAACAGGCCGGCTGGCGCCTCCAGCAGGTCGTCCAGCGCCTGATGGAGTTCTCGCGCCCCGCCGGCGAAACCCTCGAGCCGGTCTCCATCACCGCCACCATCCAGGCCGCGGTTTCGCTCGTTCTCAACAGCCTCGAATCGGCCGGGATCCGGCTCGTCCTCGACATCGACGAAGCCCTCCCGGCGGTCGTCGGCAGCCGTGGCCAGCTTGAAGCGCTGTGGGTTAACCTGCTCCTGCTCGCCCGGGATGCTGCCGATCAGGAACGGGACAATTCGATCCGCATCACTGCCCGGCGAAGTCCGCCTAACACCGCTGTGGTCGAGATCTGCGATGACGGTCGCCCCATCCCTCCCGACCAGCTCATTGCGATCTTCGAGCCAAATTTCATCAGTCCGACCAGCGGGCGCGGCTCCGGAATCGAGTTTAGCATCTGTCGTGAGATCGTCCGCCAGTATGGCGGCCAGATCGTCGCAGAAAACATCCCTGCGGAACACACGACGATCCGCGTCACCCTTCCCGGGGAGGTTTCATAATGCAGCCAGCCAGCATCCTTGTAATTGAAGACGATTACCTGGTCGCCCGTACCATCGAGCGCAGCCTGAAAAGCGATGAGTTCAAGGTCACCCTCGCCAGCCGCGGCGAGAAAGGCATCTTCATGGCCCGCCAGGAGCCGCCAGACCTGGTCATCCTCGACATCATCATGCCCGATATGGACGGCTACCAGGTCTGCAAAGCCATGCGCTCCGATCCGCAGCTCTCCGAGATCCCGATCCTCTTCCTGACAGCCAAAGTCAAACCGCAGGACAAGATCGCCGGCTTCAAGGTCGGCGCGGATGATTACCTCTGCAAGCCTTTTAACATCGACGAGCTCATCCTGCGGGTGCGCGCCATTCTGCGCAGAACTCGCGAAGCTTCGGAAGTGACGACCGCCGTCCCTGCAGCCAAACGCATCCCCACTCTCCCGCCTCACTGCTTCGCCCTCGAAGAGTACATCCTGGACACGCGCACCTTTGAGCTTCATACCCCAACCCGCGGCGTGGTCCGCCTCACCCCGCTCCAGTACGACCTGCTCTACCACCTGATGACCCACCCCGGCGAGCCCTTCTCTCCTAGCCGCCTGCTCGATCAGATCTGGGACTTCCCCTCCGGAAAAGGCAGCCCGGACCTGGTGCGCGTGCATATCAAGACGCTCCGCGAGCGGATCGAAGTCGACCCCACCCACCCGGCCTTCATCCGCACCGTGCCCGGCCGGGGCTATGCGGTCGGTAACCCGCCGGAACCCCCCGCCCAATCCGGGCGCTCCATCGACCAACCCTCCCCAACGCGGGTAAAATAAAGCATGCCGGACGCACTTCCCTCCCTCGCTCCTTCCCAGCGCTTCCTGGAGGCTGCCCTCTTCCAGGCAGAGCTGTCTGCGCTTGGAGCCGAAGCCGAAGGCGAAGCGCTGCAAAAACATCTTATCCAGGGATCTGTCCAGGCTTTTCCAGTGCGACCTTGCGATCCTGGTCATGCTGGACGAGCAAGATCCCGCTTGGATGACGTATAAGACCCTCGACAGCGAAAGCCGCTGGGCGCTCCACCTCCAGCCGGACGAAGCTAAGGGTCCGGTCAGCGAATCGATCCGCACCGGCCAGGTCCTGAGCCTGGAAGGCGAGCGCGCCCGGATCAATTTTGATCCCACCTGCACCGGCCAGCCCCAGCTCCAGGTCCGCTCTCTGCTCTGCGCCCCGCTTCAAGCTTCCGGCCAGGTGATCGGCGCGCTGCTGATGGTGAACAAGCAGGGCGGCGCCTTTGACCAGCAGGATCACGTCCTGATCTCAGCCCTCGCATCCCAGGCCGCCAGCGCTATCCGCAATACCCGCCAAATCCAGTCCTTCCGCCTCGCCGCAGCCGAGATCGAAGCGGACCGCCTGGAGCTCGTCGAATCAAGCGTCTTCATGCGCGCCATCCTCGACCATCTGCCCGCCGGCCTGTATATCATCGATCCGGAATACCGCCTGCACGCTGCCAACCGCAGCCGGGTAGAGCCGCTCGGCCGAAATTCGGCCGATCTGATCGGCCAGGCGTGCTTTTCGGCCTTGTTCAACCGGGACGAACCCTGCCCGGCCTGCCGGGTCCAGGAGGTGTTCGGCAGCGGGCAGTCCGTTCGGCGGAGCGACCGCCGCCGCTCGACAGGCGACGAGTTCCTCGATTGGGAGATCGACGCGTTCCCGATCCTTGACGAGCAGGGCCAGAGCGTCCGCGCGATCCTCTTCGAGCAGGATGTGACCGAGAAGCGCCGCCTGGAAGCCATCCTGACGCAATCCCAAAAGCTGGCCGCAGTCGGTCAGCTCGCCGCCGGGATAGCCCACGAGATCAACAACCCCCTCACCGCGATCATCGCCAACGCCCAGATTCTGCGGCGCGAGCTCCCCCCCGGCTCCGACCAGCAGGAATCGGTCGACCTGATCTCGCGCGCGGCGCGCGCGCCGCCCTGGTCGTCCGCAATCTGCTCGATTTTGCCCGCAAAGAAAAGACCAGCCTGGCGTTGGTCGATATCAACGAGACGATCGCCCGCGCCGTCGAGCTCGTCCAGCACGAGCTGGTCGCCCGAGGCGTCTTGCTGGAGCTCGATCTCGCCCCCGATCTGCCGTCCATCCTGGCCAGCGCCGAAAACCTGCAGAGCGTCTGGCTCAACCTGCTGCTGAACGCCCTCGATTCGATCGAAAAACCGCCCGGGGTGATCAAGGTCGCCTCGCGCAAAAACGATCATTTTATCCAGGTAAGCGTTGCCGACAGCGGCAAAGGCATCGCTCCCGATCAGCTCGGCCGGATCTTCGAGCCGTTCTATACCACCAAATCCCCGGGCCACGGCACCGGCCTGGGCCTTTCGGTCAGCGACCGGATCGTCAGGCAGCATGGCGGCAATTTCCAGGTCGAAAGTTTACCCAACCAGGGCAGCAGCTTCACAGTCTTCCTGCCGTTTTCCTGAAGATCCTTCCCTTAAATGGACCGCTCTCCTGCCTCCCTGACGCCCTTCTTTGCGCCTGACGGTGTTGCGGTCGTCGGCGCATCGCAAGATCCTACCAAGCTGGGCTACGGCCTGGCGCGCAACCTTGCCCAGGGGGACTATCGCGGCGCGCTCCATTTCGTCAATCCGAAAGGCGGGTCCCTCTTCGGCCGCCCGATCTATCCTGGCATCCTCGCCGTCCCAGACCCGCTCGATCTGGCAATCCTGCTCATCCCGGCTCCCTTCGTCCCAAAGACACTCAGGGACTGCGGTGAGCGCGGCCTCCAGGCGGTGATCATCGGTTCAGGTGGTTTCCGCGAGACCGGCCCTCAGGGCGCAGCGCTCGAAGCCGAGTGCCTGCAGATCGCCCGCTCCTTCGGGATGCGCCTGATCGGCCCGAACTGCATCGGCTTGCTCGACACCCACCTGCCGATGGACGCCACCTTCCTGCCGCCGCCCGGTCCCTACCCCGGTGATGTCGCCTTCATCTCCCATTCAGGCGCGATCTGCGCTGCGGTGATCGACTGGGCGCGCGGCCACAGCTTCGGGATCTCACGCCTGGTCAGCCTGGGCAACCAGGCCGACGTGGACGAGACCGACGTGCTCGACCCGGTCGCAGCCGACCCCTTCACGAAGGTGCTCACCCTTTACCTGGAAGGCATCCGCGACGGCCGCCGCTTCACATCTGTTGCCGGCCGGATCACCCGCCAAAAACCCGTGATCGCCCTCAAGGTCGGGCGCTTCGCAGGTGGGCAGCGGGCCGTCGCCTCGCACACCGGCGCCCTCGCCGGGCAGGAAAGCGCCTACAACGCCGCCTTCCGCCGCGCCGGGGTGATCCGGGCCGAGACCAGCGAGGAAATGTTCGACTGGGCGCGCGCCCTGGCCTGGTGCCCGCCGCCGCACGGCCGCCGCGTCGCCGTGCTGACCAACGCCGGCGGCCCTGGCGTGACCGCTGCAGACGCCCTCGAATCCCGCCGCATGCGCCTTGCCGAGCTCAGCCCCGAAACGCATCAAGCCCTCCGGCAGGTCCTCCCGCCCGCCGCCAGCCTGAACAACCCGGTCGACATGCTCGCTTCGGCCTCTCCCGAAGAATATGCCCGCTCCCTCCAGATCCTGCTCGCCGACCCCGGGGTGGACGCGGTGATGGTGATCCTGCCGCCGCCGCCGATGTTCACCGCCGGCGCGGTCGCCCGGGCGATCATCCCGGTGATCTTCTACGCCGACAAGCCGGTCGTCGTCGCGTTGATGGGCGAGCGGCTGATCCAGGAGGCGGTCGAACATCTGCGCGCCGCCCACGTCCCCGAATACCGCTTCCCCGAGCGGGCCGCCTCGGCTCTGGCCGCCCTCGCCGAGCGCGCCGAATACCTTTCTCGCCCGCTTCCCACCCCTGCCGACTTCCCCGATCTTGACCGGGATCGAAGCCCGCCGGCTTTTCGACGAATACCGGTCCAGCTCGGTAAACGGCGGGTGGCTGCCCGCCCCGCTCGTCGAAAAGCTGACCGCCTGCTATGGCATTCATCTCCCACCCCTCGAGCTTGCCCGCACGCCTGAAGGTGCTGCTGCGCTGGCGGAACGGATCGGCTTCCCAGTCGCCCTGAAGATCGCCTCGCCGCACCTCTCGCACAAATCCGACCTGGGCGGCGTGCTGCTCAACCTCTGGGACTCTCGCCAGGTCGAGCAAGGCTTTACCCAGGTCGTCGAGAACGCCCACCGCCACCAGCCAGCGGCGCAGATCGATGGCGTCCAGGTCCAGCGCATGCTCCCTGCCGGCCAGGACGTGATCATCGGCGCCTTGCAGGACCCGCAGTTCGGCCCGCTCGTGATGTTCGGCCTCGGCGGCGTTGAAGCCGAAGAGCTGAAAGACGTCGCCTTCGCCCTCGCTCCGCTGAGCCTCGAAGAAGCCTCCCATTTGCTCGAGCACACCTGGGCTGGTCGCCGGCTGGACGGCTTCCGCAGCCTGCCCCCCGCCGACCGCCCAGCCGTCCTCGAAACCCTGCTGCGCTTCGCCTGGCTCGCTGCCGACTTCCCGGAGCTGTCCGAGCTCGAGATCAACCCGCTGCGCGCCCTCCCCCGCGGCCAGGGCGCCTTCGCCCTCGACGTCCGCCTCAGGCTGGCTGCCTGATTCAATTTCTGAACGACCGAAACAGGGATAAAATAATCTTCGATTCCTTTGATCTCTTTGATTTCTTCGTGTTTCAATCTTTGGATTAAAATCTTTGCGCCCTTCGCGGTTTAAACTCATAGGAGTGACGATGACCCGGCTCGGCTTTCAATACCACCCTGACCTGCTCGCCCGCTTTCCCGAGATCTGCGGCGGTGTAATCATCGCCCGCCTCCTGCACAACCGCCCCTCGCCGCCCGCCCTGGTCGAAGCTTACACCACCGAACAGATTCGCGTCCAATCAGCCATCGGCGACAAACCGCTCAGCGAGATCCCCTCCCTCGCCGCCTGGCGCGGCGCATTCCGGCTCTTCGGTGTCGACCCCACCAAATACAGAAACGCCGCCGAAGCCCTGCTCCGCCGCCTGACCAAGAAAGGCGACATCCCCTCGATCAGCGCGCTGGTCGACCTGTGCAACCTGGTCAGCATCCGCTACGCCCTGCCTGTCGCAGCCTTCGACCTCCGCCAGCTTTCCGGCCCGATCACCGTCCGCTTCGCCTCAGGGAGCGAAGCCTTTACCGCCCACGACTCACCCGAGCCTGAGCGCCCCGAGCCTGGCGAAGTGATCTTCAGCGACCCGTCCGGGCTGGTCGTCGCCCGGCGCTGGTGCTGGAAGCAGTCCGTCGAAAGCACCGTCCAGGACGACACGACCGAGGCGGTCATCACGGTCGAATCCCAGCATCCCGGCGGGGAAGCCGATATCCGCCGCACCCTCGCGGACCTGGAAGGCTTGCTGCGGGAGTACGTGCCGGGCGAGCTGGTTGCGGTTGGTATGCTGGGTCGTGAGCGTGCAGAAATCGTAGTAGATTGACTTCGCTACACCCCCTGCACCAGCGCCTCTGCCAGCGCCCTGGAAATCGGAAGCCCTGTCAGCCGTTCCAGCCACAACCATTGCCCCAATGGATTCACTTCTAAGAATACGTGCTCGTTTTCAGGCGTGACGATCAGGTCATATGCGCCGTAGATTAACCCCAGCCTGCGCTGCAGGCGCAGCAATCGCTCGCAAACCTCATCTGGTAAGCTGTGCAGGCTGTATTGAAGCTGGTGCTGCCTCCGCCGCCAGTCCAGCTCCGCCCCTTCCAGGACCTGCGAGTCAATCCTGACAGCAAAAACCGATTCACCCACCAGCGTGGCGCGCACTTCATACTCTTTCCTGATCCGCCGTTGGAAAATGCCCGGCGCGACCCGGATCTCTTCCGCTCCTCCCTCCACCTCGTCCAGATCGATCTGTGAGGTAAAGATAAACCGGTCTGGCAGATCGGCATACCAGGTGACCGGCTTATATATGGAACGCTCTGATCCTGCGCGCACAAAACCGTCAACTGCCTGGGGATCGTTGCTGATGCACGTTGGAGGGATCGCAAAACCAGCTTGCTGGGCTGCCCGCAGCTGGACAGGTTTGTCGCGCGCCAGTAGATCCACCGAACGCGGATTAATCCAGAACGCCTGGGGTGTAAAGGCGCTGAGAGAGCCCAGAGTGCTTCGCCACTCACGTTCAATAAAGCCTTCGATGACGGGCATTGGCTGAGCGCCGTACTCCATCAAGCTGAAGGGCTTCACGCGCCACCATACAGCATCTAATTCACCAAGCCGGACCCGACCATCGGACGTGCGGATTTCCCCATCGGACTTTCCATTATCCATCCAATAGGTTAGTGCGATTCTTCCGGGCAAATCCGATTGAACCGCACGGGCTCAGCCCCCAGGCGTTCCAATTCTTCGGCCACCGCATCAATGTGCGGGTCAGGAAGCTGTCCGACGATCAGGATTCTCGGGATCATCCGTCAACATCGAGACCGCAGCCCGGGCTCCAGGTGCACTGCACCGTAGCCGTGCCGGTGTAGGTCGCGTCATGCTGCCCGCCGTCCTCTTCGTCGTCGTCCCGATTCTGACTTTCTTCAAAACGCACGCCGAACGGGATCTTAACAAGAAAATATGGGTTGGCAAAATGACGCGAAATGATCTCTGCGATGAGCGGCATCGTCTCGATCGGGTTGAGATTTTCCAGAGCTTCAATTTCACGCACGGCATCCTCTGCGCGCCTGGCAGCCCTGTGGGCTCGCGGCGGACATCGCAGCGCATCCTGAGGCAAACCGAGCCGCTCCAATACTTCGGCCGGGTTTTCCACCAACGCTTCAAGAAGCCGCTGATTATTGCTCAGCATATAATCCAGCAGCAAGTGGTTTTTGAGTCGTTCTGGGTCGGGCATCGATCGCTCCTGTTAGTTGTACAGATAGACGAAATTCTGGACGGGGCGCTCGTCCCCGACCTGATAATCCACCTGGAATTTCTTTCTCCTTCCTGGAGCCGGAAATTCCGCCGGCGGGATGACCAGCCGGATCAGCTTTTCTTGGTGCGGGAGTAACTGGATGTTCGTGTACGAGTTAAGCCTGACTCCACCCAGCGGCTGCGCGCTGAAGAATGTGTTGCGCTGCATCACAGCCGCTCCTGGCGGTAGATTCATGGCATCTGCAGTGTCAAACCCGTAATTGTTGTGGATGAACCTTTGGTTTACATCCGAGCGCGGCCAGCGCAGGTTGGTCGTGAGCCGAGGCAGCACACCGGCAAGGTTGATCTCGGGCCGCAGAAAGCCGGGGATTGTGCCCCCGACCGCGCGATCCAGCCTGAGCGCATGAGTGTCTTCTGCCCGCAGCACGCTTGTGCTCGTCAGGTGATCGGGTACGAAGGGCAGCGGGAAGCGCTCGTCCAGGTCGGAAAACCGGTTGCGGTTGTCGATCACAGTGACCAGGAGCTTGGGCTGAATGGTCGCTGAAGTCGTGTTGATGGCCGGATAGGTGATGACCGCTGCCTGGTTCGGGCCGGGTACTTTCAGGATGAGCGTATTATGGCTCCCCGCCTGAGGGTTGATATATGAATCCCAGTTCAAACAGCGGGCAGGGTAATGGAGCATGGAGAAGCTGTCGAAGACGCGGGCGTGAAAGCAGGCGTGGGCGATAAATTCATCCGGTGGTATCCAGATCACCTTGGCAGAATGCGGACAGCCCGCCGGGATGATTGGAATGGTCTGATTATCCACGTTCACCATCGTGGCGGCTTGATTTCCTATATAAATGTTATAAGCCGTCTCTAAAAACACACCGCAGGCATCGGCTGTGCCGTGATTGTTGATCTGGATGCTGACCTGAGTGGGTTGGTTGGCCGGGACGGGAAAGCTGGAAAACTGGATGGCCGGGCTTAAAAAGCTGATATCGCTGCCGACCCAGGCTGGGTTGACCGGGCGAGTGCCGTCATCTTGCAGGCACATCGCTATACTCAGTCGGGTGAAGATGTCCGGTTTTTCGCCGCCTTCCTCAGGGATATTAGGTTGGTCGCTCATCGCATTCCTCCTTTCGCATCTTAAGGCTTGTAAACTGGAGGCGGCCCTTCCCAACCCAGGAAGCCGTATCCATAATCCCCATCCAGGTCGAACAAAGCCGATGGATATTGTCCGGTGATCAGCCTGGTCGAAAAATCGACCGCATTGCCAAACTGGGGGGTGCTGAAGGTCGCTCGTTCGATGTCGATCGTCGCTGCCGGGCTGAAGGCGTTTGCAAAGGACTGGATAGAACCGTCGTGTGCAGCAGGATAGGACGGACCATCCACAAAATGAGCGGGTAACGCGTAGGCAGGATAGGGGCTGCTCTCGCATAGCGGCGCATCCAGGTTGGCATAATACATCGGATCGGCGAGCCAGAAAGCCTGGGTCATGCGCGGCGTCTGCTTGTAGGGGTAGGTGAAACCATAGTAGTTGCCTGCCCGGAAGGGGTTGTTCACCGTCGCGATCTTCGAAAACGGACGGACCAGATCCACGTTGGATGCCTTGCCCCATCCGCTCAGCGCCAGTGCAAACCGTGCGTTCATAACGTACTCGTACAGGGCAAGCTGGATCTCATAGATCAACCAGCGCGGCGCCAGCATCAGCACCCTGGTCAGGATTGCGCCCGGCAATGTGATCAGCTTGATGATCAATGCCAGCGCTCGCAGCGCAGCCAGGAACAGTGCCAGCAGCCACAGCCAGAATTGCCACCACTTGATGTTGTTAAAAGATTGACCGACCTGTTTGGCCGACTTGGTCAGCTCGTTCATCACCTCCTGGAAGACCTCGTCCATGCTGTCGGGCGGGGGGATGGGTGGGGTGATCCCGGCGTTCGTGGAAAGCTCCAGGAAGGTCAGCATGGTCTGGAAGGCGCGCTCCAGGTCTCCTTCGCTGGGGGTTGAGCCCGGGAAGCGGTTGGGTTGTATCGCCGGCAGTCCGCCCTGCGGATGGGTGTAGATTTGCTGCATCGTTTGCACGAGCAAAGCCGCGATCGCATGAATATCCCCGCCGACATCCACCTCTCGCTCCAAACCGGCGTTGATGATGTCTGCGTTCTTGTAATGGTCCCACAGCCAGGCGTCGATGATATTCTCAACCACCATGTGGCGAATCACGTGCTCGCGGAATGGTCCGCCGACGACGGAGTTCACAAACGGATGCCCGGTCACGTCTGCGCCGACATGAGTCCAATAGCCGGTCGCATAAGCCCGCAGCAGCGCGTTCGCGCCCGCGTTGCCCATCAGCGCCTGGGCAAAAGGCCCCGTTCGCCGGTAGTGGAGCACATCCGTCCACCACCAGTTGTCATACACCCCCGCCGGTTCTGCGGATTTATAGCTGCCGTCGTGCGAGTAGGGGTGGCCAAACCGCCTGAAAACCATCGAAAGATCCGTGGCCTGCAGGCTGATTTGAGCGTTGTTGGGCAGGCCGGGTTGGTTCAGCCCGGCGAAGGGATTCTCAACGGTCTCTGTAGAGCCGGGCAGCAGCGTCAGGATCATCAGATTCTTGAACGACTCGAAGCTGAGCGTCACCAGCCCGCCCAGGCTTTGCAGCAGACCTCCGCTGAACCAGTCCGCCAGATCGATCGCCGGGTTCAAAACTGCGTTTGCGGCATCGTCCAGCACTTGTTTGATGTCCCTGATCGTCATGTAAACGTCAAGGATCGTGTTCAAGATCTCCGACTCCCCGATCGGGTCAAACAGGAAGAAAGTCATATCCGGGCCGACCGCCCCCAGGTTGTAGGCGTTGCGGTGCTGCTGGATGTACTGAGGGTTGTTCAGGCTGTTTATAACCTTCTCTGCAACAATCAAATGCCCTCCGACTTGAGGCATTTTTTCCTCCTTTCGCGTACTTTAAAGTTTTGCACGATTTTGGATCAGGATTTTGTTTTCGCGGTGGGACCTCCTCTTTAACAAACAACAAAAGCCGCTCGATACTCGAAAGCGGCTTTAGAAGAAAGCGCAGGGGTTTCCGGTGATGTTATCGCACCGGGCTCCGCCAGGTTGGGGGATGGTATTGATGGATTGAGCTGAATAGATTATACAATAGAATCTCAAGAAAAGAGGTAGGAGCTGTCCGGTTTTTGCGCCCTCGCGCCGCTTGATTATAATATTCTGCCCGCATCGCAGCTTCTCTGCGACCGGCAAAAATATCCGGATGCTGCAATTCATCCAATTCCGGGTCGCTGGGCGTTTTTGAACCCGGTTACGGGTTGCCCGGCTCCAACTGCTGCGCGACCCGACCCGGGTGCAGCCCGCCAGGATCGTCGACAGCCTCCAGCCTTCCTTCGCCAGGTTGGAGAACGGCTCGACCAGTTCCAACCTGTTTGTTCTGAGCCGGATTACCGCAACCTTGAGCGCGCAGCTCGAGCTCCCCTGAGACCTTCCGGGTCTGTATTTCCGAAGTTCTTCACGGACACCCTACGCGCTGCAATCTTTTCCTCCCGTCCGGACAATTTCCCGGCAAATCTCCCTGAAAGACCTCCGACCTTCCCGGAACCTCCTTGTGGTGGATCGGTGCCCGTTTCCCGGATTTGCAAAATTCGAAATTCTGATTCCAGGATTCCGGATTCCAGGAATCTAGAATCCTCCCTCTCCCTCCTCTTATCCAAATCTAATAAGTCTATGATTAAGTACTTAAAGTACTTAAAGTACTTAAAGTACTTAAAGTATTTAAAAGTATTTAAGTACTTAAAAGAGAGGGAGCGATTCCAATTTTCTAGATTCCAGGAATCTAGAAAATTGGAAACCAAAACCAGGAGCAAGTTCCGGAAAACGCAGGCCGTAAATGGCCGCACCGCCGAAAGCGCGACCAGCATAACCCATCCGGGCAGATAGAAGAGATAAAAAAGGATGTGAGTGTTCATACCGTCCCAGTATAGCCAGAACGGTAGCGTTTTTCCATCCCCCATCGGGGGATTGAGCGGGGGATATCAGGGCTAACCCGTTGGGGGAGGCGGAATGAAAGCCAGGTCGCCGGTAATGAAAGTCGAATTATTCAAACGCGCAGAAAAACCCCTCCCACACCAGACCCAGCATCCAGCTCCCGCCTCGTTGCCTCTGCGCAGCCTCTTTATCCTTTTTCATTTCAACCTCCCCCTCAACCCAATCCAAAAAGCCTTGCATAGTATCTACTCACACGCTGTAAGCAAGGGCAGTGCGGGAGTATCAAAAAGGTTCTGTTTCACATCAAAAGAGGAGATGCCCTTCAATGCGGCAGTAGCGATCACTGATCCATACCTGCACTTCATTTCCGACCATGACATCCCGAATGACATCCACGCTGCGATTAGATCGGATCACATGCAATACGGCGCTGGTAGAACAGAAGACCCACTGCCACCAGTTAGCCCCATCCACCCGGCTGCTGGTTTCATCGCAGTACACCACTGCACTCTGTTGAATTTTGGCCCGAATGGGTTCAATCTGTTCGATGGCTTTCTTTCCACCCCGCTGCATGATCTGGTCGATCCCTCCCTGGCTGATCTCGACCCCATGCAGGTCCCGCAGAGCCGATTGGGTGCGCACATAGCTCATATGCTGTTCCTGGCGGTAGTACACCACTGTCCCTTCCAGACGCGCACCAAATGTTCGTTCCATTTCCAACCCAGCAGGCGCTTGGCCAATCTGTTCCCGTCCACAGCAGGGACACTCCGTTGCATACTGCCGCACTTCGATCACTTCCGCCTGGGCTTCCGGCAACTCTGTGATTTGGTTCACGCCCACCAACCGACCGCTTTCGGCCCTCAGATCGGTCTGACAATGCTCACATTTCTCAGACTTTGCTTCCACCACATGATCCGGCTGCGCCACAAACTTGCGCTCATATTTTATATGCCCCGCGGGCGGTCCATGTCGGCGTTTCTTGCGATCCTTGGGCAGGTTCACTTTTTGATCCCGCGAGGGTGGCTGCGAAGAATTCCCCGAGTTCGTCGGCGGTTTATTGCCCTTCTCCAATTTCAGCTTCAGGGCTTCGTAGTCTGCTCGCAAAGCCTGCAGCTCGGCATATTCTGCCAGTATCAATTCGATCAGTTCTTCACGGCTCAGCCGTGCCAATTCGTCTTGGGTCATCTTGACCCTATCTTACCAAATTACACCCAAATCGCGTAGCGTGTGAGTAGATACTATGCTTCCTCACATCTATCCGCCTGATGCATGGGTTCTGTTTTTAGCAAATTGCGGACGGCTAAATGCCATCTGCTGCTATCTAACGGCTAACAACCAATAACCAACTACCAATCACCAATCACCAAGCTTATTTGTTTCGATTTGAATTATTGAGGTTCGAATAAATGGCTGCCTGACTGACAGGATCATTATCTCGTCCTGATCAGGCTTGAGATTGAATACCAACAAACGGATCGGGTGCTGGGTTTACCTGTCAGCCTTCATTTTTTTCACCTCGGTGTATACTTAAGCATCTCGTTAATCCTACCCCTACCATCGGAGCCTGATCCATGGAACCAAAAGCGGGCGCTCAGATCAGCAAAAAATCTTTCCTGCAGTCGGTCGCAATCCTGTTCGGCTTCATGCTCTTCGCCGGGATTCTCACGCTTATCGTCCCCTCCGGCAGCTACGACCGGATCGAGGTGGCTGGCCGCGAGGTGATCGACCCGACCTCCTTCCAATACGTCCCATCTCCCGATTACCCACCATGGCGCTGGCTCACTGCCCCGATCGAAGTGCTCTGGGGCCCCGATGCGCTGACGATCATCACGATCATCATCTTCCTGCTGATGGTCGGCGTCTCTTTCGCGGTGCTCGAGAAGACCGGACTGCTCAAGGCGGTCGTCGCCAGGCTGGTAGGAGCCCTGGCGGGACGCAAATACTTGCTTTTGTTGATAATCTCGTTCTTCTTCATGGCGATCGGCGCATTTTTCGGGATCTTCGAAGAAGTCGTCCCGCTCGTCCCGCTGATGCTCGCCCTTTCCTATTCGCTGGGGTGGGACGCATTCGTCGGTTTGGGGATGAGCATTCTTGCCGTGAACATGGGATTTTCCGCCGCGATCACAAATCCGTTCACAATCGGGATCGCCCAGACTTTGGCGGGGCTGCCGCTTTTCTCCGGCGCCTGGCTGCGGGTGATCGTATTCGTGGTGATCTACCTGATCTTTGCCGTTTTCCTGGTTCGCTATGCCCGAAAGGTTGAGAAAAAACCTGAGCTCTCCCCTGTCTTCGTTGAGGATCAGGCCAGCCGGATGCGTTACAGCCATCTCCAGATCGGTGCAGAAAGCTCAACTGCCGCGTCTGGGCAAAGCAGTTCCTGTTTTTCTGGTTTTTATCCTCCTGATCCTGCTCGTCCTGGTCGCCGCGCCGTTTTTCCCTGCCGTCGCTCTCTTCTCTATGCCGATCGTCGGTTTGCTCTTCTTCATCGGCGGGATCAGCGCCGGGCTTCTCAGTGGAGCCTCAGCCCGGACGGTTGGCAAAGCCGCTCTGGACGGTCTGATCGGGATTGCGCCAGCAGTCCCGCTGATCATGATGGCAGCCAGCATCAAACACATCATCACCCAGGGCATGATTTTGGACACGATCCTGCATTCCGCATCCCAGGCAATTTCAGGCCTCAGCCCCTATGCAGCCGTGATTTTGATCTTTCTATTCACCCTTCTCATTGAGTTCTTTATCGCTTCTGGCTCGGCTAAAGCTTTCCTGCTGATACCTATCATGATCCCGCTGGCCGAAATGGTCGGAATCACCCGCCAGGTGACGGTATCAGCCTACTGTTTCGGCGATGGTTTCTCGAACCTGGCATACCCTACCAACCCCGTCCTGCTGATCTGTTTGGGTCTGAGCGCAGTGAGCTTTCCAAAATGGCTGCGCTGGTCCTTGGGGCTTTGGGCCTGGGTCATCCTTGCGATCGTCCTGTTTTTGCTGTTTGGTGTGGCGATCCATTACGGACCTTTTTAATTCAAGTATTTTTCGCAGGAATGGAGGAAATAATGAGCTGCAAAGTGACATGGTTGGGCCATTCTGCCCTGGCAATCGAAACAGGAGGCTTGAATATCCTGGTGGATCCGTTCTTTCACGACAATCCCTCGGCAGCCGCCGACCCCAAAAAGGTTCAGGCGGACTTCATCCTGGTTTCACACGGCCATTCCGACCATATCGGCGATACCATCTCGATCGCCAAACGGACCGGGGCGACGGTGATCGCCAACGTCGAGATCGCCGGCTGGCTGAGGGACCGCCAGGGCTTGAAAACTCACGGGCAGCAGCCGGGCGGCGGTTATACGCACCCATTCGGCTATCTCAAGCTGACGACGGCGATCCACGGCTCGGTCCTTCCGGATGGATCTTACGGCGGGCTGGCATGCGGCTTTCTGCTCACAGACCTGGATGGGAAAAAAACTTATCTTGCCTGCGACACCGGCCTGTTTGGAGATATGGGACTGATCGGCGACGAGGGGCTGGACCTGGCTTTTCTCCCGATCGGCGATAACTTCACCATGGGACCGGACGACGCCTTGCGCGCCGTCAAGCTGTTGAAATCCAAGGTCGTCGTCCCGTATCATTACGACACCTGGGGGCTGATCCAGCAAGATCCAAAAGCCTGGGCCGCCCGGGTCGCTGCTGAGACAAAAACCGAGCCGCGTCTGCTCAAACCCGGCGAAAGCGTGACGTCTTAAGCGGCTCGTCTCACTTTCAGGTCTATCAAGCGCCAACGCCGTAGTGCTCTGGCAGGTTCGCTCCCTCAAATTGGAGGGCATACATGTTAGATAGTTTCAAGCGTCGCCGCGACGACGAAAAGCGGATAATCAGCGAAGGCCGGCTGCCCCCAGGCCAATCGCTCACCCAAAAATTTCCAGTACTTCACTATGGACCTGTCCCTCGCTTCAACCCTGCCACCTGGGAGTTGCGGGTATGGGGCGAAGTTAAGCAAGAGACCCACTGGACCTGGGACGAATTCCTCCAGCTTCCCAGAACCCAGGTCCAGATGGACCTGCATTGTGTCACCCGCTGGAGTAAATTCGACACGGTCTGGGAAGGGGTCTCGGTAAGAACGCTTGTGGAACAGGGACTAATCCAGCCTGAACCAACGGCCAAATTCGTGATGCAGCATGCCGAATTTGGTTACACCACCAACCTGCCGCTGGAGGTCGTCTTGCAGGAAAATTTCCTGCTCGCGACCCACTTCAACGGCGAGCCGATCTCACCCGACCACGGCTATCCGCTGCGAGGCGTGATCGGTGCTATCCCCGGGCGGGAGGACCTCAAAGATCCTTACCTTTGGAAAGGCGCCAAATGGCTGCGCGGCCTGGAATTTATGACCGCAGACCGTCTCGGTTTCTGGGAGATGGCTGGTTATCATAACGAAGGAGACGCCTGGAAAGAAGAACGGTTCCGCTGAAAAACGCGAGATTATCCCCCGCTCCACCCGATATCAGTTCTGCTGCAAAGGCGCCTGGAGCGGGTTGCCATTTTCGTCGATTTTGACCGCCTCGCCCCGCTTGATCTGAAAATGGTCGAAATCACGCGCCACAAAGGCGCCAGGGAAGACAGCCCGAGCTTCCGCCGCAACATCTCGCTCGCGATAGCGCCGTGAGATGTGTGTGACGATCAGGCTTCCCACACCTGCCCGGCGTGCCAGCTCCGCAGCGCGCCGGGCCGTCAGGTGAGCGAACTCATCCGCCATTTCGGCTTCCTCTTCCAGGTATGTCGCTTCAATCACCAGAGCATCTGCACCCTGGCAAACCGGTTCCAATTCCTCAGTGCGCCCAACATCGCCGACATGCACAAGCCGCGTGCCCGGCTGCTCGGCCCCAAGCACCTGTGCCGGAGTGATCTGCCTTCCGTCCGGCAAGGTGACCGTCTGACCGTTAACCAGGTCCCGCCGCCACGGGCCGGGAGGAATGTTCAGCGCATCCGCCCTTTCCGGTAAGAATGGCATCTTCGATCTCTCTGCAAACAGAAAACCATAGGAATCAGGACCTCGATGGTAAACAGGAAAAGCCGTCACCTGAAAGTCGTCGTCGCTGAAAATTACCCCTGCTGAAATTTCGCGCAGGTGGATTTCCATTGGCGGGCGAGCACCCCGCAGGACCACCCCAAAAAGCAGGTCGTGGATGCGTTCCAGCGCCCATCCACCGCCGAAGATCTCCAGTTCATCGATCGTCTCCCAACGTGTGAATGTCGAGAGCAGCCCGGCCAATCCCAGGATATGGTCCAGATGTCCGTGAGTGATCAAAATCCGGTTCAGTCTTTTGAATCCAAGCCCCGACTGCATGATCTGGCGTTGGGTTCCTTCTCCGCAGTCGATCAAGAACCGGTGCTCATTATGCATCACAATCTGAGCAGAAAGACCGCGGCGAGCGGAAGGCGCAGAAGCAGAGGTGCCTAAAAAAATAATCTCAAACAAGGGATACCTTTTCGGGAAGAGATGGATACAAACAAACGGTCGTCCTGTTATTTTACCTCATGTTTTCCCGCAGGTCTCACTCCCCCACCGGAAATTGTGGAAACGCTCAATATGCTATAATCTCAGATTAACATGGCGACACAGAAGAAACAGCCTTCTCAAGCCCAGAAACAACCTTCTCAACCGGTTAAAAAGCAGGGTAAAAGCACTCCAACGAAACCCAAGACCAGCAGCTCGACTGGCAGCAAGCCCTCCAGCAAATCCACCTCGGCCCGCTCGTCCAGCCGTCCACCGGCGAGTCAGTTGAAGGACCCGGCGCATCCCAGGAAGAAGACCTCAAAGCAGGCCAGCCGGAAGCAAATTCGTGAAGGCCTTTCACTCGACCGGAAGCTGGACATTCTGGGGATCGGGATGACCCTGCTCGGTTTTCTCACACTTCTGAGCATGCTTTCTCCGATAAAGGGCAGCCTGACCGGTTCCTGGGTGTCCATCCTGGGTCAGGCATTCGGTTGGGGGATGTACCTGTTTCCCGTGATTCTGATCGGGATCGGGTTATGGTTTGTGCTGCGAAATTTCGAGCGCGTCCCCCAGCTGGCAGTTGAGCGCCTGTTAGGATTAGTGCTGTTGTTTTGGAATGTGCTCGCCGTCGCTCACTTCGTCTTGATGCTTTCAAGCGGTCAGGATGCAGTCAGCCTGGCCAAGGCATCCGAAGGTGGAGGCTATCTGGGCGGTCTGGCTGCCGGCGCGCTGGTCGCCGTATTGGGTCCAGGCGGCGCTGCCGTGGCGCTGGCGGCCTGGTTCGTTATCGCCCTGGCTCTCACGCTGGACATCACGATCGCCGAGATGTTCAGGGCTTTATCGGCTGCCTTCGAGCGCCTGCAGGACTGGATCATCGATGCATTCCAGGAACGCCGGCGGCATAGCACCGATGCTTCTCCACCAGCTTCAAATTACATCGAGTACCGGCCCACCCCGACCAGCGGTCTCAGCCAGGCCGCTCCCATACCGGTCAATTCCTAGAATCATCCTTTTCGCCAACCCCGGATGCTGCCAATCCCCATGCAGCTGCACCAGTCCTGCATTGGGAGCTTCCGCCCCTTGACCAGATCCTCGACGAAGGAAGCAAGATAAGCTTCAACGAGGAAGCGAATATTCAGCGCGCCAGGGTCATCGAAGAAACGTTAGCCTCCTTTGGCGCCCCGGCGAAGGTGGTGGAGATCAATCGTGGACCGACAATCACGCAGTATGGGGTAGAGCCCGATTTTATCGAATCGCGCGGCGGGCGGATGCGCGTCCGGGTTGGCAAGATCTCTGCGCTGGCAGATGACCTGGCGCTTGCGCTTTCAGCCCGCACGATCCGCGTGCAGGCTCCTGTTCCGGGTAAAGGATTTGTGGGCATCGAAGTTCCAAATGAAGAAGTGGCGCTGGTCGCTCTGCGTGATCTGATCGAAAGCGAAGCCTTCAAGCGGTTGAAATCTCCTCTGCGTTTTGCGCTAGGTTTGAACGTTTCCGGGAATGCCGTTGCCGCCGACCTGAGCAATATGCCCCATCTTGCTGATTGCCGGCACGACTGGATCCGGTAAATCCGTCTGCGTGAATGCATTGATCTGCTGCCTTTTAGCCAACAACACCCCAGATGATCTGCGGATTGTGATGGTAGACCCAAAGCGCGTCGAGCTTACCGGATATAACGGAATCCCTCACTTGCTGGCTCCAGTCGTGGTAGACCTGGAACGAGTCGTGACCGTGCTGCAGTGGGTCACTCGCGAGATGGATTTACGCTATCATAAGCTGGCTGAAGCAGGCTGCCGAAACATTCAGGAATTCAACCAGAAAGAGTTCAGTCACTAGCTCGAGGAAGCTGCCCTTCCTGGTCGTGGTGATCGACGAGCTGGCTGACCTGATGATGCTGGCGCCAGAAGAAACCGAGCGAACGATCACGCGCCTGGCACAGCTTGCCAGGGCGACCGGGATCCACCTGGTCATCGCAACCCAGCGCCCATCGGTGGACGTGGTCACAGGCTTGATCAAAGCTAATTTCCCTGCACGGATTGCGTTTGCGGTCGCATCACAGGTGGACAGCCGCGTGATCCTGGATCAGCCTGGTGCGGAGCGCTTGCTCGGGCGAGGAGATATGCTCTTTCAAGCGCCCGACGCCCCTGCCCCCGCTCGCCTCCAGGGAGTATTTGTCTCCGAAAGCGAGATCCAGCGATTGGTTTCATACTGGCAGGGTTATGCCGGAATGGTCCAGCTCGCTCCATCCGTTGCAGGCGGGATCGTTGACGCCATGCCGAGCGGGATCCCGCTCAAGCAAATGCCCCTCTGGGATGAGATGGAAGAAGACCAGGGCGATCCGATGCTCAAAGAAGCAATCGACCTCGCCCGCCGGCAGGGCCGCGCCTCAATTTCAATGCTGCAACGCCGGCTGCGCATCGGCTACACGCGCGCCGCCCGCTTGATCGAAACCATGGAAGAGAAAGGCATCATCGGCCCGCCCGACCCCGGCTCAAATACCCGAGAGATTTTGGATTATGGACCTGCCGCCCCGCCCGTAGACGGTCCTTAGGATATCAATAACGATGGCCCATCCCTGCCCGCATCACTGGCCGCGAAGGCTTTCTCTGCTCGGGCTCCCAATACTAATCACAGCATTATTTTTGCTGTCAGCCTGCGGTCCTTCACCGTCAACAGCCCCGTCAGTTCAAAACACCGAAATCCTGCCTGCTGGCGAAATGACAACCAGGGCATCCTCCCCTGCTGGACAAACAACCAAACCGGCATCTCCCACCGTCCCTGCATCGCCGAGGCCGCTTCCTTCTGGATACGCCGATTCCTTCAAAAACACCCACAATCACGCCAACATCCGAACCCATAACCACCACGCTGTTGTTCACCGGAATCATCGTGCCGGCTCGCTGCGTCCAGGCCAAACTGGACGCAATCGGCAACCCTGATTACCCTTACGAAGAAGTCAAGGAAGTTATTTCCGCTGCCGATCTTTCTGTGGGTGTGTTCAACGCCACCATGTCCGACCGGGTGGAACATACCGGCTGCCTGACCACCTGGCAGCTCGTCGGCAGCCCGGATAATGCAGACGCGGCAGCCCGGGCTGGTTTTGACCTTATGGGTGTCGCAACGAACCATATCAAAGACTGCGGAATCATGAAATCCTGGTGCGACGATGTTTTTTTTGACACGCTGGGGAACCTCCACAGGGTTGGGATCAAGACGGTTGGAGGCGGAAAAGACCTGGACGAAGCCCTTGAACCTGTCGTCTTCACTATCAATGGTGTACGCTTTGGATTTGTGTCTTTGGGCGACAGCAAGATGAGCCCGGTGGTCTTCGCGGCCGAAGACCACCCCGGTATCGCCCATCTCGATCCTGAAAATATTCGCGCTGCGGTGGAGCGCGCCCGACTGGTCTCGGACGTTGTGATTGCCATGCCCCACTGGGGCTCAGAAGATATCGCGGTCCCAAACTGGAACCAGACCCAACAGGCCAGGGAGCTGGTTGCAGCTGGCGCCGACCTGGTGGTTGGCAATCACACGCATGTCGTCCAGGCTATCCAGGAGCTTTCCGGCATACCTGTCTTTTATGGACTCGGAAATTTCGTCTTCGACCAGGGGCTGCGCGACCATCGCCAGGGGATCATCCTGCTGGTAAAGTTCAAGGGCGAGACCTATGCAGGTTATGAATTGATCCCCACCCATACAGACGCCGATGGTCGGGTTCACATCGCTGATCCGGAAGAAGCTGCCGAAATCCTTCAGGGCATTGAGCGTTCCAGCCAGCTCGTCCGGTAGCTCACCCGGAACAGACCTGGGCTTTCTTTGGAAAACCCCTTTTTTAACATGGTCAAAAGAAATTCAAACGCTGCCGTGAACACACGGAATCACGGCAGCGTCTGATCTAGTTTTTACTCACGGGGTTGTGGTCGGGTTGGACAAAGCCCCCGGGGTAACCGCGGTTGGCACAACCGTTCCGTTGACCTGGAACACAACGGTTTGGCGTGATCGTCGCCGTGGGAACCGCCGTCACAATATTCACCGGGATGATGATCAGCTGACCAGGAAAGATCTCATTTTCGTTCTCGATATCGTTCTCTTCCTTGATCGCCTCAACGGTGCTGTTGAACTGGTTGGCGATTGCGAGCAGCGAGTCGCCCAGCTGAATGTTGTACTCGATCTTTGCCCCGCGGCTGATATTTGTGGGCAGCGGCGTGCCGGTAGGAAGTTTCGTGTCTGGCGCCGGGATGATCAGCTTGTCCCCAACCCGGATCGTCGGAGCTGCGGGGTCAAGGTTGTTCACCGCTAACAGGACCATTAAGTCAACATTGAACTCTTGAGCAATCGTCCACAAATTGTCGCCTTCCTCCACCTGATATACAAATGGGCCGGATTGAGTGGGCGTGACTGTGATCGTCGGTGTCTCCGAAGGAACTGGAGTGTCGGTTGGCGTTGGCGTGGCAGATGCAGTCGCGGTTGGAGTGAATGTCATCGTGGGTGTTGGGGTATCCGTTGCCAGGAAGGGCAGCGAAAATCCCGAACCGTCGGAATCCAACAGCCAGAAGATCAAAAAAGCTGCGCCCGCAATGAGTAAGACGGCCGTGACCACAAAGAGCAGCGGCGCTTTGCGAGCTGCCTGCTGTTTTTTTCGGTACGCCTCAATTACATTTTGGGCATTCTCTTTATCGCTCATAAGCTTTTCAAGCCTTTTCCTTTGGATTTAATCCAGAATTGAATACCATCCTCTAGAGAGTATCGTCTTATGGATGGGATTCTACCCTATTTTTTCTCACTTAGGGGGCAGGGGAAAAGGTCACGGAATCCATTGAGGCTGGTATCCATCCTGTATATATCGGGTGGACTCGTTTGTGAGCAGATTGAGGATCCAAATCTCAGGGGGCTCATAAATCACACTTTGATTAAAGCGCACATAGGCAATCTGCTCGCCGTTGGGACTCCAGGCAAAGTCAAAATGGTTGTAAAGGGGAGCATCGCTCATCTGGCGCGCCAGTTTTCCTGGGAAAGTGGCGATCCAAAACTGACGTCCAGGAGTCCAGCGATCCACATCAAGATATTTTCGGGCAAAGGCAAGCAAACTGCCGTCTGGAGAAAACCTCGGAGCTGCATCTTCCACACCCGTTCCAGGAGACAGGTCCTGGGTCTGTCCGGAAGCCACTTCAAATAAGATTAAATGGCTTTCTGCAAATGATCTGAGTTCCGTCAGGTCTGACGATACATTTTCATCAAGATTAATAATTTCAGCCGCAAGAAAGGCCTTGCCGTCAGGCTGCCAGGCCCCTTGCTGACCGGTTTGATTCAAAAAGCTGGAAAAAGCTGCCTGCCCTGGTTCACCAAAGAGGTATGCCGACTCCTGATCATCATAATAAGCCAGCATGCCTGCACTTGACCAGGCTGGCTGGATCGTCTGGTGAGTCGAGTCTCCAGCCAGGAACGGCGGATTAGAATCAATGGCTGGCAGCGGCAGGATCCATACCTGAGGCATTTCCGGGGCGTCTCCTCCCGGAAGTCCGATCCGTTCGTAAGCCAGATATCTGCCCTGCGGATCTACCGCCAGTCCCTGGCAGATGCTTTTCAGACATTTTAAAACCTCTACAGGTTCAGAAAAAATGCTCATTTTCTCTTCTGTGCCGTCGACGCCAGAATCGAATTCGTCAACCCTCGCATCCATCCGGTAGACGATGCTGCCTTCCTCTTCCAGCCTTTCGCTGTAGAAAAGCGACTTTCCATCCTGGCTTAACGCGAAATCGAGGATCCCGCCTGAGTTTTCTGTGATGGGCGTGGTCATACCAGATGAAGGGTTCAATATAAAAAGATCAGCCGGCCCGCTCGCAGGGGACAGGTAGACTATCCTGGCTTCCCGGATCGTGAAAATCCATTCCGCTCCAACCCGAAGCGGCATAGGTGGAAACCCGCTGGCTGGAGCACCCGGTTCTATCCGCACGCTCACGCTGGCGCCTGCCGGCCAGGGCTGGTCAGGCTTAAAGATCAGCATGGATCCCTCCCATCGAAAAGTGCCAGAAACGGGTGGCTCGATCAACATCCGATCTTCGACGTCAGCGGTCCTGAGCGGTCGTGAAAACTTCAGCCGAATCTCTGCTCCTGAAGCGACATTTAGGGATTGATCGCTTGGTGAAAATTCAATCAGCCGCGGTGCTCCCATCCAGATAATGGCCAGGATAGTAAGGAGTATTAAGGCTGCTGCCAGCAGACCGAAGCTGACCCGGTTGCGCATGGAAGTATTATAACTGACCCTCCGAGGCACGCTTTCTGGTAGGAACAGCAGAAATTGAGTGGTAGAATGATCTGCGTGAAACGCTGGCAGTTTTGGCTTGGGCTGGTGGTCAGCCTGTTTTTTTTATATATCGCACTGCGCGGCCTGCATCTGGACGAGCTTGGAGAAGCGTTCCGGCAAGCAAACTACTGGTGGTTGATCCCGGGCGTGGCAATTTACTTCGTAGGGGTCTGGGCGCGGGCCTGGCGATGGCACTATCTCCTTAAGCCGTTGAAAAACATCTCCACCCGAGAGCTTTTCCCAACCGTGGTGATCGGCTATTTCGGCAACAACATCCTGCCGGCACGCGCCGGTGAGCTGCTGCGAGCAATTGTCTTGAAAAAAGATGAGCAAGTCCCGATCTCCGCCTCGCTTGCTACGATCATCGTGGAGCGAGTCTTTGACGGCGTGGTGATGTTGGGTTTTGTATTCATAAATCTTCCTGAGCTTGCGCGCTTGACTTCCACGTCAGGGTTCATCGGAGATATTCGTACGCTGGCGCTGGCCGGGACGGTGGTCTTTCTGGGAGTATTATTTGCTTTCCTGATTGCAGCGATGTTTCCAGAGAAAACCCAGGGAGTGGTTACAACAGCCTCCAATCGTTTCGTTCCAGAACGTTTTCGCGAGAAAATCCTGGGATTTACCAACCGCTTCCTGGGAGGGTCTGGCAGCTCTGCGATCACCACGCGGCGTGCTGATGGTTTTCTTGACATCCGTGGTAATCTGGCTCCTGGAAACGGGTAAATACTGGCTCTTGATGCACGCATTCCCTTTTAGAGTGAGCTTCTTTGCATTGATGCTGATGAACGGCATCGTCAACCTGGCAACCACCATCCCCTCCGCTCCGGGATACGTGGGAACATTCGACGCCCCAGGGATCGCCGTGCTGCAGGCCTACAATGTTCCTAAAGCGACCGCAGCTGCTTATACGCTTGCGCTTCATGTTGCGCTTTGGTTTCCAATCACCGCCTTGGGTGGTTATTATATGCTGAAGAAAGGGATTCGCTGGAGCGAAGAGCTGGAAGCAGCAAAAGCAGAGGTCTGAGTGGCGAAAAAAATAGCAATCATCGGCGCTGGAATCGGCGGAATGGCTGCCGCATATGACTTGGCACGCCAGGGAATAACCGTCGTGATCTATGAAGCCAGCGGTCAGGTCGGCGGTCTGGCCAGCGGATTTAAAGAACCCAATTGGGATTGGTCTGTAGAAAAGTTCTACCACCACTGGTTCGCTAGCGACGACCACATCTTGAAGTTGATCGCCGAGCTGGGTTGGAGCGACCAGGTCGTCTTCAAACGCCCTTTCACAGTCATGTATCACAAAGGCCAGTTTTATCCCTTTGACTCGATCCCAAAGGCAATCATGTTCCCAGGGTTGGGGTGGGGGATCAGAAAAATTCGTTTTGGACTGGTGGGGTTATTCCTGAAGCTGACAAATAACTGGCGAGGGCTGGAAAAGTACACGGTGGATCAATGGCTCCGAAAATGGGCTGGCGATTCTGTATACGAGCTGATGTGGCAACCGCTGATGATCGGCAAATTTGGCGAAAGATATGCCTCTCAGGTGAACATGGCCTGGATGTGGGCGAGGTTGAAGGCTCGCACCACCCGGCTGGGGTCATTTGCGGGTGGCTTTCAGGGGTTTCTCGGACCAGCTGGCAGCCCGCTTGAAGGAAATGGGTGTAAAAATCCACCTTTCGAGCCCGGTCAACCAGATCGCCTCCCGACCTGAAGGCGGACTTCGCCTGGAGACCCCGACAGGTCCCGAAGATTTTGATCAATGCCTGGTTACTACCTCACCTGCTCTTCTTGCCAGGCTCGCGCCAGACCTGCCGCCGGACTATCTCCAGGGTTTGCTCAAGTTAAAAAGCATGGGGGCAGTGGTGATGGTGCTGGCGCTCAAGCACCGTTTTTCGGAACAAGGCTATTACTGGTACAACATCCCGAAATCAGCCGGGTTCCCTTTCCTGGCGCTCGTCGAGCACACTAATTTTCTTTCCCCCGAACACTTCGGCGGTGAGCATATCCTTTATATCGGCGATTACCTGGAGACCAACCATGAATATTTCAGGCTCGTCACAAGCCGAGCTGCTTGAACGCTTCTACCCTGCACTGAAGCGGATCAACCCCGAGTTCACACCAGATTGGGTTCGCACCTCCTGGCTCTTTCGCACCGCCTATGCCCAGCCGGTCCCGCTGTTGAACCATTCCAAGAATATCCCAACCATCCAGACCCCAATCCCCGGATTGTACTTCGCCAGCATGAGCCAGGTGTACCCCTGGGATCGGGGCACGAATTTTGCAGTAGAGATCTGCCGAAAAGCTGCTGGCATAATGATCTCAAATCCTTGATCATTATCCAGGATCATCGAACGCACGAAAAAAAAGGTATCACAAGAACAAGGCAGTTGATTAACCAATTAAGGGACTCTATGACTGATTTCTGGAACTCATTGGATGAAACCATCCAGGCCATGCAAACCGCGTGGGGTGTGCCGGGCTTGAGCATCGCGATCGTGAAAGATGACCAGACCGTTTATGCCCGCGGTTTTGGCGTGCGTGCTGTTGGAGAACCCGGACCCGTTGATGAGCACACGATCTTCGCTGTAGGATCGTGCACCAAGGCTTTCACTGCAACTGCGATCGGCCTTCTGGTCCAGGAGGGCAAGCTCTCTTGGGAAGACCCGGTGATCAAGCACCTGCCTGCCTTCCAGCTCGCCGACCCGGTCGCTACCCGCGAAATCACAGTGCGCGACCTGCTCTGCCATCGCTGCGGGCTTACGACTTTCGCAGGCGATTTCATGGGGTATGGGTCATGCTACTCGCCCGATGAGGTGATGGCCAGGATCCGATTTATCCCGTCTGGCTTCCATCTGCGCGCTGGATTCGGCTACTCCAATCTGATGTTCATGGCTGCCGGGCAGATCATCCAGGTCGTAAGCGGTCTGAGCTGGGCAGAGTTCATCCGTAACCGGCTGATCGAGCCATTGGGGATGACTCGCACTTTCACAGGCGTCAGAGAAATAACCGGGATGGATAATATCGCCCAGCCGCACACCTTCACTCGTGACCGGCTTTTTAAAGTCCCTTATCTTGAGCTGACCGCACATGCCGCTTCGGGGGCGATCAACTCCAGCGCCTGGGACATGGCGCGCTGGCTGCGTTTTCAGCTTGCAAATGGAAGAGTCGGCGAAACTCAGCTGGTCGATTCAACAATCCTGGAAGAGACCCGAACGCCCCATACCTTGATACCAATCGATCCTGAGTCTCGCCGCCTGGTTCCCAGCAGGCATTTTGTCGCCTACGGACTGGGTTGGAGTCTGTTCGATTATGCCGGCAGGTTCGTGGTCCAGCACACCGGTGGGGTTGACGGCATGCTGTCGCTGGCAGCCTTTCTTCCTGAAGAACGGCTGGGGGTAGTGATACTCACCAACCGCCTGCCGGGCAGCCTGTATAGTGCCCTGTTTTTTCACATCCTGGATGCTGCGTTTGGTTATGAAGGAAAAGATTGGAAGACAGCCTTCCTGGAATTGGACCAGATCAAGGCCGGACGCACCGCAGAAACCCGGAAAAAGCAGGAAGAACAGCGATTGTCCGGAACGCATCCCAGCCTTCCGGCAGAGGGATATCTGGGCGTTTACGCGAATCTGATCTACGGTAATGTAACTGTCAAGCTGGAAAATGACCGGCTTGTCCTGCACCTCGGCGCCCACCCAGGCGTCTTCGGACCGCTCGAGCACTGGCACGCCGGATACATTCTCCTGCATCTGGTCCTCCCCGACTTATGAAGAGAGCTTCGTTCATTTCTCTATCGGGATGGATGGTAAAGCCGAAACCCTGCGCTTCAAAGTTGCCGAGTTCATCGACCCGCTCGAGTACCTGTTCGTACGCCAGCCTTGAGCGCTTCCTGCGTGCCGCCATTTTTAACAAAGATTAAAGAAAGCGTTCGTCTTCAGGCACTCCTCTTTGGACAAACAGAATAAAATAGAATATTTGTGCTATAATTAACTTGCGCGATTTCGCTCCTTAACAACCTCAACTGCCCATTCCTCTGAACAACAAGAATATGGTTCGTTTCGATTCGTTTTTTTGAGGATCGAATAGTTCGCTCGCTCCTGTTACAATCGTAGCCGTGGATCTCCCTTCCCTTCGCAGGCTCCTTACCCCCCTCGGTCAGCAGGCTCTGGTGTCTGCTCAGGCGCTCGAACCGCGCGAAGCGGACTTTCTTGGCTGCCTGACAGCCCTTCAGAGAAGCTACCCGCTCGAGCTGGCGCGCCCTGCGCTGGAAACCGCAATCCTCCGCCGCGAAGCCGCGACTAAGTTTCCCCAGGCTTCAATTATGTACTTCACCCGCGAAGCGCTGGAGCAGGCTTCTGGAGGGGAGATATCCGCGTATCGGGCTAATCGTTATGCGGGATTTGACCAGATCTTAGACCTGGGCTGCTCGATCGGAGGGGACACCCTGGCGCTTACATCCCAGGCGCCGACTTTGGGGATCGATATTGATCCGCTCCGTCTGGCGCTTGCCCAGACTAACTTTCAGATGCTGCGGCTTGATCACCCCCTTGGGTTTATCCAGGCTGACCTGACTCGACCTTTTCCTCTGCTTGTCTCGAAGAGAGCCGGGGGCTTTTTTGACCCAGGCAGGCGCACCCAGGGCCGTCGTGTCTTCTCAGTTCGCGATTACTCTCCCCCGCTGTCTTCTGTCCGCAGCTGGCTGGGACTTTTACCTGCAATGGGAATAAAAATATCTCCTGGAGTCAACCTTTCAGAGCTGCGGGGATATGAGGCAGAGCTTGAATTCATTTCAGTGAAAGGCGAGCTCAAAGAGGCAGTCCTCTGGTTCGGCTCACTGTTAACAACCCGCCGCCGGGCAACCTTGCTCCCCGGGCCATTTACCCTCGCAAGCGAACCCGGCGAGGTCGACCCCGATCGCCCCCTTGTGGACGCCGCCCCGCCCCTGCCTTTAGAAGATCCACAAGGTTTCCTCTATGAGCCCGATCCCGCCATCCTGCGCGCCGGATTGGTGCGCAGCCTGGGTGCCAGGCTTGACCTCTCCCAGCTCGACCCGGACATTGCATACTTGACCGCCGACCGGTTCGTCGAAACGCCATTTGCGGTTGCCTACCAGATCGAGGACTGGCTGCCCTTCAACCTCAAGCGGCTGCGCAGCCACTTGCACCAACGAGGCATTGAACAGGTCGTGGTCAAGAAACGCGGCTCGCCCATCGAGCCTGAAGCGCTGATCCATCAGCTGCGGCTGAAATCCGGCAGCGGGGGTACACCCTCTGAACGTGTGCTTGTCCTGACCCATCTGCGCGGCAAGCCGATTGCTCTGATCTGCAAGCATCTGGATCGAACATTATCAAATTGAAAGGAAGGTAAGGACTTTACTTTGGAAAATGACGGGTCACATCAAGCAGCTGGTCAGGGTCCTCGGTTAAATTTATCCTGATCCAACTGTCCAGTGCCCGATGTCGGATCAATTCTTTTCTTTCGAAATCAAAAATGTAGTCGTCAATCCACAGAAATGGGAGATAAAAAGCGATCGCTTCTGTTTTCGATGTGTTCCAATCGGTTGGCTTGATTTTTCTGAGCAGAGCGATAGCTTCAAGAGGTAAATATCTGCTCAGGTAGTCCACTGTTGATTCAGCATCTCCTTTGCAGTGCGTTGTCAGCCAGTAAACAGGATAATGGTCAGTGAGGTGCTTAAGAAATTCCTTGACGTGATTTGCTGGGAGTTGGTTTCTGGTCAGAATGACCCCGTCGATATCAAGGTAGATGTTCATCGCTCAATTATATCTAAATGTACTCTCGATGATTGCGCTCATAATTCTCACTCCAGCCGCTGCCTTACTTCGGGTACAATTTGGACCATGAACTGCTCATTTCGAATGCGACTGATGCATGGAAGGTTCATCCTGACGTTGTCAGCCCTCTGCCTGCTCCTGCCATCCTGCCAGCCAAATTCCCGAGAGACCCCCAACCTCGGAGCCGCCCACCCCCGCTTCACCCAGACCGTCGAAAACCAGGGCGATTGGTATGCCGTCTACTTCACCGATCCGACCGACCCCGGCAGCAAAAGCCTGCGCGGTGGCCCGGACCGCGAGCTGGCGCAGGCCATAAAAAATTCGCGGTTCAGCGTCGATGTCGCTGTGCTTCAGCTGGACCTATGGAGCATTCGTGATGCACTGCTGGATGCCCACCGCCGTGGAGTGCAGGTCCGGATGGTGACTGACACCGATTATTTAGATGAAGATGAGGTGCAAGAGCTTATCCAGGCTGGCATTCCAGTGCTTGGCGACAGGCGCGAAGGGCTGATGCACAACAAATTTGCCGTGATTGACCGCCTGGAAGTCTGGACCGGCTCAATGAATTTTACAATAAATGAGTCCTATTTCAACGACAACAATCTGATCCGGATACGCTCCGAACAGCTTGCTGAAAATTACAGCACCGAATTTGAGGAGATGTTCGTTGATGACCAGTTTGGTCCTGGTTCACCGGCAAACACGCCTCATCCCAGCCTGACCGTCTCCGATTCACGGCTGAAAAGCTGTTTTTCACCAGACGACGGCTGCACAGCTCGCCTAGAAGAAGTAATCGAGGGCGCCCAAAACAACCTGGTATTCCTGGCGTACTCTTTCACTTCCGACGAGCTTGCGGATGCGCTGATCGATCGTGCCCAGGAAGGCGTGCGCGTGGAGGGTGTGATTGAAACCGGGCAGGCGACCACCAACCGCGGCTCAAAATGGCAAACACTGCTCTCGGCAGGTATTGATGTGCGTCTGGATAACAATCCAAACCAGATGCACAACAAAGTTATGGTGATCGACGGGCAAATCGTCGCGATGGGCTCCTTCAACTTTACATATTCCGCCGAGACCCGCAACGACGAAAACCTGCTCATTGTTAATGACCCTCAGCTGGCCGCGATCTATCTGGCTGAGTTTGAGCGGATTTTTAACAAAGCAAGCAGAGCTGACTGATGAGATCATGGTTGCACTTAGGTACGGAGGCAACTCTTTTCACAGGATCGAAAGGGTCTTTTCCGCTCTACCTGATCCCCATCAGAGGGATCAATT
This sequence comes from uncultured Chloroflexia bacterium, assembly GCA_963788305.1. Taxonomy (GTDB): domain Bacteria; phylum Chloroflexota; class Anaerolineae; order Anaerolineales; family UBA4823; genus UTCFX2. The sequence goes on from CAWBGK010000020.1 coordinate 208,390, forward strand.
CCCGGCAGGTTTTCATGTCCTCCGAATCGCAGCTTTTCAGGTCGTAGGAAACCGCAGTGTTAGCACGAATAGAAAGAAAGCAACATCCTGATTTAGGATAGCAGCAGTGGTATCATTTAAGGAAATGATTATCCAGGAGAAAACCTAAATGATCGAAACAAAAGGAGATTTTTATCTCGGGCGCATCGTCGACCCGGCCAACGGTAAAGCCACCGATAAGCCGCTGCTTTATGATCCAGCCGATCTGACCACCCACGCTTTCGTCGTCGGCATGACCGGCTCAGGCAAGACCGGTCTCTGTGTTGGGCTGCTTGAAGAAGCTGCGTTGAACAACATCCCTGCCCTTATGATCGACCCCAAAGGCGATATAACCAATCTGCTGCTTCACTTCCCGGACCTACTTCCTCAAGATTTCCAACCCTGGGTCAATCCCGATGAAGCTCGCCGTGCCGGGCTGTCTCTCGAGCAAGCCGCCGCAGACGCCGCGGCAACCTGGAAGAATGGTCTGGCAGACTGGGATATCGCCCCCGAGCGATTGCGAGCCCTGAAGGAATCCGCTCAATTCACCGTCTTCACCCCCGGCTCTGATGCTGGTGTACCAATCAGCATCCTGGCATCCCTGGAAGCGCCGGATCTACCCTGGGAAAGCAATCGGGAGACATTGCGGGAGCGGATTTCCAGCACTGCTACAGCTTTGCTTGGACTGGTTGGAGTAACTGACATCGATCCGGTCCGGTCACGCGAACATATCCTGCTTGCAAACATTTTCGAATATTCCTGGAGCCAGGGCAAGGATCTCAACCTGACCGAGCTGATCCTCCAAACTCAAAATCCTCCTTTCGAAAAGTTGGGGGTGTTCGATGTCAATACCTTCTTCCCTGAAAAGGACCGTTTCGGGCTTGCAATGATGCTGAACAATATCCTGGCTTCCCCGGCGTTTCAGACCTGGATCGAAGGCGAACCGCTGGATATCCCTTCTCTACTCTATACTGCGGATGGGAAACCCCGTCACAGCGTCTTCTACATCGCCCATCTTACAGACGCCGAGCGGATGTTCTTTGTCACCCTGCTCTTCTCTTCCTTTGAGACCTGGATGCGCACCCAGAGTGGGACGACGACACTGCGCGCCTTGCTCTATTTCGACGAAATATTCGGCTACATGCCTCCAGTTGCCAATCCAGCCTCCAAGCAGCCGATGCTCCGTATGCTCAAACAAGCGCGCGCCTTTGGTGTGGGATTGGTGCTGGTCACCCAAAACCCTGTCGATGTGGATTATAAAGGACTATCCAACACGGGAACGTGGTTTATCGGTAAGCTGCAAACCGATCAAGACAAGCAGCGCCTGCTCGACGGACTGGAAGGGGCAGTGGCGGGCGGGCTCAACCGTTCAACCTACGACCGGATGATCTCCGGCCTGGGAAAGCGTGTGTTCCTGCTTCACAATGTCCACAACAAAGAACCGTTGTTGATGCAGACCCGCTGGGCGATGAATTACCTCGCCGGACCCCTTGCCCGCACCCAAATCCCCGCTCTTAACGCGCTGGCAGGAGCCGGAAAACGCGCTGCAGCAGCTCCAACGGCTAAAGGCGAAAAATCGAGATCACAAAAAGCCGCTTCTCCGGCTTCCGTGGGACCGAGTTCAGCATGTTTCCGAGACTAAGTCCCCTGTTCCCATGGGGATCAACGAATATTTTCTGCCGAACAACCTGACGTTTTCTGAAGCGCTCAAGCTCTCCAATTCCGCCATCCAGGCATCAGCTGCGGACACCGAGCTGGTATACCAGCCTGTTCTTTTGGGACAGGCGCGCGTCTATTTTTTGAACAGAAAATACAACCTGGATTATGAGCTTCCCCAAACCTTCATCGTCCCCGACCCTGACCGTCGAGGAGCAGTGCGCTGGGAAAATTTTAAAACTGCGCCAATTGATCCCCGCCGCCTGGACGATCAACCGTCGCCTCGGGCCAGTTTTGCGAGCTTGAATGCTCCACTCTCCGACAGCAAGATCATCGCAGCATTACAGAAAGATTTTATCGATTGGGTTTTCCGTTCTGCTCAGGTCACGGTTCGGTCAAATGCCAGCCTCAATATATTTTCAGGACCAAATATCTCACAGGCGGATTTTCGTCAGATGTGCACCGAAACCGCCCGCAAACAACGCGATATAGAAGTGAAGAAGGCAACTGAGACGTTTGAAAGAAAGCTGGACTCTCTGCAGGAAAAGCTAAAACGCGAAAGCCGCGAGTTGGATCAAGATGAAGCGGAGCTCTCCACACGAAAAATGGAGGAAATCGGAAAAGCGGCAGAGACTGTCTTAGGATTGTTTGCGAAGCGCAAGAAAAGTATCTCCGCATCTCTAACCAAGCGCCGCATGACCGCCACGGCAAAAGCCGATGTTGAAGAATCAAAAGAAGTGATTGCCGATCTTGAAAAACAAATCGCCGAGATCGAGGATGAGAAGGCTCAAGCGATTGAAGAGGTCGAGAAGAATTGGTCTGATATTGCCGGAGAGATTGAGGAGATAACCGTCACCCCACTCAAGAAAGATATCAGCATTGAGCTTTTTGGTGTAGCATGGTTCCCATATTTCCAGATCCTTTCGGGGGATCAAGTCACCAAGCTCCCGGCTTTTGGTGCCGAGTAAATGATCCATAAATCCAGGATGCATGTGCCGTGAAAACCCTGCTTCTTCTCCGCCATGCCAAATCGAGCTGGAAGGATGAAACCCTGCCGGATCACGATCGCCCGCTGAACAAGCGCGGGAAGAAGGATGCGCCGCGAATGGGCGAACGGCTGCGCGAGGAGGGTTTCCAGCCGGATATCGTCTTATGTTCGACCGCAGTTCGGGCGCAGGACACTGCCCAATTGGCATTGGAATCGGCCGGTCTTGATCCGGAATTATTGCCTCGCGAAGACTTATATGCTTTCGAGCCTGGCGCATACCTGCACGCCCTGTCAAACCTTGACGATCGTTACGATCAGGTGCTGATCGTCGGACACAACCCTGCGATGGAAGAACTCCTGACGGGACTCACTGGAGAGCATCTCCCCATGCCCACGGCTGCTCTGGCACATATCGAGCTTCCCATTGATGCCTGGAAAAACATCTCCTTCGGGATGGGAGCCAGGCTTGAAGATTTATGGATTCCTAAACAGGTCTGAGAGTCAGTATGAAAATTGAGGTATAATCACTCCCCGTGCCAAAGCAGAAGTCGCCGCAGGATCTCAGCGTAAACGAGCTGCGCTGGTTAATGGTCGAGAAACACCGCGCTGTCCGGCAGATACGTCTGGATCGCTACCGGCGGAGCGGGCGAACCGTGACCATCTCACCAGACACGAACACCGCCTCGTTTGAAAGCTGGCGCAGCGAAGAAGACCAGGTTGCCCAGCCGCAGGTGCGGTCGACTGGTAAACGCATCCTGGATGGGGTTCTACTCTTGATCGAGATCAGCGCTGTTGTTGGATTTATCTACATCCTATACAGCGGGCTGAACGTGATCCAGGAGCTTAATCGAGAAGTTGTCGCTGTGATCGAACAGCCGACTCTCACACCGACTCCGCTGATTGGCGCAATTGTGCTGCCTTCTGGCCATACACCGCCAGACTCTCCCGGAGGGTCGCGGTTTAATGAAGAGGAAATACCGGATCACCTGCGCCCGCTTGTGCAGTCGCTGTTTAGTGCGCCGATCGCTACACCTGGTCCGGAGCAAGCCACCCGGATTCAGCTCCCGGCAATCCAGATCGATGCCCCAATCGTCCAGGGTGATGGATGGGATCAGCTCAAGAAAGGCGTAGGACAGCATTTCGGGAGTGGAAATCCTGGAGAACCCGGGAATCTGGTTCTGTCTGCACACAATGACATATTTGGCGAGTTATTTCGTAATCTGGATCGCCTGAATCCTGGTGATCTTGTAGTAGTGTACACGAATTAGCGTTCATATACATACATCGTGGTGGACACAAAAATTGTCGAGCCCGACGCAGTTGAAGTGTTGGATCCGACAGAGCAAGCCACGGTAACATTAATTTCTTGTTATCCTTACCTGAAGGATAACAAACGAATTGTTGTAATCGCTCGCTTGCAAACAAGCGGTTAAGAATTATCTGAGGAGTTATTTAAATGGCAAAGAAGACCAAGAAACAATCCCGATATGTATCCAGCACCGGCACCGCCGCTCGGGCTGGTCAAAATGGCGGAGAAAATCCAGCAGCCACCAGCTATACGGGGCGGGCCTCTGGTCCAGAATTCAATCCGGATTACAGCACGACTATCAAAGATTTGAAAAGAATTGGAATGCTCGCCGGCACTTTCTTCGCCGTCCTGATAATCATTTCATTTTTTCTTCGCTGATGCGCCTTTCTATGTAATTAGGAAAGCCAATTCAATTTAATCCACACGTTGTGGTCTAATGGGGGTATGCAGAACTCGAGGCCACAGTGGTCGCCCCGGATCAAGCTGACCGTCACCCTCCTTCTTCTTGGCCTGGGTATCTTTCTGCTCTATTTATTCCGAGCCGCGATCGCTCCATTGATTCTCGCGGTCTTATTGGCATTCGTTCTCACTCCTTTATCAAATTGGATCCAAATCCGCCTGGCTTGCAGCCGTGCATTGGCGGGTCTGGCAGCCTACCTGATCTTGCTGCTGGTACTCATCGCGATCCCGCTGGTGATCATACCCCCATTGACCGCTCAATCAAGCGGACTGACATTAAACATTCAACAATACATGTTCCAGATTGAAGCCTTGATGGGCAACACTTACCAGATTGCAGGCTACACGATTGATGTTGATCAAGCGATTGAACAGGTGATGGGCTCATTTCAAGGATTGATCGAGCCGGTTTTTGGTGGGACTCTCCGCTTCGCGATAGAAGCGATCTCTTCGTTGATCTGGATTGTGTTCATTGTCGTTGTGTCTTTCTACCTGGTTAAGGACGGCCCAAAACTGGCACGCTGGTTTGATAAAATAACCCCGCCAGCATATCAATCGGATATGCTCATCTTGCGTGAAGAGATTAACCTGGTATGGAACGCGTTCCTGCGCGGACAATTAACCCTCGCAATCCTTGTTTCGGTAATTTTCTCGATTGCATGCTTCATCCTTGGCTTGCCTTTTGCCTTGGTCATGGGAATCCTGGCCGGTCTGTTGGAATTCTTCCCGAGCATCGGGCATGGCATCTGGTTGACAGCGGCAGTTTTGCTTGCTCTTTTTTCAGGTTCAACGTGGCTCCCGCTCCCGAATTGGGCATTCGCACTGCTTATCATCGGATTGCACATTTTTTACCAACAGTTCGATCTGAATTACCTCATCCCCCGGATTGTTGGAAAGCGAGTGCACCTGCCGCCCCTCGTGGTAATCCTAGGCATCGTGACAGGTGCATTGGTTGCCGGAGTGCTGGGGGTGGTTCTGGCTGCGCCGTCCATTGCAACTGCTCGCATCCTGGGTAGATATATATATGCAAACCTGCTCGACCAGAATCCCTTCCCTGAAACGATTGTCGAATCCTTGCCGCCGCCAAATCCGCGCTGGTGGCGAATTGGATCACAAACGAAGACAGTGAATTACGATGAGGATTAGCATCCTCTCTAGGATCATCCTTTAAAACTCGTAAGCGCAGCAAAGTCTGATGGAAAACATCTCAACGCCACAACCGGAATCTCCTAAATGGGGTTCAACCACCAAGCTGATCGTGGGATTGGCTTTCGTCGCGCTGATCGCCGCGTTGCTGATCTATTTTCGCAATCTCATCGGACCCCTGCTGCTGGTTTTCATATTGACTTTTTTGCTCCAGCCGGTCGCCTCCTGGACCAGCCGGAACATCCGGATCAGCTGGCGATCAGCCGTAAACCTGATCTACCTGATCCTGGCCTTGATTCTGATTGGCCTGATCACAATCAGCGGTTTAGCCATCGTTCAACAGGCTCAAAGCCTGATTGCTTTCGTAAACAGCTTCATTAACTCGCTGCCCGAGCTCGTAAGCGATCTGTCAACGCGCAGTTTCAATATCGGTCCTTTCAATTTTGACTTCTCACAGCTTGACCTGACGTCCCTTACAAACCAGGTCTTAAATATTGTCCAGCCGCTGCTCGGTCAGGCAGGAACACTGCTGGGAAGATTAGCAACCAGTGCTGCGACTTTGTTAGGTTGGGGATTATTTATCTTGACTGTCTCTTACTTCATGCTTCATGAAGGCGGACAACTGCGCGAAAACTTCCTCAATATCAATATCCCTGGTTACAACACAGATATTTCTCTCCTTTTTCGGAAACTCTACATCACTTGGAATGCCTTCCTGCGTGGGCAATTCTTGATTTCGTTGTTGGTAATCCTTTCATATTACATCCTGCTGACAATCCTGGGAACGAGATTGACGCTTGTGATTGCGATCATGGCCGGGCTGGCGCGGTTCATTCCCTGGATTGGGCCATTAATCACCTGGACAGTCACGGGTATCGTCGCTTTTTTCCAACTGAGCAATTATTTCGGTCTTTCGCCAGTCGCTTATGCTGTGCTTGTGATCATCTGCTGCATCTTGCTTGATCAAATCTTTGACAATATGGTCGTTCCTCGGATGATGGGACAGGCGCTGGGTCTCCATCCGGCAGCTGTGCTCGTCGCCGCATTGGTGTCTGCCCGGTTGATCGGCATCATCGGCCTGGTTGTGGCGGCTCCGATGCTGGCAACCATGATGATTGTTGGGCGATATGCAGGCAGGAAAATGTTTGACCTGCCCCCCTGGCCGCCAATTACTGAAGAGAGAATACTCCCTCCAGAAGTCCCCTGGGTTCGTATGCGCCGGCGGTTAATAGCCTTCTGGTCGCTTATCCAACAGAAAAGGCACTCATAAAAAGAGCGGGTGATGTGCCCGCTCGATTCTTCGATAAATTGCGTCTAAAACTTGGTCTTTCAAGTCGGCGTCGGTGCAGCTGCACCATAAAGTTTTTCTATGATTTCGAGCACTTTTCGCTTGAAGCGGTCGTCCTGTTCCAGCATCCCGGTAATTTTTTCACAAGCATACATAACCGTCGTATGGTCCCGGCCGCCAAGTGCATCGCCAATCTGCGGTAAGGATACATTCGCTTCCTCTCGGAGCAGGTACATTGCTACCTGGCGCGGCAGCGCAACCTGGCGCGTTCGATCACGGCTCAATAACTGGTCAACGGTCATCCCAAACGCTTCGGCAACTTTACGGATCACTTCTTGAGGCTTGACGTCTGTACGTCGTGGAAGCAGATCGCCCAAAGCAGTCTCGACAAGCTGGGGCGTGACGGGTAGCCCGCTTAAGTCTGCAAATGCGGCTACCCTCGTTAAAGCTCCTTCAAGCTCCCGGATGTTCGATTGCACCCGCCTGGCAATCAGCTCTATCAATTCGTCAGGGACAGAGCACCCCAATCTTTCGGATTTGGAACGCAAGATCGCGATCCTCGTCTCAAGGTCGGGAGGTTGGATATCCGCTGCCAGCCCCCATTCAAAACGTGAACACAACCGCTCTTCAAGCGTGACAAGCGCTTTTGGTGGACGATCGGAGGAAATAATGATTTGTTTATCCTGACCGTGAAGCGTATTGAATGTATGGAAGAATTCTTCCTGGGTCGATTCTTTACCAGCGATAAATTGGATGTCATCCACTAACAACACATCCATGCTGCGATATTTTTCACGGAAAGCCTGGGTTGTGTGCGCACGGATGGCATTGATCAGATCATTCGTAAATACTTCCGAAGAGACATAGAGGACCTGCAATCCTCGCCGGTGACAAAGATTACCAATCGCATGGAGAAGATGAGTCTTTCCCAGTCCCACCCCACCATACAGGAATAATGGATTATATGCCTGGGCTGGCCTTTCGGCGACTGCCATCGAAGCAGCGTGGGCCAGCCTGTTACTTGGGCCGACCACAAAGTTATGGAAAGAATAGCGACTGTTAAAACTTGTATTTGTCTGCTGGCTTTCGGGTTCATCTATTTCTGGAAGAGGCATTGCTTCATTAGTCCGACCTTCGCAATTCTGCCAGACGACAAATCGCACCTCAACCGTCAGGTTCATCATCCCAGTAAGCAGGCGAGTTACTGTGCTGGATAAACGGCTCTGCAGCCAATCACGCGCATATGCATTCGGGATCCCGATAATGAAACTGCCATCCTCATAGCTGATAAGCTCAGCATCGCGGACCCAGGTATCAAATGCAGATTTTGGCATTTCGGTCTGGAGCTGACCGCGTACAGCCTGCCAGGCCTGTTGCGCATTCATAACAAATCCTCCAGAAATTAAGATAATCTCACACCATGATGCAGAAAAACGACCAGTAAAATGAATAATTAAACAACCTGCCGCAATTTATGGTAGGGTGTCAGCCTGATAATTCGGTTGACTGATCAATTCTGTGTGAATAGCCTGGCCTCGCTCGTCGACCCAGCCATGCGTATTCTAGCAGATAAGCCTTGACTTTAGCAATACATAAACCCTACGCCCGCCTAAAAATAAACAATACTTTAAGGTTAAGGAATGTTAAAGGATTTCTCATCGTCTCAACACTATTCGGCGCATAGTAAAAATTAAATTGTCTACCCAAGGAAAGGATGGTTATGTATTAATACCCCCATATATGGCTTTCTTCGGTCAAAAGAAGGGGTTATCCCCAAAAAGAACCGGCCCTAATCTTAAATATTTCCAGTGCCAGACTTTCGTTGCTGCTGAATTGTGAAGCTCCATCAACCTCGCTTCCCGGTTGAAAATTTACGCACCCTAAAATCCAGCTGCAGACTGGGTTTAGATCAATTCGAAAGATGTTGATATTATTCCTACACACCGTTAATGTTTATCTTTCAGTGAAATTGTATTCTTAAACAGGTATAGAACAAGAAAACAAATCCTGTATTCATTGAACCGATAACTGATCGGGAGATATGAACCGGGATGCATATGAAGGAGCAAAAGGAAATGATGGCGAAAATTATTGGTATTGACCTGGGCACCACAAACAGTGTTGTGGCCGTGATGGAAGGCGGAGATCCTACTGTGATCCCAACGGCAGAAGGATCGCGCCTGCTGCCATCTGTGGTCGGCTTTAATAAAAGCGGTGAACGGCTTGTCGGTCAAACGGCAAAGCGCCAGGCTGTAGTGAACCCCGAAAACACGGTCTATTCCATAAAAAGGTTCATGGGTCGGCATCTTAACGAAGTTGAAGCCGAACGCGAGACTGTACCCTTTCAAATACTGGCAGGGCCGTCCGGCGATGCAAGAGTCAAGGTTCCGATTCAACAATCGCGAGTATAGCCCGCAAGAAATCTCAGCAATGATCCTGTCCAAACTCAAAGCAGATGCTGAGGCCTACCTGGGCGAACCGGTGAATAAGGCTGTCATCACAGTTCCGGCATATTTCAACGATAGCCAGAGACAGGCCACAAAAGATGCGGGTAAAATCGCCGGACTGGATGTGCTGCGGATCATCAATGAGCCAACGGCTGCTGCTCTGGCTTACGGTCTAGACAAGCAGGATAATCAAACCATCCTCGTATTTGACCTGGGTGGCGGCACTTTCGATGTAAGCGTCCTGGAAGTTGGTGAGGGAGTCATCGAGGTCAAGGCAACAAACGGAGATACGCATCTGGGCGGTGATGATTGGGATCAGATACTGGTCCATTTCTTCTCTGAAGAATTCATGAAAGAATACGGGATCGACCTGCGAAACGATCGCCAGGCCCTCCAGCGTCTAAGGGAAGCGGCCGAAAAAGCAAAGATCGAGCTTTCAAGCATGCTGGAGACCGAAATCAATCTGCCCTACATCACAGCCGATGCCGCGGGACCAAAGCATCTTCAGATCAAGCTGACTCGATCGAAATTCGAACAGCTCACTGAAAATCTTGTCAGACGGCTGCGCTTGCCTTTTGAATCCGCTCTTCGAGATTCCGGGTTAACAGCAAAAGAAATTCATGAGGTTGTGCTTGTCGGCGGCTCCAGCCGGATGCCGATGGTTCAGGACCTTGTGCGTTCTCTAATCGGCAAAGAACCGCATAAGGGCGTGAACCCCGATGAAGTCGTTGCGGTCGGCGCTGCGATCCAGGCTGGAGTACTGGGCGGCGAAGTAAAGGACGTTTTGCTTCTCGATGTGACACCGCTTTCCTTGGGTTTGGAGACCCTGGGTGGCGTTATGACCGCGCTGATTGAGCGCAACACAACGATTCCGGTGAAAAAATCGGAGGTTTTCTCCACCGCCGAAGACAACCAGACAGCAGTGGACATCCACATCTTACAGGGCGAACGCCAGATGGCTGTTGATAATATGAGCCTTGGACGCTTTCGGCTCGAAGGGATCCCCGGTGCAATGCGCGGTATGCCGCAGATCGAAGTGACTTTCGATATCGATTCGAACGGCATCTTGAACGTCTCTGCTCGCGACCGGGCGACCAATAAAGAACAGAAAGTCACGATTACCGCTTCGACTAACTTGAGCAAAGATGAAATCGATCGCATGGTCCAACAAAGCCACCTGCATGAAGCCGAAGACCGCAAGCGCCGCGAACTCGTAGAAACGAAGAACATAGCAGACACGCTGATTTATCAGACCCAGAAGGCCCTAACTGAGCTGAGTGTAAAAGTTCCCGAGTATGAGCGCCAGGACATCCAGCGTAAAATCGAAGCCCTGGCTGAAGCGATGAAGACTGAGCAGATTGAGCAGATTAAGCGCCTCAGCAATGAGCTCCAAAATGCCTTCGGCGCGCTCACGCAGCAAATCTCCGCCCAGGGACAGCCTGAAACTGGTAGGCCGGGTGGAAATGGAAACGGAAGGTCATACAGCAGCGGTATGGAAAATGAAGGCGAGGTCATCGAAGGGGAGTTCTCCCAATCTTAGCTGGAGAAATTTTCAAGTCCTATCAGGACGCAGCGGAAGGTCCATCGAGTCAGCCAAGGCAGTTATCCGCTGCGTCCATTTATTTAAGACCCATAACATCTTTATATTGCCTTTCTCGAAGCACTATTAGGTATAATCGGCTTAATTATTGCATCTTAAAGATGGCAATCAAGATCCCTGAAATACAGGCTCATTGAATGGTCGATAAGAAATCTCCTTCACCTCCTGTTCGTGCTTTTATCCTCACCTCTTTGGTTCTCATCTTGCTTGGATGGGGAGGGTTATTCGCGACTGTAAATTACACCGAACCAAGCGGCGGAACGCGCTGGGCTTTCTTCTTCTTTGCCGTGTTGGGTCTGACAGGTCTAGTACTCCCGGCGGTAGCATTTCTAAACAGGCGCTTCCCTTCCACACCAGCTCCATCTCAAGGTGTGATCCTGCGCCAGGCTGTATGGCTCGGCATCTATCTTCCCACATTGGCGTGGCTGCGGATTGGCCGGGTGCTCAATCTGTCTATGGCGTTGCTGCTGGCGGCTGGTCTGATCTTGATTGAATGGCTGCTCCGACTGCGCGAGCGCAGCCAATGGAAACCAGAGCAAGGTGCCTGATCTCAGACAGTAGATTACTTCCCATCGAATGAACAGCCTTCGAAACCTCCCTTCCGTCGAGGCAATTCTTCAATCCAAAGAAGCCCAGATATGGATAAAGGGCTTTGGGCGTCCTTTGACAGTTGAGGCGGTCCGAGACGCCCTGGAGCAGGCTCGGGAAATCTATCGAAAACAAGACCATTTACCCGACCGCAATAAGATCTATCAATCTGTTGAGACGCTCCTTAAAGATTGGACTTTGCCAACGCTCCAACCTGTGATCAATGCTTCCGGGGTTGTACTGCACACCAACCTCGGCCGGGCTCCGCTCAGCCTCGCTGCTCTTGACGCTCTGCAAGCTGTCTCCCTGGGGTATTCGAATCTGGAATATGACCTGAAGACCGGTAAACGCGGTTCACGCCTGGTCCATGCTGAAGCGCTGCTGCAGCATATCACCGGAGTTGAAGCTGCCATGGTTGTGAATAATAATGCCGCAGCCATCCTGCTTGTGCTCAGTGCCCTTGCCAGGCGCAGATCTGTAGTGATTGCGCGCTCGCAGCTGGTTGAGATTGGCGGCGGTTTCCGCATCCCAGACGTGCTGAAGCAATCTGGGGCGCGCCTCCTCGAGATAGGCACCACAAACCGGGTTCATCTCAGCGATTTTGAGACGGCTTTGGAAGAATCGCCGGCTTTGATCCTGCGCGCCCACCGCAGCAATTTCCGGATTGTCGGTTTCACTAGCGAGCCAGAGCTCGCTGAGATATCTGCCCTGGCTCACCAGTCCGATGTCGCCGTGGTTGATGACCTGGGATCCGGCTCGCTGCTCGACACTGCCCGCTTCGGTCTTGGTCACGAACCGACGGTCCAGGAATCGCTTGCTGCCGGCGCCGATCTGGTCTGTTTTTCTGGCGATAAACTGCTTGGCGGACCGCAGGCGGGCATTATCATCGGGCGAAGCAGCCTGATTGCTAAGCTAAAAAAACACCCTCTCGCCCGGGCGATCCGCGCCGACAAACTCTGCCTGGCCGCGCTGTCGGCTACGTTGATCCACTATCTGAAGGATGAAGCCGAGCGTGAGATCCCGATCTGGCAGATGATTTCTTCTCGCCCGGAGCAGATTCTCCTGCGGGCTCAGTCCTGGGCAGACCACCTGGGCTTCGGACAGGTCATCCCAGGATTGTCCACCATCGGCGGCGGCAGTCTGCCAGAAGAGACACTACCCACCTTCCTTTTTGCAATCCCTTCCGCAAACCCGGATCGAGCCCTGGCAGAGATGCGACTGTCCAGCCCGCCAGTTATCGCGCGCCTTGAAAAGGATTGCATATTACTTGATCCGCGTACCGTCCTCCCCAACCAGGATGGCGCCTTGCTTTCCACCCTCAATCGACTTCTGGGGTAAAATTGAACTCCTGATTCTGAATCATTCACGCTTTTGTGCCTGGAATTTGTTCAAATTGAACACAGCAGCCTGCTGCTGGATATTGGATGGGATAAATGAAATCTGACATCGATTCTCTCATGCAAGCCCGCAACCTGGATGCGATCCTGGTGGTCGGTCCATGCCAGCATAATCCGGCGATGGTCTATTTCACCGGAATCCATCACCTGACTTATGCGGACTTGATAAAGAAGCGCGGCGAACCGCCAATCCTGTTCCATTATCCAATGGAGCGCGATGAAGCCGCTCGGACCGGATTAGCCACCCGAACAATCGATCGAACCCAGGTTGAACAGCTGGTCAAGGAGTTGTATGGAAATATGCCAGCAGCGCATGGGCGTGTATTATCAGCGCCTTTTGATCGACTTGGGTCTTTCAAGTGGTCGAGTGGCGGTTTATGGGACAAGCGACGTTGGGCGTACCTACGCGGTTTTTTCTGAAATCCAGAGGCTAATGCCCGAAATTGAGCTGGTTGGTGAGTTGGATCGTACGACAATCCTGGCTGCAATGGCGACTAAAGACACGGATGAGGTTGAGCGCATCCGCGGCATCGGCAGGATCGCTACCGGCGTCATCGGAAAGGTCGCTCAATACATCTCCTCGCATGGGACACGCGCTGAGCTTGTGGTTAAACCAGACGGAGCACCATTAACGATCGGCGATGTCAAGAACCAGATCAACCTGTGGCTGGCAGAAGCAGGAGCTGAAAACCCTGAAGGCACAATTTTTGCGATGGGTTATGATGCTGGAGTTCCGCACAGCTCTGGGAATTCAGCGGATGCGCTTCAGCTGGGGAAGACGATCGTCTTCGATTTCTTTCCTCGCGAAGCCGGCGGTGGATATTTCTACGACATCACTCGCACCTGGTGCCTGGGTTATGCCCCAGACGAGGCCCAGGCGCTCTATGAAGATGTGCTTCATGTCTACCAAGAAGTTCGCCGCGAGCTTCACCTGGGAGCTTTTTGCCGCGATTATCAGAACCTCGCCTGCGATCTTTTTGAAGCGCAAGGTCATGCTACGCTTCGCAGTGACCCAACCACCACCGACGGCTACTGTCACAGCCTGGGACATGGAGTGGGATTAAACATCCACGAGATGCCGGCGTTTCGTGCCCTCGCCTCGGATGAGGAAATCCTGGCTCCTGGCGTCGTGATCACTGTCGAGCCCGGTCTGTATTATCCAAATCGAGGGCTGGGGATGCGATTGGAAGACACGATCTGGACCCGTCCTGACGGCGTATTTGAGACATTAGCAGATTATCCACTCGACCTGATTTTACCCATGAAACACACGTGAGAGTCCTGGGAGATATGCTGCCTGCTTCAACACTTACCCAAGAACTGCAACCCGCTCGCATTTTGGGGATTGAAACCTCCTGTGATGAGACCGCGGCTTCTATTGTTGAAAACGGACGCATCATCCTTTCCAATTTTGTCGCTTCCCAGGTAGACCTGCATGCCCAGTTTGGCGGCGTTTTCCCAGAAGTTGCATCTCGGCAGCACATCCGCACGATCTACCCGATCATTGAGTCCGCCATGCAAAAGGCCCATCTCGGGCTGAATGAGCTGGACGCGATCGCAGTGACGCGCGGACCTGGCTTGCCCGGGTCGCTGGTGATCGGCGTCAACACAGCAAAAGGTCTGGCGCTGGGTTCCGGGCTGCCTATAGTTGGCGTCAACCACCTGGAAGCACACATTTACTCTTCCTGGCTGCATTGGCCGCCTATCACTGGCGGACCGAACAACATTGAGCTTCAACCAGAGCCGAATTTTCCTCTCATCGTCCTGATCGTCTCAGGCGGGCACACCGAGTTGGTGCTGATGAAGAGCCATCTCAACTACGAACGATTGGGAGCGACTTTGGACGATGCCGCTGGCGAAGCGTTTGATAAAGTTGCCCGGTTGATCGGATTGAGTTATCCCGGCGGACCGGCAATTCAGAAGGCTTGTTTCAATGGTGATCCTCACCGTTTTTCATTTCCTCGGGCATGGTTGGATGATACCTGGAACTTCTCCTTCAGCGGTCTAAAAACAGCAGTCTTGCGCGAGGTCCGGCGGTTGCAGGAACAGCATATCCCGCTACCAACTGCCGATCTGGCAGCAAGCTTTCAGGCAGCGGTAGTGGATGTGCTGGTTGGAAAGACCGTCCGAGCCGCAGAAATACTCGGCGCATCCGAGATCATGGTTGCTGGAGGAGTTTCTGCCAACCGTGCTTTACGGGAGGCGATGGTGGCTCAATCTCCCTGCCCGGTACACATCCCTCCCATCGATCTCTGCACGGATAATGCCGCGATGATTGCCAGCGCAGGATACTTCCGGTTTGCTTTTGGCCAGCGTGACTCCCTGAATATGGATATCTTGCCGAATTGGCCATTGAGCGAAGTCAGCAAACCTTGATCGGCTTATTTATCGTAAAGAATCGCTTAATTCTTGTGAACTTTTAGCCTCTTTTTAGATAAAATCTCCAGAAGGGGTGTCCCATCGGCACCTCTTCAGGTTGGTGAAGAATGTGGTCCGCGATTCCATTTACGCTCGCTGGTTTAATATCCCTTTTGGGGATATATTTTGCATACCGCCTTTCCGTAACGACCCCGCACCGCCTCACATGGCTGTTTGCCGGGGCTGCGCTGCTGCTTTTTGCAGGGATTAACGGAATCCGAGCCTACAGCCAGGCAACAGGCACAACCAGCTCCACACTCGATTGGATTGAAGGAGCTGCTGCACTGGCTGCAGCTGTAATGGCATTCATAGGCATCTTTAAAATTGGGAATCGAACCCGGACTCTGGTCCAATCTGAGGAAACAGCCCGCCAGGAGCAGGCCCAGTACCGCTCGATCGTCGACAATCTACCCCAATCGGTCGTTTTGAAAGACCGCGATATGATATATCGGGTGGTAAACCCTGCTTTTGTCGACCTCTTCGGAAAAGGGCAGTCTCAAATTCTCGGTAAAAGGGATGCTGATTTCTTTCCCCGACCTCAGGCAAGCGCTCTGCTTCGAGCTGACTTTCAGGCGCTCCAGCAAGCAAAATCCGCTTGTCCAGGAGCAGGAATTGTTAAGCTCCGAAGGGAAAAAATGGCTGCAGATCACACATGAACCGATACCTCAAGGAGAGGACGAAATTTCCGGCATCCTGGTTTTCAGCCAGGACATCACGGATCGCAAACAAATCGAACAGGAGCTCAGGGAACAAAAGCAGCTGCTTGGAGGATTTGACCGGTGAAAAGCAGCAGATCGTCGAAGAAAAACGGCTGACGCAGGAAGTTCAGACACATCTGTTGCGATTTGCACGCCTGCTGGTATCCATCGCCGTCTTTCTTATTGACGCCGATGCGGAAAAAATTGAGCAGGGTATCCAGAGTGCTCTTCGCTCGATCGGGGTCCAGTCTGGCGTGGACCGCTGCCGATTATTGCTCTACAATGGCAGTGAAGGCGAGCTGAAAATTGCCTACTCATGGACCATTCAGGGGATCACCCCAAAAAGGGAGAACCCTTCCGACCTAAATACCGTAAGCCCACCATGGGCCGGCTCCGGGCAAATGCAGATTGTCCATGTGTCAAGCCCTAATCAACTCCTGGCCGATGGACATGATATCGCTGACTTCATGAATGAGCAGGGGATTCAATCCTTCACCGCCGTCCCGTTGATCTCCAATCGAATGGTTATCGGCTTTTTGTGGCTGGAGACTGAAAGCCGTCAGGTGAACTGGAGCGCTGATTTTCAAGATTTGCTGAGAATCGCCGGTCAAATCTTTGTCAGCGCGCTGGAACGTAAACAAGGCTTATTAAAGCTCACCGGTGCACAGCAAAACATCCAGAAACGCCTGGCTGACCTTGAACAACATAATATTGAAAACTCGCTGTTGAATGAATTGGGCGACCTGCTGCAAGTCTGCCGGACCGTAGATGAAGCCTACCCCGTAATTGCCCGCTATGCTCAGCAGCTCGTCCCCGTCGGTTCTGGAGCGCTTTATCTGGTCCACGAAACGGACGATCCTGTGGAGCGAGTAGCGGCCTGGGGCGAAACCCCTCCTGCCGAAACCGAATTGGTTTTCAATGAGTGTTGGGCTCTCAGGCGAGGGCGATTGCATGTGGTTCAGGATTCTCGCAACGATCTCAACTGCGCCCACCTGCGGGCGCCTCTGCCGAACAAATACCTTTGCATCCCACTGATTGCTCAAGGTGATACCATTGGACTTTTGCATCTCCGCCCTGTCAAAGGTGAGACTGCCACGCTGACATCTCACCTGGAAGATTACCAGCGCGTCAGCCAGGTAATCGCAGAGCAAATTGCCCTGGCGCTTTCCAACCTCTCGTTGCGCGACAAACTCCGCAGCCAGGCCATTCGCGATCCACTTACCGGGCTGTTCAACCGCCGGTATATGGAAGAAACCCTCGACCGAGAAATTCGCCGGGCAGCGCGCCACGGCACCCCGGTAAGCGTCGTGATGTTCGATATCGACCACTTGAAGCAGGTCAATGACTCTTTTGGGCATGACGCCGGGGACATTATTCTGCAAAACTTGGGCGATCTGCTGATGAAAGCCTTCCGAGGCGAGGATGTCCCGTGCCGGTATGGAGGCGACGAGTTCACCATCGTGCTCCCGGAAGCAACGGTCAGTGAATCCTTCCGCCGGGCAGAGCAGTTCCGCGAAGCCTTTAAGAAGATGGATTTTTCCCTGGAAGGTCGCCATTTTGGACCGCTCACACTCTCGATCGGCATCGCGGCTTTTCCAGAGCATGGAGCCACCGTCGAGCGCCTGCTGCAAACTGCAGATGCAGCCTCCTATTCAGCAAAAATTCAGGGTCGCGACCGTGTGATGATCGGCGGTTTCACCGAAGAATAGGTTATTCACCCATTTTTTCGATAATGCTGGAAAGCTCCTCAGCCAGCCCTTTTCGGTCGAAATACTTCTCAACATATTCCCTGCCCTGCAATCCCATCCGGCGCGCCCGCTCGCGGTCGACGGCAAGCGATTGGATCGCCTCAGCCATAGCGGCCGGATTGCCCGGCTGGACGTAAATCCCGCACCCGGCTTGCTCGACTACATTCCGGATCACTCCGGTGATTGCAAGCACGACCGGACGCCCGGCAGCCATATAATCAAAGACCTTATTGGGGTATACAGTTGCATACATCGGGATAGGTTTCAATATCGCAATACAGGCATCCGATGCAGCCAGCGCCTGAGACATTTTTGATTTCGGCACAGGCGGCAAGAAGAAGACATTGTTTAATCCCAGCTTCGCTGCGTAGGCTTGGAGTTCTGGCTTTTCTTTTCCGTCCCCAACCAGGACAATCGCAATATCTGGGTGCGTTTGCAGAACACACCCTGCTTCAAGCACAATTTTCAGGTCATTCGACATCCCATGCGCACCTGCATACATCGCAAGAAATCGACCTTGAAGACCGAATTCCTGTCGAAAGTCAGAACCGGTAAGGAAAGGATCGAACATGCTGGCGTCCACGCCATTGGGGACCACCATAACATCTCGAGCGCCACGTGCTCGGACATGATCCACAAATCCCGGCGAATTCACGATCACCTGATCAGCATGTCGGTAAAGGAAACGCTCCAGCCAAAGGGATAGGCGGATCAAAAATGGATTGCGCAATACACCCACGTCAATCGCAAATGCCGGCCAGAGATCTCGGATTTCGAAGAGGAAGGGTTTCCTTTTGAGCCTCGCCAGAGCCCAGGCAGCTGCGCCCTGAAAAATCGGCGGTGAAGTACCCCAGACGAGGTCCACTTCGCGCACTTTTATCCCGGTCCAAAAGGATGAAAGCATGAAGGACAGAAAGCTGAACACTCTGTGAACAAAGCTGCGGTGCAGGGCTGCATAGGTATAGGCTCGAAGGATCGTGATGCCGGATTCTTCCGGATCCAGCTGGTTCTGAGCCGCAGCGACATGTAGCTGGCCGGTTAAATAGCTGATTGGGCTGGCGATGATCGTCACCTGATGGCCACGTTTCACCAGGAAGCGAGCCAGCTCGTGATGGCGCGTCCCACCGGGTTCATCGAGTGCGACAAATGCCTGATGGATCAACAAGATATGCATAAAATTGTCAGCCCAATTTCCATTCACTGAAGAATTTCAGCGGGCAAGCACCACTCTGGCTCAATCTCACAGATAAGGCTGGTATTTTTTCGTTGTAGTACTTCGAATTCCAACCCCATACAGGTTTCACAGTTCCATCCCCGTAGATCAGCTCCCCGGCGCGAACAATCTGGACCTTTACCCCAGGTGAAGCTGCATTTTCCGCTGGGATCGCCTGGAGCAGCAGTCTAATTTGTCCGCAGGGAGAAACAAGCCTGAGCAGGAATATGCTGCCTTTTTCATCGATTTCCCATGACCAGTCCGGAAGAAGCCAATGCAGACAAGCCGTATGAATCTCGGATTTCGAACGGCTCTGAACCTGCTGAATCTCGTCTTCAACAAGCCAACTGCCGCCAGAGGTCTTCACCGTCCGGCGGTGAGTCAAACCCATGCTGCGGTACCCGTCATGCTGAGCAGTTACCCGCTGGTCTTCTGGACTTTCAGTCTTTAATTCAAGCAGGCTTGCCTGGGCTCGATGCAGAAAAAGAAAGCGGCCAACCCGCTGCATCTGATCGCGACCATCCACAGTCACAGTATTGTGCACGTCGCTGCCTGCTAGCGCATTATCCCAGGGTGGGGGCGCATTATAGAGATAAGTCCCTGGATCGATCGCAACATTCATCCCCTGCCACCAAAGGTCAAGATGAAGCTGGTCAGCATGGCCTGGTCTACCGTTGAACCGGGCTGTCCGAAAATATGCCCAGGATTTTTTATCGCTTGATTTCAATACGATTGGCGAACGAGCCACACTTGCTTCGTGGAAAAATCCGGCAGTTTTTCTCCACGATCGGTTGGATGCGACTGTAGCCCAAACCAGAGCGCCATCTCGTCCCAGGGTCCGCTGTCCAGTAATCCGGCTGCCCAGGAACGCAGCTGCAGAAGACTGGATCACGGGTCGGTAATCTTCGAAAGCCAGCATGGTAAACGGCAGGATGTAGGCTCCGTCATTTGGCCCGAGGTTCGGCAGGCTTCCACTCTGATAATCCATGAGTTCGATAAGCCAGCGAGTCGCCGCACCAAGCCGTTCCCTGGATTTCGG
Organism: uncultured Chloroflexia bacterium; assembly: GCA_963788305.1. Classification (GTDB taxonomy): domain Bacteria; phylum Chloroflexota; class Anaerolineae; order Anaerolineales; family UBA4823; genus UTCFX2. Next base: position 228,402 of record CAWBGK010000020.1, read on the forward strand.
CGAGAAGGAACGCCCGCTCGCCCGCGCCAGAACATCCATCCAAAGCGCAAGTTGCAGCATCAGGCGATGATAATTCGCGCTATGCTGAGAATACACACCCTCTTCCGAAATCTGGGCAGCGATCCCGCGTTCAAACCAGCGCCATCCGGTTTCCCGCCAATCATCTGCCATCGGATGTTCAGGAAGCAATAAGCCAGCCGTGAACAATCCCGCGGCTTCACTCAACAAATGATTGTTGTTTTGGGAGCGCCCATAGACCATTGTAGGAGGGATCCGCCTGGCATGCTGCGCCGCCGCCAACGCCAGCATCCCAGCCCGCTCATCCGAAGAACACTCCGAACCAGCAAAGACGCTCCAGCAGTAAGCCATCGCCAAAAGCCGCAAGGCTGCTTCTTGGGCTGAAACCCAGTTCCAGCCCAGGTACGGCGGGTTAGCACCCAAAAAATCCGCTAGGAGTTTCCAGAAGGTCTCTGCATATCTCTCCTCTTTACTTAATACGTAGGCACGACCTAACAGGATCGCCCATCCCAATCTGGCTGGTTCCCAGATGATCTTGACATCCTGAAAAACGCCGTTCCTGGTTCCTGGCTCATATTCAGTCCAGTGTCGGAGGGGCAGTGGAGGGTGCAGATCCAGCGATACCGGCGTCCCACCAAAAAGGCGGATCTTACCGGCGACGACCTCATCTGCGGCTGCGATGACAGCATCTTTGCCTGGATGCCCCAGAACCTCGATCAGGCTCTCGCTCCTCGGCAAGGGAAGTAGAGACGCCAGCCTGAAACTCTGCCCTGCTGACGATGAAGGCTCTATGTTAGAAAAAATCCGCCGGTAATGACCGCTGGTTATGCCCAAGCGATAAAGCCCATAACCGGCCAGCTGTCGGGGACCCAACTCGACCAGCGCTCTCATCAGGATTCGCCAACGACCAGCTTGAATAAGATTCTTCCCTCTTTCTTCCACTCCATGATGATAGCATAAATTCAACGGAACAAATGGGTTGCTGTCTGTCTTTCACAACCCTCTTAAATCGTGATATATTTAGCTGGAAAAAATCTTGATGGTTATCTATGTCGGTTGCCAGGACGACAGGAATGAAAAAAATCAGCATCCTCATCTCATTGCTCTCACTTCTACTAATTGGGGCAGACCTTCCAATAGAAACGATCCGGCTTACCGTGATCAACAAATCCGAATCGGATATCGCCATTCAACTTGTTTCAAGCGATAAGGAATGTTTCACTTCAAAGGATTATATCGACGGTCAGTTCTACTATTTGACGGTCCCTGAAGGATCAAGAGAAGTACCGACTGTCAAGGTGTTTGACATTCAAGAAGACTGCTACGCGATGCAGGTCCTTTACCTCCAAACGTATGATCCTGTCTACGGTTATAAATGCGCAGTTCCAAAAGCCAACATCCTGATCGCGAGACGGAACATCCGTATAGTCGTGCTGCCTTGTGGCTTCTCACACTCCTGCCCAAAGGCGATCGGAGAGCCGTCGATGTGGAAATTCATCCCATTCCCCGTCCCAGCAAATGCTTATTTGTTCCAGAAGTACTGGCTGCACGCGCATGATCTACTGACCCCCTAACCTGAAATCCAAACTGCGAAATATTGGACCAGGGCTGCTTCTATGAACAGCCCTGGTTTGTTCTTAGTGGATATAACGGCAGCACTTGAACGCAGCGCTTCAAGCGAAGCAAATGTTGCCTTCATTCCTCCAAAAATCTGGTCATATGGGATAGTTGGAGGGCCGCCGGCGCTGACCGCTGCGACAAATGCTTCCCATTCGGCGCGGTGGCCTTTGTCCTGCCGCAGGCGTGATGGTGCAGCGCTCCGCCTTCCTTTGACAACCAGCTCGACCGAACGGAAATCATCTAAAACTGCTACCCGTCCCCCACTGAAGACTTCTACCCGCTCCTTTGGAAAAGCCTTATCACCGTTTGCCAGGTAGCTGAGGAGGCCTAAAGAGCCGTCCGGAAATTCAAATGTGAGAGAGAAGTTATCTTGCTGATAACGCCCGGCGTCCGGCAAGCCAAAACCGCTCACCCGAGTGGGCAGAGCTCCGACAATAAAAATCAAGAAATCGATAAAATGGCATCCTTCTCCAACGAGCCGACCGCCGCCTTGCTCCAGGTCATGTGTCCAATGATTGAGTGGAATGAAACCTGCGTTCACCCTGTAATGGATGAAGAGCGGCTCTGCGCGCTCATCCATGAAGGCTTTGATCTTTTGCGAATAGGGTGCAAACCTGCGGTTATATCCTACCGTGAGCAGCGGCGGAACTGGAAGTGACTGCGCCTCCAGCAAAGCCTGACTCACATCCTCCAATTCAGATAAATTTAAAGCAAGCGGTTTCTCACAGAAGACGGATTTTCCTGCCTGGAGACCTGCAATCACCTGCCGGGCATGCAGGTTGTGGCGCGTCAGCACTGCCAGCGTATTGATCTGCGGATCAGTGATGATTTTCGCCTCTTCGCTGGCCGCGTATTGAAAACCGAAACGTTCGGCAGCATAGCGGGCGTTCATCCCCGAAGCCGACGCAATCCCGATCGGCTCAATTTCTGGGATTTTCTGCAATGCCGGCAGCATCACCGCAGTCGCAAAGTTGCCGGCTCCCAATACGCCTAATTTCACACGACTGCCGCTGTCTTTTTGGCGGGCGCCTCCCACCTCCGGCGAAAATTGAACCAGCCTGCTTCCAGCTTGATCAGAAGGTATCTCATCTTGGTCCTTGGGATAGGTCAGGAGCACCCCAAGAAACGCTTCACCATTCTTTGAGGTGATCAGATCATAAGCCTCGGGTGCCCTTTCAATCGGAAATCGGTGGGTGATCAGGGGCTCAACATTTACCCTTCGCTCTGCAAGCAATCCGACATACGATTCCAGGTTTCGGCCTTCCGTCCAGCGCACGTAACCGATGGGATAATCAGCCCCGCCTTCCTCATACTCCGGGTCATAACGACCTGGTCCATAGGAACGCGAATTTAGAAAGGTCAGCTCCTTCTCATAATACACTTTTCGCGGAAGCTGCAGTCCAACTGCTCCAACTGCGACCACACGCGCTCGATCTCGTGCAATTGCACCCGCCAGCTCAACCGGATCGTTTAATGGCGTATCAGCGCAGATCAAGATCGCGTCGCAGCCTCGCCCCTGGGTGAAGCTCAACGCTGCCTCAACCGCCTGATCGCGACCGACCGCGTGAGCGCCCAGATTCTCCGCCAGGACCACCCGCCGAGGAACTAAATCGACCCCGAATACCTGACAGCCTGCAGCCCTCGCAATTCCAACCGCAAGCAGGCCTAGAAGACCCAAACCGATCACTGCAACTCGCTCGCCGATCTGAACTTCCGCAAGCCGAAATCCATGCATGGCGATTGCACCGAGTGTCGTGAACGCGGCCGACTCAAAATCAACATGATCAGGAAGAAGAACCAGCAAGTTCTCTGGAATACAGGCGTATTCGGCATGGACCGCAAAGCCTCCTCCACCGCAAGCCACACGCTGTCCTACACGAAATCCGGTTAACCCTTCGCCCAGAGCGACAATCGTTCCGGCTGACGAATATCCAAGCGCCATCGGCTGTTCCAGCCGACCAAAGGCGGCATCGAGCGTGGTCAGCAGGCCTTCTCGACGGGTTTTGTCCAGAACTTGACGGACAAGGTCGGGTCGAGATCGGGCTTTTCCAACCAATGATTTCCCGGCGAATTCAACCACCATCCGCTCAGTCCCCGCTGAAACAAGCGACGCTGCAGTGCGCACCAAAGCTTCGCCCTTCTGAGGCGTTGGGATCGGTGTGTCAATGACGAGCGTCTCCCCATTTTTTAGGTTTTGTAAGATTTGTTTCATACCCCAACCATTGGATCCAGGTTCTTGTCTCATAAAAGAAAATCGCAACGAGGATTATAGCGCATTAAAATGCCTGTGATATAATTGCACGGTTTAACGCTTTCTTAATATCTCATGGTTTTGTCGAGATTTTTTCTGCAGATAAGATACTATAATTATTGGGATCATTTGAAAAATCTTTCCTCATATTGGAAATAAAGGTTGATGAAGCATGGACATCCGTTATCAAAATTTTGCCCGAATTCTTGTCGAGTATTCCACGAAGATCAAGCCTGGTGATCGTGTGGCAATCCTGTCTTCTGTTGCTGCAGTTCCGATGATCCAGGAGCTTTACAGCCAAATCTTGCGGATTGGCGCCTACCCTCATGTCCTGATGGATTTGCCAGATCAGCAAGAGCTGCTTTTTGCTTACGCCCAAGACGAGAACCTGGACTTCGTTCCGCTCTTCCACAAAATGGCCTTTGAAGAGTTCGACGTCCTGCTGAAACTTCCTGCCAGCCAGAATACACGCTTCATGAGCGGGATCGATCCTCAGCGTCTATCTCGTTTCCAGAAGGCGTTCAGCTCGCTGATTGCCGCCCAATTCACCCGCGGCGCAGATGGTTCGCTGCGCTGGATGAGCACGATCTTCCCAACCCATGCTCACGCGATTGAAGCCGAAATGGGTTATGAGGCTTTTTCTGACTTCTTTTTTAACTCCTGTCATGCCGACGCGCAGACTCCTGATCCGGTCGCCTACTGGCAGGGGGTGGAACGCGATCAACAGCGGTTTGCTGACTTCATGAATGGCCATGACAAAGTCTTGGTCAGAGGCCCAAATGTTGATCTCTCCCTTTCCATCAAAGACCGGCTTTTTATGAATGCCTGCGGTCATACAAACATGCCTGATGGCGAGATCTTCACCGGTCCGGTCGAAGAATTGGTCAACGGATGGGTGCGCTTCACGTATCCTGCTGTCCACTTTGGAAGCCTTGTCGAAGGAATTGAGCTTCATTTCAAAGAAGGCAAGATTGTAAAAGCCACCGCCGCCAAAAACCAGGATTTTCTGCTTCGGCTTCTTGATTCTGATCCTGGAGCACGCTACCTGGGAGAATTTGCGATCGGGCTGAATTACCAGATCAACCAGTTCTCAAAGAATATCCTGTTGGACGAAAAAATCGGCGGCAGCTTCCATATTGCAGCTGGAGCAGGTTATCCCGAAACCGGCAGCAAGAACAAGAGCTCCATTCATTGGGATATGATCTGCGATATCCGCCAGGATTCCGAAATCCTGTTGGATCAAGAACTTGTTTACAAAAACGGTCGATTCATCTCATAACAACAGCGTACTTCTGATCGCCCATCGAGGTGGCGAAGGGCAATGGCCTTCGAACACTCTTTTTGCATTTGAACAAGCCCTTGCCGTTGGCGCCGATTCGCTGGAGATGGATATCCACGCCACCGCGGATGGCACACTGGTTGTCCGCCATGACCCATTTGTTGATTCAACGACCAATGGCAAGGGATTCATCCGGGATTTTCCGCTTTCTGAGCTCAAACAACTCGATGCGGGGTATACCTGGACAGACGACGGGGGAAAAAGTTTCCCATTCCGCGCTCGGGGGATCGCTATTCCAACCCTTGCGGAGGTTTTCGAATCCTTCCCCAAAGCCTGCCTGAATATTGATATCAAGCCAAAAGAACCGCAAGTGACGCACAGCCTCTGCAAGCTGTTGAATGATTTTCATAAACTCGAACAGGTTGTGGTCGGCTCATTTCACACAAATCAGCTCAATCTCTTCCGACGGCTTTGCCCCAGGACCGCGGACAGCAGCTGGAGTCTCGAAATTCGCCGCTTTCTCTTGATGGAACATATTTTTCTAGATCGAAGCTTTCATTCCCAGGCGTTTGCTTTCCAGATCCCCGAAACCGAAGGACGTTTGAAAATCGTGACTCCTAGATTTATTCGAGCTGCCCATTCTCGAGGATTGCTTGTGCATATCTGGACGGTAAATGAGAAGGCTGACATGCAGCGTTTAATCGATTGGGGAGTGGATGGAATCATGACCGATTATCCAGACCGGCTGGCTGAAGTATTAAGAAATTAACCTTTCCTCCTCCAGTGCATCTTGCAGTTTTTGGGCATCCCATAAAGCCGCATACATCCCGCCCAGAGACAGCAGCTCGGCATGCTTTCCTCGCTCAATCACGCATCCTTTATCCATTACGAGAATTTCATCCATCGCTTCCATTCTCACCAGCCTGTGGGTGATCATAAGCAGCGAGCTGTTTTTTGTCGCTTCGAAGATGGAACCCAGGACCTGCCGCTCTCTCAACGGATCCAAATGCGCGGTGCCTTCATCGAGGATCAACAGAGGTGCAGGTCGGAGCAGTGCGCGTGCGATGACAATGCGCTGGCGCTCGCCGCCGCTCAACCGCCCACCATGTTCCCCAACCCAGGTTTCAAATCCATCCGGCAAATCAACGATAAAATCGTGGATTCCGGCCTGCTGAGCTGAATGAACGAGATCCTCCTCCGAAGCTAGAGGCCGTGCTATGAGCAAGTTATCTCGCAGGCTGGCGCTGAAAAGGTACACCTGTTGTGGGACGATGCTGATTTGAGCACGGACATCATCCTGGGAACATCTGCGCAAATCCAACCCATCAAATAGAATCTGGCCGCTCTGGTAATCCCAGAATCGCAGCAGCAAATTAACCAGGGTGGTTTTTCCCGACCCGCTCGGTCCAACAATTGCCGTCCGCTTACCAACCGGCAGGTCAAAGGTAAGACCTGAGATGACCGGCATGCCACCCGGGTAGCTGAAACTTAAGTTTTCCACGCGCAATGCGCTGCATGATGGGATTGATAAAGGAATATCTGGGTCGTGAACTTCCGGATCAGCATCTGCAATCTCAAAAAGTCTAAGAGCAGACTGCAAATTGCTCTCCATAAATTGCGCCGCAGCAGGAAGCGGCAATACAGCCTCAAAACTGGTTAACGCCGTCATCACCAGAACTGCGAGATACACGCCCTGGATCTGGCCAGAACTGATCAGTGGGATCGTCATGGTCAGCAGAGACCACATCCCCAAATTAGCCATCAAACCAGTGAAAGCCGTCTGAGTGCTGCCAAGACGGCTGATCTGCTGTTGGGTTGAGGCGAGCTCTTCAGCGCTTGCTGCCAGGCGGCGAGCAAAACGCCCTTCAAGATCATACACCTGCAGATCAGCCAACCCCTGGACATACTCAACCATCTGTCCGGTTATTTTTCCCCTGCATGCAATAAACCTGCTGCCTGCAGCGCGACCCTGCCGCAGCGCTGCAATGGGAGCCACCAATCCTGCAACCATCCAAAAAACCAGCAGTATAAGAGCCAAACCGAGGTCGAATGTCGAGACAAACAAGAAAACTGCAAAGAGTCCAAGTAGAGCTGAGAGCGGGGGAGCCAGGGCTCGAACATAGAAATTTTCCAGTGATTGAATGTCGCCCAGTATTCGCGCCAACAAATCTCCACTTTGATATCGCATCAGCCGAGCCGGCGCAAGCGGTTCCAGTGCCTGGTAAAACCAAACTCGCAGCCGTGCCAGCAATTGAAAAGTAGCCTGGTGCGAGAAATAGCGCTCGGCATAGCGAAACAGGCCGCGCGTGATCCCAAAAAACCGAACCGCGACAATAGGTACCTGCAGTAAAGCGATGGAGGGATGCAGTGCGGCCATGCTGATAATGTAAGCTGAAGCCGCCAGCAGCCCGACGCTGCTCAGAACCGTCGCTGCGCCGGCGAATACCGAAATCAAGGCCGGCTTCCATATCCCGACAGCCATTTGGATCAGCCAAAAGAATACCGACAGCCGGTTTCCATGCTTCTTTGCCGCCCAAATGGGTTGTGTCTCTGACTGAAGTGAAACGACTGCCTTATCTGGGACAGGTTCGATCCGTTCAAACAGTGCGAGTCCCTCTCGCCAGCTGCCCTGTTCTGCAGCCAGGCATAAGCTTCGATACAATCCTTCCTGATCGAACAATTCTGCATGCGAACCTTCCTGCCGGATCTCACCATCTTCGAGCACGATAACCCGGTCTGCCTTTTGGACCGTCTTCAGTCGGTGGGCAATGATCAGCGCAGTCCGATTTTCAAGCAGGCGCTCGATTCCGCGCTGCAAGTAGGTTTCGGTTTGCAAGTCCAGATGAGCTGTCGCTTCGTCAAGGATCACCAGCTCTGCATCTTTTAGAAAAGCGCGGGCTAACGCAATTCGCTGCGCTTCACCGCCACTTAAACGCACCCCGCCCTCACCAATCCGGGTTTCATAATCAAGCGGAAAAGTTAGAATGAACTCGTCTGCCTCAGCCAGCTTTGCTGCCGCCACGACTGCAGCCATATTCGCTTCAGGTTTACCCAAACGAATGTTTGCTGCTATCGTGTCATCGAACAAATTGGGGTGCTGCGGAACCCAGGCGACCTTTTCTCGCCAATTGCTGGCAGGAATCTGGTCTATGGGCTGGTCATCAACGGTGATCGCACCCCGTTCTGGGCTGACAAAACGAAGCAGCATGGCGGCAATCGTGCTCTTACCGCTCCCGCTGGGGCCAACTAAACCTAGCCTTTCACCACTTCTGAGTTCAAAACTAACCCCTTTCAGCGCTGGTCGGCCTTCTTCGTAGCTCACAGCCACATCAGCGAATCGGATGGATTGTTTAATTGTCTGCTGAAGGCTCGCAGCGTCTTCCTTGAAAGACTTTGCACAAGCAGGCTCCCTGCCGATTATTTCCTCGGCAGGTTCGCCTGGCAGCTCAAAAATTCGCCGAGCCGCTTCCACACCCGACATCCCTGCATGAAAACGCGCCCCCAACGACCGAAGCGGCTGGTAATATTCAGGAGCGAGCAGCAAGATCACTAATGCCTGTTCGAAAGTTATCCGGGCATACAGCAACCGCAGTCCTATTTCAACCGCCACCACGGCCGTGCTGAGCGTCGAGACCATCTCCAACGTCAACGCTGAAAGAAAAGTCACGCGCAAAACATTCATCGTCGTCTTGTGGAACAGCTCGCTTGCCTCAGCAATCTGGACGGTCTGTTCTTTGCTCCTGCCAAGCATTTTCAATGTTGTCAGCCCCTGCAGGACATCCAGAAAATAGGCACTCAATCGACTGAGCGTCTTCCACTGGCTTCGTGTCAGCGTCTGCGCCAGGCTTCCGATCAGCGACATAAAGACAGGGATTAACGGGGCAGTTAGTAAAAACACCACTCCGGAGAGTCCATCGATTTGAAATACAAAGATCAGGATGATGAGCGGTGTAAAGCCAGCAAGTGCCAATCCGGGGAGATACTGGCTGAAATATGGATCGATCGCCTCGACGCCTTCCACAAAGGTTTGGGTGAGCTCTCCCGCCTGTTCTCCGCTTGTGTAAGCCGGGCCAGCTGTATTGAGACGCTTGATGATCTCTTCGCGCAGCCAACGTTTTATTCGCCGAGCTGCCGACTGCGCTGCCAGGTCTCCGCCCCAGTTCAAGGCAATTCGTAAGGTCAATATCACCAATAAAAAGGCCAGCATGGCGGAAACCTCTGCCATTGGACTGGCCTTCAGGAATATCTTGTTGATGATCTGACTCAGGAACTTGGCTTGCGGGATCGCCAGGGCGCCTGCCAGAGTACCCAGGCCAATCGATGTCAGCAGCGCGACACGACCTTGTCGGGCAAGCCTCAGCAGGCGTCGGTCAAGGTGCATTTAGAACTCATGCCCGCCAAAATCCCCTTCGGACCGGGCGCACATCCTCCAGGGTGATAAAGGCGCTGTCATCCACTTCATTGACGATCTTCTTTACCTTGTCGACGTTCTTTCTCAATACACTGCAGTGCAAAAGCGAAACAACGCCATCTTTTCCTCGCGCTGGAATTTCCGTGATTGCGTACCCTTCTTCGCGCAGGCGTTCGGCAATTCCCGATCCCAGCCGCGAGCTGATAATACTTAGCTGAACGTGCCCGATTGCAAGACGCTCCTCGATCAACATTCCTACTACAATTCCAGTCGCGAAACCGCCCGCATAACCGAGCACATTCAGTGGATTTCCCAGGTCTTTCAATACAGAACTGATCGCTAAGACAAAGATCGCCGATTGGAAAAATCCCAATATCCAGGCAATCCCTTTCCTGCCGCGCATCACCACCAAAACACGCAGGGTATCCAGCGTCATATCACTGACGCGGAACATAAAAATCAAACCCGCTGAAAACCAGGCTGACATCGATAAGAAGTTATCCATTTCACGATCCTAAAGGTAATCTTGCTCCATCACGAGAATCAAGCCCATCAGGGCACTAGGTGCCCATCAATCCTTCTTTAACAAGCGCTTCTTTTTCAGGCTCGGAGCATTTCATCTCGGGTAAATACAATCGTTCGACATACTCTTTGACCATCCGGCGCATGCTGAACTGCGGTCCAATCGTCCGGATTGAATCTTTCATCCGTCCAATCCATTCTCCGGGCAGACCATCTGAAGAGCGTATCTGATAATACAGCGGTATGATCTCATTTTCAAGCAGATCGAACAGGCTCTTGGCATCCTCTTTATCCTGACGCTCGATATCATCATAATCGACATCTTGCCCTATTGCCCAGCCATTACGACCGTTGTAGCCCTCTCGCCACCAACCATCCAGGACGGAGAAATTCAATACGCCATTCATCCCGGCTTTTTGGCCAGACGTTCCTGAAGCTTCATTGGGGCGGCGAGGGGTATTCAGCCAGACGTCCACACCCTGCACCAGGTATCGCGCCAGGTTCATATCGTAATCTTCCAGGAACACCAACCGGCCGCCGCTTTCAGAGCGTTTGACGGCGCGGTAGACTTCCTGAATGAGCATCTTCCCGCCTTCGTGATCAGGGTGTGATTTTCCGGCGAAAATGATCTGAACCGGTCGATCAGCGTCATTGACGATTTTCAAGAGGCGATCCAAATCGGACATGATCAAATTTGCGCGTTATAAGGTGCAAACCTCCTGGCAAAGCCGATCGTCAGAGTGTAAGGATTGAGCAGCACTCCCGATGCCACGACCTGAACCGGATGCCAGCCGCCTTTCAGCCAACGCTGCCTGGCTCGCTCTCGAATATAGGCGCCCAGTTTCCGCTTTAAATGCAATCGAACTCCCCAAATCTGATCATCCGGGATCGTGCTCACCAGCTCCCAAACGTCAGGGTCGTCGGCGCGTTCCATCCAATCCGTTCCCAGGTAGCGGTCATACAGATGCTTCATTCGCCGCGCCAGCCAAGTACCCACATGAACACCGTTTGTAATATGCGTGATGGGAACTTCATCAACAGGTGTTCCCGGCCAGAGATGCGCCCACATCTTGCGTGAGACCTGCCCGTGCAGCTCGGAAACGGCATTGCGCGCTTCGGAAAGACGCAGCGCGAGAAGTCGGCATGCTGTACATATCACCCCAGCTGACCGTATGGCGCGCCAGGTCTATGAACCCATCCCTGTCTAGGGATAATTCAGGCCAATAATTGCCAAAATATTTGTCCACAAGCCAGAGTGGAAATTCATCATTTCCGGCTGGCACCGGTGTATGTGTGGTGAAGACGCTGCTATTTCGAACCTTTTGAGTTGCCTCGTCAAATGACAGCCCTGCCTTGATGTATTCGCGAATCCGTTCCAGAACCATAAAGGCTGAATGGCCCTCATTCATATGCCAGACGGTCGGCTGATAGCCTAGCTTACGCATGGCTCGCACCCCGCCTATCCCTAACAAAATTTCCTGAGAAATTCGCATATCAAGGTCGCTGCTGTACAGGCGAGCAGTAAGCATGCGGTCTGAAGGAGAATTAGCGTCCAGGTTAGCGTCCAGAAGGAAAAGCGGGGTTCGACCGACGCGCACTTCCCAAAGCCTCGCCTTTACATCTCGCCCAGGCAGTTCAACCGATACCGTTAGAGGTCCACCATCAGAATCCTGGATCGGAATTACCGGGAGCTCATCGAACTTTTGGGAGTTATATTGGGCATCCTGCCAGCCATCTTCACTGATTCGCTGGGTAAAATATCCTTCCGTATAGAAAAAGCCAATCGCGACAAACGGCAGACCCAGGTCGCTAGCTTCTTTCGTATGATCCCCGGACAGCACCCCCAATCCGCCCGCATAGATTGGAAGAGTTCTCATGCAATCCAAATTCCATTGAAAAATACGCGATCAATCGATCCTTTAATTCCGGGCAGGTGCGCGCAAACCAGGTATCTTCGGTTTGCAGATATTGTTCGTATGACCGCAGCATGCGATCGTAAAAATCCAGGTAATAACGATTGTTCATCGCCGCGTTCAACCTTGCGCGTTGAACCTGGCGCAAAAATTTCACGGGGTTATGGTAGGTCTGTTCCCATAGGTCCGGATCAATCCGAGAGAAAAGCCTCTGCACATCCGGATTCCACGTCCACCAGAGGTTGTATGCCAGGTCTGCCAGGCCATGGATCCGGCGCGGCAGGCTGAACGAATTAGGAACTTGAGCTCGAAATTTCAACATTCGATTAATTTCCTTAGGTCAAAACTATTTCAATAAGTTGCTGTGCACTTAACACAATTGTTAATAATACCACAAGCCAGACGTGACCATGATTTCGTAATCGTGCGATCTTTATGAGATAGCTGTGCTTTCAAAAAACAGAGTAAAATACTCCCCTATGTCCTCTCAATTTCTTGATTTTCTTCGTAAATCTCCGCTTCCTCTGCTATCAGATGGAGCAATGGGCACTATGCTCGCCGCACATGGTCCGAAGTTTGACCAATGCCTCGATTGCCTCAATCTATACAAACCAGAATCAGTCACTGAAGTCCACCGCCAGTATATTCAAGCTGGAGCACAGGTAATTCAAACCAACACCTTTGGTGCAAATAGATTCAAGCTGGCTCAGTACGGTCTCTCCAACCAGGCCTATCAGATCAATCGGTCAGGCGTCGATCTCGCTGTGAGCGCAGCGCGCTCTGCAACCCAAAAGATCTTCGTTGCCGGCGATGTCGGCCCGCTTGGCGTCCGCCTTGCCCCTTACGGGCGCGTTCAGCCAGATCAAGCCCGCCAGGCTTTCTGTGAACAGATCACTGCACTCACCGAAGCTGGTGTCGACCTGATCATCCTCGAAACCTTCACGGACTTGAGCGAAATCATCGAAGCCATCGCCTCAGCGCGCCAGGTTTGCGCGCTGCCGGTCGTCGCTTCTCTCACCTTCACACGCGATGATCTGACCCTTCTCGGTGATACCCCAAGGCGGGCTGCTCAGGAGCTGGTGGCAGCCGGTGCTGATCTGATCGGTGTCAACTGTTCTGGAGGTCCGGCCCAGATCTGGCGGATTTCTGCGTCAGATGCGCCAGGCAGCTCCTACAGCAAGCTTCTCAGCCATGCCCAATGCCGGCTGGCCTGAACAGGTCGGTGGACGGATCATGTACCCGGCTAATCCCGATTATTTTGGCGACTACGCCCTGACTTTTTGCGAAGCCGGCGCCAGGTTGATTGGGGGATGCTGCGGGACCACCCCGGCTCATATCGCCGCAATGCGGCGAGCTCTCCAAAACATCCCTGGGCGATGCGCACCCTCGACCTCTGAGCTGGTCCTCCCCACCGAAGTTGAAGAACTCACCCAATCTCACGAGCTTGCATCCCAACTCGCTCAAAAACTCGCCGAAGGTCGATTTGTCATTTCAGTTGAGATGGACCCGCCGCGCGGGCTTTCCACCCATAAACTGATTGCTGGAGCGAGCTTGCTGGGCAATCCGGCGCAGATGTGATCAACGTCGCTGACAGCCCGATGGCCCGGATGCGAATGAGCCCCTGGGCGGTCTGCAGCCTCATCAATCTCCGGGTTGGGATCGACACCACCCTGCACTTTCCGACCCGAGGTCGCAATCTGCTGCGCGTCCAGGGTGACTTGCTCGCTGCCCATGCGCTGGGCATCCGCAACGTTTTTGTTGTTATGGGCGATCCGACCGCAATCGGCGATTACCCCGAAGCCATGGATAATTATGACCTCGTCCCTTCTGGTCTGATCCAGCTGATCAAGGGCAGCTTCAATCTCGGCCTGGACCACGCTGGAGCCGAGATCGGCCAACCTACTTCCTTCTTCGTCGGGGCTGCCTTGAACCTCGCACCCCAGAATACAGAGCGGGAGATAGAAAATCTCAACCGAAAACTCAAATCCGGGGTCGATTTCTTTCTTACCCAGCCTGTTTTCAACCCGGATACCGCATCTGCTTTTTTTCGCGATTACACCAACCGACACGGACCATTAACCGTTCCTGTATTGGTCGGCGTACTCCCTCTTTTCGTCCGCGCCACGCCGCGTTCCTGCATAATGAAGTTCCCGGCGTCACGATCCCCGAGCCAATTCAGGAACGCATCCGCTCTGCAGGCGAAAACGCTCCCAAGGAAGGCGTCCAGATCGCACTTGACCTTATCGAGCAGATGCAACCCTGGGCTGCAGGGGTATATTTGATGCCCCAGTTCGGGCGCTTCGACCTCGCGGCTGAGATCGTCGAGAGCATCAAAAACACCTTGTTCCATGTTTCAGCTAAACCAAAAAATGGTTTATCTCCAGGATCAGCTCCTTAAACGGGCGTTTAATCCTTTTTCCAGCTCTCGAATAATCCGCTGGCGAATTTTTAACACCTCATCATCCGTCAGTGTCTTCTCAACAGATTGGTATGTGAGGCTGTAGGCAAGACTTTTCTTACTACTGCCAATCTGCTCGCCGCGAAAAACATCAAACAGCTGCAGCCTGGTGAGACGTCTTGCCTCCTGCCTGTCGGATCACTTCCTCCACTCGCTCAGCCGAAAGATCATCATCGACAATTACCGCAAGATCCTCCAGAACCGGTGGGAATGCCGGGGTGGATTCCGCTACTGATCTGGCAGGAATCTGGTGGCGAATTGCCTGTAAATCCAGATCAGCCACGAGCATCGGGGCATCCAGGAGCTCGTAATGCTCCAGGACCAGTGGATGCAGCTCCCCAAATATGCCCACCTCCTGGTCGTCAATCAGGATCCTGGCACACTTCCCAGGATGGAATCCCTGGTGCTCAACCGATTGGTAGCGCCTCTCCTTCAAATGCAAACCGTCAAATAACGCTTCCAGAAGGCCTTTCAGGTCATAAAAGTCCATCATCCTTTCCGACTGTCCTTGCCAGGATACTGGCTCAGAACGCCCGGTCAGCGCAATCGCCAACCGATGGGTCTCGTCCGGGAGGTCTCCAAGTTCTACAAAGCGGAAAACCGGACCCATCTCAAAAAGTGCAATCCGGTCTGACAGTCGGGCATTGCGTTCGACAACTTCCAGCACACTGGCCAGCAGGCTGCGCCGAAGCACAAAACGATCAGATGCGATCGGATTGGCAATTTTTACATACTCTTCCGGTTTTTGGATATCCAGGCCTGGCATCAAACGACTCTCGCGTTCCGGCGAAGTCATCCTGTAAGTCACCACTTCCTGAAGGCCCAGGTCTACCAGCAGATCGGCAATTCGCTCGTCAGCTTCCAGGTCCGGGTTGCCATACTGCCTCGGAAGCTCATCTGCCATGTGCGTTTCTGGTATCCGGTCGTAGCCGTAAATCCGGGCGATCTCTTCCATCAAATCCGCGACGCCAACAATCCCCGTGCCTATGTCCAGTCGGTGATCCGGGGTCATAGCTCGGACTCGTTCCCCCTGGAGTTCCACCCCAAACTCCAACCTTGCCAGGATTTCACCAATCTGTGCTGCCTCCAGCTCAATTCCAAGCCAGCGTTTAACCAATTCTGGGGTTACCTCGACCACAGGGTCGGCTGGAGGAAGCGGATATTCGTCCACCAATCCCTGACAGACGATCCCGCCAGCCCAGCGCTGCATCAACGCCAGCCCACGGCTCACGCCCCGGCTTGCCATCGCCGGATGGACGCCGCCGCGAAGCGGTAAGCAGCCTCCGACGGCAGCTTTTGGGCATTCACTGTCCGGCGTGTGTTGATGAAATTCCAGGCGGCACCTTCGAGCAGCACGTTGGTCGTGGTTTCACTCACTTCCGATTCCTGCCCGCCCATGACTTCAGCAAGAGAAAGTGCCCCAGCCGTGTCGCAGACCATCACAGTGAAGGGATCCAGCGTCCGTTCGACGCCGTCCAACGTAGTCAGCCGTTCTCCAGCCTGGGCCGGGCGGGTGATGATCGTTGGCGGTCTGCCTCCAGCCCGCTTCACCAGCACATCGTAATCGAAGGCGTGCAGGGGCTCGCCGATCTCCAGCATCGCGTAGTTCGTCGCATCGACGATGCTGTTTATTGGACGCATCCCTGCCAGCCGCAGCCTCCGCTGCACCAGATAAGGGCTTGGTCTCAGCTGGATCTCCCGGATCAGCCCGACCACAAACCGCGGATTCAGCTCTGGCTCTTGGATCACGATCGAGACTTGACCGGTGATCGGCATTCCCTCAGCCAGGAATTCATAGGACGGCTGGCGCAGCTGCTTGCCGGTGATCGCAGCAATCTCACGCGCAACCCCCAGGATATTCGCAACCCGGGCAATATTCGGCGTGATCGCGATCTCCAGCACCGCGTCTCCCATATAATCGACCAGCGGCTGCCCAACAGGTGCATCATCATCCAGGATGATCACTCCTTCGTGTTCATCGGAAATCCCCAGCTCTTTTTCAGAACAAATCATCGAATACGATTCGATGCCGCGGATTTTTGCCCGCTTCAAGGTCGTCAGGACCTGCCCGGGTTGGTGTCCATCATAAATACGCGACCCTTCTCGGGCATATGCAACTTTGAGAGGCTTTTGAAGCGGTCCTTGCCCCTTGTACGGATACAGGTTCGGCGCTCCAAGTTAAGATTGTGTGAATTCAGACGGCCGTCATCCAGCTGGCAAAGCACAAGCCTGTCGGCGTTGGGATGCGGCATGACTTCCAGCACAGCTGCGGTCACGATCTTTTCCGGGTCCCATTCGATCCCTGAAATTCTTATTTCCCGCTGAGCACTGCCGGGATATTCGATCCGATCTTCCTTCGGCATCGGCAGCCCAACATAGCTGATCTCTTCCACCTCAAGCCCGGCCAGGGTAAGCTTGTGCGCCAGGTCTTCGAGCGGCAGGTCCCATTCGACAAATTCTTTCAACCAGGAAACAGGTACTTTCATTTCTATAACTCCTCTACACGCCTCTTTGCAGAGGCGAAACCGTCATATTAGAATTGCTCCAGGAAACGCAGGTCGTTCGCCCAGAAGTTCCGGATATCCTCAATCCGGTAGCGAAGCATCGCGATCCGCTCCGTCCCCATCCCGAAAGCAAAGCCGGTAAAGCGCTCAGGATCGTAGCCGCCATTGCTCAGGACGATCGGGTGAACCATCCCGCATCCGAGGATTTCCAGCCATCCGGTGCGTTTGCAAACCGGGCAGCCTTTTCCCTCGCATACAAAACACTCGATATCCATCTCCGCGCTGGGCTCCGTGAATGGAAAGTGGTTTGCCCGGAAACGTGTTCGCACGTTCTGACCAAAAAATCGTCGGGCGAAATCACTGAGCGTGCCTTTGAGGTCTCCAAACGTGATCTTTTCTCCCACCGCCAGCCCTTCGATCTGGTTGAATTGCATCTCAGAGCGCGCCGTAATCTGCTCATATCGAAAGCACATCCCTGGCAAAATCAACCGGACAGGCGGCGGGTCGGATGGGTTCGATCCAGACAACGCGCGCATTGCCCGGATCTGACCGGGAGAGGTGTGAGTACGCATCACGATCGGGTTGTCTCCCCGCTCGACACCGGCGGTCACATAGAACGAATCCTGCATTTCGCGGGCTGGGTGGTGCGGAGGGAAATTTAGCAGCTGGAAGTTGTACTCATCCAGCTCTACCTCGCGCGAGCGAAATACCTGGAAGCCCATATCTGCAAACACTTTAGAAATCTCCCGAACTGTTTGAGTGGCTGGATGCAGCCGGCCGCGATAAAACGACCTCCCAGGTAAAGTGACATCCAGGCGCTCAGCGCTAAGTGCCTGCTGGATTGCAGCCTGACGCAGCTCATTGGCGCGGCTTTCATAAGCTGCCTCCAGACCACGCTTGATCTCGTTTGCCCTTCTTCCGATCAGCGGGCGTTCATCTTTTGGCAACCCTCCAAGCTGGTCAAAAGCGCGCATGATCGGCGAGCTGCGCCCCAGGTGAACCACCTTCCAGTGCTGCAGAGCGTCTTCGTCACCAACCTTCTGCAGCTCTTTTTCCGCCTCAATTTCGATCTGATCCAATGTCCCTAACATCGTTCTGCCTCCATATTTATCCGAGCCAGGATTCTAGGTCCGGTTTGCTGTTCAAAAATAAAAGCCCATCCCTATCAGGGACGGGCTGGGTTCCCGCGTCACCACCCTTCTTGACCGTCAAAAAACGGTCCACTCACTTCCAACAGCAAAATCACACGACTTTACAATTGGCTCCCCCGCTAACGCTGGGGCTGCGTCCCATACTACTAGGAAAATGAGGTTCCAGGTATCGTGTATCGGGTTTCAGGCATCATTTACCACCTGGCAAAGCAACCATGAACCGTGGCGCCTGGTCCATTTGTCCATTCACATGGGCAGCTCCGGAAGGAACTTCAGCCAGTTTCTACTAAGCCGGGGTTTCAGTCAATGCTCCGGCCTCCCTGTCAGCTTCTGCTGGCTTACTTTCTTCCATCCAAGCCTTATTCGGTTTTTAGAATTGGATTAATTATCTGCAAAAAGCCCTTCCTGTCAAGGTAAAGGCTTTCAATCTTCCTCTTTGCGCAGGTGCGGGAAAAGCAGCACCTCGCGAATATTCGGGCTGTCTGTCAGCAGCATCGCCAGCCGGTCGACACCCATCCCAAATCCGCCAGTCGGCGGCATTCCGTAACGCATTGCCCGCAGGTAATCCTCATCCATCGGATGGCGTTGCTCATCCGCCTGGTCGTAATCGCGCTCCCATCTCCAGGAAGCGCTGCTCCTGGTCCAGGGGATCATTGAGCTCGGTAAAAGCATTGCAGAGCTCGATCCCTGCAACAAATCCTTCGAAGCGTTCGGTCATCTGAGGGTTCCCTGGCAGGCTTTTGGCCAGAGGTGAGATATCCCGGGGATAATTATAGACAAATGTTGGCTGGATCAGTGTCGGTTGAAGATAGTCGCCCAACAATCCATCTATTAATTTCCCGCGCGTGGCGTTTGGGTTAAATTTCAGTTTTTTTACTCGCATAGCATCTGCCAGGCTTTCTGCTGTCGGACAGGCATTAACGTTGATCCCGGTGACTTCCTGAATGCCCTGGCTCATTTCCAGTCGGCGCCATGGTGGCTCCAGGCTGATCTGTTCTCCCTGGTAGTTAAGCAGTCTCCGACCAACAACCCGGTCGGCAACAAAGACGACCATCTCCTCAGTAAAATCCATCACCTCTAAATAGTCTGCATAAGCCATGTAGAACTCAAGCTGAGTGAACTCGGGATTATGGGTGCGGTCCACCCCTTCGTTGCGGAAATCCCGACCCGATCTATACACGTGGCTCGTAACCTCCAACCAGCAGCCTTTTCAGGTAAAGCTCAAATGAAATCCGCAGGTAGAGCTCCTGCTTGAGCTGATTGTGGTATGTGATAAATGGCCGTGCAGCCGCGCCGCCGTAAATTGGCTGAAGGATCGGGGTTTCAACTTCAAGAAAATCTTTCCCGTCCAGGAATTCTCGCAATGCGCTCACCATAGCCGCTCGTGGCCGGAAAATCCACCGAACTTCCGGGTTCACCGCCAGATCAGCATAGCGCTGACGATATCGAAGCTCCGGCTCTGAAAGCGTTGCATGCTGGATGATCTCGCCATCCACGACCTCATCTTTTGCTGCTGGCAGCGGAGTAATGGCTTTGGCGATCAGCTTGAAATCTTCTACCCGCAGCGTGACTTCGCCGGTTCGGGTGCGGAACATGACACCCGATGCCTGGATGAAATCGCCCAGATCAAAATCCCTTGTGAAAAAAGCCAGCTTTTCATCGCCGATTTCGTTCGCCCGCAGAAAGATCTGCACCCGGCCATACCCATCCTCGATATGTGCAAAAGTGATTTTGCCCATCGGTCGCATGGAACGAAGCCTGCCCACTATCACTGCATGCATCACCTGGTCGGACCAACTCGGAACGCTCAAAATCGGCGATGGCCTGCATGCTGGTGTGTGTGCGTTCTACGCGGTGCGGGTAAGGCTCGACATCTTCAGCCCTTAATCGGCTGATTTTTTCCAACCTGTTTTGCTCGATATTGGTATATTTTTCAGACATGATTGCGCTGTCCTCGTATTTTCGATGCCTGGAATTCAGACAGAAACAAAAAGCCCCGCGGAAAACCTGTCTGCGCGGGGCTGAATATCCGGCCCCAAGATTATTCTACCTTAATCACCCGAATTCGTGAACGAGCCATCCGGTGCGTCCACGTTAACTACATCACCAGCGTGGTGGTTCAGCAAAGCGTGCCCAGCGGTGATTCGTGAGAAATGCGCCCTTCGCGTGGCGACGCTTCAGCTGGGCCGACAATTGTGTAGACTTCCGGCTCAGCACCATCTTCCTGAATCGTGACCGTCGCAGCAACCTGGACGACATCCATTTTGCCTTTTTCTTCGATTACTCTGGCATTGGCGAGCAGAATTTCCAGCTCCTGGATGCGGCCTTCAACGAACGCTTGTTCATTCTTCGCTGCTTCATACTCAGCGTCTTCGATAAGCTCGCCGCCTTCCATAGCCTCATGCAAACGTTCAGCTACTTCATGGCGCTTTGTTGTGCGGAGGTAATCCAACTCGTCTTGAAGCTTTACATATCCCTGGCGAGTCAAATAAGATGGAGGCATGTCCTTTTCCTGGTTAAATCAATTGTGACAACTAAAAAGCTCGCCGAAATGAGCGTGCTTCTTCAAAGCTGTCCCTGAGTTATAAACGAAGGCGGCGAGTTCGGGTATTCCCTTCTCTCAACCGCCGCGCACTAATTTTAGCATATTTCTGTGCTGATTGCAAGTTCACTGCAGATTCATTAAAATAACATTCAAGTGGATTTATCTTACCCGCTTTCGAAATAATCGCAACCCTCCGGATTGGGCATTATACCTCTTAAGTGAATCGCCCATTGCCTCCATGTTCATCCAAAAGGTGCTGATTTGAGATTGGTATGCCGCAGCAGCTTCGATCCAGGCATCCAATCCAGCCTTTGATATCTCAAAACTATGGCTTTCCCACCCCTTGCTGATCCATTCGTCCATTTGGCTTAGATCGTTGAGAATGTACGGAAAATCCGGATAATACCAGATCGGTTTTCCAAGCGATTTTGCAGCTACTCTGGTCAAGCGGTGATCCACATGCCCACCGACAGTTATCGGACAGACCAGCTCTCCTTCTGGGGGAGCTGCATTTTTCATCTGTCTGCTAAGACTTTGGATCAAACCCGATTCAGAGGGATGAATCGAGCCAAAGATCGCCTCATCCGAAGTATAAAGATGTCCGCCTGATGCCTCACGTTCAAGATTTCGTTCAGGAGTTTCTACCCAATAATTTTCCCCACTCCTTCGATAGATGCAGTCCGGGATCAGGAAATGGCGGTGTTCTGCCGAAAGACAAGCGCACGCTCGCTCATCTTCAAGCCTGCGCAACGCTACCGCTTCTCGACCTGTTTTCCAGCGTTGATGAAGACCATCCGCATATCCAGAAAGATCCCCAGCCGGAACATCTCCGCCACAGATCGTCCAGATTTGTACTGGCTGGTTATTATTAACCTGTTGCCAGATTAAACCGCCGCACGAGAAAACAGCATCATCAAAATGCGGGGATAAATAAATCCAATTCATGGTCTATTTTTACCATAAAACAGCCATCTTTGAAACGTCCTTGCCACAGCCCACGCCTGGTGTTATCATCAAGCCGTCGAGAAGAGCCCTTCCTATGCATCGGGAGCAACGAATTCGCCTTCGGGTCATCCTTTCCCTGGTCATCCTGGCAACACTGCCCTGCTATTGTTCCGGTTTGCTGCTGGTTCGCGTCCAGAAAGCCTCTCTTCACGTCCAACCCGTACCCCCACTCCGACTGTGACAATAACCCAAATTCCTTCGTCAACCCTGCTCCCTACTCAAACTCTGCCGCCTTCCCCAACGACGACCCCCCAAACCCCATCTCCAACCCCATCAGCTTCTCCCACGTTGTTCCTGACCTGGACACCTTCCATCACACCGTCACCAGCTCCAACAAATACCTTCACTCCTTCTCCCACCACGATTCCTACCGATACTCCCACGATTACACTGCCACCCCCCAGCGACACGCCAATCCCTCCTACAGAAGAATTACCACCCTCTCCTTATCCCCCTCCCACCACAGGTCCATAACCGGGAAGCCGAGGCATGGAATTCTGAATTATTTCCTTGAAAACCATCTGTCTGATCATAAACTATCTTCCTGAGCTATTATCTTGCGACCTCATCATAAAACGGGAGAACAATGACGGAATTACTGCCTTTTCTTAAACAATTAATCTCGGCTCCAGGGCTTTCCGGGTATGAGACACCGGTACGAGATATCATTGAAAACGCCTGGCGTCCGCTGACTGATGAGCTCCAAATCAGCCGGCTGGGCAGCCTTCACGGCCTGCATCGAGGTTCAGGCCCTGATCCCAGGCACTGTTTGTTGATCGCAGCTCATATGGATGCCATCGGGCTGATGGTTACTGAAATCGTGGGTGAGTTTCTGAGAGTCACCCAGGTAGGTGGGGTCGATCCGCGCGTGCTTTTATACCAACCGGTTACCGTTCATGGAAGGCAAGACCTGGCTGGCGTGATTGTAAAGCCTCCCGCCCACCTGCTCCCAACAGGCCAATCTCATCCCCGCGATAGTCTGGGATTTCTTCTGATTGATACCGGCCTTGAAGCAAAAGATGTCAGGCGATTGGTCAGAATTGGAGACCTGGTCTCTTTTAACCAACCCCCTCTGGAATTATCTGATGAGTATCTTGCTGGACATTCGCTGGATAACAGAGCGTCGGTTGCGGCGCTGACCCTTTGCCTGCAAGAGCTTCAAAGCCGCCGCTCAACCTGGGATCTTTGGGCTGTCGCAACTTCACAGGAGGAGGAAACCCTGGGCGGTGCGAAGACCTCGTCTTTTCAGCTGCGCCCAACCCTTGGGATCGTCCTGGATGTGACCTTTGCTGAAGGTCCTGGATCTCCGGACCATCTGACCTTTCCGCTCAACAAGGGTCCCTTGTTGAGCTGGGGGCCAAATATCCACTCCGGGATGCATCGTGCTTTGAAATCCCTGGCCGATCGCCTGGAAATCCCTCATCGGTTGGAACCCATCCCTGAATTTTCTGGCACCGACACGATCGCGATGCAAGTCGCTGCAGAGGGTGTTCCCACGATGTTGGTGGAAATACCGCTGCGGTATATGCACACACCTGTCGAGATGGTTTCTCTCAAGGACATTTATCGAACCGGACGGCTTTTAGCCGAATTTACTACCTGGCTGGACGACACTTTCATCGATCGGTTATCTTGGGATGATTAACTCACTATCCTTGATCAGCATTTTTTTTGTTATGTTTGGATCGAGGCAATAAGGCAGGTGAAAAAATGAACTCAGATTTGCACAATGAACGAGACTCTACACCTCGAATAAAAAAAGCTCAAATTCAGCTGCTGGAACGCCTGTGTAATGCTTGCGGCGTCTCAGGAGACGAAGGAGAGGTGCGTTCGATTGTGCTTGAACAAATCCGGTCGCACGCAGATGAACTAAAAGTTGATGCCCTGGGGAACGTGCTGGCTGTCCGGCGAGCGCGCAGCTTCAGCCAAGGCACGAAACCGATGCGGGTGATGGTTGCAGCGCACATGGACGAAGTGGGAGTCATGATCATTCATGATGAGGGGGATGGGGTATTCCGATTTTCAACCGTGGGCGGCGTCGAACCCAGCAGCCTGGCGGGCAAACCAGTCAGGATTGGACGGTCCCATTTGCCAGGTGTGGTTGGCGTCAATCCCGTTCACCTGGTTTCGTTCGATGAATTCCAGCGAATACCTGCTCTGGATGCCCTCAGGATTGATGTGAGCCCAGACAGCGCCAAGAAAGTCAAGGTCGGCGACCGAGCGACTTTTGCGTCTACCTTCAAGCGTCTCGGCCCGTCCCTCTGCGCAAAGGCTTTAGATGATCGCATCGGCGTGGCTACTCTTATCGAGCTGTTCCGAAACGCGCCGCCCGGGATCGAATTGCTCGCCGCATTTACCGTCCAGGAGGAGATTGGTTTGGTAGGAGCGCACGTGGCTGCTTTTGCTCTGGACCCCGATGCGGCATTCGTCCTGGACTGCACGCCTGCCCGAGATTTGCCTTTATATGACGACAGCGGGACAGGCATCATCGATGATGAAAACACCTTGTATAACACCCGTCTGGGAGCCGGCCCGGCGATCTATATAGCTGACAGGGCAACGATATCCGATCCCAGGTTGATCAGCCATCTTATCAGGACAGGCGAAGCCCTGGGAATACCGTACCAGCTACGCCAACCCGGTGGTGGAGGCACGGATGCAGGTGCGGTCCATAAACAGCGCCTGGGAATCCCAACTGTTTCGCTCTCCGTGCCAGGCCGCTACGCCCATACCGGGACCATGATCGTGCGCCTGCACGACTGGAAGAACACCCTGGCGCTGATCTATCATGCCCTAAACCACCTGACCCCAGAAATCCTGGCACCCGAACGCTGAGTTTATCTTTTGAAGGAGTGCTTCAATGAAGTCTTTAATTAAGAAATTGGTGGAAGCCGCAGGTCCGTCCGGCGGCGAGCATCAGGTCAGGAACCTGGTCCGTGAGGAAATCGAACCGTATGCTGACGCGCTGAAAGTTGACAACCTCGGCAATCTGATTGCTCGCAAAGGCCAGCGCGGGGACGGTGGACTCAAAATCATGCTTGCCGCTCACATGGATGAAATTGGTCTGATCGTTACCCACATCGACGAGAAAGGTTTTGCGCGCTTCGCTCCTGTTGGGTTCCTCAGGCCGCTCACCATTTTGGGGGCGAGACTCCGTTTCATGAACGGCGCCCAGGGCGTGATTGGAATGGAACGCACCACCGACTCCAATGAGGTTCCGCCTTTCAGCAAGGCATTTATCGATCTGGGCGCATCCAACCGTCAGGAATGTCCGGTCCAGGTCGGGGATATGGCCGTCTTTGAACGTCCGTTCCTTGATCTTGGGGGTCGGATCGTTGGTAAGGCGCTGGATGATCGTATCGGCGTAGCCCTGTTGATCGAGGTACTTCGGCAGATGAGCCGAAGGAACGCCGCATCCCCGCATGAGATTTATTTTGTATTCAGCGCTCAGGAAGAAGTGGGAGCTCGAGGGGCGACAGTTGCAGCGTTTGGGATCGAACCGGACCTGGGCCTGGCAGTAGATCTGACCGCCAGCAGCGGTACCCCAAAAGGCCTGAAAATGGCTGTCGAGCTGGGAAAAGGTCCTGCAATCAAGGTTCGTGATCAGATGATGCTGGCGGACCCGCGTGTTGTCGATTGGATGGTGAGCACCGCAAATCATGCTGGCATCCCTTACCAAATCGAAATTCTCGAATTGGGGTCTACGGATGGGCGGGTTATCCAGCTCAGCCGCTCTGGGGTGCACGTGGGGGGAGTATCCATCCCAGCCCGCTATCTTCACACTTCATCCGAGATGATCGACTTTCATGATTATGAACAGGCGATCCAGCTGGTGATGGAGCTTCTAGGCAATCCAATCCAGCTTAAAAAATGATGAAGTATTCCTGGCCACTGTTCTTTTTCCTGATTCTCAACATTTCCGGCTGTAGCGGCTTGCCTGGTCTGACACCCACCCCACAGGTTGAGCTGCCACACTCGACCAGCCAACCCACACAATCTGAAAAAGCATGGCATCCGGTCATGCCAACTTCAACCCGTCAGGGACCTGTCCATCTGCGCATCTGGGTGCCTCCTGCGCTGAGCCCGTCAGCAGGCAAACCCTCTGGAAAGCTTATCCAGAGCCGCCTGGATGAGTTCCAATCGCGCAATCCAGATATCATCATCGAGACGAGGGTAAAAGCTTCGGAAGGACCCGGAGGGCTGCTGGATTCGCTAAGTTCAGCCAGCGCAGCCGCTCCAGCAGCCTTGCCTGACCTGGTTGCTCTACCGCGCGACCAGCTTGAAGCTGCTGCACTCAAAGGCTTAATACTGCCCATCGATGACCTTACAACAATTTTGGACGATCAAGATTGGTACCCCTATGCAGTTGATTTGGCTCATCTTCAGAATAACATTTATGGATTCCCATTCGCCGGAGATGCTCTGGCTCAAATCTATCACACCGATCAAATCTCAGAACCTCTCACCAGCTGGACATCCGTCATGCAATCAAATTCATCTTTGGCGTTTGCTGCCGCTTCAGAGGCCCCTTTGTTTACCCTGGCCCAATACCAGGCGAATGAAGGACCGGTGACTGACGATCAGGGGCGCCCATTTTTAAACAGCAACAAACTCGGCGAAGTGCTTTCATTTTATCAATCCGCTTCGCAGGCTGGCATTATGCAGCCAGAGCTGCTCACAGCTTTCCAAAACGATGATCAAGTTTGGGAGGCATTCACCCAAAATCGGGTCGATCTAATTGTCACCTGGGCCTCAAGAGTGCTTCAAAATCCGGCGGCTGGAACAGCGATCGCCCAAATTCCAACCCCGCATGAAGAGCCGTTTACGCTTGCATCAGGCTGGGTATGGGCTCTTGTTGGACGTGAAGATGAGAAAACTCGGCTGGCAGCAGATCTGGCCGAATTCCTGACTGACAGCCATTTTCTTGCAGATTGGACACAAGCCGCTGGTTACCTGCCAACTCGACCCAGCTCGCTTGACCTTTGGACAGAAGCCGCATTGAAAGAGCAAATTGGTAAGATTGCTGCAGCCTCTCGGCTTATACCACCCTCAGACGTGATAGCGAGTCTGGAAGCACCGCTTCAGCAGGCAGTTTTACAGGTATTGACAGATCAGGCGCTGCCGCTTACAGCCGCACAGGCAGCCGCATCAGCGTTAACCGGGCCTTAAACTGGCTGCGGCGCGTTCGATGGTATCATGCCGGATATGATTGATCCTTCAACGGCCCAAGATCCCCCTCCAGACAAACCAGTATCGAGCTGGCTGTCATTCTGGGACCACACCTCCCGTCTGGGCCTTGCTGGAATTGTCTCACGAGTGGGCACGCATACCTTGCTGGTTGCACTGATCTTGATTGTCGCCTGGGGATTGCGCGAATTCTTCTTCCTTGACGGACCAAATTCGTTGGAAGGCGGGGTTTTTGCAGCAGTCCAGCCTACACCCACGCCAAATCAAATTGCGGCGGAGCTGCCGAGATTTCCACCCGCCGAATCACCTTTCGAAGGCATTCGCAGATCTCCTCACCTGCATACAGACGTCCCTTCCAGGCCTCGCGAAGAAGTCTCCATATATACTGTTCAAGCCGGAGATACCCTGTTCGGAATAGCCGACAAATTTGGGATTAAACCGGAGACCATTCTTTGGTCTAACCAACTCGTGCTGGCTGACAATCCTCACAGTCTGCGCCCCGGCCAGGAGCTGAACATATTGCCGGTGAACGGCGCTTACTACCGCTGGTCGGCAGGTGATGGTCTTAACGGGGTTGCAAATTTCTTCCATATTGTCCCAGAAGAAATCCTGAATTATCCTGCAAACCAGCTGGACCCGAATCAGATCGGGGATTGGGCCAGCCCGAACATCGAGCCAGGCAAGTGGCTGGTCATACCCGACGGTCGGCGCGAGTTCGTATCCTGGAGTGCGCCTGCGATTCCTCTTGACGACCCTGGCGTCGCTAAAGTGCTCGGTCCTGGCGCATGCGAGAACATTGAAGGTGGCGTAGTAGGTACAGGAGTCTTCATCTGGCCTACGAACAATCACTTTCTTTCGGGTTTTGATTACGAGCCGGAAGCCAATCACCCTGGAATCGACATCGACGGTGAGGAAGGCGATCCGATTTTTGCTTCAGACAACGGCGTCGTCGTCTACGCCGGTTGGAACACCTGGGGTTATGGGAATGTCATTGTAATCAACCACGCCAATGGCTGGCAAACGCTGCACGCTCACCTGAGCGGATACTATGTAAGCTGCGGTCAATTCGATCTATCAGGGCAATACAATCGGTGCTATGGGTAGCACAGGAAATTCGGACGGCTCTCACCTGCATTTTGAGATGATGTACAACGGTGTGAGGGTTAACCCCCACGATTACTTGCCATAAAACACTCAAAACTCTCGCTCATAACCTGGCTGCGAGCAGCGGAACGAGCATTTCCTCCGGATGAAGACCGCCGTGACGGCCGATCATCCTGTTTTCCTTTTCCGCCCACCACAGGTAGGCGCTTCCTTTCGCGATGACCATCAAATCCCCAACGTGTTCCAGCAGTCTGGGATGCCGCTCCCCCATTCCCAGCAGTCCAGATCTGACCGCATGCTCCGCATCGAGCACATCAAATTGGTTCGGCCAGGCGCTCTCCAGATATTCTTTGACCGTGTCGATCTGACCTGGACGAACATAGAAATACGCCAGCCGATTCTCGCCGGTGGGCAGGAGATGGAGGTCTGCGGTTAAGGTCTGGATGAAATCGAAGATCATATTTTCGATCATAAGGGGTGGTGATGAGCCCATGATCCGCGGTCAGGATCAATAAGGTGTCTTTCCTTGCCGCTGCGCTTAACCGATTCAGGAAACAGCGACCGCATCGCTTCGCTGAAAATGGAAAACTCAGCAGCAGTGCGTTCATCATCAGGACCGTAGAAATGACCAAAATGATCCACCTCTCCCCAATAGACCCAGAAAAAGGATGGAATACCAGCTTGATCCTCCAGCAGGCGACGCAAATTGACCCACAGATCGGCTGCGCTGCTGAAGGCTTTCATCGCTACGTCTTTCATCAGCATTCGAGATAGTCCTGAATGCGCGATGGAATGATTCTGAAGCGCAAACGACTGCACACCGTTTTTCAGCAGGTGGCTGCCAAGCGTGGGAAAGGGGAGATAATTCTCCGGCTCAAAGCCTGCCCGCTCCAATCCGCCCGGATCGCTCCTGAATGTGATCGGCATCTGTAGGATCGTATTGGCAACCACGCCGTATTCTCGCATCCACATTTCATAACCTGTGATGCCGTGTTCCGCGGCGCTGTGTCCTGTCCAGAGTGCCGCGAGGGCTGCAGAGGTCGTGCTCGGGGTGATCGATGTGATCGGCGCAAACAGCCCCTGTTCAGCCAGTTTTCCCCAAATTGGCGCAGTGCCATCCTGCATCCACCGGATCAGACGATGGTAAGCCAGTGCATCCATCAAGACGACGATTATGTGCTGAATACCATACCCCAACGGGCCAAGTATTTCATCCACCCAGGGACAAGCCCCAATTTCTGGCACGCCGAGCATGCGGCAAATACTCGCCGGCAGGTTGAGGATCGACCTTCCATGATAGAACGGCTGAACGAACTCAGTCCCCAGATTCAATCCCGCCAGGCGGTGCTCTTGCAGCCTGGCGAGATGTTTTTCAGTGTTGGAGGTTGTCTCAGTGATGGATTCCTCCCCGAGGGTTTAGATTAGACAAATGCGAGATTAACCCCGCACTGCCTCAGACTATCTTTTCGCGCATATAAGAGCTTAGATAATCCATCGCTGCTACAACTATGGCTATCGCTATCATTTGGGTGCTCGCAGCTCGATAGTTGAGCAGGTTGATGTTCTGCAAGAGCAAGAATCCGATCCCACCACCGCCTGCAAAGCCGATAATCGTCGACATGCGCACATTGATATCCCAGCGGTACATCGTGAAGGAAATATAGAGCGGGATGATCTGCGGAATTACGCTGTAGATGATGACCTGTATCCTTGTCGCCCCTGTGGCTTTCACCGCTTCCAACGGGCCAGGCATGATGCTTTCGACCTGTTCAGAATAGAGCTTTCCAAGCGCAGCGACCGTATGCAACGCTAATGCCAATACACCAGCAAAAGGTCCAATCCCAACCCAGACAACAAAGATAATCACCCAGATCAGTGCTTCGATCGCCCGCAGGCCATTCAGGATCGTGCGGGTAACGAAGTAGATCGTCATCCCAATTGGAAGAGCATCCTTCTCCCGATTCGAATACACCGTCCATAAGCCTATACATGCGCCAACCAAAGCCGGCCCCCAGAAAACCACGATCGGATTATGAATCTGGTAGATCCAATCGATCATTGCACCGATAATAACCCCAACCAGGGCAAAAGCCAGGGCTGCCAGCGGGTAATTAATCGCCAGACGTGTTGGTTTTGGCAGTGGGACAATATACCTCCGGCCCAGTTTGACCAGGAAGTTGCTTACAACTCCACCTCCAATTAACGCGGCAACCACTGCAATCAGCAGATTGAGGATAACACCCAAATTCTCCACAAAGGAGCCCATCATCCCGGCAAATCCGGGCTCCCGTGCCAGTCTTTCCCCAAAAGCGATCGCCAGACTGGCCAGCAGATACAATGCCATGATCGCCAACAGACAGCAATGGCGATGCTTACCATGCGCCCGATACGCAGCCACAATCCGGGTTCTTTCACTTCTTCCTGAGGAAGCGCCCATCGTGCGATTCGCCAGATCACCAGGCTGATCACCACGACGCCAGCCAGCGCGATCATTGGATTCTCGGTGAATCGTACGCTCTGACCACCCTAAAAAGCTGGCTACAGTACCTCCAATCCACATACCAATCGGCCAACCCAGCAGAGTCAGAGAAAGACCGTTCATCGGCAGCTTGATATCCTTCATGATATTCCGGGCGGCCATGAAGCTGACCGGGACGGCAAAGATGATGCCAAAGGTCGTCGCCAGTAGCGCCAGGAACACCGTCTCGATGATCTTGCCCCAGGTATCGATTGCCGTCTTTGAAAGCCGCGGCTTGCCGACGTTATTGGATATGATCGTTCGGATAATCTGTGCCTGGTCGTCCGGCCTCGGCGGCAATTTCGCCTTGACCGAGAAATGACCCTTGTCGTCCGTCTCGTACGCTGCCAGACCTAAACTTAACTCCACTGGGGGGGATGAAATAAAGCTGGCCGCGATAATTGGACTGCAGGTTGAAGCCTTCTACTGTGATCACGGAACGAGGTTCTGCACAAGAGGGTGTGGCTGATAAATAAGGTTCACCTCGCTCAGGCTCCGGGACTACTACTCCACCAGCTGGACAGGGTGTATAGTACGGCGTTTCGACAAGAACTTGAACCTGGTCGAATTCAACGATATCCGGATGGAAAAGGGCCCGAATGACGCGGGTCAGGCTTTGCTGGCGGGTAGGCGAATAAATCTCGTCAAACCCCATCTGTGTAACCTGAAAGCCGTAGGCGTAGATGACAATCGCAAGGATGATAATAATTGCCAGACGAAATGAGTGCTTTAATGGAGATGTTTTCTTCATTAACTGCTGCCTATCCCACCCGCTCGGCTTCCTTGCCGTAAATCTCTTTGAATTTCGTGTCATCTATTTCGTGGGGTAGCCCATCAAACACAAGCTTACCTTCATTCAACGCGACAACCCGGTCGGCGTAGCGGTGCACAAGGTCCAGAAAGTGCAGGCTGCAGAGCACGGTTACTTTGTCTTCTTTATTGATGTTTTCCAGGTACTGCATCGCACTGTGCGCCAGCACAGGATCGAGGCTTGCGACCGGTTCATCCGCCAGGATCATCTCCGGATCCTGCATGAGCGCGCGCGCCAGACCGACGCGCTGCTGCTGACCGCCGCTTAATTCATCAGCACGGTAGCTGGCTTTGTCTGCAATACCCACCCGGTCAAGCTGATGCATTGCTTTTTCGATATCTTCTTTTGGGAAACGGTTCAGCAGGCTCATGGCCGGATTGATATATCCCAACCTTCCTGCCAGCACATTCGTCAAAACGCTGGAACGGTGAACGAGATTGAAATGCTGGAAAACCATCCCGATCTTACGCCGAATCCGCCGCAGATCATCATCATTTGCTGCCGTCACATCCTGCCCATTCCAGATCACTTTCCCGGCAGTCGGATCGATCAAGCGGTTGATGCAGCGCAGTAAAGTGCTTTTTCCCGAACCGCTCAGCCCGATCACAGCCACAAACTGGCCTGGTGGGACTTCAAAGCTGACTTTGTCCAATGCCAGGACGCCGCCCTCATAAATCTTGACAAGCTCAATAATCTGCAGCATATTCACACCTAATCCAAGCCCCGGGTGGGAAATCCCATCCGGGGCTTATCTTAGAAAGAAAAGTGTTTATCTGAACTTTTCGATGGTTATTCCAAGGAATTCCACCAGCTGTCGGACGACATCATATTCCGCGTCCAAAGCCTTTTCCAGACCAGACCAGCCGTAGAAGTCCTCGCTGCCTATCGATTGATCTCCATTCCTCAGTCTCAGCGAAAGCGAGCAGGGCTTCTTCGATCTTTGCGCGCACGTCGGCCGGGAAATCAGGCCCGAAGGACAGCGTGTCATTCGGGATTGCATCGGTCAGACCCAGGATGCGGACCTTCTGAACAACATCCGGAGCTTCCTCGCGCAGGTTCGCTCGAGCGTCCAGCACACGCCAGTCGCCGCACATAAGCTTCTCGCCATCCGCGCTGGGAGCGCAGGACTCGATCATATCTGCCGGGATATCGGGCTCATCGCCGACCTTCCAGGGCTCTTCGCCTTCAGGCTTAAGTGGGGCGCTGTAGAAAGCAGTGCCGAAATCAGCTTCACCATTGTATACCGCCCGGACAGCTTCTGGATGACCGCCAGCTTCCAGGGTTTCGCCAACCGTGATGCCCGCATTGTTCAAAGCCACCTGCGGGAACAGGTAGCCAGAGGTCGAGCCAGCATCCGGGTAAGCCCATTTCTTGCCTTCAAGGTCTGCAAGCGTCTG
>CAWBGK010000021.1:0-60935 GCA_963788305.1 uncultured Chloroflexia bacterium
TCTACCCTGTTTCAAAGAATAATGCTTGTATGGATGAGGCCGCGGTGAAGATCGGATTAAGATCATCCGATTAGTTCGTCATCCTGGGGATAACCCGGTTAATTTTCGCATTTTCTTTTCAACCTTATCTCAGGAGGCACCCATGTCAGGTGTAGTCCATTTTGAGATCCCGATCAAGGATTTGAATTCTGATCAGTTTTACAGCGATGTTTTCGGGCCGGAAAGATCAGCTCCTGGGGGGAGGGCAATGATTATTACCTGGTCGATGCCGGCGAGGGCGGAGTTGTGGGTGCCTCCTCCAAGCCCACCGGGGCCACAAAACCACGGTCAATACGATCGCCGTGGACGACATCGACGCCGCCATCGCCCGTGTCCTGGCTTCCGGCGGCGGCAAGATCAAGGGCAAAAAGGACATGATCCCCTGGGATCGGCTGGTTTCGTCTACGGCGCCGACCTGGAGGGCAACTGCTTCGGCCTGCTCCAGCCCGTGGTGATGGAAGAGTCAACCGATCAATAGAGTTTTTACCGCAAAGGGCGCGAAGAACACGAAGCGGAGTTTGTGCTATACTGAAACCGTGAACGCCGGTTCTCGGACACGTGCCCGGAAATTGAGAAACTCCAGATCGAGATCATTCGCCAGATGCCTTCCTGGAAGAAGATGGCGATCATCAGCGATTTGAACTTAACCATGACTTTGTTCTGCAGTCAGCGGCATAAGGGCGATCCACCCGAGACGCGAACGACTAGCAGGTCAGAAGCGGCTGCTTGCTGATAGGATGTTAGGCGCCGAGCTTGCTGGCAAGGTTTATGGAAATGTTGAGTGATCCTCTTCGTGTGACGATTTCGGTCACCAAAACGCTGGAAGAGCTTGGCATTCCGTATGCAATTGGGGATCTCTCGCCAGCTCAATGCATGGATTAATGCGATCTACCTTAGATATCGATATTCTCGCTTACGTCCGGTTGGAACATATCCCGCTCTTGAATGCTTCCATGAAGGCTGATTACTATGTTGACGAGCGGATGATTATGGATGCGGTGATCAATCGGAGCAGCTTCAACTTGATTTATTTCGAAACTGCCTTCAAGGTAGATGTCTTTGTTCCTAAGGATCGAGAATTCGACTGGTTGGAGCTTGAACGGCGTTCTTCCGTTTCCTTAACCTGAAGAGCCGGCACATAGGATATATGTAACCAGCCCTGAAGACATTGTTTTAGCTAAACTCAATGGTACCGTCTTGGAAATGAAATTTCCACACCGCCAGTGGATGGACATCCTGGGTGTGTTGCGAGTCTAGACTGGCGATTTAGACCTGAAATACATGCATAAGTGGGCAGATGAGCTCTCGGTGTCTGACCTCCTGGAGCGTGCACTTCAAGAAGCCTGAGGTGGAAACTACTTGCCCGTGTTGAAGTCCTCCACCTTTCCAAATCTTTCGGCAGCCTGCAGGCGGTGCGCGACCTGAGCTTTGATGTTCAGGAGGCGAAGATCTTCAGCCTGCTCGGGCCCAACGGCGCCTGGGCAAGATGACGACGCATCTGATCCTCAGCTGCCTGCTGCGCCCGGATTTCTGCGAGGCGCTCTGCCTGCCGCTCGATCCTGACCGACCAGGCGGAAGTCAAAATGCTGCTCGGGGTCGTGCCTCAGGATATCGCCCTCTACGGTGACCTGTCGGCCGCGAGAACCTGACCTTCTGGGCAAAATGTACGGGCTGCGTGGGTGCCGCTCAAGAAGCGGGTTTACGAGGTGCTCGAGCTGATCGGCCTGGAACCCCGCTCGAGGGACCGGGCCGGAAGTATTCGGGTGGTATGATGCGCCGGGTCAACATCGGCGTCGCGCTGCTGCACAAGCCCCGGGTCATCTACATGGACGAGCCGACCGTCGGCATCGATCCGCAGTCGCGCCAGCATCCTCGACAGCGTCGTCGCGCTGAAGAACCAGGGCATGACCGTGCTCTATACCACCCATTACATGGAAGAAGCCGAGGAGCTCTCCGACCACGTCGCGATCATGGATAACGGCGAGCAGCCTCATCGCTGGCTGTCAGTCCGAGCTGGTCAGCATGGTGGGCGAAAAGGACCGCATCAGCCTGTTGTTCACCGTTCTCCACGCCGACCCGCAAAGGCTGCAGGAGGCCTGCCGCCTGCAGCCGGGCGTGGAAGAAGGTCAGCCTGACGGTGGGGCAGTCCACCATGCTCGCCGAGGACGCGCCCAGGCGCTCCCCTGGGCCTGTTCGAGGCGCTTGAAAAAGCTCGACGTGCGCGTCCAGGCGGTCGAGATCAAGGAGCCGAACCTGGAGACGGTCTTCCTGCACCTGACGGTTGGCGCCTTGAGGGATTAGGAATGTTCGTGTGAGCATCTATATTGTTAACAACGACGAATTGCACGAATAACACGAATATGATTAGAATCATTCGTGAAATTCGGGTATTCGTGGCTGAATTCCTTTAATCCGATCTGCGACCGAGCGTCGAAGACCATGTGTCAACGTGAGCCGTGAGCGTCCAAATTGGAGAGCGCCCTGTGGCGACGAACCTGTCCACGTATTTTGTGGAGCAATCTCTCTCAGCTTTCAAACCGACGCCCTCCGGGATTAGGAATGCTCGCGGAGCATCTATATTGCTAATGACCACGAATTGCACACGAATAACACGAATATGATTAGAATCATTCGTGAAATTCGTGTTATTCGTGGCTGATTTCTCAAATCGAGCTGCGACCCGAGCGTCGAAGTCCATGTGTCGTTGCGAGCCTGTCCGTGTTTCATGTGGAGAGCGCCCATTGCGACGAACCTGTCCGGTGCGTCTCTCGGTGGAGCAATCCCGGACCTGTGGGTGCGAGATTGCTCCACGGAGCACGTGGACAGGTTCAGCGGCAAGGAACGCCGCTTCGCAATGACACATATGAGAACATAGCGTCCTGTGCGGTTCAGTCTTATTCAGTAAAATCCGAAAACAAATCGTCCATGTCCGGTTCGCGGAAATCCTTTGACATCGCCCTGAAAGACCTCCGAAAAGCGCCTTCCGCAGCGCCTCGGCCTGGGTCTTCACGTTCGGCGTCCCGCTGATGATCACCGGGAATGTTTAACCCGACGTTCGGCAGCTCAGCCGGAGATGCCGAATTTCGACCTGCCGCGCACCGGGCGGCCGTCGTGAACCTCGACAAAGGGGGACCGCTGCAGGTCAGCTCGGGAAGCATCCCGGGCGAGGGCCAGTTGACACCCTCGCCGAGCTCGTCGTCAGCGTCCTGGAGAGCGAGGACCTCTCCGAGCTGGTCGAAATCGTGCGGGTGGACGAAGTCGGCGCTTCCCGCAGCCTCGATCCGCGGCGAAGCCGGGGTATCGCTGGTCATCCCCGCTGGCTTTTCGCGGCTCTTTTCCGAGCCCTGACCAGAAATCGACGCTCGAGCTCTACCTGGACCCGACCCTGAACCTCTTCGGACCGGCGCTCGTCCAGTTGATCCTGAACCAGTTTATGGACGGCATCTCAGGCGTCAAGATCCTGATCCGGCTGGCGCTGGACCAGCCTGAGTTGGTCGATCTCCGACCCGGATCGGCTGGCTCGTCGCGGTTTCCTGGAGACCTCGCCGGCCCACTTGGACGACCTCTCCGCCGACCTGCTCGAGGTCAGGAAGCCAGCCAACATCCTGCCCGCTGCGGGAGCGGCTGAAACCCCCGAAGAATCGCAACCCGGTGCTCGCGATCGTTGGTCCGATCATGGGCGGGATGATGATCTTCTACGCCTTCTACACCGGCGCCTCGACCGGCGAGAGCATTCTGCTGGAAGAAGAGCGCCGCACGCTCCAGCGCCTGTTCATGACCCCCACATCCCAGGCGTCCATCCTCGCCGGCAAATTCCTGGCGGTCTTCCTGACCGTCCTGATCCAGATCGGCGTGCTGCTGACCGCCTCCGGGCTGATCTTCGGGATCCGTTGGGGGCAGCTCCCTGTCCGTCGTCCGCGGTTGCCTGCCGGGGATTGTTACGGCCGCAGCTTCGTTCGCAAGTTTCCTGAATTCGATCCGCCCCAGCGCTCGCGGCGGGGTGATCTTCGGCGGCGTGCTCACGATCACCGGGATGATTGGGATCATCCAGATCTTCGCGATGGGCTCGCCGGCGGACCCAGGATGGGCGAGACCGTCGCCCTGCTGGTGCCGCAGGGATGGGCGGCCGGCGGGCTGCTCGCGGCGATGGACGGCCAAGCCGCTCCCGCTCGTGCTGCCGCGTGTGATCGGCATGCTGGCATGGTAGCGCGGTCTTTTTGCGCAACCGCGTCGCGCGTTAACAGGGTTCGCTTAAGCATAGATTTTTTCAACGCAAAAGACGCAAGGGACACGAAGGAAAAAGATTGAAACGCAAAGGAATTCAGGAATTGAAGTTTATTCGGTGTCTTGTGCTCCTTGTCTGTGGCTAAACGGTACCATCTCCTGAACATCACCCGCAAAGACCTGATCCAGCTCTTCCGCAGCCGGATCGTCTTCCTGTTCCTGCTGATCATGCCCGTGGTGATGACGCTGCTGTTCGGTTTCGCCTTCGGCGCCTTCGACAAAGCCGGCGACCCACCGCCTCCCGGTCGGGCTGCTCGACCAGGATCAGAGCT
The DNA here is from genome assembly GCA_963788305.1 of uncultured Chloroflexia bacterium. Taxonomy (GTDB): domain Bacteria; phylum Chloroflexota; class Anaerolineae; order Anaerolineales; family UBA4823; genus UTCFX2. Next base: position 4,596 of record CAWBGK010000021.1, read on the forward strand.
GGGTCAGCGCCGAGCTGGTGGGACAGCTCGAGAAGTCCGAAGTCATCCGGCTGGAGGAGACCGACCGCCTGACGCCCGACGAGCTGGGCATTCTGGGGGCGGAGGGCGAGCTCGCCGCCGCCCTCGTGATCCCCTCCGGCTACGCCGCGGCCTCTCCCACGGCCGGACGGTCGAGGCTGATCCTTTACGGGGATCCGGACCTGCGGCGGGGATGAGCGTCGAGAGCGAAGCGCTGACCGCCCTGCTGCGCGTGGACGTGGCGATCGCGGGCCGCCCTCCTGCTGAGCAGGCCGCCGCCCGCCCGCTGCCCTTCGACTACAACTTCGCGCAGGTGATCGAAGCCTGGGAGGACCCGCCGATCCAGGTGGAGCAGATCAAGAGCCCGGCTTTGCTGGAGGAGAAGGTGAGCAACCAGGCCTTCGCGAACATCAACCCGGAATTCATGCTCCAGTTCCGCGATCGCCAACCTGCTCGTCTTCGCCCAGATCCTGGTCGAGGAGCGCAAGACCCGCGCCCTGGGGCGGCTGCTCACCACCGCCGTGCCGCTGCTCGATCCTGCTCGGGCACTACCTGGCGGTGCTGCTGCCGATCGTGATCCAGTTCTTGATCCTGCTGATGTTCGGGCAGCTGCTGCTGGGGGTCAACTACCTCCGCGAGCCGCTGGCGGTGCTGATCGTGGCGCTGGCTTCGGCGCTCTGCATCGCCGCCCTTGGGCTGCTGATCGGAACTTCTCGCGAAGACGAGGAGCAGGCCGTGATCTTCCGCTCGTCCCGATGTTCCTGCTGGCGATCCTGGGCGGGGCCCGGGTGCGGCTGGAGGCAGTTGGCGGTGTGTTCCAGGTCGTCGGTCATGTCTCCCCGATCGCCTGGTCGCTCGACGGATTCAAGAACATCTCGGTGCGCGGTTTGGGGATCGAATCCGTGTTGCTGCCGGTCGCGGCGCTGATCGCCTACGCCGTGTTGTTTTATGCGCTGGCAAGCTGGAAATTTTCCAGGCTGCAGGAACCGTAAAGGATCATATCTCCCCAGAGCCATGGAAGGCGAAAACGATGGGATCATTTGATGAAAATATGGAAGAATATCGAACACAGCTGGAAAAGGGGGCGATTTCAGCGGGCTTACAAAGGATTGATGGAATACATCTCTTCTTTGAAAAGTGATTTAATTACCAAATATCCCGAATACTCCGCATCCGGCTGGATCTATCCCGGGTATATGGATATGAGCTTATTTCCCCCTGTTTCCTGAAGCGCTGAGAAAGCGAAAAGTTGAAGATCGCGGTCGTCTTTCTGCACGAGGCGTTTCGGTTTGAAATCTGGCTGGCAGGGGTAAACAAAGGGGTTAGAGCAATATTGGAATTTGTTCAAAGAAGGCGGCTGGGAGCGCTATCACCTGGTGCCGCCTGCGAAAGAAGTTGATTGGATCCTTGAGCACGTCTTGTTGAGGGCCCGGATTTCAGCGATCTAAGACGCCTTGACAGGACAGATCGAAAAGGAAACCGTGGATTTTATCCGCCGATTGAAAATTTTCTGATAACTCAAAACTATAGATGAGCGCAGATCGACAGGCTTACTATTACCGGATTTCACGACGCCAAAAAGGTCAAAACGAGACGCTTGATGAAAAGCCCCACTTTCGGTGTGAAAATAGGATTTTCAAGCCAATGATGAGAGATGTTCTTTAATGGATCCTGAAGATGCTGTGCAATGGCGGAACAGGCTGAACTTAAGTGAGTTCAGCTGAATCAACCCTTCGGGGTGAAAATGGTGGCGAAATCTATCAGACGTGGGATTTCGGGATTAATTGCTCATCAAAATGGTCTCAGGAGTAGTAGAATAAGGCCAGTATTCCAAATTCCAAATAACTCAAACGTAAGCATCATCAGCAGATCGACTCCTTATCGTGCAGGTAGACGAACGTGGGCTGGCAATAAACCGCAGGATTGGCATGTTTGCTGTCATTCGCCGTGATCGCCAGGAGAAAAAACTATCCAAAGGCATCCGCATCAGAAAATTGAACCCTATCAAATTGCGCATAGATTAAAATTGTGATCCTTTAGGAGGGAAGAATGAATATTCAGGTTCTTCGGAACGCATTTCGGCATATCACGATGCCTTTCGATATTTCTTGCTCTCTGCATGCGCCTGTTCAGACCGCCAGTGCCGATCCCGCTGTGTTCTATGTTGCCCCTCAGGGAACCGGCGACTGCTCCTCCTGGGCAAATGCCTGTGGATTGGTGAGCGCATTCGACGTGGCAACTGTCGGTTCCGCAGATCTGGGTCAAGGAAGGTGTGTACAAACCGACCGGCAGTTCGGATCGTAGCGCATCTTTCAGTCTTGTGAACGGTGTGGCGGTCTACGGTGGTTTTGCGGGCGACAGACCAGCCGCGAGCAGCGCAGTGGCGGCTGAACCACACCATCCCTAAGCGGTGATATTGATGGCGATGACACCAATACCGACGGGAATTTTGTCGCTGAGACAACAAACGATCATGCACGGCGCCAACAGCTATCATGTGGTGGCAAACAATGGCAATGATCTCACTGCCGTGCTCGACGGTTTTGTTATCACGGCAGGAAATTCACTCTTCGTCAACTTAGGTGGGGGTATCTATAACTGGGATGCCAGCCCAACGCTGGCGAACCTGACGATCATTGGCAACATGGCTATAAGCGGCGGTGGGATGTATAGCCATAACAGCAGCGCGACGCTGACGAATATTGCCTTCATTGCGAATGATGCCACACAGCGCGGCGGGGGCGTTAAAAACAGTTACCAGTGCAACCCGGTGCTTGACGAACGTGGCATTCATTCGCAACAGTGCTACTCTCGGCGGCGGCTTGGAAAATGAAACCAGCAATCAAACCCTGATGAATGTGAGCTTCAGGGGTAACCACAGCTTCGAAAACGTGGGCCGCGTTTACGAGCTGAGCAGCACATCCAGTCTGGTCAATGTCACCTTTTACGGCAATACCGCGCCCGGCTCCGGCGGTGGGATGTTGTCAACAACAGCTCCAGCCACCCTGCAGAATGCCGTCTTGTGGGGTGACCAGGCGGAGGTACTGGTGCGGAAATCTACAATAACGGTGACGTTTCGGTTGCTTACAGCGATGTTCAGGGCTGCGGGGGATGAGCGAGTGGAAATGCCGTCTGCGGGACCAACAGCGGCGGCAATATCGACCTCGATCCGCTGTTTGTGAATGCCGCCATTGGAAATCTGCGACTGCAGCTAACCTCCCCGGCGATCGACGCAGGCGACAACAGCGCCCTACCGCTGGCGGTCACATTCGATTTGGGGAGAGAACCCTCGCTATGTGGATATCCCGGATGTACCCGGACACGGGCAGCGGCACCCCGCCGATCATCGATATGGGCGCCTTTGAAGCCTATCCGGATGCGTGCCCTCCAGGTCATCTCGATCACCCGCCTGGCACCCCTCGCCCAGCTTCGAAAGCAGCGTGGATTACAGGGTGGTCTTCAGCCGAGCCGGTATCAGGATTGGACGGAATGGATTTTTTTGTGACTGTCACGGGTGAGCTTCCAGCGGTGCCGGTTTTCAATATCCGCGACCTGGGCGACGACACCCACTATGATGTCGCGGTGAGTACCGACACCGGCAGCGGGACGTTACGCCTTAACGTGCACCAGGATTCAGACGTCGAGGATCTGATGGGCAACCTGCTGATCGTGGTTGCCCTATACCTATGGCGAGACATACGTGATCCGCATCGTCGAAATCTTCCTGCCGGTCATTATCCGCTGAAAGCAGAAAGCAGAATGGGTTCAAGACCCATCATGCCGACTAAAAGCCAGGCAGCGCCGCTTGCCTCCAGTCGATCCTGGATCACGACCTCCGGCGGGACGGTCACGGTGCTGGAACTGAATAAAGGTTCTGACCTGCCGGTGGTGGCAAAGTAAAACATTGAGAAAAAACCGCTAAGTAAAAACCACAGAGCAACTGTGTTATTTGTCAAGATAACACAGTTGCTGTGTGGTTTCTTTCTTTATCAATACAACCTTCACTCCTTCCTCTCCCCAATCACCAGCCCGGTCGCATAGACCCCGAACGGCAGCACAACCAGCCCCGCCAGGAACCACCACAGCGCCTCGGCGCTCATCTTCGGCAGGCTCCCGTTCGAGGCGAACGAGACCCACATCAACCCGGCATACGCCAGCGCCATCATCACCCAAAAGGCCCGGTTCCCGGACTTCGCCCGCAGCATCCGGAGGTCGCTCGTCCCGCTCTGCGTTGAACATCCGGGCGGCCTCGGGCGTGTCTTTCGCAGCGCCCGGTACCGAATCCAGTCCGAAATCCCGACTTCCAATCAGCAGGATCCCCAGGCCGGTCACGATCCGGGTGTTGAAGACCTCGTCCCCGATCCAGCCGGGCAGGGCGATCCCAAGCAGCGCCAGCAGCGCCCCCGCCGCGAGCATCACGGTCCCGCGCCGGCGCAGGCGGTTGATCATGTTCAATCTTTTATTCATTCTCTTCATCCTCCGAATATAGAAAAAGCTCCTCGATCCTCACTTCGAACGCACGGGCAAGCCGGAATGCCAGGGTGATCGACGGATTGTAGCGCCCGTTTTCGAGCGAGATGATCGTCTGACGCGATACCTGCACCCGGTCCGCCAGCTCCTGCTGGGTCCAATCCATTTTGGCTCGAAATTCTTCCAGTCTGTTGCGCATGGCCGCTCCTATGTAAAGCTAGCTTTACATAATATAGCACCAGGGGACAGAAATGTCAAGGGGACTTTACAATTATTCCTGGTTCTGTCCTGCTGGAATTTGTCCACCCAGGATCGTTTTATCAAAATATTAGAAAATACTCATTTACCTCTCGCCGAGTTAAAATATGATAATATATATCCTAATACACCAATTAACGAACACAAAATTCTCATTTCTTCACAGCGAGAGCAATCTCAGGGGCAAAGAACAAAAAATGAGAAGATCGAAGAAATAGGAAGTTTCCATCACCCGAACTGAATACAACGTTGAGAGGGGGAGAACCCGCCAGGATTCTCGCATCTGCTGCAGCCTGTTTTTTCATGCGGACACCGCTTGATTTCTTAAGCATTCGGTTGAACATGCAGGTTCGCGCAGGAGGTAGATAGAAGTATTTTGGTCTCGATCAGCGTGTTTATGGGTATTTCAAGGTTTAACGATCAATACCACAAGGAGTAAAAATGAACCAGAACCGATTTTTTATCATTCTAGGCATCGCAGCTTTAATCGTCGCGACCTATCTGCTTGCAAACGCCGTTGGACCGGAAGTGTCCGCGGTCAGCATTTCTGACTCCCCGGTGGGGATGGGGGAGCTTCGGCTTCAGGAAGCAAGCCAGGCCAGCGCCCTCCTCCCGGTTGGGATGGGAAACCTGCGCCGGCTCGAAGCGAGCCAGTCCAGCGCGATCTCTCCGGTCGGGATGGGGGAGCTGCGCCGGCTCGAATCTGAACAGACCAAATCCACCACCGAAGGCAGCGGGCTCTCCCCGCAGGCCATAGAAGCCTGGGCGGCCCGCTATGCAGGCCAGGCGGAATCTCCGATAGGAATCAGCCCGAGCGATCAGCTGGAGCAGCAGGCATGGGCAGGCCTTTATGTCGGCGAAAACCTACCCTACCGCAGCGCAGCCCCGGCGGAATTGCTCACCAGCAACTCTGGGCTCTCGCCGCAGGCGTTAGCCGCATGGTCGGCCCGCTATGCAGGCCAGGCGAAATCGCTTGGCGGCGGGCTCTCACAAAAGGCGATAGACGCCTGGTCGGCCCGCTATGCAGGTCAGGCGAAACCGTTAAGCAGAGGGCCCTCCCCAGAGGTGCTTGACGCCTGGGCGGCCCGGTACGCAGGTCAGGCGAAACCGTTAAGCAGAGGGCCCTCCCCAGAGGTGCTTGACGCCTGGGCGGCCCGCTACGCAAGCCAGGCGAAATCGCTCGGCAGCGGGCTCTCACAAAAGGCGATAGACGCCTGGTCGGCCCGCTACGAAGGCCTTGCAGAAGAAGAATTGAATGCCGGCAGCTCGCTCTCCCCTGAGGCGCTGGACGCCTGGGCGGCTCGCTACGAAGGCCAGGCTCAGGCTCTTCTCAGCATCACCGCCAAGGACAAACAGGAGCTGGAGGCCTGGGCAGGCATCTATATCGGAGAAAATCTCAACCTCCGCGGCTCAATCACACCGCTTCCGCTGGCAGCGTGGGAAGTAAGATTTGGCGACCTGCATTACTCAGGCCGCTAAGCCTAGGTTGCCAGGAAGAGTCCCGTCCTTTACCAGGGTTATGATGGATCACTCATCAGGCAAAACCGCCTGATCGGTGATCGCAGGGTCTCGCCTCAACCAGAAACCAGAAGCGGGGCAGCACAATTGATTTTGTGCTGCCCCGCTTTGCATTTCTAGTCCTGATATCCGTATCGCGGCGGTCTTACGGCAGGTGCTGCGCCTGGATTATGGACGAACAGCCTAAGCACGAACGGTCTGCAGCTCTGCTGACTGGGCATTCAGGACCCGCACGCACACCGTCTCGCTCTTGCCCTTCAGGCTGAGCTCGCCGCTGCTCGAATGGGTTGGTGTCGAGCCCTGCTTCTACACACGCTGCTTCGCTCGCCAGGATCTCCCCCGGGCCGGCGAGTGAAGCCAGGCGAGCCGCGATGTTCACGTTGTCGCCCAGTGCGGTGTAATCGGCCGCCTCTCTGTTTGCTCCGGAGATGGTCCCCACCCAGGCTGTTCCGGTGTGGATCCCGACACCGACAGGCACCCATGCGCCGCCTGGCTCGCCGTAGCCGCTGGCCTGCAGCATCGCCTGCCCGGCTTTAACGGCTTTCAAGGCGTGCTGCTTGCCTGCATAGCCGGGGATGAACAGCGCCGTGACTTCATCCCCAACCAGCTTGTCGATAAATGCGTCGGCGTGGATCAGAACCTCGATCACGGCGGCATAAAACCGGTTCATCAATTGGCTGAACTCGGCCGCTGGCATCCGCTCGGCGATCGTCGTCGAGCCGCGCACGTCTACAAACAGCATCGTCAGGTTTACCTCCGCCCCACCCGGGAACGCAGTGTTGAACAATTCGCAGGCGTTGCAGAATCGGGGATTCTTATGCGAGCGGGGGCTTCCGACCAGCCCAACCTTCCCCAAAATCCCACCCAGGCCTGCGAAGGGGGCGTTGCAGGCTGCACAGCGCGGGTTGGATGGGATCAGGCCATATAAGTGCCGGTATTTCCTGGCCATCGGGTCGCCCTCATTGAGCAGCTTGAGCCACATCTCGTTGACCGTGCTGACCTGGAAAAGCTTCTGATACTTTTCAGGAAGGACCTGGTTTGGCATGGGGATACCGTCCTTTTCTCTTGAATCAATCCAAATCGCCGCAGGCTGGGAGCAGTGATCCAATCGAAGCAAGCCCATCGCTGACATTATAACACATATAAGATAATAATTATCCTAATCAAGGATCTTCTATCCGTTTGAATCGGATGATCACCGAATGGTCAGCGCCCCATGCCAATCCAGGTCTGTTACAGAAGCGGTGGATGCTGACTGAAAAGCCGAGATGTCACAAAAACGGTGGAATCGATCAGAACAGCCTGGCTGTCACGAAATCGGTTGAATCCGCCGCAATTGATCCGTCACAATAACGGTGGAATTTGTCTGAACAGCCAGGCTGTCACGAAATCGGTGGAATCCACTGCGATTGACCTGTCGCAATATCGGTGGAATATGTCTGTCTGGTCAACCTGGCACAGAATCGGTTGAAATCCGCCAGCCGCGCCGGTCTGTCACAAAATCGGTGGAATCTTCTGAACGGTCAACCTGTCACAGAATCGGTGGAATCCAATGGCCGCGTCGGGCTGTCACATTTCCGGTGGATTCGGCTATCCCGGGTCTGTCACAAAATCGGTGGAATCTCTCTGAACGGTCAACCTGTCACAGAATCGGTGGAATCCAATGGCCGCGTCGGGCTGTCACATTTCCGGTGGATTCGGCTATCCCGGGTCTGTCACAAAATCGGTGGAATCTCTCTGAACGGTCAACCTGTCACAGAATCGGTGGAATCCGCCGGTCGCGCCGGGCTGTCACATTTCCGGTGGATTCGACAATCCCGGGTCTGTCACAGAATCGGTGGAAACCACCGCTCGCACCCTCCTGTCACTTTTTCGGTGGAACCGTTCGTTGAAGGCCTGTCACAAGTTCGGTTGGGCCCGCCTCTCGGAATTCTGCACGTCTGCCTCCGTCAGCCAGCCCGTCCCGGGGAAAAGCTGGGTGATCTGGGGTCCAAATTCTCCAAGCTCCCTCAGGACCTCGCCCGGCGGACCCGTCCGGACGATGCGCCCCGCCTCCAGCACCGCGATCCGGTCGGCGCAGCGAGCCGCCAGCTCGACGTCGTGTGTCACCAGCAGGATCGACTTACCCTGTCGCCGCCAGCTTCCTAGCAGCGCTGCCAAAGCCTGCTTGGCCGCGCAGGTCCATCCCGCGCGTCGGCTCGTCCAGCAGGATGATCCCCGGTTTGGTCACCAGGATCGCCCCCAGCGCGACCCGCTGGCGCTGCCCGACGCTCAGGTCGCGCGGATAGCTGCTCGCCTGGGCATCGATGTGGAGCTGTGAGAGCAGCTCTTCCAACCAGGCTTCGTCGACCGCCATCCGGTGATTTTGGAGCGTGACCCTCAGCTCGTCGGTCACCGTCTCCGCAAACAGCAGCAGGTTCGGGTCCTGGGGGATGTAGCCGATCTGGCGGCAGAGCTCGGCCGTGCGCAGCGTCGTGATGTCTACCCCGTCCAGGGTCAGCTTCCCGGCGCCTGGCTTTCGCAATCCGACCAGGGTCCGCAGCAGGGTGGTCTTCCCGGCGCCGTTCGGTCCCATCAGCGCCAGGATTTCCCCCTTGAAAAGGCTCAGATTGACGTCCTCCAGGATTTGGGCAGCCCCGATCTTGACCGAAACCCCGTCCAGCTCCAGCCGAGCGGGCTCAGGGAGTCTGAGGGTGGATCCCTCCCCAGCTTCCGGCATTTCAACTTCCGAGCGAGCCATTCTGGGTTCTTGCTGCATGCAGCTTCGCCCAAACGGCCTGGCCTGCTCGACCGAGAGCGGCAGCGGCTTCCATCCTAGCTGCAGGCCGAGCGCCACGACAGGTGGGTGAAACGACATCACCGGCAGGACCTGCTCGGGCGGTCCCGGAAGCCGCTCCGCTGCGGTCCGGGTCGAAATAGACCAATCGGTCGGCGTAGTGCAGCAGGCGCTCCAGGCGGTGTTCGGAGATCAGCACGGTCAGGGCGAGCTTCCGCTTCAGCTGCACGATCAGCTCGAGGATCTCTTTGGCCGCGTGCGGGTCCAGCTGGGAGGTCGGCTCGTCCAGCGCCAGCACCTGCGGGCTCAGGACGATCGCTGATGCGATCGCCGCCTTCTGGCGCTCGCCGCCGGAGAGGGTCTGGATCTTGCGCTTGCGCAGCCGCTCGATCTGAAGCTGCGCGATCACGTTTTCCAGCCGCTGCCCGATCTCTGCGGGGGGGATCCCGGCGTTCTCCAGCGTGAAGGCGATGTCGTCCTCGACGGTGTCCATCACGAACTGGCTCTCCGGGTCTTGAAAGACGAAACCCACCACGCGGCTCATCTGTTTCGGCGAGGCCTGCACCGGGTCGAGCCCGGCCACTTCGATCCGGCCCGAGAGCGTCCCGCCGCTGAAATGCGGGACCAGCCCGTTGAGGCAGCGCAGAAAGGTGGATTTACCCGACCCCGATTCGCCCGCCACAAGCACGAATTCACCCTTCGGGATCCGCAGGCTGAGCCCGGCGACCGCCGGTTTCGCGGCGTTGGGGTAGCTGAAGCTGACCTCCTGAAACGTAATCATGCTCGTCTGGTCCGCCTGGTCAGGATGGGGAGCAGCAGGGTCTGGATCAGCAGGCCGATCGCGACCTCAAAACCCGGGAGCGTGACCTTGGGATACGGTTGGTAGCTGAGCGTGGACTGGATGGACTGCGGGGGTCCGAAAAGCGCCAGTGCGATCAGCCCGAGGAATGCGCCGGTCATCAAAAAATCCTGGATGACCCATGTTTCCTTTTTGAAGGCCGTGCGCGGCGATTGCCTGCCCACCTGCCGGAGGGCAGCCCCGATCAGGGCGACCCCACCCAACAGCAGGAACGCCCCCGGGATCTGCAGCCCCTGCAGCAGCCCGAGGATCCAGCCGGCCGCGACCAGCAGCATGCCCGCGCTGATCAGGGCCCGGGTCTTGCGGGTCGAACCTGCCGCGCTGCTTGCAAAACCGCGCGCCGTCATCGTCTCTGCCAGCTGCATCGCGGATTCCAGCCCTCCGATCAGCAGGGGCATCACAAGCGGGGCCCAGTCGCGCAGCCCGGAGAGCCGGTGACCGCGGATCGCCTGGGCCTCCAGGACCTGGTCGATCCGGCGGCGGGTGGACGGCAGAAAGGTGACCGCGATCGAGACCACGATCGAGAGCGGGTAGAACGCGCGCGGCGCCAGCCGGATCAGCGCGGAGATCGGCAGCACGAGGTTGACGATCATGAAAGAGGTCAGGATCCCGGCGAGCACCAGGCCGTTGGTGAAACCAAAAACCAGCGCCTCCAGCGTGACCGGTCCGCTGATCAGGGGCAGCGCCCCGGGTATCGTAAAGAGCAATGTCGCGCCGAAGTGGCTGGTCAGGGCGTTGAAGAGCGTCGACATCGCGACGATCACCAGCGCTAACTTGATCGGCGAGACGATCGCGAGCGAATTCCCGTCCGAGGGCTCGTCGAAAGCCAGGAACAGGATATTTAAATCCACCAGCAGCAGGATCAGGTAGAGCGGGTTGCGGGTCGCCGAGATAAAAACCAGCGAGCAGGCTAACCAGGCGATCCAGCTCCAGGTGTTCACGGCTGCGGGGTTTCGGGCGAGGTCGGCGCGGGCTGGTAGGAGAATGTGAAGCGCGCTTGAAAGCGCCGCAGGGCGCGCAGCGTGGCCGAGCCGGCGATCAGGATCAGCGCCAGGTTGCCCAGCGCCATGCTGAGGTCGAAAATAAGCGAAGTGAGCAGGTAGTACAGCCCGTAGCGCCGGAGGGTCTCAGCCAGCCCGATCCCTGCGGCCCAATATTGGTCCGCCGCGCCGGTCATGTATGGCCAGGACCACAGGTTCATGATCGCGCCGTACAAAAACCCCCAGCCGGCCCCAAAAACGGCCAGCACGGCGACTTCGACCGGCTTCCCCTGGAAATTCAGCCGGCGCGCCGGCCTGGCGAGCAGCCGGGCGCTCATCCCAACCCAGCCGGCCACGAACATCTGGCCCGGCAGCCAGGGACCGACCCCGCCGGTGATGATCGCAGAGGTGAAAAGCGTCAGGGCGCCCATCACGAAACCCAACCGCGCCCCGAAGCAGTAGCCGACCAGGATGATCAGAAAAAAGATCGGGCTGAACCCTCCGGGTCCGGGGATCGCCACCTCGATGAAGCGCAGCACAGAGTTGATCGCGATCAGCATCCCGAGCAGCGCGATCAGCTTGGCGTCCACGGCCTGGCTCTGCACTTCAAACAGCAGCACCAGCACGCACAGTCCGAGCAGCAGCGTATAGATCAGCGGGCCCTCACCGGACCGAGCCGTGTTCAGCGACCCCTGTTCTTTCAAAACAGGTAAAAAGAACGGGTACAGGAACGTGACGATACCCAACCCTGTCGCGGTCAGGTAGATGCTGAAGCTGAGCAGCCGGTTGGTCATCTTCGCTTGAGGTAAACGATCACCGCCAGCCCGCCGAGCAGGAACAGGCCGAAAGCCGAGAAAGAGCCCAGCCCTGCCAGCCCACCGAAAACCAGCAGCCACCTCGAGATCCTGCCGGGTTCAGAGGCGTTTGGGTCTTCCACTTCTGCCCCAGCCGGCAGCGGGGCGGGGGCTTCGACCGCGCTCGGCTCGGATTTCTGGAGCGCGGCTGCCAGGATGGCGCCGGTCGCTTTCTTTTTCGGCTTGAGCGGCTCGAGCGCGGCCGGTTGGGTCGAATCAGGCGTGGGTTGGATGAGGACAGGCGTCGAGGATGCGGCCGCGGCTGGCTGCGCCTGGATTGGCGCTTCAGCCGCCTGAGTCGGAGCCGCCTGGACGCTCTCGGGCGCCAGGGACTGCGCGGCAAGCATAGGAGCAGTCGTGGGCTCGGCTGCGGGCGCGGCAGCGGCGGGCGAGGTCGGCGAAGGCAACGGCGCAATCTCGCCGATGATGATCGCGGTCGCCCAGACAGGAGGGCGGTGGGGGGATGGTAGCTGGCAGGGGGCGCGGAGGTCCTGGTCGGCGCTGCGGTAAAAGTCGGCATGCTGAAGGAAGAATTCTGCGTGGCGGTCGCCGCCTCAGCCGGGCAGATTTCTTCAAAACTCGGTTTCTCGATCGGGGCAGAGCCGGAGCTGTAGCGCCAGCCTTCCACCCCACCCGGGGTGACGGGGAACGTGCTGGAGCCCGTATTGGAGTAGATCCAGGCCGGCTGGCCTTCCTGGTTTTGCCCAAGGTGCCAGTACGACCAGTATTTCGCCGGGTCGCAGAAGCAGTCCTCGGCCTCGCAGCCGACCGCCTCGATCTTGCAGACCGCCGCCCCGAGCTGCATGTTGAAATCGGCGATGACCGCATAACCGGAGGCGAGCAGGGCGTCGTAGCCGCTGAACGGGTCTTTGTCGATCTCGATGCAGCGCGTGACGACCGCCTCGTCCTGGAGCTGGAGCACCAGCCCCATTTTTCCGTAAGAAGTGGCGCCCGCCTGCTGGAAGGCCGCAAATCCGACCGCCAGGATCAGCGCGGCCAGCATCAGGGACGATAGGAGCATTTTTCGGGTCATTTTGCCTGCTTTCAGCGCTGCACCAGCGGCAGGAAGGCTGCCGGGCAGTCCTGGACATCTCTCTGTTTCAGCGGGAAGAACTCCGTCCCAGCAGCGCCGGGATCGCCTGTTGGGTCGCAAAAAGCTTGAGGCCGGTGCCTGGCATGAAATTCGATGCTGCCATCGACGAGCTGAAGGCCAAGCAGGTAGCTGATCGGGTTCGTCGTATTGATCGTCCAGGCTGCCGCCGGGTCCTGCCCGAGGGCGTAGATCGCCTGGACGGCGTAGGCGCTCGAGTTGGCGTCGCTGTCCGTCCCCCAGGGGGAATCGGGGTCGTACGGGAAGCCGCCGTCGTCGTTCTGGGAAGATTTCAAGTACTGGGTCGCGCTGATGATCGTCTGGGAAGCCGGGTCCAGCCCGGCTGCGAGCAGCGCCTGGAGCGCCAGCGCGGTCGTGTTGGTGTCCGTGCCGTTCGCCGAAGCCTCCGGGGATCCACTCCCAGCCGCCGTCCGGCTGCTGCAGCCCTTTCAGGTAGCTGGTCGCGCTGACCGGGATGGTCTGGCTCAACGCGGCGGTGCCCAGCATCGCCCAGGACTGGAAACCGGCGCCGATGTCGAAGCCTCCTGTTGCAGGATCGTAATAGTCGAGCGGGAGTTTTGTCCGGTAGGGTAGGCAGGCGCCCGAGGCGCTCAGCCCGGCGGCAAGCTTGCCGGAGGCAGATGCTCCTGTCTGTGAATAATCGCCCGCCTTGACCAGAAAGTACTCCATCAGCGAAGGAGAAGTCGGCGAGAGGCGCCAATCGAAGGCGGAGAGTCCGTTCGAGCCGATCGATAGCAGGCTTTCCACGCTGCTGCTGGTTAGAGCCGTAGCCTCCATCTGCTGCAGACTGCTCGACACTCAGCCAGCTCAGGGCTTTGTGGGCCGCGATCAGCTGCGGGGCAGCGGGCAGGCTGCCGACCCCTATTTCCGCCCAGCGCCAGCCCTCGATCGCCCCATCCTGGATGCTGGATTCGCTCGCTCCAACCGGATAGCCCTGCCAGGCGCTGCCGTCCCAGGTTTCGTAGTTCCAGAAATGGGAAATGGGTCGCAGAAGCAGTCGTCCGCCGGGCATCCGACGCCCTCGATCGAGCACACGCCGTACGATCCGCCGCCAAAATCAACCGTCTCGACCTGCAGGCCGGTCAGCTGCAGCGCCGCCAGCCCGGAGATCGGGGCGGTGAAGCTGATCACGCGCACGAGCTGGTCGCCGGGCTCGAATTGAACGGCGATCAGCGCATCTGCGGGTTCGGCGGACGCTGCCGAAGCAGCTGTTCCGCCTGCGGCGGTCCAAAGGAAAGCGAATCCCAGCAGGCAGCCTCCCAGGATTGCGGATATTGTCTTAAGGATTTTCACGAACATTGCGCTTTCCTCTCAATCACATTTTTTTTAGTCACGACTTCAGCCTTTATCAAGCCCGGGACGACTGACGTCATCCCTTCCTTGTGAAATAACGCTTGTTTTTGGTAGTAACGACTTCAGTCGTTATCAAGCTCGGGACGACCGAAGTCGTCACTACCAAGTACATTTCAATCTTCCCATACAATAAAATACGGCCTCAATCAAGCGGAGGCCGTTTTTGAAACAAAACCCGCCCTGTGGGGGGCGGGAGGATCGCGCAATCCCTGGCTGGATGGATCCGGTCCAGGTTGCTCGGCCTCCCTTATCGCGAGGGAGAAAGCGAGCGAGATAAAGGCTGGAGACCGGACTTCACTCAGGCTGAGTGTCACCGTTGCGGAACAGTGCCGGACTCTCCAGGAACCTGGACCACCGGCTTCCCCATTCAGGCGCCGCTCATCCGAGCGGCGGACTTACCCTTACCTGCTGTGCAGTTGTTGGTTGAAATGTAACATTTATGCGCTCTCCTGTCAATAGGAAAGCCTTTTTCTCAGACGACTTTTTGTTCTTAAAAATTATGAATCGCTTCACATCGTTGCGATTTGAACTTAACCACAGATGGACGCAGATTGACTCAGATAAAACTTCTTCGTGCCTTTCGTGCCCTTCGTTTACTTCGTTTCCTTCGTGTTTCAATCTTTCCAATTTTAACTCTTCACGCACTTTGCATCTCAATCCCTAACCAGGACAAACGCCTAAAAAACTTCAATTCCTTCGATTCCTTTGTGTTTCAATCTTTACTCTAAATTTCTTCGCGCCCTTCGCGTACTTCGCGGTTCAATCGTTTTAATTTACGAGCAAAAACCTCGCCGTCCCCTCGTCCGTGATCAGCGTCTTGGCATAACCCCCGCGCACCCCGCCCAGAATCGCCTCGTGCTTGTCGACCCCCCCGGCGACCACGACCACCCTCTTCAGCTCCCGAAAGACCCGCAGCTCCACGCCGACGATCCGCTCCTCGAGCTCGGATTCCACCAGCTCCCCGTCGACGTCGAAGAAATGCAGCCCGATGTTCCCGACTGCGCCGAGCGCCAGCAGCGGATGGATCTCCTCCCAGGAGATGATCGATTCATCACGCATATAGGTCGAGTCGGTCGAGATCGCCCCCAGCCCGGCGAAGACGATATCGCAAGACCGTCCGGTCTGGATCGCGGCTTCGATGAAGCGCTCGGAGCGCAGCAGCCGGGCCGCCTCGAGCGAATCGACGATCCCCGGGGCCGGGATCAGGCTGACCGAAGCCCCCAGCTTGTGCGAGATCCGCCGGACGATGTCGGTGGCATGGATCTCCTCGGCCGGGTCGCCCATCCCGCCCACCATCTGCGCCAGGACGATATCCTTCTTTTCGACCGGCAGGCTGTCGGCCATGCAGGCCAGCGTCTCGCCCCAGGTCAGCCCGACCACGTCGCCGGTCTGCACCGCCCGGCGGAAGTACTCCGCCGCCGCGGCGCCGAGCTCGCGGGCGGCCGTCATGGGATCGTTCGGCTCCGAGATCCCCACGACCACGGCTTCCGTCAGGCCGTGGCGGCTCTCCAGCTCGCGTTCCAGGTCGGAAAAGAGCCCGGGCATCTGGGCGATCGTGAACTGGACGATCCCGGTCTCGCGCGCTTCATTGAGCAGGCGCGAGACGCGCGGCCGGGATAGCCGCAGCCGGTCGGAGATCGCCTCTTGCGTGTAGCCAGACTCGTAGTAGAGCTTGGCAGCCTTGATCATCAATCGAGTGTTATCGTCAACCATTGTTATAACCACAGATTCACGCAGATAAACGCAGAAAAAACCAGATCACCGCATTTCGATTTAAAAACTTCGATGACTTCGATCCCTTCGATTCCTTTATGTTTCAATCTTTCCTTACAAACCTTTGTGTCCTTTGTGTTCTTTGTGTTTCAATATCTATTTCAATCTCTTCGCGCATCTTTGCGGTTCAATCTTTCAAGCCAGCCCTCTGGAAGCTGCCCTTCAGCCGCTCGTACAGCTCCAGGAACGTCCGGTACTGGCCCTCGTAGACCTCCGCGCCTTCCGGGAAATGCACCCGTCCCCCGACCCTCGCCAGCGCGGGGGCCGCCTGCTCGTAGCTCGGGAAGGTTCCCAGCGCATGCCCGCACAGCAGGATATTGCCCAGGTTCGCCGTGTCCGCCGTGCTCACCGTCGTGATCGGCTTGCGGATGATCTTGCCGAGCGTTTCCAGCCAGACCTTGCTCTTCAGCCCGCCGCCCACCGCCCGGACCTCGTCGATCTCGATCCCGAGCGATTCGACCGTCTCGATGTTGTTGCGCAGCCCGAACGAGACCCCCTCCATGATCGCCTTGACGAAATGCGCCTTCCCGGTCGTCAGGTTGACCCCGAAGAACACCCCGCGCGCAAACGGGTCCCAGTAGGGGGTCCGCTCGCCGTTCAGGTAGGGCAGGAAGACCAGCCCGCCCGAGCCGTCGGGGACCGAAGCGACCGCCTGGTTGTAGCGCTCGAAGACGTCGCCGGAATCGGCCTGTGCGTCCGCATCGAAGGCGTTCTTGAACCAGTGCAGCGACTCGCCGGCGGTCTGCATGATCCCCAGCGTCACCCAGCGCTCCGGCAGGCAGTAGTGCCAGCACAGCGTCCGCCTGGCGGGGTCGATCAGCGGGCGGTCCGAGCAGACCGTGATCACGCCTGCGGTCCCGATGATCAGCGTCACCTGCCCGGGCAGCGCCATCCCCGCCCCCAGCGCCGAGGCCGAGTTGTCCGAGGACCCGTTCGCCACCGGCGTCCCTTCCGGGATGCCCGTCCATTCCGCCGCTGCCCGGGTCACCGTCCCGATGATCTCGTCGGACGGCGCCAGGCGCGGGAACATCTCCTGCGGGATCTGGAAAAGATCGAAGGCCGCCGCCGACCAGGCTTCCTTGCCGACGTCGAAGACCAGCGTCCCGCTCGCCTCGGCGTAGTCGGTGACCTTTTCGCCGGTCAGCAGGTATTTCAGGTAGTCCTTTGCGACCAGCACCAGGCGCGTCTCGCCCCAGGTCAGCGGGTCGTTCTCGATCACCCAGCGCACCTGCGGGGCGGTGTAGGTCGTGGAGGGGAAATTCAGCGTCTCGCGGAAGATCAGCCTCTCCGCCGCTTCGTCCTGCTTGATCCGCTCGACGATCGGCTGCGAGCGCTGGTCCATCCAGGTGATCGCCGGGCGCAGGCTCCGGTCGTTGCGGTCCAGGTAGACCTGGGTGTGCATCTGCCCGCAGATCCCGACCCCCGCGATCGCCGCAAACTCGGCCGGAAAACGGCTTTTCAGCTTCCGGCAGGCGGTCTCGAGCGCCTTTTTCCATTCCTGCGGGTCCTGCTCTGCGAAGCCCGGCTTCGGCGAGAGGATCGGGTACTCGCAGCCTTCCGAGCCGATCCGCCCGCCCGCCTCGTCGTACAGGGCGGTCTTCAAGCTGGTCGTGCCCAGGTCGATCCCAAGCAGCGTCTTCATCTGGATGCCTGCCTCAGCGTGCGCTGCTCGAGCAGGTATTTGACCACCATCACGAAGATCAGCACGGCTCCCCACAGCGCCACGGTCAGGAAGGCCGAGACGCCGAACAGGTTCAGCCCGCTCGAGATGATCTGCAGGATCACCAGCGCCACCACCACGCCGGAGACCCGCCCGAAGCCGCCCGCCGCGTTGACCCCGCCGAGCACCGAGGCCAGCACGGTCAGCAGCAGGTAGGATTCGCCGTAATCGGCCTTCGCCGAGTTGAAGCGCGCGATCATGATCATCGCCGCGACCCCGGCCAGCACCCCGGAGATCAGGTAGACCCGCATCAGCACCGCCTTGTTGTTGACCCCGGAATAAAACGTCGCGGTCGGGTTCGAGCCGAACAGGTAAATCCGCTCCCCGAGCGGCGTCCGGTTCAGCATCAGCGCCAGCAGTGCGGCGCAGCCCAGAAAGACCAGCAGCGGGACCGGGATCCCCATCACCATCCCGTTGCCGATGAACAGCATCTCCTTTGGCAGCCCGGAGATCACGTAGCCCTTGGTCAGCACGATCGCCAGCCCGCTGACCAGGATCATCGTCCCGAGCGTCGCCAGGATCGGCGAGATCTCCAGGTAGGCGATCAGCCAGCCGTTCAGCAGCCCGATCACCGCCGCCACGACCAGCCCCGCCAGCAGCGCCAGCGCCACCACGCCCAGCGCCGAGCTCCCGTCCGTCGGCGCCCAGGTCACCATGATCGTCGCCATCACGATCCCGCACAGATTGGCCGAGGCGATGATCGAGAGGTTGATCCCCGAAGTGAGCATCGTGATCATCATTGCGATCGCCAGGATCCCCAGCTCGGGGAGCTGGAAAGCCATCGACTGGATGTTGTTCGGCTTGAAAAATCCCGGACCGTTCAGCGCCAGCATCAGCACCAGCACGCCCGC
This sequence comes from uncultured Chloroflexia bacterium, assembly GCA_963788305.1. GTDB lineage: Bacteria > Chloroflexota > Anaerolineae > Anaerolineales > UBA4823 > UTCFX2. The sequence continues at coordinate 23,137 of CAWBGK010000021.1, forward strand.
CAGCACCAGGATCAGGACGATGAGCTCAGAGTTTTTCCGAAACATGTTGAACCTCCCGGGTTATTCCGCCTCGGTGATGACTTTCTTGACCCTGGCGCGCTTCTGCCTCCAGGCGCTGGCCGCCACGCTGACCAGGATGATAAAACCGGTGACCACCTTGTACCAGAACGACGGCACGTGCATTAAGGTTAGCCCGTTGCTCATGATCGCCATCAGCGCCACCCCGAGCACCGTCCCCAGCATCGTCCCGACGCCGCCGGTCAGGCTTGCGCCGCCCAGCACGACCGCCGCGATCACGTCCAGCTCTTTGCCCACCAGCGAGTTCGGCGCCACCGTCTGCACCAGCAGCGCCTGGATCACGCTCCCAAAGCCGGCCATCAGCCCCATGAACCCGTAGACGAACAGCTGCAGCCGCAGGATGTTGAAGCCGGCGCGCTGCGCCGAAGCCGCGTTCCCGCCCAGGGCGTAGATGCTGCGCCCGAGCACCGTCTTGCGCAGGATGAACCAGCCCAGGAAGATGAAGGCAAACCAGATCAGCGTGATCACCGAGATCCCGTAGCCGACCCCGTTCGCGTTCTCCAGCGTGAAGACCCGGGTCTTTGAGAAGTCGCCGAACCAGGTCGGGAAGCCGTACAGCCATTTCCCCTCGGTGATGACGGTCAGCAGCCCGTAATAGATGTTCAGCGTCGCGATCGTCGTGATGATCGGCGGGATCTTGAAGAAGTAGATGATCGCGGCGTTCACCATCCCCAGCGCGACCCCTATCGCGCCCGCGATCGCAAACACGTAGACGATGTTCATCTGCTCGCCGCGGTTCAGCAGCAGCACCGCGATCGTGTAGCCGGAAACCGTCGCGATCGCGGTGAAGGACAGGTCGATCCCACCGCTGATCAGCACCAGCAGCATCCCGACCGCAAACGTCCCCAGCAGGGCGTAGCTCTTCATTAAATCAAACATGTTTTCCAGGCTGAAGAAGCTCGGGTTGATCGAGGTGATGATGATCGAAAAGATCACGATCACCATGAAAACGTAGAATTCATGCCGGGACACAATTTTCTTTATCATGGATTCACCCTAAGCGGTCAGGTTCACGGTTTCCTGGATTTCTTCCATGCTGGTATGTTCGATCTCGAGCTCCTTCACCAGCCGGCCTTTGCGCAGGATCAGCGTCCGGTTCGCGTTGTTGTAGACTTCGAGGACTTCGTCGGAGATCAGGATGATCGCGATCCCCAGCGCGGCCAGCTCGCGGATGTTCTGGTGGATGGCGTGTTTCGCGGCGATGTCGATCCCGATCGTCGGCCCGTCCAGGATCAGCACCTTCGGCCTGGTCGCGATCCACTTCGCCAGCACGACCCGCTGCTGGTTTCCACCCGAGAGCGTCTGCACGGGCGAGTCGATCGAAGGGATCTTGATCTTCAGGTCATTGATCCCCTGGTCGATCCTCTGGCGGACCCGCTTCTGGTCGAGCAGGCGGTACCTCCCCACCAGCTCGTCCAGCGTTGTGACGATCAGGTTCTTGCTCACAGGCTGGCTCATGATCAGACCCTGCACCAGCCGGTCTTCGGGCACAAAGGCGATCCCGAGCTCGATCGCCTGCTGGATCGAGCCGATCCGGGTCGGCTTACCTTCGAACAGGGTCTCGCCCGAATCGGGCTTGTTGACGCCGAAGAGCGCCAGCGCCAGCTCCGTTCGCCCAGAGCCGAGCAGACCGGTGATCCCCAGGATCTCGCCGGGGTAGAGCTTGAAGCTGACGTCGTGAAACAGGCCTTTGGCCGAGAGATTGCGAACTTCGAGCACAGGCTCGCCGGTCGCCTTCGGCCGCACAAAGGTGGAGTATTCCAGCACCTTGCCGGTCATCAGGTGGGTGAGCTTTTCGTCGTTCAGCTCTTTCGGGTCGAAGATCCCGACCATCTTCCCGTCTCGGATCACCGAGACCCGGTCGGCGATCTGCAGCACCTCGTTGAGCTTGTGGCTGACGAACATCGTCGAGATCCCCTTGCTCTTCATGTCCAGCACGACCTCGAACAGCGAGTTGACTTCCTTCTTGGTCAGCGAGGCGGTCGGCTCGTCCATGATCACCAGCTTGACGTCCCGGGTCAGCGCCCGGCAGATCGCCACCAGCTGCTGGTCGGCGATCGGGATGTCGCTCACGAGCGCCTCGAGCGGCAGCGAGACGTCGATCCGCTGCATCGCGGCGACGGCGATCCGGCGCAGCTCGCTCCAATCGACCAGCCGCTTGCGTTCGGCGATGTAGCGGCCCAGGGCGATGTTCTCCATCACCGTCAGGTTCGGGAAAAGCGAAAGGTCCTGGTAGATGATATCGATCCCTTTATGGATCGAGTCGATCTCGTGGATCGCGTGCTGGACCTGGCCTTCGACCTCGATCACCGCCCCATCGTCCGGCTGGACGGTGCCGGAGATGATCTTGATCAGCGTCGATTTCCCCGACCCGTTCTCCCCGACCAGGCAGTGGATCTCGCCCTGGTAGATCTCGAAATCGACCTTGTCCAGCGCGGTCACGCCGGTGTAGTGCTTGCTCACGTTCGATAATTTCAGGAACAGCTCGGCCATTTTTTGCACCTTTGCGATTATTTATCAGCCACAGATGAACGCAGATATAAATCTATAATCAGATAATTCCAGAAAAAACTTCGATAACTTCGATTCCTTAGAGTCCTTTGTGTTCAAATCTTTAAACTTAAAATCTTTGCGCCCTTAGCGTCCTTCGCGGTTCGATCATTTTAATAAAGCCTCCCCTGAATTCAGGGGAGGCTTTATCCACTCAAAACATCTTAGAAACCGAGGCTCTCGGCGTTCTCAGCCGTGATGTCCAGGATTGCATCCGCGGTCACGACCTTGCCGTTCACCACAACCGGACCGATCCCGGGGATTTCCAGGCCGGTCTCGACCTTGCCGCCGTTCAGGATGTGTTCGGCGAGCCAGACCATCCCGTAGCCGGCGTCAGCCGGGTCCCAGATGAAGCCCTGCTGCATCGAGCCGTCCTTGAGGTACGGGGCTGCCTGTGAGGGGATCACGGTCCCGACGACGGTAACCTTGCCCGAAAGGCCTTTCTCAGCCACTGCCTGAGCGGCTCCTGGAGGGCCAAGGCTCCCAAAGCCGACGATGCCCTTCAGGTTCGGGTAGGCCTGCAGCAGCTCGAGCGTCTTCTGGCGAGCAAGCTCCTGGTCCTCGCCGCACGGGATCCGCTCGGTCACCAGGTTCAGGCCGGGGTACTTCGTCTTGGCGTACTCGATCCCTGCGTCAGCCCAGGCGTTGTGGCCCGGGACGGTCAGGCTGCCGACGAAGATCGCGTAGTCGCCTGTGTCGCCCATGTATTTGACGAGCACATCCCAGGCATGCTGGCCGAACTTGGTGTTGTCGATCAGCTCCAGGTCGTAATCCGCGCCGACCTGGTCTACAGATTCATGCGTGACGACGATGATGCCTTTTTCCTTGGCCTTCGCGAACACGGGTTCCAATGCCTTGGCGTCGTTCGGGACCACACCGATCGCATTGACGCCCTTCGCAACCAGGTCCTCGACGATCTTGACCTGTGCGGCGGGGTCGGCCTGGGCCGGTCCGGTCTGGTAAGCGTTCACCTTCAGCTCTTCCGCGGCCTTCTTCACGCCGGTTTCGAGGGTGTTGAACCATGGGATGCCGGTGATCTTGACGACCACGGCGATCTCGTGGGGTTCTGCTGCTGCGGGTGCTTCAGCTGCTGGCGCCTCGGCTGCCGGCGCCGGGGTGGCCGCCGGTGCGCAGGAGACCAGCATGCTCATCATGACCATCAGGCTGACGAGCATCCACAAAACTTTGCTTTTCTTCATATTTTCTCTCTCCTTTTGTGGGTTGGTAGGAACATCTTCGTTCTTTGTTATAAGACCCGAGAGGCTACAAGCCTTCCGGGTCTTCAACACACAATCCGTTATTTCTGGCCGTAAGTCCTGAACTTGTTGACGACGGTGGCCATCTCCTCGTCCGAGAGGATCACCGGCTCGCCGATGCATCTGGCCTGGTAGTAAATTCGAGCGACCAGCTCGAGCTCCTCCGCCGCCGCAAACGCAGTCGCCAGGTTGTTGCCCACGCATACGATCCCGTGGTTGGACATCAGGCAGGCCTTGTAGTCCCCGATCGCGGCGATGATATTGTCCGCCAGCGCCTTGGTCCCGAAGGTGGCGTACTTCGCCAGCGGCACCTTGTCGCCCGAGAACCCGACCAGGTAGTGCACCGCCGGCAGCTCCCAATTCAGGCAGGCGATCGTCGCGGCGTAGACCGAATGGGTGTGCACGACCGCGTTGTTCTCCGGCCGGTGCCGCAGCAGCGCCAGGTGGAAGTTGACCTCGCTCGAGGGCTTGCGGCTGCCCTCGACGATCTGCCCGTCGATCGTCATCACGACGACGTCTGCTGGTTTTTGCTCGAAATAATCGATCCCGGAGGGTTTGATCGCGACCAGGTCCAGCTCGCGATTGTAGATGGAGAGGTTGCCCCCGGAGCCGGTGGTGAGGCCGGACGTGATCAGTTTTCTGCCGTACTCGACGATTTGTTCTCTTTCGGCTTGCAGCAGCATGCGGGGTTCCTCTTCTGATTGTATTATTTGTCACAATTCTAGCATAGATGTTACAAAATATCAACACTGAAATTTTGTTCACAAGAAAAGAAAACCACAGATAAACACAGATGGATGCGAATTTTCTTGCCATAACCTTCGATAACTTCGATTCCATTGTGTTTCAATCATATATATTTTCCTTCGTCCCCTTTGCGTCCTTTGCGGTTCAATCACCTCCCACCGTTCCCGTGCCACCCAAATTCACCAGTTTAATTCTCAATAAAAAAGGTATATAATAAACATGTCCGCTCATAAAAAATAAATCCAAATACTCCAATCGATCCAGCACGCAGGTTCCGCCTAAAGAGGCATCATGTCCAAAAAATCGCTCTTCGCCTGGATAATTTCCCTGATCATCATCCTGATAATCGCATCCCCTGCCGCGGCCGGCACTGACCGCTCACCGGTCAGCCCCTCCCCGCTGCTCAAGCCCTCGGTCGACCACCAGGTCGCGATCACCGACCTGGGCTTCGTCCCCGCCGAGCTCAACATCGAGGTCGGAGATTCCGTCACCTGGACCAACCAGAAGACTGTGCCTGTCTCCCTCCAGGAGGGCTCGCTGAGCTACCTGTACCTTCCGGCCGTCCTCAAGCCCGGCGCAGGCAGCGCACTTCTGCCTCCGGCTGCTTCCTCGCCGCTCTCGCCCGGCTCGGACCCCATCCCCCCCGGCGGCACGCTGACGATCTTTTTCAACGACGTCGGCGTGAACGACTTCTACCTGGAGGGCGTCCTCTACGGCACCGGGACGATCATCGTCGGTCCAAAGCCGCCCAACCTGGAAGTGCGCTCGATCACCTACGACCCGGACCCCGCGGTCTATAATGGAACCACAACCCTGACAGCAGAAGTGCATAACCTGGGTCTTGGTCCCGCCAACGGCTTTTTTGTCGATTGGAAAGTTTTTAAACCCGGGCAGGCCAATCCAATTCTCACCGGCAGCTGGGAAGTGACCCACTTGAGCGCCGGCGGTCATATCCTCCTTGAGGCTAGCTTTACTGCACCCACTCCCGGTGCATATACAATTCAGGTTATCGCAGACCCTTCCGGGGAGCTGCCGGACACCAACCCGCTGAATAACATCAAAGAAACCGAATTAGGCGTGTCTGGCACGGTCATGTTTTGCGGCTACATCAGCGCAAATACGACCTGGGCTTACGCCACCTATGTGATCAAGCCGGACTGCGGTCCATTTGTGATCCTCTCAGGCGCGACGCTGACCGTCCGCAGCGGGGCAGTGGTCAAGCCGCAGCCGGGCGTTGGCATCGGCGTCTACGGCTCGCTCGTGAGCCAGGGGGACGACCCGACCTTCGTCGCCTTCACATCCTATAACGACGACTCCTTTGGCGGCGACACCAATGGAGACGGCGGCGCCACCACAGCCGCTCCCGGCGACTGGAACGGCATCACTATCTTCCCCGGTGGCCTCGTCGACGTCAAGCAGGACACCTTCCTGCGCTTCGGCGCAATCCTGGTCAACAACCAGGGCGGGACCTTCAAGATCCACCAGTCCACCATGGATCACGCCAATTCAAACGCGATCCACAGCACGGACAACGGCGTGATCGACATCACCGGCTGCCAGATCCATGACAACGGCGGTCATGGGCTCTACTACGCTGCCAGCGGGACGGTCTCGCCGCGCATCCGCGACACGACCTTCCAGTCCAACACCGGCTATGCGGCCATTTTCAGCCCGTCCGGGGACCTGGAGCTGGACGGGACCGAGCTTGCAAATAACACAGCCCTGAACAACGGCACGAACGGGCTGCGGATCACAGGCACGCTGATCGGAAGCTCGACCCTGGGCAGCCTGGGCTTCCCCTACGTGCTGGAGGACCGCATCGATCTTGGCTCGATCTATGTCCCGGCGGGGAGCACGCTGACGATCCTGCCTGGAGCGGCCTTCAAGATGCTCAGTTATACGGATTTATATGATGAAAACGGGACCGGTCTGGAGATCGCCGGGACGCTCTCTGCGGTAGGGACGGCAGATGCACCGATCATCTTCACCAGCATCTACGACGATGCGGCCGGCGGCGATACGAACAACGACGGCGTTGCGACCGTGCCGGCAGCCGGGCTTTGGACGCGGCATCTCATCGACAGCGGCGGGGCTGCGACGTTTGAGTATGCAGAAATCCGATATTCCGGCGGGGCACTATATAACCAGACTGCGGTGAGCATCCTGAACGCTGGCGGTTCGCTCGTATTTACGAACAGCGAGGTCGACCGGAGCGGCGGGATTGGGATCCGCAGCGTATCGAACGGCACGATCGATGTTGAAGACAGCCTGATCCAGAACAACGCCAGCCACGGGCTTTATTACTCCGCCAGCGGCTCAGTCATGCCGGTGGTCCAGGGCAGCACCTTCCAGTCCAACCAGGGGTATGCGGTCTATTTCGAACCCAGTGGAGACCTGAACCTGGACGGCACCCAAATGAGTGGGAACATTGCCCAAAACAATGCCTACAACGGGCTGAGGCTGGTGGGCACGCTGACCGGGTCTTCGACGCTGAGCGCGAGTTTGGGCTTCCCCTACGTGCTGGAGGACCGTATCGACCTTGGCTCGATCTACGTCCCGGCAGGGAGCACGCTGACGATCCAGCCTGGCGCCGTGCTTAAGATGCTTAGTTACGGGGATTATTATGATGAAAACGGGACCGGACTGGAGATCGCCGGGACGCTCTCGGCGGTGGGGACGGCGGAGGAGCCGATCATCTTCACCAGCATCTACGATGATGCGGTCGGCGGGGACACGAACAACGATGGCGCTGCGACTTCACCGGCAGCCGGGCAATGGACGCGGCATCGCATCGACAGCGGCGGGTCTGCGACGTTTGAGTATGTAGAAATCCGATATTCCGGCGGGCCGCTATATGTCCAGACCGCGGTGAGCATCCTGAACGCTGGCGGTTCGCTCGTATTTAGGAACAGTGAGGTCGACCGGAGCGGCGGGATAGGGATCTTCAGCGTTTCGAACGGCACGATCGATGTTGAAAACAGCCTGATCCAGAACAGCTCCAATCACGGGCTTTATTACTCCGCCAGCGGCTCAGTCGAGCCGGTGGTCCAGGGCAGCACCTTCCAGTCCAACCAGGGGTATGCGGTCTATTTCGATCCTAGTGGAGACCTGAACCTGGACGGCACCCAAATGAGTGGGAACATTGCCCAAAATAATAACTACAACGGGCTGAGGCTGGTGGGCACGCTGACCGGGATTTCAACGCTGAGCGGCAGCCTGGGTTTCCCCTACGTGCTGGAGGACCCTAACGATCTTGGCTCGATCTATGTCCCGGCGGGGAGCACGCTGACGATCCAACCCGGGGCGGTCTTCAAGATGCACGGATATGCGGATTTATATGATGAAAACGGGACCGGTCTGGAGATTGCCGGGACGCTCTCGGCGGTAGGGACGGCAGATGCACCGATCGTGTTCACCAGCATCTACGATGATGCGGCCGGCGGCGATACGAACAACGACGGCGCCACCTCGCCTGCACCCGGGCAGTGGACGCGGCATCGCATCGACAGCGGCGGGACTGCGACGTTTGAGCATGTAGAAATCCGATATTCCGGCGGGGTGCTAAATAACCAGACCGCGGTGAGCATCCTGAACGCTGGCGGTTCGCTCGTATTTAGGAACAGCGAGGTCGACCGGGGTGCGGGGATTGGGATCTTCAGCTTTTCGAACGGCGTGATCGATGTTGAAGACAGCCTGATCCAGAACAACGCCGGTCACGGGTTGTTCTACGAGTTCTCAGGATCCGCCGAACCGGTGATCCTGAACACAGGCTTCCTGACGAACACGGGCTATGCGGTCTACTTTTCGGTGGGGACGGATGTGGTCCTGGACACGAGCCAGGTCAGCGGGAACACCGCCTCGAACAACAGCTACAACGGGCTGAGGCTGGTGGGGACGCTGACCGGGGCATCGACGCTGAGCGCGGGGGTTGGCTTCCCCTATGTGCTGGAGGACCCTAACGACCTTGGCTCGATCTACGTCCCCTCGGGGAGCACGCTGACGATCCAGCCTGGAGCGGTCTTCAAGATGCACGGATATGCGGATTTATATGATGAAAACGGGACCGGGCTGGAGATCGCCGGGACGCTCTCTGCGGTAGGGACGGCAGATGCACCGATCATCTTCACCAGCATCTTCGATGATGCGGCCGGCGGCGATACGAACAACGATGGCGTTGCGACCGTGCCGGAAGCCGGGCAGTGGACGCGGCATCGCATCGACAGCGGCGGGACTGCGACGTTTGAGCATGTAGAAATCCGATATTCCGGCGGGGTGCTAAATAACCAGACCGCAGTGAGCATCCTGAACGCTGGCGGTTCGCTCGTATTTAGGAACAGCGAGGTCGACCGGGGTGCGGGGATTGGGATCTTCAGCTTTTCGAACGGCGTGATCGATGTTGAAGACAGCCTGATCCAGAACAACGCCGGTCACGGGTTGTTCTACGAGTTCTCAGGATCCGCCGAACCGGTGATCCTGAACACAGGCTTCCTGACAAACACGGGCTATGCGGTCTACTTTTCTGTGGGCTCGAATGTCGTATTGGACACCAGCCAGGTGGTCGGGAACACGGCTGCGAACAACAGCTACAACGGGCTGAGGCTGGTGGGGACGCTGACCGGGGCATCGACGCTGAGCGCGGGGGTTGGCTTCCCCTACGTGCTGGAGGACCCTAACGACCTTGGCTCGATCTACGTCCCCTCGGGGAGCACGCTGACGATCCAGCCTGGAGCGGTCTTCAAGATGCACGTATATGGGGATTATTATGATGAAAACGGGACCGGGCTGGAGATCGCCGGGACGCTCTCTGCGGTAGGGACGGCAGATGCACCGATCATCTTCACCAGCATCTTCGATGATGCGGCCGGCGGCGATACGAACAACGATGGCGTTGCGACCGTGCCGGAAGCCGGGCAGTGGACGCGGCATCGCATCGATAGCGGCGGGTCTGCGACGTTTGAGTATGTAGAAATCCGATATTCCGGCGGGCCGCTATATGTCCAGACCGCGGTGAGCATCCTGAACACCGGCGGGTCGCTCGTATTTACGAACAGCGAGGTCGACCGGAGCGGCGGGATTGGGATCCGCAGCGTTTCGGACGGCACGATCGATGTTGAAAACAGCCTGATCCAGAACAACGCCGGACACGGGTTGTTCTACGAGTTCTCAGGATCCGCCGAACCGGTGATCCTGAACACAGGCTTCCTGACGAACACGGGCTATGCGGTCTACTTTTCTGTGGGCTCGAATGTCGTATTGGACACCAGCCAGGTGGTCGGGAACACGGCTGCGAACAACAGCTACAACGGGCTGAGGCTGGTGGGGACGCTGACCGGGGCATCGACGCTGAGCGCGGGGGTTGGCTTCCCCTATGTGCTGGAGGACCCTAACGACCTTGGCTCGATCTACGTCCCCTCGGGGAGCACGCTGACGATCCAGCCTGGAGCGGTCTTCAAGATGCACGTATATGGGGATTATTATGATGAAAACGGGACCGGGCTGGAGATCGCCGGGACGCTCTCTGCGGTAGGGACGGCAGATGCACCGATCATCTTCACCAGCATCTTCGATGATGCGGCCGGCGGCGATACGAACAACGATGGCGTTGCGACCGTGCCGGAAGCCGGGCAGTGGACGCGGCATCGCATCGACAGCGGCGGGACTGCGACGTTTGAGCATGTAGAAATCCGATATTCCGGCGGGGTGCTATATAACCAGACACAGGAGAGCATCCTCAACAATGGTGATCTGACGCTGCTCAATTCCTTCGTCGATGCCAGTCCGGATGTGGGTGTCCGGATCAACGGCGGATCGCTCGACGCCGAGAGCTCCACCTTCGCCCACACGAACGTCGGCGTCCTGCTGGGGAACACGCCCGGCGCCGCCTCGCTGGTCGACTGCGACTTCCTCTCGAACAATACCGGGCTGTATTTCAACGGCACGGTCGCCCCGACAGTGACCAACGCCATCTTCGAAGGCAACGCGAGCTACGGGCTGTACAACAACGCCGCGCCGGCTGTCGTAGCGACCGGCTGCTGGTGGGAGGACGCCACAGGCCCCTACAACGCAGCCACCAACCCCACCGGCCTCGGCGACCCGGTCAGCAACAATGTTGACTTTAGCAGCTGGCTCTCGACCCGGCCGAGGTGAAGCACGGAGCCTCTAAATGGCCTGAAAATTGAAGTACTGAGGCACAGAAAAAACGCTGGACAGGCCGACAGCCTGTCCAGCGTTTTCTAAAAGACACTGTTCCCCACCTACCTCCGCACCACCGGCAGGTAGATCGAATATCCCGTGCCCACCACGATCGTCCCGCTGTGACCGGCCTCGTCGCTGTAGGTGTACGTACCTTCGGTGTCGAACTGCCGGCGGTAGACCGCTCCGGGGGGCATCATCCCGCCGTCGAATCCGAGCGTGCTGGCCAGGGGGTCGAGCTCGCTCAGTGGGTGCAGGAAGGGATTCTCAGTGTAATCCAGCAGGTGGAGCGCCGCCTCCCCCGGGTCCAGCGTAGACAGCCACTCCACCACACCCCCGGGCGGGATCACCAGGCTGGCAGGATCGGGTCCCTGTGGAGCAAGCGCCACCTGGACCGCCTCCCCGGTCGGCCACGGCGTCAGCGGGACGTTGACGTGCACCACCTCGCTGATCACCTCGATCACCGGGCTCCTCCAGTCCTGGAAGCCGGAGGCGCCCTCCACCTGCAGGAAATACTTCCCGGGGGGTGTGAAAAACGCAAAATAGCCGTCCTCTCCGGTGACCTGGGGGTTCTCCTGCTCGTCGTAGAGCTGGGCTGGCCAGGACACCCACCCACCCCATTCTGGCATCGACATCATGCAGGTCACGGTCACGCCGGAGATGGCATTCACGGTCGGGTCAGCGGGATCAAAACCCTGGGTCACGTCGAAGACCGTCCCGTCCGGGTCGATCGAGCACGGATTGAGCACAGCGGTGATCCAGGTGTCGCCGTAGCGGGCGTAGACGGTGATCGCGGTGCACTGCCCTGGCGGGACATAGGCGCCGGAGAGAATGAAGCGGTAGGTGATGACGTTAAAATCCGGCGAGAAGTAGGTCTCGCTGGGGGTGTAGTGGTAGCCGCTGATGTCGATGTAGATCTCGTCTGGAGGCGTGACGGTCGGAGCCGAAGGGTGGCTGGGATCCTGGGGCATAAGGGGAGAACCGGAGTGGACGGGATACTCGCCCACCCCCAGGTCCAGCTGCGAGCCGTTGATGATGGTTTGGATGGGGAGAACGATGCGGGAATCGAGGGTATTGAACAGCCCGGAGCCGTCCCGGAATTTGTAAGTCTTCCCGCCCAGCTTCCAGTCGGTCTGCCTGGGGCACCAGAAGGACTGCTGCGGGGTGAAGACAATGAGATCGCTGTTGGGGCTGCAGAGCGAAGCGCTGCATACCCGGGCGGAGATGTCCTCCGTCTGCTGGCTGACGTACTGGTAGGTGAAGGTGAACTGCCCGCTGGCGGAGATGGTCGTCTCGCTGACCATGGCGCTGTTCACGATCAGCTGGGCGGTCAGCCCGGGCATGCCCATCCCGGTGATGGTGTTCTTGCCGTAGCAGGTCTCGCCGTCGCCGGATGAGACGAGCAGCGGCGGGAAGAGTTGCTCGAGAGTTGAGGTGATCACCAGGGGCACATGGTATGAGCCGGCGTCGACTTCGGCGTGGTTCACGATCTTCTCGCCAACTGCAAGGCTGTCGTAGTCACCTTCCAGCTGGATGTAGCCGGCTTTTCCGACCATCAAGGGATTTTGCAGGTCCCAGGTGAGTTCCTGCCCGGCCTGCCCGAAGACCGCTGGCAGAGAGGACGACTGGCTGGTAAAATCCAGCTCGTTTGGCAAGGTGTCGCTAACCAGGACCTCGAGCGCCGCTCCTCCGCCCCCGCCTCCGTAGAAGAAGTCGATCAGGTATTCCTGGAAAAGCCTGCCGCTGAGAAGTCTTCAAGTCGACCTGCCACTGTGGATGGTATGCGAGCTTGTGCGCGACGAAGCTCACCGCCTCGCCGCACGGGCTCTCGTCGGCGCCCAGGTCAGGCAGGCTGGAGACCGGCTGCGGGCGGGGTTCGCCGTCCAGGTCGAGACTGCTAAGCGGCAGCCCCTGGGCGACGGCGTCGGAGCTGCAGGCGATGTGGCGGCCGTCTGCCAGGATCTTCGCCGCTCCGTCGATATGCCCGATCTCGTTCAAGGACCCGCCCGACTCGACCAGCGAGGCGGTGGCGTTGCCGTCCCAGAGCGTCTTGACCAGTTTCAGGTCGCCGGCGTATAGATGTGCGCCAAGGGTGTTATCTGCCAGGATCGTATTGGTCAGGACCGCGCTGCCCTGGTCGACCAGGACCCCCACTTCATTGCCTTGGAGGGTCAGGTGACGGGCCTTCAGGGTCACGCCGGAGTTGACGTACACGCCGTGCACTGAGTCGGCGACGACCAGGTTTTCCACCGGGGTCAGGTTGTCCTCGGCAGCCCGGTATCCGTCCCCTTCGATGTCATGGATCCAGCACTGGCGGAAATCGAGGTCCTGTCCATACGCCATCACGCCCCAGCCATACATACCGGCATAGCCGACTTCGCAGTGCGAGAGGCTGGTGTGTGAGCTGTAGCTGAAAGAGATCCCGGCCCAATCGCCGGGCTGCGGGCTGGCCTCGTTGGATGTGAAGACGATCGGCTGGTTTGGGGTACCTTGGGCGATTAGATGGCCGGAGACGTCGAAGTTCGCATCTGGGATGAAACGCAGGGTGGTGCCGGGCGTGATGGTGAGGGCCATGCCTTGATAAACGAGGACACCTTCCAGGATAAATGGACGCCCGTTCAGCATCCCCGGGCCGTCGAACGTCCGGTCGCTTCTGAGGTCCTGGTAAACCAGGTACACAGCGTCATGGCCGTTGTCGTGCAGGTTCAGGTTCTTATAAGCCGGGCTGCGGTAGACATAGCCGCCCGGGTTCTCGGTGATCGCCCAGCCCAGGTTGTGGTCGATGGTCGAATCAGTAAAAGTGACAGTGTGACCGTTGTTGCCGTGGATGCGCACGGCGTCTGCCTTGGCATGGTGGATGCGGCAGTGGTCGATCTGCACATCGTCAGCCAAAAGGTTGACCATGGCGTTGTTTGAATCGCCGCCGTAGCTGATGTCGCAGTAGGACAGGCGCAGGTGTCCGCCGGTCGAGACGTCGATCTTGCGCCAGTCGCCGGGCTGCGGGACGGCGCTATCGGAGGTGAAGCGCACCGGTTTTTCCTGCGTGCCCACTCCGACCACTTTGCCGCCATTGAGGATGATCAGCGTGCCGCTGCCGGCGTTGAACTGCAGGGTAGTCCCGGCGGTGAGGGTGAGCACCACGCCAGACTTGACCGTCAGCGAGCCGGCGTTGACCTGCACCGGTGCGCCGTTGAACTCGGATTGCGTGTCGATCGTTCTCGAAATGATCAGGCTGCAAGCCTCGAACAGGAAGACGTCCTGGAGGTTGCCGCTGAAGGTCAGGTCCTCATAGACCGGCATGTTGGTGGAAGAGCCGCCGATGCCGGTCGTCTCCTGGAGCGGGAAGCTGCTGTTGCTGTCGACCTGCAGCCGGCGCAGGGTCGGCGTGTTGCCGTCGCCGCCAGAGACCAGGATGGCAACGTTGGTGTTGTGGTCGATCCGGCTGTCCTCAACCAGCGGGGCCAGGTTGTTGCCCCAGATGCGGATGCCATGCCCTGTATTGTCGTGGATGCGTGAGTTGCGCACCTGGACGTTGGTTGCATAAATGCTGATGGCGCAGGAGTTGCCTAAGCCGGCGTAGCTGATGTCGGTGTAGTTGAAGCTGGCGCTCCCGCCCGACTGGATGGTGAAATAGCGCCAAAAGCCCGGGGTTGGCGTGTCGCTCTTGGCGGTGAAGACGATCCCCTGGCTGCTGGTCCCGTTTGCGATCAGGTTCCCATATACCCCCATGGCGGCGCCGGAGGCGAAATAGACGATCACACCGGGGTCGATGGTGAGGGTGGCACCCGTCGCGACTGTGATCTGGCTGTTGACGCAGTAAGGGCTGCCGATCAGGTTCCACTGCTGGTTGGTGGTGATGTTGGTGGAGACGTTGGTTGTGCATGTGACGTTGGGGGCGGCGGTGGCGGGGTTCGCCGATAAACCGGCGAAAAGCAGGGCGACCCCTGCGAATGCCAGGGCAACGCTGGCGGCGGGTTTCCAGAGTGCCGGAATCCAGGCTGAGCGAATAATCATTTCGACCTCCCTTGACATCTTATGAAAGGAACGCTGCGCTCGTTCCTGTTTAATGAAATTAAATCAATTATAGCAAATTTGTCTGGACAAATAAAGAGGGTAGCCGACGGTTTGCCTCTTATTCTTTCGATCCAGCCCAAAGACACCCGGGCTCATCGCCGGTGCTTCTCCGTGACTTTGTGGTTTTCACTTAAAAATCTTCGCCTCCTTCGCACCTTCGTGTTACAATCTCTACCCCACCACCCTGTCCGTGTAAGGGATCTTGCGAATCAACCCCGCCAGCCAGAAGCACACCGGCACCGAGATGATCCCCACCAGCAGGAATTTCACGAACAGCGGCAGGTTCGTCTGGATGAAGATGATGTCCGCCGCGATCACGATCGTCTGGTGGATGATATAAACCGTGTAGACGCTCGCCGCCATCGTGATCAGCAGCTTCCCGGCCCTGGATACGCGCTCGCGGAAGAAGTAAAGCAGGAAGGTCAGCGCCGCGATCAGCATAATCGACTCCCAGATCGCGTAGATCAGGTTCTGCCAGGTAATCCCGCCCAAGAATTTTGCCACCCCGGCCTCGCCTTCCAGCGCCCCGCCCAGGATCGCGAAGACGAAAAATGTCGGCAGCATGACCAGCGCCACGATCCCCCAGGGTTTCGCCTGGCGCCCCTCCAGCCGGCTGAGCCACTCGCCCCGATATGCTGAGATGCCGATGAAGAAGCAGAAGATGTAGTGGACGAAATGCGCCGGCTGGATGCCCCCGATCCACTCGCCGACCGGGATAAAAATGCGCACGACGAAAGAAAGGGCTGCCAGGACGACGATCGAAAGGATCATAGCCTGGTTCGGTGGGAAGCGCTCCGGGTAAATTTGGAAGCGTTTCTTTGCTGGCTCCCGGTCGGAAAAATGGCGGTAGACGGCGTAGATCACCGCAAACAGCAGCAGCGCCTGCAGGAACCACAGGTGCCCCGGGTTGTACTCCACGATCCAGCTGAATGGCTGTTTCAGCCAGACCACCTGCACCAGGAACGCGTTGAGGTTGATGATCAGCGTGGTGTAGACCAGCAGCGGGATGCCCAGCCTGACCAGCCGGTCGAGCAGGTACGGCCGGGCGCCTTTCTTCTCAAGCGACCTCGGCGTGAAATAACCCGCCAGCAGGAAGAACGCCGACATGAAATAAGTTTGGTTCACCGCGGTAAAAAAGTTCAGAATCACCGAAGTGAGCAGATCTTCCTTGGGATCCTCCACCGGCCAGCTGCCGCCCCCGCCGAAAGCGATCGAGGCGTGGTGGAAGATCACCAGGATGGTTAGAAAGATGCGCAGGTTGTCCAGGTAGGCGAGCCTCGACCCGCCGGCCGGATCGGACCATGGTTTCATAACCAGCTCCATTCAAAAGAAAACCATGAATGAGATCGAATCCCGGGCATCCGTGCCCGTAGACGCAATTAATATCTTATATCAGCAGATGAAAAAGTCAAGTAGCTATTCTTCTCGGATTTCTATGTTGATTTTGAAGACCCATGAAAAGATGGACGCAAACCTACAAGAAACAGCCTTGCTAAAATAGAACTTATGTGCTATAATAACCCCCCAAAGGAACCTCCCATGCCTCCTCCAAGCTCTTCCGCCTGTTCTTCGCCCACCGCTTCTTCCAGTAGTCCCATCCTTCCGATCTCGACATCGCCCTTCGGAAAGCCCTGGATGAGTTATCTGCCTTGGAATTCGCGGACCAGGATCAGCGCTACCATGCGCTTCCCGACAGGCTGATCTGGAAATCCTGCCTGAAAGAATGAATTGAATTGAATTGATTTTTTGGGTTCAAATCAAATTCCCCGCACATTAATAAAAGAACATACCCAGCGCCTCGCTGGTCCTTTCCACACCCCCCTTACAGGATCAAAAAAAAGGCAGGACATGTCCTGCCTTAACTTCTAGGGAATACCCTACCCCCCGCCGGCCATGTTCAGCAGCCCGGGCACCTCGGTGGGGTCGATCTTGCAGATCACGCCCATCAGGTCGGTGATCTGGCCGGGCGTGAGCTGACCCACTCCCTGCTGCAGCGCCGCCAGCGTCTGCGGGTCGACCCCCTTGGCAATTCTTAACAACGTCAGCGTGTCTGCCAGCCCCAGCTGGCCGGAATGCAGGTTCGTTCGAATATCCATCGTTTTTTCTCCTCGAAATCAATTAAACCACAGATACACGTAGATGAGTACAGAAAACCTTCGATAACTTAGATTTCTTCGATTCCTTCGTGTTTCAATCTTTTCTCGAAATCCTTCGCGAACTTCGCGTTCTTCGCGGTTCAATCAACAAAAACCTTCGATAACTTTGATTCCTTCGATTTCTTCGTGTTTCAATCTTTCTTCTCGAAATCTTTGCACCCTTCGCGTTTTCGCGGTCCAATCGTTCCGGGCTCAGTCCATCCGCGTCTGCCCGGTGTACAGCTGGTAGTACCTGCCCTTCTGCTCCAGCAGGTCCTCGTGGTCGCCGCGCTCGATCACCTCGCCCCCCTCCAGCACCAGGATCGCGTTCGAGTTCCGCACCGTCGAGAGCCGGTGGGCGATCACGAACACCGTCCGGTCCTTCATCAACGCGTCCATCCCCTTCTCGATCAGCCGCTCCGTGCGGGTGTCGATCGAGCTGGTCGCCTCGTCCAGGATCATCACCGGCGGGTCGGCGGCAGCCGCCCGCGCGATCGCCAGCAGCTGGCGCTGCCCCTGCGAAAGGTTCGCCCCGTCGGCCGTGATCTCGGTCTGGTAGCCCTCCGGCAGGCGCCGGATGAACGAATGCGCGTTGACCTGCTTTGCGGCCTGGATGCACTCCTCGTCTGTCGCCTCCAGCCGCCCGTAGCGGATGTTGTCCAGGATCGTGCCCGAGAACAGGTGCGTGTCCTGCAGCACCATCCCGAGCGAGTTGCGCAGGTCGTCCTTGCGGATCTGGCGGACGTCGATCCCGTCGTAGCTGATCTCGCCGGACTGGATCTCGTAGAAGCGGTTGATCAGATTTGTGATCGTCGTCTTGCCCGCGCCGGTGGAGCCGACCAGCGGCGATCTTCTGCCCGGGTTTGGCGAAGAGCGAGAGGTCGCACAGCACGTTCTCGCCCGGCTCGTAGGCGAAGGTGACATCTTTGAAGCGCACGTCGCCCTGCAGCTCGGTGTAGCTGAACCCCCCGTCGGGCAGCGGCGTCTTCCAGGCCCAGTGGCTGGGATGCTTCCCGTTGGTCGCGATCTCGAGCGTGCCGTCGAGGTTCTTGAGCGCCCCCACCAGCGAGACCGTGCCGCTGTCCTCCTCCGGCTGCTGGTCCATCACCTGGAAGACCCGCTCGGCGCCGGCCAGCGCTGCCAGGATGTTGTTCAGCTGCCCGGTGATCATCTGCACGGGCATCCCGAGCTGGCGCGAATACTGCAGGAAGGCCGCCAGCGAGCCGATGTCGAAGTTCGACACAACCACCAGAATCCCGCCGAACATCGCCGTCAGCGCAAACGAAATGTTGTTCAGGTTTCCCATGATCGGCATCACCACCGCCGCGGTGAAATTCGCCCGGGTTGCGGCGAGCCTGTAAGCTTCGTTCTTCTCTTTAAACGCTGAGATCGCCTCGTCCTCGTGCGTGAAGACCTTGATGACCTTCTGGCCTTCGACCATCTCCTCGACATAGCCGTTGACGATCCCCAGGTTCTTCTGCTGCGCCTGGAAGTTGCCGCGGCTCATGCCCGGCGATCCTGCCCGAGATCACGAACATCAGCGCCAGGACGGCGAACGTGATCAGGAACAGCACCGGGCTCAGCACGATCATCATCACCACCGACCCGACGAAGGTCAGCGCGCTGGAAACCAGCTGGACCAGGCTCTGCTCGAGCGCCATCTGGATGTTGTCGATGTCGTTCGTGAAGCGGCTCATCAGGTCGCCGTGCGGGTTGCGGTCGAAGAACTTCAGCGGCAGGCTCTGCAGCTTCACGAACAGGTCCTGGCGGATTCGGTTGCCGGTGTTCTGGGCGATGTGCACCATCAGCCGCATCTGAAGGTACGCCGCAGCCGCGCCGATAAGATAGATCACCGCAAGCCATGCGAGCATCCCTGCCAGCCCCTTCAGGTCGCCCGGCAGGATGTAGTCGTTGATCAGCGGCTTGAGCAAGTAGTTCCCTACCAGCATCGCAGCCGTGCTGACCAGCATCAGGCTGAAAACGACGACCAGCGCCATCTTGCGGTTATCGAGGTAGCGCAGCATCCGCATCAGGGTCCTGCGGGCATCCTTCGGGCGCTCGAAACCGCGCATCCCCATGGGTCCGCCCGGCCTTGGACCGGCCATGTGCGATTGAGTCTGGGGAGCAGGCTGAGATGAAGGCTGCGATGAAGGATTCCTGGGGTTATTCATGGCTCAGGGCTCCTTCCTGCTGCGAGAGGTTGATCTCCTGGTAGATCGGGTTGCCCTGGAGCAGCTCCGCGTGCGTCCCGATCCCGGCGATCTTGCCGTCGTCCAGGATCACGATCTTGTCCGCCTCGCGCACCGAGCTGATCCGCTGGGCGATGATGAAGATCGTCGTCTCGCCGAAATCCTGGTAGAACGCCTCTCGGATCTTCGCCTCGGTCGCAGAGTCCACCGCGCTGGTGCTGTCGTCCAGGATCAGGATCATCGGCTTCTTGAGCAGCGCCCGCGCGATGCACAGCCGCTGCTTCTGGCCTCCCGAGAGGTTCACGCCGCCCTGCCCGAGCTGCGTCTCGTAGCCGTCCGGGAACGAGAGGATAAACTCGTGCGCCTGGGCGATCCGGCAGGCTGCTTCGACATCGGCCTGCGAAGCCCGCCTGTCGCCCCACAGCACGTTCTCGCGGATCGTGCCGGAGAACAGCGTGTTGCGCTGCAGCACGACCCCGATCTTCTCACGCAGCGCTTCGAGCGAATAGGCGCGCACGTCCAGCCCGTCGACCAGCACCGCGCCGCGCGGTCACGTCGTAAAGCCTCGGGATCAGGTGCACCAGCGTGGTCTTGCCCGTGCCGGTGCCGCCGACGATCCCGACGACCTCCCCGGGCTGGGCCGTGAAGCTGATCCCTGCGAGCACATCCTCGCCGCTGCCTTGATCCCGTATTTGAAGACTGCCTCGCGAAACTCGACCTTGCCGCTCCGCACGACTGGGGGAGCGGTTTCCATGTCCGTCTGGGGCTGGTCGATGATGTCCACTTCGGCGTCAAGCACCTCGACCACCCGCTTTGCGCTGGCTTCAGCCCGGGCGCTCATCACGATCACCATCGAGATCATCATCACGCTGAACAGGATGTGGAAAATGTAGCTGATGAAGCTGATCAGCTCGCCGACCTGCATCGTCCCCGCCGAGACCATGATCCCGCCGAACCAGATCACCGCGATCGTCGCCGCGTTCATCACCAGCATCATCAGCGGCATGTTCAGGATCACCACGCTCACCGCCCGGATGCCCGCTTCGGTCAGGCTGTCGTTCGAGGCCTTGAACTTCTCGATCTCGAAGTTCCTCCCGCACGAAGGACTTGACCACCCGGATGCCGATCAGGTTCTCCTGCAGCGTCTTGTTGACCCGGTCGATCTTCTGCTGCATCACCGAAAAGCGTCCGACTGCCGCCTTCATGATCAGCAGGATCCCGACAGCCAGGATCGGGATCGCCGCCGCCAGCACCAGCGACAGCCGGGCGTTGATGTTGTACGCCAGCACGAACGAGATGATCAGCATCATCGGCGCCCGCAGCAGGATCCGCAGCGCCATCATGAAGGTCAGCTGGACGTTGTTGACGTCGTTCGTCACCCGGGTGATCAGCGAAGCCTGTGCTGAAATGGTCGATGTTCGCGAACGAGAAGGTCTGGACTTTCTGGAACAAGCCGTCGCGCAGGTTGGCGCCGAAACCCATGCTCGCCCGGGTGTTGTAGAACATGTTCAGGATCCCGAACCCGATCGCCGCCAGCGCCAGCAGGATCATCTGCAGCCCGGTTTTGCACGATGAACGCGATGTCGCCCTGGGCGATGCCGGTGTCGATGATCTGTCGCCATCAGCAGCGGCATGCTCAGCTCGCACAGCGCGTCCAGGAACACGAAGATCGGGACCATGAACAGGTATTTTTTGTATTCGCCGATGATAGACGGCCAGTTTTTTGATCAATCCTCACCTCCGCCAGGTGACTGCTTTAAATTGGCGTAGACCCTGGTCAGCAGGTCCTCTCAATTGGGCCTGTTCTTCATATTGTAAAATCGTTCAGGATGACCTGATTGACCCTCCTGAACACAACCTGGATCTGGTCGAGCACGCCGCGCCCGCCTTCCAGCAGATAGACCCGCGAGATCTCGATCGTCGGACGGGTCAGCGCGGCGCTGCAGGTAGCCCAGCTCCTCAAGCCGCTTGATCACCTTGGTCGCCGCGGCGGGTGAGATCTTGAGCGCCTCGGCGATCTCGGAGTGGGTCAGACCGTCCTGCTCTCCGAGCACGATCAGCAGGACCGCCTGGCCGCGGTAGAGCCCGAGCTCGTCCATCATCTGGTCGAGCCGGGAAGCCTGCAGCCGGCCGATATCTGCGATCAGCCGACCGAGTGGGATGCTGTTGGTGGAATTCATCCATTCACCTGTGAATAGTTAACTGGTTAACGAGCAAGATTATATCACTGGATATTAGTTGCCTGCCGGCGCAGGCAGGTTGGTTATTGATTGATGGTTGGATGATAAAATTTGTAGACCGATTCATTCGTTCCATCTATGATGATAGCTGTTGGGTGCCTTATGAACCTCCGCCTGCTTAAAAAGCAAACTCTGCCTGGCAATCTGCCTGCTCTGGCGATCGCTGTTTCGCTGCTGAGCATCCTGTGGTTCTGGTATGGAAAACCCCTCATCCAGTTTCTGTCCGCCAGCTCGACAGACCGTTCCTTCGTCCTCTACAACCTGTTTCAGGATGATGCGTTTTTCTATTTTGAAACGGCCGATCACATCCTCCGCAATTCAGTCTCGTCGTTCGACGGTCTGACCCTGACCAACGGATACCAGCCGCTCTGGATGGCATTGCTGGTTGGGATCGGGAAGGTTTTCCCGGTCGATTCGCTGATGTTTCCTGTGGCGGTCTTGTTCTTCAGCGCTTCGCTCGTGCTGGTCGGAGCATTATTTTTTCACAGGCTTCAGAAGCAGATCGACCCCGAATCCGAGCTGATCGTCGCTGTCCTGGTTTTTGCATTTGGCGGGTTCTGGCTCGCGCTTGGGGGGATGGAAACCGGTCTGATATTCTTTTTTACGCCCCTGTTCTTGCTGCTTTCCAGGAGGGCCTATCGGTCGTCTTCCTTGAAGGCAACTTTCACGGCTGGGCTGGCTGCATCGGCGCTGATGCTGTCCCGGTTGGATGCCATCTTCCTTGTGATGATGATTTCCATTTTTATTTTTTGGCCAGATCGTGAGAAATCCAGGCGGTTCCCATCCATCTTTGCCTTCCTGGCTGGTTTACTGCCGTTTTTTGCTTATCTGCTGGTGAATCTGGCGGTCTTTGGAAATATGATCCCGGTCTCCGGCCTGGCGAAATCCCTGCTGTTGGACGGCTCTATTGTTTCGCTGCGGGGTCTGAGCTCGATTCTTGGGCGGATATCCACGAATCCTTTTCTGCTCCTTTCCGTGGGATTCACCCTGGTAAGTGTCCCATTTGTGCTGCTCAAATGGATGAATAACCGGAATTTCGACAGCTGGATCCTGGTCGGGGTGATCCTTAATCCACTCTTGCTTTTCGGCTACTACCTCGTCCGATCCGATTGGCCTCTGTGGGTCTGGTATTTCTACCCGTTCGTGATCTCGTTTGCTTTTTCCCTGGTCTTCTTCGAGATGGCTGCCAGAAAGAAACTGCCAGATCTTGGGCTTCTTCCTCAATTCGTCAATATCGCCTGCGCTGCAGGCCTGATCCTGATCTCTCTGGTGAAGTCATTCACTGTTCCAGACCGTTTCAGGCCTTATCCGATTCTCGAGGCTGCAATCCAGGTCCAGGATTTTGCCAGGATGCACCCGGAATCTATGCGATGGGGGATCGAGCCGGTGCGACCGCGTTTTGATGGCTGAACCTCTGATCCAGCTCGAAGGATTGATCAGTGATCAGAAAATGCTTGCAAATATCGCCGGGCAGCGAGACCTGCTGGAAGTGCTGCAGGAATACCGGGTCGATTATTACGCTGTGGTGAACCCCCGAGAAAAAGAAGGCTGCTGGCTGTTCAGCGAGCCGAGCCAATCGGGGCCGAATGCCCCGAAGATGGAATCCACCTTCTGCCGCCCCCCGGTCTTTCGCGTTGATTGACCGATAGCTCAACGATGATTTTCGCCATCTCGCACTAGAAATAGAATGTCGCAGCGATACCGCTGTTCACGGCTGCCGCGTCCGCCCCGTATGCGCCTGGAATCCAGCATTATATGATGGGGGGAGGTGGAGGATTCGCGTGAGGCCGGTTCGTACTCCACGGCAGCGTCGGACAGTCTGAGGCAGGTCAGGTTCAGCAAGCTCGATTCGGGAACTGGGCGGGCTTCTGGCAGCCACAGCTGAGCAAGCTGTTCATATCTCAACCTCGGTCGATCATCAGGCTTTTACCCAGAAGGTTCAGCTGGTCCAGATATAGGGCTGGATTTGGCGGTTCGATCCAGCGCACCAATTCCCAATCGATTCGAGTTGCAGAACATAGGACCCTGGCCAGGTCTAGCGGGAAAATCCCGGCAGCTTTGCCTTGCGCACCAGAGATTGCATCTCTAAGTGACAAATTCATTTTGTAACAAAGCCCCCATATATCAGCCAGGTCTTTGGGAGCTGTCCGGTCAATCACTGCTGTGATTTTGTTCGCTAATATGTTTTCTGCCGTGTCGAGAAGACCCAGAACAGGATGCTTCCACGGTTGCCCTATCCGGGAAGGAACATCGTTGATCAGATCGATTTTCAGGTCGATCTCTAATCGATTGAGGTTCAATCGCACAAAGCGTTCTTCTCGCTGTAAAACCTGGATATCCCAAAGGATGTTTTGGGAGAGAGCGTGAATGGCTCGGTCGGCCCATAATCCGAATCGTGGATCATCGTTAACAAAAAAATCCAGATCATCTGAATAGCGGTGAGATAAATATCCTCGGGAAAGCGCAGTCCCACCTGTCAAATGGAAATTTGTCTCGATAGAAGCGAATATCGACAGCACTTCATCCTGTAAAGGATACAACTTGTTAAGAATAAACAGATCGTCCATTATTTGATGAGTTCTGGATAGTTGGCTGGCAGCCAGCCAACGAAGAAATCGAAACCGCGCCGCCTCGAAACCGATCTGATGTGCCCGCGCCAGGCTGGCCAGCCTTCAATCAGCCGGCGGTATCCGATCAGGCGCACGATCTCGGGGTAGGGGGCGTATTCGAGCAGACGGATCGCCGCCCAATTGCTGTCCAATCTACCGATCGTCTGCCGACCCTCCAGCAGTGCAAGGAATTGTGGTTCGTCCAGGTCATAATCCCAGACATATTGCGGTTTCATTAAGGTTAATCTCCAGCAAAGATTATACATGAAATTTCAGAGTGATCGGGAGATATCTTGACATACTGTATAACACATAGTATACTCTGTTGTAAGGTATAAGATGACAAACACACAGAACCCATCCACCGAAAACATCCGCTCCGAGCTGCGGCGCGGTGTGATCTCGATCGCGGTCCTCAGCCAGCTCGAAGAAGAGCAGTACGGCTACTCGCTGCTCAAGAACCTGACCGACCAGGGCTTCGAGATCGACCAGGGCACCCTCTACCCGCTGCTGCGCCGGCTCGAGACGCAAGGGCTGCTCGAATCCGTCTGGCGGGTCGAAAGCGACCGGCCGCGCCGCTACTACCGGATCAGTCCCCAGGGCAGGCAGGCGCTCAAAGAGCTCGCTTTCGAGTGGCGGGACCTGGTGGCGGTGCTGGAAGGCTTGCTGGACGAAAATAGCCCAAAAACCTGAGAGCTCCTGAAGACGGCTCGGGTTGAGTAAGAAATGGAACAACTCACGAAAATTATGGAGGCAAGAATGGAACTGCTTGATAAATACGTTGAATTCAATCGCCAAAAAACTGCCCCGCAAGATGCGCTCGGACGTCTCTGCAGAAATCCGTTCGACGATCGAAGATATGCTGGAGGACCGCAGCGCGGATTCAGGTCGTCCGCCGGATGAGGTGGTCCTCGGCGAGATCCTGCGGGACTACGGCTCGCCCGACCAGGTGGCTGCGAACTACCTGCCGGAAAAATACCTGGTCGGACCGCAGCTTTATCCACTTTTCACAATGGTGCTCAAGATCGTATTCGCGGTCCTGACTGTCCTCGCCCTGGTCGGGCTCGGGATCGGTCTTTCGGCAGGGCAGGCCGGTTTGGAAGGTATCATCAAGACGATCGGGAGCTCGATCGCAAATTACTACACCATCCTGATCACCGCTTTTGGCAACATCGTGCTGGTGTTTGCAGTCCTCCAGCGCGTGCTGCCGGCCGCCGAACAGCGCGCCACCGACCCCCGCTCGACGGATTGGGATCCGGCCGAGCTGACCCAGGCGCCTTCTCCAAACGAAGCCAGGCCGTGGGAGCAGGTCGTCTCGATCCTGTTCAACTTCGCCGCGCTGCTGATCTTCAACTTCTACCCGCAGCTGCTCAGCTACACCTCGTCGCTGAACGACCCCGGCTCCGGCGCGGCGGTCTGGATTTCGATCTTCTCGCAGGAGTTCTACAGCTACCTGCCCTGGCTCAACTTGCTCTGGATCCTCCAGATCGGGCTGAGCCTGGTGTTGCTGCGCAGCCGGCGCTGGACGGTCGGGTCGCGTCTGATCAGCATCGCCTTGAAGCTGATCTGGATCGGAATCGCGATCGCGATGCTGCGCGGGCCGGCGCTGCTGAACCTGTCGAATGCAGCCCTCTCTGCCTGGCCGGAAGGGCTCGAAGGCATCAGGCAGCTCGCCTCCTTCGGAGAGACAGTCCTGCGGATCATCCTCGGGCTCTCGATCTTCGGCAGCTTTGTCGGGATCATCCAGGAGCTGGTCAAGATCTTCCGCTACCAGGATTAAGCAGGTTTGCATACCGGTAGTCGATCATTGGAACAGCGGGTGCGCATAGGCGCACCCGCTGTTCCAATGAGAATACTGAAGACTTTGATTGCGAAAGGATGGAAACATAACGTCAGGCGACACAGCGCAAATCCAATCTTTCCCCAGGTTAGAAATCCGGCTTTATTATTTTCAAGCAGCTGCAATCGCAGGATTTTTCCTGCTTGAAATTCCATCCAACCTGTGAAATAATGAACTACTCCTTCCCCTAATGAGAGTCATCGATGAAATTACACGACTTACTTCTCAGCGCGACTTTATTCACCTTGCTCCTCACTTCATGCAGCTCTCCCGCCGCAGTCCAGGCTACGCTTACTAGCCCAACACCCTTCTCCATCAATACCCCCTCGCCAACAGCAGTTTCTCCAACCATCGCTCCCACGCCAACTGAAACGTTTACGAAGCATGCTGAACCAACGCTGACGACTCAAGTTGTGCCAACCAAGACTAAGAACTACGTATCAACTCTGGCTGCCGACCGGTTTTTGAATGGGGCGATCGAAGGAGTCCCAATACCTGATGAGAAGCTGGCGAAACTAGCACTGAGAGATTATCTGCATGCCGATCAAAGTAAAGAAAGCGCGGATGATTTATTATCCGAGATAAAATATATCTCTCAAAAGAATGATGGCACTCCGCTGGTAGATGAAACAAATCAACCCGTCGTGGTCGCCGTAGTTCCTGATGAACAAAATCAATTGATCTGGTTGATGACTGCGGTGGAAGAGAAAAATGGGTGGGATTGGAGCATCGTCGATCTTGAAGGGGGCTGGAGCGATGGTTGGAGTCGATTTTGGATCATACCTGGGAGACGCCGTCGGTATCGATGAGCTTACCACAGGATTAGTGACTTTTCATTGGGACGAAAGACAAGCTCAACCGGACGGTCCGATCGATTATCAATGGTACAAAAGGCAGTTAAGAAATGCAAAAGATTACAACCTGAATGAGCTAATTCTTAATCATCTTTACTTTCCTGAACAAGCACCAAAATGGTTGAACACTTTAAAGTCAAAAGAAGAAATTTTATCCTACTTTGAAATTTTCTTCAGAACGCTTATGACCGAAAGCGTCAAACATGGCGTGACCTATTTTAATGTCTATAATGAGCCAAAATTAATCGGAGATAACGGTAAAGTGTATCGACCTGATTATATCTACGACAAATTATATGAATCATTGACCCCCGATGAGAAAATTCTGGAACCATACTTGCCTGTTGTCTGGTTGTTTGAGGTCGCCGACAAAGTACGCACAGAGCTCGAGAACTCATAATCCTGATATGGAAATTAAGTTGGGGTTCTCGAATTCTACGATCCACTTCCCGGATGGAGCCTGTATGAACCAAACCAGACAGGTTCTCAACTCATTAGCAAAACGCAATTTAATCGACTGATCTTAATGTTCATGGCGCTGTAAAGGATCTCTCCGAGGTGATGAAGTACAGCGATGATCAGGTGGAGGAGCTATTCCGTTCGTATCAGGTGACCAGAAGCGATGGAAAAATCGTGGAATTAGTGATAGGTGAATTTATTATCGATCTTAAAATTCTTAGAAGCCGTTCAGAGGTAGAACAAAATGAAAAACAAATGGCAGCGGCTTATAAATTTATCAAGAACTCGCTGAATTCGGACGTCACTAAATTCGTTTTTTTTGGGATGAAAGACGACGTGACCTGGGGTTTTCGATCTCATCCAATAGACGCAGCAAATAGCAAAAAACTTTTTTATTATGGGATCACATCCGGCATCCTTGATTATTGGCTAAACCAACCTGCAAAATAAATAATCCCGAAATTGGAATTCAGGTCAGAGTACACGCTGCCAAAACATCTGCTCCCTTCAATTTGACATTTGCATCCCCAGAAATTACTAAAACCAGAAAAATTTGTGTTATAATATATTCAATAATACGAATATGTTATAAAATTTAGAATCGCTGACCTAAATATGCCAAAAACCAACAACCAAATACCAATAACCAATAACCAACCACCAACAACCAACAACCAAACACCAGCAACCGCGCTTCTCATCTCGAACATCTTTCGACAGCTCTCCCAGCCCTCCCGGATCGAGATCCTGCTCGCGATCGGCGAGGGCGAAGCCTGCGTCTGCCACCTGGAAGCGAAGCTCGGCATGCGCCAGGCGTACATCTCGCAGCACCTGATGGCGCTGCGCGACGCCCGAGATCCTCTCCGCCCGCAGGGACGGGCGCTTCATATACTACCGGTTGAGCGACCTCGGGCTGATCCCGTTGATTCAGCGGGCCGCTCACCTGGCCGGGCTCCCTGAGAATTCGGTCGCCTTTGCCGCTGCCGGCGACCAGCCGGACGGCTGCGCCTGCCCGAGCTGCGCCCCCGACGGCGAGATGGCTGCCGGGGCGAGCGCCTCTTCCAGGCTGCTCCCGCTGCAGGAGGTCCGATGATCCAGCTCATCCAAGCCGGTTTCGGCAACCTGGCCGCCTACCTCGCCGCCCACGTGCTGCTCTGCCTGATCCCCGCCTTCTACATCGCCGGCGCGATGACCGCCCTGATCCCGAAGCACACGATCACCCGCTTCCTGGGCCGCACCACGCCGCGCCATATCTCCTTTCCGGCTGCCGCGCTGGCAGGCTCCGTGCTGGCGGTCTGCTCTTGCACCATCGTCCCGATATTTGCCGGGATCTATAAAAAAGGCGCCGGGCTCGGGCCGGCGGTGACTTTCCTGTTCTTCGCGCCGGCCGCGAACATCCTGGCGCTGGTCTACACCGGCGGCGTGATCGGAATTGACCAGGCTGTGCGAGGCGGGGAATTAACCGCAGATGGTGGCGGATAAAACCAGAAAAAACTTCAATCGCAAAGTTTCTTTTCTTTTTCATTTTTACTCAGTACAAATTGCTAATACTTGAAAGGGCTGTCATGACGGAATTTCTCCAAACAACTGTAGACAAATTCACCTTCAGGGTCGCCGCAGACCGTTTTTATAACAGCGAAGGTATTTGGGCAAAACCAGAAGGTCAAAATATACGGATCGGTCTGTCCGATTTCTTGCAGCAGCGCAGTGGAGACATTGCTTTTGCCGAAGTGGAGCCGGAAGGTACTTATGTGGCCTTTGGCGATGAAGTTGCCGTCATTGAGACGATAAAAGTCAATATCGGCCTGAGCTCTCCAGTCGGCGGCAAAATCGTTGAGGTCAACCCAGATATGGAATCGGTGCCCGAGGTGATCAACCAGGATCCATTTGAAAATGGGTGGATTGCTGTCATCGAAGCAAGCGACTGGCAGCTGACCGGAAGAGATTAATGGACGCCCAGTCTTATTTTGCCAAAATGCAGTTTGAAGCCGAAGAAGAGGTCAAGAAAGGATGAAGGATCCTTCCAGACACAACAAGATCGTTATCGTCCCATGCAGTGGGATTGGAAAGACGTATGGAACGGTTAGCCGCGAGGCGGCTTACGTGTTGACGGAAGAAACTCGCCCAGGAAACACGCAGCTTGTGGCGCTTTCCATGCTGGTACTGGGCGACGAGACCGCTCGCAAAGCTGTAACCGACAACGTTGCCATCACGATTGACGGCTGCAAACTGGCCTGTGCGACCAAAATGGTAAAAGAGAGCGGCGGAACAGTGGCTCAAGATTTTGCTGTTTTAGACGTATACCGTCGTTATAAACAATTCAAGCCCCAGGGGATCTCCGAGCTCAACCAGGGGGGGGTCCAGTTAGCCCAGGCGTTGGCGGATGAGATCGCAATAGTAATCGATTCCCTCGAACTTGCAAAAAGATACCGGAGGCTAGGATGGTTGATCTGCCAAAGAAAAAAGTTGGCATCGTTGCCTGTTCGGGGGAAGATCTCCCGGAAGGCACCGTCACGCGATTGGCCGCGTTGAAGGTATTGGAGCAACTTCGCCCATCAGACACCGTCACAATCTGTTTGCCTCTGTTTCTTGCCGGAGGCGAAGGCGACCGGGCATTTGCCCGCTTTTACCCGACGGTTGCCGTGGACGGCTGTGAATTACGCTGCGCAGCCCGGGCGACAGAAATGTACTCCGGAAAGCCGGCAGCCGGCATCGTGGTGACCGACCTGGTTAAAGAAAACGGAATGGAAAGGCCTCAAGGTACTCGCCGGCTGAATCAGGCTGGCCAGAATGTGGTTGACTTGACTGCTGAACATATTGCTGATCTGGTCGACCAGCTGCTTGATAAAAAATGGAACCGCACTTCAGGCGAATTCATCCGAGCAGAAGATATCATACCGTTGCAGGCTGCCGAACAGCCTGCAACCGTAGAAGCTTCCTGCTCCTGCGGTTCTGGTATCCCAGTACGCACGCTGATGGTCGAGGGGAATCAAGTCACCTTCATCGCGCTGCCGCTCATCTTCGAAAAGTTTCACCAGGCTGGGAAGCTGCCGGTGGACGGGACAGCCCAAGAATTGCTGGATACTGTAAAAATATATAACCCCATTCCAGTCGGTGCAGAAGAGATTTACTCCAAGACGCTGCTGCGCGAGTTCGCTGTTTACTGTGTTGAAAAGGAGCCAGCTTTATGAGCCAGACCTCAACATATCACACCACCGTATCCTGGAAAGGCGAGCATTGGGGGCATATCATTATGGGTAATGGCCCAGAGATGGAATTTTCTGCTCCGCCTGATGCCCAGGGTCACCCAGGCGTATTCACACCAGAGGACGCCTTTGTAGCAGCAGCCAATACCTGCATCATGATGATGTTCATCTGGGCAGCAGAACGCTTTAAGCTGAACCTTTTATCTTATGAGTGCCGGGCAGAAGGCACAAAATTCATTGAACTGGACCGCACCGAGATTTTCACTCACCTCCGTTTCTGGCCGGTGATTCGAATCTCCACAGGCAATGAGAGCCCAGGAGTTGTAGAATCCCGAACCCTAAGGGCTTTACAATCCGCTCAGAAATACAGCCTGGTTGCCAACTCGGTCAAGTCCGAGATCATCATCGTCCCAAAGATTGAACTGGTTGCCGGTATCTAGCATAGGAATATGCAGGTCGCAGCATCTCCCAGGTAGCGCATGAATACGAAAAATTCAGGTCCGAACCCAAAAAAATGGAAATAAAAAAATTAAAATCGGAGGGTAATATGCTAATCATCAAGGTCCTCGGCTCAGGTTGCTCTAATTGTAAGAAGGTGGAAGCAGTCGCCAGGAGTGCAGTTGAGACCATAGGGATAGAAGCCGAATTCATTAAAGTGACCGATTTCAACGAAATCAATAAATACCCGATCCTATCTACTCCCGGGCTGGTAATCAATGAGAAGCTGGTCTGCGCCGGGCGCATTCCCAGCCAGGCTGAAGTGACAGTTTGGCTGGCAGACGTCGAGAATACGGCCGGTTGAAGCGTCTAGAACAAAAAAAGGAGCACTTAACATGGCATCAACACAATCGACTTCTGTTTCTCAAAGCCCTGAAGAGGAAACGCGCAAGCTCTCCACGCTCGACCGCTTCCTGACGCTGTGGATCTTCCTGGCGATGGCGGTCGGAGTCGCGATCGGCTACCTGTTCCCGGCTGGCGTTCAGGCCTTCAACAAGTTCGTCTCGGTCGGCACGACCAACATCCCGATCGCGATCGGCCTGATCCTGATGATGTACCCGCCGCTGGCGAAGGTCCGCTACGAAGAGCTGGGCGACGTGTTCCGCAACTGGAAGGTGCTCGGGCTCTCACTCATTCAGAACTGGATCATCGGCCCGATCCTGATGTTCGTCCTGGCGGTGATCTTCCTGCGCGACTATCCTTCATACATGAATGGGCTGATCCTGATCGGGCTGGCGCGCTGCATCGCGATGGTGATCGTCTGGAACGAGCTGGCGAAAGGCGACACCGAATACGCCGCCGGGCTGGTCGCGTTCAACAGCATCTTCCAGGTGCTGTTCTACAGCCTCTACGCCTACATCTTCATAACGGTGCTGCCGGCAAAAATGGGGATGCAGGGCAGCGTCGTCGACATCACGATCGCAGAGATCGCCAGGAGCGTGTTCATCTACCTCGGGATCCCGTTCATCGCCGGCTTCCTGACTCACTTTTTCCTGATCCGCAGCAAGGGCAAGGAATGGTATTACAACGTTTTCATCCCGAAGATCAGCCCGATCACGCTGATCGCGCTGCTGTTCACGATCATCGTCATGTTCAGCCTGAAGGGCGAGCTGATCCTGACGATCCCGCTGGACGTCGTTCGGATCGCGATCCCGCTCTTGTTCTACTTTGTGATCATGTTCCTGGTCAGCTTCTGGATGGGCCGGAGGATCAAGGCCGGCTACCCGCAGACCACCACGCTGGCGTTCACCGCCGCCTCGAACAACTTCGAGCTGGCGATCGCAGTTGCGGTCGCGGTGTTCGGCCTGAATTCCGGAGAGGCCTTCGCCGAGCGTGATCGGTCCGCTGATCGAGGTCCCGGTGATGATCGGTCTGGTCAACGGTTCGCGTTCTATTTCAGGCGCAAACTGACCTGGTAGAAACCCATGATTGTAGAGACGATGCACGCATCGTCTCTACTCAAAGGATGATTCGATTTATGAAGCCGATTCTGAACGAGCGGAAATGTCCTGTCCAGGAGAAATTTTGTAAGGCCATTCCGGCATGTCCCGAAAATGCAATCGCATACGTTGCAGATCCAACCCTGCGTCTGGGAGGGCAGGATCGACTTTGACCTGGAACGCTGCAACGGCTGCGGCGTATGTGTGGATGCCTGCTGCGGCAGCGCAATCGAGCTTCAATAAATAGTTTTTCGATTACCAGGAATTACGATGTCAAATACCACTCACAAAAAAACCGTCCATCCGCAGCATTTTATAGCCCTCGGCGTGGTAATCTTGCTGGTGATCGCTGTCTTGCTGCTCAAGGACAGCTCGAAACCCGAAGCTGCAGCCAGCACCGGCGTCCTGCCCGAACAGCAGCTCGAGATGGCGGTGCGAGCCGGGCGGCCTGCGCTTGCTTTTTTCCACTCGAACACCTGCGACCAGTGCCTCCAGATGATCGAAACCGTCGAAGAAGTTTTCCCGGAGTTCGTTAATTCGGTCGACCTGGTCGATGTCAATGTCTACAACTCGAAAAACGAGCTCCTGCTGGATCGCGTCGGCGTGGAATTTATCCCCATGCTGGCGTTTTACGACCGGTACGGACAGTCTCAAAAGTTCGTCGGCGTGATGGAAGCTGGCGTTCTGCACCAGCATTTGAGCGAACTGCTCGCAGGCCCCGTAAAATGCCCTTCGACCTGAGCCCCATTCAAGATATCTCGCTGCTGGCCTATCTGCTCGCATTTGCTGGAGGGCTGCTGACCAGCCTGGTGCCCTGCAACCTGGCGACCATCCCGCTGATCGTTGGATATGTGGGCGGGTCGCACGACGTCTCGCGCCAGCGTGCTTTCAGGTTGTCTTTTACCTTTGCGCTTGGGCTTGCGATCACCTTCATGCTGCTCGGGATTGCCGCCGCCTTGATTGGATCCTGGATCGGGAGCGGCTCGCGCTGGTGGTATTACCTGGTGGCTGCGATCTGCATCCTGATCGGGCTCCAGATGTTGGGGGTTCTTCCTTTCAGCGTACCGATGCTGTTCGGGGGAATTCGTGAGCGTGTTCGCTTGAAAGGTGCTGTAGGAGCGCTCGCGTTAGGGTTGGTTTCAGGCCTTGTTGCCTCGCAGTGCGCCACGCCTGTGCTTGCGGCAGTGCTGACGTTCGTCATGGCCGAAGGCGCTGTGGCATATGGGGCGACCCTGCTGTTCGTCTACGCCCTGGGGCGCGGCGTGCCGGTTGTGCTCGCCGGGACTTTCACCGAAGTTTTAAAGAGCCTGCAGTCGTTCAACCGCTGGTCGCCTGCGATCGAAAAAGCCAGCGGACTGATCGTGATGGCAGTCGGTTTTTACTTCTTATGGATCGCCTGAGTCGAGTGGTATGAGCACCCAAAAACGAATTGCCGTCTTATCGGGTGTGCTCGGCCTGATTTTGATCGCGCTTGGGATCAAGTACATGCCGGTCTTCCTGGCAATTGCCGAAACACCTGTGAGCACAGACAGCAAATCGGTCATTTACTTTTTCAGCCTGGACGATCCGTGCGATTGCATGGTCGAGCTGACCCGGAACGCCGAGAAGCAGATGGCGGACTGGCCGCTCGATCGGCAGTTTGGAATCCAGGTCATCCGCATCCCCATGGAGCTCCGCAAAGACCTGGAAGTGAAGTACAAAGTCTTCCGCGCTCCCTGCCTGGTTCTTGTCGACGAAGAAGATCATGTCGTCTGGCGGCAGGATTACCCGCTGATCGAGGCCGGGCCGTTCAAGCTCGAAGAGCTGGAAGCAGCAATTTCAGCATTGTTAGGAATGGATTAACTCATGTTGATCGAAAAGTACGATCTGGAAGTATTTACACCCCCTTGCGACCCAGGCTCGGAACGTTATGCAGCCACAGCCCGGCTCACAGTCGATATCACTGAAGTTCTGCCATATCTCAATGCCGCACTGCGCGGGGCAGTCTACGTGCCTCAAGCCCAGGCGCTTACCTGGAAGAAGGCCGGGCACAACATCGCTTTTCATGCTTGCACAATCTCAACCAGCAACGTGGAAGATCGCGAGGGGGCAGAAAAGGAGCTCAATGGGTTAATCGACCTGGTCAACCGCACCTGGGAGCGGCGGGCTGAGATCACTCCAGATCACAAAACCCACCAGCGGCCCACACCGCTGGCGATCTATAAGCTGCTGCCCAACACCAGCTGCAAGCTGTGCGGAGAGCCGACATGTTACTCGTTTGCCCTGAAGTTAGCTGCTTCGCAGGTACGCCTGGCGGATTGCCCACCGCTCACCGAGCCGCAATATCGGCAAAACCGCCTCGCTCTGGAGGAGATCATCGGCGAAGCGCCAGCAGTCGGATGAACAGAGTACATATCGCCGAAACACAAAATATTGAGCCGGCAAAAAAGCAAAAATCCGTGTCCATCTGCGTTCATCTGTGGTAAAAATACCTACCAGAATTAACCGGAGGGCACCATGGACCCCAAACAACCCCCTCCCGCCACGATCGATGAATACATCGCAGGTTTCCCGCCGGACGTGCAGGCCATCCTGCAGAAGATCAGGGCGGCGATCCACGCAGCCGCGCCGCACGCCACCGAGAAGATCAGCTACCAGATGCCGACCTTCTACCTGAACGGCAATCTGGTCCACTTCGCGGCCTTCGCCCACCACATCGGTTTTTATCCGGCACCGACTGGGATCGCATCCTTCAGGACAGGTTCGCGGGCTGAAGCAAGGCAAAGGCTCGGTCCAGTTCCCGCTGGACAAGCCGATCCCCTACGACCTGATCCGTGAGATCGTGCTGTTTCGGGTCGCAGAGAACCTGAAGAAGAAAAAAATAATAGGTCAGCGGTTCTTTCCATTCAGGGGGAACAACCAGATGTTTCATGACGTCCTGAGATCAGGATGTGCTATGAAAACCATCTTCTTTTGGATTACGACGCTCGCATTCATCCTGGCAGGCTGCCAGGATGGGAAAATTCAGCAGCCAGAACCACCCTTGATCCTGCCGGCCTCGCCGACCCCCGCAGCCAGCGCTGTGCCCACCCGGACCTTACGGGTTGAAATTGCTGCGACTATCCAGCCTCCAGCAGACAGCCCCGGGGAGGCCGAGGTCAGACCTGGCGGAGCGTTTGGGCATCCCTGCCGGCGAGATCATGATCCTGGCGGTGATCAACCAGGACTTTTCCCCCGCCGGGTTCTACTGCCGCTCAAGCAAGGAGCGGACTTCCAAGGAAGGCGTGGTCGAGTCGATCGCCGGACAGACCATCCTGCTTCAAGCCCTGGAAAACCGCTACGAATACCACGCGGACGGTCAGCGGGTGGTTTTCTGCCGGAAGCTAAGATAATAAATTCGGGAATAAGGTCATTATCCCCGTTTCTTGAGCTGCACGCTCTCACACCCAAGAATAACGGGCGAACGGCGTCAGGAAACCCTGACGCCGTTTTCCTCTTCTTATTCAACTATTCGCCGCCCGTGATCGACCTGTCTAAAAAACCTATCGGATCTCCTGGATCCACACCTGAACAGGCTGTGGGCGTCTGGTTCGCATGATTATCGGTTTATCAGCGGCAAATAGATCAGGCTTCCTCCACCCGTGTAATCATCCGCTCCTGCTTCTCTTGGATGTACAACGGTGGTCGTGACAGTAGCTGTGTCTCCCACCGCCCCATCTATCAGGGTAGCTGTGTTGGTGATCACCGTGCCCAAGTCCGCATCTGGGTCGATCCTCACCCAGAAATGGATGATCTGGGTCTGGTGAGGAGCGAGCTTACCAGCCCAATGGATTCGCTGATTGTGCCAATCAAAAAACCATCCCCAGAAAAATTTAGTGTTTGTCGGGATCGGATCGTCCACCACAAAGTTTTGGAAAACTGGGGTTTTATTGGTCACCTTGAGGGTGTACATCAGATATCCGCCCGGCCTGGCTTTGAACGTGCGAACCTGCTTGTCCAGGTCCACCAGCATGGAAGAGTTCCAGATCTTGATCATACCCCAGGACCCATCGCGAGCTTTGTCGACAACCGCCAGGTGCAAACCGTACTGCACCCCAGCGTCGCCAGGGTTGCCTGAGCCGAGAACCGTGTCACCCATGTCGAGTCCGTAAAAATCGGTAGCCGGGGTCTTGTCCCCCCAGGTGATCCTGGTTGAGTAGCTGTCCGTTGCCGGCACGACGACACTGGCAGGAGCGTCCCAGAAGTAGAGCCCGTCGTCTGCGGGTCGGATACCTCAGCCGGGGTAGTAGCCCAGCGAGTCGTGGAACTGCGACACGCCGGGTAGCGGCTCAAAGGTCTTTGTCTCGGCGATATCGCCCACGTCGGTGGAACCCGCACGACGTACCGTAAATGGTACTGTTTTCTGCAAAGTGAAAGTGGAGTTCCCGGGTTGGCACCGCCGGTTGAGCCGCAGGTGCGCATCCGTGGCACCCATTCCCTCCCATTCCAGGGGCCAGTAGTGGCTGTCCACGATCAGCAGGGCGTGTTTCGGACCGTAGCTGGGAGGGTTGTAAATGAAATCGTGAGGGTGTAGTCGAAATCATAGGCGCCGTTGCGCAGCCACAGCAGCATGCCGGGCACGGAATACGGGCAGCGGTCGACTTCCCATTCATCTTCATCGGAGTAGATCGTCGTGTATGGGTACTTCAGGCCGCGGTCAAAGCCGCTGTAGTTGCGCCACTCGGCCAGATAGTAGAGCGGATAGATGCGGGTCAGCGGCACGATCACAAAGTTATTCGTCGACCAGTCGTTTGGAGGGCTATCAACGTTGTCTGTAAACAGCGTGGTCGCGCCGTCGACGAGCAGGAAGTCGTCCGCAAACCAGCCCGCCCACTGCACGCCGACGTCGCTGGTGTAGTGCAGCCCGAAGGGTGATCGCCTTACCGGCGAAGGCGGTCAGATCGAAGCGCAGGGTGTCCTGGCCTTCGTCGTTGAGGCCCCAATTGCCGCTGCCGTCATCGACGAAAATCCCATCCATATCCTGCAGCTTGATCCAGGTCGTGCCGCCATCTTCCGAGACCTCGAGATAGCCGTAGTCGTAGTCTTCCTCGAAGCTCCAGGAGCTGGCGAATGAAAAGATCGGGGCTGCGGTCGCTGTCAGGTCGAAGTCGTGCGCCAGGTAAAAGTCTGCCAGGTCAGCCCGATCGGACCCCCAGGCCTGTCCGGTGCCCATAGGGTTGGGCGTCTCGATGACATCATCCGGCAGGTTGATCTTCATGCCCTGCTTGGAACCCCACGGGCGCAGCGAAAGCTGGCCAACCTTGACCATGGCTGGAGGAGTGTTGTAGTCAAACTTTTCTGGCGTTGCCCAGCCCGACGAGATAGCGGAAAAACAGCGGGAAAGGCGCAGGCTGCATGCCGCCGAGCTTGCCGTTCCAGGAACCCGCTTCCATGATCGCCCAGTTGGATGGCGAC
>CAWBGK010000022.1:0-174395 GCA_963788305.1 uncultured Chloroflexia bacterium
ATTTGCGCAGTAATTTTCCCAAGATTTTCGACATCCATCCCACGCAGCCCGGCAATCGTCTCTGCAACATAACAGACATAAGCCGGCTCGTTCCTTTTTCCCCGGAATGGTTGCGGGGGCTGGAACGGTGCGTCCGTTTCGATGAGAAGAAATTTCTCCGGCAGATGGCGCGCGATTTTTATCAGCACATCTGCTTTATTATATGTCACTGGACCAGGTATCCCGATCAAGAATTCGATCGCAATCGCTCGTTCTGCGGCAGCTAAGTCACCGCTGAACGAATGGAATACTCCAGGTCGTGAAGCAAGCGCTTCGTTTCGTCCGTCGCAACCCCCTCTGCCAGGATTTAAGGATGGTAAGGGCATCAGTAAGCGCCGGTCTATGCACCAAATCGCGGTCACGCACATGGACAACGACCGGCAGGCCCGTCTCGGCTGCCAATTCAAGCTGCTGCTCAAAAAGCTGCCTCTGCAGGTCCCTTGGGGTATGATTCCAGTAATCGTCCAGGCCAATTTCCCCGACTGCAACAACTTTCGGACTCAAGAGAAGACTCCGCAACACACCGGATGTGTTTTCATCCCAACTTGAACCGTCATTTGGATGGACGCCTGCGGCTGCGTACACACATTCAACCTGCTCTGCCAGATCAAGAGCCGATCGGCTGGTCTCCAGATCGACCCCGGGGACCAGGATGCGCTCCACTCCAACCTGGATGGCGCGTTCAATTACGGCCGTTCGATCGACGTTAAAACTTTCAAAGTTCAGATGACAATGGGTATCGGCCAGCACGTACGAGGTTCTATCCTATCTTCGCTCGATTATACCTTTTTTTCGCCATGATGGACTGATCTTGGTTATAATCCGCTTAGAAAACTGAATGTGGATACCAAGAAAATGAAAACCTACTTTGATTACGCTGCGACAACCCCCGTGGATGCTCGCGTGCTTGAAAAGATGATACCGTACTTCAGCCAGGTGTTCGGAAATACGTCATCCATCCATCGATTTGGACAGCAGGCTGAAGGCGCACTGGAGCAAAGCCGACATGAGCTTTCTGGCGCGCTAAACTGCAGGGAAAAAGAAATCATATTCACTTCATGCGGATCGGAGTCCGACAACCTGGCGCTGCGCGGTGCGGCTTTGGCAGCACGAGAGCTGCGCGGCGCAAACCACCTGCTGATCAGTCCTGTCGAGCACCATGCTGTCTCGAAGACTGCTGAACAGCTCGCCCGGCTCCACGGTTTTGAGTTGGAGGTTCTTTCAGTAGACAGGTTTGGCCGAGTGGATCCAGGCGAAGTCGCCTCCCGCTTGCGTTCCTCCACAGCCCTTGTCTCGGTAATTTATGCCAACAACGAGATCGGGTCAATCAACCCGATCGATCAAATTGGCACGATTTGCCGTTCGAGGGGAGTACCCTTTCATACTGACGCAGTTCAGGCAGCTGCTTATTTGACAGTAGATGTTGAGGAGCTCAACGTGGACCTGCTTTCGCTTGGCGCCCATAAATTTTACGGTCCAAAAGGCGTCGGCGCGCTTTATGTAAGAAAAGGGATTCCAATCCTGCCGATCCTGACCGGGGGCAGCCAGGAATCCGGCTTACGCGCTGGAACTCACAATGTCCCTTACATCGTTGGGATGGCTGAAGCCCTGCGGCTGGCCCAGGTCGAGAGCCAGGAACGGATCAGGAAATTGAAACCACTCCGCGATCGATTGATCGGCCAGATCCTGGAAGAGATCCCAGACTCACAGTTGACAGGTCACAACGAAAATCGTCTTCCGAATCATGCCAGTTTCGCATTTCATGGTGCAGATGGAAACACCCTGCTTATGCTGCTCGACGCAGCAGGTTTTGCCTGTTCTTCAGGTTCTGCTTGCAAAACAGGTGATCCAATGCCATCCGACGTGCTCACCGCTCTTGGGCTTGAGAGGGAATGGGCTCTCGGATCGCTGCGCCTTACGCTTGGTGTAGGCACTGAAATACAGCAGGTCGAGAGCTTGATCCAAATCCTTCCGGAGCTTGTCAATCGTGCTAGAGCCCTCCAATAAAGTCGTCATCGCGATGAGCGGTGGAGTCGATAGCTCGGTCGCAGCAGCCCTGCTCGTCGAGCAAGGTTATGAAGTGACCGGGATGATGTTGCGATTGTGGAGTGAATGCGGTCGCGAGGCTGATAACCGCTGCTGTACGCCGGACTCGATGGCGATAGCCCGCCAGGTGGCAGCCAGGCTGGACATCCCATTCTATGTCGTAGATGCACAAGAAGCTCATTATGATGCGGTTGTTCGGACGTTTATTGACGGTTATCAAGCCGGCTACACACCAAATCCATGCCTTGCATGCAACAACCACATACGCTGGGGTTTCCTGCTCCAGCACGCCCGCTTGCTCGGCGCCAATTGGATGGCGACCGGTCATTATGCCCGGCTTGACCGGCAGGACAAAAAGGTTC
This sequence comes from uncultured Chloroflexia bacterium, assembly GCA_963788305.1. Lineage (GTDB taxonomy): Bacteria > Chloroflexota > Anaerolineae > Anaerolineales > UBA4823 > UTCFX2. The sequence continues at coordinate 2,448 of CAWBGK010000022.1, forward strand.
GTTTGCTAGTGGCAAAAGACTCTACGAAAGATCAATCGTATGTCCTCCATTCGCTTACTCAGAATCGGCTTTCGCAGACCCTATTCCCACTTGGCGATCTTACAAAAATACAGGTTCGACAGATCGCGCGCGAGCGTGGGCTGCCGGCGGCGGAGCGTTCTGAAAGCCAGGACCTTTGCTTTTTAGGCGGCGAAGATTACCGAAATTTCCTGCTCCGCGTTGCCCCACAGACTTATAAACCCGGACCGATTCTTACACAAGACGACCGCCATCTGGGAAGCCATCGAGGCCTGGCATTTTATACAATCGGACAGCGGAAAGGGATCGGCATTTCATCACCAGCACCCCTCTATGTGCTTCAAAAAGACCTGGACCGAAATGCCTTGATTGTGGGTTCGCACGAAGCGCTCGGCTCTGGTCATCTCGTTGCTGGAGGATTAAGCTGGGTTGCCGGCAGCCCACCTGCATCCCCATTCCAGGCAGATGTGAAAATCCGATCCACAGCAGCCCGGGTTGGGGCAGTTGTCAACTTCGAACCAAACCAGCAAGCCTTTATCCAGCTCAACGAGCCTTTGAGAGACATTACGCCCGGCCAGGCAGCCGTTTTTTATCAGGGTGAGATCTGCCTGGGCGGCGGGATTATTATCAGGTAAGATTCGCAAAAATAATTATGAGCAATAAATGTCTTTTTCACTGCTCACCTATGCGAAGTTTTGAAAAAGGGAAACGATGAATACGCCTTCGATTGTCCAAGGAATTATGATCTCAACATTTCTCGGCGCGGTTTTTCACGTCTGGCGAGGCGGTGGGTTAGGAAAACTAATGTTAGACCTGATCTTGGGCTGGATCGGATTCTGGTTCGGACATCTCCTGGCAAGCCGATTCAATATTACTATTGGGGACCTGGGATCGCTCCACTTAGGAACAGCGCTCCTGTTTGGATTCATCTTTCTGATGATCGGGGATTGGTTGAGCCAGGTCAATCCAGAAAAACGATCCAGCCGTCGGGATTAGCCGCCCAAACAAAAACCCCCTCGCAATGCGAGGGGGGTGAGTGCAAAAAATGGTACAGTCTATCTAGAGAATAGTCACCTGTGCAGCCTGCAAGCCTTTCGGCCCTTGTTCAACACTGAATTCTACCTGCTGACCCTCTTGAAGGGTGCGGTAGCCATCGGTCTGGATTGCGGTGTAGTGCACGAATACATCCGATCCACCCTGGCGCTCAAGGAAGCCGTACCCCTTGCTCGCATTGAACCACTTAACTTTACCAACGATTCGGTTTTCCATTACTTCTATTCTCCTTATAGAACTGTTTCGATCATTCGGCCGCCTGTTTGCCGGTTCCCGCTTGCACACCCGCAATTGGGAATAAAAAAACCGCCTGAACACGACTATCGCTCAGCCCGGTCATAGGTTCCAGCAAAAAGAAAAGCGTGCCATTACTTGATACATTTTATCAGTCCTGATAATTTCCGTCAAGGTATTTTTCTTATCTCATTTATCGTAATATAATGCTTCCGGAGGATCAACAAAGAATAAATGAACACACATTCCCCGGATATGCTCGTCCAGGAAGGCGATCTGATTCAGCTAGTCAGCCCGACAAATAAGGTTTATCTCATCCGTCTCAAAGCTGACGGGCAGCTTCACACGCATCGCGGCATCGTCGATTTCAATGATCTGATCGGATTGCCATGGGGCAGCCAGGTCGCAACACATTTAGGCAGTCCATTCTACCTGCTGCAGCCTTCACTAAGCGATATCTTGCGAGAAACCCGCCGCAATACACAGATCATCTACCCAAAAGACATTGGTTTTATCCTGATCTCAATGGGGATTGGACCTGGAACAGTCGTCCTGGAAGCCGGAACCGGCTCAGGCGCTTTTACTACGGCGCTTGCATGGTCGGTCGGTTCGCAAGGCCGGGTATATTCCTACGAACAGCGGCCTGAGATGCAGGCGCTGGCACGCAAAAACCTCGAACGGTTGGGCTTCTTGGAGCGAGTTGAACTCAAGCAGCGCGATATCGCAGAAGGCTTTGATGAAATTGGAATAGATGCCCTTTTTCTAGATCTACCAAATCCATACGATTATTTGTCCCAGGTTCGTTCGGCATTGAAGCCAGGCGGCTTTTTCGGCACGATCCTGCCCACCTCTAACCAGGTGTGCCGCTTGCTGCATACGCCTCCATCCGAATGGTTTTGCGTTCATTGATGTTTGCGAAGTGATCCTGCGTTATTACAAAGCCAACGGAGACCGATTTCGCCCTGTTGACAGGATGGTTGCGCACACAGGTTTCCTGGTTTTTGCGCGCGTTTTGCTTCCCGGCGAACCACCTCCAGCTTTCGAGTCGTTGACTCCATCTGAATCGGAAGACAATGGATCGAGCTCAGAAGCAGATTAAGACCATGTACCAAACGCAAGTTCTTAATGAAGCGGAGATAGAACGGCGCCTTGCAAGGGCACTCAGCTCGGACTCAAGTACTCTCGTCCTGGAATTCCCACAAATCAAGGAGATTATCAAAGCTGAGCCGCGCCCGGCAGCTGTATTGATCCCGCTCCTGGTTGAAGATTTGGCCTGGAACCTGCTGCTCACTCGCCGCAGCGCCGAGCTGCCTGAGCACAGCGGGCAGGTCGCGTTTCCTGGCGGCCGCTCTGACCCCGAAGACCGCTCACCAGAAGAGACCGCCCTGCGAGAAGCGGAGGAAGAGATTGGTCTAAAGAGACAGGATGTCAGGATCTTGGGTCGATTGCCAAATTACCATACCATCACCAATTATCTTGTGACACCAGTTGTTGGATGCATCCCATGGCCTTACGCCCTATCTCCGGCTGTAAACGAAGTCACTCGCATATTCAGGGTCCCACTCGATTGGCTGGCTGATCCTGCCAATCACGAGACTCGGCTTCGACCGCTGCCGGCTCCGCACCCAGCAATTCAGGTCGTCTATTTTCATCCTTATGATGGCGAAGTTCTATGGGGAGCCAGCGCCAGGTTATCGCTCACCTTGATCGAAGCGCTTCAAAATCCTGGCTGAAATGATTAAAATAAAACGGGAGGTCGGATTGCTCTGACCTCCCGGAAATCACCAGGGTTGAAGACTTAAACTTCTTCTTCTTCCTTCTTGCCTTTTTCGATCACCTCGGGTTCGAACGCGGAAGCTTCTTCAACTACTTCCTCAACCCTCTCGAGCTGCGGGGCAGTGACGAGTACTACCATTTCTTCAGCGTCCGTTAAGACATCGACTCCTGCGGGCACCTGAAGATCCCGAACCCGGATCAGGTCACCGATCCGTTTCAGCACAGAAATGTCAACAACTATTCGCTCAGGTAGATCGCCTGGAAGCGATTCGACCTCGATGACTTCCTGTCCGGTGACAAGCACACCATCGAACACCTTGACAGCTGGAGCTTCTCCTTGCAGATCAATCGAGACTTTTGTTCGAAGTTTTTCGGTTAGCGAGACTGCCTGGAAATCGATGTGGATCAACGACCCGGTCAGCGGGTTGCGCTGCTTTTCTCTCACCAATACAGTGTGGGTTTCGCCATTATCCTGCACCAGTTTCACCAGGTGCGAAGATGAAACCATTGGTAGCACCCGGCTGGCTTCCCGAAAATCGAGGCTGATCGCTTTTGGCTCGATATGCGGACCGTAAAGAATAGCGGGCAAACGGCCTTGTCGTCGAAGCGCTCGCACCTGCTTGCCAATGATCTCTCGGTCTCTTACTTGAAAAACGATATCTTCCATTTTACCCTTCCTCAGAGCGCCTCTCACCGCATCCCTGCGGTTACCCTCGCTCTTTTGGTATAAATCCGGCGCTTGCCGGTGAGATTATCCAGCAGCCAGGTCCATCCTGACCGATGGTGCTAACCTTTTTTTCGGCTCAGACTGCTCAAGACAAAGAGGACCAATCCTGTCGCCGCTCCAAAAACAATCCCGCCAAGCAGAACCCGGGGCGTATCGAGGACAGTCTGGATCTCTCCATTAACATTCCCTGCGATGAGAATCCCGGCTCGAACAGAGCTAGCCTGAAGCTCTCGTGTGACGATCAAGCCTACCTGCGTGTTGTTTACCTGAGCCGATTGAGCACAGACGGTGCATGTCTGACCGCCTTCAATCGTGATCGACTCGCTTTTCACCATGCCAAGCGCGTTTTCAGCTGCCTTAACGGTTCCAGCCTGAATATTCAAAATCCCACTCTGCTGGATCGAGATATTCTCGGCGTTCAAATTTGCGGCGGCGCTCTGACGCATCTCGACTTCAGCAGCCGTGACTTTGCCGGCATAACTCTGGCTCATCCGAACCAGCTCAGCGTTCACATTCTCCACATTGGTGTCCGTGACGTTGACTGCTTCCCCGGTGATCTCCAGCGGTGCTTCGGTTTCTTCCTGTTCGCTTTTCAGCGGTTCCTGGTCGCTCATTTACGCCTCCTCTATCAGCTCAACAAAGCGGCATCCCTGGAATATCCAGAGGTGGGTCTCAAACGGCTGTTCATTTTAGCCCGCTTTTTATTTTCCGTCAATAGGGGATAGCTTGTATGGATGCACCCAAATTCAATTGCGAGACTCACAATGAACAATCCAGCCTCTCTTTTTCAGCAAGAATGCATATTGATTACGCTGGATCTATTTTTTTACGACAGGCAGGTAAAGATACATCTTGTCCGCAGGACCTCGCTCGATCGCTCCGATATCACAGGCTGCTAATTGCAGACCTAATACGGTTCTCTATTTGTGTATGGTTTTGCATCAGTTTCAAGGAGAGCTTACGCAGCGAAAACCGACATTATTGAGTTGGTCATCCGGATTGAGGCTAAAGCGATCGGAGACGCGCAAACTATCCGGATCTCCGTACCATGCGCCTCCTCTCAGGACACGGAATTCTCCATTTCTTGGTCCAAGAGGATTTTCAAGCGGTGAAATGGAATAAAAAGTATCCATATACCAGTCCATCACCCACTCCCACACATTCCCAGCCATGTCATATAGTCCGTAGCCATTTGGGGCGTAGCTGCCCACTGCCTCGGTGTCAAAATCAATGCAATCACCACCATCGTCAAACATGGCTCCATTTTCAGCTCCTTTTCGGCAGACCGGTGGATCATTTCCCCATGGGTACTCCATACCCTTTAAACCGCCGCGGGCAGCTCTCTCCCACTCCGCCTCCGTGGGGAGGCGGGCACCGCGCCAAGCACAGTAATTGCTGGACTGTTCCCAATTTACATAGATCACAGGGTAATCAGCATAAGTAGAATTCCGGAAATAACTTTCCCTGTTAAACGAGCCTGGGTCGCCAGGAGAGGAGCATGCCCCAGATCTCACACACTTCTCGTAAAGAGCATTTGTGACCTCATTCCTATCAATAAAGTAATTGTCGAGATTTATCGAGTGGACTGGCTGTTCTTGATAGTGACCGCTTGCACTGCCCATTTGGAATTCTCCCGCAGGGATCAGCACCATGGTCGCATCTTCCTGGAAGGTTTTAGGAGGTGATTCCGTAGGCCTATGTGTAAGTGTTTCTGTTGGAGTAGCAGTAAAAAAAATAGCAGAGGTCAGGCTGGGTGTCGATACGTAGATTTCCGTCGGTGTAGAAATCGAAGTTGGCTCGATAATGGCTGCACGTGTACAAGCTGTCAGGATGATGATGAAGGTTAGCTGGGTGATGATTTTCATAGTCAGTAAGACCTTCCAAAGTCGCGCGAAAGTCACAGGCAGTAATGCAGCAAAGGGTGCATAGGAGAAAGTGGGATTTCAAGAGTAGGTCAAGTATTTTCATGTATCCCTATCGGTTTATCAGCGGCAGAAAAATATGATAATTGACAATCTCATGCGTGAATAAAGCAGACCAGGTACCGGTCATTTCGCATAATGGTTTCGTACGATACGTTATCGTGCCGTGTGCGCGCTCAGAGGAAGTAAAATCACCTGCGACGAATGTGCCTAATACACCTGTCCCATTGTCAAAATGGTGGTCTGAGATCAATAAACCGACAGCTAAAGTATGTGTCGCAACTGTGCCACCACAATTAATAGTAGCTCTGATTGACTCGGCTGCCACAGAGCATTCAGGCAAATTTTCAACCTCAAACTCAATCGGAAGTCCCTGGCTGGTGGTACCTGACCAAATGCCTGCCATGGGGCAAATCCGAGGCGTATCCAGATGTAGCCGACCATGGCCGTAAATGTTATCCGCTCCAAATGGTCCCATATCGATCGCGTCGAATTTAAGGGACACCCATAATTCATCGGGAGTGGATGCCGGATAAGCGTCTAAAACCAACGCTGCTGCACCTGCCACATGAGGAGTGGCGGCCGAGGTGCCATTGAACTTCTCCAATATCCCATAACTGACAGTGCTCACATTGGCAAACGCGGAGATATCAGGCTTTCCAAATCCGCCCGTTGCGGTGCCGCCAGGACCGTTCGTCGGTCCCTGTGAGCTGTACGATTCCTGAGGCCAGGGAGAGTTGACATCCAGTGCTGCCACCGTCATTGCATTGGTGGCGTCCGCCAGATTGTTCAGGCTGCGGTCGTGGTTGATAAATTTGAGACGTGCAATTTTTGGCGCAAATACTTCGAGGTGATTTCCCCCAAATCCGTAAACCTTTTTTATTGCGAATCCATACGATGCAGCTGCTCCCGTAGTAGTATAGAATATTTCTTCGGTTGGCTTTTGTCCGGGGCTGCCATTCTGGTTATTCTCACTTGCCGCTACCTGTACCCAATCCTGAACTATAAGATTGAAGCGATACAAATACAAATCATAATCTTGATTTACATTTGTCCAATCATCCCAACGCAGGTAGACTCTGATTGAGTTGCCTGAAGGAATGAGATAAGCAAGATTATTTCCAGGACCATAGTAGTTTACGAACTCACCCTCATTAAAGAAATGGTATCCCTGGTCGTATGGATCATGATATGGTCCACCCCAGTGAGCTTCGCGGTCGTTTCCAGCAGAAGTCACCCACAAGATGCCTGCACTTTGTGCAAACTGGACAAGATCTGCAAATTCACCGTTCCCATCGCCCGGTGTAATGTTGTACCAGCCGAGTGAAGTGGAGATGATATCAACATGGTTCGTGTCTTTCATCCAGGTGACAGCCTGAGCCAGGTCCAAATTCGTGCTGACTTTTGCGAAGTAAAGCATGGCCTCCGGTGCGACATCATTGACAACCTCAGCACAGGCAGTACCATGCACGGTGGTGGCATTGACTTGCATGATCTGATTCACCGTCCACAAAGTTCTTCACAGAAACTGTGGATGGTAAATCGCCTCCAAGCAGGTTGGGATAATCCAGAAAACCAAGATCGATGATGCCGACCTTGACTCCTGTACCTAGATAACCAGCGCTATGCCAGGCTGCGCCGTTCATCGCAGCCAACCCTTCCGTCGTGTTGCTCCCAACCTGTTCATTTTCCAGCGGGACAGCCTCCGCTGGGCGGCGAATAAAAAAGACTTCATCGTGGGCGGCAACATCTTCGAGCTTATCGATTGGCAACCATCCCTGGATCAAGGTTCCATCCATGCTGGTTTTTGTTACCTCGCCTCCGGCTTCATTGACCACCGTAATCGCAGCCTGCAATCCGTCTGCAGGTATAACAATTTGGACTTGCACCAGACCGCCAGACATTTTCAGCGATTGGGACGTTATTAGAGCATTTTGTTCAGCGGTATCTTCTGCATCTGCCAGTCCTGCCATGCTTGAATCAAGCTTGGGGTTTTTTGAAAGAGCGCGCATCCACAACATTCGAATCGGGATTCCACAAATGCACTTCTGGTGGAATGGGAATCGTCTCGAATGGAGGAGCCTCTTGGGATGTCGGTGCTGCCATGCTGTTTGTGTGAAAACACATGAGGCATAAAACGACCATAATGGTAAGAACTTGACCGATCACTCGACCTTTTTCTGAGGACATATTTTTGTTTTTCATCTTTCTCTCCTTCGGGTAATTATTTTAAGATTTTCTAATGACCGAGGAATATTTCATAAGATAAAAACACAATTTTACGTAAGGGCAACCTTTTTAGGTAATCTAAGCCTTTCACTCAGGGATCTTCCCCGCATAATGTCCTTGTGAGCCATTTTTCAGAATGGCCTCCATGAAGGCTTCCAGAGTATGCCAATCACGGAAATAGCGCACTTCGCCGCTGCTCACGTGCTGGACCTTGCAACGAAAGTCCGTCTGCCCGCCGCCCAGGTCTTCTTGCCACAGGCGGAGCATGAAAAGCTGCGAGTTCGGTGTTAATTGGTCGGCAGCGTTTTTTGTCGCCATGATTGTAATTCTCGCTAATCAACCTGGATGCCGAGCATGCGGCGTGCACAGGAATCCAGCGATGTCTGTTCCACCCCAAAGAGGCGGGTAGTCTCCTGCATCGGAATCGGGGAATCGTAGATCTCCATGCCTGCCAGCACAGGTGGGACAATTTCTGGAAGGAGTGGGATCTGCGCACCAGGGGCGACAAACTGCACAGGCAGCTCCTTGCCCAAGATCTGGCTGAAGGTGTCCACGATTCTGCGCCATGTCAATGGTTCTGGTCCACCCAGGACCAGCTTCTGATTGATAGCCGAAGGATGGCCAACGACAGCCGTCGCAAAAGCTGCCACATCCCCGACCGAGATGAGCGAATGAAGCCGTTTACCTTCTCCCACCAGAGTAATAGGTTGACGGGCTTGCAGCGGGATTCCGACCACCATCCCGATCCAGCTTTCCATGAAAAAATTGGGAGAAAGTATTGTGTAAGGCATCCCGCTTCCGACAAGCGCCGCTTCAGTCTCGGCCTTTGCCTGGAACAGCGGCACCGGATGGTGCAAATCGGCGCCGAGGAATGAGATAAAAACAAACTGCTTCACGCCCGCAGATTTGGCAGCTTCGATTAAAGCAAGGTTGCCGCGCCGATCCACTGTTTCCACATTGTCTTCAGCGCCGCGCATGGCCGAATTGGCGGTTGTGATCACAGTTTCGATCCCATCACACGCCTTGTCGAGCGAGGCGCGGTCCTTCAGGTCACCAAAGACCGGCCTGGCGCCAGCGTCAGTTAATGAACGCGCCGAAGTAGCCATCCCTTGCAGCGACATTTGCTCTGAAGGTGAGTTGTGGCGAACCAGAATGCGCACATCCTGACCTTCGTCCAGCAGCCGCCGGGTGATCATTCCTCCCAATATTCCAGTTGATCCGACTACGAGCTCCATTGTTTTCCTCCTGATTTGACTGATTTACTTTTAAATTCAAAAGAATTTTTGAGACCTAGAATTTCCACAGGTCTTTCTTGCAGGTATTCGTGCACTCTGCATCACGCAATTCATATCAAACAAGCCGGGGAGCCCGATCGCGGTTCCAAGGCATATGCTTGAGCACCATCGCGATGCTGCAGCGACCAAAAAACACTACCATGATCGTGCCCAGCAGAAGAACGATGTAAAAGGGCAGTCGAACAGCCGGCCACAATCCGGTCAGCGTCCAAACAAAATATACAATCCGGATTTGGGTCGGGAACGCCGACACGCTCTGCTCACGCAGCAGGAACACGACGACTTGAATGGCGCTGATTACCATAACAACGTAATATCCAGGCGTCCATCCAGCAATTGCGGCAATTATGAAGACCAGAGTGACTGTCCAAAACCACCAGAATATATCTCGAAATTCTAATTTCAGTTTCACAGCATCCTCCATTTGACCTATATTCTTTCTGAAATAATTCTTCCAAACCTTATGAAGCTATCATACAAAAAATATCGTTTGAAAAGCGTTTGGCGGGGAGTTTGAATTAAGAGGACTTAAGGGGAAGTAAAATGGATTCAGCTCAGTCATGAAACGCATACCACAACCCCTTTTATAATTCTTTAGGGGTTGGCCCGACTAGTTATAAATTGTATGACGTAAGGATCTGACTACAGGTAGCCCATTTGTTGGGCAAAAACCACGGCTCGATCCAGATAGGAGCGTGAGACTTCAGCCTGGCTTTTGACATCGGCCTGAACCGCCGCTTGCAGCAGGGAGTCCAGCATTTCTGGCAGGAGCTGTTGGGTCGTTTCGAGCAACGCCTTTACGTATATCAACGTTTCAAAATCATTGCCCTGCACAAGCGTCGTGCCGATGAGAGGCCAGAGCGCCTGCCATTGAAATGGGTATACAAGCGGCGACATCCGCCATAAATTCATTGCTTCCTGACCTGCTTGTTCGACGATTATCAAATCACCTCTGCGCCAGTCAAGCCATGCCTGGTTGCCTTTTGCTGCAGCCACATAGTCGGGCATATGAGCTGCTTCGGCCGCTTCCCTGGCACGCGTTGCGCAATCGAAAACCCGCTCCACGCGACCAAGAAACCGGTTCAAGATGGTCAAATACGTAAGGCTGAGGGTCCTAATTGGCAGAAATTTGCCAAATTCAGCCAGCTCGAGGGCGGTATTCAGATATTCCTCGGCTTCTTCGAGTTCACGCCGCCAAAGGAGCAGGAAACCAAGCTCGAAATTCCATTCAATCCTGGTTTTAAGGCTGCCAGATTCATGACTTAATACAAGACCTTCACGAGCATCGTCCAGCATTTCGTCCGACACCCGGTAGCGGTCTTTGCGCAATTGCAACAAGCAGGAAGCCCATAAAAACCTCAGGCGGATGGCGGGATTTGCATGTGCCTGAATTACTGGCTGAAACTTATTTAGCAAAGTGTCCATCTCCGGCCATTGCGCCAACCAGTAATGAGTCCAGATTTGTTCGACCTGCACCTCAAGCCATTCATCGTCCCACAGACAAGATGATTCACAAGGCGGCTCGCCCAGCGCACTTTCGGCTCGCCGGCAGGCTTCCAGTGCTTGCGGGTAGAGCCTTTGCTCCCGCAGTGCAATCGCCGACTTTCGGTGAAGTCGCGCCTCCCACACTGGATCTTTTTGGGTAATCCACGTATGAGCATTTGTGTATGCTTGCAATGCATCCTCATGGTTTACTTGGATTTCATGAACATCGCCAATCGTCTCCCAGAGCTGAGCCGGGAGTTTAAAACTCGCCTCATCCTCCGATCCGCTCTTCCAAAAATCCTTCACCTGCGCCAGGCCGCGCTGAAGCAGGGCCAGGGCTTCCTCGTTGGCATAAACCTGGCGCGCAACATTTGCGGCACGCAAATAATAGGAGGCTGCTTTTTCGGGCAAGCCAGCTTTTTCATAATGGGCTGCCAGCTGGTGGCTGACAGGGTCAAGTTCTTCTGCCTGAAGCTCTTCCAGTGCCTGAGCTATGCGTCGGTGGAGCAGCCGCCGATGGGCAGCACTCATACTGTGGTAGGCGACCTCGCGCAGTTTGTCGTGGCTGAAGTCGTAGGCTTCAATTCCATGCTCCCGCACGATTCGCCGCTGCCACAGCTCGTCAAGCTCGTGGACCAAAGTGTCCTCATCGCTTCCGCTGGCCTTTGCAAGCAGCTTAAAGTTGAACTCCCGACCGATGGCTGCCGCCAATTCAGCCAGGTCACGAGATGATGGTGAAATTTGCGCCAGGCGCGATTCAAGCACCGTGCGGACTTTTGGAGGAAGGTCGATCTTTTCGGATAAGAAATCAGACGAGAGCTTTCGATTCGGATCATTTTCGATGCTCTGTCGAGTAGCTGGCAGCCTCGCCCGGATCGATTCGACAACAAATAATGGGTTGCCTTCCGTCTCATGGTAAAGGTTTTGAGCAGCCTGCTTGCCAATATCTTCACCGGCGATCCGTTTCGCTAAGTCATAGGTTGCGGACTCATCCAACGGTCCCAGGTCAATCTCGTTAACCTGACCAACAAGGCGCAGCGATTGGAGCCAGGGTATCAGTGGATGGTTCACTCCAATTTCCTCGGGTCGGTAGGTACCGACGACTAACAGCCGTGCAGACCGATCAAAACGGAGGAGGAAATGCAGCCATTCCAGGGTATCCCGATCGCACCACTGCAAGTCGTCAATCATCAGCAGGAGTGGCTGATTTATCGATAGGATGGCTTGAGCCAGTGCTTCGAAGAGGCGCTGGCGCTGCCACGCTTCAGTCAGCGCTGTCGGACGAGATAGATCCGGTCTAATTGCTAATATTTCCGGCAGCAGCCGGGATATTTCACCAATAAATGCATCTTCTAATCGGATTAATGGATGGGCACGCAGTAAGTCAATAACCGGGCCAAAAGCCAATTCGCCTTCAACCGCATAGCAACGAGAATTGGCTCTGCTTATCCCCTGGCGACCTGCCCACTGCAGCAGCTCTTCCGCCAGCCTGGTCTTACCGATTCCGGCCTCTCCACACAGAATAACGACCTGCGGCCCCTTTCCAGCGATAACGGCATGCCAGGTCTGAAGCATCTGCGTCCATTCAACCTCCCGACCTATCAAGGGAGTGAATGAGGTCGTCGCTGGGACATGAGGCGCCAATCGCATTTCTGCGGTCAAAAGCTGATGGTAGACTTCTCGGGTGGCAGCGCTGGGTTCTACCTCCAGCTCTCGCTGCAAGACCGTCGTGCATGTGTGGTAAACCCTTAATGCGCCAGCCCGATCATCATTCAGGGCATGGAGCCGAATAAGACGCCGGTAAGCGGCTTCATGAAGCGGATCATATCGCAGTAATTGCTGGGTGTTTCGAATCGCTCCCTGGTAATCTCGCTGTTCCTCAAGCATATTCCCCAGACGCTCCAGGACGTCCAGGTATGATTGGCGCAAGCCTTCACGATGGGATATGATCCATTCATCGTAGCAGCTTGGAAGCAAGTCTCCCTTGTATTTGTCTGCCGCCCGTTCATAAGCTTCTCGGGCTGATAATGGAGAATTTAGCTTTAGTGCTTGTTCTGCCTGGGAGATTTCAGTATTAAAGTCAAAAATATCCAGCGAGAAGGGGGCATCAGACCGCCACTGCAACGTCTGTACTGTCACATCCAGATAGCAGTCCGCATTCGGTAAGGTGAACCGCAGATGGTGCAGCAAGTTGCGCAGATTCGTGCGGGCTTGAGCTTCGTTTGTATCAGGCCAAAAGAGGAAAGCCAGGTAAGCACGAGACTGGGGAGCACTTCTGTGAAGCAACAGATACGCCAACAAGGATTGCAGGCGTGGTGTATCAATATCCCTGACAGGCTTTTCCCCGTAAAGAACGCAGAAATCGCCCAACAGCGAGATTCTCAGCATACGAGCCAATTCCTCCCTCGACCAGTGCCGATTACTCACGCATCATTTAATCTATTATATCCTATCCTATTATCAAGTCTTAATTTGACTGCCAGGTCGTCTTAACGAGTATATTGAAACACAGGCCTGAATGCGTCGCTCAATTACAAGGTACAATTGGAATCAGCAGCGCCTATCCAGTTGTTTTCCAGAGAGTCATTCTTAAATGACCGTATCAGACAAAAGCGAATATACTCGATTTCGATCGACCTCTGTCAGGATTAATGGACAGGATTTTTCGATCATCACCAAGCCTGGTTTCTCCAATTGGGAGAAGCTGACGCCATCTGAGCAGCTCCTTGCAGAAAATATTCTGCATATCGAACAACAAAACGTGCTGATCCTTGGCAGCAGGAACCCGGCTTCTGCCGCATTTCTGGCGGTCCGCTTCCCCACATCAAGGATATGGATATATGACTTCAACCAGATCGCACTTGACGCAGTAAAAGAAACACTCAGCTTTTATAAAGCAGCCAACGCCCGTGTGATCGAAGCCGTTGATATCCCTGAAGATCTGCAGGGTTCATTTGACACAGTCCTGATCCTGCTTCCGAAGGGAAGGTTGCTGGCTCGACGATGGCTTTACACAGCATTCATCGCGCTTCACAAGGGGGGAACCTGCTTTCTCGCCGGAGCAAATCGAGAAGGAATTCTTCCCGCAATCCACGACGGTGAGGCGATATTCGGGAAGTCAGCTGTCCTCGCATACAAGAAAGGCAGCCGACTTGTCCAGTGGACCCGGACGCAGGGGTTATCAGATAAGTCCGGCTGGTGGTTGGATTCCGGAATTCGCCCAGGTGAATGGTTTAACCTTAATATCGAAGTCTGCGGGAAAGCATTTTCTTTGGTCAGCTTGCCCGGGATTTTTTCTTACGACCGTCTGGACGAGGGGACCAGGCTTCTGCTGGAATCGCTTCCCAACTCGATTAAAGGTCATGCAGCTGATCTCGGATGCGGATATGGGATCATCGGCCTTTTCGCAGCACTTCACGGCGCCACATCAGTCGATTTGATCGATTCAAATCTGATTGCAATTCATGCCGCTGAAGAAAACATCCGCCGATACAATCTGAACCTTGTGCGTGCCTTTGCAAGCGATGTGCTTGGTTCTGCAGCCGAGAAGCGCTACGACTTGATCCTCTCTAATCCCCCTTTTCATTCCGGTCGAGAGGTCGATTACCAAATCGCAGAGGAGTTCATCCGGCAGAGCCGTCTCGCTCTTCAACCTGGCGGCAAGTTAATAATCGTCGCAAACCGTTTTATCCGGTACGAACGCTGGATGGAAGGTCGAGTTTGCGCGGATCAGCGAATCAGGTGGAAATACACGTTTCCGGGTCCTGACTGCGGAGGTCTAAATCGCCTTTTCCAGGATTTGCCAGAGTTCTTCTTCTGATAGCACGATGGGATTGCCTTTTGTGCTGCTGGCTCGGTGGGTGTTTTCAATTACGGAAGCAAAATTTTTCTCTTTCCAAACCGTAGGATCCAAGTCCTGGTATCTGGAAATCGGTCATCCATTGTATGAGAAAATCTTCCCCGGCTTCCGGTGAGGCTTTCTTGCCTGTGAGCAGCCGGGCGATCCTGGCGTACCGCTCCAGCGCAGGGTGGTTCGAGGACCTTTCACGAAGCGCCCGAATATTCGCTTCCATGACGATCGGCAGCAGCCTGGCGCAGATCGCACCATGCGGCGCTTCATACATCCCTCCAATCACACCCGCAAATCCATGCACTGCACCCAAACGCGCATTCGCCAGCGCTAATCCGCCGAACAGGCTGGCTAAGGCCATGTCTTCCCGGGCTGCAGCATCTTCAGGATAATCGCAAGCAGTTCGAAGCGAGCGAGAAATCCGCTTGATGCCGTCTCGGCAGAGCGCATCCGTGAGCGGATTCGCTGCATTTGACACGAACGGTTCAATCAGCTGGGTCAGCGCATCAGAACCCGTCCAAGCAGTAATCAGCCTTGGCAAACTGTAGGTCAGCTCTGGATCAACCAGGGCAACTTTAGGGAGGATCAGTGGGCTGCGCAGGCTTGCCTTGACGTGGTGCTCCTCGGATGAAATGACCGCGTTGCGGGTCACTTCGGAACCCGTTCCTGCGGTAGTTGGGATCGCCAGAACTGGCAGCGGAGGGACTCTCAGGGGTTTCCCGGCTCCAATCACTTCGATGTAATCGAGCGGTTCGCCAGGATTGGTCGCCAGAGCAGCGATCGCTTTGGCGCTGTCGATTGCACTCCCGCCGCCGAGCCCGATCACAAGATCACAACCTTTTCGCCGGGCTAATTTTGCACCAGAGCTGACTGAACTGACAGTGGGCTCGCCAGAAACCTGAAAAATCTCCAGCGTAAGACCTGTCGATTTCAGATGGTCTCTCAATCGTTCCAGAGCAGGATCTCCAGGTGAAAAATGTGTTGCTGCCAGCGCCTGGCTTCCCAGAACTCCGGCCAGTTTGCCGACCTGTGTGAAAGATCCAGTGCCAAATACGATCCGTGCAGTCGTCGCGAATTCAAATTCCATTCGGAAACTACCGCTACCACCCGGAGTCGTCCGGGAAAATATTCAGGTGCTTCACTCCCACCCGCGGCTCGGCCATCATCGGGGCGACGGTATCCCGCCAATCGGGCGTAATGGGCGGTCTCTTTGTGCGCCGCCTGGGCTTCTTGCGATCGATAGACTTCTACCAGGATAAACCTTCTCGGGTCATCCAGTTGTTGGATCACATCAAATCGAGCGATACCGGGCTCGTTGATGCTGTTTCGAGCGTTTTCTTCCGCGGCGTCGTTGAACGCATCAACTGCGTCCTCATTAACGTGCACATAAACAAGCACGACGATCATCCGTTGGGCTCCTTTCTGATCCCTCAACCGATTGTATCAAAGAACAGCCAACCTGTTTGACATGCTTTCACCAGAGCGATTATACTTATCATTCGATTTCAGTTCTCGGAATTATCTATCTTTTTCAGGAGTACTCCTTATGTCAAATCCTATCGCCACACGAATTGGCGTCTTAACGAGTGGAGGGGATGCACAGGGCATGAACGCAGCTGTGCGCTCGATCGTCCGCACGGCATTAGAATGCGGATTAGAAGTCTACGCCATTTATGAAGGCTTTAAAGGGATGGTCGAAGGCGGGCAGCGGATTCAGAAGATGAATTGGGAATCGGTCGGAGGCATCCTGCACAAAGGAGGGACGATCATCGGAACCGCCCGTTCGGATGAATTTCGGACTCCCGAAGGTCGAAAGAAAGCCGCCCTGAACTTGCTTCAAGCGGAGATCCACAAACTGGTTGTGATCGGGGGAGATGGCAGCCTGACCGGAGCCAACATATTCCGGCAGGAATGGCCTGCCTGGGTTGCTGAGCTGCTCGAAGAAGGCAAGATCACCCGGAAACTGGCTGAAAGAAATCCATCCCTCCAGATTGTCGGTCTGGTTGGATCGATTGATAACGACATGTTCGGCACAGATATGACTATCGGCGCTGATTCTGCGCTTCACCGGATCACAGAAGCGATCGATGCGATCAGCAGCACTGCCGCCAGCCATCAGCGTGCTTTTGTCGTCAAAGTAATGGGCCGCAACTGCGGCTACCTTGCGTTGATGGGTGGGCTGGCGTCGGGCGCAGATTGGGTCTTAATCCCTGAAAGCCCACCTGACGCCGATAACTGGCGCGATCTGATGAGCGAACGACTGAAAGCCGGTCGCCTGGCCGGCCGGCGGGATACGATCGTAGTCATCGCTGAAGGCGCCCGCTGACCGCCAGGGAAAACTGATCGGCAGCACAGAAGTCGCCGAGATGCTGGAAGCCTCCATGGGCGAAGAAGTCCGTGTGACCGTGCTGGGACATGTCCAGCGCGGCGGCTCGCCATCAGCGTTTGACCGCAACCTCGGTACACTCCTGGGCCATGCAGCCGTCGAGAGCCTGATACAGACCGATGAAAACCAGGAGCCGCAGCTGATTGGAATGCGCGGCAACCGGATCATCCATTCACCCCTGATGGAATGCGTAGAAAAAACACGTGAGGTTGCAAAGGCAATTGACGCACATGACTACCTGACAGCTATGGAACTGCGCGGCAGCAGCTTCAAGGAGTCCTTCCAGACACTAAAAACCATGCTGCGCGCCCTACCGCATCCGCCTCGCCCGAACCAGAAGCGTTTCCGCCTTGCGATCATGCACGCAGGCGCTCCCGCTCCAGGCATGAATGCGGCTGTGCGCGTGTCTGTCCGCCTCGGGTTGGATCGAGGCCACATCATGCTTGGGATTAATAACGGCTACCCGGGTCTCATGGACGGGGAAATTGTTGAGATGGATTGGATGAGCGTTAACGGTTGGGCGCCAATGGGCGGCTGTGAGCTGGGTACCAGCCGCCGCGTCCCTTCGGGTAGCGACTTTTATCATATCGCCCGCTCAATAGAAGAAAATGATATAAATGGTCTGTTGATAATCGGTGGCTGGGCAGGATACGAAACTGCCAGCCTGATGTTGAAAGCCCGCGAAAACTACCCTGCTTTCAATATTCCAATTGTTTGTCTCCCGGCAACGATCAATAACAACTTACCTGGATCCGAGCTGAGCATCGGCGCAGACACTGCACTCAATAATATCGTCGAAGCAGTGGATAAAATTAAAGATTCAGCTGTTGCTCAGCGTCGCGTTTTCGTTGTCGAGGTCATGGGTCGGTCGTGCGGTTACCTGGCTTTGATGAGCGGGCTGGCGACCGGCGCCGAGCGAGCGTATCTCAATGAAGAAGGTGTTACTTTAAAGGACCTTCAGAAAGACGTGGAACACCTCATTTATGGTTTTGAACATGGAAAAAGGTTGGGGTTGATGATCCGAAGCGAAAATGCTAATCCGGTCTATGATACAAAGTTCATGGTCGCATTGTTTGAAGAGGAAGGCCAGGATTTGTTCGATGTTCGCCAATCAATTCTTGGTCATCTTCAAGAAGGCGGCACGCCTTCCCCGTTTGACCGGATCCAATCTACCCGCCTATCGACGAGATCAATCGATTACCTGATTGAACAGGTTGAGCAGGGCTCTTCGGCGTGCGCTTTTATCGGACTGCAGGGTAAAGAGATAAAATTTCATGATCTTGCGGATTTCGACCGGATGGTGGAAGTTAAAAAACAGCGCCCTAAGGAACAATGGTGGATGGATGTTCGTCCTATTGCCAAGGTGCTCTCTCAGCCTTCGCCAGGCTCTGATCTTCCAGCGGATAGCTGAGAGCGACCTCTTAAGGAGTACATTTGCCTGATTCGATTCAACGCCAACCTGGAGAGCCCCAAACCAGCAGACAGCAGGCGCAGCCATCTCAGAGCAGAATGCAAAATCATTTGCCACCTGCTCATGCCGAAACCCCACTACGACCGGGATCTCCGCCTACGCCGCACCGACCGGGATATCCTCCCGCTCAAAGACCCGATCGATCACCGTATGGACCCAGCCCGACTGGCACACCTCCCCAACATCAGCCGGCAAGCCCGCTGCCGAGTCCAGCCAGACCCTACCGGCGCATCCGCCGCCCCGCTCGGCGCCGGTTCTCATTTTTAAGGTGCGGCTGCCTGGGATTGGTCTTCGTCCTATCATGTCTTGCTTTAACTGGCGCCGTTGCTGTGATCCTTCCGGGAAGGACCAATCTGGTTCTGTTAGGGATCGATTACGTTGATCCTGGCAGTTATGCAGCCCGTACTGACACGATCATGCTCGCCTCTTTCACCCCACAAAAGCCTTCCATCCGGATTCTTTCAATCCCGCGAGATTTGTGGGTGACAATCCCCGGGGTCGGTGAAAATCGGGTAAACACAGCACACTACTTCGCCGAATCCAACCAGCCGGGAAGCGGTCCGAACGCTGTAATCCAGACCATTGAGCAGAATTTAAATATTCCGATTGATTATTATCTTCGGATTAAAATTTGAGGGATTTCGCGAGATCGTGGACGCGCTTGGAGGTGTGAATATCGTGCTTGCCGAGCCGATGGCAGGTTACGCTGCAGGCCGACACCATCTCACCGGGCGCAAGGCGCTTGCTTTTGTCCGCAACCGTGCCGATTTAGATGATTTTTTTAGAATGAAGCACGGTCAATTAATGCTTAAATCCCTTTTTCTTAACCTGCTCAATCCTCTGAAATGGCCTCGCCTGCCCCTGGTCGCCAGCGCATTCATTAATGCAGTGGATACCAATGTACCGGTCTGGATTTGGCCTCGACTGGGTTTGATGCTGCTGACTTCTGGCCCTGATGGGATCCAGATGCAGACGATCGAGCGCGAAATGGTCACACCTTTCACAACCGATCAAGGCGCCAGCGTCCTGCTTCCAAAATGGGATCTTATCCACCTTCTGATTCAACAGATGTTTAATAGCTGAATACGGACATTTCGCAGGCTGCTCAACCGATCGATACCATTAGGTGCGGGAGGAGTATGTTAAAATCAGGCAATGGAAAAGCACTATAAAGTAGTAGCAACCAACCGAAAAGCCAGCCATGAGTTTTTCCTGCTTGAGCGGTATGAGGCCGGGATCTCACTGCAGGGCAGCGAGATCAAATCGATCCGCCTCGGTCAAATCAGCCTGGCTGAAGCTTATGTGCGCATCGATGGACGTGAAGCCTGGTTAGAGGATGCACATATTGCCCCCTACGAGCACGCCGGATCCTTTGGTCATGAACCTCGCCGGCCTCGCCGGCTCCTGCTTCATAAGAAAGAGATACGTAAGCTGTGGAATGAAGTCCGGCAGAAGGGTGCGACTATCGTCCCAACTCGGGTCTACTTGAAAGATGGCCGGGCAAAGGTCGAAATCGCCACCGCGAAAGGGCAAGAAGCTTTATGATAAACGGGAAGCTATCGCAAAGCGCGACTCTAGAACGGGAGCTTGCCCGCGAGTTTCGCCGTCGAGAATAACAGCTCCTGACCTGATTTTCCCTAAACAATCACAAACTGCAAGAAAGAGTGGGTAGGGTTCAACGCTCGATTATTTCTAGCTCAAGCGCTTCAGCCAGAGCCAGATATTTTTCATGCACGCCTTCACCGGTTTCCTCATGTTCTACAAGTTCAAAACCCTCCCAAACCGAATTGTACTGATCCACAGGGATTACACGGTCCGCCATTGGGAACAGGATATGATCTTCTTTATAAATATGCTGGTGAAGCAGATGCGACGTAATCCCGCGAGCTTTGGATAACCCGCTCAATCGCGCTCGGATCTCCGGAAAGTAAATCCTGTGCAGCGGCATGCAGCGCACGCGTTTGACTTCGCCCGGCTTCATGCTCCGCAAGCATAACACCCAAAGGTCCACCTTCGTAAGGGATCCCCTGCTCGTTCATACGGGAAAACAAGACCCCCTCTTCTTTTTTATGGTGACAGCCGTCTGCGAACCCTCGGATAAAATCCGTCGCAGAAAGGAAAAATTCCGGTCTGACAAATTTGCCACTTTCCAACTTGTTGGCAGCCTCTTCCAACGTATCCAAAACTCGCTCGATCACCCGATGCTCTTCGCTCAATACAATCGTCGCTTTCATTTCTTTTCTTCCATTCTGGCATGCAGCCAAAAATCATTAGAATATATCTTTATCCGTATTTTCTTGCTGTCACTATCAATATACCAGGATATTACAATTATCTCTTTGCTCCTGCGCAAAGAGGGATAAAATTAGTGAGATGGAAAATCTTAACTCCACCACCCTGGACGAAATTGGAAAAATTCCACTGTTTCAGGGCGTCACTCGTGAAGATCTTCTTAATCTCGTCCAGGACGCCCATCGAAAACAGGTTCATGCAGGCGGATTCTTCTTTATCCAGGGAGATCCTTCCGATCGCATGTATGTTCTGATTGAAGGCCGCGTCAAGCTGACACAAGTTGGACCGGACGGTCAGCAAGCATTAATCCGGATGATCACGCCTGTCACCCTTTTTGCCCTGGTGGCCATGACGGCATTCACAGATTATCTGGTGACCGCCCAGGCAGTCGAAAACAGTCAGGCGTTTTATTGGACGCGGGATGAGCTCATGGAATTCATGCGTCGGTCGCCGGTAATAGCTGTCAATGCGATGCAGATGATGGCAGAGCGCCTTCAAGAAATCCAGGAACGATTCCGGGAAGTGACGACTGTAAAAGTCGAAAAACGCCTTGCGCATACGTTGATTCGTCTTGCCGCCCAATCCGGCAAGGAGGTCGAACAAGGGACCCTCATTGATCTACCTTTGACCCGCCAGGATCTGGCGGAAATGTCAGGGACGACGCTTTTTACCGTCAGCCGGATACTCAGCCACTGGGATGATCAAGGTCTAATAATCGCCAGTCGAGAACAAGTCATCATCCGCGACTCTAACCAGCTGTCAAAGATTGTCGAGGAAAATCATGATTAACCTTTTCCTGAGGCATTTGGGCGATCAGTTCTTCCTTGCTCATAAATAAAACCGATTCAGGATCTTTCTCCTATACCCAATATCAGGCACTCTCAATTACAGGAGCGAAGTCGTGCATATTCAAAACATAATCGCATTAATCATCACTTTTGCTGCCGCTCTGATTTTTCTGCGGATCATGGACTTTACCGCACAGAAGGGCTGGGTTGGAAGTCGAACCAGCCGAAAGCTGATCCATATCGGCACAGGTCCAATCTTTGTGATTTGCTGGCTTTTGTTTAATGACGCAAGCTACACTCGCTGGTTAGCTGCGCTTGTCCCCCTTTCCATTACAATCCAATTTGCACTAGTGGGATTGGGGATCATGAAAGATGAAGGCGCGGTCCAGGGAATGTCGCGCACCGGAGATCCGCGTGAGATTTTGCGTGGTCCGCTCTATTATGGAATTGTCTTCGTCCTGCTAACCCTATTCTTCTGGAAAGACAGCCCCATCGGGATCGTTGCATTGATGATGCTCTGCGGCGGCGACGGCCTTGCAGAAATCCTGGGGCGAAATTACGGCAAAACCAGACTTCCCTGGAATAAGGGGAAATCATGGATAGGCAGCACTGGTTTTTTTGCCGGGGCTGGATCCTCTCTATGATCGTGCTTTGGATCTTTCAGGCAGCGGGTATTTTTTCAGGTGGAGTTACGACTTTTCTGCTGCCGGTTGCGCTGGTAGCGTTAGTGTCGATGCTGGTCGAGTTTGTCACTCCGCGTGATTTTGATAACCTCACGATCCCTGCAGCCGCCGTAATCCTGGGTCTTATGTTGTTTTAGTAAGACTGCAGACCATAGCAGCTATTGACGCTGATATGCGAATATGATAATATTCGTCTGATATCTTTGAGGTTAAGCGTAATAATAATCAGACCTGTAAGACAGAGAATACCTGAAAGGTCTGACAAAGATCGGTAAACAAGGAGAAAAGGAAATCCAAATGTTAGCAGACCAGATTCAAACCGAGACAATTAATATGACTCCCTCAGCTGTCGAGGCGGTGCGAAACCTGATGGCAGAGCGAAACCTGGAGGGTTTTGCGCTGCGCTGTCTTCGTCTCCGGCAGCGGTTGTTCGGGTCTACAGTATGGCATGGCGCTCGAAAACAACATCCGAGAGAAGGATTTCACTGCTGAATTTGACGGTGTGAAAGTTGTTGTGGATGAAATTTCGATTGAATATATGCGCGGCTCATCCGTTGATTACGTCGAATCCGAGAAGGGTAGTGGATTCAAGATCGACAATCCGAATTCTTTCAGCTCCTGCAGCTCATCCGGCTGCAGCGGCTGCCAGTAAGTTTCATCGATTCGATTGTTCTAAAAAGAACCGGGCTTTTATTCCAGCCCGGTTCTTTTATTAGCGACCACGCAGCAGTGACAGAAGCGTTCCAAACACGCCGACGATCGCCATGCCAACGATCACCAGTCCAATCGGGATGCCACCTGGTTGGGAAGCGATTGGGGCGTCTACAGGAAGCGTTGGAAACTGAACCGGAGGCGGCTCTGTGAATGTCGGCAGGCGTGTCGGCGGGATTTCTACAAGGAATTGTGCCGCCAGCGTGGGATCGATAGTCGCAGTAATCATCGGTGTCGATGTAGGCGGCGGCTCGATTACCGGAAGCGAACCATTCACATCAATCAGATCCGTCCACACCCAGGCCACACCCCCCGGTACTCCCGGGTAAGCGATCTCGACCCAATCTCCACCCGGTGACCGGCCCAATGCTGGCACCCGAGAGCCTTCGACCAGCACTCCGATGATGTCATAGGCGACCGTCGAGGGACCCGCGCGCACGTTAACGAAACCTTGTTCATTGTCCAGCACTATCGCAGTTGCACCTGCTGGCGTTCCGGTGACGGTTGGGATTGAGCCAGTCGGAATTTGAGCGGAAGGACCAGCGGACGCCTGCCAGAAAATTCCAATAAGCAGAATTCCAACCAGTAGTATGGTCACACTCAGCTTGACGTGATACTTTGTCAATTCTTTCAAATTCATTCCTGATACTCTCCTGGATAGTCCACAACCCAGCAAATGGAGATTATAATCGAACCTGACTTGAAACAGCGAGGTGTTGATTGAACGAGCAGAGGATACTTCATGGAGAAATCAACCCGACTGATCTTGCCCGAGCGCTGATCGGTGAGTTCAACCACGGCGCTCTGCGGGCACAGCAGATCGGCAGTGGAAACGCAATCATCGTTCAAATAGCTACCCATGAAATCGCCGCATCCGGCGGTCGAACCGGGCTGGCTGTCTCGCTGAGGTCAGTCGCTGACGGCGTGGCAGTTGAAGTCGGCAAGCAGTCCTGGCTCGGTGTAGCCGCAAGCCTGGGTCAATCGGCTTTTTATGCCTTACGCAGCCCCTGGAACCTGCTCGGCAGGTTGGATGACATCGCTCAAGATATCGAGAACATCCAACTTACTGAAGATGTCTGGAGGGTTCTGAACGAAACTGCACGCTCACTTGGTGCAGGGCTGGAACTCTCAGAACGGCTGCGAAGAGTGGTATGTCAATACTGTCTGACTGCAAATTCCGTGGGTGAATTCAGCTTGCATCGCCTGCGGAGCGCCGCTTGGTCTGGTTCAACCTCGCACATGCCGCAGCTGTGGATTTGTCTTAAAAAGAAGCGAAGCATTTTGTCCAAACTGCGCCCGTCCCATATAAAATAATAAATTACAAAATCCTGGGACTCCTAAATCTTCTTCGCGTCTTCGTATAAAATTGGGCAGTGTTCTCAATGGTTGATTTCAAAGCAGATTGAGCTGCTGCACCGCAGACAGCACAGCCGGCAGCAAACTGTCGGTCTCTTCATCCCTTCGATTTTCCAACCGGGTTGTCATTCGTTCAAGCGTTGGAAGGGCATCAAGGTAGCCAATCCGACCGATGAAGGAGGCTGCTTGCTTACGGATATCTTTCGGGGCATCTCGGTTCGCCAGGATTTGGGCGAGATGATTGCCTGCATCTGAGCAAAAGCCCATCAAATCAGCGATGCTGGGCTCAGCAGATTTATCGTATTCAGCGACCTGGAGCAGCGCAAAAATCTCACGGGTTCGCATTTCACCCAGCTGAGCCAACAGCGTTTCCTGAACCTCAAAACTCGGACCTGCGGGGCTGCCAATGGAATTGATCATCCCGGAAATAGTTTTTACAATTCGGGTTCGGAACTCAATATCCGGTTCTTTCAGCCGGGTTACAAGGATATAAGCTACGAGCGGGAGCTGACGGACCGTGTCAAATTCGATCAGGCGGTCCAGCCCTCCTACACGGACCAATAAATCTGGCGAAGCTAAAGACTCCAGCGCCTGCCAGATGACTGAAATCAGCTCTAACCTGTTCGTTGAAGCTCCGTCAGGAGCGGGTGGGATGGGGGGTTCAGGTTCGAACAATTGGGGATCCAAATCCAAATGCGGGGATTCGTCAGCATCATGAAACCACTGATCAAATAACGATGCTAATTCTTCTGAGCGGTGCACGTTTTTAGTATACCCGAATTGAGGTTAAGGTTTTCGAAAGACTGTGTTAAGTCTTTCATTCAAATTGTTCAGGATTCATGAAGATTGTGTTAAATAGAGCAAGTGGATGAACAGTTGAGCGGTAATTTGGAGAATGTTTTCCAAAATAGACTTCTTGAAGTGTGTCAGATCCAAGCAGGTCCCGCTCGCACCTCAGGGTACACAAAATACACAAACAAATACATTTTAATCTCAAATGAACAAAGCGTTACCTTTCTCTTCAATTGACGAAATGAAATAATGATATAATTACAAAAATAACCTTATTGTCTATGTATTTTAGGGTGTTTACGCCCAAGGCTAAAGGAGGTTTAATCCTATCCTTTCATAACTGCATCGAAAAAACTCAAAACGCCCCTTGTTCAGGGTTATTAGCGATTTTCTCCCAATATTTCAATCAACCAAAAAAATGCTTTCTCGCCAGAGGAGGTGTCATTTGACAGCCCAACCTGTCTTGAATCAAGATGTTAATCCTAATTTGCGGTTCTTGGAGGAGGTCAGCGCGCGCACTGCGGGCGTCTCTCGGCTGGAGATGTGCATCCAATGCGGAACTTGTGGGGGTTCATGCCCTCCAGCGGCTGACATGGATCATACTCCCAGAATGTTGTTTGCATTGATCCGCGCCGGGATGCGTGAAGAGGCTCTCAGCAGCAACACACCCTGGATTTGTGTCTCTTGCTATCATTGCGTTGTCCGCTGTCCACAAGATGTACATATTGCGGATGTTATGTATACCCTAAAAAGCATGGCTATTCAGGAAAAATTGTATAAGGACTTAACCGCACCAGATTTTTCGCAGACTTTCGTTGACATGGTTGAGACTTACGGTCGAAGTTACGAATTCGGCCTGGCAACCCGGCATTACCTGAAACACTTTCCGCTGCGTATGCCTAGCATGGCTCCAATGGGCTTTGGGATGTTGAGCAAGAAGCGGATGGATATCACTCCAAACCGGATCGACGGGATCAATCAGCTCACGACGATCCTGAACCGTGCCAAAGAGCTGGAGGTGCCGTAATGGAAAAATATCTCTTTTTCCCCGGCTGTGCGATGGAGACAAGCGCAAAAGCTTATAACGAATCTCTCCAGGCGGTCCTTGAACCTATGGGGCTGCGGCTTGAAGAAATTCAGGATTGGAACTGCTGCGGGGCGACCGAATATCTTGGAATCAGCACGGTTCCAGCCTATGCATTGATCAGCCGCAATCTTGCCATCGCCGCCAGGCAAAACCATTCATCGAATACTCTGGTAGCATCATGCAGTGCCTGTTATCTGAATCTTGCTAAGGCAGATCATTACATGGCCGAGCGGCCTGCCCTGGGTGAGAAAGTAAATGTCGCCCTGGCAACTGGCGGGCTGAGCTACACGCCCGGTACACTCGAGATTCGACATCTGCTCGACGTAATCATCAACGATGTTGGGTTGGAAGCAGTTAAAGAAAGGGTGTCCTTACCCCTTAAGGGATTGCGGGTTGCACCATATCTTGGCTGCATGGTTCCACGGCCCGATTATAAAAAACATTGGTCCGATCATGAGTATCCGACCGAGCTGGACCGACTGTTAAAAGCGCTGGGCGCAGAGGTGATCGACTTCCCGCTTAAGACTCACTGCTGTGGAGGTCACATGACCCAGATAAGCCCAACAACCGCCTTTGAGCTGATACGCCGGTTGGTAGCTTCTGCGGACCGCTATAAAGCGGATGTGATGGTTACGGTCTGTCCGATGTGCCAGATGAACCTCGACGCTTATCAAAACGAAACAAACCAGCACTTTCATACGAATTATAAAATGCCCATCCTATTCTTTACACAATTAATGGGGGTCGCCTTTGGGCTCGATCCAAAAAAGCTAGGTTTCGGAAGAGAGCTGGTCAGCGCTCGCCAGGCAATGAGCCGGATTGGGGTAGAAATACCTCAGGCGGAAGAGGGCATTGCACCTCAGCGACGTAAGAAACCCAGCGGTCTGCCTATGCCGATCATGCCCGGCGACAAGGAGGCAGAATCATGACCACGAATCAAGAACAAGCCAAAGAACGAATTGGAGTTTATGTATGCCACTGCGGATCAAACATCGCCGGGATCGTGGATGTCGAAGATGTCGCGGTTTGGGCAGGGAAAGAGCTTGCTGACCGCGGGGTTGTGATCTCGCGTGATTATAAGTTCATGTGCTCCAGTCTGGGTCAGGAGCTGATCGAAAAAGACATCCAGGAGGAAGGGCTCACCCGGGTTGTAGTCGCGGCGTGCTCCCCGCACCTGCACGAAAATACATTCCGAACTGCCTGCGAGCGCGGCGGGTTAAACCGGTACCTTTGCGAGCTTGTCTCAATCCGAGAGCAAGTCTCATGGGTCCATACCGACAAAGCTGCAGCAACTGCAAAGTCCAAAGCAGTTGTTTCCGGCGGAGTGGAACGGGTGATTTACCATGAATCGCTCGAAGCTCTGCACGTTCCTATTCACCCTGCCACATTGGTGGTCGGGGGTGGGATCGCCGGGATCCAGGCTGCAGTCGAGATCGCCGACGCCGGGTTCCCCGTCTATCTGGTTGAACGCGAACCATCTGTCGGTGGGCACATGTCGCAGTTCGATAAAACGTTTCCTACGCTGGACTGCGCGGCCTGCATCCTCACTCCAAAGATGGTGACAGCTGGAACACACCCCAATATCAAACTTTTCACTTACAGCGAAGTCACCCGTGTGGACGGCTATGTCGGTAATTTTACCGTCACTATGCGCAAAAAAGCCCGCTATGTGAATGAAGAGCTCTGCACCGGGTGCGGAATATGCCAGGAAAAATGTCCGAAAAAGGTGATCGACGAGATCTACGAAGCGGGACTTGGATATCGAAAAGCGGTTTACACCCCGTTTCCACAGGCTGTCCCCAAATATCCAGTTATCGACGTCCCAAACTGCACATACTTCCAAAAAGGGACCTGCAGGGCATGTGAAAAATTCTGCCCAACGAATGCGATCGACTTTACCCAGCAGGACGAGTTCCTCACCATTCAAGTGGGCAATATCATCCTGGCAACCGGGTACGATCTGTTTGATCCGCGCCAGGTGAGCCAGTACGGCTACGGCAGGCTCGCGAATGTATTCACAAGCCTGGAGTTCGAGCGTCTGACCAACGCCGCCGGACCTACGAATGGAGCGATCGTCCTGCGAGACGGTGTTACAACGCCTAAAACCGTTGGGATCCTGCACTGTGTCGGAAGCCGGGATCGAAATTTTAACAACTACTGTTCCGTGATCTGCTGTATGCAGTCCTTAAAGTTTGCCCATCTGGTCCACGAGCGAACCGGGGCTACGGTTTATAACTTCTATATCGACATGCGCACCGCCTACAAGGAATATGACGAATTCTATCAACGCGTTCTAGAGGAAGGCACGCTTTTCGTGCGGGGCAAGGTCGCAGAAGTAACCGATGCAGCCCGCCTGCCGGGTGAAGAAGGCAAGCTGATCATCCAGGTTGAGGACACGCTGGTTGGCAAGCAGCGGCGCATCCCGGTGGATATGGTCGTGCTTTCTGCGGCGATGGTTCCCCGCTTCGACGCGCACGAGACTGCAAAGCTCTTCGGAATCTCGTGCAGTGCAAATGGATGGTTCATAGAAAAACATCCCAAGCTGGACCCGGTGGCGACGATGACCGAAGGCATCTTCATCGCCGGATGCGTCCAGGGTCCGAAAGATATCCCATCATCTGTGTCGCAAGGAGCAGCCGCAGCAGCCCGTGTGCTGGGGCGGATTCAGCAGGGAGAAATCGCACTTGAACCGGTTCGTGCGACTGTGAATCAGGATATATGCTCAGGCTGCCGGATTTGCAACAACTTGTGTCCGTTTAACGCAATCCTTTTTCACGAGGACCGGATGGTCACTGAAGTCAATCCAGCGCTCTGCCAGGGCTGCGGGACCTGCGTGGCTGCCTGCCCCGCAGGAGCAATCACAGGCACTGGTTTCAGCAACGACCAGGTTTTCGCCCAGATCGAAGGGCTGCTGATGGTGAATTTCGAACATGAGCGCCTGGCTGAACTGCCATAGAGGAGAAGATGCTGATGATTGACAACTTCGAACCAATACTTATCGGATTCACCTGCAACTGGTGCAGCTACCGGGCGGCTGATCTGGCAGGAACTGCGAGAGTAAAATACCCGCCGAACATCCGGTTGATCCGGCTGATGTGCTCCGGCCGGCTTGATCCGACTTTTGTAATCAAAGCCTTGGCAGACGGCGCAGACGGAGTGCTGATCACTGGCTGCCACCCTGGCGAATGCCATTACCTCGAACAGAACTACAAGGCGCTGCGGCGCTACCTGCTCCTGCGCCGAACTTTGGAAGGGATGGGGATTGAACCTCAACGTGTGAAACTTGTTTGGGCAAGTGCAGCAGAAGGTGTAAAACTTGCCCAGGAAATTGGGATTATGGTCGAAGAAGTCC
This sequence comes from uncultured Chloroflexia bacterium, assembly GCA_963788305.1. Taxonomy (GTDB): domain Bacteria; phylum Chloroflexota; class Anaerolineae; order Anaerolineales; family UBA4823; genus UTCFX2. Next base: position 31,955 of record CAWBGK010000022.1, read on the forward strand.
GCAAGCTCGGTCCGCTCAACTGGCCGCGCTGGCAAGTTCGCGACAGGCCTCAGGTTGTCCATGAAACCCTGGCTGAGGAGGCATCGGTATGAACGCACAATCAAAGCCGAAATTTGCAATGTACTGGGCAGCATCCTGCGGTGGTTGCGAGATCGCCGTCCTAAACATCGGGGAGAAAATCCTCGACGTGGACGCCAATTTTGAAGTGGTTTTTTGGCCGGTTGCGATGGATGCCAAGTACAAAGATGTCGAGGCGATGCCAGACAAATCGATTTTGCTCACCCTTTTCAATGGTGGTATTCGCAACCAGGAAAATGAGGAAATTGCCAGGCTGCTGCGGATGAAATCGCAGATTCTGGTCGCATTTGGTTCGTGCGCCTGTGAAGGCTGCATCCCTGGCCTGGCAAATTTATCATCTCCGGAACAGGTATTTGCTGCTGCATACGACAGCGTATCCAGCATAAATCCGGAAAAACTCCGGCCTGCATTTCGCTTTTCAATGCCCGAAGGGATCATTTCCATCCCAGCCTTCAATCCTGTGCTCCGGACTCTCGACCAGGTCGTCCCGGTTGATTACTACATGCCCGGCTGTCCCCCCGAATCGAACCAGATCGCTGCGGTGATCGACCTTGTGATCCAGGTGTTGCAAGGCCAGGCAAATCTTCCACCAAAAGGTTCCGTGATCGGCGCTGGAAACTCCACCGTCTGTGATGACTGCCCTCGCCAGCGAAACGTAAAAAGCATCAAGGCATTCCGGCGGATCCAGGATCTGGAAAATCCAGATCCGAACCTGTGCCTGCTTGAACAAGGCATACCCTGCAATGGCCCAGCCACCCGAAGTGGATGCGGATCGCTCTGCCCGCAAGCTGGAGCCCAGTGCATCGGCTGCTACGGGCCGGCTGAAGGTGTGCTGGATTATGGCAGTCGTTTGATCTCGGCTTTTTCATCCGTCATCGACAGCGTTGATCCAAACGAAATTGAGCGGATTCTTGATGGAATACCGGATCCCGTCGGACAGTTTTACCGCTTCAACCTTGCCGGCTCACTTCTACGAGCCGGAAAACCTGCCTGGGACGAACAAAAGGGATAGGAGAGAGATGCGATGCAACGGATAACAATCGATCCCATCACCCGGTTGGAAGGTCATGGAAAGATCGAGATCTTCCTAAACGAAGAAGGAGATGTAGCTAACACCTATTTCCAGATCCCAGAGCTTAGAGGTTTTGAGCGGTTTTGTGTTGGGCGGCCAGTCGAAGAAATGCCGCTCCTTACGAACAGGATCTGTGGGGTATGCCCGGAAGCCCATCATATGGCCGCAGCAAAAGCTGCCGATATGGTTTATCATGTCGATCCACCGCCGACCGCAAAAAAGCTGCGTGAGCTGCTTTACTCCGGTTTTTACTTTACTGACCACACGACGCATTTCTATGCCCTCGCCGGTCCAGACTTCGTGATGGGGCCAGATGCTCCAGTAGCAGAGCGGAACATCCTCGGCGTCATCCACAAGGTCGGGTTGCAGATCGGCGGTCAGGTCATCCAGGCCCGAAAATATGGCCATCGCATCGTAGAGATCATCGGCGGACGAAAGGTCCATCCTTGCACTTCGATACCGGGTGGGCTGACCAAGGGCATCACCGAAGAGCAGCGACAAGAAATCGAAGCAATCGGCCGTTGGGGGATCGAGTTTGCCCAATTTACGCTGAAGCTGTTTGGCGAGATCGTTTTGGGCAATAAAACCTACCTCGACTTGATCCTCGGAGATATCTATACGCATAGGACTTATTCCATTGGATTAGTTGACGAGAACAACAAAGTCAATTTCTACGACGGCAGAGTCAGCGTCGTCGATCCTGAAGGTGGACGGTTGGGTAAATATGCACCAACCGAATATACCGACTGGATCGCAGAACATGTCGAGCCCTGGACCTATCTCAAGTTCCCCTACCTGAAAAAAGTGGGATGGAAAGGCTTCGTGGATGGTATGGACTCGGGAGTTTATTTTGCCACGCCTCTCTCGTGTTTAAATGCATCTGATGGGATGACCACTCCGCTAGCCCAGGCCGAATATGAAAAGTTCTATGAAACATTAGGCGGTAAACCAGTCCATCAACGACTGGCGATCCATTGGGCGAGGTTGATCGAGCTGCTCTATTCGGCTGAGCGGATCGTCGAACTGGCGACCGATCCGGAGATCACCTCTCCGGATTTCCACCGCGTACCCACGGAAAAACCGACTGAAGGAGTAGGCATTGTCGAAGCGCCGCGCGGCACACTGACCCACCACTATAAGACCGACGAGCGCGGCATTCTCACCGAAGTCAACCTGATCGTCGGGACGACAAACAACTATGCCCCGATCAGCATGTCGATAAAGAAAGCAGCCCAAAGCCTCATCACCAGGGGTAGTGTTGTGACCGAACCGATGTTGAACATGGTCGAGATGGCTTTCCGGGCATATGACCCTTGTTTTGGGTGCGCCACCCACTCGCTGCCGGGCAAAATGCCGCTCCAAGTTGTGATCCGTGATTCAAATGGCGAACCGATTGAAGTCTTAAGACAGTACTGTTGAGGATGTCCTCAATTTACGAAAATCCTTTTTCGATCTTACCGGCGAGCGGATAGAACCAATGGTTCCAACCGCTCGTCCGGAAACCATCGTCATCGGTCTGGGGAATCCCATACTTGGGGATGATGGAGTTGGTTGGCAGTTAACCAGACAGGTCGAAGCCAGACTCGCAGAGAAAGGCGCGGCCAGTTCAAGATTGGTTGAGTTTGATTACCTGTCAGCTGGCGGCCTGGGCTTAATGGAGCGTCTGGTCGGCTACTCGCGAGCTTTACCGATCGAACTCGATCGCAACCGGCTTGCAGCCACTTGGGACTGTAAAGTTGTTCGCGCTGGATGAGCTTCCCCAGGCAGCCGGGCACCTGACTTCGGCTCACGATGCTACCCTTCAGGATGCAGTGTCGATGGGACGGGCACTTGGAGCTTCCCTTCCAGCAGAAATACTCATCCTTGCTATTGAGATTCTGCCATGTTATGACTTTTCTGAGGAATTATCCCCAACAGTCCTAGCGGCAATCCCAGCTGCATCGATACTGGCGCTCAATATACTGGAACAGCTCAGCCCAGGTTGAGCAGCAGTCTCGACGTTAGGTTCGAAAAGAACAAGAGGAAAAAATGATTTCTCCCGAAAGGTTAAGAAGATATCCTTTTTTTGCTGGATTGTCCGAAAACCAGCTAGATTCAATTGCGCTGATCTCTGAAGAAAAATCTGGAGAAATAAACGAAGTTATTTTCGAAGAAGGACAACCGGCGAATCTTCTTTGTTTGCTTGCAGAGGGTGGTGTTGACCTTTATTACACATCCTCCCAGCCACCTCGAACGAAAGAATATAAAGAAGCGTATGTTGGCTCAATCAATCCTGGAGAAATTTTTGGGGTGAGTGCTCTGGTAGAACCCTTTATCCTCAACGCTTTCACCCGGTTTTCTCACAAATCAACCTATATATCCATCGATGCAGTACGGCTGCGAGCGCTGATGAACAGCGATCCAGCCTTGGGCTACATCCTGCTGCAGCATCTTACGAAAGCCATCATCAAGCGCCTGTTTGACACCAGAGTTCAGCTGGCTGCAGCCTGGGCAGAAAACAGCTAAATATCCTCCTAGCTACATATTCTACGGAAGAATTCTTGCATGCCGCGGTAACAGCCAGCGCTGAGCTTATGACCGACGTCGTCCTCACAGTACGAGATCAGAGCCCCGGCATTTTGTAGAACGATGTTCCCTTGTCTGGCGCGTTCGACTGGCACAATCTTGTCTTTAGAACCGTGTGCTGCAAAAACTGGCAGGCCCTCGAGTGGCTTACCGGCAGCTGCAGCCTCCACACCTTCTGGAACAAAACCTGAGAGCCCGGCAATTGCCTGGACGCTGCCCAGGCGTTCCAGCGCAAAGCTGTAAGCCAGTGCTGCCCCCTGGCTGAAGCCAACCATCCTCAAGCGCTCGAAATCCCCGCTGGAAAACTCTTTCCAGTAATGCAATCCCGCCAACGCTGCTGCGGCAACCTTGAAATCCAAAATCGACGGCCAAATGCTGGTCTCTTTTGGATACCAAGAGTACCCGCCAATTGGGCTTTCAAACAACCCGCGGCGGGACAATAATCAGGCAGCCGGGAGGCAGCTTTGATTCGAAAACCCACATCGAGTTTTCGTCGCCTGTCCAGCCGTGGAGCAATAGTGCAACAGGATGAGGTCCAACCCCTTCCGGGATCCTGTATTTAAGCGACAATCCGTCCTTCTCAAGAATCCTGATCGACTGGTCTTCCATGCCCAGGTTCAAAACCACCTCACTCGTCCAATTTTCTGGCTGCCCAACCCATGAACGCGATGACACCAACTACAAGCAGGGCCGGAACCAACGCAAAGCCTATACAGATTAATCCAGTCAGCGCTGCATCGCGGCCGTAAATCAGATAGATAGACCCCAGACCGATGATCAGTAGAATCAGAAAAAAACCGATCAGAAGGCGAGTATTGGTTTGCGAAGCGTAGCGGCGCAGGTCCTTCGTCATCCAGTAATTTTAACCGCAGATACCCCAATTTGCTTAAAGAGAAATGCTTTTGGTTAAAAAAACATATTACATGGATTCAACAGTTGCAAGAAGGCTCAGGTACAATAGGCACCAGGGAACAAACCATGGAAATCTCAAAAGATTGGCAGTCAGATTTCAACGATGAAATTATGGCTGCAAATACAGCCCGGATGCAAGGCAACGAGGGGAAGGCGCGAGTATGCGCCCGTCGGGCGGCAGGGATTGCCACTGGTGAGTTTTTCCGACACCAAGGGATGCAATACTCTACAATCAGCGCCTATGAAAGGTTAAAAATACTGGCGCAAATGACAGACCTGCCGCCGGAGATCCAGGTGACCGCCGGACATTTTCTGGTCCGATTGACTCCCGAGCACAGCCTGCCGATCTCCGCTGACCTGATCGAAGATGCGATCTTGCTGCGTGACATTCTCATAATTTCAAGATGACGCTTCCTGGCTGTACTAGCCCACCGCTATGGAATACTTCAAGCGATCGAATGATTTTATCTCTGGCGGCCGTGGAGCCTGAGCACGCTTACGGCTCCGACCAACTCGGTAGCTAACCAGATCATCCCAGCAGCAATACCTGCAGCTCGTCGCAACCCCAGAACCAATAATAATCATGAAAACGAGGTTGGAATGCTTTGGGCGTTGAGAAACCGGTGGGTTTTGCAGGCGGTTGCGCAGATCCATGACAAAATCAGGCCGCGGCGAAATCGGCTTAAAGGTTGAAACGAGAGCTTCTTCTACCTCAGGCAGCGCTACTTCCATGCCCGCTGCCCTATCCAGAGGTGTATTTTGGGTGATTTGCATTCTCATAGGGACTCCTTCGCCGGAAATGTCACCAATCCAACGGTTCCGGGTCCTAAATTTGCAGCAACGCCAATCGAAAGTTCTGTCGCAATCACCTCGATACAATTCAACTTTTCCTGGACGGCTGACTGCAAAATCTCACCAGATTCTGCATCCTGGGCGTTGACTATTGCGGCCCTGACAGGTGTATCCCCCAAACGCCTTGCCATTTCATCAACTACATATTGAAGCGCTCGTCGGCGCGTCCTTACTTTATCACCAACCTCAAGCATCCCATTCTTTAGGATGATGATCGGTTTTACATCTAAAAGTGAAGCAAGTGCGGCCTGTAGCGCCTTCACACGCCCGCTACGCCAGGCAAAATCCAGGGATTTCAGCGTCAGGATGATTTGGACTTGTGATGCCATCCATTCCATTCGTCGGATGATCTCGTCCAGGCCGGCGCCAGCCCGATCCATCAACCTTGCTTCGCGAGCCATAAATGCAACCGCAGCAGAACCGCTTTTTGTGTCAACTACATGGACAGGAATCTCATCCATGAGCTCTTTCGCCGCGACCAGGGCTGAGCTCAGCGTACCAGAAAGCTTGCTGGAGATGTTTAAAGAAAGGATCTGATCGCCAGGATTCGCGAATGCTCCGATAAAACTGGATAAATTGGTGCGGACTTGGCTGTGAGGTCTTGGGGAAGGATCCACCTTCTCGGGCCATTCGATAGAATTCTTGATCGCTCAGTTCAACTCCCTGGAGGTAAGTTCTTTCACCAAACAGGATATTGATAGGGATCATCCGAATCTTGAACTCAGACATCCATCCTGTTGGGAGGTCCGCGCCGCCATCGATCGCAATTTTTAGTTTGTCGAGAGGATTCTCCAAAATAGTTCCTTTCATCCGGGTTCGTCAAGCGGATATGCCGCGACGCCCACAGTTCCAGGCCCCAGGTTTGCTGCGATACCAATCGAAAGATTTGTGACGATCAGCTCCTCAATATTGAGGCTTTTTTGCGCCAGCTCGACCAGGATTTCAGCCGAAGCAGGATCTTCAGCATGGACGACCGCCAGTCGCAGCGCACGAGTACCTACCCGCTCTGCAATCATTTCGACGATGTGATCCAAAGCTCGCCGACGCGTCCGGACCCGATCACCCATTTCCAGCACACCTTGTTTTAGCACGATCACGGGTTTCACATCCAGCAGGGAAGCCAATGCAGCCTGAAGCGCTTTTACTCGCCCGCTCCTCCGGGCATAATCGAGCGTTTTCAGGGTCAGCACGATTTGAACGCGTGCTGCGATCGCCTCAAGCCGTTTCACGATTGCTTCCGCACCCATACCCGATTGTTCTAACCAGCGGGCCTCACGAGCCATGTAGCCCATGATCGCCGAGCCGCTTGCAGAGTTGACCGGGAAAACAGACAGCTTGCCAGCCAGCTCGCGCGCAGCGATCTGAGCCGAAGCAAGTGTCCCGGATAGTTTACCTGTGACATGGATCGAGATGATATCATCACCCGGACTGGCGATCGACCGATAAAACTCGACAAACTGGTGCGGAGTGGGTTGAGATGTTTTTGGGAATATCCGGCTTTCTGAAGCCATCGCATAAAAGTCTCGATCGCTCAGGTCAACCCCGGAGAGGTACATTTTTTCTCCAAAATGGATGTTGATTGGAATCGTCTGAATGTCATAAGCAGCGGCCCACCCATCGGGGAGGTCGCCAGCGCTATCTATGACTATCCTAAGAGTTTTCTGGGGAACTTGCATTCGAGGTCTCTTAATCCTCCGAATTTCGATTTCCTTCATCGCCATCGCTTGAAGCTGATGGAACGATCAACTCGTCTCGGATGCTCAACAGCGTCCGGTGGTACAGGCTTTTTATTGCACCTTCCGTTCGCCCCATGACTTTCCCAATATCTGCGTTGGAGAGGTCGTCAACAAATTTTAAGATCAGCAGCTCCTGTCGTTCGGAAGGCAGGTGTCGGATCGCATGAACCAGCCGTTCCCGCTCTTCCAGGAGCAGGAGTTCATGCTCAGGATAATTCAAATGCTGGGAAAGAAGCATACCGTCATCCAGTGGGACATCCTTGCGGCGGCTGTTGTCCCTGTGCCAGTTGGCGACCAGGTTGTGGGCGATCCGGTAAAGCCAGGCCGAGAACGGCAGTCCGCGGTGATTGTAATTCCCTATATGGTTCATCGCTCGCATGAAAACGCGCTCAGTAAGGTCTTCTGCGTCACTTACATTGCCTACCCGGTAATAAATGTAGTTAAAAATCCGTGGCACGTAGCGCTCATAAAGCCTGCCAAACGCTTCGCCGTCTCCCCCGATCGCCTGTTCGATCACATCGGTATCGTCAAAATCAACCACGATCATGATCCTTTTGGCGTGGAAGGATCGTAGAAAGGGGTGATGAGGAGACAACCTGGTTAATCATAGAAACCCCAGAAAAATGGAATCGTTGCTGCATGGTTCATTGAGACTTAAGAGTATAACATACAGATTTTCTCCGGGAATAATCAATAAAACGATTAAAAGGGTTATAATATTGACACAGCCTGGGGATGATAGGTCTCGACGGGAGAGGCTGGCCCCGGATTGCGAGCCGAGAGGCGCCGACCTCGTGAAATCAGCGCAAAACACAAGTGCCAATCGCACTCAATACGCTGCACTGCCCCTCGCTGCATAAGCGAGAGCAATTCAGCTGATCCCCAAAAGAGGGATCACGTCCGCCCGCACCGAACTCTGACCGGTCGCGGGGTCGGGCGTGACAAAGTCAGAGTGCCGCAGTGCGTACGCCGCTAAGCATGCGAAAGAGGGGCTCTCGGGTCCTAGCGGATAGCGGATGGAGATTCTCTGTCGGCTGAAATCCCATCGGCGAAATGTAGACGTCGACTACGCTCGTAGATATTCGAGGGACGAATCTTTCGGACTCGGGTTCGATTCCCGACATCTCCACCTTTTTACAGAACGTTCAAGCATAGATTGTTTGAACGTTCTTCTTTTACTCATGCGGATTTCTGGATGATCAAACCTTTAAGGTATTCCCCCTCAGGAAAATTAAGCGCAACCGGGTGATCTTCAGCCTGGGAAAGTCGTTGGATTATTTGCGCATCCACTCCGGCATCCAGCGACGCACCAGCAACGATTTTTTGAAAAAGTGATGCGTCGATCCCACCCGAACACGAGAATGTGACCAGCAGGCCTCCCGGACGGAGTAGCTTCAGGGCGAGCAGGTTGATGTCCTTATATCCCCTCGCCGCCTTTTCAGCGAATCCAGCGGTCGGGGCAAATTTCGGCGGATCAAGGATGATCAAATCAAAACTGCGGCTACGATCGCGGAAATTCCTGAGCGCTTCAAATACATCCGCCTGAAGTACGGTATGACGATCATTCGGCAATCCATTTACTGCCAGGTTATCCCGCACCAGGTTCAACGATTCTTCGGACGTATCCACACTGCAAACAGACGCAGCCCCTCCGGCAAGTGCGTTTACCGTGAACCCACCTGTATAGCTGAAGCAGTCCAGCACATCCGCCTCAGCGCAGAGCTCACGGACTCGCCGCCTGTTTTCACGCTGATCCAGGTAGAAACCAGTCTTGTGGCCACGGCGCAGATCGACTTGAAAACCCAACCCGTATTCTTCAATCCTGACCTTCTCGGGAAGGGGTTCTCCCCAAAGCTGCCCATTTCGCGCCTGCAATCCTTCCAGTCTGCGGACATCCACATCGGAGCGCTCGTAAATTCCCCTTACTTGAAGGAGGTCCTTCAAGAGAGCGATGATCTCGGATTTCCAACGCTCGGGTCCGCTGCTGAGCAGCTGGACAACCGCCCACTGCTGGTAGATGTCAATGACCAATCCAGGCAGGCCGTCTGACTCGCCATGAACAAGGCGAAATGCATTCGATTTTTCTGCTGTGATCCATCTTCTTCGGGCAGAAATCGCTTTTTCCAACCGATGACGGAAAAAATCCCAAATCGATACTTTCATTTTCATCCCAGGTCCAGACTCTAGCCTGGATTTGAGAGTGCGGGCTAAAGGCTCCCCAACCCAGGAAATCGCTTCGACTGCTTACTATGCGCAATGTGTCGCCGATTTCGGGGTTTCCTACGAGCGATTCCACCGCCCCGGAGAAGACCCAGGGGTGGCGGCGAATAAGCGATTTCTCTCGTCCAGGTCTTCAGATGAAGCGTCGGATCAGATGAGCCCAATCGATTTTCCTGCTTCGGCGATAATATCCATCGCTTGCTCTATCTCATCTGGCTCGTGCGCGGCTGTTACTGTCGCTCGCAGCCGGGCGAGGGCAGGAGGGACCGCCGGCGAGACGACCGGCAGTACAAAAATATCATGGTGCTGGGCATAGCGTGTCATCTGGTAAGCAATCTCGTCTTCTCCGCAGACCACCGGGACGATCGCAGTTTCCGTCTGAAGCGTGTCAAAACCCCGTTGCTTCAGACCATCAATAAACTGACGGCTGTTTGCATTGATCTTTTCGATCCGCCAGGGCTCATCCAGGATCACTTCAAATGCAGCCTTCGCGGCTGCAGCTTGCGCCGGCGGAAGCGCGGCTGAGAAGATGTATGCTCGCGAGGAGTGACGCAAATAATCGATCAAATTCGCATTCCCTGCGATATACCCTCCAACAGAAGGGATAGTTTTACTCAATGTCCCCATTTTGATGTCGATCGTCCCCGGCATCCCAAAATGCTCCTCGATCCCACGTCCGGTCTTGCCGAGCACACCAACCGAATGCGCTTCATCAATCATCAACCAAGCCTTGTATTGTTTGCAGAGACTAACTACCTTAGGGAAGTCGATGATATCACCATCCATGCTGAATACAGAATCGGCCACGACCAAACGGGCATCCCCATCAGCTGTCTGCTTCAAACGGTCTTCCAAAGCCTGCATGTCATTGTGCTTGAAGCGCAGAAATTTAGCCCCGGACATCAAGCAACCGTCGACGATGCTGGCATGGTTCAGCTTGTCTGATATCACATAATCGCCGCGCCCGACCAGCGTTGCGATGACGCTGAGATTGGTTGCATAACCCGATGAAAAAGTCACTGCAGCTTCCGCCCCTTTGAAAGCTGCGATCGTTTCCTCGAGCTCACGGTGAATGCCCAGCGTGCCGGCGAGTGTCCGAACTCCATGAGTCCCCGTCCCATAGCGGTCCAGCGCTGCTCTGGCAGCGGTATTGATGTGCGGGTGACCTATTAATCCCAGGTAGCTGTATGAAGCGAACATCGTCATTTCGCGACCATGCACCAGTACTCGCGCCCCGCCTCGCAACTCACTGATCGGCTGGTTGTAAAAATACAGGTCTTTCTGCTGCATTTCCTGCACTCGGTGGTTCATTGCCTGAACACGCAAATTGATGCTGTCATTAAACCCAAAATCCGACATCGAATTTCTCCTGTTATCGCCGGTTTGCTGTGGCAAATTATTCTTGTTATGAGAATTAAATCAATTCAAACGACCATTTTAGTCGATTTAAACAGAATTTGGGGCGGGAAAATCATAAAAGGGCTGTTCAGGAATAGCCAGAAAAGCTTGGCTGTGATCCGATAAGTAACTCCAGGTATAGGTTCTTACCGGCTTGCGATCGCTACCAGTGCGTCCTGGTCGATCAGCTTTCCGTTGCTAATCACGTGGCGAGGCGCAGCATGATTGCGTAGAGCTTCAAGCACGCTGTCTTCTTGCAGGACGACCAGGTTGGCGGGTGCGCCTACTTCCAATTTGAAATTCTTTAATCCCATCGCCTGTGCTGCTTTGGTGGTGATCATGTCGTACAGCGTCTCCATGTCCGCCGTCGAAGTCATCCAGAGCAGGTGGGACAGCGAGGAAGGCGACCTCCAGCATGTTGTTCCTTCCATAGGGATAGTAAGCATCCGAGATATCGTCCTGCCCAAGGCAGACCAGCGCCTCTTCTTGCAAAAGCTCGCGGACGCGGGCGTGCAGCGGACCTGTGTGTGGATCGCTCACAACACCCATTCTTGCCTTCTTCAGGAGAGCGGCAACTTTCTGAAAATACGGCGTCGGATACAAAGCCATCGCACGTGCATGGTGGGCCAAAACCCGACCCTGCCAGCCGCGTCTTAATGCCTCAAGTGCCATCCCTTCTAGAGACCGCAGACCGGGATCTCCAGCGTCATCGACTAGCATCGATACGTCTTTGTCATAGCGTACACCCAGGTCGAAAATAAACCGGATATGCGCTTGAATATCCTCTTCTGAATACTCGATCCAGGGAATCCCTCCGGCGACATCTGCACCGAGACCCATCGCCTCTTCCATCAAATCCGCAGCACCCGGTTCTCGAAGGATCCCGTCCTGTGCGAAAGCCACGACCTGGACGTCGACGATACCGCGAAACTCCTCCCTGGCCCGGATCAGCGCTTTAACTCCTTCGAGACGAGCTTTGTTATCGACATCCGCAAAAGCCCTGATGTGCGTATTGCCATACCGGGCAGCTTCGACCAACGCACGGCGGACATTTTTAATGATCCATTCTTCGGCATATTTTTCCTTGACGCGTGCGGCCAGCTCGATCGCTGTCATCGCTTTACCCATGTCAGCCCCGTGGTACTCTTTGAGGGCATCATCGCTTGCCATTTCAAGCGTGTAGACTTTGCAGAGGTGTAAATGGGGATTAACAAATGATTCCGTCACCAGATTGCCGTTCGCATTGAGGTTGATCCTGGCGTCGTTTTCGATTTTCGCAGAAATTTCAACAATTCTTCCCCCAGAGATGCCGATATCAACCAACCCTTCCGAATTGCCGCGCAAGCGTGCCTGTTGAATAATCAGGTCGTAGATTGTGTTCATTTTTTCTCTCTTTTCTTAATCTTGAGCCGTATCGCCAGCAAGAATATTTAGAACTTTTCTGGTTCATTGAGGTCAAGAAATGATCTTTAAACCAGCTTGAAACGCTCAGGCGAAGGGTGGCGTGATACCAGCTCGTCCGCGATCTGATTGTGCTTCGCAACCAGCTCATCCAGGTCGACTGTCAGGAGCTTACCATCGCGGACGATGACCTGGCCATTGATGACTGATAAATCGACACGATCAACGGTGCAGAGCAGCAGTGCAGCAAGTGGATCGTGCACTGCCCCACCTGCCATGCTGAGCGTGTTCAGGTTCACGCCGATTAAATCGGCAGCCTTTCCCGGTTCCAAAGAGCCAAGATCATCTCGCCCGAGCACTGCTGCTCCACCCTTGCTTGCCAGCTCCACTGCTTCCTGCACGCTAAATATGGAAGCTCCACCCTTTACTCGCTGAAGCAGCATCGCCTGCCGGGCTTCATTCAAAACATGACCGGTATCATTGCTGGCAGAGCCGTCAACACCCACACCAACCTTTACACCGGCGTCCAGCATCTCGCGCACCGGACAAATTCCAGATCCAAGGCGCATGTTGGAGCTGGGGCAGTGAGCAACACTTGTCCCGGTTTCGGCCATCATCTTGATTTCAGCTGAATCGACAAAGATTGAATGAGCCCACCACACATCGGATCCAACCCAGCCGATCGATTCCATTAATTTTGCAGGACGCTTACCAAACATTTGATCACAGAATATTTCTTCATCCCGGGTCTCGGCAACATGCGTGTGAAGGCGAACGTTTTTGTACGAGCGGGCAAGCCTTGCTGCCTCCTGCATCAGGTCAAGCGTCACTGTAAAGGGGGAACAAGGTCCCAGTGCAACCCGGATCATTGAATACGGTTCGGGATCATGATAGGTCTCGATCACTCGCTGGCAGTCTCTCAGCACTTCATCTTCATCTTCCACGCACGACTCGGGAGGCAAACCGCCCTTGCTTCGCCCCAATGATTGCGAGCCGCGTGTGACATGAAATCGCATCCCAATCTTCGAAGCGGCGCGCACCTGTGCGTCTAATGTCGCTTATTGGGATAAAGATACATGTGGTCGCTGCTGGTAGTACAACCAGAGAGGATCATTTCTGCCATCGCTGTCTGTGTGCTGATGTAGACTGCTTCATCCGTGAGGTCCGCCCAGATCGGGAATAAACGCACCAGCCAGTCAAACAGCCCCTCATTCTGACAGCCCGGCACTGCCCGGGTTAGTGACTGCCAGAAATGATGGTGTGTGTTCACAAGGCCTGGTACGATCGCCAGGTTTCTGGCATCGATGATCTGATCCGCACAGCTGGAAGCTCTTCGGTTTTTCCTACCTGCTCGATGACATTGTCCCTTACGAATAATCCTCCCCCAAATATTTGACGTCCCTGAGCATCCTGAGTCACGAGAACCCGAGCATTCTTGATTAATAGAGTTGGCATGAGATCCTCCTGAAAGAGACGCCTGAGAACGATCAAATAAAAAGGAGCGTGAATGTGCGCTTGCTGACTGGATCAGTAGGTAGCCGGTGTATTCGCCACCAGAACTTCGGCGATCCCTTCGCCAATATTCTGCCAGCGGTGAGGGATGTCGGATTTGTAATAAATCACATCTCCTTCTTCGAGGTCAAAGCATTCATCTTCACCCAGGACAACTCGTACGGATCCTCTGATGATAAAGCTGAATTCCTCTCCCTGGTGGATGCTTTCTTTGACTTTGTCGGACTCCGGCTGCATGCGGATCACAAAAATCTCGATATTACGCCTGGAGGAAACCAGAGGTGATTCGGCTGCATCTTCTCCGAGGGAGAACCAGCGCCGGTTCACGCTGCGGACAACACTGACTTCGCTGCCGTTTTCATTATCAAAAAATCGGATCAGCGGTGTGTCCAGGGCTCTGCCAATGCTTTCCAGATTGTTGATGCTCAGGCTGACCTGTCCATTCTCGATCTGACTTAGATAGGATACCGAGATATTAGCAATCCCTGACAATTCCTGCAGCGTGTAGCCTTTTTGTTTCCTGAATTCGCGGATGCGCTTACCAATCAGTTTCATTTTCTTTTTGTTTCACCCCAGGTAGTTCATTCATATGGATTAGACTTGTACGAAATTACTCAACCTGCCTCTGAGAGATCTCCTGGATAAGCTGTGTTGTTTTCTCGATTGCGTGACGGATTATGATTTCCCCTTTTTCTGAGGTCGCTTGAGTTGGGTCTCCAATCACACCTTCTGCTCCAAAATCCTGCGATGACCAGCTGGAATGGACAGGCTTGCCAAAATCGAGTGGAGCAGAGGTGTGCGGAAGCTCCCCAACCAGCTCCGGGAACAGATACATCATCATGGATGCCTCTACGGATCCGGCGTGGACTTCTTTTCCGACCAGGTTCGGGAAAACGCTGGCAGTGATTTCATCAAAAAACGAGCTCGCCCACAGGTCGATATTGTAGATCCTGACATGATGCTTACAACGGAGATCGTACCCAAAGGATTGGAGGAGCGCAGTGTTGCCACCATGCCCATTCAAAAAAATAAACCGTTTAAAGCCGTGCGCCGTCAGGCTGGAGACAATATCTTCACAGATCTGCATCATTGTCGCCATCTGGAGCGAGACTGTCCCTGCAAAAGCGAGATGCTCAGGGCTTTTTCCGAGCGCCTGGAGCGGTAGGAAAAGGGCAGGAAATCCAGGACCCAGGCGATTCCGGACGCCGTCCGTGACAGCCTTAAGGATTGTGATTTTTGGCCCCCTTTCCATCATACATCCAAAGTCTATCCCGGCACGCACGCGCTAAAGAGATTAGATGGAATCCACTTTTTTAAACTTGATCCTTTCAAATCCAAAGCCCTTAAGCTTGGCAGAACATTCGGTTCCTATCGCAACAGCCCTTACCAAGTAAAAACGTGTATGCTGCTGCGAAAATCACTAATTAATTGATAAAGATCGGGAGAGATTAAAAAAATATTCTTTCAAAAAACCTTTATCTCTCCCCTAATAATCTCGCTCTTAATTCTTTTTACATCTTCCTGAAGTCTAATGGGTACTTTTTTATTATATCCACAGAGGTCCAAAAAGCCTTCTGCTAGGCCGACCGTCCAAACACCAGGTTTAAAATTTCCGTTATCCACTTCGAGTAACTTTTGTTGATAAATTCGTTCCACATCAAGAACAACACTGGCCATAACATAATCTTTGGCCATGTTTGCCTGATCCAGAATATATCCTATTACCTGAACTTCTTTTTCTCTGCACGCATCAATCACTCCATTTCCAGTCTCTGAAGCTGAATGCATGATCACATCTACACCATTTTCAATCATATGTAAAGCAATTTTTCGTCCGAGTTCCGGATCAACAAATGAACCTGAAAAAACAACATCTACTTCGCAATCCTCAGAATTATCTCGTGCTCCTTTATAAAATGCTGAAGCATTAGCGATTTGAGTAGGAACTTTCATACCGGAAATAAAACCTATTCTCATATTTCTTGTTAGCTCTGCTGCAAGATATCCCGCCAAATAAATTGCCTCTGCTTGTTTTTGAAAAAGACAGGAATAATTGGCTGGCCAATTGTCTGGTTCATTAACCTTATCCATAGCAAAAAAAAGTGAGTTCGGAAAAATTGGAGCCAGATTAAGGAATGTCTCAATATATTCACATCCATGCCCAATAAATAAATTGTCTCCAATATGAGCTATTTCATTAATTAAAGAAATCGATAAATCTCCAGAAATATTTGGGTAGGACTTTATTTGCCAATTAGGTCGATTAATTGCAGCACCAGCCTGAATTGCCGATTCTGACCAACCACCATCGTCAACAGAGCCTGGAGCCAGGATGACCAAGGTATGACTTGTTTCTTCAGAATTATTCAATTTTTCTCCAGATGCACTTAATAATTTCCCAAGAAAATTGGGGATTGCCTAATTAATTAGCTGTTTCCTCTGAAGTCCATGTGAGCGAATATGAGATAAGAAATGCATTCCGTAAGGATCATTTCCGGATAAGAAATCCGATGCAAATAGGGCTGTGATACCTAGTTGTCCAAGTGTGGAACATGTTGGAGGTTCTAGTAAAGCTGCATCTAAACCTGCTGGAATTGCAGCCATCAAATAGACAATGTCAATAAGGTCTTTTTGTGGCATGCCAAATCCAGCATTGTCGATCCCAAGAAACGTTGTGACACTTAATTCCTGTTTGATTAATCGAAGTAATTCGAGAGTAACCCGCATCGCATCAGGAGGGAAGACCGCTGCAGTCAAGCAGAGTGGATCAATTACTAAATCATCCTTATTTATGCCATATTCCTGTGCACTATTTACTAATTTCTTTGCAATTTGGAGGCGTTCCTCGATAGTGTTTGGGATCCCTGTTTTATCCATGCATAATCCAATTACTGCCGACCCACTGGCTTTGGCTAATGGCAGAATTGACTCGATTTTATGATCCTCACCATTAAAAGAATTAATGATTACTTTATACGGAAATGCATCCAATGTTCGGGCAAGGGCACCAATATTATTTGTGTCGAGTGAGATTGGAAGACCGGCGGTTTCGTGAGCTGCCAGACAAACTTTTGGCAGCATCTCTTTTTCATCTATTTCTTGATGGGCAATCATAATATCTAAGAAACCCACTCCTTCTGCCTTTTGCCTTTCAGCCAATATCTTTACTCGATCTAACTTTCCTTGGGCAAGTTCACGCGCTAATTCATCGTCCTTAAGCGTGTTTATTAGCATAGCCGCAAGCACAGTCGGGTGACCTGTACCGAATGTCATAATACCCTGGGAGCTAGTTAATGTTGTCATTTCTAACCATTTATATTGAGGTCATTATTTTTGGAAATTATGATAATTTCAATAATTATTGATCAGGTAACTCACTGCCATGAGCCGCAACACAAATAGCGAGTGAATTACCTGATTCAATTTGAATTACCAAGTACCTTGTTCAGGTTTTCGAAGTCCCATCCGGCGAAGCCCGACGATGACACCCATTCCGATTACAGTGCCAACTAACGCTAGTGCGCCTCGTTCAGCACCAATGACATACAAGGTCAAGAATGACCAGACCTCTTCCGGCAACTGGTACAAGATTAGATTTCCTAGGATCGAACTTAATGAATGGTCGACGCATCCGCCAATCCAAATGAGGTAAGCTAATGCAACACCTAAAGCTAATCGATTATCTGATTTTAGATGTTTAATCGCTCTCTCATTCAGGCGAGGTATAAGCAGTAATATCCCCGGCAGTAGATAGCGCCATGGTTGAAGTAAAGATGTCCAGATTTCAGGGAAACCATTCGTGGCTAAGAATATCACCCACCAGACCACCGCAGCGAGTATAAGGTATGCCCCAACAAAAAGACGCTTGCCTCTGCATATTAGCCCAGTAGCTATCGGAGTAGAGACCATAACGAGCACTGTAAGCGGTCCTAACCATGCAGTGTGTGGCGCGATCATTACTCCGATACTACTGCCAATTGCCACGGCAATTGCCCCTGCCCAGGGTCCTAATAGGATACCAACCAAGCCAATAATTGCTAGGCTTAGCGGGAAGCTGATCCCAGCGCCTAAGACCACGGAAAAGGGAATTAATTGAAGGACTGCAACCGCAGCTGCCATGAGGGCCACATATGAGATAGGTGACCCAAATATTCCTCTACTTTTGCTTGCTGATGCCACAGTCATTGTTTCACTCCTTGCTTTTTTGTCGATGGCGCCAAGCCAACAATTAGCAAGGCTATGCCTAGGACGCCAAAGATGATAACAGCGCTGAATACTGGGACAACGAGCGAACCCATTCCGGGCAATGGAATGGTTGTGAAATTGGCAGTGACGGTGTCGCCAGGCATGTTCTGGGGGATCATTTCTCCGGTTTGAGATGGCCCTCCGATAGTTTCAGGAGAGACAAGGTATATCAGAGCAATAAATAGGCAGATGATCCCTATTAGTGTAGCGATAATTCTTCCAATTTTCATGTTTGACCTCCATTGATATAAATATCATTAGGATTGCAGAGCTTCATCCTCTACTGGAAGAAAGAGAATAAGCGCTACGAGGATAATGATCAAAACCAAGTCATACATATCATTCTCCTTATCTAGTCTTCTTGAAACTATGCGCTTTGTTGCGGCTCATAATTTATCATCCATCTACCACTTTTCGACAATTTCAACAAGTGCTTTACTGAGAATGTTCACTAAATATTCAATTATTTTATCTCCTTTCTCTGCTGTACCAAAGCTAGCTTGACCACTGATACCACTTGGCGCTACATCATGCATCGAATTCCAATTAAGAGTAACAGGTCCAAGAAAAGTGACAAACTCGCCTTGATCATATTTTAAATTTACTTCATCAACTCCCCATTCCATATGAACTAAGTGTGGATCAATTGCTAGCATAATTGAAGTCTCTAATTCACCTCCATGAAGATCGGTTCGTGAGGCTTCCCGCTTTATCACCTCCTCACTAAGAAATGGAACAATTGACCATACACTAAAAAGATAACGACCTCAACACCAAAACGCACACGTGCATCAAAGCTTGCTGCGCTAATTATGGATGTATTTCCACCATGACCATTGATAAATAAGATTTTCTTGAAACCATGATTCGCTAAACTTTCACATACATCCAATATTACATTGAGATAAGTCTCTGCAGAAAAAGTTAATGTTCCCGGAAAATCCATATGCTCAGGGCTCTGACCAATAGGTAAGGGGGGAAGAACGACATATTTAATCCGATCACCCACTTTCTTCAATGCTTCATCAGCGAGATGTTGGGCAACAAATGTATCCTGACCTAGTGGCAAGTGCGGCCCATGCTGCTCCATCGATCCGGTGAGTACGATTGCTAATGTCTTTTCTCGCTCTAGCTCATCCACCTGTTTCCAGGTTAGGTTTTGCAGTTTGTTAAGTTCCATGTTTTTCTATTCCCTTTTTCAGTCAACTTCTAATATGATTTACTAATTTCTGGATTTTTATATCAATAGGAAACCTAACTCAGAAGTGGAAAACTTATTGCGAATATTAAATATTAAGAACATGAAGATAATCGCCATTGTGTCGCGAGACTTCCATCCTATCTCATATAACGTCGATCGAACAGTAATATTAGTAAAACCGCGGCATGCTAACACCATTTCAAGCTGTTCAGAATTTCGAAAGGCTCCGAGAATAACAGGAATTGCCAGCGGAGCATAAGCAGTGATTTTCTTTACAAGACCAGCTTTCTCTACAGCGAGACCGCGGATTTTTTGAGCATTAAGGATGGTATCTGTTTGATTCATTAGTAAAGGAACAAAACGAAAACTGGTGACTACTAAATAAGCAATGGTCCATGGTACTTTTAATTTTACTAATGCTAACATCAAGTCAGTCAGCGATGTTGTCATAGTTACTAAAGGCATAATTGCGATTATGCATCCAAGTCGCAAGCCAAGGGTTATTCCAAGTATCACACCATCTTTGTATAATACAAAAGAACGATCTGGGTCATCAACCGAACCGAACCATTCTTCTACAACACCCACCCGAAGCACGTCTGGAATTAAATCGATCAATTCAGCACTTTCTTGAATTTCTGCGCTTAAAGGGGCATCTTTGGACTGACTTTTTTCATATTGCGAAGATCGCTGGTTATAAAATAATCCTTGGATGATTGTTATGAATATAGTCAGTGTTATGATCACCGTTAAGATCCGAGTAAAATAAGAAATCGGAGCCCGGACGTAAAACCAGGCCATAAATATTAATATAAGTAATATTAATAGTGGAAGTGGTTTTGACAATATAAATGCTAATATAAACACAAACGGAACAAGGGCGAGCTTAGTTCGAGGATCTAGCTGATGAATAACTGTCTCACCAGGAACAAATTGGACAAGAGACATACACTTTTTACCTCATGAGAAATTTAATAGGATTTCTCTAATAAAGAATTCAGTTCCTTTTTCATTTGATCCAGTGTAAGCAAACCTGGATGAAAGTAAGACACATTTTGGGTTATCAACATTGCTAATCGGGTCACTTGAGGGGGAGTGATATAACTTTTCCGAAGTGTATCTGGTTCCAGAAAAACGCTATCTGTCGGTCCCTCCACAAGGATTTCCCCGTTATAAAGTAGATATACCTTTTTACAATACTCTGCAACCAGTTCCATATTATGGGTTATGACAATGATTGTCCTTCCTTGTTCATTAAGATGTCTACAAGTTCTTAAGATCTCATGACCACCTCGCAAGTCCTGACCAGTTGTTGGTTCATCTAATATCAATATTTGAGGACCCATCGCCAAAACAGATGCAATCGCTACTTTTTGTCGATCTCCCCAGCTCAAAGCAAGTGGATGTTGTTCTTTCAAGTGGAGAATCCCAAGCTCGTTTAGACTTCTGGTTTACTCGATCATCGATCTCAGACTTATTAAGCCTAAGATTTTTAGGACCATAACTGACCTCATCTTGGACTGAAGATGAGAAAATTTGATTATCAGCATTTTGAAATACGTAACCCACCTTAAGTGCCAATTCGACAATAGGCACTCGATAAACGTCTTTCCCTTCGACTAGGACTTTCCCTTTTCCAGAGCTTAGAAGACCAACAAAATGCTTAGCTAAAGTCGTTTTTCCTGAACCATTTTGGCCGATGAAAGCTACAAATTCACCAGAAAAAATATCGAGGCTAACGTTTTTCAGTGAGACAAACCCATTTGGGTATGTATGAGTTAGGTTTTTTACCGCAATGATCGGTTTAATTTCGGACATAAGGCCTCTCTCGAAGAGCTTGAACGAGAATTGGGGCTAATTCAAGTTCATTTATCGGAAAAAAATCCATTTTCAAGTGTAGGTCGCTTTGGACATAAGCCGCTAATTGGCTTGCTTGTGGTACAGGTATACCTCTTCTGAGAAGGTCGTTCGCATTCTGGAAAATTTCTCGAGGAGTACCTTTGTAAATCATCCGACCTTCATCAAGAACAATAATCTGATCCGAGTATTTTGCCAATAACTCAGCTTTATGCTCCATAATCAATATGGCGATTTTCTCATTCCTATTAATTTCCGCTAAAGCTTCGAATACAATCTCAGCTCCAATAGGGTCCAATTGAGAAGTAGGTTCGTCCAAAATGATGAGGTGAGGTTCCAATGTGAGTGCTACTGCAATGCAAACTGCTTGTTTTTGCCCACCTGAAAGCTGATCCGGAGCTCGTTTTTCAAAGCCATTCAATCGAACTAGTTTGAGTGCTTTGTCAATCCGCTGCCTCATTTCCTCACGTGGGAATTGGTGATTTTCCATAGCAAAAGCAACTTCCATTTCTACACTGATTGAAATGAGCTGCATATCCGGTTGTTGAAATACAATTCCTGCTCCGTTATATGCAATATCTTCAACGGATACCTCTCTTGTATTCATTCCAAGGACTTTTACGTCTCCACTCACTTGAGCATTCATAAAATTCGGGATTATACCCATTGCAGTGAGGGACAGAGTTGACTTCCCTGCTCCATTTGCTCCCATCACTCCCACAAATTCACCTTTAGAAATTGAAAATGAAATATCCTGGAGTGCCGGCTTTGACGATTTTTCGTAAGTCACAGTGAGGTTGTTAATTTCTAATGCATTTTCAGTCATAATCAACCCTTTTCCGATGGAATAATTATTTTGAATAGTCATCGCCGGCACTCAAGTCTCTAGATCCATCTGATGCAAACCAAACGGCTAATGCAAGTATCCAGGGAAATATGGGCCGAACAAGTATTCGTTGATGTTGTCGATGTATGTCGGCTTGTCGTCGATGAGGATACAGCGCTTGGTCGGGCGCCCATCCCTACCCTTCACAGAAACAACCTGTCCATCAACCATCACCATGGAAACGCCAAACGTATCGTCGAGCGCCATCGCCTCCAGCGCATCTTCGCCGGCAGCATCGTAGCCAGAATCGATCGCAAGTATATCCGCCTCGCGCCCGACCTCAATTTTGCCGCGGTTGAACCCCATCAGGTCTGCAGAGTTGCCGGTCCCCATCGCAATCGCCTGGGCTGGGGGAATGTCGTTAAAGGCTGCCGCACGCATCACCATGCGCTGGATGCAGTTCGGCATGACACCCTGTCCTGTCGGAGTATCAGACCCGAAGACCACGCGGTGCAATTCGTTCCGTTCTTTCAGATAGGCAAATATACGATCTGCCATCTTCTGGTTGCCCATGGAGATAAACTCTACATGGGCTTTTGTCCCGTCAATGCAGGCCTTGATCTCTGACCATGGGGCAGCGGTTGATCCGCCGTTGCAGTGGGCAAGCTTATCCGGCTGGATCGCCAGGCAAAGCTCAGCTCCGACCAACGACGAACCAGGGATCGATTGAGGGCCAATGTGAACAGAAACTTTAAAGTTGTGCTTGCGCGCCCATTGGATCATCGGGGCAACATCGGGGACTTTATAGAGCCCTCCGCCGCCGATCTCGGCGATCAGCCAGACACCGGCCTTCGCCATCTCGTCAAAATCAGCTTCGGTCAATCCAGCAGTAAGTACCAGCGCACCACCGTGGAATTTCTGAAAACCACCAGGTCGAAAATTGTCGAAGATGTGCTTTGCTACAATTGCAGTCGCCTTTGTGCCAATTGGGTCGTTGAAGAAACGCGGGAAACCCGGGCCTTGCTCGCCTTCTGAAACGATGGTTGTAATACCATACCAGAGGTAGCTTTCCATCCAGTTCAGCGCCTGTGCCATCGATTGAAAATCATCAACAGTATTGTGAACGTGCAGGTCCATAAATCCAGGGCAGACCACCTGCCCCTGGACATCTATAACATGATCGGCTGAGCTTGAGTCGATATCCTTAGCCCAGCCGATCTGATCGATAATCCCGTCTTTGACGAGAATTGTGTCTGCGTCGATGATGCCCTTAAAGTAATCTCCCGACACCATTTTCCCGACATTTTTAATCGCCACTTTGCCAATGTACCTTCGGTCGAGCATACGTTCCTCCTGTGAATAAATTTCTCTTATTATCAAAATTTACCGGGGATATATTTTGCTATAGAGAAAATATACGATAATAATTATACGAAATTCAAGTGACAAATGTAATATGACATTTGTCATGTTACTAAATAGCTGCATTCTGCTCTGATCAAGCATTTCTTCAGATAAAAAAAATCAAGGACAGACAAAAATGGACAATTCAAGAAGAAAGCAATTCGAACGGGGTAAAAACATACTATAAAGGGATAAGCTTTTGTTCAGTATTTCTTGGGGGCAATATCTCTGCCGTCGATGTAAAAGACGGAAAGGTCATCCGGATCAGACCTGTCCATTTTGATTCAAAATATGATCCAAAGGATTTCAACCCCTGGGAGATCCAGGCACGCGGCAAAGTCTTAAAGCCAAAACTCAAATCTTTGCTGCCTCCGATCAGCCTGAATTATAAGAAACGCGTCTACTTCGCCAAACCGAATCAAGTATCCGCTGAAAAGGGTGGATTGGGACCCAAACGGCGAACGGCATCCAGAGAATCGCGGCAAGAGCAAATTCGTGCGTATCTCCTGGGATGAAGCCACAGACTTGATCGCAGCTGAAATCCGGCGCGTTCACCAGAAGTATGGACCGTATGCCATTCTATGCCAGGCGGACGGTCACGGAACCTACAAAGTCGTCAATGGGGCGCACGGCTGCAATACAAACCTGCTAACCCTGATGGGCGGCTACACCATGCAGGTCCGCAACCCAGACAGCTGGGAGGGCTGGTGGTGGGGCGCTAAACATACCTGGGGGATGGAGCCTGTAGGGATGTCGATGCCGCAAACGAACGCTCCACTCGATGTGTTCCAGAACTCCGAAATGGTGCTTTTTTGGGGCTGTGATTTCGAAACAACCAACTGGGGTTTCGGCGACCAGTCTCTCAGCCGGTGGTGTTATTTCATGACTGAACTGGGGATCAAGTCCATTTATATTTGCCCGGACGTCAATTATGCAGCCGGAATCCATGCCGACAAATGGATCCCCATTAAACCCAACACCGATCCAGCATTGCAGCTTGCGGTTGCCTATGTCTGGATGTCCGAAGGCCTCTACGATCAAGAATATGTAAGCACCCACACCTTCGGTTATGAAAAATTCGAGGAATATGTGCTTGGTAAAGAGGACGGAGTCCCCAAAACTCCCCGCTGGGCCTCAGAAAAAACCGGCATCCCGCCATGGACGATCAAGGCGCTCGCCAGGGAGTGGCACGCCCGGGCGACCTCGATTGCCCACTGGTGCGGCGACGCGATGTTCCGCGGGCCGTATTCAACCGAGCCAGCCAGGCTGGAAGTGCTTCTGCTTGCGATGCAGGGGATCGGGAAAGAAGGTGTACAGCAGCTGAATGTCCAGAGTTATTTTGGGATCGACGGGGCGATCTGCCCGCGACCCAGCCGCTATCCGGACCTCTTCGAGGCAGAGCACGGCCATAATTACCTGCGCGACCCATTGCCGAAGCAGAACATCATCAAGACGCTGATCCCGGAAGCGATCCTGAATCCACCGGTGAGCTGGTACAGTGTCGGGATTTGCATGATGCCAGTCGAAGACCAGTTTATCAAATACCATTACCCGATTGAAGGATGCTCGGAAGTCCATATGATCTGGTCTGACACACCCTGCTGGGACACCTGTTGGAACAACGGGAATAAGATACTCGAAGCCTATCAAAGTGATAAGATCGAATGCATCGTTGTACAACATCCCTGGATGGAAAACGAGTGCATGTTTGCGGATATCATCCTGCCGATTACATCCAAACTGGAAGAAGAAGATATCGGGGTTGATATCCTCGGGGGAGAATTTTATAGCATCTACTACGAAGGAAAATGCATCGAGCCGCTCGGTGAAGCGATGAGCGATTATGAAGCCGTTGGAGAGGTAGCCAAAAAGCTGGGCCTTTACGACGAGTACACCGGCGGTCGGACGGTCCAGGAGTGGATCAGGTATGGGTTTGAGACCTCAGGCTGCCAGGATTTGATCAGTTGGGAGGACTTCAAGGAAAAAGGGTACTTTGTCATCCCGACCGACCCGGAATGGGCGGAGTATGCCCCGCCATTGAGATGGTTTTACTACTATCCAGAAGAGTATCCGTTGAAAACTCCATCCGGAAAAATTGAATTTTTCTCACAAAACCTGGCGCATTACTTCCCTGACGACGAGGAACGACCACCGGTTCCACGCTGGATTCCATCTGGCGTTTCGCACCAGGAGACTCTTGAAACCGAACGGGCAAAGAAATATCCCCTGCTGATGCTTTCAAATCACCCCCGCTGGAGGATGCACGCCCAGCATGACGATGTCACCTGGACGAGAGAAATCCCGACTTGCAAGGTGAGGGGACCGGACGGCTACATGTACGAGCCGGTTTGGCTGCATCCCAGCGAGGCCGAGAAGCGGGGCATCAAAGACGGCGATGTTATCAAGATTTTCAACGAAAGAGGCGCTGTGCTGGGAGGCGCTCTGGTCACCGAGCGAGTTATGCCGGGTGTGGTCTATCAGGACCACGGCGCCCGCTGCGACCATATCGTCCCAGGGGAGCTCGATCGCGGTGGGGCGAACAATTTAATCTGTCCAAGCAGCACGGTCTCGAAAAACGCAACTGGCATGGCGACCAGCGGTTTTCTGGTCAATATTGATAAAGTAGACGTCTTTGAGCTGATGAAGCAGTATCCAGAGGAGTTCAATCGGGAATATGACCCGGCCTCAGGTCCGCTTTTCACTGCATGGATTGAAGGAGGTGCAGAATGAAGGCTTTCTTGATTGACCTTTCGATCTGCAACGGCTGCTACAACTGCCAAATTGTTTGTAAGGACGAGCATGTGGATAACGATTGGCTGCCATATGCTCGCTCCCAGCCAGACACCGGTCAGTTCTGGATGAAGCAGAAGGAATTCGTCCGGGGTACCGTTCCGAAAGTAAAGATTTCCTACCTCCCAACCCCCTGCATGCACTGCGCAAAGGCCCCATGCATACCCGCTTGCCAGGTCGATGCGATTTACCGCAGGGAGGACGGCCTGGTTATTATCGACCCGCAGAAATGCGACGGCTGCGGAGACTGCGTGAGAGCCTGCCCATATGAAGCAATCTATTTCAATCAGGAGCTCAAGCTGGCTCAGAAGTGTACCGGGTGCGCCCATCTTCTCGACCAGGGATGGAAAGAGCCCAGGTGCGCTGACGCCTGTCCTACCGGGGCGATCCGTTTCGGGGAAGTGGATGAGTTTTCCGACGAGCTTCCCAAAGCAGAGGTCCTCCGTCCTGAGCTTGAGTGTTCGCCGAGGGTTTAT
Organism: uncultured Chloroflexia bacterium; assembly: GCA_963788305.1. Lineage (GTDB taxonomy): Bacteria > Chloroflexota > Anaerolineae > Anaerolineales > UBA4823 > UTCFX2. The sequence continues at coordinate 58,500 of CAWBGK010000022.1, forward strand.
TACCTCAATCTGCCAAAACGATTTATCGCCGGGACGGTCTATGATCCAGATGAGGAAGAGGTCTTGATCGGCGCCGAGCTGACACTAACAAGTCAGGAAACAGGCAAATCGACGGCTGTCAAAACCGACAGCTTTGGTGATTTCTGGTTCAACGACCTGGAAGAAGGTAGTTTCACCCTGCTGATAGTGAAGGACGGGTACACTCAGAAATCCATTGAAACGAGCACGACCATTCAGGACATCAACCTGGGCGACATCCCAATCTCCAGGCAGTGAAATAACGATAAAATTGGAGAAAACAAACGACCAAGGAATTCTAATATCCCTGGTCGTTTGGCGTCCATTAATTTATTCCCCGGCAAGCTTGCGCAGTCCGGCTTCGTCCAGGATTGGGACTCCTAAATCCTGAGCCTTTTTAAGCTTCGAGCCGGGCGATTCTCCTTGCACGAGATAGCTGGTATTTTTGCTGACCGAATCGACAGCCTTTCCGCCGTCGAATCTGGATATATTCCTTTACTCCCTCCCGAGATAGGGAGGGTAGCGTACCTGTGACTACAAAACTCAACCCGGTGAAAGGCTGCGGTCTGCCCGGTAGGGAGATTGCCTCTCGAACCGGCCAAACACCAGCACGGTGAAGCTTATTGATCACTTCGCGGTTTGCCGGTCGGGAAAACCAATCCAAAACAGCTTGAGCGATGTTTGGGCCAATTCCTGTCGATTGTCTGCAGCTCGTCTGAACCTGCCCTTCCAAGCGCATCCAAGTCCGCATAACGAGCGCCCAGGTCATTGGCGACCACCTCTCCAACGCCGCGGATACCCAAAGCAGTAATCAAGCGTACCAGGCTTTGGGTCCGCGAGGCAGCGATGGAATCAAGCAGGTTGTCCGCTTTCTTCTCAGCAAAACTTTCCAGCTGAAGGAGATCCTCCCGGCGGAGCGTGTAAAGGTCGGCAACATCACAGACCAGCCCGCTTTCAACCAGCTGTTCAACGATTTTAATCCCGAGTCCAACGATGTCCATTGCGCCGCGCGAGACAAAATGCTCGAGGTTGCGGATGCGTTGAGCCGGGCATGAAGCGTTCACACAGTACCAGGCTACCTCACCGGGCAGGTTTTCGACCGGTTCCCCACAGGTCGGACAACGTTCTGGAGGAAGGTATACCGGCTCGTTCCCATTTCGCTGCTCTATCACCGGACCGATGACATAAGGTATCACCTCTCCGGCTCGCTTGACCCGCACCCGGTCACCTACCCGGATGTCTTTTTCAGAGATATAGTCAAAATTGTGCAGGGTTGCCTGCTTAACGATCACACCGCCGATATCGACTGGCTCGAGCATCGCATAAGGGGTCAGCACGCCTGTACGACCAACGTTGACGCCGATGTCCTGCAGCGTCGTTGTCACTTCCTGGGCTGGGAATTTGAAGGCGATCGCGCCGCGCGGATCTTTTCCGACATATCCGAGCGATTCGGCCAGCACCAGATCATTCAGCTTAATCACCATTCCGTCCACTTCGTAGGGAAGCTCGAAACGGCGGCTTGCCCAGCTCTCGCACTCCTGAATCGCCTGCGCCAGACCAGGTTGGATGGTAATCCCAGCTGCGACAGGAAAACCAAGTTTTTGAAGAAACTCTAACAGTCCAGACTGGGTACCAGGAAGGGAGCCTTCTGCGGAGACGATCGCATATGCCAGCAGGTTGAGTGGCCTCTGCGCGGTGAGCACAGGGTCAAGCTGGCGAAGCGAGCCTGCGGCAGTGTTGCGCGGATTAAGGATACGCTCTTCTCACCCGCTGCTTCCAACTTTCGATTGAGCGCATCGAAATCCTTCACATTCATGAAGACCTCTCCACGCACATACAGGTCAGTCGGGGGCTGGCGGTCCGTCTGGATCGACCGGGATGCGTAGGGGAATCGAGCGGACCGTTCGCAGGTTGGATGTAACATCTTCCCCCACTTCGCCGTCGCCGCGAGTCGCCCCCTGAACAAAAATGCCATCTCGATAATGCAGCACAACCGTCAATCCATCGATCTTCGGCTCTACGACAAATTCGCTTGCATCGACACGCCCATCGATCTTTAGTATCCGCTCGTACCATTCCCGCACATCATCCGCCGAGAAGGCATTCGCAAGCGAGAGGATTGGCGCAGGATGGCGGACCTTGGAAAATCGAGGAGCGGGCAAGCTGCCTGCCCGCTGGGTGGGCGAATCCGCTGTCACCCATTCCGGGTGTTCAAGCTCTGATTGACGCAGCGCGACCAGCAGCTGGTCAAATTCATAATCGCTGATCAGCGGATGCGTCCAGACACATGGTAGCGGTAGTTATGGAAATGGATCTGGCGGCGCAGTTCTTCCAGACGTTCGCGTTCCGTTTTTATACCTTCAGGTTCGTCCATATTGAACCTCGCAATCTGATATTTTTTTCGAAAACAACGCTCTCAGAGCTTTCGTTCCGACTATAATGGGCAAGAAATCTGCAAAGCAGGAGTAAGAAATGATTGATGAGATCGTACTTGTCTATGCGACGAAATGGTGCTTTGATTGCCGCCGGGCTCGCAAGTTCCTGGACCAACACTCGATACCCTATCGTTGGATTGATATTGACCATGATAAGGACGGCGAGCAGCTCGTCAAACAGACCAATCGGGGTTTCCGAAGCGTCCCAACAATCGTTTTTCCTGATGGAAGAATCTTAGTCGAGCCAAGCGATCAAGAACTCGCTGCGGCATTTCAGAAATAAAATGGTCATGAGACCTGTACGATTGATCAGCCCATTCGACCAGTGATATATGTCTCGGTTAGCTCCTGATCTGGGTTGATAAACAGCTTCGTGGTTGGATTAAATTCGATCAACTCTCCAAGCCAGAAAAACCCCGTAAAATCGGAAATTCTAGCTGCCTGCTGCATGTTATGGGTCACAATAACGATCGTGTAGCGTTCTTTTAAACCATCGATGAGCGCTTCGAGATGAGCGGTCGCGATCGGGTCCAGTGCAGATGCCGGTTCGTCCATCAGGATGACTTCGGGCTGTACTGCGAGCACACGCGCCAGGCAAAGGCGCTGCTGCTGCCCGAGCGATAGGCTTAATGCTTCATCCTTCAAGTTATCCCTCAATTCCTTCCACAAGCCGACCTGCTCCAAGCTTTGCTCCACGATCGTTTCAACATCCTCCCGATTCTGAGCAAGCCTGAGCATCTGAACGCCGAAGGCAACATTCTCAAAAACGCTTTTTGGAAACGGATTTGGTTTCTGAAAGACCATCCCCACCCTGCGGCGGAGATCTGTGAGGTCAAATCCTTCAGAATAGATATTTTCTCCGGAAAAAACGATCTCCCCTACAACCCGGGTGTTCGAGATTGTGTCATTCATCCGGTTCAGACAACGCAGAAAGGTGGACTTTCCGCAACCAGAGGGTCCAATCAGCGCTGTAACCAGGTGGGCTTGAACCTCCAGGTTGATTTTTGACAAAGCGATGCTGGGTCCGTAATAGAAATCAAGCTCACGGACACGGATGATAGGTTCTGGATCGGACATGGAAATATTCTACTCTAATTTCTTATTTTTTTTATCCTTCAAGAGGGACTTGTCCCACTTTTTCTTTACGGCTATAATCATTCCGATGGACAGAGCACTCAGGCAGTTATTATTATGCTTAATCTTTAAGCTGTTGCGCTGCCGGTTGTTCTTCAGGCAGCAATCAGGCTGCATCTTCCTCAGAAAAACCACAGACGACAATTGAGAACAAAGGTTCCGACACCATGGTGAACCTTGCACTGGCCTGGGCGGAGGCATACCAATTAATCCGCCCTGAGGTGAGCGTTTCTGTCACTGGCGGCGGGAGCGGCACGGGGATCGCAGCGTTGATTAACAACTCAGTGGATATTGCCAACGCTTCCAGAGAGATCAAGGAAGAAGAAGAAGCCTCAGCGATCGAAAACGGCGTCCAACCAGTCGAATTCACGGTCGCAAGAGATGCGATCGCAGTAATCGTTCATCCAGACAACCCGGTGGATGAGCTTACTCTCGAGCAGATCTCAAACATCTACAGCGGCAGCATCAACAACTGGATCGAAGTCGGCGGTGAAGATCGAGAAATTGTTCGGCTCTCGCGAGAAACGAACTCAGGTACGCACATCTATTTCCTGGAAACCGTGCTTCGCCTAGGTGATAAAGATAACAAGACCCTTTTCTCCCGAGATACACTGCTGCTGCCGTCGTCCCAAGGGATCACAGAGGAGGTAAAAGCCAATCCGCATGCGATCGGCTACGATGGTCTGGGGTATATCATCCCTGAAGTTAAAATGATCGGAGTTGCCAGAGACGCAGGTTCCCCTTATATCCTGCCATCAGCCGAAACGGTGAACGACGGCAGCTATCCGATCGCACGCGACCTGTACATGTATACCGCTGGAGAACCCGGCGGTGCAGTGCGCGAATTCCTGGATTGGATTTTCAGCGACCAGGCCCAGCAAATCGTCCAGGATTTAGGATTCGTTCCCATCAAGAGCGCCAAATGACGATTGAAATCTGCCTGTCTGTAAGGGCTAACATTTCCAACTAGTCTCTTAAATCTGCTCCTCACAATGGATTTTTATGGATAACCATCTTGGTTGGAAAGAAAGCCTGATTACCAAAACGATCCGGGTATCCGGCTATTCTGCGATCGTCTTTGTCGTGATTATATTCGGATATCTCATGCTGGAAGGTTTACCAGCGCTGGGAGAAGTTTCCGTTGGGAACCTGTTGAGCGACCGTTGGTATCCAATCGAAGATTATTATGGAATCCTGCCGCTCATCCTGGGTTCGCTGATTGTCACTATCGGGGCCACGCTGATCGCAGTACCCATTGGAATCTGCACGGCAGTGTATATTGCAGAAATCGCTCCGCAATGGGCGAGCGAAGTCCTCAAACCACTGGTTGAAGTGCTGGCAGGAATCCCATCTGTCGTCCTGGGATTTTTCGGTGTTCTCATCCTGTCCCCTTTCCTGCGGGAGCTGCTTGAGCTTTCAACCGGCCTGACTGCCCTGGCAGGGGCTCTCCTGCTTGCTGCAACTTCGCTTCCGACGATTGTTTCCGTCTCCGAAGACGCGCTGTATGCCGTCCCTAAATCCTACCGGGATGCATCCATCGCCCTCGGCGTCACCGAATGGCAGACTATCTGGCACGTCACTCTGCCAGCGGCGCGCTCTGGCGTGCTGACTGCCTGCATGCTTGGGATCGGCCGAACTGTCGGAGAGACGATGGCAGTGCTGATGGTTACCGGCAACGCACCGATCATCCCGCGCGGCCTGGGAGACCTGTTTTCGCCTGTCAGGACAATGACAGCTACTATCGCAGCCGAGATGGGCGAAGTCGCAACAGGAAGCGTGCATTATCATGTGCTTTTCTTCATCGGAATTGTGCTATTCTTGATCACCCTGGCGGTCAACTTGACTGCGGCTTCAGTGATATTCCGCACACGAAGACGCGCCGAGAGAATCTTGTCCTGATAAGTTTATAGGGGAAAATTGTGACAGAAGCACAAACTGACCATAAAGCAACAAATAAATCTGCTGGCGAAAAAACTATCAAGAGCAGCTCTAAATCGCGCAACAGAGCCCAGCGGATTGGATTTAGCGCGGTTACCGTCGTCGCTTTCCTGACGATCATCCCGATCTTCCTGATCATTGGCACGATTGTCGTGCGTGGTTTTCAAATGATCACTCCAGAGTTTATCTTCGAGTTTCCACGCGAAGGGATGAAAGCCGGAGGGATCTGGCCGGCGATCGTTGGTACGATTTATTTAATCATTGGGACGGCAATCTTCTCCGTGCCACTAGGGATTGCAGCCGCGATTTATCTGTCCGAATATTCCCCGAACAACCGTCTCACTCAGACAATCCGAGTTGCAATCATCACGCTTGCAGGCATCCCTTCAGTTGTCTACGGTCTGTTCGGATTGGGTATATTTGTCCTTTACTTCCAGTTCGGAACGAGCATCCTGGCGGGTTCTCTAACACTCGCGATCATGAACATCCCGGTGATCATCAGCACCTCAGAGGAGGCGCTTCGATCTGTGCCTCAGGAATTTCGAGTCGTCAGCATCTCGCTCGGCGCCACCCGCTGGCAGACGATCCGGCGCATCGTCCTGCCACAGGCTGTACCCGGGATTCTGACCGGAGTGATCCTGGGACTGGAACGCGCTGGCTGGAGAGACCGCCCCCATTCTCTTCACAGCCGCAGCTTTTTATTTGACCAGTCTGCCGTCCTCGCCGCTCGACCAGACAATGGCGCTGCCTTACCACCTGTATGTGATCTCGACTCAGGTGCCTGGGATGCCTCAGTCAATCCAATACGGCACTGCGCTGGTCCTGCTGTTCCTGGTGTTGGGGATGAACTTGATTGCGACGATCATCAGATCGCGGGCTCGCGCTCGCCGCCAGTGGTAGCAAAATGGACAAAATAATTATCGAGGACTTTTCACTGGTTTATTCGGATGGGGTCGAGCCGCTGCGCGGGATTAACCTGAATATACCTGCCCAGGCGATCACTGTTTTGTTTGGACCGGCTGGAGGGGGTAAATCTACTTTGCTACGGGTGATTAACCGGCTTAACGACCTCGCAGATGTGGTTTCAACATCCGGACAGGTGCTTATTGCGGATGAAGATCGTGGTTTTGTGAACATTCTTGAACGGAATCTTGATGTGATCGCCCTTCGCCGGAGAGTGGGTATGGTCTTCGCCAGGCCGATCGTCTTGCCGCTGACGATCCGCGCTAACCTGACATATTCCCTCGAAGTTGCTGGAGAGAAGGACAGGGTCGTGCTCGATTCGGCAGTGGAGAGAAGCCTGCGCCTGGCTGCGCTCTGGGATGAAGTCGCTGACCGATTGGAGGAACCGGCAACTTCGCTCTCCGGCGGGCAACAACAGCGGCTCTGCCTGGCTCGCAGCCTGGTTTTAGAGCCAGAGGTCATCCTTCTGGATGAACCGACCTCCGGGCTGGATCCAATCTCCACTTCTAAAGTTGAAGCAGCCCTTCAAGAGCTGAAAGCGCGCTATACGATTATCCTGGTCCCGCATTCGATCCAGCAGGCAGCCCGAACTGCAGATTTTGCGGCTTTTTTTCTGCAAGGTGAATTGATCGAGTTTGCACCAGGAACCCTGGTTTTTACTAATCCTCAGGATATGCGAACAAAAGATTATATTGAAGGCCGCTTTGGATAAGGTGAGAAAAGTGGTCAACTATGACTGATCGGATTCTCATTGTCGAAGATGAACCTGCCCTGCTCGAATTCCATCGTCTACTACCTCGTCCATCAAGGATACCAGGTCGAATCGGCTGCAGATGGACTCGCTGCCTTGAATATCGCGCGCGATACCCGCCCGGATCTGATCGTCCTCGATCTTATGCTTCCCAAGTTGGATGGTTTTGAAGTCACACGCATCTTGCGCCAGGAGATGAACGTTCCGATTATCATGCTGACTGCCCGGGACGACGAGATTGACCGTGTGATCGGGCTCGAAATGGGCGCGGATGATTACATGACAAAACCCTTCAGCATGCGTGAGCTGCTTGCTCGTATAAAAGCTCAGCTTCGGAGAGGCCGTATGATTAGGGCGGAGATGGAAAGCGATGATACTCCGCCTCGGGATCTTATCCAATTTGGCAACCTCACCGTGAATTTAACTCGGCGCGAGGCGCTTTTAGCAGGGAAACCTCTTTCCCTTAAACCGAAGGAGTTCGATCTGCTTTTTTACTTCGTCAGGCACAAAGGACAGGTTAGCTCACGAGAAATCCTTTTAGAGCAGGTATGGGGTTGGGATTTTTCTGGGGGCAGCCGCACCGTTGATGTCCATGTCCGCTGGCTACGCGAGAAAATTGAAGAAAATCCAGCAGCCCCTGTCCGTCTGATCACCGTACGAGGCGCGGGCTATCGTTTCGAGGGTTGATGATGTTTTATCATATTCGCACACGGATAGGTGTTTCTTACATCCTGCTAGTCCTGGCAGTGCTGATAGGGCTATCCATATACTTAATCAAGTTCGTTGAGGATCGTTCGGTAGAGGATCTGGAAGCCCGGTTGGGTGACCAGGCAACTTTGATCGCGCAGCTGGCTGCCCCAATGATGACACGCGATCCTGACCCAGCCATCATCGATGCACTCGCTCATCAGGTAGGCCTCGAAACCCAGTCTCGGGTCACGATTATCTCCCAGAACGGCGAGGTCTTGGGTGAATCCGTCGAAGATCGAGCGACAATGGACAATCATGCAAGCCGGCCAGAATTCATCCAGGCCAGGCTGAATGGGATTGGGAGGTCGATCCGCTTCAGTCAGACGGCAAAGACGGACATGTACTATCTCGCCGTCCCAATAAATGATCAGGGCGAGACGCTCGGATTCGCGCGGGTCGCCCTCTCGCTCGAGTCCGTTCACCAAAAGATCGGGCATCTGCGCAACACATTGATTGGTGCGGCAATCGCCGCGACACTACTAGCCGGTCTGCTGGCGGTCTGGATCTCCTCAAAAGTAACCCGACCGCTGCGAGAGCTTATCGCCGCCTCGGATCAAATGGCTGAAGGTCGGCTGGAGAGCCATCTCATCCCGTCGACACATGACGAGATCGGGCAGCTGACCCAGACTTTCAACGAAATGGCTCACCAGCTCAACGCAAGAATTGCCGAACTGGAGTCTGAGCGCAGCAGGGTAGGCGCAGTACTGAGCGTGATGACCGACGGCGTGATCATCATTGACTCCGACAACCGCGTTCAATCGATCAACCCGGCTGCAGTCGAGATATTTGAGCTCGAGCAGGAAAAAACACAGGGCAAATCTCTTTTCGAGCTCGTCCGTCACCACCAGCTTGCGGATATTCTCGAGCGTTCGCGCGAATCCGGCGACTCACAGTCGGCAACGCTCGAAGTCGGCGGGAAACGGCTCTATATCCAGGCCACAGCAACCCCGCTTGGCTCTGCACAACCCGACAATATGCTTGTGCTGTTCCAAAACCTCACTCGCCTGCGCCGGTTGGAGACGATCCGCCAGGACTTTATCAGCAACATCTCCCACGAGCTGCGCACCCCGCTTGCATCCCTCAAAGCACTTACAGAGACGCTGAATGACACCGCGCTCGAAGACCCACCGGCCGCCAGGCATTTTCTCCAGCAAATGGATACCGAGATCGACGCACTTACCCAGCTGGTCGAAGAGCTGCTCGAGCTATCGCGGATCAAATCAGGCCGTGTCCCACTCAAGCTGGAGCCAGTCAGCCCTTATACGCTGATCGAGCAGGCAGTAGAACGGCTCAAAATGCAGGCAGAGCGCGCCCAGGTGAAAATTTTCGTCGAATGTCCACCCGACCTACCTCCATTCTCTGCCGATCCAAGCCGCCTGGGGCAGGTCATTGTCAACCTGCTCCACAATGCAATCAAATTCACCCCCGCTATGGGAGAGGTGCGACTTTCTGCCCAACTAAGCAAAACAAGCATCCTGATTTCGGTCCAGGACAATGGCCAGGGCATCGCATCCGCCGACCTGCCGCGTATCTTCGAAAGGTTCTACAAGACCGACCGCGCCCGCTCCGGTGGCGGAACAGGGTTAGGTCTGGCAATTTCACGCCGGCTTGTTGAAGCGCACGGCGGCACAATTTGGGCGGAGAGCCTGGAAGGAAAAGGAAGCACCTTCTTTTTTTCAATCCCTCTCGCTGGAAAAGAATCATCCCGGAATTAGCAATGAACTTCGAGCCGGCTACACCGAGCAAACAGCCTGAACCGCTGCCTTCGTTACAGATCAGGCTGTTTGAGGTCTTTGTGCACTTCCTCAGGCTTGGTTTTACCGCTTTTGGCGGGCCGGCTGCGCATATCGCTTTATACGAAGAAGAATTCGTCCGGCGTCGTAAGTGGCTCAGTGAAGCGCATTTCCTGGACCTGTTGGGCGCTGTCAATCTGATCCCCGGCCCAAATTCGACAGAGATGGCTATCCATATCGGCTATCTGCGTGCTGGGTGGCTTGGACTGATTACCGCCGGGGTCAGTTTTATCACGCCTTCGATGCTGATGGTGCTGGGTTTAGCATGGTTCTACGTCCGGTATGGATCGCTGCCGCAAATTGAGTGGATCCTTTACGGGATCAAGCCTGTGATGATCATCATTATCCTTCAGGCATGCTATTTACTCGGTACCCGGGCAATTAAGGGCATCCCGCAATTCATCCTTTTTGCTGCCGCTGCAGTATTTTCCTTCTGGACGATCCATCCACTTCTGATCTTATTCGGCGGCGGGATCGGATATTATTTAATCCAGACATACCGGCAGCGAGGCAATTCAGCTGGAGCCTTGCTGCTCGGTCTGACAAGGGGTTCTGCGACCGAAAAAATCACCTGGAAGCACTCCATCCTTGCCGGGATCACCAGTACGATTGCTGCCTCAGGCGCGGCGTTTACCGGCGCTGCTGTCCCCTTCAGCATGACCACTTTATTTCTTACCTTCCTTAAAATCGGTGCAGTGCTCTACGGCAGCGGCTACGTGCTGCTCGCGTTTATAGAAGCTGACTTTGTCCGAAAGCTGGGCTGGATCACCGAAACACAGCTGCTGGAGGCTATCTCTATCGGCCAGATCACACCCGGTCCTGTATTTACGACGGCTACGTTTATTGGTTATCTGACTGGCGGCCTTCCTGGAGGACTGCTTGCAACAGCAGCGATTTTTTTGCCTTCCTTCATCCTGGTGGCACTCAGCAACCCGCTCATCCCTCGCATCCGCCGCTCCCCTTCGCTGGGTTTACTGCTGGACGGCGTCAACCTGGCATCGCTTGGATTGATGGCTGGAGTCACCATTGTGCTCGCGCGTTCTGCTCTGATCGATCCGCTGACCTGGAGCATTGCAGCCGTTGCAGCAATCCTGATTTTTAAATTCCGACTGCAATCAACCTGGTTAATTCTGGGCGGCGGCTTGATCGGCCTGCTCAAATTTTTAATCCAATAGGATCACACTTCAAGAGACACCAGATGCAGGGGTCAGCAGATCGATTCGGATGATCTGCCGAGATGTTAACGAACGTTTACCAATCTTTGACAACCTGTTAAAGATCTGTTCCCAGATCGTTAAACACCAATCGATATACTTCTCTTTGTAAAAATGACGATCACTCTATACGAATGAGGAGAAGTATATGTTCAGAAAATTGACCCTGATAATTTCTATGATGCTGTTCGCAGTGCTGGTCCTTTCCGCCTGCGCACCCGCAGCAACCCAGGCACCTGCTGTGACCGAAGCACCCGCGATGACCGAAGTCGCCTGTCATGACCGAAGCTCCTGCAATGACAGAAGCACCTGTCATGACCGAAGCGCCTGCCATGACCGAAGCTCCTGCGACTGAGGGCGCAATGCTCCCCGAAGTGGATCCGGCGTAAGCAAGCGGAAATATCATCGCAGCCGGCAGCTCCACCGTCTTCCCGCTCGCCGAAGCGGTAGCCCAGCAGTTCAAAAGCGAAGGATTTACCGGCGAGATCACGATCGAACTCGATCGGCTCGGGCGGCGGTTTTGAGCGGTTTTGTAAGACCGGTGAGTCCGACGTCTCAACGGCTTCGCGCAAGATCAAGGATTCCGAGGTCGAGAGCTGCCTCGCGATCGGGCGCACACCTGTCGAATTCCGAGTCGGCACTGACGCTCTGGCCGTAACAGTCAGCAGCTCGAACGACTTCGTGACTGACGTCACGCTGGAAGAGCTGGCCAAAATATTTTCGAAAGACGTTACCAAGTGGAATGAGGTCCGACCCGAATGGCCGGCAGAAGATATCTTACGCTTTTCCCCAGGCACCGACTCCGGCACCTTCGATTATTTCGTCGAAGCAGTGATGGATAAAGTCTACGTCGTCGACAAAGATGCGGACAAGGGTAAGGGCGAAGAGGCCATCCTCTCTGCCGCGAACATCCAGTTTTCAGAAGACGACAACGTCCTCGTCCAGGGCGTCGAAGGCAGCCCATACGCAGTCGGCTACTTCGGATTCGCTTACTACCTTGAGAATCAGGAGCTGCTGAAGGCGATCTCTGTAGACGGCATCGAGCCTAACGAAGCGACCGCCGAGAGCAATGATTACCCCCTTTCTCGCCCGCTATTCATCTACTCCGATGCGAAAATCATGGCCGAAAAACCTCAGGTCGCCGCATTTGTGAATTACTTCCTGACTTACGTCAACGACCTGATCATTGACGTCGGCTACTTCCCTGCCAGTCCCGCTGCGCTCGATGAAGCGCGCCAGAACTGGCTCACCGCGACGGAGCAATAAGATCCATTAGATTTAATCCGAAACCTGAAGGCTGATCGCTGCCTTCAGGTTTCATCATCATTAAAGATTGAAAATGCAAACTGAGCAATTCCAACCCATCAACCTTCGAAAACAGCCTCACATCAAGGAAAGCTTGATCCAGGGTTTTTTATTCTTCTGCGGCGCGGTGTCGATCCTGACCACGGTTGGGATAGTCGTGATCCTGCTTGAAGAGGCCCTGCGGTTCCTTTCGAGCCCAGAGGTCAGCCTTATTCAGTTTCTGACAGGCACTACCTGGCAGCCAAAGCTGGGGCAATTTGGAATCTGGCCGCTGCTGACCGCTACATTCATGACCACCGCTTTCGCGATGCTGCTCGCAGTCCCGATCGGACTGTGCGTGGCGATATACCTGAGCGAATACGCCTCGGAGCGCGTGCGGAAGACCATTAAACCCACTCTGGAAGTCCTGGCAGGGATCCCAACCGTAGTCTACGGATATTTCGCCCTGACCTGGATGACCCCGGTGCTGAGGAATATATTTGGAAATGACGTCGTCGACATCTTCAACACAGCTTCGGCCGGACTGGTGATGGGCGTCCTGCTGCTCCCGCTGATCGCGACCATGTCCGAAGATGCGCTCCACGCTGTCCCGCGCTCGCTGCGCGAAGCAGCTTTCGCACTTGGCGCGACTCGCCTCGAGACAGCCGTTAAGGTCGTCCTCCCTGCAGCAATATCAGGGATCGCCGCCGCGGTGCTGCTTGCGATCTCCAGGGCTGTCGGTGAAACGATGATCGTCGCAATCGCGTCCGGCAACGGCCCGAAATTCACGTTCAATCCTTTTAAAGGCGCAGAGACGATCACCGGACATATCGTGCGGATCAGTGGAGGCGACCTGAGCTATGATTCGATCGATTACAACAGCATCTTTGCCCTCGCCCTGGTCCTATTCTTCATCACCTTTTTCTTGAACGTCATCAGCCAGCGCATTGTCAAGCGGTTTCGGGAGGAGTACGAATGACGCTCAATCCCAACCGCACCCAGACCAGGCACATCCGAAGCTGGATGCACTTCACTCCGGCAAGTCAGATAATTTACCCGGCCGCCACCGGCTGGGTAAGGTCTGGCGGACACTCTTCAGACTTTCCACCGGCGCAGCGATCCTGTTCCTCGGTATCTTGCTGTTTGACATCGTCGACAGCGCTTTCGGATATACTGCAGTCGAGTACCGCCGACAGCCGAGTGAGCTCACAGCCACCGGGAAACCTATTGGAAGATCTGAGCCGTGCAGAGCTCACCTCGATCATCCAGGAAAATCTGACGAAAAACCGTGTCAGAGACGATTGAAAAAGAGACGCCGTTCGATCAACGCAGTGAAGACGACCTGCAGGCAATCATCACCGAAGAAATCCTCAAACCCGAGATCCAGCGCAACCTGGGGGCTGATTGACTCGATCCTTCACAAGCAGGAAGTTTTAGCTGAGGCCAAGGAATTTTTTCCTGAGGCACTTGTGGAGTTCACAACCTGGCTTGACCGCGACTTCCTGACTGCACCGCAGTCATCCACTGCGCTCTACGCAGGCGTGCGAACTGCTTTGCGCGGATCGCTGTTCGTGATCCTGATCACGTTCCTGGCCGCACTGCCTATCGGGATCGGCGCGGCGATCTACCTGCAGGAATATGCTGCTGATAACCGCCTCAACCGCTTTATCCAGACCAACATCAACAACCTGGCCGGTGTCCCTTCAATCATTTATGGGATGCTTGGGCTCTCAATTTTTGTACGGCTGCTCTCTTTTCTGACAAGCGGCTCGATATTCAATTATCCGAATGCGGACCCAAACAACGGGCGAACCATCCTGTCTGCCGGGCTGACTCTGTCGCTGCTGATCCTGCCCGTGATTATCATCAACGCTCAGGAGGCGATCAAAACGGTTCCGAATTCACTCCGAGAAGCCAGCTATGGGCTCGGCGCCACGCGCTGGCAGACGGTTTGGAGCCATGTGCTTCCCAATTCGATCTCAGGGATCCTGACCGGCGCGATTCTGGCGCTCTCACGCGCGTTTGGCGAGACCGCGCCGCTGGTCATCGTCGGAGCATCGACCTATATAACATTCGACCCGGACAGCATCTTTTCGAAATTCACCACGCTGCCAATCCAGATCTACCAATGGACTTCGCGCCCACAGGAGGAATTCAGGAACATCGCTGCAGCTGCGATTATCGTACTGATGGTTGTCCTGCTTGCCATCAACACGGCGGCAATCATCCTGAGAAACCGCTATTCCAGGACAATGCAATGAACATATCTATGTATGACACCAAGCTAAGGGAACCGGAAACCAGCCCGGCTATTTCGACGGCACCCGAGTTCTGTGCGATTTCAGCATCCAACCTGACAATTTACTACGGCAATTTCAAGGCTGTTGCAGATATCAATTTGACCATCGAAGCGCAGAAGATCACTGCGCTGATCGGACCTTCTGGATGCGGGAAGAGCACTGTGCTGCGCGCATTCAATCGGATGAACGATCTGATACCTTCGGCGCGGGCTGAAGGAGAGGTGTATTTTCACGGGCAGAATATCTACGAGCCGGAGGTTGACCCTGTTCAGGTCAGGCGGCATATTGGGATGGTCTTTCAGAAACCCAACCCATTCCCAAAATCCATCTACGAGAACATCGCCTGGGGCGCCCGGATCAACGGTTTCAAAGGATCCAAAGTCGACCTGGACACGTTGGTGGAAGAAGCGCTTGTGAGCGCTGCGCTTTGGGACGAGGTGAAGGACAAGCTCAACCAGAGCGGGCTTTCGCTCTCGGGAGGCCAGCAGCAGCGGCTTTGTATTGCCCGCGCGATTGCAGTAAAACCTGATATCATATTGATGGATGAGCCCTGTTCGGCGCTGGATCCGATTGCGACCCTGAAAATCGAGGAGCTGATGCGAGAGCTGATCCAGAAGTACACGATCATCATCGTCACCCACAACATGCAGCAGGCGGCCCGTGTTTCAGATTTGACAGCGTTCTTCTCGCTCGATCAGAACAGGACTGGATCGATGATCGAATTCGGCACGACAACCCAGATTTTTACCAATCCGGCCAATAAGGTCACCGAAGATTACATCACAGGTCGATTTGGTTAGCGAGGGCTTCGAGTATGGCAAGAGATATCCTGGATAAAAAAATCCGCCACCTGTTTGACGAAATCTTGCTCTTAGACAGCATGGTGGAGAGCGCTACGATCGATGCAGTTGAGGCTTTAAAGCAACGCGACCAGGTTAAAGCCGAGCAGGTCTACCTTTTTGATAAACGGATTAACGCCCGGCGGTTCGAGCTCGAAAATGACGTCATCATTACGATCGCAACCCAGCAGCCCATCATGGCAGGCGATTTACGGCTGATGGCTTCGATGCTCGAGGTGGTCGCGGAGCTTGAGCGGATGGGTGACTATGCCAAGGGGATTGCCAAGATTTGCCTGATGATCGGCGACGAACCGCACATCAAGCCGCTGATTGACATCCCCAAAATGAGCGACCTGGTGGTAAGCATGCTCCACCGGGCCGTCAGCGCTTTTATCAACCTGGACCACGAAGCAGCGGAGAAAATCCCGCTGGAAGACGACAAGGTCGACGAGCTTTACAACCTGGTCTACCACGACCTGGTCGATATCATGGTCAAAGACACGACGACTGTCAACCAGGCCAACCACCTGATGTGGGCAGCGCACAACCTGGAGCGGATGGCCGACCGGGTGACGAATATCTGCGAGCGAACGATCTATGTTGCAACCGGCCAGCTGGTCGAGATAGACACGTCAGACGACGAATCGATCAAGCAGCTGAGGAAATGAGAATCGATCCACCCCAAACATGTCTATACGCAAAATACCCGGCGGAAACGGCCGGGTATTTTTTATATAAACCGCCGAACGAGACCGGCGGATTAATTTACCTGGATCTCAACGTAGATGATCTCCCCAAAGGGTTCCCCGTTCGGATCGCGCGCCTGCCAGGCGCTGGTGTAGACCCCCGGACTGACCGGAGCTGTCAGCAGCATCCGAATCACCGCCTCACTGCCGGCGCGGGCTGGATACAGCGCCTGCTCTACCGGAAGTCCCAGCTCAGGACCGGCGACGAGGACGAGCCTGTAGCTGCTGTCCCAGCTGCAGGTACCGCTGTTCTGCACCTGCCAGCGCTTATCAACCTGGACGCCGCGCCCGATCAACGTCCCATCGGGGACGGTCAGGTCAGCGACAAAAGTCAGACCGTCGGAGCAGTCCGGGGTCGGGCTGGGCTTTGCAGGCGTTTCTACGATCTCCCGAGTTGCAGTCGGGGTTATCGCGCTCACGGCTGTAACTGCAGGCTGTTGAGTACGGGCGGGGCTGATTGAGGTTGTGATCCTGGTTGTCGAGCTGTCTTGAGGGGTCGGTCTTACACGCCCGGCGCATCCTGCAGCCGAAGTGAAGGGAAGCAGCAGCCCGATCCCAATAATGAACGCGATCGAGCTCCTCAACATTGAATTGATCCGAAAAATTCAAATCGATTCAAATCTGCGTTCCACCGAAGTTCCATGCGCAGATCTCAAACCTCTTCTGGAAGATCGCTTTCGTCATCCGAGCCGGCAGAAAATCCCATCGAAAGCTGGCCTTCCATAGCTTGCTGGCGGACTGCGATCTCAATCTCATCGGCGAGCTCCGGGTTCTGCTTCAAGAAATCCTTGGCATTCTCACGCCCCTGCCCAAGACGGATATCGCCATAGGAGTAGAACGAGCCGCGCTTGACGATGATATCCAGACCGGTCGCCAGGTCGATCAGATCGCCATAGCGCGAGATGCCTTCGTTGTACATGATGTCAAATTCGGCCGTGCGGAAGGGGGCCGCGACCTTGTTCTTGACTACACGCACTCTGGTACGGCTGCCGATGATCTCCGCTCCGAGCTTGATCGATTGGATCCGGCGAACATCCAACCGGACCGAGGCGTAGAATTTAAGCGCCATCCCGCCGGTGGTCGTCTCGGGGTTGCCGAACATCACCCCGATCTTCAGGCGGAGCTGGTTGGTGAAGATGACCGCAGTATTTGTCTGCTTGATCGCACCTGAGAGCTTGCGCAGCGCCTGGGACATCAAGCGGGCCTGCATGCCCATCGGCGAATCGCCCATATCGCCCTCGATCTCGGCGCGTGGAACGAGGGCTGCGACCGAGTCGATCACGATCACGTCTACCGCACCAGAGCGAACGAGGGTCTCGGTGATCTCGAGGGCTTGCTCACCAGTATCTGGCTGTGAGATCAGCAGGCTTTCGACGTCCACCCCGCAGCGAGCGGCGTAGACCGGATCGAGGGCGTGTTCCATATCGATATACGCGCAGGTCCCACCGAGCTTCTGGCTTTCGGCGACGATATGCTGGCTGATCGTGGTCTTGCCCGAAGATTCAGGCCCGAAGATCTCGGTGATCCGACCGCGCGGAATCCCGCCAACGCCGAGGGCGATGTCGAGCGAGAGCGCCCCGGTGGGGATCGCTTCAACGACCAGGTGATGCGCTTCGCCCAGGCGCATGATCGAGCCATCGCCGTAGCGTTTCGTGATCTCGCCCACCGCTTTGTCCAAGGCAGCCTGGCGCGGCCCTTCGTTTTGTGTCTCTACCTGGATCGGGGTGGATTTCTTTGCCATGGGGGTCTCTCTCCTGATTAATAGGATCCGTGCTGATGCTATTGTATCGCATTCAAGCCGCGGCGAAAAAGGGAACCTGCGGCTAAGATAAGTATAGCACAAGCGTTCTATTTGTCAAGGGGGAGAAAATCGATCGGTCTCATGGAGCGATCGAGCTATCGGGTGGGATGAAATCAGCGCCTTTAACCGGCGGCCTGGTGAAGTCAAAACCGCCTCCAAGGCGAAAGTGAAAATAGCTGACCTGACCGGGTTGGATGACGAGATCGTCGGTCTTATAGATCACCTGATTGTGTTCAAGCAAAAGCGAATAGCGTCCCGGCAGCAGATCGCCCAGCACCAGGTTTTCATCGTAATACGAATTGCTGTTCAGCGAGCCCTGGGCATAGGTGACTGCTTCAAAGATTTGCTGGGTCTCCTGGCGGACTATCTTTGCTTTGACTTTGGGAAGCTTGCGGCCGCCGGCCTCTGTCACCGAGCCGACCAGCACTCCCCAGCCCTGCGGAGGCGAGATCCACAACTCCGGGTTGCGGGTGCCGAAAAAGGTCGTGTCGCCCAAGCGGACTTCGAGGTGGACATGCGGACCGGAGGTATTACCGGTCATGCCAATCACGCCGATCGCTTCGCCGGCCTCGACTTTCTGACCGCGGTAGACAAAGACTTCGTCCATGTGACCGTAGACGGTGTAGATCATCTGACCGCCATATCCAAAGTCATGTTTGATCGCGACCGCGATCCCATAGGGATCCCTGTAGGGATCATTCAAGAAATACAGGCCGTAGCCGGCGTGAATAACCGTCCCCGAGCCGGCTGCAAGAATTGGCGTGCCCCTCGGCGCAGGGATATCGATCCCGGTATGCGGCTCAGAATAAAAGAGGTAGCCATAGCGGTAGCGCGCCAGCGGCCAGTTTACTTCGTCTGCGCCTACCGGACGGGTCAGGTAAAAGTGGTCCTGTGGAGAAGGCTCCCAGGGGGTGGGGTAAAGCGGGGGCCGCCAGAGCGAGATTGGTTCCGGTCCCGCAGCCGGGAAGGCGAAATCGAGCGGCGCGGCGGGGAAATCGGTCGGAGCGGACGGTTGTTCCAGGTCTGGGAGACCTTCCAGCTCGACCAGAACCGGTGTGGGAGAAGCATGGAGCTGCTCGACTGTCGCAACGGGAGGCTCTGCAGCCAGGTCTGGAATTTCAACAGTCGGACTTGTTTGAACGACCGCATCTTGAAGTTCGGCTGCAGCGGCGCGGACCGGCGACTGCACCGATAAAGACTCGCAGCCTGAAACTGCCAGCAGAACCAGGCAGGTTAACGTCCAGGATGCTATGACGGCTTTTTCAGGCAATGTCTTTGCTCTTTTCAGTCTCGGTCTGTCCATCAGGTCACTTTGAAGGCGTTGCGGTTGCCAGCGGGCGGCGGGTTGGCGGCAAGGTAGGCGTCGGAGAGATGTATTTCGTCGGCGTCAGCGTGGGCAGAGGGGTGGGCGTTTCAGTCGCTGTCGCAGTAGGCGTCGGGGAGAGCACGACTGTCGGCGTGTTCAGCGCCTGGCGAGGATAGACCTGCAGCATCGCATCCATCCAGTCCAACCCGGCGCGGCAGAACGAACTTGTCGAAGCTCACTCCGGAATAGGAGTTTTTCCAGGTGCTCAGCGCCGGCAGGCGCTCCCAGCCATAAGCAGCAGCAAGCCGGGTGAAATCCACCCAATATCCAGGCGGTAGATCGTCAAAGCGTTTTCCACCTGCTTCATAGGCACGCGGATCGCCAGAATGGCGCGCAGCCATGTCGAAAGGGAAATCCTGCATGGGGACACCCTGCGATCCGTCCTGCAGGCGAGCGCGCAGGAAGATCCGCCAGTAAATCTCCGGTCCAAATGCCTCCTGGACGATCACGAGCCAGCCAGCCTGAAGAGGCGCGGTATTCGTGGAGAATGCCCGCCCGGTATAGAGCCAGTTATCATAGCTGCCCTGTTCCAGCGGCGAGGTCAGCGGGACATAAGCCTCCTGGAGCGTATTGAGAAAATCCCAACCGGCTTCAATCGAGACACGCTCCCGCAGCACCGAAAAAGATTTATCGGCCAGGTCCTGGAGCATCGGCAGCGGGGCTTTCACGCCTGCCAGGTCTACAACAGGCACCCGACCAGTCTCCTCGAGAGTTCGATTCTGAGCACGCCAGGGCGGCTGATAAGCTTGCTGGGAGGTTGGTCCAAGCTGCTTCAGAAAACCTGCGGATAAACCCGATCGCACCCAGCTGATCCCAAGCAACTCGCCCGAGATTTCCTGAAGTGGAACAACGACGCGCCCATCGGCAGAGCCGTAAGTGATGAGATAGATCTGGTTTGGCGTTCGATATGAGGTCAGTAAAACCGTTCCGCTATCATCCCAAACCGGCCAGCTGCCAGAAGCAAGCTTCCTTGGGGCGTCGTCCGGTTTCTGCGGGTCCCAAAGCACCAGCTGGTCAATCCCTGCTGAATTGACCGTGGACCAGGCCAGCAATCTCCCGTCCGGCGACCAGGCCGGTCGACGGTCTGAGCTGGACGAATCTCGGCTGAGGTTCGTGAAGCGCTCCGCCGACTTATCCAGGTTGGCAGCCCAGATTTCCTGGTCTCCAGTACGGGTCGAGACGAACGCAACCGTCCTTCCCCCGGGCGCCCAGGCGGGGGAGAAGTCCGCAGCCGGATCGTCCGTGAGGCGGATCGGCTGCTGCGAACCGTCCAGCGGTCTGATCATAATCTCGAGGCTTCCACCAGCTTCCGAGAAAAGATAAGATTCATAGGCCAGCCACAGACCGTCGGGAGACCAGCTTGGGCTGGATTCGTATTCAGGGGTATCGGTAAGCTGGCTGATCGAGCCGTCTTCAAGACTGAGAAGGTACAGGTCCCAGCGTCCAGATCGGTTAGATGCAAAGGCTGCCATCCGACCGTCAGGGCTGACTGCCGGGGCAACGTCATCCCAATCGCCCATCGTGAGGCGCATGAACCGGCTGTCAGCCGGGGTATAAGCAAATAAATGGGGATAACCGCTGTCAACGATTGAAAGCAATGCCGAGCCGCGGCTCAAGTCCAGGCTTTCCTGATGGAGGTCCATCGAGCCTTGGGCGATAGGATCGACCGAGATTATGGACTCCGAGGTGGGCGTCGACGTTGAAGCAGATTCTGCCCCGGCAAGGATAAGGCTGCCAATCCGCCCTTCCACCGGTTCCTTTGGAAAAAGCCGACCTGCCAGACCCGGCCAGGCAAGCAAGGCAACCAGGGCAATCATCATCGCCAGCAGCGCCAGGGTTGCGGCGCGCAGCGTCCGAAGCGTCCATGCTTGGCTCGACGTCGATGCTGGCTTCGTCATGAGCCCATTAAATCATGCAATGCAGTTTGCGCAGCTTGCAGATATGCAATGACAAGCTGCATTTGACGATCTATTGAACGTCTATACAGGATTAGATATTGAAACCGGTCTGGTAGAGGGAATTGTAAATTCCACCCAGGGCGATCAGCTCAGAATGGCGACCCTGCTCGCGAATGCGACCATCTTCGATGACCACAATCCGGTCGGCGTGAACAATCGTCGAAAGCCGATGAGCGATCACAAATGAAGTTCGAGCGCTCAGCAAGCGGTCAAGAGCGGACTGGATTAACAGCTCGGTTTGCGCGTCGACGCTGGAGGTGGCTTCGTCGAGGATCAGGATGCGAGGATCAGCCAGAAGGGCGCGGGCAAAGGAGATCAGCTGGCGCTGACCGACAGAAAGGATCACCCCGCCTTCTTCAACAGGCGTCTCGTAGCCAAGCCGCAGCTTTGAGATGAATTCATGGGCTCCGACCGCGTGGGCAGCGGCTTCGACTTGCTCATCGCTCGCCTCTAATTGACCAAACCGGATGTTCTCAGCCACCGTCCCTGAAAAAAGGAACGGATCCTGGAGGACGATACCCATCTGGCGGCGAAGGCTGATCTGAGATACCTCACGCAAATCATAACCGTCAATCAGCACCCGGCCTACGGTTGGGTCGTAAAAACGGCTGACCAGCTTGACAAGGGTCGTCTTTCCGGCTCCGGTCTTACCGACCAGCGCCACCGTCTCGCCCGGGGAGATATCCAGGTCGATCTCTTCCAGGACGAGGCTGGGGTCATCCGAGTAGTTGAATGAGACTCGCTCGAAGCGAACGGCGCCTTCAATTGGAGGGATTTCTATCGCATCAGGCCTGTCGGCGACCTCGGGAGGCGTATCGAGCAGCGCAAGGATCCGCTCACCGCCGGCCATCGTCGATTGGAGCGAATTATAGCGCTGGCTCAGGTCGCGGATTGGATCGAAGAGCCGTTCAATATACAGCACAAAAGCAACAAGCACTCCCGGCGTGATCGCTCGAAGGGCATCCGGATCAAGCACGGCCTTGCCCACCAAACCAGACTACCAGCGCGATTGCGACCGCCCCAAGCAGGTCGATCCCGGCGGGGAAGGCAGCGGCAATGCGCGCAGCCTGAAGGTTCGCGTCCAGGTTGCCCCGGTTGACCTGGTCGTGAAAGAAGGAGTAATTTCTGTCCTGGCGCGAGAAAGCCTGGACAACGCGCACAGCGTTGATGTTTTCGGCGAGAACCGAATTGACCCAGCTGATCGCGACCCGAACGGTCCGATAATTTTGTCTTGCTCGCCTCCGGAAACCAACCGTCAAGACGATCATGAGCGGCAGGACCAGAAAGGTGATCAGCGCGAGCCTTGGGTTCAGGAAGACCATCGCCAGGAGAATGCCGATCACGGTAAACATATCGCGCGCCGCAGCGAGGAGCGCCCATGTGATGAATTCGCGCAAGACCGAGACATCGTTGATCAACCTGGTAATCACCCGCCCCACACTGTAGCGGGTGTAGAAACCGAGCGAGAGCTGCTGCAGATGTGAAAAAAGCTGGTCGCGCAGATCGTAGATGATCGATTGCCCGACCCTGACCATGATGTTGACGCGCAGGAATATCGACAGCCACTGCAACGAGATCGCTCCCAGATACAGCAGCACCGCCCTTGCAAGAGCTTCGCGTGAGCCTGCTTCCATCCCAGAATCGACCGCCATCTTCACCAGCAGCGGGCCGGCGACCTGCGCTGCAGAATTCAGCGCCATCAGCAGCAATGAAAAGACTGACTTTGCCCGTATACGGCTTGAAATAGGCCGCCAACCGGCGCTGCGACCTGCGGGTCGTAGCCCTTCATGACGATGTCTTCAACGTTCGGCGGGTTCTGCATCGTCTTCGTTTCCGTTTTGATAGGGTTCAAAATGATAACCTGAAACCCTGGTGGTTGAGGGATCTGTCGGGGATGAGAGATTGTACCCTTCGAGTCCTTCCGAGGGAGGATATGGGTCTGCCTGGTCACGCAGCTGAAGATCAAAAATTTGCCGATAAAGACCGCCTTGTTGAAGCAGGGTCTCATGCCTGCCGCGCTCCACGATCCGACCGTCCTGAATCACGAGGATCATGTCCGCCCGCCGGACGGTAGAAAGGCGGTGGGCGATCACAAAAGTGGTCCGCCCCTGCATGAGCTGATCCAGCGCGGCCTGGATCTGCTTCTCGGTTTCGGTATCGACGCTCGAGGTCGAGTCATCCAGGATCAAGATGCGCGGGTCCATCAGCAGGGCGCGGGCGATCGCGATCCGCTGGCGCTGCCCGCCGGAAAGGGTGATCCCGCGCTCACCCACGACTGTCTGATATCCATCCGGCAGATCGCAGATAAAATCGTGGGCCTGGGCAGCCCGGGCTGCGGACTCGATTTCCTCCTGGGAAGCCTCCGGACGACCGTAGGCGATATTCTCTGCGATTGAAATCGAGAAGAGCAGCGAAGTTTGAAGCACAATCCCAATCTGACTGCGCAGCGATGTCAGATCCACCGTGCGTATGTCGATCCCATCTAGTCGGACTGATCCTTCGCTCGGATCGTAAAAGCGCGGGATCAAATTTACAAGCGAAGTCTTCCCCGAACCCGTCGGCCCGATCAGGGCGACGATCTGGTTCGGCTGGACGTGCAGATTCACTTCCTCAAGCGCCGCGATCGTCTGCTGGAGGTAGTGCAGGCTGACCCGCTCCAGCTCGACTTCACCCCGAAGTGGGGGAAGCACCTGAGCGCCTGGAAGGTTCCGGATCTCTGGCTCAAGATCGAGGATTTCATATGTTCGGCGGGCGCCGGCAGAAGCTTCACCAGCAGTGTTCATGAGGAATACAAGCTGCTGAGCCGGCTGGGCCAGCAACAGCAGGTAGGCGTTAAACGCAATCACCTCACCGACAGTCATCTCGCCTCGCAGAACCATATTCCCGCCAAACCAGAGGATCAAGATCGTGCCAAGCGAGACGAGGAAATGGCTGGTCGGCATAATAAATGCGAAAATACTGTTCACACGGACACGGGCATCGTAAAGCGCCTGATTTCGAACCGCAAAGCGCGTGATTTCGTGTTTTTCACGGGCAAAGGCTCGGACGACCTGCACCCCACTGACGTTCTCCTGGACGATTGCCGAAAGGTCCCCGAGAGCCACGTCGATCCGGTAGAAGAACTCTCCGACACGCCTGCCCCAACTCGTCGTCATCAGCACGAGCGGGACCAATGGGAGCAAGGCGATCACCGCCAGCGCGCTGGACTGGTAGAACAGCAGCGCGACGACCCCCAGCGAAAGCAGCGCCAGGCGGATGAACTCCACCACTCCAAAACCGGCGAACCGCTCGATGGCTCGCACATCTTCAATACAGCGGCTGATTAACTGACCGGTCTGCGAACGGTCATGGAATGAAAAAGGAAGGTTCTGGATATGGTCGTAGAGCTGGTTGCGGAGGTCGTAGCCGATCCAATTTGCGATCCGCTCACTGCGGTAGCGCTGCTGATAGAGCATCGCCGAACGCGTCAAACCGATCCCCAGGAGCAGCAGCGCCATCCAACCGATGTAGCGCGCCGAACGCTCCGCCAGCCCAATATCGATCACCTGCCGGATGATCGTCGGGATCGCCAGCTGGACAGCGGTCAGGATTAATGTTATGAGCAGGACAATCGCGATGGACGGCCAATAAGCCCGCAGCACGGGCTTGAGCCGAATCAGGTCTTTCATATTTGTTGAACAGCTCGGTTTTTTGACTTTACCAGCAGGTTCGGAAGAACCATTCGGATTTAACTTAATCCTACCATAAACTATGACTGGTCAGGAACTACCATTTCTCAAGGTTTCGTCCAAAAATGCGAGGACAGTTCCTTGACTTTTTTCCTGCTCCCAGCTATAATATTGATAAATAATATCTTAATTATTATAATATTGTTGGCAGGACTGATCAGTCCTCTCGATAGAGATGATCATCCATGCCTGGCATCAAAAACCAAAATTTGCAGCAATCTCGAAATTGCAAGGTTGCTGTAAATATTTAAGGATGCCCCAGGCTGCACTTTTTGGTAAGCGGTACTCATTTTTCATCAGAACCCTGAGGATATGCAGGAATGAATTTTGGAGGGAAGCAATGGCGAGTTTTAACAGGATAGGTACAACTCTCGGCGGCAGGTATCAAATCCAGGAACTGCTCGGCCAGGGAGGTATGTCCTCCGTTTATAAAGCCCTGGATC
Organism: uncultured Chloroflexia bacterium; assembly: GCA_963788305.1. GTDB lineage: Bacteria > Chloroflexota > Anaerolineae > Anaerolineales > UBA4823 > UTCFX2. The sequence continues at coordinate 83,961 of CAWBGK010000022.1, forward strand.
CAAATCTGCAGCGGATTGTCGCAGTCAAGATGATCCACCCGCATATGTCGGGGGATCCAAAGTTTTCCGCTCGATTTGAGGACGAAGCGCGGGCAGTCGCCCGACTGCGCCACCCCAATATCGTGCAGGTATTCGATTTTAACCATGATGAAGATGTCTTTTACATGGTGCAGGAATACCTTCCCGGCGAGTCGCTCCAGGCCATGCTGCACAGGTACCAGCTGAGTGGGGAAAAATTGTCCCCAGAAGAGGCGATCCGTTTCACCATGGGGATTTGCTCGGCGATCGACTATGCCCACAAACTTGGGATGATCCATCGCGATATAAAGCCGGCCAATATCATGATCGACGAGCGGGGCCAGGCAATCCTGATGGATTTTGGGATCGTCAAGCTGCAGTCGGGGGATTCGCACACGACTACCGGGACGATCGTCGGTACGATCGCCTATATGCCTCCCGACCTGATCCGCGGAGATCCACCGGAGCCTCGCTCTGACATTTACTCTCTCGGCGTCACGCTGTTCGAGATGCTGACAGGTCAGCTGCCTTTCCACTCGGATTCGGCGATCACGCTGATGATGATGGTTCAGAATAACCCTGTCCCGGACCTGCACCAGCTCCGAACGGATATCCCGGAGGACCTGGTCGCAATTATCAAGAAATCCCTGGCAAAAAACCGGGAAGACCGTTTCCGGACGGCTGGAGAAATGGGCACGGCACTTAATAGAGTATTGGATTCTATTCAAAATGGGGATGCCAGCTGCCGATATGCAGCCAGACAGCACCCTGGTGCAGGGAAAGCTCAATCCTGCGCTGTTGAGATCCTCAGCGCAGGCGCAAAACTGGCAGGAGCAAGGTCCAGCTGCCCAGACCGGTTTAGCGACTTCCAACGGCAGCCCGGCCTACCCGACAGGCGCATCAAAGTCCGTGACCGTTGTGCCGGACGCCAGCCTAACGACCGGATCCGTCGCAGCGGTTCACGAACCTGCACTGCCAAAAGCAGCAAAAGATCATGGATCAGGTCGAAGAGCAGGTATCTGGATTGGTGCAGGAGTTTTCCTGGTCGTTCTGCTCCTCAGCGACAGGGTTTGTTTTCCGCAGGTCGGCTCGAAATCAGCGAATCGCGGAAGGGCGAGACAACTCAGCCAGCTCGACGCTCGCAGTACCTGCACCTGCAGCTCTTGCTACCCAGACAATCGGCGGCGGTTGTTCTGCCAACTGCAACCACGGCACCCGCAATGGTTGTGGCGGTACCAACTGAAAACCATTCGATGGAAACTTCTCCGCTTGAAACCCCACAGCTGGCGCCCACTTCCATGGCAATCTCTCAGCGCAGCGCCAGTCCATCCCCCTCGATATCCCTTTTATCCAGCTCAGTCCGATTCAGATCGACAATCAGGACCGCTACGTGGTCGATTTTGAGGTTCTAAACCTGGACAAGACCGCCCGTGGAGACCGCGCTCATTTCTATTTCAATACTGCGCCGCTCACAATTTCGGGTGTTCCGCAGGAAGGATTCTTTTCGATCTTTACCGAGGTGCCGCCATATATGGGATTGAAAACCACGGCTCGTGATCGAAGCGCAGTCGAGCTATGCGTATTGGTCGCCCATTTCGACGGGAACATGATCCCCGGCAGCGGAACCTGCCGACCACTCCCAGACGTGAATTCAATTACTTCTAACTCTGAGACAATCTGTCGATATGGACCGGGAGAGGAGTATCCGGAGATACGAACGATTAACTTCGGTCGCTCAGCCCTCGTCGAAGGGCTTTCCCCGGACGAGAGCTGGTGGTTTGTCCGTAATCCGGCCGAGAAGACGGAAAACTGCTGGGTTTCTAATGCGACGACCACTTTCAATGGGGATATCACCGAGCTGAGCATGGTTCAACCTCCCCCTATACCCACGGGATTGGCATTCGGTTCCGGTCCATTCGTGGAAATCAAGCAAATATCTGTCAACGACCAGGCTCGCTTCGTCGTTGAGTATATTTCTCACAATTTCAGCGAGAAATACCCGGGCACCCACATGCACTATTTCTTTAACACTGTGCCGGAAAATGAGATTGGGATCGACAACGGATCCGGGAACCGCTTGAGCTGGGGAGGTCCATCGCCCTTCAGCGGTTATAAGGTCAGCGATGTCCCGCCTGGCGCTGACAGCCTGTGCGTGCTGGTCGCCAATCCTGACCACACGGTCCAGCCGGCTTCTGGCAACTGTTTTAAGCTGCCAGAAGCACCTTGATTTTTCAGGGTATGCTGGAGTAAACCTAATCCTTCCGACGCAGCGATATCATCGTGATATCGTCGAATTGAAGCGTCTCGAGGATGTGTTCGTTCAGTCGGATGTATACCCGGTTTAGAAGCTCGGAGGCTGAATTTTGAGGGTGATTAAGCAGATCTTTGAGCTTCGGCTTGCCAAATTTTTCACCAGATGAGTTCTTCGCGTCAGGGACGCCATCCGTGTATCCAAATACCGTGTCTCCGGGTTGGATGTAGACTGAATTGATCGCGAATTTTGCATCCGCAAAAACTCCCAACGCCGGTCCCGTTGGCGCAAGCGAAGCCTTCAGCTCCCCATTTCTTCCGATTACCATCGGTGGTTCGTGCCCGGCGTTGATGTAATAGAGCTTGTTCGACGGGACATCGAGAACCCCAAAGAAAACGGTCGCGAACATGTTCGCATCCATATGGTGGCTGGCAATATATGTATTTGTCTGCATGATGGCGTTGTTCAGTGCGGTAGCTCCTACAGAGCGGTTCAAGCCGGGTGGTGCGAAGCTCACCAGGAACTACAGAACCGATCTCTAAGAGGGTCAGGAACTGCTCCTGGTAGTACTGCTCCGCAAATGAATGGAGCAGGCTGCGGAAAAGCGCCATGAACAGCGCTGCTCCGACACCCTTATCGCAGACATCCCCGATGATGAAGGCGAGGCGGTCTTCATCCGCCAGGGTGAAGATGTCGTAAAAATCTCCAGAAACCTCGCGCGCCGGATCGAGCAGCCCGGCCGTCTCGTAGCCGGGAAGCTGAGGCAGCACGCTCGGGAGGAAACCCAGCTGGATCTGCCGGCCGACTTTCAAATCCTGCTCGAGCTTCACATAATTTTGCTGTTCCAGGAGCAGCATCTGGGTATTGAGCACGACAGCTGCCTGAGAGGTGAGCGATTCGACCACCAGCTTGTGGTATTCGTTGAACGGCTTAATCACCCCGGTCTCGGGATCCATTGCGTTCAGGAGCTGGAGCACACCAATCACGCGGCCTTCATGATTTTTGAGCGGCACCGTTAAGATGGATACGGTTCGATAACCAGTTTTCTTGTCGAATTCCTTCGTCCCGGAAAAGTCGAAGTGGGCTGCGTTATATACATCCGGGATCTGGATTGTGGATGCCAGTCGAGGCGACATAGCTTGCCACGTTCCGCATATTGGGCTCACGGGTGGCGAAATCGAATAACGGGAGCGGCTCAAAGTCGATCGGTTCGCCGGATATGCCACCCCGTTTTATCCCAAGAGAATCGGTGTACATAATCTTGAATGCAAGCCGGTCGTCATCCGTCCTCAAATAAAGCGTCCCGGCATCTGAATTGCAGATTTTCTTCGCTTCGAAAAGCATCCTTTCGAGCAGGTGATCGATATTCCCCTCCTGAGACATGGCAATCCCCAACGGAAGGATGTCTTTCTCCATCCTGAGGCGCAGATTGAACAGGTCTTTGAGGGTGTCATTCAGCAAGTTGAGCAGGTTTCTTCCAAGGATCGAGCTGAGGGTCGGATTGTTCTCAACGAGCTCGTGGAAGTCCTGCTGTTCGAAACGCAGCAGCTCGATCGGAGTATCCGTTGTGGCGGAGTAAATATGTTTTACACCGTCATACAATCCGATTTGCCCGAAGATTTCCAGGGTGCCCAGCCTATCCAGGATGAAATCATCTACATGGGTATGTACTTCTCCATGCAGGATCAAGAACATGGCATTGCCTTCTTCGCCTTCTTTGACGATCACGGTGTTCGGGGAATAAAACGCAGTCTTCGCCCGTCTTGCCAGATCCACGAGAACCTGTTCGGGCATTCCCCAAAACAGCCGCTCTTTTCTCAATATCTCGATGACTTCTTGAAATTGGTCCAAGGAGTTGCCTTTCTATTCACCCGATCCTGTTTGATCGGGCGGGATGTTGACAACGAATGTGTGGAAATTTTGTCCATCGGTGTATTCGTAGTGGAAGTCGTCCACTCCGCGCACAGCCAGGAAGACGCCCAAACCACCGATCGGACGTTCGCTAATCGGTTTATCCAGGTTGTCCGGATCCTTCTTACCGTATGGATCATATTCCTGGCTTGTGTCGGTCAACAGAATCGTGAGGCTGGAAGGTTGGAGTGCTGCAGAGATCAAAATCTCTCCCTCCAAACCGGCTTCTTCATACCCATGGGTCACGATGTTCGTGGCAATCTCATCGACTGCCAGGCTGAGTCTGTAGATGGCCTTACGATCCAAACCGGCTTTCTCTCCAGCCTCCTTGACATACCCTCGGATGGCGGAGAGAGAATCGAGCGTTCCTGGTACGGTCAGCCCATCCATGGATGTGCCTAGATCGTTTCGATTTCTGAAGCGATATATTCATCCATCACGATCACGCTCTGCACAAATCCTGTCATTGTGATGGTCTCGCGGATCGCTTCGGTAGGCTCAACGACGTATATATCGACCTGCGAACCCATTTTTTGCTTGGCGAAAATCAAAACGCGCAAGCCAGCGCTGGCCATGTAATCCAGACCCTTGAGCATTAGGACCAGCCGTTTGGCGTCCTGGTCGGCGGCTTTCTGGATTTCGCTGCGGAATTGATCGGCCACGCTTGCATCGAGCTCTCCAACAAGCGTAATCATTGCAACCCCGGCAGGGGTCATCTTGAGTTCTGCGCTAAAAGCCATTTGTACCTCTCCTCATCTGAGTATCGTCTGATTATCTATCCGAAAGTCTATCGGCCTACGAGGATAAAAATCGATCGTCCCGCAGCTGTATAACCTTGTTGATCTTCTAAACGAGGTTCTGAGCCCGGCTCCCAGATGTCCTGAGGCGCGGGCATGCTGGTATTTGCCGAGACATGCCACTGGCACCCATCAGGCAAGCCCGGCAGCTCGAAAGGAAGCGTCTCCGAGTGCATGTTCATTCCCACGTAAATGAAATCATCCTGGTGAGCTCCATCCCCGGCGTACTTACCGTTGAGCATGAAACCGATTGCGCGCCCATTCCAGTCTGCATTCCAGGCCCGGGTACCATGCCAGGTGATATCTGCGAAGCCGGTGCCTTTTACGTCCTGGTTTTGGAAATGGGTTTTGTTCCGCAAGATCGGGTGTGCATGCCGGAATTCGATCATCTGCTTGAAAAAGCGATACAGGTGAGAGTTCTTGTCCAGCAGAGACCAATCCTGCCAGTTCAGCTCGTTATCGTGGCAGTAAGTGTTGTTGTTGCCAGACTGGCTGCGGCCCATCTCGTCACCCATCAGGATCATGGGGACCCCCTGGCTGACCAGCATCATCACCGCGGCGTTCTTGATCTGCTGTGAGCGCAGGGAGTTGATCCAGAAATCGTCCGTAGGACCTTCCCAACCGCAGTTCCAGCTGTAGTTGTCGTTCGAGCCGTCGTTGTTGTTCTCAAGGTTGTCCCAGTTATGTTTTTCATTGTAGGACACCATGTCCATCAACGTAAACCCATCATGGGCTGTCATGAAGTTGATTGAAGCTGTCGGCCCACGGCTGCGGTAGAGGTCGGGCGATCCTTGCAGGCGCTGAGCCATCTCGCCGAGCATGCCGGCATCCCCTTTCAGGAAACGGCGAGCCGAATCGCGGAATTTGCCGTTCCATTCTGCCCAGCGGCCGTATGCCGGGAAGGAGCCGACCTGGTACAAGCCGCCTGCATCCCAGGCTTCTGCGATCAATTTGCACTTCCCCAGGATTGGATCATAAGCCAGGGTCTCCAGCAGGGGCGGATTCGCCAGGGGCGCTCCCGAGGAGTCGCGCCCAAGAATCGCGGCAAGGTCGAAACGAAAACCATCGATATGAAATTCCGCTGCCCAGTAGCGCAGAGCTTCCAGGACCATGTCCCGCACGATCGGGTTGTTGCAGTTCAGGGTGTTTCCGGTTCCACTGAAGTTGAAATAATACCCATCCTGGGTCAGGGTATAGTAGGTCGTGTTGTCGATGCCGCGGAAGGAGATCGTGGGGCCAAATTCGTTGCCTTCGGCGGTGTGGTTGAACACCACATCCAGGATGACTTCGATCCCATTCTTATGCAGCTCTTTCACCAGGGTTTTCAGCTCATCGGCAACCATGGTGCCGTCCCCGGTCCGACCGGTGGCGGCATACCCCGCCTTGGGGGCAAAGAATCCAACGGTGCTGTACCCCCAATAGTTCAACTTCTGCCACTGATCAGTATCGGGGTCTTTTTTACCGTTTTCGAACTCATCGAATTCGTAGATTGGAAGCAATTCGACGCAGTTGATCCCAAGGTCTTTCAGGTAAGGGATCTTGTCGCGAATTGCCGAGAACGTGCCCGGCTGGCGGACACCGGAAGAGGAGTCCCGCGTGAAAGAGCGCACATGCATCTCATAGATCACCAGGTCTTCGAAGGGAATTTCAAGAGGACGGTCGCCCTCCCAATCGAAGTCATCATAGACAACCCGGCCGCGGTGCTGGTATGGATCGGACCAATCCGGCTCAGAGCCCCATACATCCCGACCACCGATCGCTCTGGCATAGGGGTCTAAGAGCACCTGGGAAGGATCAAAACGATGGTATCCCGGCTCACCGCGCCGCACCCTGTGATACGGTCCTTCGAAACGGTATCCATATTCGATATTTTCGTAGTCCAGGTCAAACACCGTCATGGTATAGACATTTCCAATCCGGAATTCTCCCCAGACCGTCTCGCCGGTGCTCGCCTTTCGAAACATGCCTCGAAACGGGATCTCGACCAGCGGCTCTTTTTCGCCTTTGCGGTAAAGCACCAGCACGCAGTAGCTGGCATGCCTGGAAAAAACGGAAAAATTGATGCCGCCAGGGACAATCGTCGCGCCAAATGGATAAGCCCGCCCTGGACGGATTTTATAACCGCCAAATTCATGGGTTGGATAGATATCGATTCGTTCCATTCACAGGTTCCTAGCTGGCAAAGGCAGCCATGCCTTCCGCGGTATTGCTGACCACGGTGAAGTGCACCAGGAATCCGGTTGCATCCATGGTTTCCTTGATTTCATCCGATAATCCACAAAGCACGAGCTTGCCTTTGTTGGCGGTCGAGTGCCGGTAAAGCATCAGCAGCAGCCGGAGCCCAGCGCTGGACATATACTCCACCTTGCCCATATCCAGCAGACAATTCTTCCCCGAGCTGACCAGCGGCAGCACTCTTTCCTGCACGATGCTGGCGGTTTTTCCGTCAATATCGCCGATGATGACCGCCAGGGTGGCGCCCGCTTGTTCGATGACCTGAATTTCCATTTTCAGCTTCCTCTCTTATAGCTCTCACTCGGGGCGATGCGCACTTTTACCGACAACCGCTGCTTGCTGTCCGGCAGGTTGACCGTCAGTTTATCGGCGTCGAATCCATAGTAATCACTCCCATCCACCCAGACCCGCTCGATGAAGACTACTGCCCTTGGGGAGGATATCCGGCGAGACGTGCAGGATATTGTCCTTGAAACCACCAGGAAGCGGTTTGAAGTAAAGCTCCAACGGTCGTTTTGTGATCAGCAGGTTGGTATAGACCTGAGCAAGGTAGCACAGCTCAAATGAGTGGTACCCGCTCATCGAATGGCTGCCCTTCAGGCGCTCGGTTCCCATCAGATAGGGGACGCCGTTCGCGAGCACGTTAAAATAGACCGCTCCATCATCGTGATCCAAGTAGAAAGCGTTGTAGAAGGAAGAGGATTCGCGTGCGATCTTCAGGTATTCTTGGTCCTTCAAAATGCCATGAAGAATCAGATACGCCAGAATGCCTTGCTCCTGCTGCCACCAGGCCTTGCGGTCGTGGAAAGCATACCGGTACTGAGTCTTTCCTGGACCGAGGGCGCGTTCCATCACATCGTACCAGCCGCCGCGCTGCTGGTCACCGCCGATCGAAGGCATGGTCGCGGCAATCTTGCGAGCAAATTTCTCATATTCCTTCTTGGGAAGCTCTCCGTACATGCGCATCAGGTTCCAGGCGATCTTCAGGTTGTGACCGACCACGCCTCGATTTTGCTGCCACATGTGGGTCCTGTCAGGGGACCAGTCTTCGAAGAATTTCTCCTGGACAAATGGGCTGTTCTTATAATCCTGGAAGTGGGTGGTGATGGTGTCAAAGGTGAACTCAAGCATCTTGAAATAGCGTTCTTCGCCGGTCGCCAGGTAAAGGTTGATCAGATAAGCCGGGGCATGATCTCCGACCGAGTTCCAGTTCTTCTTGGCCTTGTTTGCACCAAGGCTTTCGGCGCGCGGATCGAGCATGATCGGATCCAGATGCGAGAAATATCCCCCTTTCTCCTTGTCCAGGAAGAAACGGTCAAACAGGTCCACGGTCAGTTCGGCATCTCTCAGAATCGCCGGGTCGCCGGTGATGCGGTAGGTCTGGATCGGTCCTGCCAGGGCGTAGATTTGTTCGTAGGCCGGGATGGCGTCAAAATCATCGCCAAATTCCGAGGCAAAGATCTTGGTTTCACGCCGTCCATCGACATCAATGCCGTGATACCAGTAGGCAATTTTCTCATCCGGATCATAAAAACGCATATGATCGCGGAGATAAAGGGTGCCTTTTTCGGCTGCCTCCAAAAAACGGTCGTCGCCGCTGAGCAGGTAGGCAGATGCAAATCCGTAAACCAGGCGCGAGATCGTATCCGTCTCCTGGCGGTAGTGGTCCATGGATTTCTCGCCAGAAAGGGAGAGCGTCGTGCGGTAGTTCTTGTAGTCGATCTCCTGATCATTAAACTGGGCTTTCAAATAGAACGCACCCAAAGAGCGAATCTGGTCGATCCACCAATCCTGGCGCTCGAAATCGAACGAATCCGGGCGAGCCGAGGGGAAGACCAGGTATTGGGCTTCTAAATCATAGCCGTCCTTTTCAGGATAGAAGATCGAATACGCGTACAGATAGCGACCGGGGGTGAGCATATCGCGGATCTGACCTCCGCACCAGTGACGGGGATGCTCGAGGTTGTTGACGATCCAGGCATAGGTGCCGGGGGCGAATTTGATATTATATTCACGTCCGCTGTTCGCCTTGAGCGTGAATACATCTCTTTCCCGGTCAAAACCGGTGACATACCCTGCAACCGTATCCGAGAAAGTAAAACCTATTTCGTTAGCCATTGCTGCTCCTTTGATGAAAAATAAGAACCGATGTTTTCCAAGATAAGTTCACCCTGGAAAGGCAGGTGGATTTTCTTCATCCTGGTAACCCTGAGTGATTTCCACGATATTGCCTTCAGGGTCAGCCACCCAGACCGTGCGCCAGCCGGGGATAAATCCCATCGAAATCGAACGGGCCGAGGGTAATCCTGGCATCCGGACCCATTTCTTCGAGTTTTTCGTCCACGCTCTCGACCTTAAAGGCCAGATGGCGCCATTCCGAATACCAGGGACCATCTTCGAGCGCATGCGGGACAGGTCGCGCTTCCCTGGACTGAAACAACTCCAGATAGGCGTTTTCATTCTTGATAAATACGATCTGGTTCCCATCGCCCAGTGGGATCAAGCGAGCCCGGCGAAATCCAAAATAGCGGGAGTAAAATTTTTCAATCGCCAGCGGATCGTTGCAGGCGATTGCGACATGATGAAGAATTAAACGACATTTCAGCAGTCCTCCTGGTTGCTTCGCTTAACGCTCGGCAAGGATATCGATGATCTTGCGTGCGAACTGGTGGCAATGCTGCCCGGTTCGCCCGGTCACAAGGTCGCCATCCACAACAACATCCTGGTCGGTATAGATTGCGCCCATATTAATTACATCGCCATGCAGGTTATTATGGGCTACGACCCTGCGGCCGCGAACCAGCTCTGGGGCAGGCGCCAGCAGCCACATCCCGTGGCAGATGATCCCTTTGAGGATCGACGACTCGGCAAAAGCACGCTTAAGAAATTGTGTCGCCGGAGGAAGCACGTTCACATCTTCGGTGTAGCGCAGGCGATCAGACACGATCGCAGATGGCACGATGATGGCCGAATAGCTGAGCAATTCTGCATCGGTCATATTCTCGAAGCTCTCCGAACATACAAACGGAGCACGATATTCATGACCGTAGAAGGTGAGAGACGGCTGGCCCCACAGGCGGGTGAGCCAATGCAGCTCGATCCCTTCTTCCGGGAAGCGGTGCTCGTAATAGAATATTTCCTTTTCGTAAAAGTCGCCTTCGATCAGGACCCCGATTTTCTTACCCGACTGGCTCATGCTGGCTTCCCTTTCAGTCCTTGGTGTTTTATAAACCGTGCTCACGGCGGATGAAATCAGCCGCACGCTCGCCGATCATCACGATAGCGGTGTGAGGATTGCCAGTCACGACAGCCGGCATCACGCTTGCGTCAGCTACACGCAGTCCTTTCACACCATAGACTCTCAACTCCGGATCCACCACCGCAAGCGAATTGATCCCCATCTTGCAAGAGCCAGACTGGTGGTGATACGAGTTGGCTTTCTGGCGCAGGAATTGAACGAGATCGCTGTCGGTCACATATTCCGGTCCGGGCAGCAGCTCGCCTTTCAAGTCATTGGAGAAGGCCTGGCTGGCAAAGATCTCCCGGCTGATTTTAACACCCTGGACCATCTTGCGCATATCCGAATCTTCCGCCAGGTAATTGGGGTTAAGCAGCGGTTTTTCCAGGGGATCCTTGCTTGCGAGCCTAACCCAGCCACGCGAGAGGCCGCTGCAAACCAGGGATGATCGTGATCGAATTGGGATGGCTCTGACCGATGATGATATCGAAAGGTACATGCACCAGGTTGAACTGAAGATCCGGGCCGAGCAAGCGGGGATCGCTCCTGGTAAACAAGGCGGCTTCGGAAAGATTAAGATTTCCCGGTGGGACAGGCTCGCGCGTCGTCGCGGATCACTCCGGTCAAGACATGGTTGTGGAAATTTTCTCCCACACCGGGCAGATCGACCACAACAGGCTTTTCGAACTCCTTCAGCTGCCTGGCGCTTCCAATCCCCGAATTCAGCAAGATATGCGGCGACTCAAGCGCACCTGCGCTGAGGATTACTTCCTGACGGGCACGAACTCGCTGCAGCCTGCCATCCTGGAAAAATTCCGCACCCACGCAGCGGGTCCCTTCCATGATCAGGCGGGTCACCTGAGCATTGACCTGCAAGGTCACATTCGGACGCTGGAGGGCAGGCAGCAGGCAGGATACCGCCATGCTGGCGCGTTTGCCGTCGCGTCCGATATTCACATGGTGCCAGCCGGCGCCTTCCATTTGCGGACCGTTAAAATCCTCGGTTCTTGGATAGCCCAGCTCGAGACAGGCATCGATAAACATCCGGGAAAATTTATTCGGATTGTGGTTCCCGGCGTTGATCACGCTCAGCGGACCGCCCTGCCCAACCAGATCGCTGGTGCGGTCTTCTTGATCCTCCACCCGCTTGAAGAAGGGCAGGACTTCGTCGAAAGACCAGCCAACCGCGCCGTTGTAAGCCCAATTGTCGAAGTCTGAGCGGTGCCCGCGGATGTGCATCATGATATAGAGCTGGCTGCTTCCGCCGATCACTTTGCCGCGGGGTTCGTAAGTCTGGCGGCCATTCAAGCCTTCCTGCGGCACACTCGAATACCCCCAGTCGTACGGCGAACCGAGCAGCGTGTACCAGACGGAAGGGTTCTCCATGTTCTCCGGGATTTGAGCGCCGCCTGCTTCAATCACCAGGACACTTTGGCATCCGGGTTCTCGCTCAACCGGTACGTCACCATAGAGCCAGCCGAACCGGCGCCGATAACGATAAAATCATAATCGCTCATTTCGCTAACCCTCCGAAATCTGGCGAATAAAAGGCTCGAATGGTTTTGAGTTCATGGGCATTCTGCATGTAGATAATCTTTCCATCCTTGAAGCGGTAATAATTCATCACATCGCATTCGATCGGCTCATCCGGGTATTTTGCGGCGCGAGCCGAGATGTGCGAGATGATCATCCCCTTATCCGCTTCCACCACGGCTTCGCGCAAGTTGTTCTGGAAGCGGGCGTAAGCCTTTCCCATCCCAGCCATCATCGGCCGCAGGGTCGCCAGACCTTCGATTCTCCCGGCTAGCTGCTCATCCATGATCATGTCGTCGGCAAACAGGTCGCACCAGGCATCCCAATTTCCGGCGTTTGCGTATTCGAAATACTTCTTGATAATCGTATGGTTGTCCACCTTGATTGCTCCTAAACTAATATAATGGCTGGCCGATCAGGCTCCAGCGGCTGCTCCGGCGACACCAAGCTGCTGCATCAGGCCGAGCATGTCGACGTTATACCAGCTCTCGACCACCAGACCACCTGCGAAGCGCAGAATGCCTATTTCTCCCCAGGTGGCTTTCTTTCCGGTCGCGGGTATCCCCATCAGCTCGCCGGTCTGAGTGCCGGTCTGAGAAAAGTAGACCAGGACGTAATCGCCGTCCGCCAGCAGGTCGATGATCCGGGTCGAATAGTCCGGCATGGCATTTCGGAACATGCCGGCAATCAGCTTTACGCCCTCGCCGCCTTTGGGGAGCGTCGGAGCGGACGGGCTGGTGGCTTGAGGGTGAAAGACTTCGTCTGCAAATGCAAGGTTGCCTTTGTCCCATACTTCTTCGAAAAACCGGCGGGTGATCGCCTTGTTTTCAGCCGGCGAGGTCTGGCGCTTCCCGCTGACGTACGGCGGGACTGGCACAGGTGGAATTGATTCAGCATCCTGGTTGGGCTGGGATGACGCCCATTTGCTGCATCACGCTCAATCCATCCCATTCCTGCCAGCGTGCGTCCATCAGCCCGGAATCGTTGAAACGGAAGATCGCGGTCCCGGTCCATTCGACGTATCTTCCGGTCGGCGGCGCCATTCCCAGGAAATTTCCATTGTGCGTGCCGCCCAGCGTGCCGCGCACGCCGATCAGGCTGCCTTCTGCAACCATGAGGTCCACACGAAAGCTTAAATCGGGCATGGATGAGAGGAACTGGCGGTAAAGGTCCCGGAATTCTCCGGCTCCGTGCAAATCTCGAAAACCGGCGCCTCCAAAGCTGACGAAATCCGCTGCGAACATCTCGTCAAAAACATCCAGGTTCTGGCGGTTTGACTCTGCGTAAAGACGGATCATCGCCGCTTTCATCTCATTGATCGTCAGCTGAGCACGCGGGATCGTGCTCACTTCCAACGGATAAAGACTGCCGTCCCAGACTCGTTCGGGCATACGATGGGTTTTTAATGCCTCCATCGATAAACCCTCATGCATTACCGGATAGCTGGTTGATCATGCTGAGCATATCGACTTCGTACCAGCTCTCTTCAATCTTGCCATCCTGGATGCGAAGCACGCCGATCTCCGTCCAGGTCGCCTTCCGGCCGCTGGGCGCCATCCCCATCAATTCCGCCCCGGTGTGCGTCCCGCTTTGGGTGAAGCGAGCCGCAACCTGCTTTTCATCGGCGACCACCAGATCAATCTTCATGTTGTAATCCGGCATCGCCTCGCGGAACATGCCAGCGAGCATTTTGACGCTGTCCGGACCTTTGGGAAGATCCGGCGCGCTGGGACTGGTGTGCTCTGGTGAAAACAGCTCATCTGCGACAGCCAGGTTGCCCTTATTCCAAATCTCTTCGATCATGCGCTGCATGATCGCCTTGTTCTGCTCTACCGTCATGATTGCCTCCATCTGCAAAATGAAATTTAATTAATGAGTTGCCGCCGTCACGGCTGGCGATCGCGACCAGAACTGGTCGTATTGGGCGGTGCCGTCCCCAAAAATTGCGCCTTTACCGGCGATGATCTTTCCACCACGCCAGCGCAGGACATTTGCGACCTCGATATCCAATGTCTTGGTTGGATGTTCCCGTTCGAGAACCCTGGTTGCGTGTCAGGACAACGGCATAATCTCCAGTCACAAGCACTTTGCCAGCAACGGGCACCATCTTGAAGCTGTGGTCTGACTGCTCGCCAAGCATGCGCATGAAAGTCAGGAACTCTTCCAGGCTGTAGTACCAGCCGGAATATTCATTGTGACCGGGGACCTGCCAGACCAGATCTTCGGACCAATACTCTTTGATCCTGGATAGATCCCCAGAGGCTGAGGGCGTCGTAGGCTTCGAGGACATAGGCTGGCGTGACTGCAGCCTCGATCGGCTGGAGAGCTGGCTGGTTTGGGGCTGGAATTGCGCCCATCTGCTGCATCATCCCGAGCATATTCAGCTCACCCCAACCTTCAGCGATCTTGCCGTTCACCACCCGGTCGATGCCGATCGAGGTCACCTCGACCCGTTTTCCGCTGGGAGGTACGCCGTAAAAATCCCCCATGTGCGTTCCCCGAAAGGTCATTCGAATCACGGACAGGTCGTTCTCGGTGAGGATGTCATCCATGGACATCCGACCATCCGGGAATGCTTTGTGCCAGACCTGGACCATTTCTGCAACGCCATTGGGACCCTGCTTGATGTCCTGACCGCCCGCCCCGTGGGCTGTAAATTCAGGATCGACCAGCTCCTGGGTGATCGCGTAATTCTTTTTATTCCAGAGTTCTTCAAACCAGCGGGAAAATAACTCCCGATGCTCGTCTGCTCTTGACATAAGATTTTCCCTCCAATACTGATCGAAACCCGATTATTGCTGACCCGGCATAGGGATGGCGCCGATCTGCATCATCAACCCAAACAAGTCCAAATCAATCCACCCATCGGTCACTTTACCGTCAACAACCCGGAAAGTGCGGGTGCCTGTCCATCGAATGACCCGATTGGTCGCTGGAACGCCCATGAATGGACCGGTATGCCTGCCTTCGATCACCCCGCGACCTGTTACCTTGTCGGCTTCGGCGATCAGGTCTTCGAAGGTGTACCAGAGGTCTGAAAACGCTGACGAGAACATCCGATAAGCATCCTTGAGCCCTTCGATACCAGGTTTCTGGCCGGGAAGGGCGTTGTGGTCGACGAAATTTGGGTCGACATAATCATCAAAACGGTCCAATTCGCCGATATTGGTGGCATAAACATAGCGTGTCACCATAAAACGGTTGTAGTCCAGCGTCCCTGGCTCGATTTTGCGGGTCAGCTGCTGCTGAAGTGAAGCGATATCCGGCGCGCCGTGGTGCTCAACGATCCGATCGTTGGCTACCCGGAAGAAACCCATCGAGGACCAGGTCGCCCGCAGTCCGGTGGGCTCAATCCCCATAAACGGTTTCCCCAGATGGGTCGCACGACCTGTAACGCGGGTCGCGACCCAATCTCCCTGGGAAATCATGTCATCGATCACAAAATGAACATCAGGGAAAGCGCTCCGGAACATCACCGGCACGGCTCGAATCGCATCGAAACCACCGGTTGGCGCGCCTGGAGGGGCATTATGATCGAGGTAATCTTCTGAAAAGATTTCCGGGATCAATTCGTATTTGCCCTGGTTGATGACCTGCTCAACAAATGACCGATAAAGAGTTTTCGCTATCTCAGACATGCTGATCCTTCCTCACGCTTCAGGTATATCAAATGTGATATTGTATTGAGCTGCAATTTGCGCCGCTCTGGCAAAATCTGGCGGTCCAGAAAGGGGCGGCGGAGGATTGGCAGGATCATCGATCACCTGGCCGATCCCTTCGAAAAATCCCTCCAGGCCTCCTGGCGTGATGAGCAGGACCATCCTGCCTGGCTTGTCACCAATGGACTTGAAGCCGTGGTTGATCCCCATCGGAACATAGACATAGGTTTCGGGACCGATCCTGGCAGTATGATTGTTGGTCGTATCGTACATCTCGAACTCACCTTCAAGGATGTAATAAGCTTCGTCTTCTTTGTGGTGAGTGTGGATCGGCACGCCTTCTCCTGCCGGGACGGAAGAAACAAAGAGCGAGAATATCCCGCGGGTGTCGTCCTTCGTCGCTTTGCAGAGATTGGTCACCCCCAGGACCCGGGTGGTCGATTTGCTCTCTTCGGGTTG
This sequence comes from uncultured Chloroflexia bacterium, assembly GCA_963788305.1. GTDB lineage: Bacteria > Chloroflexota > Anaerolineae > Anaerolineales > UBA4823 > UTCFX2. The sequence goes on from CAWBGK010000022.1 coordinate 100,062, forward strand.
GATGATCGTGACCTGCTCGTATCTTGACTTTGGACGGGTCATACCCGGCGGGCGCCGGCTGCCCGGGTCCGACGCCAAGCTGTCCGAGCAATCCTGCCATGTCGAATATGCCCCAGCGCTCGACGAACTGGCCTTTTTCAACCTTCAGAAACGTCATCCCGCTGAATGTAATCTGCTTGCCCGTTTGAGGGATCCCCATAAAAGCACCGCGATGGGTTCCGGTACCGCTGAAACGAATCGCGACCCGATCACCTTCCGTGAAAACCTGTTCCAGGGTGTAGTGGATATCAGGAAACGCCGACCGGAACATGGTAACGGAAGCCTTGTATCCGTTGCCGACCGCGCGGGGCTCCCGGCTGGCGGTTGTGATCTACGGAGTTCGCCGCGAACAGCTCATCGACTGACTGAAAGGTTTCCCTTATTCCAGACTTCTTCAAAGAAATAGCTGCACAAGCTCGGCGTTGTCATTGAAATTCGTTTTGGAAGGCTCAACCGTGTCTTGAAGGCCTTCCCAAATTCTCTGGGCTCGCTCGGACCGACTGATTTGTCCTGTCATCACAATTCTCCTTATTTTTCAAGCTTAATGGGTCGGCGGTGTAACAGCAGGCGAGTTCGACCAGAACTGGTCGTATTCTTCTGTCCCGTCGCCAAAAATCGCTCCCTTACCGGCGATGACTTTGCCATGCCGCCAGCGCAGCACATGGGCAACTTCGATATCCATCGTCTTTCCGGGCTGGTTTTTTCGACTCCCACGATTGCGGGTCAGATCGACCGAGTAATCGCCTGTAACCAGGCACCTGCCCGGCAATCGGCTGCATATTGAAGCTGTGACCGGAAAGCTCTCCGACTTCGCCCATGAATGCCAGGAACTCGTCCAGGCTGTAATACCAGCCGGAGAGGCGGTTATGTCCGGGCACCTGCCAGACCATCTCATCCGCCCAATACATCCGGATGCGGTTGATATCTCCAGATCCCAATGCTGCATATGCTTTCGCGACGTGCTCGGGGGTTACCGCAGCATCGATTTCAAACATCTTCTGCTGCGGCGCCGGGGCGGCATGGCTCCCATCTGGCTGCATCATGCCGAGCATATCCAATTCACCCCATCCTTCGGTGATCTTGCCGTTGACGACCCGGTCGATGCCTATCGACGTCACCTTGATGGATTTATTGCTGGCCGGGATGCCGTAGAAATCACCCTGGTGCGTGCCGGTGAAGGTCATCCGTATGACCGAATACTCCCCTTCGGTGATGATGTCGTCCATCGTCATGCGACCATCTGGAAAAGATTTGTGCCAGGTTTTAACAAGCTCTGCGACGCCGTCAGGTCCCTGCTTGATGTCCTGACCACCGGCGCCATGAGCGGTGAAACCCGGATCGACCAGCTCCTGGGTGATGGCGTAGTTCTTGAGGTTCCACAACTGTTCGAACCAGCGGGAAAACAGGGCGCGATGTTCTGCTGCCCGGTCAGATAACTTCCGGCTGCTCACTGCTGCACAACTGCGGCGGGTTCTTCTCCAAGGTGGACGGTGGGTCTTCGCGGCGATGAAGACGGTGGCATCGGCGCTGATTTGGATCGGCTCAAAAACCAGGGTCACACCCTCACCCAGGTTGATCCTGTCGCCTGCCTTCAAGACATGCTCGCCGACCAGCCTGGTGTCGTTCACGAACGTCCCATTGGTCGATCCCAGGTCGACGAGGATGTAGCTCCCGGCAAAGTAACGCATGCGGGCATGCCGGCGGGATAAACCGCGGTCCTCGATCACGATAATGTTATTGCTTTCCCTGCCGATGGAAATCTCTCCCTGGGGGAGCTTGAACTCCTTCCCAGGAGTAGGACCTTTGATCATCAACAAATGAAAGGATTGCTCTGCCATTCAGGTTCTCCTAACCAAACTCAACAACAGGTTGCCTGGTCCGCAACAGTGACGTCCTGCTGATAAAATTTCGATTAACCAGATCTTCAATTCCGGCACAGCCTGCATGGTTGTGATACCGCCTAGGCCCATGCAGGCTGTGATGGAGAAATTCGCTCAACTTCCTTCCCAGATCTTTTGGGCCTGAGAGTCCTTCACTTCATCTGCCTTCTGAGCGGCCAGCTGTTCGGTAAAATTGCGCATGATCTCGTTCGATTTTCCATGCATGGCAGCATAATCAGGGCCGTACAGGAACGGCAGATCGGGGAGAGGCGTGCCGGCAATCGACCACTCATATGCAGGAGTCTCCTGGATGATGCAGTAGGTATACGGCCTGGCGACATCGCCTACGACGCTGATGAAGGTGTCTGTCATCTTCTTCAACAGCTCGCGTTTCTGTTCAGGGCTGGTAAGAACAACCCCTTCAATAACCTGTATTGTGATAATTGGCATCTTATTACTCCTATTTCTGGTCCGAGATCACCGGTAAAAAAATACATTGTCTTGATTGGATTATTCTCGTGAAAGAAGGAAAAAACGATCGATCAATGACTGGGTGGGGTTACAACTGGCGAGCGAGACCAGAACTGGTCGTATTCGGTCGTCCCATCCCCAAAGATCGCACCCTTGCCGGCGATAACCTTGCCGTCCCGCCAGCGTAACACATGGACGACTTCGATATCCATGCCTTTTTCTGGCTCATTGTCACGGTTGCCGACATTACGGGTCAGGTCAGCCGAATATTCACCTGTGACGACAACCTGTCCGGCGATCGGGGTCATCTTGAAACTTCGTCCGGAGAGCCGGCCGACCTCGCCCATGAAGGCCAGAAATCCGTCCAGCCCGGTATACCAGCCAGCCAGGCGGCTGTGTCCAGGCACCTGCCAGACCATCCCCTGATCCCAATACTCGCGGATGCGCTCGATATCGCCTGACCCCAGGGCTTCATAAGCCTTCAGCACATGTTCTGGTGTTACGACTGCCTGAACTTTCGCCATCATCGACCTCCCTACTCTGCCAGCCTGGCTGGAATACCCTTGAGCTTGAACATCGTCCACATGTAGCGGTCTACCGTATGCTGGTCACCGGTGTGGACCCGCACTTCGAAGATTTTCCCGTCCTTGATCCCGTAGCTTGTGCAGGTTGGGAAAAGGAACTCTTCATTTCCGATCTTGCCGTGGCCCAGTATGCTTCTCCACGACCGTGCCGTCATCCAGCACACCAAAGTGGACGTTGTCCACGACGATACCCGCTTTGAACAGGGAACCGAAGAAAGCCATGACGGCATCGACGCCTTCCATCCGACCGGAGAGCGGATGATGACCGGGCATCGTCCAGCTCATCTGGGGGTGAAAGATCTCCTTGCGGATCGAATCCATATCACCCTTGCCGAAGTATTCGTACATGCGCAGAACCAACTGTGTATTATCCATCTCTGTTTCTCCTATATGAATATAAGGTTTGGATCGAATGTTCAACAGGCGATCAGACTGCTACAGCCTGGCAAAACCTGGTGCATACTTAAACGGTGCAACTGTTGCGTTGTAGGTCACGATCTCCAGCCCAAAGGAGTTCTTCTTCGAGCGCCGAACGGTCCAGCGTTGGGTCGCATCCATCGAGACCCGCTTGCTCTTAGGCTCGGGTGCAACCCACCAGCTGGCCTGCCAGCCTACGACGACATCCAGGACGGCTTCCTCTCCGCTGATCTTAGATTCGACCGTCTGGACATAATGGTTCTCATCGAAGAAAAGGTTTGTCACCCGGTCGTACCACTTCTTGAAAGAAGCGTAATCCCGGATATCTCCGTCGGGGAACTGAATATTCAAATCCCGATCAGCCAGGAGAGCATAAGCCTGCTCGATCGGCACATGGAAATCCAGCGCTTGATACCATGCTGCTACAAAAATCTTGATTTGTTGCTCCGTAATTGGCTCACTCATAGAAACCTCCAAATTATGTGTTTGGGATAATATTTCTGATTACGCTTTGGGGGAAAAGCCAAGTAGTCCCGTGAAATGGTAAACCGCTTTTCCGCCCTTCAAGACAAATGCATCGTAGACTCGCGCCTGCCCTGCGGATATATCGATGGTGGCTTCAAAAAAGATCGTATCAGCAGTCTCGGTAAATTTGTCAGTCGAAGCCAGATTTATACTGCCAAGTCCGGATAGGTATTCTGTGAAATGGGCTCTCAGCGCTTCATGACCTTTCACACTGAATTCGAAACCAACCAGTTCAGCATCTGAGTCGTATTGGGTGGAAACCAGACCTTCTACATCGTTAGCTTCTAAGAATGCCACCTGACGATCATAGAATAACTTGCCGGGGGTGGTTTCATTTATCATCAGAATTCTCCTCTGAATCTTTCTTGCCTATTGACCGCAGGTGTTCCCCACCCGTTCCGGATGGGTATCACTCTCTAACACCAGGTCGATCAAAAACGGACCTGGATGGGCCAGCATCTGCTTGATCGCGGGATCGATTTCCCACGGCTTCTCAACCCGCAGCCCCTGGACGCCAAGCGATCGAGCGAGCTCAGCGAAATGCAAAGGAGGGTGCGAGAGATCGAAGCTCAGCGGGTAATCATGCTTTGGGATGGACTGCTCTTTCCAGTACTCCTCAATATTTAATTGAAGCAGGCGGTAAGAGGCGTTGTTGCATATCACAAACTTGGCGTTGATATTGTGCCGCGCCGCAGTCCAGAGCGCCTGGATGGTATACATCGAGCCGCCGTCGCCCGTGAAACCAATCACCAGCTTATCAGGATGAGCCAGCCTGGCGCCGATCGCACCCGGGATTCCTACCCCCAGAGACCCACCTCGTGTAAGGAAATATTGGTCCGCCTTTTTGGGAGGGGCGTAGCGAACTACGGCTGGCGAAGAGGTGAGCGCTTCGTCGAAGATCACGACGTCCTCAGGAAGCTGAGGCGCCAGCTCTTCCATGAAGCGCGCCATCGAGATCGGGACATCTTCACGTGCCAGGCTATCTTTCTCCAGGGCAGCGCGAAGTTTTTCCTGTTTTGCCGACCCGATCTGCTCAGCGCGATTCAGAGCCGCACGCTGCTGGTCCGAGCTTCGCATCGAAGCGAGCAGCTGCCCCAGCTTCGCCAGGGTCAGCTTTGGATCGGCTACGAGACCGAGCTCGACCGGGTGGTTCTTGGCGATCTCATAGGCGTTCAGATCGATATGGATCGTCTTCGCACCTGGAGCATAGATGCTGCCAAGCGCCGGATAGACTTCCGGGAGCATGTACGTGCCAACGACCAGGTTTGCATCGCCTTTTGTCGTGATCGGGAGGCTGTTTTTCCCAAACATGTGGCCGGTCATGCCCTGATAAAGAGGGTGGTCGTAAGGCATGTTCAATTCGCCTGAATCGGCTTCCCAGACTTCCGCTCCCAGCAGCTCGGCAACCTGGACAAGCTCTGCTTGAGCACCGGAATATGCGACCCCATCGCCGATGAAGATCATCGGCTTTTTTGCGGAAAGGAGCATTTCTGCTGCCTGGCGAGAGTGCATCATCATCCGGTGCGACCCTGGTAGTGAGGATTGAGGTTGGGAAAACATCTTCCGATATCTCGGCATCCAGGATGTCCGCGGGGAGACACACGTAGACCGGACCCATGGGCGGGGTCGAGGCGATCTTAACAGCCCGCCGGATCACCCTCAGCAGGGAAGCGGGGTCGAGCACCATCGTCGACCATTTAGTTACAGGCTCCATCATGGCTACCAGATCAGCAGCCATCTGGGCATCCATGTTCATGAACTTGAGACCTGCATCAGCGCCGATGACGACCAGCGGTGAATGACCGCGCCTGGCCTGATAGAGGGCGCCGACCGCGTTTCCAATCCCAGGCGAGCTGTGCAGCTGGACAAGGGCCGGTCGTTTTTTGGCGCGAGCATACCCGTCGGCTGCCATCACTGCGATCGACTCCTGCAGGGTCAGGATGTATTTCATCCTGGGGAATTCTGAGAGCGCGTCCAGGAAACCCTGCTCGACTGTGCCCGGATTTCCGAACATGATATCGATGCCGTCGGCAAGAAACTGTTCTATCAGGGCGAAGCGCCCGGTCTTACCAGCCATATCGCCGCAGACCCTTCTCGAGCACTTCGATCATCAATTCGCCAACGAGGCGTGAGTCCTGGGTCGATCGACCTGTCAAAAATGGGTAGTCCAGGATCGTAGAAAGCGTGCGCCCAACCCCGCCGTGATATTGACCGTCGGGACCGACTGCGTCTCGCAGGATCAGCTCGAGCGGGTAGAATGGAGGTCCAAAATTGAGGTTCCCGCTGGTTACAAAGCCCGTGCCGTCTTTGTAGTCATACTCCATTGCATGCCCGGTGACATGCTTGCCCCAGATGATGCTCTTGCGCTCGGTCCAGTCCCTGGCGAATGCCAGGCAGGTCACGCAGTAGCATTCGGCTGCGATCAGCTTCCCCTGGGCCAGAAAACCAAGGATCACATCGTGAAGACGCTGGTTGTTGACCATATCGACCATCGGTCCGCTGCCGCCCGGCATGAGCAAAGCGTCATATTCTTCCAGATCTTTCCAGGCGACATCGCGCGCGTTGTAGTAAGCTTCGAGAGCATGGCCAAAATTCGGTGAATTAAAATACGGACGCTCTGGAAACCACTTCGAAAGGTTGATCGGATTATTCAAGCGGTCCGACTTATGGATCTCGCGGGACCTGGCGGCATAATAGGCATCCGTGACGACTTTATCCAACGGGGGATCAAAATACCCTTCCTGCATGCTTGGCGGAAGCGCCGGGGGGCGGTTTCCTTTCGCTGTCACAAAAACGGATTGGTACCCATTTTGATCTAAAACTTCCAACGGACCTACAAGCTCTTCTCCCCAATAGCCCCACTCAGATAATGCGATCAAGATCTTCTTTGGCATACTATTCTCCTTGTAGCGTAGATTGACACTTGCCTGTGAAAGCACTGTTCTTAATAACCCACCATCGAACAACCAAAGATCGGTGTGAAGCCTGGCTGATCGAATCTTCCGTCCAGAGGACGAACTAACCGAAATCCTGTGCCCCTGCCTGACAGGGAGCGAATAACCTGCGTCAAAACCTACGTGCAGCCTGAATTAACTTCACTGCGCACATAGAACAGGATTTTAGTTTTCCATTTTATTTTTATTACCTGGAATTCTTGGTATTATAATGCAAACTTTTTGAAACGCAAGATCATTATCGGATAATTAAGATTAGTATACTCTAATTTTATTCCGACAATACTGATCTTATTTATAAAATGAACTTTTCTTGGCTGGCTGAAAAGCAACCCAATCGAACATGAATCCCTGATCCTTTATGACAGAGGAATTCATTCAGCCAGGTGAAGTCCTGGATGGTTTGGCTGGTAACCTGCTGCAAGTACTGATTACTTCATGACAAGCGGCAAATAGATCTGTAGAAGATCTGGAGAGTCTCCTTCAAGAAGCCACAAATCGACCACTACGTTCTGCGGGCTGTTCTGAGTAAAGCTGCGCGGATCACCCGAGATGGTAATTACGCCAGTGTAATGCCCGGCAGGTAAGTCATTCTTGTCGACGAGAACCTGGAGATATTCTCCGTCGAGTTGAGCCGACAGCCAGGCCGCATCACTGAAAATATCCAGCAAAAGAACCCCGCCGCCCAGGTTGAAGATATTAACAACCTGGGGTACAGGATTTGACCCGAGCGTATGTGCGCGAAAAGTGAGATGCTGCGGATCGACCATCAGGTCTGGCAGCGGAACCACACCTGAGACGAAATTTTCGTAGGTTGCAGGGGTGGAGCTGGCATCCAGTGCGGAGCTGCCGCCGACCTCTTCTTCGCCGTCGGAGAATCCATCGCCGTCGGTATCAGCGATTTGAGGATGCGTCAGTCGCTGGAATTCTAGCAGGTTTTGCAGCCCGTCGCCATCTTCGTCACCAGCAGGATCGCCGACTTCGTGGGCAGCTTCCCAATCATCCGGCAGCCCATCTCCATCTTCGTCCTGATAATCGCTCACAAGCGCCGCCACCCAATTGGAAGATCTGCTCAGACGCGCCCAATCATCATGGGTCTGGAGCATGAAAAACCACACGAAACCTGGCTCGAGCATGCTCAAGCTGATTTCATTGGTAAAACCAAGATCGAAAGGCGGATCAACCTGGCCAATTCCCAACGGGCGGCCTTTTGAATAATACAACCAGTACCCGCTGCCTGGTGGTAAAACCTGGGCAGGCCAGGAAAGGTTGACCTCGGTGGTCGACACAACGACGACCGACAGAGGCCCTGGGTCAGGCACATCCGCAGGAACGCCGTCGTCAACCACCGCCTCATCGAGATTGCTGAATGGGCTCAGGTTCCCGCTGGCATCGTACGCCGCAATTTGGGCCTGGATATTTTCTCCGACGTTGAACCCCCCCAACCGGGCGCATTGCATCCAATTATTCGGATCACTGACCTGAGCCTGTATTCGCAAATCGTGCTGGTGGGTGGTTCCATACACATCCGGTGAGATATAGCGAACAATATAACCTGCCAGGTCTTTTTCCACGTTGTGGTTCCAACAACCAAAGAACCCTTCAGCTATTGGGACCATCGCAAATCCGGTCGGCGTGGCAGGCGCGACCGAGTCCTGCAGGTGAATGACGCCTGGAGCGTTCATCCAGAAATCGCCGGGTATCTGATTTGTGCCGGTGATCGTGACCTCAGGTTGGATGGGCTCGCTGCCCGGCTGACCGCTGTAAACTCGGGCATAGACATGGTAATCCCCAAAAGCCAGCGAAGACAGGTCCCAGCTGTAGCTCCCGTCGCTGAGCGCAAGGTTCTCGCGGATTACACCGCCCAGCTGCTGGGTTTCGGTCAGGGCGGTTGAATTGGTGACCGTGTAAAACAGGGAAACGCGGCAGGTCTACTGCTGGTGGCTGGGCTGGAACATCCCAACTCAAATTATAGGGGGTGGTGTTGTCCAAAAGAAACACATCGCCAAAGGGTGAGTTGAGCTGCAAACCGGCAGGGATGGCCTTGTTCGCAAACCAGATGAAATGATAGTCATTATTGGCGGCGGTGTTCTCGATTTTGGCCTGCCAGGTACCGACCATGGGCTGCGGCATCCCGTACAAGATGGAATTCAATGTGGCTGCAATGGACACTCCGTAACTTGTCGCATTGGCGGGCGTGATTTCAACCAGATCCGGCCGGATGAGGGTTAACAGGCGCGCCCTGGCTCCAGGTCAGCCCGGCCGTAAAAGAACCAGTAAAAGCGGTCACGTTCAACGGGTGGGTGAGTTCTGGAGCCAGCGGGTCCGGCACCGCCAAACGAGTAAGACCCAGCGGCGTACCCGCACTTTGCGGGCCGCGTTCGGCAATCATTCCCCCTCCTGTAGTATCCATGACTGAGCTGAAATCCGAGACCACATTCCTGTTTTTAGAGGTATTCAGGCTGGCGGTTGAGCCGGGACCGTACTGGTCGATCAAGATATGCCCATCGCTGCCCAGGATGAAGTGGAAACCAGATTTAAAGCCGTAGAAGAAGCCCACATCGAAGCCGATCACCTCAAATTTGCCCTTGATGCCCCACTCATATTTTGAACAGCCAGAGGACTGGCAGAACTGGCCGAATGCGACCGTGATGGAAAAAGAAATATCCCACGGTGGGATATCGATGAACTCCCACGAGAAAGCCTGGCCCTGGTCTATGTAGATCATGGCGTTGATGCTGCCTGCAAAGTGGGTCTCGTTGTTGTTGGGCAGCCAGCTGTACTTATTCTGCCAGCCCTGGCCTTTCCAAAGATGGGCGTGCACTTTTCCACTCAGCCAGCTGCTGTAGGTTGCGTTGACATCCACACCGACGTCCAGCGGGTTCCAGGATACCCAGGCATGCCCGTTGTAGTCCACCTTCGTCAGCACATCGCCGCTGGTTTGCATGTCAAACAAACCGGCGGTATCGATCCTCACCTTCGCTGTTCCATCTACGATGTCGCTGTTGTCGTGATAATCTAAAGTGAACTCGATCTCCGTGTTCGAAGGACCGATCTGCACATCGCCTTTGACCATGCTGATCAGGACACCCGTGCTCCCGGCAGGGATATCGGGCGGTCCATGCCACTCCAGGATTACCTGGCGCAGGGCAGTCTCGCAAAGGATGAATTCCGCGTTGATCATCATGGTCGGATTGGTATCTGAGCCCAGACCTGGCAGGGCGATCTTCGATTTCCCGGTGAGGACGACTACTTTCTCATTGTTCGCACTGTTGGGACACACCTTTACATCCACGTTGACCTCGCCGTTGAAGGTGCGAAAATTGAATGGAAGCGAGACCAATTCAACAGAATTTGGATGGTCTGTGCTGAACACAATCAGCTCACCGGGTGAATTCAGGGAAACAGTCTGCGCTGCGCCTCCGATATTCAGGTCCGGCAGGTCCCAGGTGCGGTTGGGTGTGGTGGGGGTATCGTCCGAGGAGCGGATGTCCAGGCAGTCCCCAGGGCATGAGCCTTCGCTGTCTTCTAAGTCCGTGCCGACCGGGAGCAGCAGGGCAACAACCCCTTTCCAGTTGGAGCCTAACGATGCCGGAGCGGCAACCCTGGCCCCGACCCCGCCGTCACCGACCGTGCCAGGCGCGTTGCGAAGGTTGGTGAAGCGGCCGTTTGGCATATATTCGTCGGAATAATCCACATCCCAGTCGCTTCCAAACAGCAGCGTCAGACTGGCGACCAGAGAATTGTTTGGAACTGATACAGGAGCCAGGTTTACATTGGAAAGGGTAGCGTAACCCTCGGCTTGAAATTCCCACGAAAGGTTGAATACGAAATTTTCCAATCCAGCAGGTGAAGTGAGGACCTGGCGTGTCATCGTGGTCTTCGCCTCGGCTACCTGCCGGTCGACATTGACATTTACCTGCAGGTTTGCGACATCTGATGGTATTAATCGAGGACCATCATAGGTTACCAGAGGCAAAGGCACGAGCCGGCCGAAATTTGGGTTGGAGGGCTGATCCCGGGATCGGGATACCCCAGCGTAGCCCCGGTGAAGAGAGGGAAAGGGTCTTCATTTCCGAGAGGGCCGGTCACCAGAGAGGTGACGCCGGTTGTAAAAAACGAATAAGTAGAGGTATCGAAAGAAATCGGAGCGCCGGCGACGGAAACCCAACGATCCTGCTGCCCGGCAAGCCAATCGGCCTTCCACACGACCGAAGCCGAAATCGCACCTGGACCAGGCTGGTATACCGTCCCACATGTTGAGCCGCTGCAGTTGAAACCCGCCGGGTTAAGACCCGGAAATTGCCTACGTCCCGAAAGTCCGTATTGATGCCTGGTTTTTCGGTGGTGATGCAGCCGTCTTTCGTGGGCACGCCGTTTTTCTGGCAGACAACAAGCGATAAAAACAGCGTCGACGATACGGGTATGGTAGATGTAATCAGTGGGTCGTCACCGCCTCCAAAAGTTGGGTTGACATCACCAAAATACTCGATGGTCAGCGCCCAGGTTCCGGCTTCTGCCGCACCTACCTTGGCGCTGCCCATCTCAAAAAAGCCCGGCGCGGTGTGACCGCCTAGTTTTTGCCCGTTCAAGTCCTTAACAAAGGTATTTCCTGAACCTGAGGGGCGAAACAAGCGCGTTTCAAAGAAGGGGAATTCGACTGCATCGCCAGTGGAAGGATGGTTCGATATGGCGAAGAGGCTCACACCGATACGGGAGTTAGCGGTCAGGTTAGCGCTTTTAACCCGGATGATTTCGCTGGTGGTCATGACCTCGGTGAGGGTGATGTGCGTTCCGGAGGAGGGTGGATTGCCGGCAAGGTCAACCGAGGGAACGGCATCGATCAGGTAAGAGTTGACATCCTTATTCGCCGGAGAATCAGGATTTGGCGGATATAACCAGGCTGCCAGATCCGTAGCAGACGGATCGCCGCGCGTAATGATGAAATTAGGTCGACCCTTGAAATCGCCTTCGGAAGGCGTACTCGTACAGCCGGGATTGAACGGATCGATACAACCCTTTGCCATGCGCAGGTTGCCTGATGCTTTCGCGATGATATCCTCTCCAGACTGCACCTGATTTAGCCCTTTCACCACGATCGCGGTCCAGGCGCTGGCAGAGGCCGGCGGAAGGTAGGTGTGGTAGGTGTCGGCATAATTCTTTCCAAATGCAGGCAAACTCGTCTGGAGCGGTTCATTCAAGCTCAAGGTCGGCGGTGCATAAGTGATCTGGAGCATGAACCCGCTGCCCTCGCTGGCTGAGAGATTGTAGGGGTTCTCCGGGTCGAGGCGCTTGTAGTCATTCTTGGTCCAGGTCGGCGCCGTGTATATTTTCAGAAAATCTGTGCAGTTCATACACAGGTTTACTGGATACTGGTAAAGAAACAGACCGTTGTTTGGAACAGACCCATCCAGCCAACCGCTGACAAAACCGCTGGGACCCGTTTGCAGGTTGAAGCGGGTCACGAATGATGTCGCAGCGACAGGGATGACTGGTTTCGTACCAACTACCAGCAATTCCTGGTCAAGGTAAGGGTTTGTAATTGTGGGTCGATTGATATTGTACGTTCGCGGTAGCTGGAGACCAGGCTGAAGTAACCTGGTGGACCCGAACTTGTTTTTTGACGATCGTGCCTCCAGTGCCAAGGGTAAAGTTTTCTGGAGCGACTAGAAGGTCCGCCTTCTCGATAACATAGCCAGGAGGCAGGGTAGGAAGCTGATCAAAGCGGACAAGGGCTTCAATTCTCCCGGTCAGGTTTTCGAGGTTCCTTCCGATTAATAAATAGTCTTCGCCAGTCAGCGGGCAGGGGGAGGAGGGATAGCTGCTGCACAGCTGGGCAGTGGTGATCGGAGAGAGCATCTTCATGGTCGGATCGAGCACGATCGGATAGCTACGTCCTGGATCTGCCCACCAGTCCAGAGGGGTCTCCACCGAAACCTGCCACTCTCCATCCCCACTGGGACTGAAACTGTAGCTGCCACGAATGAGGTCCGTGGGATCGTCCTGCTCGTAGGCGATCACGGGCTCTATTACCAGCTCGGTGGTGCTGCCCTTTCTAATTTCTACACTCTCTGACGTGCTGAACGAACCAGGTTTTAATTCACCATCTGCGAACAAGGTTGCTCCGGGTGAAAGGCGTAAGGTCGCAACCAGCGATAGTTTGACCACTGATTCAGCATCGCAATTCGAATTTTTGGAGGAGTCGCCGTCCTTATTTTTTATTTGGGATGGCTCGCAAAAATCCAGGATGGCAGTGCGGTCTTCTATTACCACCGATTGTTCCATCATCCCTGGCGCGGAAGAAATTTCTTCAACAACCCCTGGCCGGTTCCAGGAACCGTCATATCGCACGGTCAGGCTGGCCTCGGTCAGCTCGCCAGGGAGGGCAGAGGCCGGATCGAGCACCTTGGCAAGCACTTTCTGCTCGCCGCTGCTGGGAATCAAGACCAGCTCGCTCGATTGCCACTGAAGGAGGGTGTTACCATTCCTCAGGTTGAGGGTTGGGATCCGCTCGGCTGTTGATATCCGCAAGGAGTTGGTGAAATTTGTAAACCCCCCCTCAGCCGCAGTGAAGCGGGGATCGATTGGCTGCCAATCTCCAGCGCTGTCCTGGTAATGTAAAGGGGAGGAAGAGAGCGTGATCTGCCTGCGACCGCTTTCCAACGCTTCGTCGCGCGTGAAAGTCGATAACAAGGCGGTTTCATTTTCTGGTGGGGAAAGAGTCGGCTCTTCACGGTCGCTGCGAGTCGATATCGTGTTCGGCTGCCCGTCCGGCAACGATGTTTTCAGGTTGGGTGTTTCTTTATTTTCTGCCTGGATGAGAGGAGCAAGTGCAGGCTGAGGAGAAGCTGAGGCGAGTGAAAAACCAGTGGGTAGAACGAGGCTGATCAGAATAAGCAGCGATAATCCTGATTGTACGGTAATCGAGACAGGGAACCGATAAACCTTTTCCATCACCTACCTCCACTATTAAAGTTGATCCTCGGCGGCGAGTGGATAATGTAGATGAGGATAGTACGATTATAGACGGAATCGCCGGATATCACAAGGTCATGATCATCGTTACGGGATGGATTCGCGTTGTGCAAATCCTGGAAAACGAGATTTAAGGATGAATCAGATGGATCTGAGGCAGGTCACACGAGCGAGCAATGAGCTTGTGCGGCATCGACTACCATACGCTGGTAGGGAAAACTGTGATCCTCTTCGGCAATCTTCTACAGGTTGATGTTCCAGATAGAACAGGACGGCTTTGAGGGTGTATTCGCCGGGCTGCGGCTCGCTGCGCAGGTGAATGTTCAGCTCCATTCTTCGGCTCATGGTCTCAATGATATCGGCGCTTCCTGCCAGACTGCCCTCCTGGATCGAGCAAGGTCAGCTCCAGGCTGGGAGGTTTTTGAAAAGGGTCCAGCTCGAGCGATATTTTTACCCGCCGCCCGTCGGTCCAGGGCTGCGCCTTGAGCGACCGGATGCGGGTTTCAGCCGGCGGGAGCGGGATTTCCGAAGGGTCTTCGAAAAAAATGTCCATTCAGGGATTAAACCACAGATAATCATCGATGGACGAGCACAATCACCTGGATACCATCCATGGCTATCTGTGGTTTTCTGGGATTATTTGGAAGCCTACTCGATTCCGGCCATCCAGGCCAAACCGACTGTCCCGGGACCAGCATGCGTCCCGATCACGGGGCTGACCTCGCCGAGGATAGCCTGCGTGGTTTCGATTTGGTTTGAGGCCTGAGCTAACAGGTTGAGCGCGTCCGAGTGGGCGTTGGCGTGCAGCGCCGCAATACGGACTGGATGGCTGGTTCCAACCCGTTCATGGACGAGCTCGATGAGACGGGTAATCGATTTGCTGCGCGTGCGGACTTTTTCAACGCCCTCGACATGTCCGTCGACGACTTCGAGGATCGGCTTGATGTTCAGCGCGGTTCCCATAAAACGGGTTCCGCCCCCGATCCGACCGCCGCGGTGCAGGAACTCAAGCGTGTCCACCGCAAAGACGACACCCACCTTCTGGCGGGCGTTTTCGGCTGCCAGGTGGGCTTGCTTCAGGTCAGCTCCCTTGCTCAGCGCCTCAGCGGCGTGTAAAACAACGAACCCCAACGCCAGGGATGTCGTGCCCGAATCTACGATCTCGATCGGGGCATTCGGAAAGGCGGCTTTCGCTTGCAGCGCCGAGCTGATCGTCCCTGAAAGCTTCTCCGCGATTAATATTGACAAGACCTCATAACCTTCGGTGAGGAGCTTTTCGTAGATTTCGAGAAAGCTTTTCGGGGTCACCTGTGAAGTGCTCGGCATAATTTTTGCGCCTTTAAGGCGCTCGTAAAATTCCTTCGGGTGGATATCCACCCCATCCTCGTACGTCTCACCATCCCAGATCAAAACCTGTGGGACAACATGAATCCCGAACTGCTCAACGATATTCCTGGGAAGATTTGCCGTACTATCCGTTACAATCGCAATTTTTGACATTGAAATAAGTGCTCCTTTGGATATAAGCTAACTGCTATTAACACATAATAATGAAAAACGTTCCTCCCATTTATAAACCTTCCCTTGACCATAATTCGCTTACAGGCTAAAATTCAATGCTATGTTTGAAAACCTGACTCAGCGATTAGATGAAGTCTTCAAAGGCTTGCGCCGGCGCGGAAACTCTCCGAGTCGGACGTGGACGCAGCGATGCGCGAAGTGCGAATGGCTTTGCTTGAAGCCGACGTTAACTACGGTGTCGTCAAAGACTTCGTCAGCCGGGTGCGCGAGCGGGCAGTCGGGCAAGAAGTCTCGAAGGCTCTAAATCCCGGGCAGCAGGTAGTAAAGATCGTCCATGAAGAGCTCATCGCCACCCTCGGGCCAGCCGAAAGACTGAATCTTTCCGGTCCAAAACCCCGCACGCTGATGCTCGTCGGGCTCCAGGGCTCAGGAAAAACCACCGCCGCCGGCAAGCTGGCGCGGCTTTTGAGGGCACAGGGCGAGCGGGTGATGCTCGTTGCGTGCGACCCCTACCGACCTGCAGCTGTCCGCCAGCTCGAGACGCTCGGCGAGCGCCTGAACGTGCCGGTCGTGTTCGAGCAGGGGGTGAAACCCCCGCAGCTTGCGAAGAAAGCCGTTGAACAGGGTCAAAAAGGCGGCTTTACCGTGATCATCCTGGACACTGCCGGACGATCGCAGCTCGACAGCGAGCTCATGGAAGAGCTGAGTGCGATTGAGAGCAAGGTCAATCCAGCCGAAGTGCTGCTGGTCGTCGATTCGATGATCGGCCAGGAATCGGTCAACATCGCCAAGGGTTTCCGGGATGTGATCCCGCTCACCGGGTTGATCCTGACCAAGATCGAAGGCGACGCGCGCGGCGGCGCGGCGATCTCGATTCGATCGGTGACCGGTGTGCCGATCAAATTCCTCGGCACGGGGGAAGCCCTGGACGCGATCGAAGCTTACGATCCCAACCGGTTAGCAGGAAGAATCCTCGGGATGGGTGACATGCTCGGGCTGATCGAAAAAGCCGAGGCGGCCTACGACGAAAAGACCGCCCGCGAGCAGGCAGATAAGCTGATGGCCGGCGATTTTTCGCTGCAGGATTTTGCCGATCAGCTCAAGCAGCTCCGCAAGATGGGACCGCTCGCGCAGATCCTTGAGATGCTTCCAGGTGGGATGAACCAGCTTGCAAAGCAGATCGAGCCCCAGGACGCCGAAAAACAGCTCAGCCTGACCGAGGCGATTATCAGCTCGATGACAAAGGAAGAACGCCGCAAGCCGGACATCTTGAACGCCTCCCGGCGCAGGCGAATTGCAAGCGGGTCCGGTACCCAGGTGCAGGATGTTAACCGCCTGATGAAACAGTTTCGCGATGCGCAGAAGCTGTTCAAAACAATGAAAAAATCCGGGATGCGCGGGCTGCCGCGTATGTTCGGATAGATAGACCCTTGAAGACTGATCCCATCCAGGAATGCAGCAGGAGTCTGCCGCTTCCTGGATGGGAAGGCCTTGAGAGGGATGCCAGTCCCAGGAAGACCGGTGGTGAACAGCCCCCTTCAGCTGCCCTCACACAACCGCGAATCCGGCTGACCATGATCACAGAACAACCCAGATAGACAATTGAAGGAGATTTTTCAAATGGTACGAATTCGACTGCGCAGAATTGGCGCAAAAGCACAACCCAGCTACCGCATCGTCGCGGCAGACAAAGAATCACCTCGCGACAGCCGCGAGCTGGAATTACTCGGTTTTTACAACCCGCGCACGCAGCCAGCCACGATCACATTCAAAGAGGATCGGGTTTACGATTGGCTTTCCAAAGGCGCTCAACCCAGCGAATCAGTCGTTCGGCTGTTTAGAAGCGCCGGCCTGAACGAGCGGTATGAGCGGTTTAAAAAGGGCGAATCGCTTGAGACTCTGCTCGCTGAAGCTCAACAGGCAGAAGACCTCCGCAACGTCAACGATAAGACCGAGCGGATTGTGCCTGCAAAGAAGAAATAGACAGCCGGGACAAACGTCCCTTTCTTGAATTTCAGAAGACCCACCCTCGTCGGATTAAGTTCCATTTGGAGGGAAGGTATGGATGAATTAATCGAATATATTGCCAAATCGCTGGTCGATGATCCAACCCAGGTCGTGGTCACGGAATACCGCCGCGGGGCGCAGGTGATCATCAATCTGAGCGTCGCCAAGGAAGACATGGGCCGGATTATCGGCAGAAGCGGACGGGTTGCTGGCGCGATGCGAATGCTGCTGCGCGTGGCTGCCGCTCAGGAAGGCAAGCGCGGCATTCTTGATATCGCCGAACCGGATTGACGATCCCATGCCGGACCTGAGAAAGCCTCAAACATGGTCGGAACCAGAAGGCTCGCCCCAGTCGGGCGAGCCTCTGTACCTGGCAGTCGGCCGACTGCTCCGCACCCATGGCCTTAAAGGCGATCTCCTGATGGAAATCCTGACCGATTTCCCGGAGCGTATAAAAACGGGGCAGGTGCTGTACGTCGGAAGCGAGCACCAAGCGCTCTCGAATTCGAGGCATTCGAGGCCATTCGAGCGGATTGTTAATCAGCTTCCCTGGCATCGACACCCCTGAGCAAGCTGCGGAACTGCGAAACCAGCTGGCTTTTGTGAGGGCAGAAGAAATCCCTCCGCTGCCGGACGGGGAGTTTTACCAGCACCAGCTGCTTGGCTTGCGGGTGGTCAGCGAGGACGGGCTGCAGCTCGGGCAAATTGAGGGGATCATTGAAACCGGGGCGAATGATGTTTTTATCGTCCGCCAGCTTAATAACGCCGAGCTGCTTTTACCAAATATTTCAGAAGTCGTCCTCGATGTCGACCTGGCACAAGGTGAAATTCTAGTCCACCTGCTCCCGGGACTCATGCCTGACTGAACCGTCATCGATCGATATCACTCCAGGAATGCAAGCGTTGGAAGAAGACAAGAAATACTGGGTCGGCTTTAACCTGGTCAAGGGGATCGGATCCGCCCGGATGAAGACGGTCCTGGATGCTTTCGGCAGCGCCGAAGAAGCCTGGCGCGCTTCGACCAGCGAGCTTGAACAGGCCGGGTTGAGCGCGCGGCTGGTTGATGCAGTCGAAAAAGTCCGCTGCTCGGATGCGCTTGAGATTACCTGGGAAATTATCCAGCAAAAAATGATCCAGGTGCTGACCTGGGAGGACCCACTCTATCCCCGCAGACTTAAAGAGATCGACCAATCGCCTCCCCTGCTATACCTGACCGGGACAGTCTCCGAACAGGACCAGTGGACCGTAGCGATCGTCGGGACACGGCGAGTCACTGCCTATGGGAGGCAGCTCACCGAAGAGATCGCACGCGGCCTGGCGCAAAACGGTGTTACAGTCATCAGCGGACTGGCGCGCGGCGTCGATTCCATCGCCCATCAAGCCGCATTGAAAAACAATGGCCGAACGCTGGCAGTTCTGGGTAGCGGAGTAGATAATATTTACCCTCCCGAACACCGTGGGCTGGCAGCCCAGATCGTTGAATCGGGTGCGATCATCAGCGATTATCCACCCGGCACACCGCCCGAGGCAGCAAATTTTCCCCCTCGAAACCGGATCATCTCCGGGCTCGCTCAGGTTGTGATCGTAGTGGAAGCAGGTGAGGTCAGCGGGTCGCTAATCACGGCCAGTTTTGCCGCAGAGCAGAACCGGGAAGTATTCGCGGTCCCGGGATACCTGTATGCCCCTCAGAGTCGGGGGACGAACGCCCTGATCCGCAGCGGGGCAAAGATATTCATCGACCTGCAGGACGTGCTGTCTTGCCTGAACCTGAGCAATTCTAAGGTCCAGAGAGAAGCCCGGTCTGTCTTGCCAGCGGACGCATCAGAAGCCCAGCTTTATGCTCTTTTGGGGCGCGAGCCGCTCCACATCGACGAGATCAGCATGTTATCCAGCCTGCCTATCGAGCAAATCTCAGCGGCGCTGGCAATGATGGAATTGAAAGGCATGGTCCGGCAGATGGGGGGAATGCGTTACATCGCAGTCTTCGAAAAAGGAGCAGAATATTCTGCTTAATCGAATTCATAGGAGGATACTCAGGTGGAAGCCTATTGTGTAAAATGCAGAACCAAGCGGGAAATGACGGAAACCGAACCGTTTTTTACGAAGACGAGCACACCGGCGACGCGTGGGATATGCGCGGTCTGCGGCACACGACTGATCCGCATGGGTCGGACGGAAGCTCATGAAGCGCTCCCGCCTCCAGATCCAGAAGCTCGAAAAAAACTTCGTTCTGGCCGGCTGGTGATCGTCGAATCGCCCGCGAAAGCACGCACCGTCGGACGTTTCTTAGGCAAGGATTACACGGTTAAAGCTTCGATAGGACATGTCCGGGATCTGCTTCGTTCGCAGCTTTCCGTTGATGTAGACAACAACTTTACGCCAAAATACCGGGTGCCGAACGAGAAAAAGCCGGTTGTTAAAGAGCTGAAAACCCTGGCGAAGTCTGCAGCGGAAATCTACCTGGCAACTGACCCCGACCGCGAGGGCGAGGCAATTGCCTGGCACCTGCTCGAATCGGCCGAGATAGACCCGAAGCTGACCCAAAGGGTGGTTTTCCATGAGATTACCGAGCCGGCGATCGCCGAAGCCTTCCAGCATTCCCGCCAGATCAATATGGACCTGGTCGACGCCCAGCAAGCCCGGCGGGTGCTCGACAGGCTGGTCGGCTACAGCATCAGTCCGCTGCTCTGGCGCAAGGTCCGCAGCCGTCTTTCGGCAGGAAGGGTTCAATCTGTTGCGCTGCGGCTGATCGTCGAACGCGAGCGCGAGATCGACGCTTTCATCCCGGTCGAATACTGGTCGATCGAAGCCGAATTTATGCCCCAGGGGGGTAAACAATCGTTCACCGCCAAGCTGGCTAAAGTCGATGACGCTGATCCTGTCCTGGGTAATGAAGCGGACGTCAAGCCGCTGCTGGTGGAGATGGAGCAAGCCGCGTACCAGATTGCCAAGATCAAACGCGGCGAGCGACGACGAAATCCGACCGCCCCTTTCATCACCAGCAGCCTTCAGCAGGAGGCGTCTCGCCGGTTGGGCTACACCGCCAGGCGGACGATGGCGCTTGCACAGCAGCTCTATGAAGGGATCGATACCGGCGAAGGCGGCGCGGTTGGCCTGATCACCTACATGCGAACCGATTCGACGAACGTTGCCGAGCTGGCCCAGGCGGAAGCCCGGCAGTTCATCCGCGAGCGCTACGGTGAGAAATTCCTGCCCGAGCAGGCGCCAAAATACAAGACAAAGGCTGTCGGCGCACAGGAGGCTCACGAAGCCATCCGTCCGACTTCCGTGCTGCGCCAGCCAGATTTGCTCAAGGAGCGCCTGAACCGGGACCAGTTTCGGCTCTACCAGCTGATCTGGCAGCGCTTTGTCGCATCGCAGATGTCTGCCGCGGTCTACGACACGCTGTCGATCGAAGTACTCGGGAAGAAGGATGCGCACAGCTACCTGTTCCGCGCCTCCGGCTCGACCATCGTCTTTCAGGGTTTCTTGATCGTGTACGAAGAAGCACGCGACGAAGACCAGAAGGCCGACGAGGAAGAAAACACGCGCATCCCGGCAGGCCTGGTCGAGAACCAGATTCAGCGGCTGGTCCGGCTCATCCCGGAGCAGCACTTCACCCAGCCCCCACCTCGATATTCAGAGGCGACACTGGTGCGCACCCTGGAGGAGAATGGGATCGGACGCCCGTCGACGTACGCGCCAATCCTGGCTACCATCCAGGCGCGCGGCTATGTGATCCGGGAAGGCAGGAAGCTAACCCCCACCGAAACCGGCATCCTGGTCAATGACCTGCTGATCGAACATTTCCCGGATATCCTGGATATTCGCTTTACAGCTCAGATGGAAGCCGAGCTAGACCGGATCGCTGAGGGAGAGCTGCCGTGGGTCGATGTGATCCGCGAGTTTTACCTGCCGTTCTCTCAGGAAGTGACGCTCGCAGAGCAGAAAATGCCCGAGCTGAACGTAGGACCCGAACCGATTGGACGGGAATGCCCGGAGTGCGGAAATGAGCTTGTGATTCGCTGGGGCCGCTATGGGAAATTCATCAGCTGCAGCAACTTCCCGGAATGCAGGCACACAGAAGCCTGGCTGGAGAAAATCGGAGTCGCATGCCCGAAAGACGGCGGTGATATCGTCGAGCGAAAAACTCGCAAAGGACGGACTTTTTTCGGCTGCGCCAACTACCCGGGCTGCGATTTCACATCTTGGAAGCAGCCGCTGCCACGCCCTTGCCCGGAATGCGGCGGCCTGCTTGTAATCGCCGATAAACAGAACGCCCAATGCCTCAGCTGCGAAGAGCGTTTCTCACTCGATGAAGTCTCAGTCGACGAATTCGCCCAAAAGTCGGATGCGGTATGATTCTTGCACCAGGATTAACGATTGTTGAGCAAAAGGTGTTGCAATAATCTGCAGAATAGTCTAAAATTATTCAGGAAATTCCTAATTTCCACCAGAACACCTTTTACCTCAAGCAGACCTTTTTTGGCATTTCAACAATAATCAGGAGCAATTAGATGGATACCGTCCGCCAATTTGTGAAGAACCCGCTTGTTACTGGAATCGCCGGTCTGGTCATCGGAGCGATTTTCGGATTGGTCGTGCTGGGCTGGTGGATCTGGCCGGTTCAATGGGTCAATGCGACACCGGAACATCTCAGCTATGAGTGGAAAACGGAATTTTTGCGCATGTCGATTGGATCATTCGGGCTGACCGGAGGGGTCGCCAGCGCGCAAGAACAATACAGCGCAGTTGGGGAAGATGCCGAGCAGATCCTTTCCGACATCTCGATGGATCCACAGGGGCTAAGCGATGTCCTGATCGGCGAATACATGAGCGTCGTCGGCTCGGGAGCCCCAGCCCCGCTGCCGCCAGCTGAGGGGACGGTGGAAGCCCCGATCGCTGCGACAGAGCCAGTCATGGAGGGCGTCAGCGAAGAACCTGATGAAGATTCGGGCAGCTCGTTCCCGATCCTGCTGGCCGCGCTCTGCGTGCTGCTGCTCGCAATCGCCGGTTTCCTGGGATATATGTTCTTTTTCCGCAAGAAATCCTTCCTGAGCGGACAGCCCACCCCTGCGACACAGGCTGCCGAAGCCCGAAAAGAGGTTGGTTATACGGATTATGCGACTGCAGGAAGCGATACTCCGATCGCCCAATTCATGGCTTCCTATAAGCTCGGAGACGACCTGTTTGATGACTCTTTCAGCATCGACTCGCCGTCCGGTGAATTCCTGGGCGAATGCGGGGTCGGGATCTCTGAAACAATCGGGGTCGGCGATCACAAGAAGGTGACCGCTTTCGAAGTCTGGCTGTTCGACAAGAATGACATCCAGACGATCACAAAAGTGCTGATGAGCACGCACGCTTTCAACGATCCAACCATCCGCCAACGCCTCGAAGCGAAGGGCGAGCCGGTGCTGCTCGAACCTGGGATCGAGACGGTACTTGAGACGCAAACCCTGCAGCTTTCCGCCCGGGTCGTCGACACGAGCTACGGCGACGGATCCATGCCCGAGGAGAGCTTCTTCGACCACATGCTGGTCGAGCTGGCAGTCTGGTCGAAGGCCTGATCACTCGAAAAATCCGGTCGAGCAAACAAAAACTCATTAAACGCCCTCCCCTAAGATGGGGTGGGCGTTTTCTGTTAGACAAGACCACTGGCTTTAAGCTGGTCATTTCCAGCCTGGTGGTTGCATCCAGACGATCCTGCAGGTGTATAATTTTCAAGTTCGGAGAGATTATCCAATTTTATCGAGGAGATCAACATGTCAATTACCAACATCATCACCTGGATCATCATCGGCGGGATCGCCGGCGTGCTCGCGGATATGCTGGTCAAAGGCATCAAGGTCGGGCTGCTCGGGGCGATCGTGGTCGGTATTATCGGCGCTTTCATCGGCGGCTGGCTCTTCGAAGTCCTTGGGCTGAGCTTGCTGCCTGGGATACTGGGCCAGATCCTCAGCGCACTGGTCGGCGCGATCATTTTACTGGTCATTTTAAGGATTATCCGAAAGGGTTAACCGGCCTTTTCGTCTTTCAACCTTCCTCCAGATCGGATTCGGATCGGTAGGAGGCTGTTATTTCGCGCGAATAAATTAATTAAGGAGCTATTTTATGGAAATCCATCCCAGGTTTCGCCCACTTTCTGTCTGGGTGATGATCGCCCTGCTTGCTTTTCTTGGAATCAATGCGGTCGTCGCGGGGGGACTGTTCATCATCGCACCGGATGGTCACCTGATCCAAATGCCGCTCAGCAACCTGGATGGCTCACCCTTCTCGAATTTCCTGATCCCTGGGATGCTGCTATTCGCTTTTGTCGGTGTATACTCGCTTGTGATCGCCTGGGGACTTTTAAGGCTCCTGCCCTGGCAGTGGCCAAACCTGATTAATCCCTTCAAGCGGTTTCATTGGAGCTGGGCTGGATCGCTTGCAGCCGGACTGATCCTGATCATCTGGATCCTCGTGCAGATCCAATGGGTGCAGTTTGGCCTGCTGCACATCATCTGCCTGGCCTGGGGGGTTTTAATTCTCATGATCGGTCTGCTGCCAGGCGTTCGCCGCTACTGTACCTTGTAGGAAATTTATCACTCAATCTTCAGGATCTTCAGCGCAAACGAGCCTCCGGGAGTGGCGACGGTTACGACGTCTCCGACCTTACCGCCCATCAACGCCCGCCCAACCGGCGATTCGTTCGAGATTTTTCCGCTGGTTGGGTCCGTTTCCTTCGCCCCCACCATCAGGAAGACCTCAGGAGAGAAATCTTCTTCCTGAACTGTCACTTTTGCACCCACTTCGACGCAAGCAAATCCACCTGTCCGGCTCTCGACGATCGTGGCGTTCTTAAGCAGATAATCGAGCTCCTGGATCCGGCCTTCCAAAAATCCCTGGTCTTCCTTCGCCTTGTGGTAATCAGCGTTCTCCGAAAGGTCGCCCTCTTAAATCGCAGAGCGCAGCCGCTTCGCGAGCGCGGTTCGCTCGACTGTTTTCAGGTGTTCCAACTCCTGCTTCAATCGGGCTGCGCCCTCGGCCGTCAGGTACAGCGGATCACTCATGATCATTCCTCATGTCTTATTGTAACCAGGATCAAAAAGCTTCTGGTGTTCCTCGATCGCGTAGCGGTCGGTCATCCCTGCCAGGTAGTCGCAAATCGTCCGCTCCAATCCAACCTCCTCCACCTGCTCCTGGATGTGCCTGGGGAGGGTCGAAGGCTCAGACTTAAAAGCATTAAAGAGGTCCGTGATGACCCGCTCGGCTTTCACCTGCATCCGCTCGACGCGGAAATGGCAGTAAAGCTCGGCGTAAAGGAAATCCTTTATCTCCCGATTACGGCGGGCCATGTCTTCGCTGAAGGTCATCACATTATAAGGCAGACGCTGGAGCTCTTCCGCCGAGCGTACCTGGCTCTCACGCAGGCGCTGATCTGTGGATTCAACCAGGTCGCTGACTTCCAGGCCAATCATCCTGCGGATCAGCCTGTGGCGCGCCAGGTCGTCGAGCGGATCGGCGCGGATCCCCACACTTTCGAGCAGAATCTCCCAAAGCGTGATCCCATCCAGCATCGCCGGCGTGATCATTCCCGAGCGCAGCCCATCGTCGAGATCGTGGGCGGTATAAGCCAGCTCGTCGGCGACGTTGACGATCTGAGCTTCGAGGTTGCCGCGCAGATCTGGGTTGTACTCGGAGGCGTCTGAGATGTCGTACTCCGACTCGTGCTTGACCATCCCCTCACGAACTTCCCAGCACAGGTTCAATCCAGGAAAATCGGGGTACCTCCGCTCGAGCACGGTGACAATCCGGAGCGACTGCTTGTTGTGGTCGAACCCGTCGTAATCCTTCATCAGCCGGGCCAGGGCGACCTCACCAGAATGCCCGAAGGCGCTGTGTCCAAGGTCATGTGCCAGGCTGATCGCTTCGACGAGGTCTTCATTTGCACCGAGAGCCCGCGCCACCGTCCGACCGATCTGTGCGACTTCGAGGGTGTGAGTCAGGCGGGTGCGGTAGTAATCGCCTTCGTAATTGATGAAAACCTGGGTCTTGTACTCCAGCCGTCTGAAGGCGGTAGTGTGCAGGATCCGATCGCGGTCGCGCTGGAAAGGCGTGCGGTAGTCAGGCTCATCCTCAGAGTATGCTCGCCCTTTCGTATGCATGCTCCGGCAGGCATAGGGGGCGAGGCTCTGAGCTTCCAGTTTTTCAAGCTGATCACGGCTGAAGTGCATCGTTTATGTGCCTTCCTCCCAGGAATTCAGGTAGGCGACCTGCTCTGGTGAGAGCGTATCGATGTCCACCTTCATCCCGGCGAGCTTTAGACGGGCAATCTCCCGGTCGATATCTCCAGGAACGCTGTAGACTTTATTCGACAGGCTGGCGCGGTTCTTGACCAGGTACTCCAGGCTGAGAGCCTGATTGGCGAAAGACATGTCCATCACGCTTGCCGGATGGCCTTCTGCCGAGGCCAGGTTAATCAGCCGGCCTTCGCCGAGAATGTTGATCAGACGCCCGTCAGCCAGCACGTATTGATCGACAAATGGTCGGACCAGGCGCTTTTCGACCGACATCTCTTCCAAGGCGGGGATGTTGATTTCAACGTTGAAATGACCGGAATTGGCGACTATTGCGCCGTCTTTCATCAATTCAAAATGACGGCGATCGACGACATTGATATCGCCGGTCAGCGTGACGAAGATATCACCAATCGGGGCGGCTTCGTCCATCGGCATTACCCGGAAGCCATCCATCACCGCTTCCAGGGCCGGCATTGGATCGACTTCTGTGACGATCACGTTCGAGCCCATGCCGCGTGCCCGCATCGCCAGGCCGCGCCCGCACCAGCCGTATCCGGCGACAACAAAGGTCTTCCCGGCCAGCAGCACGTTGGTCGCCCGAATGATCCCATCGAGGGTCGATTGGCCTGTGCCGTAGCGGTTGTCAAAGAAGTGTTTCGTCATCGCGTCGTTGACCGCGATCACCGGAAATGCCAGGGCTCCATCCGCAGCCATAGCCCGAAGCCGGATCACGCCAGTCGTCGTCTCTTCTGTACCGCCGATCACGCCAGGGAGCTGCTCGCGGCGCTCCTTGTGGAGCGTACTTACCAGGTCGGCACCGTCGTCCATCGTCACATGGGGATTATGATCGAGGGCGGCGCGGATATGCTTGTAGTAGGTCACGTTATCTTCGCCTTTGATCGCAAAGGTTGGGATCTCATAATTCGAAACCAGGCAGGCGGCTACGTCATCCTGGGTCGAGAGGGGATTGGATGCAGTCAGCACGACATTTGCGCCGCCCAGGTGGAGGGTGTTCATCAAGTTTGCCGTCTCGGTGGTCACATGCAGGCAAGCTGAAATGCGGACGCCCTGCAGCGGGCGCTCTTTCGCAAACCGATCTCGGATCAACCGCAAGACGGGCATCTCGCGCTCTGCCCAATCAATTCGCCGCCGACCACCTTCAGCCAGCCTAGTGTCTTTTACGTCATATTTTTCCATAAAATTCTCCGTCCTTGTAATTTGATTCCTGATAATCCATCGAGTATCGCTACAGAAAAATCTTCTTCTTGAGGCAGCTTTTCTAATTATCCGGTTTGAGACTTAACTTCGAAGCCTAACCTTCTTTCAATCGCAGTTCGGTACGCCGAGAAAGCAAGGCAATTGGTCTTGAAGGAGGCTGAACCACAACCAAACAATAATCAGCAAAGATCCTAACCGCAGGAATAAGCCTGTGGGATACCTTAATTGTACCTTTCCTTCACGTCTCGCTCTTACCGGTCTGAGGATGAGGATGAACAAAACCGCTAAAAGCTACAATAAGCCAAATACCAGAAAAGGAAAACCTTCCGAGACAGATCGGCGATGTATCCATTCAAGCGCCATAAAAGGGATAACAAGAACGGCGCTGATGATCGCGGGCCATTTGATGCCTAGAAAGATCTTTGTCACCTGTCTATGCAGCCTGAACGGGTTTGTGCAGACTGTCCAGCCTGCCGCCATCGTCGAAATGACACCTGAAACGATCCGTAAACTCACGAATCGTGAAGAAATGCGCCTGTGTGCCGCGCTGTTCCAGGCAGTACGCTGCCGCAAGAGAGCCCATCTTACCGCAGAGCTCCAAATCGAAGCCGCTGTGAAGTCCGGTTAAAAATCCACCGCGGAACGCATCACCGACACCGGTCGGATCGACGATCTGCTCCGGCTTTACGATCGGGATCTCAACCTCACCCTGATTCGAATAGATCACCGCGCCCTTTTGGCCAAGAGTCACGACAATGAAGGCGTCAGGGTGGTTTGCCAGGATATCTTCAGCATTCATCCCGGTCATCTTCTGGATCAGCGCGTACTCGTAATCGTTAACGAACAGCGCCCTCGCAGCCTCGATCCCGCAGCGGAGCTCTTCCGCCGTCAGCCGAACGATCTGCTGGGAAGGGTCGTAAGCATAAGGGATCCCAAGCTGCTGGCATTCCTGGCAGTAAAGCCCCATAGCACCCGGGTCGTTTGGCGAGATCACCACCAGGTCTGGCCTGAATTCGAGCTGGGTCAGAGACAGCTCGGAAGCATGCGCCATCGCGCCTGGATAAAAACTCGCGATCTGAGCGTTAGCTCGATCCGTATTGACGAAGAATGAAGCAGTAAATACACCAGGGATCACTTTCGCTCCGCTGGTATCCACACCTTTTTGCTCGAGCGACTGCCGGTACTCAGCGAAGTCCTCGCCCACCGCCGCCCAAAGCCGGGGGTGGGCTCCCAGAAGCGCCATCGTGTGAGCGATGTTCGGGGCGATCCCGCCGGGCATCTTGGTCATCGATTCAACCAGGAATGACAGGCTGATCGAATCCAGCCTGTCCGGAAGAAAATGGTCCTTAAAGTATCCCGGGAAGGACATCAAATAATCGAATGCAACCGAACCAGTGAGCAGGATATCCATAGAAGAAACTAACCTTCGAAAGGGCGAATCAAAGCAGCAATTTGCTTAAACAGCCCGACTATTTTACTTCAATTTCTCTTAAACATTAGATATAATCCTGGGAAAATTAGCCGAGGAAGCAGGTGAACTGGATTTATTTTCGGAAAGTTATACTATAATTTGTCCATTAAGTTTCTTTAAAGTAGAAATGAATATCTAGGGTGCTGGAGAGCAATTTCTGTGGATCGGATTGCAAAACTTCGAATAAAAGCAATCGTTTCGCTGATTCTTGCTGCCGCCTCTACTGCAGCCGTGCTGCCTGAGCATCCATTGGTTGGCTTGAACGTTGATACCATTTTCCAAGCCGAGAACGAAGAAATTCTCAGCTTCCTCCCGATCGTCATCCGGAATATACCAGAGCCTATCGGCAACCTTCAGAACGAATGGTACTTGATGGTGGATGACGGTCACATTCTCTCCAGGGACGTCGAGCGTATTTATCACCCGTTCAACAAATATCCAGGAAACCCGGTCCTGAAAGCAGATCGCCCCTGGGAGGGAATCGTCGTTCAGCTCTATGGAACGGTCCTGCCGGGTTTTCGGATGTGGTATTCCACCTATGCGCATGAGACGCACAGCGTGCACGTCTTATATGCCGAGAGCACGGATGGGCTTACCTGGCGAAAACCCAGGCTGAATGGAACCAGCCGGAACGTCCTTTTTAACGGAGAAAAAGCAGCCCTTCCATCTGTAATCCACGCACCAAACGACCTGACCAGCCCGTTCAAGGTGCTTGTATACCAGAATGGCGGTTTCAGCGGATATGATTCGTTCGACGGAATCTTGAACTTTCCCTACCCAGAGAACCCGCTTTACTCGAATGCAGGCGATGTGGCTCAATTCTACTGGGATCCGATAACACTCCGCTTCCGGGGGACTGCCAAGGAAAGGACTGTTATTGAGGATGTTTCACGCAGAGCCGTGCGCTTTATAGATTCTTATGACTTGATCAACTGGGAAGTTCAGCCTGACTTGCTGGTTCCTGACCTTAAAGATGATTTAATCGATGAAGGATTTTATACCCATTTCTATGGGCTGCCAGTTTTTCCAATCGGCGAGCAGTACCTTGGATTGCTTTGGGTGTTGAAGGCTACGGACATAAACGGTGAATTCGGGCAGGCGCACGTGCAGCTGGTTTCGAGCCACGACGGCACGAACTGGATCCGGGAAGAAGGCGTCCGCCCTCCGATCCTGGAATACGGCGCTCCTGGTGAGTGGGATGACGGGCAGATCTACACATCGAACCGGCCCGTGAAGGTAGGGGAAGAGCTCTGGCTTTATTACAGCGGCTGCAGCGAGGAGCACAGCGTCAATTTGCCGACGACCGTCTGCGCCATCGGCCTGGCAAAAGCAGGCTACAACCGGTTGGCTTCCCTGACAGGCAGTGGGTTTGTGATCACAGAGGAATTCAATCCATCAGGAAAAACGCTGCATCTCAACTATGACGGCAGCCAGGGAGAATTGCGCGTCCAGCTGACCGCTCAAGGAATCCCGATCCCTGGTTATGAAGCGGAAAATTGCCTGCCCATGAGAGAGAACAGCCAGGACCAGGTTGTTAAGTGGCTCGCTGGCAGCCTTTTGCCAGAAATCCCCTTCCAGATCGAGTTCCAGTTGGAAAACAGCTCGATTTTTGCATTTGCCCATTTGGATGAACAGGACGGCAATTAATCCAGCCCACATTTTTCGTCAATTGACACCCTAAAATTTAATGGATTATATTCTCCATGATGAAACCACGCCTGCAATCACTCATGCGGATCGCGCTGCTGGCTTCTATGCTCTCCGCCTGCATCCGCCCTGCGAAATCCATCCCATCTTCTGCTCTGCCGACCGTTGGATCGCGTTCCGGCTCATCCGAGCTGGCGCCATCTGAAAACCTCCCGCCGACCTCCACCCTGGAACCGAGCCCTACCCCGCCGCCAACACCTACTCCGCTCCCGGAGGCTCGAGTCCGTGAAGGCGAACAGGCACTCATGAACGGCGATTGGGAACAGGCTATCGCTGAATACCAGCTTGCTTACGACGGCTCCAGCGACCCGGACCTGAGCGCCGAAGCGCTGCTCGGCCTGGCTCGCAGCTATCTTTCCGGGCGGAATGAGTATGAAGCGATCGCAAAGGTCGAACAGCTGCTGGCAGACCACCCGGAAGCCCACCAGGCGCCGGCGGCTCATTTCGTGCTCGCCCAGGCATACATGCGCCAGGAGCGATTCGCCGAAGCCGCCGAGGCATACCGCAGCTATATCGTCCTTAACCCGGGTAAGATCGACTCGTATATTTGGAACCTGCGAGCGGATGCGCTGTTCGAGGCAGGCGATTACGCTACTGCGGCGGTGGATTACCAGGCTGCCCTGGGTGCGCCTGGCGTGCTCGATGATATCCAGCTGCGGCTCAAGCTTGCCCGATCTTACGCCCTGGCAGGCGATCTCCCCACTGCGCTGACGCTCTACGATGATATTTACAACCGCACGGAAAGTGAATACACCCGCGCTCTCGTAAATCTGCGCAAGGGGCAGGCTTATACAGAGCTCGGTCAGATCGACCAGGCTCATGAAGCGTATCTTGACTCGGTCAACCGTTATCCGGGATCATACGATACCTATTCGGCGCTGGTAGCGCTGGTCGAAGCTGGAATCGAGGTCAACGCCCTCCAGCGCGGGATCGTGGACTATTACTCGGGACAATACGGGCCGGCGATGGCTGCCTTCGACAGCTACCTGCAGGCAGATCCGGTCGACCCGGGGACAGCGCAATATTTTTACGGGCTTGCGGCGCGCGCCCAGGGAAACTACAGCGCCGCAATCGAACAATGGGATGCGATCATCACGGAAGATCCGGCACACGCACTCTGGGATGACGCCTGGGAGCAGAAAGCCTACACGCAATGGGCGCATCTCTCGCTCTATGACGATGCAATTCGGACGCTGATCCAATTTAGCGAACAATCCGATTCGCACCCGCGCGCGGCCGAGTTCATCTTCGACGCGGCCCAGGTCGCCGAGCAAAACGACGATCTGAGCCAGGCTATCGAGCTGTGGGAGCGCCAGGCGAGCGAATATCCCAATGACGAACGCACCGTCCGCTCACGATTCCTGGCTGCGCTCGCCCGCTACCGGCTGGGCGATTACCCAGCTGCCCAGAACGCATTTGAGCGTTTCCTAAGCGTTGCAGTCTCACTCGAAGATCGGGCTGCTGGAAATTTCTGGGCAGCCAAATCGGCCCTGGCTAAGGATGACCCCGAAGCCGCCCGGACAGCCTTCCAGACCGCCGCGTCGATCGATCCAACCGGATATTACAGCGAGCGGGCTCGAGACTACCTGCACGACCGCGGCCTGTTCGAGCCGCCGATCGGCTATGACCTGGGATACGACTTGAACGCCGAACGGGACAAGGCTGCGGAATGGGTCAAGACCACTTTCAGCCTCCCGGCTGAAACAGACCTGAGCGGACCTGGAGACCTGGTTGACGATCCATCGCTGCAGCGCGGGCTGGAGTTATGGGAGCTTGGGCTCTACGACGATGCGCGCGGCGAATTCGAAGTGCTGCGAACGCGATCGCAATCCGACCCGGCGCGCACTTTCAGGCTTATTCAACTGTTCATCGATCTGGGCGCCTACCGTCCCGGGATCATGGCTGCCCGGCAGCTGCTTGACCTGGCAGGGTTAGATGAACCTGCGATGTTTTCAGCACCCGCTTATTTCAACCACATCCGATTTGGAAGCTATTTTCCTGAGCTGGTGATGCCTTTGGCGCAGGATTACGGTTTTCATCCCCTTTTCATCTTCTCGCTGGTCCGGCAGGAAAGCCTGTTCGAAGGTTTTGTCAACTCGTCGGCAGGGGCGCGCGGGCTGATGCAGATCATGCCAGCGACCGGCGACGAGATTGCGGCAAACCTCGGCTGGCCAGATGAATACAGCAGCGACGACCTCTACCGTCCGCTGGTGAGCCTGAGGCTGGGGATGGATTACCTGGATGGGCAGCGGTCGCTCTTCGATGGCGACCTGTTCGCGGCGCTGGCAGCCTACAACGGCGGACCGGGAAACGCAGCCGCGTGGCACTCGCTCGCACCGGACGATCCAGATCTTTTCCTTGAGTCGATCCGATATGAAGAGACGCGCAAATACCTCAAGCGGATATATGAAAACTTTAACCTCTACCGGATGATTTACAACCGGACACCATAAAACATTTCAAGCGCCTGTGTGCAATTAACAGATCAAACTTCAGGGCGTCGGCTCAGCAGCCTGCTGCGATTGTGGGCGAGTCTGCAAGTACCAGGCCGAGATATTTGAAAAGCGGTCAGACGGATCGTAAAGCGGACCCATGCTCACCCCGCCAACGCTCCTGTCAACGCCATAGGAATAAGTTGGGTAGAAGAGCGTCAGCGCGGGCAGCTCGGTCGCAAATCGAACCTGAAAATTCTTGTAGCGGCGGAGGCGTTCATCATAATCGTCCAGGACACGCGCCTGTTCCAGGTACTCGCTCACCTGGCGGTCGTCCCATTGGGCATAGTTCTGGCCGGAGGTGATCTGAGCCTGATGCCAGAAGGGGTATGGGTCGGGATCTGGAGTCCGCTGAAAATCCAGCTCCACGAGCGCAGCCTGGTAGGTGCGCGGCTCCAGGTAATCCGCCAGCAGCTCCGCATAAGGAACGGATTTCAGCGTTACTACGACACCCAACCTGGCCCAATCTTGCTGAATTCGTCCGGCGATCTGCAATGAAAGCGGGTCATCCGGATGAGCGAGCTCGAATTGAAGCGCGACGCCTTCCTTGGCGCGAGCCGCACCACCTTCGGCAGGGATCGTATAACCTGCTTTCTTTAAGATATCAACTGCCTGATCTGGATCGTAATCGAGCTGTGATACCCCCCCATAATAAGCCCAGCTTTCCGGGAAGACCGGTCCGTTCGCCATGATCGCCTGTCCACCGAGGATCCGATTGATGATCGACTGCCGGTTGATCCCCATCATCAGCGCCTTGCGGACGTCCAGCTCTTTGAAGAAGGGCAGCTTGGCGTTGTCAAGGTTTAAATAGACAAGGCTGAGCCTGGGAAGACGGCCGGTAAAAAGCTGCATCTCTTCCTTCTGAAGGGATCGGGTGAGCTGCTCTGTCGGGATCTCACCGACGCCCATCACTTCCTGCTGGTCATAGGCATTCAGAGCGCTCTCAGCGTCCGGGTAGAACTTGAAGGTCAGCTCCTGGATGAATGGCTTGTTGCCAAAATAATCCGGAAACGCCTCGAACATCATCGAGCTGATCAGGCTCGATTGAGCTTCCATTGATTTGTACCGAAACGGTCCGCAGCCCACCGGTTGAAGGTTGTACGGTGCAGCGGTGATCTCTGCAGGGGTCATTCCACCAAGCAGGTGCTTCGGGAGGATCCCAATCGCAAGGTAATCGAGAAATGGCGAGAAAGCTTCGGGAAGGATGAACTGCAGAGTCTTTTGATCCAGCGCAGCGACCTGGATTTGCTTCCAGAATTGCTGCAGGTCCTGTGGAACGGGCATTTCTTCATTTTGGAGCAGCCCAATCGTAAAGATCACGTCTTCGCTCGTCACCGGGCTGCCGTCGTGCCAGACGGCGCCGGGCCGAATCGAAAAACTGTACGATTTACCGTCCTTGGCAATCCCCCAAGAATCCGCCAGGTCTCCATGCGGCAGACCGCGGTCGTCGAACTGGACGAGACTGCAGAAGACCAGCGCGCCGATATCCCGATCTACCTGGTTGTAGAAATCGAGCAGCGGGTTGATCCGAACAGGCGAGCCAATCAGCGCTTCGGTGTAAGCGCCTCCGACGACCGGTTGATCTGCTGATTCTTCACCGGTAATGGAAGGCTGCTCCTGGCCTAACAGCACGACGCCAATCGCGATTAAAGCCAGGAATACAACCAGTATTTGCCAGCGAAGCTTTTTCAAATCAGTCCGAAAATGGGAAGAGGTCGATTTTTCTCAGATGGAAATCGAGGAATCAAGCGATCATCGTCGCTGCGATCGCCAGGAAGAAAAATAAGAACGACAACCCAATCGTCACCCGAAAAAGGACTTTTTCAATCCCGCGGCGGGCAGTGAAGATGCCGCCAGAATCGCCGCCGGTCAAACCGCCCAACCCTGCGCCCTTGCTTTGCAGGATCACGCTGACAATCAAGGCGATTGACGTTATAATCATCGCAATATCGATATAAAGTTCCACAAAATCCTCCAGCCGAAAACTTACTCTAATTGGGTAAAAAGCAGGGTGGATTATACCTTCCGTCCACCGAAACGTCAAACCCTGATCTTAATGAGATAATGACCGAAATCGTCGTCAACCTGCATATGCATACCCGATATTCAGACGGCTCTGGCACGCATGCAGAGATCGCAAAGGCGGCGCTGCGCTGCGGGCTGGACGCAGTCATCGTTACCGATCACAACGTCTACGTCGAAGGACCCGAGGGTTATTATTCTGACGGCGAACGACGGGTGCTTCTGCTTGTTGGAGAAGAAATCCACGATCCTGCCCGAACACCTCAGAAGAGCCACCTGCTCGTCTTTGGCGCCGGTGAGGACCTGTTCGCATCTGGCTTCTGACCTGGACAGGCTGATCCGAACGATTATAAATAACCACGGCCTGGCATTCGCCGCCCATCCGTTTGATCCTGCCGCACCGCTCGTCCAGCAGGAGGATCTTTCCTGGGAAGACTGGCAAATCGTTGGACTGACCGGATTGGAAATTTGGAACGGAGATTCCGAGTATAAATCGCTGTTAACATCCTGGCCAAGAATATTCTATTATACATTTTTTCCAAATCGGATCCCGGTCGGACCTTTCCCGGAAACCCTAAAAAAATGGGACGAGCGGCTCGAAGCCGGCGCAGAAACTCGCTGCGATTGGAGGTTCGGATGCCCATGCCTTTGACATCCGGAAAGGGCTGATCCACCGGATCGTATTCCCCTACGAATACCATTTCCGCACGATCAATACCCACGTGCTGATCCGAAATCCGTTGAGCGGCGATGTCAAGGCGGATCAGGAGGCGATCTATGAAGCCATCCGGCATGGATTCTGTTTTATTGCCAACGATTTGCCTGCATCCGCAAAAGGCTTTACCTTTACAGCACACGGCTATGGGCGCAAGGTCGAAATGGGAATGGAGATCAGCGCTGAACGCGGAATCACCTTCCAGATCCGCCTGCCTTCACCTGCAGAAGTCCGTCTGGTCCAATTCGGCCAGGTCGTCGAAACCTGGCACAATCAAACTTCATGCACGTTTATTACGACCCAACCCGGCGCTTACCGGGTAGAAGCGTATATCCAATTTTTAGGCCGCCAGGTCGGCTGGATTTTCAGCAACCCGATTTATGTCCGGGCATAAGCAAGCCATGCGAGGTGGAAAAATGGAAGAAAGACGAAGGTTGGATCGAAAACTGCTGAACTATTTTTCCCGCGTCATTGACAAGGAAAATGACAGGCTGCTGGGTTATCTGGTGGACCTCACGACCGGCGGCGCATTAATGGTCGGAGAAGCCCCACTCCGAACCGGTTCAATCGTCCGGCTGAGAATAGACCTGCCGGAGAGCTTCCCGGACGAACAAGAGCTGGAATTTCGGGCAAGAGCGGTCTGGTCGGGTCCCGATCCTGATGCAGGACTGTACAGAACGGGCCTGCAGCTGATCGAGGCAGAGCCCGATGACTTGGTCGTTCTCGAGCGATTGATCGCAGACTATGGATTGTAGGTGGAGTGGGCGTTAGACCCTTAGCGAGCCACGGAACGCCCTGGCGCCATAGTAAGATTCTGCACCATTGTGATACACAAAGACATGGTCGTAGCGACGATCGGCAAAGAGGGCGCCGCCGAGTTTTCTAATCTCAAAAGGTGTTTTCACCCAGCTCGACGTTTTCAGGTCGAAATTTCCAAGTTGCTGCAGCTCTCGATATTGGTCTTCCGTTAAAAGCTCAATGCCCATGTCTGCCGCCATATCGACAGCGTTTTGTTCCGGCTTAAATGTTTTCCTCGCATCCAGCGCTTCACGGTCGTAGCAAGACATTTCTACGACCAACCGGGCTTTCCGCTGAACAATCAAAAAAAATGTATTCACCCGTCTTTATATCAAGACCAACTACATCCGGTTCACCGCCGGTTCTTTCCATTTCGTTGAGCGACCACAGTTTTTCAGGATTCGCTTCCAGCCTTACCTGTACTTCCGCCCATTCAAGACCTTGATGACGGGTCATATTTTTCTCAAAACGTGCTTTTAATGTTCTGAGCAGTTCTTCACGTTGTTCTGATGACAAATCTTTTCGAATATTATTCATGGTTTCCATTGCCTCTGTTGAATAGAATTATCAAGTGTCGCAGGAATACTTACCTATTCACTTTTCCAGGAACATAGTTCTAAGATATTTTACCCTAAATTTTATCTAAATAGGTGAATATGATAATTGAGACTTGAACCCAACAACCAACAACCAACACAACAACCCAACAACCAACAACCAAATATAACCTGATCCTAACAGCACCATAACAGAAATAATAAACCATTCCATGCTATACTATTCGCCGACCGCCGTCAGGAAGGCCTGAATTTCCTGAAACGGTAAATCTGGATAATAGAGAGTGCTCGGTTTTTCAGTGAATTTGGTAAAAAGATCCTTCAAAATGATTCGGCAGCCGATCGTCCTGATGCTTTTCATGCCGATGCTGCTGTTCGGACGCAGCCCTTTCTCTACCTCTCCTGACTTGACCGTTTCGAACGAAAATCAACAGGATTGGAGCGAATCCGATTACGCTTTGTTCCTTCCGACAGTCCCACGCTGGACCTCGATTGATCTAACCGTTTCAGGCGTTGAAGTTACGCAGACCATCCAGACGACGACCAACTCCGTGGACCTGGTTGCCGGAAGGCCGACCGTGCTGCGGGTCTTTGGGAAAACGAACACAACTCTGCCGATCTGGAATGTGACCATCACGGTTGAAGCCAAGCGGAATGGCCAGCCGTTATTGGGCTCGCCGATTGTGCTCGGGAGCCAAACGATCCAGCCGACACCAACCCGGACTGATATCTCTTCGACTGCAAACCTCAGATTGCCAGGCAGCTGGCTCTCCGGCCACACACAGCTGACGATCACAATCAACCCTTCCGAGTCGATCCCTGAAGTGGATGCTTCGAACAACACACTGGTCCATAATGCGAACTATATCGATGTCCCACCGCTAGACGTCAAGATCATCCCGATCGAATACGAAGACATGTATTACACGCTTTTTCCGGCAGTGGTGAATTTTGACTTCATCGAAAACATGCTGATGAAGATGTACCCTGTGAACAACGTCGTGATCTCGCGGCGGACCACCGCGTACCACTATGAAGACCCACTCGATACTTCGTATGGATGGAATTACTTGCTCGACGTGGTCACTGCCATGCGCTATTCTGAGAACGCACCACCCGGACGGATCTATTACGGGTTGATCCCAGTTGAAGATGCCAACGGCAACACTTGGTGGAATCCGAGCGCAAACGGGACAATGGGCGTCGGATGGATCGGAGACCGCGCCGCGATCGGCCTCGCAGATGCTCCAGATCACGGGATCAACGGCGGCTTTATCGCCGCCCATGAGATGGGTCACAACCTGGGGCGCTGGCATTCGCCTTGCAACGTTTCTGAAGACCTTGATCCTTTTGAACCCTATCCCTACAGCCCGGATGCCATCATCGCTAACATCGGGCTTGACGTCACTGACCTGGCGGACTTCACCCTGGTCCCGGCAACTTATCACGACATCATGGGCTACTGCGAGCAGGCATGGATCTCCGATTTCACCTATACCCGGATGATGGCCAACCAGATCAGCGTCGCCTCCAGCGCCGCAGCGATGCCTGAAGGAGAAAGCCTGTTCATCCGAACCAAGCGGGATGAAAACGGCGCGGTGACCTGGATGCCAAGTTATCGTCTGACCGGTTCTCCAACGCCGGCATCAAAGAACAGCCCTTATAAAATCGAGCTTGTTAGTGAAGACGGCGCCGTCGTCGGAGCTCATCCGGTGGGTGGATTAACTGCATCCGATTCGGGCACGACCCGGCTGATTTCGAGCTGTCGTCCCGCTCCCAAAAGAAGAAATTCAACCTGATCCGGCTGTTGGAGGGCGAAAAGAAGCTTGCAGAAATCGGATTCGCACCACGCTCAGACGCCCAAATCGTGCGTGGCCTCCCAACGGAGCGATTCCGAAGGCGGGACTTTGCTTTCTTGGGGCGCGCCTGGCGTACCGGCGCTGATCCGCTATACGGTGGCAGGCGATCCTGAGATCACGATGCTTGCGATCGACTGGCGCGCTGGAGAATATTACCTCGATCCCGGGAAATTCCCAGCCGGCAGGATCACTTTCGAAATCCTGCTCGCAGACCAGGATGTCTGAACCGATCTTTATCGATTGGGAGAACCCGGGACCGTGAACTTTAAATCCGGAAAATGCAGCTTTAGCTATGAAAAAGATCCGCTTGAGCCTCGGCCTGATTATCGGGCTTGCACTGCTGCTGTCTGCGTGCATAAAAACCGAGAAGAGCTACAACCAGCAGGAAGCGCTTGAGATCGCCTGGAAGACCCTGGATCCGAATACAACCGCCCACAACCGGGATGATTGGGAGATACATGCGGCTGCAAAAGTACGCGGCAGCGAAGTCGTGAAAGAATTCGCCCAGGTCCACCCGGCGAACTGCCCCGGCCCGGTTCCTCCCGACAACATGCCGATCAAGCTGACTTCCGAATACTGGTACATCAAGGTGCTGCCTCACCCTGAGGCGCTGAGACCATCCACCGAGACCGAATCCCCAGATCTGGTGCTGGTAAAACCGGAGCCGAACATCACTGAGGCGGAATTCCTGATCAACCTCTACGGGGGGGAAGTGGTCGCCCGAAAAATCATCTGCAAGTAATCAGATTAGTCGAGAGCTAGTCGAGTCCGGTCACGGATCCTGATACAGGGCCGGGTTTTTAAAGGGCGCCAGAGCCAGGATCACTGCCTGCTCATAGACCGCGGCGCGGTCAAGGACGTTATCGGTCAGCAGGCCGACGGCTCCGTTTTCCTGCTTCGAGTTCGAGCGACCGAAGACGATGTCGTCCGCCTCGCCTAGCTCGATCCCGCTGGCGACCAGACGAGCAATCGCGGAAGGAAGAAAAAAAGTCCCGGTGCGGGCTTTACCCAATCCGTCCGGTGAAAGCACAGCGACCCAGGCAAATGCGGCTATTTCTTGACCGACAGCCTCCACCCCGCCCTCCAGCCCCACCCAAAAATCCGCGTCCGGTTGGATGTCCCGGGCATTCCGAGCCCGGTTGCAAGCTCCCAGGAGCGTCTCGGCGTCCGAGGACGGCTGTGCGCTTACCCCGGATTCCGCCGAGATTTTCTCAATGCTAAAGCTCTGATCTGGAAACATGCGGACAAAGCCCCCGCGCACGGCTGAGGCTTTCACAGGATTCGTTGAAGCAACAACAATTTTCTTCACTAAAAAACGCCCTTTGTAAGCGCCGCCGTCGACGGGAAGCATCAATCCGGTCAGAAATGAAGCCGCCGGTGAAAGCAGGAATACCGCCGCCCTTGCAAACTCATCCGGCCTGGCCATTCGCCCCAACGGGATGCTCGCTGCCTGCAGGCGCTTCTCTTCTTCGATCGTCGTCCCATTTCTCAGCGCCCGGTCCAACATCAGCTGCTCGACGCGCTCCGTTTCCGTCCAGCCCGGTAGGATCGAATTAAACCGGATACCTTCCGCTGCCAGGTTGAGAGCCAGGTCCTTCGTGAGCCCGATCGTGGCCAGGCGAACGCTGTTCGAGAGGATCAGATTCGGAACAGGCTGCTTGACCGAGATCGAAGTGATCGTCAGCACGCTCCCGGCAGCCGACCGGCGCAGATGCGGAAGCGCGGCGCGGATCAGCCGCACGTGGCTCATAAAGTTCAGCTCAATCGCGGACTGCCAGGCAAGGTCGTCGAAGGTTTCGAAGCCGCCGGGTGGAGGACCGCCGGCGTTTGTCACCAGCAAATCCAGACCTCCGAGCGCCTGAACAGCACGATCTACGATCAGCTTCTGCGATTCAGGATCTGCCAGATCGCCGGGATCGGGGAACACGGTCATCCCGGTCTGCTCCTGAATCCGAAACGGCTGCGTCAGCCAGCCGTCCTGGATCGCGCCCGTTGATCGCAACCTGGGCGCCCTCATTTGAGAGCTCACGTGCGGTCGCGAAACCCAAACCGCTGCTCCCCCCGGCGACCAGTGCTTTTAATCCCTTCAATCCCAGATCCATGCGCTGCTCCTATTCTAGCTGCCTACCGACTCGCCCAGCGTCACTTCGATCTGGATCGGCTGACGATCGCGGATGACGGTGACCGTGATCGCATCGCCGGGCTGGTAACGGAAAAGGCTGTTCAGGTATGAATGGTCTTCGTCGATCTGTAGTGTCGCCGATCCTGGTGAGAATGTCATCCGGCTGCAGCCCGGATTGATCCGCAGGACTGCCTGCGACCACATCGGTAATGTATACGCCCCATTCGACCGGAAGGTTATACGCCTGGGCGACCCCGGGTGTGACCAGCTGATAACGGATCCCCAGGTAGGGGCGTGCAAAATATCCCGTTTCCATGATCTGCTCGGCGACCGCACGCGCTGCGTTGATCGGGATCGCAAAACCGAGCCCTTCGGCTCACCGCTCCGCTTTCACTGCTCCGAACGACCAGCGTGTTGATCCCGATCACCTGGCCGGCCAGGTTGACCAGCGGTCCACCCGAGTTTCCCTGGTTGATCGCTGCGTCGGTCTGGATCAGACCTTCAATCAGGTAGCCTTGACCGGTTTCGATCGACCGTCCGGTCGCACTGACGACCCCAACTGTGACGGTATTCTTAAAATCGCCAAGCGGGGAGCCGATTGCGATCACGCTTTCTCCGGGTTTCAGAGCGTCGGAATTTCCCAGGCCAGCGACAGCCGGCGGGAGGACATTTGTTTTCAGCACGGCCAGGTCGGCGTACGGATCCGCTCCGACGATTTGAGCCTGCTGCTGGCTGCCATCCGAGAGGACGATGCTGACCTCATCTGCACCTTCTACGACATGGTTGTTGGTCAGGATGTAGCCCTCAGACGAAATGAAAAACCCGCTTCCGCTGACCGTCTGGTCACCCGTTGGGCCGAAGAACGTCATCTGGCCTGGGGATCGTGCCTACGACGGTCACCACAGCCGGACCTACTTGTTCTACTGCCCGGGTGATCGTGGATTCAATCCCGGTCGAATCGATCTGGAATTCAGGCGGAGGCGCACTCGGGACGACCGCAGCGGGCGGCTGCGTGGCTTCCAGCCGATCCCGGACTGCACGATAGACGACTACTGCACCTGCGGCTGCTCCGAGCATCCCGGATGATGCGGCGACAAGGATGATCAGCAAAACGAAGAAAATCCGCTTCCAGGTAAATTCCTTCATCATCTCGACTCGTACTTCTCTCCCATGATTTCCACGTCCGGCCAGTTTCGGCTGATCCATTCAACTGTTTCCTGAAGAACGCGCTGGTTGTGACGCTCGTCATTGCTGACGACTGCGCAGGCGATCCGGGCACTCTGCCACACGTCCAGGTAATCCAGCTCTGCAGCCGAGAGATTGAACTCACGGTGCAGCCGGGCGAGGAGCGGTTTGAGCCGGCTGCGCTTCTGCTTGAGCGAAGTGCAACCGGGCAGCTCGATATCGATGGTCAGCAGGCCAACGGGCATGGGCAGAGGTTTTCCTTTCAATGAGCTCACTCTGCTTGACAAAACCAGCAGGATTGTAAGCTCCAAAGTCCCCATAGTATAATCCAGGTTATGGACAGTCAAAAAGGTTGGATCGCTGGTGATTGGAATCTTAGTGATCATGGCCCTGGCAGGATTTGGGCTGGTTTACGTCATATTCAACGCAACCGAGCGAGCGCTCACGCCCGTCCAGTCGGTAACCGGCGAGCTGGCGACCCAGGTCTCGACATTTCTCAACCCGACGCCAACGGTGCTGCCGTCCCCGATAACAGTGATCCGTGACATTCGCTCGCTCGCCCGGCTCGAGACGATCCAATACACGATCGAAAAAGTGATCACGGCAGAGCGGAACCAGGACTCGCTTCCCCAGCTTTTTGGGGATAAATTGATTTTCGTCGCCCACGGCAGGGTGATCGCGGGGCTGAACCTGGGGAAGGTCGGCGCTGATGATTTTAAATACGAAGATGGTATTCTTTATCTCAGTCTCCCCGAGCCGGAAGTGTTTATCGTCGCGCTGGACAATAAGAAATCGTACGTTTACGACCGCGATACAGGCCTGTTCACAAAAGGCGACATCAACCTGAAATCAACCGCCCGGGCAGCGGCAGAAGACGAGGTTGAGAAGGCCGCTGAAGAGGACGGAATCCTGGAGCTGGCTCGCCAGAACGGAGAAAGCTTCCTCAGCAGGCTGCTGCGCGATCTGGGCTACCCGGATGTGATTTTCGAGTATTCAGACAGAGCACCGACCCCCACCCCCTGATCTTAATTTCGGTTTCGTTCATTCCAGGTCGGATTTGAAGTATTTCTGACCTGCCAGCTCCTCAGCCCGGCTGAGCTCGGCTTCGCTCAGCTCACCGGCGACGAGCTCTAGGTTGAGCGACTCGGCGAATGCAGCTTCCAGCGCGTCCGCAGCCTGACGCCAGGTAATTGACCTGCCAAACGCCGCTTCGATCGTCGTGGCGCGGCTTAGCAGCCGGTCGGCGGCGTCGTGGCGGGCAGACTCGTCCGGGAATCGCAGCGCCTTCACGATCCGGCTCAGGTCGCCGCACAGCGGGAGCGAACCGTGCTGGAGCACGCCGTCCTTGCTCCGCCTTTGGGCGCTGCCGATCAGTTTTTTCCCATCGATTGTGATCTCATAATTGGAAGGCACTTCGAAGCAAACCGGATTCATGATATTCCCGACCGGCTGCGTTCTGGCCGAGTCCGGCTCACCGACCGCTTCGGCTGGAAGGCCGATCCGCCGCAGCCCGTCCAGAAGGGCAGCAGAGAGGCAGTGGTAGCTCGCGAGAACGCCGCCCGTCAGGCGCGAGTCCGACTCCGGACCGACGACCGAATAGGTGATCTCATCTGTATGGAGGATTGCCCTTCCGCCTGTCGGCCGGCGGACGATCTCCCATCCTAAATCTACCAGCGCCTGCTGATCGGCATCTTCAACCGGTTGGGCAAACCCCAGGGAAAGGCAAGGTGGATCCCAGGCGTAGAAGCGCAGCGTCGGAAGAACATGCCCGGCTCCTACTGCCTCGAGGATCGCCTCATCGACGGCCATGTTCCAGGCGCCGGGTTTTCCTGGGTGGCGGATCAGCCGCCATTCTGACTTTGCAAATATCATCATCTGCTCCTGTACGTTCGGAGGTCGGGTAATCTGGTTCGTCATGGCGCTTTCAGCTTAATAACTAGGTCATGGGAGACAGGGGTCGTAGCGGTAGGTGTCGCCGTCGCGGTCGGTGTAGGAGTTGCCGTAGGGGGAGTGCCCGTCACGGTCGGGGTTGCAGTCGGTGGGGTGCCAGTGATGGTAGGCGTCGCCGTCGTTGTCGCCGAGGCGAGCGGTGTTGGCGTCGGCAGCGTGCCGGTCACAGTCGGGGTCGGGGTTGGGCCGGTGGCAGTCGGCGGTGGAACTGTCGTCGGTATTGGGATCACCGTCGGCGCCGGCGCCTGGGTGGGTTGGACGACCTGCGTGGGTGTCAGGCGTGGGGATGGGCTCCTGCAGCGGCTCGAGCTTCAAACGCGCCAGCGTGGTGAACGGACTTTTGGAGTAATCCAGCCAGAGCCGCTGGTAAGCGTTCACGGCTGATTCTTCGTCTTTCGCAAGCTCGCCGGCCAGCCCGAGCAGGTAGTAGTACTCATCGCAGCTCCAGGTCGGCTTGCAGAGCAGACCCGGCTGTTCTTCAAGCGCCTCGAGCTGCTCCTGGATCAGCTCTGGAGAAGTCCCGGAGAGCAAACCTTCCCGATAACTCTCCAGCGGCACAAAAAATCGGCTCGGATATTCCTTGCGGAGCGGGACCGGGACCAGATATGGAGCTTCGGTATCCGGGAAGCGCCTCATCGTGAAAGCGATCGTCCCATCCAGCATCGTCGCAGGCTGATAGTTCTGCCCATCGTCGTCTATATAAGCGTCGTCGATCGGATCGATGGGTGGAATTCGGCTCTCAACCACCCCGGGCATCACCGGGTGAAAATATCCCCCGCCTTTGACAAGAATCCAAAAATCCAGCATGCTGCGCGGTGCGTTGCGCACCGTAAACC
This sequence comes from uncultured Chloroflexia bacterium, assembly GCA_963788305.1. Lineage (GTDB taxonomy): Bacteria > Chloroflexota > Anaerolineae > Anaerolineales > UBA4823 > UTCFX2. The sequence goes on from CAWBGK010000022.1 coordinate 144,649, forward strand.
AGCGCTCGGTTTCGTCGTCGTCGTCAAAATCGTAGTAACCGGAAGAAATCGGCTCGACCCCCCATTCGCGCAGGTACTGGAGCGCATCCTGCGAGCTGGGGATCTGCGAAGCCAACAGCTCCAGCGCAGTTGCAGGGTCGCAGTAGACTGCAGTCAGGCAGGCCCGGTAAATATCCTCCGGTTTTTGATACGCCGCCAGGAAGCGCTGGGCCGGGTCGATCCAGGAGCTGGTTGGGACGACGGGATCCGTTGAGATTTCGTTCATCAGCTGGACAGCCGTTTCACCCTCGCCAGAAAGTGCACGATAAATCCCCAACCGATATTTCCAACCGTCAAGGGCATCCGCTGGGTAGGGCTCGCCTTCAGAGTTTTCTTCGGGCGGCCAACTGGGGAGCAGGGTCTCCATCAAATCAGCCGCGGCATTTTCGCCCCAGTATTTCACCGCCAGGTCGATCAGCGGCTCGCACATCCCCAGCGCATCCGGCAGCTCTGCGAACTGGATCTGTTCGGACACCTGCTCATAATACAACCCATTCCAACGGTAAGCGAGCTTTATATCGACCGGACAGGACGGGTAGACCTGCGCCTGGAACTCCAGCAGCGGTCTGCCTTCCGGATCTGCCTGGACAGCCCAATAATCGTCAAAATCCATCCCGACCGAGAAGATCGCCTGAGATGGAAGGAACGGCAGCTCGACCGGATCGCCTGTTGCGAGGCTGAAAACAACCGGAGGGTTGAGGTCCCGCTCCCCCTCCAGGCTGGAGAAGTAGATCGCGATCTCTTCGCCGTTCTCAGGCCGGTCATCGAGGTCCGCCAGAATCCAGTTCGATTCGCGCGGGTGGACGAAATCGAAGCGGGTCAGCAGTGGCTCCGCCTGGTAGCCGGCGTTTTTCCGAAGGAGCCAGATAAAGGCGCTGCCTCCCTCCAGGCCAGTCTCACTCTCTCCTTGAGAACTGACCGGCGGTTCTTCCGACCCGGCCCGGATTTCGAGCACATAGCTCTCCAGGTAACCGGGCGGGATCGGCGCTTCGACCATAAAAAGCTGCATGCCGCGGCTCCTGGATCGGGAACCAGGCATAAAGCTCCTCAAGGTCCACCTGCGAGCGGTTCAGGTTGTCTGCGATCAGCGCTGCGTAAGTCTCTCCAGATTCAGCATCGCCGGTCAGAGCCTGGTCATATGCCAGGCTCCAGCGCCAACCTTCTGCCTGCGCTGCGTCTGGAAAGCGAAGCAAAGCTTCTCTCAGCGCAAAGATCGGGTAAGAATAGGAGTCGTAATAGGCCTGCAGGGTCTCATCCGAATCGCCTTGATCCACCCCGGCGGGATAGGATTGAAGAAGGTTTACTCCAAGGTCGGCCTGGGCCGCGTCCCAGGGTTTAAGGCTGTATGCACCTTCATAGACCAGGGCTTTCGCCGGAGTCAGGCTGGGAAAGAGCGTGATCGTCGGAGTCTGCGAAGGGGTCGGCGACCAGGAGGGGCTGGGGGTGATCGTTGGGGATGAAGTCGGGCGCGGCGTGGTCGTGATCGTCGGGCTGGGAGTCGCAGAAGGGACCAGTGTCGGCGTGAGTGACGGCAGGCGGGTGATCGTCGGCGGAGCAGCAGGGGATGCTCGCCTGGATCGGTAGATCGTGTATCCGAGAATCGCCATCATGAGGGCAGCCAGGCAGGCTGCGATCAAAATCAAATTGAGCACCAGCAGGGCAACCCGCCGCTTTTCTGGAACGCCTTCAGACATGGGGGTCTCAGTCCTCAAAACCAGGCGCTTCCTGGCGCGCTTCTGCCAGAGCTGCCTCCAACAATTCTGGCCTCAGCGCGAGCAGCGGCGACCTGACAGACCATTGGGGCAGCGCGTGAAGCCTGTGGATCAGCGCCTTATAAAGCGGTGGGAAAGGCGCATAGCGGTTCATCACGCCGCGCGCAGACTTCAACCGCCACACTGCATCCGGATCCGAACCGCCCTTCAGGCGCTGGTCGTAGACCAGGCGCAGGTCAGGCGAGCGCAGGTTTGCCATCGCTGTGATGCAGCCGGCGGCGGAATGTTCGAGCGCAAGGTCAAAGAGCGAATCGGTACCGTTGAGCGTGAGCAGATCCTTCCCAAATCGTGTCCCGAGCTGGACGGCGTGGTCTGCATCGGCCGTAGAATCCTTGATCCCGATGCGATGGTCCGGGAACAGGTCCATCAGCCTGGCGATCAGGTCGGGCGAGATCTCGATTCCGGTCGTTCCGGGGATGTGGTAGAGCAAGAAAGCAGAGCCAACCGGGACAGAGCGCCGGATCACCTGGGAAAACCACTCCAATAATCCGGCTTCAGTCGCTTTGCGGAAGTAATATGGCGGCAGAACGACGACCCCGTCAAAACCCAGATCGAAAACCGCTAGGTTCAGTAGGATCGTCTCCTCGATGCTTGGCGTCCCCGTCCCAGCGAGCAGCTGGAAATCCGGATAGTCCGAGCGGACCTCAAGCGAGCGTTTCGCGATCGCGATCCGCTCTTCCCTGGCAAATGAAGGTCCTTCGCCGGTGGTACCAAGAAGAAGCGCCCCGTGGCAGCCGCGCCGCGCCAGGAAGTCGAGCAGGTGCGGCAAATCATCCAAAGCGAGAGAACCGTCCGGTCTCAGCGGCGTCAGGGCTGCGGCGATCACCCCACCGATCTCTTTTTTCACAGCCATGCGCAGATTATACTGGAAAAATGCTTTCAATATGAGTCGCTCTGCCATTTCAATCGCTTCGGTGAAGGGACTGAAGCGCTGTCGCCAAGCAGAGATCTCAAGAAGATTATGGGTAAGGTATCTACGCCAACCAGAAAAAGATTATGATTTTCTATTATTTTAGATTATAATAGTCTTATTAGTCGTTATTATTCCTATTTTGTACCTGGCAGCTTTTCAGAAAAATTGACGAGCTCACTGAGACAGTACGATTAGAATGAGCGTTTATTCAACTGGAGGAGTACTTATGAAGATCAAGAATAACCCTCGTCTATCGAACCAAACTCTTCGAATTTTGACAGCAGTTTTACTCGCTGTGCTTATTTTCGGATTGAGCTCAAAATGGCAGGCGCAAGCCGAATCGCCACTCCCTGCAGATCCAGACGGGCAATCAGCAACGGTTGGACCCATCAACTGCAGTGTCGAATTTGTAGCCGTCTTCACAAACCGAGTTGTCGTCCGCTGCACCGTTCCGGTGGAAACCATCATTTTTGATTTTGCAATAGCAACAGACCCCACAAACAGCCAGCAGGCGAACCGAATGTTAGTCCTCTTGAATACCGCTTACGCGCTAAACACACCTGTCTTTCTCTATTATTCGAACAATTCTGGTGACAATCCCCCCGGCTGCCTGACAAATACATGCAGAAGGCTAGAATCGCTCTACGTTCAATGACCAGATATATTTCCAGACATACTCGCTGGATCCTTCTGGCATTATCCTTGCTGGTGATCCTTGTGTTTGCCTTTGATATGCCTGCAGGGTCCATGATCAGCCAGAAGGTCCGCGCTGCTGCCAATAGGCCCGAAGTACTCAGCGCTGGTCAGATCGCAGCTGTTCAGGGCAGCCAGCTGGTCCTGCAGGAAGCTGTCAGCTTGAGATTTCTACCGATCATCGTTCGCTGATCCAGACCTTGTAATTTCCATTCTTCTCCCCTGGAACGAGGAGTATGGGTGAGGGTTGAAAAACTCCACACTCCCTGGTATAGTATCTGGGATGATGACCCCCAGATATAGACTGAATCTCCTTCTTTTCGTCATTTTTTTGCTCTTCGCCGCCTGCAGCCAGACTGAGACGCCGCCTGTTCTCTCCCCCGAGCTGACCGAATCAGTCTTCGAAACCCCGACGCCCAGACCAGCGCCGACTACCTTTCCCACCGAAGAGATCCTGCACGGGACGGTGATCATCCGCCATTCCTGGGAAGAGGACAAGCTGCCCGTCCTGGCGGCCATTATCAAATCCTTCCAGAGCTACCATCCCGACGTGATGTTCGACGTCCTTTATATCCCACCTGAGCTGCTGCTCGAGCAGTTCATCGCCGATTCCAACGAAGGACTGGCCCCGGACCTGCTGCTCGGGCCAGCTGAATGGGGACCCGAGCTTTTCCAGCAAGACCTTCTGGCGGACTTGAGCGCTGATATCAGCTCCAACCTGCTTAATTCTCTCAACCCTGCGGCGCTGGAATCCGCCCGGATCGATCCTGCCCTGATCGGGCTGCCTTATTCGATCAACGGCGTCGTCCTGTACCGAAATAAGGACGTGATTACCATCCAGGCGGACAACTTTAACGAGCTGGTCACGCTGGCACAGACAAGCACACAGGGTGCGACGATCGGGTCCTACCTGGAGAGAAGCTTCTTTTATTCCGGTGGGCACCTGATCGGTTTGGGCGGTGAGTTCATCGATTCGAACGGTTTGCCTGCTTTCAACAACGGGCAGGGTGTCGCCTGGCTGGAGCTGCTCACAGCATTCGACCAGGCCGGACCGACGAACTTTTTCGGCGACGCCGACCTGGACCGCTTCAAGCTCGGCGAAATCGGCTGGATCATCGACGGAAGCTGGAACCTGATTCAACTGAGCGAGGCAATCGGGGCAGAGAAGCTTGCAGTCGATCCCTGGCCAGCCTACCTGGAGGGCTCGATGTCGGGTTTTGTGCTGTCCGAGAATATCTACCTGAGCTCGAAATCCTCAGGAGCTGACCGCCGCTCTGCAGTCGAGTTCATCCGCTTTATGGTCATGCCCGAGGCGCAGTCGCTGCTGGCGGATTCCGTCACAATCCCTTCCGCCACGGTTTTCAAAGGCACCGATCCGATATACGGCCCGCTGGTCGCCCAAGTATCCGAAGCGCTTGCCGGGGGAGCAGCCTATCCGCTCGAACCGGAGTTTACAACCTACAGCCTGATTTTCGACCAGCAGCTGCGGGCTTATTTCGAGCAGGATCTCCCGCCGGAGCAGGTGCTCCAGTCCGCCCAGGACGCGATCCTGGCCGAGCTGGCAGAAGACGCCGACGCCGTAGGCAAAAGCTTTCGGCGAACAAACGCACTTCCCTCTGTCAATGACCTTTGTAATCGATTCTTATGACAGTTGGCACTACTCAAACTGTCCTGCAAAGGGTTTAATAAGATAAGAACGGTTGGATTTATTCGTGCGGAACAGGCGAGCAAATATTATTGGTCCCTGATGAGGAGATTGCTTCGCATCAGACGCTCGCAATGACAGAGATGGAGGTGTGTGAATGGCTGTTAAAGGTTGGATCGAAGTCAGCCTGACGTACTGCAAAGGCTGCGAATTATGCGTCTACGAGTGCCCGCAAAAAGTGCTGGCGCTGGACATGGACCAATTCACCCCGAAAGGCTTTCACCCCGTCCATTTGATCGCGGAAGGCTGTACCGGCTGCGCGATTTGCGCGCTGGTTTGCCCGGAAGCGGCGCTGACAGTCTACCGCCAGACGCCGGTGCGGGCAACCAACACCGGCTGATCCTGGGAGGACTTCATGACTCGTGAACTGATGAAAGGCAACGAAGCGATGGCAGAGGCGGCAATTCGCGCCGGCGTCAAAGCTTATTTTGGTTATCCGATCACACCTCAGACCGAAGCTGCTCGAATGGATGGCCCGGCGGATGCCCGAGCTCGGCCGCGTGTTCCTGCAAGCCGAGAGCGAAGTCGCAGCGGTCAACATGGTCTACGGCGCGGCCTGCACGGGCGTGCGCGTGATGAGCTCGTCGTCGAGCCCCGGCGTCAGCCTGATGATGGAAGGCCTGTCCTACATCGCCGGGACCGAGCTGCCGTGCGTGCTGATCGACGTGATGCGCGGCGGTCCCGGTCTGGGGAACATCGCCCCTTCCCAGGGCGACTACAACCAGATCGTCCACGGCGGGGGCCACGGCGATTATTTTCCGATCGTGCTGGCGCCTTCCAGCGTCCAGGAAGCGATCGACCTGACGGTGCTCTCCTTCGACCTGGCCGAGAAATACCGCGCCCTGACCTTTGTCCTCGCCGACGGGAACGTCGGGCAGATGATGGAGCCGGCCGAGCTGCCCCCGATGCAGCCGGTCGATCGCCCGATCCCCGAATGGGCTGTCCACGGAGCCATCGGACGCGAAAGGCGGATCCTTTCATCTATATATATTAAACCGGAAGATGAGGAAGTCACCAACCTGCGGCTGCTCGAGCGCTGGAAGGTGATCGAAGCGAATGAAGTCCGCTTAAGGAATATTTCCTGGACGACGCCGAGATCGTTGTGATCGGCTTCGGCACCGCCGGCCGGATCGCCTACTCGGCAGTCCGCCAGGCGCGGGCGCAGGGAATCCCGGTCGGCCTGTTCCGCCCGGTCAGCCTGAGCCCATTCCCGTCCGCCCAGATCGCCGAGCTGTCGAAAAACGCCCAGTCGATCCTGGTGGTCGAGATGAACACCGGCCAGATGCTGGAGGACATCCTGCAAGTTGTCGGAAGGCGATGCCCTGTCCAGTTTTACGGCCGGATGGGCGGGATCGTACCGTTTCCGGACGAAATCCTGACCGAGATCCAGCGCCTGGCGAAAGAAAAACCTGGGCTTGACGCTGACCCGCGCGCCGTCTGGATCCAGCACATGAAAGAGATCCTCAATTAAGACGATTATCGAGGAGAGAAGCTTATGGATGCCCCTGTAACGGTAGTTTATTCTCGACCCCAATCCTTTACGCCTGTTTCGACGACCTACTGCCCGGGCTGCACTCACGGCGTGGCTCACCGACTGATCGCCGAAACGCTCGATGAGATGCAGCTGCGCGAGCGGACGATCGGTGTCGCTCCGGTGGGCTGCTCTGTGTTTGCGTACAACTTCTTCGACTGCGATTTCGTCGAAGCCGCACACGGCCGCGCCCCGGCGATGGCAACCGGGATCAAGCGCACGCTCCCCGACCGGATCGTCTTCACCTATCAGGGCGACGGCGACCTGGCTTCGATCGGGATGGGTGAGATCATGCATGCAGCCGGGCGCGGCGAGAACATCACCGTGATCTTCATCAACAACGCGATCTACGGGATGACCGGCGGGCAGATGGCGCCCACCACCCTGCCCGGTCAGAAGACAACCTCGTCTCCCCTCGGTCGTGATGTGGAGGTGGCGGGATATCCGCTGCGGATGGCCGAGGCGCTCGCCACGATGGACGGCTGCGGTTACTCGGTCCGCCGCAGCCTGCACGACCCGAAGAATATCCGCCTGGCGAAAAAGGCAATCCGGACGGCTTTTGAGGTCCAGGTGCGCGGGCTGGGCTTCGCGATCGTCGAGCTGCTGTCCACCTGCCCGACCAACTGGGGGCTTACACCGCACCAGGCTCTGGAATTCGTCGAGGAAAAGATGGTCCCTGCCTTCCCGCTGGGTGATTATAAGATTTCGGCTTCCCTGGAAGGCGTCAGGTTTTAGGAGAGTCAGGCATGCAGACAGAGGTGATTTTTGCGGGTTTTGGTGGCCAGGGGATTCTTATTTGCCGGTCAGGTCGTCGCCTATGCGGCGATGGACTCGGGCCTGGAAGTGACATGGATCCCATCCTACGGTCCGGAGATGCGCGGCGGGACGGCGAACTGCACCGTCATCCTGGCAGATGAGCCGATCGGCGCACCGACGGTGCGCAACCCAAGGGCGGCGCTTGCTTTCAACCTGCCATCGCTGGAGAAATACGAACCGCTGGTCGTCCCCGGCGGGGTGCTGGTGGTGAACCAATCCCTGGTCGACCGTGAGATCCAGCGCAGCGACCTCCGCTCAGTGTCTGATCCCTGCGAACGAGATCGCCGAGAAAATTGGCGACAAACGCCTGACGAATATGGTCATGCTCGGCGCGCTGATTGAGCTGCTCCCTGTCCTGACAGTCGATGTGATTGAGAGAGACATTAGCCGCACACCTGCCGCAGAAGCACCACCGTCTGCTCCCTGCGAACTCGCAGGCGCTTCGAGAAGGCGGCGACTTTGCTCGGCAAGCAGCCTTCCAGCCAGAAGCTTCCTGAATAATTTTGATCATGAACAGAAAGAGACCCGAGATTATTATCATCCCGGGCTCTTTTTTTGATAAAATCATGGTTATGCCCAGCCTGATAAAAAAATCCCTTTTGTTGGTTCTACTGGCGGTCCTGGCGTTCAGTCTGGCAGGCTGCGATGCGATCCCATTCCTCGCTCCGACCCCGACTCCGACCGCCACAGCAACGCCGGCGCCCACTGCGACTCCCCTGCCAACCGAAACGCCGATCCCCACCCCGACTTTCACACCCCCCCCAACCAATACGGCAGCTCCACCGCCGCCGACCCAACCTCCGCTGCCAACCCAACCCGCTGCCACCCTGACGGTCGAACAATCGGTGCTGGTTTATTACATCAACAAAGATGAAAAAGGCCGCTTTGGCTGCGGGGAAGCGCTGTGGTACATCAAGACGCTTTTCCCGAAAACAGGAAACGTTCAGATCGATGTGACAAATGCACTCAAGACGATCCTGTCATACCACGGCGAGACGATCGGGATCCTGTACCACCCAGGCGCGGCATCGAACCTGGCGGTGAACAACGTAGAATACGACACCGGGACTGTGAAGGTCTACCTGACTGGCGAGTACGTGCGCACGAAAGATTCCTGCGACGCAACGCGATTCAAAGACCAGCTTCGATTTACGATCAAGCAATTTGAAGGCGTCAAGGACATCATCATTTATGTCAACGGCACGCCAATCGCCGATGTGATGGCCCGGAAATAATCGCGATCGACCACTGGAAGCTTAACGCAGCGGGTGGGCGCTGACGATTTATCAACGCCCACCCAGCCATCCTCCGATAGAGAGAGCAAACCGACGCGGATGCGGCGAGCAGAATAATTCCTTTTACGTCGGTCAGCGAGATGGATTATACCCGAGAATCAAAAAATGATAGGCTTGTGAAAAAGATATTAATCTTAGAAAATTATCCCTAAAAACCCTTGATTTATTTAAGGAATGTGATAATATTTAACAAGCTAGCGCCCGGGTGCCCCCCTCACTCGGGCGCTAGCGCTTTAAGCGGAACCCGTTGGGAATTCCCACAACCTGCTGATCTCTCCCCACCCGTATCCCACTTCAGGGACCATCTACCCGCCGATTTCCTTGATTTTCTCGCGAACAGCTGTTCCACCCAGGTGTTCGTAGAACTTCCGGTTCGGGATTGGCTGCCATGACCCAGATCAGCAGGGTCTCCAGATGCAGATTTTCGTTCAGATGCCTGGCGGAAGCTGCGACCATTCTGCGACCGATCCCGCGACGCTGAAATAAGGGATGTACATAAAGGGCGTAGATCTCGCCGCGGAAATCGGGGTCGCCGCTTTGCTTCCGGACCGCAGAATGTAATAACCGATGATCTCCTTTGCCTCGTTTTCGGCAACAAATACCTCGACACCGGGAGATCGATCTTCAAAAAAGATCCTCCTCCAGCGCTCGGAGGCAGCCTGGTACGTCATGCAGTCGAGCAGCTCATCCGGCAGGATGCCGCGGTAGGCGGTCTGCCATGCGGCTACGCGCACCTTTGCCATGCCGTCGACGTCTTCGAGCTGGGCAGAGCGGATCAGAAAGCCGGTTATCGCTCGGTCCGACGAACCATCCTTGATCCGGCTTCTCTTCTCTCAGCATCCTGCGCAGGTGTTTTCCGACCATCGTCTTGGGCAGGCTGTCGCGGAACTCGATTTCCCTTGGCACTTTATAGCCGACAAGCTTCGTGCGGCAGTCATCCTGGATCTCTTTGGCGCTGGCCGCTTCTCCCGCTTTAAGCACTACCCACGCTTTGACCGCTTCGCCCTGCACGGCATCGGGCACACCGGCCACGCACACCTCCGCGACCGCCGGGATTGACGCGATCACTTCTTCCACCTCGCGTGGCCAGACCTGAAAGCCGCTGGGTTTGATTAAATCCTTCTTGCGGTCGACGATGAACAGATATCCATCCTCGTCCAGGTAGCCGATATCCCCGGTGTAGACCCAGCCATCCCGGATCATATTCGCCGTTTCGGTTGGATGCTCCCAATAGCCGACCATCACCTGAGGCGCCCGGATGATGATCTCGCCGATCTCCATCGGAGGCAGGGTCGTTTCCCCATTTTCGACATCGACGATGCGCAGGTCGACATCCGAGATCGGCACACCGGTCGAGCCTTCTTTGTACACGCCGTGGACCGGGCAGGCGACCGTCGCCAGCATGGTCTCCGTCATCGCGTACGCTTCGAGCAGCCGCCCGCCTGTCAGGGCCTCAAAACGATGCTTTGTCTCGGCCAGCAAGGGAGCGGCGGCTGAATAGCAAATTTTCATCGACTTGAAGTCGACTTTGCCAGCCAGGACCGCGGGGTGGTTGAGCAGTCCATTGAATAAAGTCGGCACACCGTGCAGCACCGCCGGGCGTGTCTTCTGGATGGTAGCGACCAGATCGTCCAGGTCGCGCGGGTTGGGCACCAGGACCATCGGCCAGCGCGCCAGCAGTGAAGTGCACATCCCCATGTTGCCGTAGATATGAAACATCGGCATGCAGATCGTGATCCGATCATCCCAATCCGCCAGGACCGCCTTCGCATATGCATGCAGCTGCATCGCACTGATCAACAGCGCCTGGTGGGTGCCGAGGGCGGCTTTTGGCGTGCCTGAAGTACCGCCGCTGAACAGCAGGATGGCTGGATCTTTTGGACCTACCACAACTCCCGGCGGAGCAGCACTGGCATAGCGTTTCAGCAGCTCGTCCATGCTGTAGTCGCCGGGCTGAAGCTCGAATCCAATGACCTTCTTTTTTCTCTTTCAACAGCGTGAACAGCAGGCGCAGATGGCGGCGCCAGATGATCTTTGATATTGGTGGCGATGATGCGCTTGACCCGGCAGCGCGCCTGCACTTCCTTGACTTTCTCGTAGAAGGGCGTCAGCACGACGACCGTTTCTGCCCCTACATCTTTCAGCGCAAATTCCAGCTCTGTGGCGGTGTAGAGAGAATTAATCGGGCAGACGATCGCGCCCGCCTTCCAGGCCCCCAGCTGGGCAATGATCGCCTGAGGGGAATTTGGGATCAACAGCGCAACGCGCTCGCCCTTTCTGACTCCCAGGCTTACCAGGGCTGTCCCAAAGGCATTGCTCAGCCTCTCCAGCTCATCGTAGCTCATGCGCCGGTCTTTAAAAATCAGCGCAGTGTGTTGAGGCCGCAGCCGAATAGTCTCCCGGACTGCTTCCAATAAGGTGCTTTCGGGATACGGCTGCAGGGTACGCGGCATTCCCGGATCATAGCTCTTAAACCAGGGTCTTTCTTCCACACTCGCCTCCCGCGTGCTGTCTGATCCTAATTGTTCAACTTCAACGATTGGTATTCATGGGTCTGAGCAGAATTTCAGATTATTTTGGAATAAAATTGTGAGATGTCGGGATTGCATCGGCGCGATAATATCATCCAGCCGATATCCCCTGGCTACGGCACACGACCTGGATTCACAATTAAATGGACGATGTCCATTAATAAATTGGCAGATTTGAGCTTCTGGCTCAAGTTATCGAAGAAATGGTGCCCGTTTTTCCCTTTTTCTGCTCCTGCTTGGTCACCTGTTTCTTCTTTTTCTTCTCTTTGTTTTTCGGACTCTTGTCGCCCATAGCATGCTCTCCAGTTTTGATGATCATTTCAAGGGTTAGCCTATGGTTCCACATAGGCGCCCATCCGGATGATTATAACGGATAAAGTCGGGTAAGGGTAAAAAATTGATGACCCTTCTTTAAGGTGCTAAGACAAGCAAATCATTCCAGAACAAAAAACCGCTTTCATTCATTCCATTGAATAGTAAGCGGTCTTCAGTCGGGGCGCTGGGATTTGAACCCAGGGCCTCTTGCACCCCATGCAAGCGCGCTAGCCGGACTGCGCCACGCCCCGATTTGAGCGACAGGATTATAGCGCGGTCTCTGATTTCTGACAACCCCTCGGATCATCTCTTTCTGAATCCTTGGTTTTTTGAAGTCTTCACTTTCAAATTCAGCCAGAACGGCGTCGGCGTCCAGTTCGCCCCGCCGGTCTGCTCAAACAGCATCAACCGCAGCGGATCGAAGTGTTTGAAAACTCCGCTGGTGCGCCAGAGTTTGTAATTTTCCCTGGCTTCCTTAGGGTCTTCGTCTCGATAATACGAAAATTGGCTGAACTGAGATCCAGCAGGACCGAGGCGCGCCTCCAGATGAAGGTGCGCGGCAGCCGTGTTTCCGGTCTTACCGACGAACCCCACCGGCGAGCAGGGTTGAAGCTCGTCTCCCAGGGAGACTGAAGGTGAATTTGGGTCCATGTGGCCGTAGAGCAGGTAGAGCGAATCGCCCGGCTGAATCCCAAAGGCGTTCCAGACCGCTTCCGGCAGCCGCTCGAGCGGGGTTTCGACGATGACCAGATTGCCGAACGGGAACGAATCGCGGATCGACGCTGCAACCCGACCGCCGAGCGACGAACGTACTGCGGTCCCCTCCAGCGGGCGGTTACCCTTCCAGTGGATGTAGGCAAAATCGACGCCCTGGTGGCGGGCGTCCGAGCCCGGTTTGACCGGGGGGTGATATTCATCCGATACGACCCGCGGCAGGTCGTTCAGCTCGACAAACTCGAGCGGAGAGCAGAGCCAGGGATCAGAAAGCCTTATCGGCTCAGCGGTCGGCTGCCTGGAGCGGTTCTTCGGTCGCCGCAGGCTGAGCTGCTGGAAGGATCGCTGGAGCTGCCGTCACCGGCTTTGGCATCTCAACCGGGAGCGGTGAGGCTGCTGGAGTTGTCTGCCGTATCAGGAGCGCCGGGTCTGTCGGGGCTGCAAAATGTCGCTTCCATGCCTTCGATTTCGAGCTTTGAAGGAGCGCCTCCCACAGGACTCAATCCGCATGAGCAGAGCAGCAAGGCAAAACAAGCGAAAAAAAACGTTCTTACAGGTCTCAAAACCATCTCCCGCACGATTATACTGGCAATCCATCCAGGAAGGACGTGAAAAATCCACTCAGCTTCGATATAATGACATGCTGTCATCGACCATCTTTTCGAATGGGAAACTGAAATGCGCATCCTCTCCGTGATCGGCACCCGCCCCGAAGCCGTGAAAATGGCGCCCATCGTGCGCCTGCTTCGGGCGACTCCAGGAATCGAGCCGCTGGTCTGCCTCACCGCCCAGCACCGCCAGATGCTCGACCAGGTGCTTGAGACCTTCCAGATCGTCCCGGACGTCGACCTGGATCTGATGCGCCCGACCAGACCCTGGCCGGTCTGACAGCGTCCATCTTTGAAAAGCTGGACCCGGTTTTGGAGGATTTGCGCCCGGACTGGCTGCTGGTCCAGGGCGACACCACGACCGTGATGGCCGCGGCGCTGCTGGGCTTTTACCGCGGCATCCTGGTCGGGCACGTCGAGGCTGGGCTGCGCACCGGCGACAGGCGGCAGCCCTTTCCAGAAGAGATCAACCGCCGGGTCGCCAGCGTCGCTGCCGACCTGCATTTCGCCCCGACCAAGTGGGCGCGCCAGCAACCTGCTGCGCGAAGGCATCCCGGCGGAGCGAGTGATCGTCACCGGCAACCCGGTCATCGACGCCCTGCAGTACGCCTCTGCTCTGCCTGCCCACCCGAGGTCTGACAGACCTTTTAGACAGATCTGGGCGTTCCCTGCGACCAGGTCCCGCTGCAGAACCCTCGGCTGGTTCTGGTCACCGCTCACCGCCGGGAGAGCTTCGGCAAGCCGCTCGAATCGATCTGCGAGGCGATCCGAGAGCTTGCAGAAGGCTACAAAGGAGCGGTGCGGTTCATTTACCCCGTCCATCTGAACCCAAAGGTCCAGGCGACCGTGCAATCCACTCTTCGTGGGCTCCCAAACGTGAGCCTGCTCGACCCGCTAGATTACCTTCCGCTGATCCAGCTGATCCGGCGTTCAAGCCTGGTGCTGACCGATTCGGGCGGGATTCAGGAGGAGGCTCCCAGCCTGGGCGTTCCCGTGCTGGTGATGCGCCAGACGACCGAGCGCCCGGAAGGAGTTGCAGCTGGCGTCGTCAGGCTGGTCGGGACAGACCGCGACAAGATCGTTCGCGAAACCCGCCGCCTGCTGGACGATCCTGAAGCCCACCGCCAGATGCAGCGGGCAGTCAACCCCTACGGCGATGGTCACGCCGCAGAGCGGATCGTTCGGGCATTGATCCGTTTTCATTAGATTGGGTGGACTTTTACAGTAAGGTAGTTATAGAGCGAAACGGAATAAAGTCTCTTCCAGCTTCCGCTTCACATCCGGCCATTCACGATCGATAATGCTGTACATCACCGAGCTGCGGACGAGCCCATCCGAGCGGATCATGTGATTGCGCAGCACGCCCTCTTTCACCGCCCCCAGCTTCTCGATCGCCCGCTGCGAACGCAGGTTGCGCAAATCCGTCTTCATCTGCACCCGAATGCAGCCCAGCACTTCGAAGGCGTGGTGCAGCAGCAGGTACTTCGCCTCAGTATTGATCCCACTGCCCTGGTAGTCGACCCCGTACCATGTCCCGCCGATCTCGAGCCCGCGGTGTTCCGATCGGATGTCCATGAAGCGAGTCGCTCCAATCGCTCTGTCACTTTTTAGGTGGATCACTGCAAACGGCAGATCGGCGCCGCGGCTCTGGCGGTCCAGCATGTCTTCCACCCAGGCGCGCAGGCCCGATTCATCGCGAATATCGCCGTAAAGCATATATCGCCAGATGCGCTCGTCCGAACCGACCAGCGTCAAATCTGGGACATGCGCCAGAGAGAAGGGGCTCCAGCCGGATCAGCCGGCCGGTTAAAGCAACGGGTTCAACCTTCAAACTGACCTCTATCACCTGCAAGGATTCACCAAACCTGGAATATACCATGAAATTCAGCATCGGCTATAATACCTTGCGAAAGTTGGCATGAAAGTCCCCGCAGCCCATTGGAGAAAAACCCCATGGAAATTGGTCTAGTGCAAAAAGTCGATATCGATCACGAGATGCAGCAAGCCTATCTCGATTATGCGATGAGCGTGATCGTGGCTCGTGCCCTCCCGGACGCCCGGGATGGGCTGAAGCCTGTCCACCGCCGGATACTCTATGCGATGCACGACATGGGTTTGCGCCCTGACACAGCCTTTAAGAAATCCGCCCGGATCGTCGGCGAGGTGCTCGGCAAATATCACCCCCACGGCGACAGCGCCGTCTACGAGGCGATGGCTCGGATGGCGCAGGATTTTTCCATGCGGTATATGCTCGTCGAAGGCCAGGGCAACTTTGGGAGCATCGACGGCGACCCGCCAGCCGCGATGCGTTATACCGAAGCCAGGCTGGCTTCCCCGGCAGGCCTGATGCTGGGAGACATCGGTAAAAACACGGTCGATTTCAGCCCAAACTTCGACGGGACGCTCTCCGAGCCAACCGTGCTCCCGGCGGCGATCCCGAACCTGCTCGTCAACGGAGCAACAGGCATCGCGGTCGGGATGGCGACCAGCATCCCGCCGCACAACCTGGTTGAGGTGGTTGAAGCGCTCCAGTTCCTGCTGGAAAACTGGGAGAAGCTGGATGATATCTCAATCGAGGAAATCGTCCGCTTCATCAAGGGACCAGATTTTCCGACCGGCGGCGTGATTATCCAGGGCAGCGAAGAGGAAAACCTGGTCAGCGCCTACTCCACCGGCCGCGGCCGGGTCACCGTCCAGGCCAGCGCTCACCTGGAGGAGATGGAGCGCGGCCGCAGCCGGATCATCGTCACCGAGCTGCCTTACATGACCAATAAATCCTCGCTGGTCGAACGGATCGCCGAGCTGGCTCGCGAGCAGAGGATCGACGGGATCGTCGATCTGCGCGACGAATCTGACCGCAACGGGATGCGGATCGTCATCGAATTGAGCAAAGCCGCCGACCCGGATGCGGTGCTGCGTGACCTTTACAAGCACACACCGATGCAGTCCACCTTCAGCATCATCATGCTCGCGCTGGTCAACGGCGAGCCGCGCCACCTCAGCCTGAAGCAATGTCTGCGGGTCTTCCTCGACCACAGGCTGGAGGTCGTCCGCCGGCGGAGCGAATACGATCTGGTAAAAGCCCGAGCTCGAATTCATATCCTGGAAGGCCTGCGGATCGCCCTGCAGAACCTCGACGAGGTGATCGCCTTGATCCGAAAAGCCCCTGATGTCGAAACCGCCCGCGACCGCCTTATGAAGCGCTTCCGGCTGACTGAGATCCAGGCCCAGGCGATCCTGGACATGCAGCTGCGCCGACTTGCCGCCCTCGAGCGCAAAAAAATCGAGGACGAGTATAAAGAGATCGCAGCGTTGATCAAACAGCTTGAGGCGCTGTTGAAATCGCCAAAGAAGATGCGCCAGGTGGTCAGCGAAGAACTCCAGGCTGTTAAAGAAGCCTTCGGCGACCGCCGCCGCACCCATATCATCCAACTTAAAGCAGGCGAAAAGAAATCTGCTTTGCTCACCAAGACCGACCTGGTCGAAGAGCGGGAGATCTGGGTCTCCATCCACCCCGATGGGCTGATCTCACGGACGATCGAGGATAAGCCGCCACACCTGAGCGGCCGGGAAGCGCCGCGCTGGCTGATCCGATCGTCCACCCGGGATACGCTGTATATTTTCGACGAAGACGGCGACGCCGCCGCCCTGCCGGTCCACGCACTCCCCGAGAAAGACGAGCCTGACCAGGGGGTCCCATTCCACAAGCTGACACCTTTCAGCGAATCGGCAGTGCCGGCCGGGATGTTTTCACTCCCACCGCGCTCCGGGCGGGACGAAACCAACGAATTTTTCGAAAACCATTACCTGCTCAGCGCCACCCGGCAAGGGATGCTTCAAGAAATCAGCGCTTTCGGACCTGCCGGGAGCTTCGGCAGGGCTTTTCACGCTCGTGAAAGTGAACAGCGGTGATCGGCTTGGTGGGGTGCAGATCACGAACGGGTCCAATGAGATCCTGCTCGCGGCCAGCTCCGGGATGGCGATCCGGTTCAGCGAGGAAAGCGTCCGGCCGATGGGCCTGGTCGCTGCCGGCGTGCTGGGGATGAAGCTGCTTGAAGGCGATGAGCTGATCGGGATGGAGATCCTGCCTGAATCCGGCTCGGCGCTGCTGGTCTCCGCCCAGGGAAGAGCCAAGCGGCTGGCTGTCGAGCAGTTCCCAAAGCAGGGGCGCTATGGGTTGGGTGTGATGGCCTGGAAACTACCCCCCGGCGACCGGGTTGTTGGGCTGGCTTTTGGCGAAGATGCCGACAAAGCCACGCTTCACATTACAAAGCTGCTGCCCAAGACGATCCGGTTTGACGAAGCGCCGCTCCAGACACGCTCCAACCGCGGCACCTTGATCCAGCTGCTGAAACCTGACCAGCAGGTCTTTGGATTGACCGTCGCCTGGGAACCCATGCGACCGGGCGAGCCTCAAAAGCGGAGGAAGCGCCGATCGGGCAGCAGAGATGTAACACCAACCGTGAAGAAGCTCGCCAGAAAAACGGCAGCCGAGAAAACAAACGAAGCAAAAGAACCGGCAGCGGCAAGAAAGTCAAGCCGCGCAGCGAAAAGTGTCGAAGGCGCCGGTCCAACATCAAAACTTACCGCAAAATCCGCTGTTCGGGACAAGCCTAAACGACCTGACAAACCAGCTGCAGGAACCAGCGGATCATCGAAACCCGCAGCCAAACCGGCTGTCCAGGAGAAGCCAAAACGATCATCTAAGCCAGCTGGAGGCACAAGCAGGTCATCAAAACCCGCAGCAAAGCCTGCTGCTCAAGAAGAGTCTGAACGCTCCAAAAAAGCTGTCGATCCAACCGCTCAGGTGATCAAACCTGATGTAAAAACCATCCCTGACGGTGTGAAGACAGCCTCTCCAAAACAACCGGCTGCGAAGCAGACCGCATCGAAAAAACCCACTCCCAAAACCGAAATCAAACCAGCGTCCCCCAGGAAAACTCCGGTGGAACAACCGTCGGCTGTGGATAAAGCCGTCCAGCAGCAGCTTCCGCTGATCCCTGCTTCAAAGCCGCCTGACAAATCTAAGAGAAAGGAATCCACTCCCCTCCCACCTGTCCCTGCGGAGAAGAAACCTGCTGGAAAAAAGCCGTCTTCCAATAATCCAGCCGATGGAAAATAGCAGCGGAACCAGGGCAAAGAATTGGCAGACCAAAACATAATGAAAGCCATTGTTTACGAAAGATACGGACCTCCAGAAGTGCTTCAGCTCAAAGAGGTTCCAAAACCGGCACCCAGTGCGGATCAGGTCCTGGTGAAAATCCATGCGGCCTCGGTAAACGCTGCGGACTGGCACATGCTGACGGCGGATATTTTCTTGATCCGCCTGATGGGCGGCGGATTATTTAAACCAAAAAATACGAAGCTTGGCGCAGATTTCGCAGGAGTTGTGGAATCGGTGGGCAGTAAGGTTAAAGAATTTCGCCCGGGGGATGCGGTCTATGGAGATATCTCCGGGAGCAGTGATGGTAGTTTTGCAGAGTATGCATGCGCCAACGTAGGTGAACTCGCGCCAAAACCTGCCAATCTTTCATTTGCGGCAGCCGCAGCAGTGCCGATAGCAGGCCTCACCGCCCTGCAGGGTTTGCGGGATCGAGGTCACGTTCAATCAGGGCAAAAAGTCTTGATCCAGGGTGCTGCGGGTGGAGTGGGCACATTTGCAGTCCAGATTGCAAAAGCCTTTGGAGCAGAAGTCACTGCGGTTTGCAGCACCCAAAATCTGGAACAGGCGCTCACCCTTGGCGCGGACCACGTTATCGACTACACGCAGCATAAATTTTACCAGAAGCGGTCAGCAGTACGACCTGATCCTGGCAGTTAATGGATTTCACCCGCTCTCTGATTACAAACGCGCTTTAGCCCCCGGCGGCACTTATATCATGGCCGGCGGCAGCTCGGCTCAAATCTTCCAGGCTCTGCTGCTTGGACCTATTTACACGAGCAGCGGTGGAAAGAAATTTGCGGTCCTGTCCGCCAATGCGAACCGAGCAGACCTTGAGGTACTTAATGAGCTTCTGGAAGCCGGGAAGATTGGGCCGGTGATCGAGCGGTGCTACCCGTTAAGCGAGACACCGGAAGCGATGCGGTATCTTGGCAAAGGACACGCCCGCGGGAAAGTCGTGATAATCCTTGAGAAGAATGGAAAATAGATGAGTGTCCATTAACCAACACCGAGCTTATTCGTTTTTTTACCAATCTACAATCTCTTGCTGCTATTTGCTGACCGAGAAATACGAATAGTGATACACGATCTTTCCCCCCACGATGCCCATCGAATCCCCCCCATTTGTGACATTCCCCGCGCTCGACTCTGCCGTCCAGGTGAAGCTGCGCGTGCTCTGATCACCTTCCAATTCCACCAGCTCGAACATCGCATTCGGTAGGACCTGGTTAAAGAGCGCCTGATACCAGCCGCGGATCGCCTCTGTGCCCTGCAGGGTCCGGTCGGCGTCAACATGAACTCCGTTCGAGGCGTACAGCGCTGCTATCCGAGCAGAATCGTGTTCATTTAGGGATGCAAAATACTGCACGATGATGTCCACATTCGTCTCGTCCAAAGGCCAGGAATATGAGCTGACTGCATCCCAAAGCGCCGGCAGATAGAGCTTCGTGTGACCCCATTCCCAGAAATTTGCGGCGCTCATATTCAAGTTTCGCGCAGTTTGGAGAAATTCGAGGATTTCAGAAGTCGTAGGCGCCCAGCTGCCCTGCTGGTAAGCCGAGCCTGTCGGGATAATCGGGCGAAACGGCGAGATCGCCTGGAATTCACGCAGGCTGCGGATCAGCTGATCAGCGGGATTATGAGCCTCCACCCAGTAAACCTGGGGCATGTTGTAGTCGCACTTTTCCAGGAACTGCCTCCATGGCAGAGTCGGATGGTAGGTCGGATAGCGGTAAGAGCTGAGTGCGATCGGGAGGTTGGGCAGCCCGATCCGCAGCTGACTCATATAGGCAGCAGCAGCCTCATCCCGCCCAGCGAGCTTGTATTGGTCTTCTGCATCAATCACAAACCCATCGATCCCAAGCTGAAGCGAGCGCAGAATGGCAATGTTCGCCTCTCCAATCGGATCGTACCCATAGACGTACTGCCAGCCGAAGCAGAGGATATTCTGGCTGTGAAGCTCCTGAATTACCGCCGGGACGAGGTCCGCCCCGGTCGTCGGATCCAGATTATACGCGCTGGTGCCGTCTGCAACCTTGATCAGCACATGTGAAAGACCCGATTGCACGGCCTGGCTTGCGATCGCAGCGGCGCCCCCGCCTTCACACCTGCGGATCTGCCAGATGTACCAGCCTTTTCCGGTCAACATGGGATGAAGGATCCTGCGAAGCTATTTCAGATTCTGCGATTTGCGGATCACGTTCATCACCGCCTCTTTGTTCGGCACGAGCACCATCGCGCCTTCAGGCGTGATCCAGTCGTAGACGTGATTGTAAGTGATCGCATAGGAGTGGATATCGCGCGACTCGATGATCTTGGAGGCAAACGGCAGCCAGCGGATCACGTCCAGCATCGTTAAATCCGTCTTGATGCTGTGGTCGTATGTATCCCAGATCTCAGGCGCCTTGCGGATGATATCGATCGAGACCAGTTTTTCAAAGAGCGCATTCAGGACTTCCTGCTGTCGGCGGTTGCGGGCGATATCGTTGGTGGTCTTGCGAGTGCGCACGTACCAGAGCACGGTATCGGCATTCATCTCCACCGCGCCTTTCGGGATTTTGACCCAATACCCGGCACGGTAGTCAGCGACCGGCTCAGCGACCTGGACGGTCAGCCCGCCCAGGCTGTCCACAAATTTCTTGAAGGATGAGAAATCGATCAAGATGTGGTAATCGACATTCACCCCGAAATTATGCTGGAAGGTATCCCTGAGCATTTTGTACCCGCCGTAGGTCCAGGCGGTGTTGATCCGGCTTTGACCCCAACCTGGAAGCATCACCCAAAGATCGCGCGGGAATGAAGTCAGGTTCACCCGCCCCAGGTCGGTGTTAACGGTCACCAGGATGATCGTGTCCGTCCGGAAACCCGCATCCCACGGGCGGCGGTCCGAACCGAGCAGCAATATATTGATCTGGCTGGGGAGCTTTTCCATTTCAGGCGCAGCGGTCAACTCGGGAGTCGGAGGGAGGGGTGAGGCGGTCGGAGTACCAGGCGTCGACCCTGCGGGGACTTCTGGTGTAATTTCTCCAAAGGCAGTCTTGGTCGGCTCTGGAGTGAGCTGGGCTTCTGTGAGAACAGGACCAGCAGGTGTGTCCGAAGCCGGTTGGGTCGGCAATGCAGCCTGGGTCTGGATCGCGATCAGCGTCGCAGTCGGTGCAAGCGGTTGGAACGGCGTGGGTGTGGGGGTTGCATCTGCAGGTGCCAGCACATAGGTTGCCTGGTTTGTAAATCCAGAGATTAAAGCGGCTGGAGGCATCCCTGCGGCAGCAGTCCGGAGGTTGCCGATCAGAAGCAAGCCAGCGGCAGATAAACCAAAGGCGAGGCAAACCAGCAGCAGGAGGATGAATTTGGAATTAAGCGGGCGCGCTTTCACGATTGGTTTTTTATGTATTCAAAGATCTGATCCGAATGATCGGTACATCACTGATCTCACATCGGTGCAAATTTCGTACCAGCAGGCGAATGAATTTAGATTGACTTGCTTAATTGATTTTTCCATATTCAATATTCAATCCAGGATTGGTGGCGGAGGAGGCTGGGGCGGCTGTATTTCCGGCGGTTCCGGCGGCTCCGGTCGGAACGGTGGTTCGCTGATCGGCGGATCAATCGCAGACGGTCTGATCACAGGTGGCTGGGTACCCTGGCGCACCGGAACCGGCGGCAGCCAGCCTGGCTGAAGGGTCGGGAAAATTACCGGTTTCTGCGGAAGGCGCGGAACAAACAGGTGCTGTCCGGGAAAGAGCCGCGATTCTTGCAGGCAGTTGGCGCTTACCAGCTGCGAGACCGAAGCCCCGACCTTCATGCTCAGCGAGCTCAACGTGTCTCCAGGTTGAATGATATAGACGATCCAGCGCGCCGGCGGTCCGCTGCACCCCCCGGCCTGGATGATGACCTGGGTGGCGGGACCCGTTGGAGAAGAAATTGGGATATTCAACGATACTCCCGGCTTTATGGAGCCCGCTTCGAGGCAGCTCCCTGCCAGGATCGCGGCAGCGCTGATCCCCAGCTGCTCGGCAAGCCCGGCAATCGTCTCGCCGTCCTGAAGGACTACTTTTTGCCAGCCTTGCTGCGGCGGGCAAGCTGGTTCGGCAGGCAGCGTTGGCATGGAGGTAGATGCGGGTGTCGAATAGTAAAATAAAGGACCGCCTCCCGGGGTGATATTTATCTCAGCGGGTTTGGTTTTCTCCAGCTGAACGATTTCAAGAATTGGCGGCGCCTCGGTCGTCGAGTATGACACGGCAGACGCTTGCCCGCTCTCCATCAGAGCCAGGACTACGCTGCCCAGGATCAACCCCCCGAAAAGGACAGCCATCAGTGAGCCTGTGGCAAATTGTAACCAGGCTTTCAAGCCGTTTCCTCTCCGCCTGGGCTTGTCGTTCCCGAAATCATCATTTTCTGCAGCCGGGATCAGCACGCTGAATGTTGTGCCTTGCCCCGGCTGGCTGTCCACCCAAATCCGGCCGCGCAGCGCTTCAACAAGCGCTTTCAGCCGGACAAAATCTACCTCGCCAGCTGCCACCCCGGCGATCGGCACCTGTCCGGCTCCACTTTCCTGGGACAGGGAAAATATGCGCCGGAGAGTCTGGTCGTCCATTCCTGATCCCTGGTCAGAGACCTGGACCAGCGCGTATATGCGCTCCCCAGGTCTGCTTTCAAGCCAGGCTTTCACGCCGACCTCGCCTCCGTCCGGCGATACGGTGAACGCATTCCTTAGCAGAAGGCTGACCACCCTTCGGATAACGACCGGGTCGCTTTCGATGATCAATGGGACCTCTGGGAGGCTCAGGTTCAGCTCAAGATTTCGGCGTGCGACCTTCCCATTGGTCTCCTTCACAGCCTGCTTGATTTCCTGCCGTAAGTCGATCGTGCGCCGGCTGATCCGGGTTGGATCAACTTCGGATGTCGAAATCTGGGTCAGCTCATCAATCAGGCGGCCAAATCGACCGGTGGAGACCCGGATTCGCTCCAGATAGCGGCGCTGTTCTCCCTTCAAAGATCCGGGTGATTCGCTGAGAAGCTTATCTGTATATCCAATGATCGAAGAGAGCGGCTCGCGCAGGTCTTCGGCAATAGAGAGGATGGTCTGGAGCTGCAGTACTGAAGGTTTTGCCTCCTGGTGAGATGTGCCAGAGCTGGCATTCAGCTCATTCAGACGGCTCTCGGTTTCAGAGATCGAGCTCCGCAGGACGGCAATCTCCTCGAGGAGCAGACGAAGCTCTCCAAGAACCGGTGAGCTTCTGCCAGATGCTTCACCTTCCAGCTGAGAAAGAGCGCCCTGGAGGCGTTGTGTTTGATTGTACGAGCGCGCCACTGCGTCATTGAGGTCCAACTGCCCGACCATCAAAGCTGACATTTTGATGATTTGATCCTGGTCGCGGCGGGCGCTTTCCTGCAGGGCAGCGATCTGATCGCGCAGCCTCAGGTCCTCCTCCAGCGCTTCCTGCGCCTGATCCTGAATCCGGTGGGAAGCCTGGCGAGTCTGCTCTAATTCATCGCGGACGGAGGCAGTCTCCCTTGCCCGCTGCAAGAACTGGGTAAGAAACTTGGATAGCTGTGCGATCGCCGATTGCTCTTCAACGGTCCAACCTTCATGAAAATCACCGGCGATCAGGATCACTCCGGATTCTGCCGTGCCTTCTGCGGACAGAACCGGTACAAAAAGCATTGCCCCCGGGCGCTCGATTCCAAAGGTGTTGATCAGCGTCAGGCGGTCAGGCGAAGTGTTGGAGCTGCCCAAACGGCGCATCCTGCCCATTCGCAGGCAGGATGCCATGATAGGCAGCGAGCTTGCGTCCAGCACTGCTTCATCGTAATATCGGTCGGTAATCCGATCGTAACCGCAGACCAGCCTCAGCTGAGCTTCGCTTTGAAGCGGATCGACCAGTATCGCAATGCTTGCTCTGCAGCTGACTGCCAACGCGGCTGCAACTCGCCGGCTGGCCTGTTCTTCAGTCAGGTCATCCATCAAGCCAAGCAGCGAATTTAAGAACTCGGGCGCTTCTTGATACAAAGCGCCGACGGATACATCAAAGAGCTCAGAAGCCGCGAGCCCAAAGACAGGCTCAGATTTCCATTCATCCTCTATCATCGGTTCTGTGGGTTGGTTAACTGCGTCAATCTGCAGGCGCTGGGGGAGCAGCAGCAGGAGTGGGAACGCCGCAATCTCGAAGAGGCGCAGAACCAGCGGATAATCCCCGCTGTACGGCAGCAGCAGGTAGACGAATCGCCCGACTGCAAGCAAAAGGATCATTGCGAGACCGTAACCCCAACCGGACGGTCGGTTGAGCACCAGCAGCAGTGCGCTCGCGCCGATCAGCACGAGCGACGCAACCTGCAATGCGATATCGATCTGAGAACCGTTCAGGGTTGATGGGTCTCCGCTGGCATAAGAGACCTGGATCCACCACAACGAGGCAAAAATGGAACCAACCAGCGCCAGGAAACCAACAACAAGCGCAGCCGCATCTGCACCAGGGTCCGGCTGAGGAAAGCACCAAAGCCATCCGAGCACGACCAGGCTGACCAGTGCAGCAGCCCGGTCAAAAAGCGCCAGCCAGAGCCGCCCTTCGACCATCCCGGCTCTGGCCAGGCCAGAGGAGACGAACAGGGCGATCTGAATCAGCAGCAGCAGCCCTAATCCGAACAGAACCCGCCGGCTGTAGGCATACCCAGATCGGCCGATCTGGGTAACGACGACCTGAACAGCGCCAGCTATCGAGAAAGCCAGGACGAGGTGGTAAGCCAGCCGGCCGGATTCGGACCCAAGCAGAGCCAGGATCTGGTCGATTAATCCATTCATCATTAATAAAACCCTAAGCTTGAATTATAGCATGCTCGTTCTGGTTTCGTGCGGCGCAGTGAACCTCTCGGTAACTCTGAGACGGAAAGCAGCTTCATAAGCAGCTGCCTGAATTCTCAGCAGAGCTGGCATTGGTTTCTTAATGATTATGTAAGGTTGACAAAACCCGGATTAACGGTAAAATACCATGCGCAAAGGAAAGACGCAACCGGCCGAAGTGGCGGAATTGGCAGACGCGCTACGTTCAGGGCGTAGTGAGAGAACTCTCATGTGGGTTCAAGTCCCACCTTCGGCACAAAAATCCTCTCATTAAAGATTTAATGAGAGGATTTTTGTGTTTTAATGAATATTTAAGATGAATGTTCGAACATGAACAACTTTACGTTCCATGTTCAATCGAATGAATGATTTATCTGGTATAGAAACTGCACCGATGTTATCGTATGGATCATCTTGCGGTCTTAGCCAGTATTTGGTAAGATCAGACATAGGATTTATTGGCAGGCTCAAGGAGTGGAAATGCGATATTTTGCATTAGCAGCAGGGCTGGTAATCATAGCCTACCTCGTGATGAATTTCAACAGCCGGACAGGCGACCTGAACCAGCTGACAGCCGAGCATGCGATCGTAAAAGCCGAGCGGGACGCAAAGCTGCTAACCAAGGCCGCCTTAAATGACCAGATCGCCTTTGCGACATCTGAAGCCGCCGTTCACCGCTGGGCTTACGAAAACCACATGGTCCGACCAGGCGACATACCGGTTGTACCGGTGGCGGCCGCGAATCCCACACCCACCGTTATCCCAAAACCAGCCGCGATCCAGGTGAAGACCAGCATGCTTGACCACTGGCTGCTGCTCTTTATTGACCCGGAATAAGTTGAGAACCGCTTTCTAATTCGAATTTCTCTACCTGGATAATTGCCTGTCATTGATCAGCGATTCTGTCACCCTAATTGATCAGCAAAAATGTCATTTTGACCTCAGCCGATAGCCAAGTATAATCGGCAATACCCCAAAGGAAGGCGAGCCAGAGATGATTTTTAACTCTGCTCGTCTTTTCATTCTGCCACCTGTGATGGATCTGACATCTTCTCAAGGCGTTTATCCTTAAACCGCCGCCAGGGGTGATCGGGCGAAGGCTTGGAACCCAATGGCTTTTTAGGCTGCTTCTTCGGCTCGGCCTGCGATGCCGGCGTGCTAGCTGTTTGACCCGGGGCGGGCGAGAATTTTTTCATACGCAAAGGGCCATTTGAATCCGGGTCGAAGATAGCCAGGCGTTGATTCTGATAGCGCACTTCCAGCCGACCATCCAGGTGTTGGCGCACTTCGACACGTTTGTGTGCATAGCTGCTGTTTTGGTGGCCAGGAGGTATTTGTAAGCGCTGGCCATCGAAGGGGAGGGTATTGTCATTGCTAACGGTGCGTATATGTTTGAAGCAGAAGAAGTCTTCTAGTTGGCGGTGCATTGGCCAAGGCAGGTAAGCTGTTTCAGGCTGCGCCGGCTCTACCCGGAAGCGCTGGTTGAATTTGGGTAAGTAATGGATCAGCACCTGATTGGCTTGTTCTTGGTTGCATGCTCCGGCTTTGCGCAGGGCTTTTACCAGACGGTCCTGGAGGGTACCCCACAGCCGTTCTACTCGGCCCTTGGCCTGGGGGCTGCGAGCAGCGATCAACTCGATCCCTAATTCGTCCGCCAGCCTGCCAAACTGGCTCTTGGGCTCTTCCCCGTCTAGTTCCTGCTCGATGGTTGCCTTCGCTGAGCTCTGGAAGATCGAATGACGGTCGGCGTAGATCGCCGCCGGGATGCCTTGTTGTTGGCAAATGCTCCGCAGCCCAAGAAAATACCCCGCCGCATCTTCTTGTTCACGAAACACTGCTCCCAGTAACTCACCGGTGGCATCATCGATGTTGCCGATCAGGGTCAGGTATGGCCCACGACCTTCCAGCCAGTCATGCCGGCTGCCATCGGTCTGTAGCAGCATCCCGACCTTTTCCTTGCGCTCCCTCCAGCTCCGGTGGCGTGGCGCTCGTCGCTTGCGCGGGCTTTTTTGCCCTGCTTCCCGCCGGATGCGACGTACGGTGCAGCGTGAAAGAACCAGCTCGTGCTCTTCCGCCAATTCTTCCGTGAAGTGGCTGTCGTTGTAATCTCGATACTCCTTTTCCGACAGCTCCTGGATTTTCTTGCGCACCTCTTCGCACACCCGGTTATGTGGTGCTCGGCCGCGGTTCCCGTGTGCCAGCCCCGCTGCCCCTGCTCCGCGATACTTCACCATCAGCCTCCGTACTTGCCGCAGGGACAAACCCAACCGCTGGGCGGCTTCCTCGGCCGCTGAGTTTCTTCTCTTCGACCTGCTGTAGCACATACACTCGCTTGATTTCGTCCATGCTCAATGTCACTCTTTCGCTCATAGGGTGACATTTTCGCTGATCAGTTACCTGGTGTCAATTTCGCTGAACAATAACACTACCTGGATAATTGCCTTGACGAGCATGGGGGTGCGTGATACAATGACGTCCGCTCGGGGGGTGGGCACAATCGATGCGGGGTGGAGCAGTGGCAGCTCGTCGGGCTCATAACCCGAAGGTCCTGAGTTCGAATTCTCAGCCCCGCTACTGAAGGAGAACCATAGTCCTTGGGGCTATGGTTTTTCGTTAGCCCGAAGGACTCTAGTTGTGAAATTTCTGTCAGAGGAGAGATTTCACATGAACCATAGTCCTTTAAACCTGTTGATCTCCAAAGCAATCGAAGGCTTTAACAAATACAAGATCGCCGAAGGCTTGAGCCTGCGCAGTGTAGACTCTTACGAGCGAGTCCTGAAGAAATGGCTGGCTTATCAGGGGGATGAACCGCTAGAAAAGATCGGTTCGGACGACATACGAAATTACCTGGCCTGGCTGCGAACAGATTATCAACCCATCAGGTTCAACGGGAAAATTCACCCCCTCTCCCCCAAGACGCTGCGGAACATCTATATCATCTTTCAAGCATTCTTCGGTTGGGCGAATCAAGAGTTTGAAATCAACAATCCAATGCTGGGAATCCCCTCGCCGAAATACAAGAGAGCGCCAGTTGAAGCATTCACCAAAGAAGAAGTAGATCTATTAGTCAAAGCATGCATCTTCTGTAAAGAGGCCCACACCGGGTGGAGACGCTCATTCGTAATGCGAAGAGGCACAGGCGCTCGAGATCAATTGATCATCTTTATCTTGCTGGACACGGGTCTGCGTGCATCGGAATTCTGCAGCCTGAGTATTGGCGACGTAGATTTAAAAACGGGCAAGATTGAAATCAAGCATGGGTCTGAGGGCGGGGCAAAAGGAGGCAAGGGTCGAACAGTATTTATTGGTAAAGCTACACGCAAGATGCTCTGGCGTTACCTCGCATCTAGGGAAGATAGCGAGGACCCAGATTCCCCCTTGATCCTGAATCGCGAAGACCGTCCATTTACTCCAAACAGCTTACGATTATTGATCACTCGAATTGGTAAAAGAGCGAAAGTCAAAAAGGCTTACCCGCATAAGTTTCGGCATACCTTCGCGATCACATACCTGCGTTCGGGAGGGGATGTCTTCACGCTGCAAGCGCTGCTCGGCCACAGCAGCCTAGATATGGTCCAGAATTATGCACGGATTTCTGAAGTGGATATCCAGCATGCTCATCAGAAAGCAAGTCCAGTTGATAATTGGAGGCTATGATTGAAGAGAAAAGCATAGTCCTTGTCCTGAGTTGTGATAAGCAAACCCGAGCAAAAACTTCTGCCATTTCAGCGGATTATTTCGCTAAACGATCTGCAACGATCATCATGACACGTGACAGTTCCACGTTGGAGAGACTTCCAACAAATTCAGCGATGTCGTCCTCGGGGATGCTGCTACTTACCTGTTCTAACTTAGCGATCCTCTCCTGAACTTCGTTGGATAAGATCGGAGCGTACACTTCGTCTGTGATCTTAATGCTATCGTGCATCAAATTCATCGACACTGCTTTATAGTCAGCCATTGTTCTGGCATGTTGAAGCCCATAGACAGCGTGACCATGGCGGAACTTATGCGCGGATTTGTAAGTCAATCCAGCCTTCTCCCACAGCAATTTCAGCCTCTTGTTCAACGCCAAGTGGCGATTATTCCCGGGTTCATTCTTGGAAAGCGACTGATCTCCCCAGTTACTTTCGATTGGGGTATACCATGACGAAGATAATGGCAATACGCCTCTTATCAGTTGGTCCCAATTCTTCACGACTACGAGAAGCTCAGGGATCGGAAGCAGATAAGTCATTGCTCGCTTACTATTCTTGGTGCGCACTCCAATTTCCGGCCATTGGCGAATTGAATAGGCACTGAGATCAACTGCCTCTATCGGTAATGATGCGAATGCACTCGCTCGCATCCCAGAAAGGAACAACATTGCGGCGGCTGCTTGGTCTCGTCGCATTACCAGATCATCGATATCGGTCTTGATGGAAGTTAATCTTAGAACCTCATCGAGCGTTACGAACTCATGTTCACCCTGTCCTTGAATGTATCTACAATGGCGAATGAACTCGATCCAATGTGTCGGCAAAGAGCTGTAATCTCGAGGGTAATTGATTTTCGCCCATTGAAAAAACCGTCTTGCTAACTCGATGATTTTCTTCTGGGTGGAACCAGCCAAATTGCCGATACCATCTTTTCCAGGCAGTGATGCTACATAAGCAGGGAACGCAGGTCGGATCTTATTTGACATTGCTAACAGGGTTTCATCAGCCCAAAGCAGCAAATGCCGTAAATAGAACCGATATCTTCCAGTGGATGATGCAGAAACCTGCATGACTTCGCTCAGATACTGGAGGTGGTCATTGATATGGGTGTAGTTAGC